>NZ_JADMNM010000002.1 GCF_016461955.1 Qipengyuania sp. YIM B01966 | reverse complement strand
CGGACGCAATGTCCGCTTTCCACCCAAACTCTGACACGTCGAGCCTCGGCCCCAAGCTCCCAAAAGCCGCCCTACATCACCCGCAGCACTACCAGCACCGCCACCGCCGCGAGGCCGAGCAGCGTCAGCATGGTGATCAGCGTGCCGATCATCCGCCCCTTGGCCATCGCGCCGCCGTCCATGCCGAAGCCATGCGCCACCCGGCCGAGGATGAAGGCGGCGGCGACCCAGGCGAGCCATTGCGTGTCGGGCCGGGCCAGTTCGATGGCCGCGATCAGGATCAGCACCAGCGGCGCGTTCTCGATGAAATTGGCGTGCGCGCGCATCCGCCGGACCAGCAACTCGTTGCCCCCATCGCCGATGCTGACGCCGGCCTGATGCCGCACCTGGCCCGCCCGGATCGACAGCCACAGGTTGACGATCGCGGCGGCCGCCGCTGCGGCGAGTGTAACCGTCAGAACCATGTGCAAGCCCCCAGTGAACCGACGCGCGGGCTACCACGCCGGTTCGCCAGGGCAAGCGCGATCAGAACCTTATCCGCAGTCCGACCGATCCGGTGACGCCATAATCCTCGCCTTCATCGGTCGTCGCCAGCACCGAAGCGGTGATCACTGCGCCAGGTGCAATATGCTGGTCGAGGTCGGCGAACACCCGTCCCCAATTGCGCTCTACCGCCAGCGGCCCGAACACCGTGCCGCCCAATCCGCCCAGGATGGTAACGGCGCCCCCGCTATCCGTCTGGTCGAACCTGTGCGCCCATTCTCCGCCGAGCCGCAAATTGGTGGTCGAGGTGAGCGCAGCGCTTGCCGCTAGGCCGACGCGCCCTTCGCTCGCCTCGTCGGTAACCGGCGAAACAGCCGCCGGAAACGGGCCCCCGACCTCTGCATATCCAGCCATCTTGACCCGCCGCCAGGTATAGCTGGCATAAGGCGCAAACGAGACGCCGCCGATCCGCATGGCGTCGAACCAGTCCACCCGGGCGCGCAGGGCGAGGGCATGGGCATCGGTATGGCCGTCGCTGGTCACAGTGGTCGCCCCGCTCTGATAGGCGCGGCGGGTTGCGACATCGAATTCGCCATAAACCCCCGTAGCCGAGATCACGAGGCCGCTATTGCCGGCGCGGATATCCACCTCGCCGGTGACGTGCCAGCCATCGACGTCGATTGCCCCGCCGAGCGGCAGGTCGGCCTCCATCCGGCTGAGCCCGAAGCCCGCGCCGGCGCGCACTGGCCCCGCATCGCCGCAAATGCCGGCTTCGCCGAGCCAGCCGCGCTGATCGCGGCCGCCATCGCGGGCGAAATCGCCCGTCACCCAGCCGCAGATGCCCGCGCCAGGGGCAAGGCCGTTATCCGCGAGGACGCGATGGTGCGCTCCTTCGAGGATGATCCCCGGTCCCCCGCCAATGATCTGCGGCACAAGAAGCAGGGGCGGGAAGGAGCCGAAATAACCATCGAGCCCGATAACGCCGGTGCCGGGTCCGGGGGTCGGCGTCGGGGTCGGTGTAGGCGGTGGCGTGGGTGTGGGCGTCGGGGTCGGTGTGGGTGTTGGCGTCCCGCTGCTGCCGATGCGGGCGATGAAGCCCTGGACCTTGCCGTTCAGCGTCCCGTTGCCCGAAACCGCATTTCCATCCGCGCTGACACCGGTCGCCTCGGCATAGGTGTTGCTGCCATTGTTGACCCCGTTGGCGGCGAGCCAGGCGGCGATGCTCTGGCTGCCGGCCGGGCCCCAGCGCACCGCGGTCCGGTCGCGCCCTGCGGCTGACCAGCCGACCACGATCGACCCATCGGCATTGACGGCCTCCGCCGTCGTGGAGTCGCCCCCGCTCAGGGGGTCGAGCCCCGTGAGCCCAGCGGCCGATGTCCAGCGAAAGCCCCGCATACCGTTGGGCGAGGTCGAATAGCCGACTACTGTCGTACCATCGCGCGAAACATCGACGGCGCCGGAATAATTGCCGGCTGTGCCGCTGCCCAAAGTGCCGAGCGCGGTCATTCCGCCCGATTCCGTCCAGCGGAAGGCGACCGTGTTACCGGTGAACTGGCCGCCAAAGGTGTGGCCGACAATCACCGAGCCATCGCCCGAGGCGGCACGCGCCTTGGACCCGTAGAACCCCGCGCCTTCGATCGATTGCGCGGCGCCCCCGGCCACCCAGCGGACGGCGCGGTTGGCGGTATCGAGATAGCTCGCGCCGACGACGACCCGCCCGTCGCCCGAAACGCCGAGCGCTTCCGACCGGGTTGATCCGGCAAGGCCGGTCAGCGTGCTCGCGGTGCCGCCGCGCCAGACCACCGCCGTGCCGGCAGTTTCGTTGAAGCCGACCACGGTGGCGCCATCGTCCGAGATGTCGAACGCGACCGCTGCGCCGCCCCCTGAGGGATTGGCCAGTAGCGTGCGGCCATTGGGTCCGATGACATAGCTCGTCGAAGGCGCGCCGCCTGTGCCCGCGACCTGCGCAATCACGCTTGCCCCGTCGCCCGACAGCCGGCCAAATTTCGCCGCGTTGGCGAGCGCTCCGGGCAGTTGTTCGTCGAACCGGACTCCGGCGCTGCTCGGCGGCGGTGGTGGAGGAGGAGGAGGAGGAGGAGGAGGAGGAGGCGGCGGCGGCGGGGGGGTCGCCCCGGTTGCCCCGCCGCGTGCGATATAACCCTGCTTGCGCCCGTTAATATTGCCTTCCCCGATCACGACGGTGCCATCGTTGCTGACGCCCAGCGCGGTGTCGTAGGTGTTGCTACCGTTGCTGACGCCCGATGCGGCCAGCCATTCGGCAATCGTCTGCACCGCGCTGCCCCCACCGCTCCAGCGGGCCGCTGAATTGATGTCGATGGTGTAGGCCCCGACCTTGGTCGGCACCCGAACCTCGCCGGTGATGACGCTCCCGTCGCCGTTAACCGCCGAGGCGACCGAACTGACCTGCCCGGTATAGCGCGCGAGCGAGGTCATCCCGCCGGCCTCGGTCCATTTCATGGCCAGCGTATTGTTGCCGGTCACCGCGTTCTGCGGCTCGATCGAGCCCTGCTGCGACCAGCCGACGATCACCAGGCCGTCGGCCGAGATATCGTTCGCGGTGCTCATTGCGCCGGGATTGCGGTGCTCGGCCACCGTGCCGAGCTGGACGATGCCGCTCGCCTGGGTCCAGCGAGCCGCCCGGATCACCGGCTTGCCGCCTTCCAACACCCCGAGATTGCCGGCAACCACGCTGCCGTCATCGTTGAGAGCGGTAATGAACGAGGGGTTGATCGTGCCGCGGGCGGTCAACAGAACCGGCTCTCCGCCGTCGCGCCAGAGAACCGGATTGATCCCGTCGTTGAAAAAGATCTCGCCGCCCACGACGCGGCCGTTGCCCGACAGGGCGAAGCCCTGCGAAGCGTTGCCCCCGGCGATCGAGAGGATGCTGGCCGTGCCGTTGGTCCAGGTCATCGCCCGGGTTGTGTTAGCCTCCAGCGGCACGGCGATCGTCCCGGCCACCACCGTGCCATCGTTGGAGACGCCCACGGGAATGCCTGTTTCATAGCCGCTCGGCAGCATTAGCCGGGTCGTCCCGGTACGGGTAAAGACATAAGGCGTGCGGGCCAGCAGATTGCTCGACTGCCCTGCCACCGCGCGCGCATGGCCGATCACAGTGGTGCCATCGCCCGAAATATCGACGAACTTGACCAGATTGGCCGGATCGTTGGCATCCGGGCTGCCCGGGACTTCGGTTGACCCGGTAACAGCAGAGGTCTGCGCTTGGGCGTGAAGCGGTCCGGCGACAAGGCCGGCGGCGAGCGCCATCGCGGCCGTGGAATGGCGTAGCATGTGCATCAGTAAGCCTCCGAAAGCGGCCGCCCGCTGCGGCGCTTCGGCCAAATACCCGCAAGCGTGCGCGAGGTGGCGTGACAGCTCCCGTCATTTCCGCGACAAATGCCGTTACCGACGGGCAGCGCCACCACCGCTTGCAACTGCCGCCAATCCCGCTATAGGGCGCGGCTTCCCGCACGAGGATGAGGTCTGCTCGCGCACCGCGCTTGTGCGGTTTGCGGCCTTACCCTAGAGCGGCTCGCAACAGGTCTGAATTTCAAGGAACAGGTGCCGCAATGGCCGTCCCTAAGAGAAAAGTTTCGCCGCACCGCCGTGGCAACCGCCGCGCACACGATTCGCTGAAGGTGGAAGCATTCCACGAATGCAGCAATTGCGGCGAATTGAAGCGTCCGCACAATCTGTGCTCACATTGCGGGCACTATAACGGCCGCGAAGTCATCGCCGTCGGGCTCTGAGCGGCAACCACCGTTCCATTCGGAGAGTAACGCATGAGCCTGCCGCGTATCGCTGTTGACGCGATGGGCGGCGACGAAGGCGTGCGCGTGATGGTCGAAGGTGCCGCGCTCGCGCGTCGGCGCCACGACCGGTTCAAATTCCTGCTGGTGGGTGACGAGGCGCGGATTGCCCGCGCGCTCGACAATCACCCCAATCTGGCCGGCGCCTCCGAAATCCTCCATTGCGACGATGTCGTCGGCGGCGATGAAAAGCCGACCCAGGCGCTGCGCCGCGCGCGCAGCACCAGCATGGGCCTTGCCGTCAACGCGGTGAAGCGCGGCGATGCCGGCGCCGCGGTCAGCGCGGGCAATACCGGCGCGCTGATGGCGATGAGCAAGCTGGCGCTGCGCACCCTGCCGGGGATCGACCGCCCTGCGCTCGCGGCTTTGCTGCCGACGCTGGGCGATAACGATGTCATCATGCTCGACCTCGGCGCCAATACCGAGGCCGATGCCCGCAACCTGGTGCAATTCGCAATCATGGGCGCGGCCTATTCGCGGATCGTCACCGGGGCGGCGGCCCCGCGCGTCCGGCTGCTGAATATCGGCACCGAAGAGATCAAGGGCACCGACCAGTTGCAGGAAGCTGCCGCGCAATTGCGCGCGGCAACCGGGCTGGCGCTGCAATTTGACGGCTTCGTCGAAGCCGACAAGATCAATCGCGGCGAAGTGGACGTGGTCGTCACCGACGGTTTTTCCGGCAATATCGCGCTGAAGGCGATCGAGGGGGCCGCGCGGTTCGTGACCGATCTTCTGCGCCGCGCGTTTACCTCGTCGATCCGTTCGAAAGTGGGCTTCCTCGTCTCGCGCCCGGCGACGGAACTGCTGCGCCACCATCTCGACCCCAACAATCACAATGGCGCAGTCTTCCTCGGTCTCAACGGGGTGGTGGTGAAAAGCCACGGCAGCGCCAATGCGGTGGGCGTGGCCAATGCGGTCGCAGTGGCCGCGCGGCTGCTGGAAGAAGATCTGACCGCGCGCATCGCCGCCGACCTTGCCGAACTGGGCGCCGACCGGCTGCGCGAACGGCACGGCGGGAATGGTCACGGTAACGGGAATGGCCACGCGCCGGCGCTGGTCAATGGACCAATTGCCGCCAGCGACGGCAGTCCGGTTGAATGATTCGTTCGGTCATTCTGGGTTCCGGCTCGGCCCTGCCGCGCCAGGCGGTGAGCAATGCCGAATTGACCGCGCGGGTCGACACCAGCGACGAGTGGATCGTCGAGCGCACCGGCATCCGCAACCGCTACATCGCGGCCGAGGATGAAACCACCGTCTCGCTCGCCACCGATGCCGCACACCGCGCGCTCGAGGCGGCAGGGATTGGCGCTGATACTATCGACCTGATCGTGCTCGCGACCGCCACTCCTGACCAGACCTTTCCCGCCAGCGCCACGCAGGTCCAGCACCGGCTTGGCGTCACCAGGGGCGCCGCGTTCGATGTTGCGGCAGTATGCTCGGGTTTTCTCTACGCCTTGGCGACGGCCGACAGCTTCCTGCGCACGGGCATGGCCACGCGTGCGCTGGTGGTCGGGGCGGAAACCTTCAGCCGCATCCTCGACTGGGAAGATCGCACCACCTGCGTCTTGTTCGGTGACGGCGCAGGCGCGCTGGTGCTGGGGGCGCAGGACGTGGTCGAGGATGGACCGGGTATCCTTGCGACCAGGCTTCACGCGGACGGGGCGCATAACCAGCTGCTTTATGTCGATGGCGGAGTGTCCACCACCGGCACGGTCGGCAAGCTCAGGATGAAGGGGCGCGAGGTTTTCCGCCACGCGGTGGTCAATCTGGCCGAGGTGCTGGGCGAGGTGCTAGACGATGCCGGCGTCGCAGTTGACGAGATCGACTGGGTGGTGCCGCATCAGGCCAATGCCCGCATCCTCGATGCCACCGCGCGCAAGCTGGGGCTGCCGGCGGACAAGGTTATCGTGACCGTGGACCGGCACGCCAACACCTCGGCCGCATCGGTGCCGCTGGCTTATGACACGGCGGTGCGCGACGGGCGGATCAAGCCGGGCGATCTGGTCATGCTGGAGGCAATGGGCGGCGGTTTCACCTGGGGCGCGAGCCTGCTGCGCGCCTGACAGGCTGTGCGTTGCCGCACTGCCGGCGTTGCGGCGCCGCCCCAAGCTTGATAGCGTTGCCCGGACGCCGCCCTGGCGACGGGGCACAGTAGCGAAAGGGGCACGGATGCGATCGGTCGGCACACTCACACGCGCGGATCTGGCAGAAAAGATCAACCGGAAGGTCGGGTTTTCCCGCTCTGAATCGCTCGCCATGGTCGAAGCGATCCTCGATCATATGTGCGGCGCGCTGGCCAAGGGCGACAATGTCAAGATTTCGGGCTTTGGCAGCTTCGTTCTTCGCGACAAGAACGAACGGATCGGCCGCAATCCCAAGACCGGGGTGGAGGTGCCGATCACCCCGCGCCGCGTGCTGACCTTCCGCGCCAGCCAGCTGCTCAAGCAGCGGATCGTCGACGGGGGCTGACGTGGCCGATACGCTGTTCGGCGATGGCAAGGACGACGCAGCGCTGCGCACCATCGGCGAGGTGGCTGAGGCGCTCGGCTTGCGCCAGCACGTCCTGCGCTATTGGGAACAGCAATTTCCGCAATTGCAGCCGCTGAAACGCAGCGGCGGGCGGCGCTATTATCGCCCGGCCGATGTCGCACTGGTGCGCGAGATCGACCGGCTGGTGAATTCGGAAGGCTATACGCTGCGCGGCGCCAAGGCGGCGCTGGCGCGGTGGCAGCCTGATGGGGGCCTCAGCGCAAAGCCGCTCGCGCAAGCGGCTGAGACTGCCGATCCGCATCCCGCTGAACAGCCCGCGGCCCCGGCCATTTCGGCTGAACTGGTCAGCCGATTGCAGGCTGTGCGGCAGCAACTGGCCGAAGCGCTGCGCACCTGACGTCGCGGGCTACTCGGCGGCCAGCTTCTCCGCCTCACCCAGATCGACGCTGACGAGGCGCGAGACGCCTTTTTCGATCATCGTTACCCCGAACAGGCGGTGCATCCGGCTCATCGTCACGGCGTTGTGCGTGACGATCAGATAGCGCGTCGCCGTCTCGCGGGTCATCGCTTCGAGCAGGTCGCAGAAGCGGTCGATATTGGCATCGTCGAGCGGCGCATCGACCTCGTCGAGCACGCAGATCGGCGCGGGGTTGGTCAGGAACAGGGCAAAAATCAGCGCGATCGCGGTCAGCGCCTGCTCGCCGCCTGACAGCAGCGTCAGCGATTGCAGCCGCTTGCCGGGCGGCTGGGCGTAGATTTCGAGCCCCGCGTCGAGCGGATCGTCCGAATCGATCAGCGCCAGATGCGCCTGCCCGCCTTCGAACAGCCGCGTGAACAGGCGGCGAAAATGCGTATCGACCTGCTCGAACGCGGCACGCAGCCGCTCGCGCCCTTCGCGGTTGAGGCTGCCGATCGAACCGCGCAGCCGATGAACCGCTTCGGCCAGTTCAGCCTGTTCCTCGGCGCTCGACCCGTGCTGCGCCTCGATCCGGACGAGCTCGTCGCGGGCGACCAGATTGACCGGGCCGATGCGTTCGCGCGCGGCGACCAGCCGGTCCATCGCCTCGGCTGCGGCGGCGGCATCGCCGGGCGCGTCGGCGTCGAAGCCGAACCGGCCTGGCAGTAGCGGCGGCGGGCATTGGAAACGTTCGCCCGAGAGGCGTGCCATTTCCGCGCGGCGCTCCTCCTCGCTGTCGGCGCGGGCAGCCAGCCCGGCCCGCTGTTCACGCGCGCCGGCGAGCGCTTCGCCCGCCTGGGCGAGCGCCCGGTCGGCCGCCTGCGCCGCACCTAGTGCCGCAGCCAGCACCTGTTCGGCGGCGGCCAGCGCATCGCCCAGCCGGATGCGGGTGGCTTCGCCCTGCTCGATCTCGCTGATGAGGCCGGCGGGTCGGGCGGCGACGACAGCGCGCTCTTCCTCGATCTCGTCCAGCCGGCGGGCCATTTCCGCCAGCCGCCGCGCAGCGTCGCCCGCGCGCGCCTGCCAGCCGGCAATGTCGCTGCGCTGGGCGGCGATCCGCTCGCGCGCGACGGCCAGCGCCTGATCGTGCGCTGCCAGCGCCGCGGCGGCGGCCTGCTGCGCGGTGCGGGCCGCCTCGTTGTGGGCGCGCGCGGCATCCAGCGCGGCGCGCCCGGCGGCAGGGTCGGGCAACGCATCGCGGCGGGCCTCGGCCGCATGTTGATCAGCTTCGGCCTGGGCCAGCCGCTGCGCCAGGTCGCCTGCCGCCTGATCGAGCTCGGCCAGCCGCGCGGCCAGCCGATCGCGCGCCCCTTCGGCCTGATCGGCGGCGCGCAGGGCGTGGCGCTCCTCCTCGGTCGCCGCGGCCAGTGCGCGGTCGGCGGCAATGACGGCCTGCTGGACACCGGAAATATCCGCCACCACCGCGGCGTGGCGGGTGGCGGCGGTGCCGGCGGCGGAAGTCAGCGCCGGAAGTTGCGCGGCGAGCGCGGCGAGGCGGTTATCCGCCTCCAGCCGGGCGGCTTCGGCGCCGCCTTCGCCCCGTGCGATAAACCCGTCCCACCGGCGCAGATGGCCGGCGCGCGTTACCAGCCATTCGCCGGGCGCCAGCGCACGACCGTCATCGACATCACCGGGGCAAAGATGCACCAGCGCCAGCCTTGCGCGCAGCTCAACCGGGCAATCCGGCACATGGCTGAGCAGGCTGTCGGCAACCGGCGCGGGGGTGGGCGCATTGCCGGCCCAGAACCGCCCTTCCGTGCCATCCCGCGGCCGGCCAAGCCCGGCCTTGGCATCGCGGCCCAGCACCGCGGCGACCGCGCGTTCATAGCCGGGCGCGGCGCGCACGCGGTCAAGCGCGGCGGGAAGGCCGCCGCGGCCCGCCTGCCGTGCGCGCGCATCCTTGTCGCGGGCCAGCGCGCCATGTTCGCGTTCGACTGCCGCGAGTTCTGCGCGGGCGGCGGCGAGCGTGCTGGCGGCCTCGTCGCGCTCGGCGGACAAGGCATCCTTGCGCGCCCGCGCTGCATCGGCCGCGCGGCGGGCGGCTTCGGCCGCTTCACCCGCCGCCCCGGCGCGCTGTGTTGCTTCGATCAGCGCAGCCTCGGCCTCCTCCAGCGTGCCCAGGGCGGCGCGCGCCTGCGGCTGGCGGGCCAGTTCGCCTTGAGCGCGCTGGACGCGGCTGGCGGCCTGCGCGACCTCGCCTTCGGCGACGCGCCAGTCGGCCTCGACCCCGGCATTATCGGCGGTCGCCTTGGCCAAGGCCAGCTCGGCAGCGCGGCCGGCGCGCTCGCTATCTTCCAGCCGCGCGGCGAGCGCGGGGCGCTGCGCCTCGTCCTCGGCCAGCCGCGCCGCGCCGGCGGCGAGCTCCGTCTCCAGCCGGGCGAGCGCATCGGCGGCATCGCGCGTCAGCCGGTCCGCCTCGCCGCGATCCTCCTCGAGCCGGGTGCGCTGCCGCTCGAGATCGGCGAGGCGCTGTTCAGCAGCTTCGAGCTTCTCGGTCAGCGCCGCCATCCGGTGCCCGTGCGCGCTGGCATCGTCGCGCCGGTCGGCAAGGTCGTCGCGCGCGGCGGCGAGCGTCTTCGCGGCCGCAGCCTGCTCTTTGGTCGCCGCATCGCTCGCCTGCTGGGCACCCGCGACAGCGGCCTCGGCCGCCCCGGCGGCGGCGCGCGCTTCGTCGGCGGCGCGGGCGGCATCGCGCCAGCGGGCAAAGACCAGCTGCGCCTCGGCCTGGCGGATGTCCTCGCTCAGTGCGGCATAGCGATCGGCCTGCTTCGCCTGCCGGCGAAGGGTGGCGATCTGGCTGTCGAGCCCGGCCATCAGATCTTCCAGCCGGGCGAGGTTCGCCTCGGTCTGGCGCAGCTTACCCTCGGCATCGCGGCGACGGACGTGGAGGCCGGCGATCCCGGCGGCTTCTTCCAGCATGGCGCGGCGTTCGGCGGGCTTGGCGGCGATCACCTGCGCGATCTTGCCCTGGCTGACCAGCGCCGGGCTGTGCGCGCCGGTGGCGGCATCGGCAAAGGTCAGCGCAACGTCTTTCGCCCGCACGTCGCGGCCGTTGACGCGGTAGGCGCTGCCCGCGCCGCGCTCGATCCGGCGGACCACCTCGAGCGGTTCGCCATCATCGCCATCGCCCTGCAGCACGACTTCGGCGAAATCACGCGGAGGGCGCGTTTCGGTGCCGGCGAAGATGACATCCTCCATCCCGCCCGAGCGCATGGATTTGGGCGAGTTTTCGCCCATCACCCAGCGGATCGCCTCGAGCAGGTTGGACTTGCCGCAGCCATTGGGGCCGACGACGCCGGTCAGCCCCGGCTCGATCCGCAATTCGGCAGGCTCGACGAAGCTCTTGAAACCGCTCAGCTTGAGCCGTTTCAATTGCATCCGCCGGTTCCCCCGCCTCGCTCCGGCGGCCCTAGCGGGCGCCCGCTTCCTGCAACATCGGTTCGAGCGTCGCCCAGCCTTGCGTGCCGACATTGCGGCCGTTGATGAAGAAGGTCGGCGTGCCGGTCACGTTCAGCTCTTCCGACTGCGCGGTCGAGCGGTTGGCGATTTCTTCCACCGCCTTGCCATCGGCGAGGCAGGCGCGCGCCTGATCCTTGCTGATGCCGCGCGCGGCGAAGAAATCGAGCAGGCCGGTGGCCTCGGCAACGGCGGCATAACGCTGGTTTTCCGGCAGCTGGCCCATGTTCTCGAGCGCGGCGGCGCCCTGCTGCGCGCGTTCCATCACCGGCTCGAAATTCATCCACACCTGTTCGGACAGCGGCACGATCGCTTCGGGCGTGGAGCATCGGACCATCCGCGCCATCACAAGGTCGATCCCGTTATGCACCTGGTTGCGCAACTCGAAGCTGACGCGGCCCGAATTGATGTATTTGTCGCGCAGATGTTCGAAGCCGGTCTGCGCGAATTGGGCGCAGGCGCCGCAGGTGAGCGAGCCGAATTCCATCAGCTTGATCGGAGCGTTCGGATTGCCGATCAGCGCGCCGCCTTCGGGGGTGACGGTGGCGACATCGGCCCATTGCTGGCCCGCCGGCGCGGCCACCGCGGCGACTGGTTCGCCGGTGGGTGCGCCGGATTCGGAAACGGCGTCCTTTTCTCCGCAAGCGGCCAGCGCGAGGGCGAGCGGCAGGGCAAGGGCAGTGGGGGCGAAACGGGGCAGGCGAAGCATCGTCATCAGGCTCCTGTCAGGTCGAGCGAAAAGGTAGACGCGAAAGGCCCGCGCTTTGAAGCATGGCCACGCGCTTGTGCACAGATACGGATCAGAGCGCCGCGTCGATCACTGGCGCCAGCGCGGTCCAGTCGTGCACCCCGGCGAGCAGCCGGCCATTGACCGCAAAGCTCGGCGTACCGGTCACGCCGGTATTGGCGTCGGCCCGCGTCCCTTCGGACAGCCGCGTCGCCAGCGCATTGTCGGCCAGACAGCGATTGGCCTCGGCACGGGTGTAACCCCGGCTCTCCATGATCGTGTAGAAACCGAAATCGGCCGCCATCGCGCGGCGGCGTGCGGCATAATCGCCGGTGGTCCAGCGTTGCACCTGCGCCGGAGTGCGATTGGCGAGCGTCGGCAGCCAGCTCGCCTGCCGGCTCATGAACGCCTTGTGATTCTGCGGGAATTTGCTGGCCGGCCCGCAATTCGCGAGCATCGCAGCGGTGAGGTCCACCGGATCGCGGACGAAATTACGCACCTCCAGCTGCACCCGGCCGGGTCCGACATAGGCCAGTTCCAGCGCATTATCGCCGCTGCGCGCAAAGGCCGCGCAATGCGGGCAGGTATAGCTGACATATTCGGTCAGCTTCACCTCGGCGCGCGGATTGCCGATCAGATGGCTGCCGCCGGCGGTGCGGGTGACGGTGGTGTTCCAGTTGCTGCTGCGCTGCGGGGCCGGAGTAGTCGCCCCCAGCATCAGCGCTGCAGTTGCCAAGGCGGGCAGGGCCAGCCAGTTAGTGCGGGTCTTCAATTCTTTTGTTCCTGTCTTTCCTCGCGGTCGCCAAGGCTGCGGGCCAATGATTCGAGCACCTGCCGCAATTCCGGGTCGCCGATATCGCGCAGGCTTTCCCCCAGTTCCAGCGGGATCGGCCGCAGCGATGGCGGCGCTGCCGGGCGCGCTTCAGCAGAGGGCGGCTTAACCGCGCCTTGCCGCAGCTTGACCCGCGCCACCGCCTTGTAGCCGAAGAAGCGGTTCACCCGCTCGATAATCTCGGGGATGACGTGCTGGATCAGCGGGGCCTGTGCAGGCAGCACCACCAGTTGCAGGATACCGTCGGCTTTCTCGCCTGGCGGGAACCGGATCGCTTCGGGCGCGCAGACCTGCGCGTGACGCGGGCCGACGATTTCGGGCCAGCGGGTGACAACGCTCGACTGCACAAAACCGAAGCGGCGGAACGCGGTGCGGCCGATCTGCGGCATCAGTTCGGCAATCGGCTTGGCCGCCCCGCCGCGCGGGCGTTCGAACGCCTTGCCATACGCGTTGGCCAGCGCGGCCTTGCGTGCCTTGCGGGGAGGGGGTGGGGCGCCGCGTTCCATTGCGCCGCCGGCCATGCCATAGCGCGCGCGTGCAAGCCAGAGAGCATGACATCGCGCCGCTGCTGCTGGCCTGGTACGACCGGCACGCCCGCACGCTGCCATGGCGCTCCCCTCCGAACGGCAAGGGTGGTGGGCAGCCGCCCGACCCCTACCGCGTGTGGCTGTCGGAAGTGATGCTGCAACAGACCACGGTGGCGGCCGTCATCCCCTATTTCGCGGCCTTTACTGCGCGCTGGCCCGATGTCGCCAGCCTCGCCGCCGCGCCCGAGGCGGAGGTGATGGCCGCCTGGGCGGGGCTGGGATATTATTCCCGCGCGCGAAATCTGGTGCGCTGCGCTGCGGCGGTGGCGGCGCGCGGCGGCTTCCCGCAGAACGAGGCAGAGTTGCGCGCGCTGCCGGGGCTGGGCGACTATACCGCTGCGGCGGTGGCGGCGATTGCCTTTGGCCAGCGGGCGGTGGTGGTTGATGCCAATGTCGAGCGGGTGGTGGCGCGGCTGTTTGCCATTGCGCAGCCGCTGCCGCCTGCGCGCAAGGCGATCCGCGCGGCGGCGGACCGGATCACGCCGGACGCGCGGGCCGGCGATTTCGCGCAGGCGATGATGGATCTGGGCGCGACGATCTGCACCGCGCGGGCGCCCCGCTGTCTGCTCTGCCCGCTGGCGGAATTGTGCGCTGCGCGCAGCGAAGGCGATCCGGCGCGTTATCCGGTGAAGCTGCCCAAGAAGGTCAAGCCCGAACGGCGCGGCACCGCGCTGTGGTTTGAGCGCGACGGGGCGGTGTGGCTCGTCGCCCGCCCACCCGAGGGGCTGCTGGGCGGAATGCGCGCTCTGCCCGATGATGGTTGGGACGCGCGCCGCGACGGTGCGGGGGTGGCGGGGGGCGAGGTGCTCGGCACGGTGCGCCACACCTTCACCCATTTCGCGCTGACGCTGGAAGTGCGGCGGATGGTGGGCAAGCCGGCGCCCATAGTGGAAGGCGCCGGGGAATGGTGGCCTATCGCGCGGCTGGGCGAAGCCGGCTTGCCGACTCTATTCGCCAAGGCGGCGCGGCTGGTGCTCGCCTAGATGATCCCGCCGCCCAGCGACAGGCGGATCACCGCGATCACAAGCACCACGATGCAGAAATTGCGCCCGCCATTGCTCGACGACAGCTGGCCGAGCGCGATGCCGACAATCGCGATCGGCAGCACGAACCAGTTGCCCCAGCCGAGGAACGGGATGGTCGAGGGGATCGCCAGCAACAGGGCGAACAGGCCGGTGAGGATCGAGAGGACGTTCAGCATCGGCTCGATATGTGTGGGGCCAGCGATGTTTGCAAGCGCGCGGTGTTCATTGACGGTTCGGCCCCTTTGTCGCACATCGCCGCGATGACCGAACCCGCTGCCCCCGCCGCCATCCTCCCGCTCGATCGCCGTGCTTTGCTTCGCGGCGGGGCGTGGCTGGGGCTTGGCGCGACACTGGCGGGGGCGGGCGCGGGCCGCGCGCTGGCGCAGGCGGCGGCCTGGCCGCGCGACTGGCGGGCGGTGCGGGCGCTGATCGACAGCTATGTCGGCCCCGGCCGGCTGGCCAACGCTGTGGCGACGCTGGGCCGCGAGCAGCGCGCGCCCGAGTTCATCGCGCGCGGCACGCTGACCATCGGCCAACCGGCGCGCGCCGATGCCGACAGCCTCTATCGCATCTATTCGATGACCAAGCCGATTACCGGCATGGCGGTGATGCAACTGATCGCCGAGGGAAAGCTCGCGCTCGACCAGCCGCTGGCCGAGATCATCCCGGCCTTTGCCGAAATGCGCGTGCAGCGCAGCTATGACGGCTCGCTCGAAGATACCGTGCCGGCGGAGCGGCCGATCACCATCCGCCATCTGCTGACGCACACCGCGGGCCTCGGCTATTCGATCATCCAGCGCGGCCCGATCCGGCAGGCTTACGAGCAGCAGGGGCTGACGCCGGGCCCCGTCAGCCGGCTGCCGATTGCGCAGCTGATGGGCCGTGCGGCCACTGTGCGCGGGCTCGACGTATTTGCGGAACGGCTGGCGGCGCTGCCGCTGGTTGCGCAGCCGGGCACGCGCTGGTCCTATTCGGTCTCGCTCGATCTGCTCGGCCGGGTGATCGAGGTCGTCTCGGGGCAGAGCTTCGCTGAGTTCCTCCACGAACGGCTGTTCGCACCCGCCGGAATGACCAGCACCTTCTTTCAAGTGCCCGCCACTGAGGCGCACCGGTTGACGACCAACTATTTCGTCTTGGGCGGCGCGCTCGTCCCGCTCGACCCGGCGGCGCGCTCGGTATTTCTCGAGGAGCCGGGGCTGCCTGCCGGCGGGGCGGGGCTGGTCTCCTCGCCGCGCGATTACGACCGCTTCCTGCGGATGCTGCTGGGTTACGGACTGATTGATGGCAAGCGGGTGCTGGCCGAAGATGCGGTGCGGATCGGCACCTCGAACTTGCTGCCCGAAGGGGTCGTCACCACCGGCACTTTTGCTGCCGGCGGCGGGTTTGGCGCCGGCGGCCGCGTCGGGCTGGGCGAACAGGCTGGCACCTATGGCTGGGCCGGCGCCGCGGGCACCGTCGGCCTGGTCGATCTGCGCCGCGGCCTACGCGCCAATTTCATGACGCAATACATGCCGGCGGAGGCCTATCCGCTGCACCGCGCCTTCCCGGCGGCGGTCATGGCCGATCTGGCCGGGCGTTGACGGCGATGCGGATTGGGCCGGGGGCGATCGCCTTTGCGGGCGCGCGGATTGATCGCGCGGACCATCTCCGCAGCGACCCTGCCGCGCTCGCCGCCTTGATGGACTGGCGCGCGCGGGTGCTGGTGCTCGAAGCCGGCCTGGTGCCCGGCTGCGATGATGCGGGTTGCCTCTCCTGGGGCACGCTGGCCGATTGCTCGGCGGAGACTGAGTTGGTGTTCCTCGGTATGCTCGACGGCAAGGCGTGTTTTGCTCCGGTTCCCGCGGCCGGCGAGGCGCGGCCGGCCTATGCCATCCCGCGCATCTGGCAGGCGCTGGCGATATTGGGGGCGGAGGATCTGGCGCTGTATGGCGCGGCGCGCAGCCTGGTCGATTGGCATGCAAGGCACCGCTTCTGCGCCCAATGCGGCGCCGCCACACAGATGGCCAAGGGAGGTTGGCAGCGCAGTTGCAGCGCGTGCGGGGCAGAACATTTTCCGCGGGTCGATCCGGTCACGATCATGCTGGTCGAGCATGGCGAAGGGGCGGAACGACGCCTGCTGCTCGGCCGCCAGCCGCAATTTCCCGAGGGGCGCTTTTCCGCGCTGGCGGGCTTCGTCGAACCGGGCGAGACGATCGAGGAAGCCGTCGCGCGAGAAGTGCGCGAAGAGGCGGGGGTAGCGGTCCGCGCGGTGCGCTATGTCGCCAGCCAGCCCTGGCCCTTCCCCTCGCAGTTGATGATCGGCTGCCACGCCATCGCCGACAATGACGCGCTGACCGTCGACCACACCGAACTGGATGAGGCACGGTGGTTCACGGTGGCAGAAGTGGCCGCAGCCTTGGCGGGCGAGCCGGCTGCCCCGTTCATCGCCCCACCTCCGCAGGCCATCGCCCGCCATCTTCTAGAATGGTGGTTGCGCAAGGACGAGGCGGGCTAAATCAACCCCAGCCGCAGCAACCGCGCGGCGAGCCGGCCGGGGATGATGTCGCCCGGGTTCTCGCCGGGCGCCAGATCGCGTGGCGCTTTATCGTCGGCGAGGTAGCGCCACCCCTGATGCGCGCGCCGCGGGGTGGCGACAACAGGGATGAGGGTGGGTGCAAGGTCGATGAACCAGCGGCCATTATCCTGCTGCGTGAAGCCGAGGATCGGGCTGCGGGCGACCAGATTATGCTCGTGAATCCAGAACAGCGATCCGCCCGTGCATTCTTCCCACCGGGTCGGACGATAGCGCGTATTGACGCTGAGGCGCGGGCGTCCGGCGAACCAGCTCTCGATATCGGCATACGACTTCGCGCCGAACGCGATCTTGGTCAGGTTAAGCGGCATCGGCCGGTTAGATAGGGTGCGCGCGCCCCAATCCCAAGCGTTCAGCCGGCGAGACCGCTCGCCACCGCCAGTCCGAGGAACGCGAAGAAGCCCATCGAATCGGTGATCATCGTCACGAATACGCTGCTGGCGACGGCCGGGTCCTGATTCATCCGGTCGAACAGGACCGGTACGAGCACACCGGCAAGGCCGGCAACGATGACATTGATCACCATCGCGGCCGCAATCACGCCGCCCAGCATGGGGGTAAAAATGACCGAAGTGGCCATGCCGATCAGCACGGCGATCGTCGCTCCGTTAAGCACCGCGACGCGCAATTCGCGCCACAGGATGCGCCGTGTATTGCTCCGCGTGAGCTGGTTGGTGGCGATCGCGCGCACCGTTACCGCCATGGTTTGCGTCCCGGCATTGCCGCCGATCGAGGCGACAATCGGCATCAGCACCGCCAGCGCCACCAATTGCTCGATCGCCGCGCCAAAGGCGGCGATGATCAGGCTGGCGATCAGCGCGGTGCCCAGATTGGCGATCAGCCAGCGGACTCGCGCGGTATAGGCGTCGCGGATCGGCTCGTTGATGTCGCCTTCGCCCGCGCCCGACAGCAGCAGCACGTCCTCGCCCGCTTCTTCCGAAATGATGTGGACCACATCATCGACCGTCAGCTGGCCGACCAGGCGCCCGCTGGCATCGACCACCGCGGCCGAGATCAGCGCGTATTTCTGGAACATCAGCGCCAGCTCTTCCTGATCGGTCAGATCGGGGATCAGCGTCTGGTCGCGTTTCATCACGTCGGTCAGTTGCACCTCGCGCGGGGCGCGCAGCACCCACGACAGCTGACAGGTGCCCACCGGGCGGTGATGCGGATCGACCACGAACACTTCCCAGAAATCATCGGGCAGGTCGGTCTCGGCGCGCAAATAGTCGATCAGGTCGCCAACCGTCAGATGCTCGGGCACCGCGACGAATTCGCGGCTCATCAACCGGCCGGCGGTTTCCTCGGGATAAGCGAGCGCCGTCTGGATCGCGGCGCGGTCCTCGGGCTCCAGCTCGGCCAGCACGGCCTGTTGGTCGGCCGGCTGAAGATCCTCGATAAGCTGGACCGCGTCGTCCGTCTCGAGCTGTTCGGCGATATGGGCGACTGCCGCGGCCGGCATCGCTTCCATCATCGATTCGCGAACGAAATCGTTGAGTTCGGCGATCACGTCGCCGGTCATCAGATCGCTAATCGCGGCGGCGAGGGCAGGGCGCTCGGCCGGTTCGAGCAGTTCGATAAGGTCGGCGATGTCCGCCGGGTGCAGCGGTTCGACAAGGTCATAGACCTCGCCCCGCTCGCCCGCGTCGAGGGCGGCGCGCACCTGCCGGACATATTCGGGCTTCAGCCGGTTTTCCTCGTCCAGCCGGGCATCGTCGAGCCGGTCGTCAGGGCGGCCGCCCTCGTCGGGGCGCGCGCCATCGTCACGCGTGCGCAGCATGCCGTCCTCGAAGGAAGGTTCGGTCCCCGCCATGCGCCTTCGTCTAGGGCGGGCAAGCTCAAAAGCAAGCCGCGGGTGACATTGCCGCGCGTGCCCCTATATCGGCGCGCAAGACCCATCAGGAGACGAAAACCCATGACCGACCAGACGCTCACCCTCACGCTTGATACCGGCTCCGGCGAAACCGGCGACGTGGTCATCCGCCTGCGCTCGGATCTGGCCCCTGGCCATGTCGAACGGATCACCGAACTGGCGCGCGACGGCTTTTACGACGGCGTGGTGTTCCATCGCGTGATCCCCGGGTTCATGGCGCAGGGCGGGGACCCCACCGGAACGGGCATGAGCGGGTCGGACAAGCCCGACCTTAAGGCCGAATTCAACGCCGAGCCGCATGTCCGCGGCACGTGCTCGATGGCCCGCACCAGCGTGCCCGACAGCGCGAACAGCCAGTTCTTCATCTGCTACGACGATGCGCGGTTCCTCGACCGGCAATATACCGTCTGGGGTCAGGTCGAGAGCGGGATGGAGCATGTCGACGCGCTGCCCAAGGGCGAGCCGCCGCGCGCGCCGGGCAAGATCGTCAAGGCGACCGTCGCCTGATCCCCTACGCCGGTATCGGGGCAGCGCGTCAGGCGGCCCCGATGCTGGCGAGCTTGGCTTTGAGTGTCGCCTCGTCGAACGGCTTGATGACGTATTCGTCCGCTCCGGCCTCAATACCCTGATGAATATCGCGCGCGCCCGCGTTGGATGTGCAGAACACAACCCGCGTCGCTGCGCCGCCGGGCATGGCACGTAGCGCGCTGACGAATTCGAGCCCGCTCATCACCGGCATGTTCCAGTCGGTAATGACCAGCGCAGGCATCGCCCTAGCACACCGGGTCAGTGCCTCCTCACCATTCTCGGCCTCGAGCACGGTGTAGCCGATCCCTTCGGCCACGCGGCGCGTTAGTTTTCGCAGTACACGCGAGTCGTCCACCACCAGGCATAGAAGCTGGGAAGCGATGGCGGGAGATTGCGGGGTGGGCGCCGGCGCGGCGGCGGGCGCCGCAGGGGCGCGCTCCTCTGGCGGAACCATCCGCCCGTGCCGTTTGATCAGGCCGTGAATGGTTGCACCTCCCGGCCCGAGAAATGGTCGTTCGCCGCCGGTACCGCGACAGTCGGCACGGGTTGCACGCCATCTTCGGGCGTCATCCGCACATGGAGATAGGGCACCCAGATATCGCCATATTCGGCCTTCTGGTACCACAGGTCGAGCACGTCATAGGATGCCCAGCACCCATCAGGGTCACGCAGGCGAATCCCTTCGCCGATCCGCGGCACGGCGGCAAAGCGCAACCGCTCCTGCGACTGATGCGTCTCGTTCTGGATTTCGATCTCGATCACCGGCAACCCCCGCTTGGTTGTCGAAGCTAGGGGGCAATGGTTGACGAAAAGCGAACGATCAGAGGTCGGCAGCCACCAGCCAGTCGTGGAACAGGCGGACCGGGCGCTGCTCCAGCGCGCGGGGGCGGCAGATGAACCAGTAGGAATAAGGGCTTTCGACGGGCGTGTCCGGAAACAACCTAGCCAGCCGCCGATCGCCCGCGCGGTTAAAATGGTCGTCATGCATGATCGCTATGCCGAGGCCCTGCGCGGCTGCTTCGAGCATCAATTGCCCTGAATCGAAATGATCGATGGCCGCCGGCTCGAACCGTTCGAGCCCGATTGCTTCCTGCCAGGCCGCAAAGCTGTCGGGCATTTCGTTGTGTACGAGAAAAGTCTGGCGCGCGAGATCGATTGCGCCGGGCTGCTCGCCCAGTTCCGCCGCCAGCGCGCGCGACGTGATCGCGTGGACCTGATTGTGGTCGAGACGCACGGCATGGAAGGCTGGATCGGGTGCGTGCGCCAGCACGATTGCGGCGTCGAGCGTATCGCCAACGCGGTCGAGCAGATGCGGGCCGGTGTCGATGTCGATATGCAGACGCGGGTGCAGCCGGCGCAGTTCGGGCAACCGCGGGAACAGCCGCTGCCCCCCGAACAGCGGTAGTACCCCCAGATGCAGCCGCAGCAGGCTGAGGTTTTCCGACTGGCTTTCCACCGCTGCTGTCAGCGCATCGAAATGCGGAGCGACCGCATCATAGAATGCCCGGCCCTCATCGGTCAGCGCCATCGTCTGATGCGCGCGGGTGAACAGTTTCTTGCCGACGAAATCCTCCAGCCCCGCGATCCGCCGGGACAGGGCCGAGGGACTGAGCGCCAGTTCCGCCGCTGCGGCCCGCGCCGATCCGAGGCGTACCACGCGCATGAACGCTTCCATCGCGCGCAGCGGCGGCAGGCGGCGCAGGCCCATGCCTATTCCTCGCGGTCTTCGGGCCGTTCTTCTGCGGGCGCGTGCAACCGCAGACGGCGGACATGAGTATCGTCGGCTTCGAGCACTTCGATCCGCCAGCCGCTCTCATGCGCCAGCATGGTGCCGACCGGCGGCACGCCTTCGGCCAGCAGGAAGGTCAGCCCGCCGAGTGTGTCCACCGGCTCCTCGATCTGCGCGAGGCGGGGGTCGATCTCGCGGGCGATGTCGTCCAGTTCAGCCCGAGCATCGCAATCCCACATCTTGGCACCGACCGGCACGATCAACTGTTCGGGCGCATCGTCATGCTCGTCCTCGATCTCGCCGACGATCTCCTCGACGAGATCCTCAATCGTGATGATCCCGTCGGTGCCCGAATATTCATCCACCACGACCGCCAGGTGGACCCGATTGAGCCGCATATCGGCCAGCACGTCGAGCGCGCCGCGGGCCTGCGGAACGAAGATCGGCTGGCGCATCAACGCGGTCCAATCGTCCGGCACCTCGTCCCGCGCGATCAACGGGAACACGTCCTTCAAATGCATCATCCCGACGATCTGGTCGAGCGTGTCGTGATAAACCGGCAGGCGCGAATGGCCGCTTTCGGCGAATATATTGACCAGTTCGGCCCACGGCAGCGTATCGGCGACGGCGATGATCTTGCCGCGCGGGACGGCGACATCGTCGGCATCATGTTCGCTGAAGTGCAGCAGATTGCGCAGCATCTGGCGTTCGAGCGGCGAAAGATCGCCGCTGGTCTCGCCCGAAGCCGAGGCTGGCGCGCCGTCCTCGTGCTCGTCAATGACATCCTCGAGCTGTTCGCGCAGCGAGCGTTCGCCGGCATTGGCGTCGAAGAATTTACGCACCGCGAGCCACAGCCCGCGTCTACTGTCTCCGTCTCCCGATTGGCTGTCATTGTCGGGCATGGCCCTGATCATCGCTCCACCTGTTGATCGCCCTCATATGGGTTGCCAAGGCCCAGCAGCGCAAGCGCCTTTATCTCCAGTGCCTCCATCGCTGCCGCATCTTCGGGCGCAGTTTCATGATCATGGCCGGCCAGATGAAGGAAGCCGTGGACCAGCAGGTGCGCAGCGTGATCGGCCAGCCCAATGCCGCGCTCGGCTGCCTCGCGCGCGCAGGTTTCATGCGCCAATGCGATGTCGCCCAGGAGTTGGGGCGGCCCTTTCTCCGCTAACGCCAGCAGATCCGCACGCTCAAGCATCGGGAATGAGAGCACGTTGGTCGGCTTGTCCTTGCCGCGCCAATCGGCGTTGAGCTGCCGCACCTCGGCGTCGCTGGTGAACAGGACACTGGCGGCCAGCCGGGGATGCGCAAGTTCCGGCGAGACAGCCGCCGCCGCCTCAGCCGCGCGCAACGCCAGCGCGGGCCAGTCAGCACCGCCGGGCCAGCCTTCAAGATCGATATCGAGTTCCATCAACCGGCCCGCGCCTGTCTACGAGCCCGTGCCTTCATACGCCTCGACGATGCGGCCGACGATCGGGTGGCGGACGACGTCGGCGGCTGTGAAGTGGCTGACCGCGATGCCTTCGACACCCTCCAGCTTGGAGACCGCGTCGGCGAGGCCACTCATCGCGTCCCCGCCGGGAATGTCCACCTGCCGCGGATCGCCGCACACCACCATCCGGCTGTTCTGGCCGAAGCGGGTGAGGAACATCTTCATCTGTTCGCGGGTCGTGTTCTGCGCTTCATCGAGGATGATGAAGCTGTCGGCCAGCGTGCGCCCGCGCATGAAGGCGATCGGCGCCACCTCGATCACCCCGCTCGCCAGATGGCGTTCGACCTGTTCGGGCGGCATGCAATCGTACAGCGCGTCGTAAAGCGGACGCAGATAGGGATCGACCTTGTCCTTCATATCGCCGGGGAGGAAGCCGAGCTTCTCTCCTGCTTCGACCGCCGGGCGGCTAAGGATGAGGCGTTGCACGCTCCCGGTGATGAGCTGGCTGACGGCCTGCGCCACCGCCAGATAGGTCTTGCCGGTGCCCGCCGGGCCCAACGCGAAGACGATGTCCGTGCTGGCTAGCTGCCGCATATAGGGGATCTGTCCGGCCGAACGCGGGACGATCGTCTTGCGACGGGTACGGATCATGATCGGCGCGCCGCCATCCTGGCCACGCACGATCCCCTCCAGTGTCGGCTCGTTCGACATGGCGATCAGCGATTCGACCGCGCCTGGGTCGAGATCCTGCCCCAGCGCCAGCCGGTCATACATCCGCGTCAGCACGTCGCGCGCACGGGCAACGGCATCTTCTGGCCCCTCGATCTGCAAATGGTTGCCGCGGGCAGAGATGAACACGCCCAGCCGGTTCTCGACCTGCACCAGATTGGCATCGAACTGGCCAAACAGCGGGACCAGCAGCGACTGATCTTCGAAGCTGACCTCCACCCGGGCGCGACGCGCCTCGCGCATTGGGGCCGGCGGGGGAGAGAAGGGAGGGGTGGGCCCCGGCAGTTTGCGAGCCATGCGGTCCTTTCGTTGCCCGTCGAGGATAGTGGCGGCTGGCGCTGAAACAAGCGTCATGCGCCGGCCTTTGCACAGAAGAGCAGCGCGTCAGGCCAGAGCCGGTTCCAGCAATCTCCCGGCGAGCGAGTTGGGGCCAGCAGCGGTCAGCTCGACTTCGACCAGATCGCCGATAGCCGCCTCGCCCGTAAAGTGCACCGATTGCAGCCACGGCGACTTGCCGAGCCATTGGCCGGGCAGCTTGCCGCGCCGTTCGACCAGGACCGTGCAGGACTTGCCCACGCTCGCCTGATTGAACGCCAGCTGATGCCGGCCAAGCGCGCCCTGCAATCGTTGCAGCCGCTCGTCCATAATTTCGGGTGCGACCTGATCAGGCATCGTCGCCGCCGGCGTGCCGGGGCGCGGCGAATATTTGAAACTGAACGCGGCCGCATATCCCACTGCATCGACCAGCCGCAGCGTATCGGCGAAATCGGCCTCGCTCTCGCCCGGAAAGCCGACAATGAAATCGCCAGATAGCGCCAGATCGGGTCGGGCGTCGCGGAACCGATCCAGCAGTGCGAGGTAACTTTCGGTGCTGTGGCTGCGGTTCATCGCCCTGAGGATACGGTTGCTGCCGCTTTGCACCGGCAGGTGCAGGTAAGGCATCAGTTTGCCGATCTCGCCATGCGCGGCGATCAGTTCATCGTCCATGTCGGCCGGATGGCTGGTCGTGTACCGAATGCGGGCGATGTCGGGCAAATCGGCGATGGCGCGGATTAGCCCGGCAAGCCCGATGGGCCGCCCGCGCGCATCCTCGCCGCGCCAGGCCGAGACGTTCTGACCCAGCAGCGTGATCTCGCGCGCACCGGCATCGGCGAGGCGCTGGGCCTCGTCGAACAGGGCCGCGAACGGCCGGCTGATTTCCGCCCCGCGCGTATAGGGCACCACGCAATAGGTGCAGAACTTGTCGCAGCCTTCCTGCACCGTCAGAAACGCGGCGGGAGCGCTGCGGCGGCGCTGCGGTAAAGCGGCAAACTTGGCGTCGGCCGGCATATCCGTATCGGTGGTGCGGCGCCCGGCGACCGCCTGTTCGATCATTCCCGGCAGCCGGTGATAGGCCTGCGGACCGACCACCATGCTCACGGCCGGTGCGCGGGCCATGATCTCTTCGCCCTCGGCCTGCGCCACGCAGCCAGCGACCGCGATCAGGGGCGTCGTACCCGCCTCGGCCCCGGCCTTGGAGATGCGCCCGATATCGGAATAAACCTTCTCCGCCGCCTTTTCGCGTATGTGGCAGGTGTTAAGCACCACCAGATCAGCCGCTTCGCCCTCGACCGCGGGCGCGATGCCCTGTTCGGCCAGCAATTCAGCCATGCGCTCGCCATCATAGACGTTCATCTGGCAGCCGAAGCTTTTGACCCGAAAGGTCTTGGGGGGCGCAACTGGTCGCATGGCGCGCGCCCCTACCGTAAAATGGCGCTCGCGGGAAGCGCCGGGCTAGGCGGGCAGACGGGCGCGAATAGCGCCTTGCGCGGCCTGCGCCATCGCTTTGCGGCCCGCGAGCGCCGGACCCGTCAAGGGGGGCAGGAAATGGATATCGAGTCGAACCGAACGCGCCCGCGCAAGGATGCGCCTGAAATTGTCGAGCCCCGGCTCGTCGCCAACCCACGACACGTGCGGTGCCTCGTCATAGACCAGCACCACCGGCTGCACGGCAATGCCGGGCGGCGGCGGGTCGATCGCCGAAAGCAGCGCGCTCTTGAAAGGCAGCGTGGTAGTGCCGTCGCTTGTGGTTCCTTCAGGGAAAATAGTCAGCCGGCTTGCGCCAGCCAGCGCTGCGCGGATTTCGGCCACCTGACCTGCCACCGTCGTACGTTCGTGGCGGGCGATGAACACCGTGTCGTTCATCTCGCACAGCCATTTGAGGAACGGGTGCCCCGCCAGCCCGTCATGCGCGATAAAGGCGCTACCGGCTGCCTGCGCCAGCGCGGGAATATCCATCCAGCTGACATGGTTTGCCAGCAACAATGCGTGTGGCGCGGGCCGACCATGCACGCGGATGTCCATCCCGGCGAGCCACCCTATTCCGGTGAGGAACAGGCGCGCGAAAATCCTGCTATCGGCAATCAGCCGGGTCAGCAGATGCAGCGGAGCGCAGATCAGCAGCAAGACCGCCATCGCCGCCACCCTCAGCATAGTACGCGTCCACCCGCGCAGCCCGATGCGGGGCGCGGGCTGGTCGAGTGCCGGGCTAGCCACCATCAGCCGCGGCGGTCCGCCCTGACGCCGTACAGCTCCATCCGGTGGTCCACCAGCCGATAGCCAAGTTTCTCGGCGATCTGTTTCTGCAAGGCTTCCAACTCGGGATCGACGAATTCGATCACCTTGCCCGTTTCCACATCGATCAGATGATCGTGATGCGCCTCGGGCGCCGCTTCGTACCGGGCACGGCCATCGCCGAAATCGTGCCGGTCGAGAATGCCGGCTTCTTCGAACAGGCGTACAGTCCGATAGACCGTAGCGATCGAAATCCGCGGATCGATGGTTGCGGCGCGCTGGTGGAGCAACTCGACATCGGGATGATCATCGGCTTCGGACAGGACCCGGGCGATGACCCGGCGCTGCTCGGTGATGCGGAGGCCGCGTTCGGCGCACAATTGTTCGAGGTCGATACGGTGCGGCAAAGATGGCTCCAGACAAAACGCCCCGTACCCTTATCGGGCCGGGGCGCTGTGCTCAAGCCGCGCGCTGGCGCGGTTTGGAGTACGGGTCAGACCTTGGCCTTGGGCTTGCGACCGCGCGGCTGGCCCGGCTTCCGACCAAGCCCGATTTTCTTTGCCAGATCGCGGCGGGTGGCAGCGTAGTTGGGCGCGACCATCGGGTAATCCGCCGGCAGGTTCCAGCGCGCGCGATAATCTTCCGGGCTCATGTCGTAATTGGTCCGCAAATAGCGCTTGAGCATTTTCAGCTTCTTGCCGTCTTCGAGGCAGACAATATAGTCCGGCTTGACCGAAGAGCGCACCGGGACTGCTGGCGTGCGCGGCTCTTCTTCCGGTTCGGCCGGCTGTCCCAGCCCGGCAAGTGCTGCGTGAACACTGGTGATCAGCGTCGGCATATCGGCGACGTCGACGTTGTTGTTGCTGACATGTGCTGCAACAATGTCTGACGTCAGAGTGATGAGCATTTCGGCAGTCTCGTTCTGAGTGTTATCCATCTTTTCTTATCTCCTGCGCGCCATGGGGGTTGATGGACGCATATTGATCCGCCGCGCCGGTGAAACATTTTTCCGAAACTTGCAAGTATAGTGCAGACGGGGTTCTCGTGAGAGCTCAGCTATTCATCATCTGCGAAATCAGCGGGTCCGATCGAGCAGGCGAAAGTAATCGCATCCAGGCGCGTCCCATCGGCCAGTCGATAATAATCATGACGCCGGCCGATAGGCCAGTAGCCATGACGGCGATACAAGTTCTCCACGGGATTATTAGCCCGCATTTCCAGAAAAATGCGGTCCGCTCCGCGTAGTTCGGCAGCAGCTGCCAATTGGCGCAACAAGGCCGAACCGACCCCCCGGCCGCGCGCTTCGGGAGCGACACCGATAAGAAGCAATTCCTCTTCACCGGGCGCGGCGCGCACCAACGCAAAGCCCGCCGCCGGCGCTTCATCCACCGGCACCGCGCCGGTCCAGTCAGCGAGATAGTAATGCGTGTGAGGCATGAGGAGCGAATCGGCCACCTGCCGGCGGGTCCACGCCTCGCCCCAATACGGATCGAAAGCGGCTGTCATCACTGCCATGATCCGGTCAAGATCGTCCGTCATGGGGCCGGAATATGGGCGCTGGGGAGACGGGCGTCTGGCGCACGGCCATAAAGTGCGGTCGTATCGGACGTCAGCAATGCTGGCGGCAACATGGCGACCAGCCGTGCATCCGGGTGCAGCGCCAACGCCTCGGTGCCCGGTACCAGCGCGGCGAGTTCCGTGGCGCGTGTTCCGGCGAGCAGCACCGCGCGAACAGCAGCGGCCGCGACATCCGGTGCTAGCGATTGCAGATCCGCTGTCGGTAAGCCGTCGGGCGCGAAACCCTGCAGGAAAATCTCCCCATGTCCGCCGTTCATTGCTGCTGTAACCGGCACTGGTCCGCATGCGACCCGGGCGCCTGCAGCGACAAGTGCAAGCGTGGGATAGCCCACAAGCTCAGCTCGCCAAGCCAGAGCCAGCGCGCGCGCGGTCGCCAGGCCGATCCGCACTCCGGTGAAACTGCCCGGCCCGCGCGAAACGGCGATGCGTTGCGCCCGCCCGCGATCGGGCAGCGCAGCGATCATGGGCACAAGGTGTTCGGCGTGACCGCGCCCCAGCATGCGGTGGTCATGGGCGATCAGGGCGTCATCTTCAAACAGCGCGACCGAGCACGCTTCGCTTGCACATTCGATCGCCAGCCACCGCATGGAGTGGGTCGATGCCGCAAGCCGTCGGGCAGGTAAAGGCTGCGGCTTAGACGATGCGATTGAAGCGGGCGAATTCGGGGCGTGGGCTGCGGGGGAAGATGCTCGCCGGATCGCCATAGCCGATCGAGCAGATCCAGTCAGCGCGGCAGCGCGGCTGATCGGCGAAAAAGCGCGCGGTGACGAGATCAAGATCGACCCCCGACATCGGCCCGCAATCGAGCCCCAGGCTGCGTGCGGCGAGCATCAGATAGGCGCCCTGCAACGCCGAGTTGCGCGCGCCTGTCTCGCGCCGCAAAGCCTCATTGCCGTCAAACCACAGCTTGGCGTCGGCATGGGGGAACAGGAACGGCAATTCCTCGTGAAAGTCGAGATCGTAGCCGATGATCACGCAAACCGGTGCGGTGAGGATTTTGGCGCGGTTGGTTTCGATGGCACATTCCGCCAGCTGATTTTTGGCGTCTTGCGAGCGGCACCAGACGAACCGGGCCGGCTGCGAATTGGCCGATGTCGGACCCATTTTCAGCAGGCTGTGGATTTGTTCGATCTGCGCTTCGCTGACCGGGCGGTCGAGCCAGCCATTATAGCTGCGTGCTTCACCGAAGAGTTGCGCGAGCGCCGAATCGCCGAGCGGCCGATCGTGAAACTGCACAGTCACGCCGCGCGCACCTCGGTGATTTCGGGCACGTAATGCTTCAACAGCCCTTCGATCCCGTGCTTGAGGGTAGCACTGGACGACGGGCATCCGGCACAGGCGCCCTGCATCGTCAGGAACACCACCCCGTCGCGGTATCCGCGATAGACTATGTCGCCGCCATCGCCCGCCACGGCGGGCCGCACACGGGTGTCGAGCAATTCGTTGATCTGGGCGACGATATCCGCATCCGCCGGATCGGCATCTACGACGAGCTCGGTTTCCGGGGGGACGGCAAAGCCGCTGGCGTCGCCGCCGGCAAACAAAGGCGCCTCGGCGATGAAATGGTCGAGCAGGATCGACACGATTTGTGGCCGTAACTGGGCCCATTCGGCACCCGGCGCGGCTGTTACGGTGACGAAATCACCCCCGAACATCACATTGACGACCTCCCCGGTATCGAACAGCGCCTGCGCCAGCGGGCTCGCCTCGGCGGCTTCCGGCGTGGCAAAATCGCGGGTGCCGGCGGGCATCACCTGTCGCCCGGGCAGGAACTTGATGCTGGCGGGATTGGGGGTTGCTTCGGTTTCGATGAACATACCCCTGATGTAGGGCGCCGGCCGGAGAGCGGCAAGGGCAACAGCCCGTTCGCGGGCGCCCCGGAAAAAGCCGCCGCCATTCACTCGCGCTTCACCGATACGGCCGCTATAGTCGCCCCATGACCGTGTTTTCCCGCGCCGCCCGGCGCATCGTCCTCGCCCTTCCGCTGGCCTTTATTGCTCCGCCGCTGTCGGCGCAGGACCGGCCGCTGCCGCCGCCGACGGCGCTGCAGACCGGCGAGACGGTGCCGTGGATCTATCGCGGCAGCGACGTGCCGCGCGACCGCGAATGGCTGTTCGGCGAAATGCGCAACGGGGTGCGCTATGCGGTGCGCCGCAATGGGGTGCCGCCGGGGCAGGTGTCGATCCGCATTCGCATCGATGCCGGCTCGATCCACGAACGCGATCCCGAACAGGGCTATGCCCACCTGATCGAGCACTTGGTCTTCCGGCAGAGCAAGCATCTCGGCCCTGGGGAGGCGATCGGACGCTGGCAGGCGCTGGGCGCCACCTTCGGCAGCGATACCAATGCCGAAACCAGCCCGACGCACACCGCCTACAAGCTCGACCTGCCCAATGTGACGCCCGCCAAGCTGGAGGAGAGCTTCCGCCTGCTCGCGGGCATGATGCGCGAACCCGCCTTGTCGCAGGCCAACCTTGCCGCCGATGTGCCAATCGTGCTGGCCGAGATGCGCGAGCGCGGCGGGGCGCAATTGCGCGTGGCCGAAGAAAGCCGGCGGACGCTGTTTGCCGGCCAGCGGCTGGCCGAGCGGCTGCCGATCGGAACCGAAGCCACACTGACCGGCGCGACCGAAGCGAGCATTCGCGAGTTCCATCGCCGCTGGTATCGCCCGGAAAATACCGTGGTGGTCGCCGCCGGCGATGTCGATCCGCAACTGCTCGCCTCGCTGGTCGAGAAATATTTCGGTGACTGGCGCGGGCGCGGGGCAAAGGTCGAGGCGCCGCCCTTCGGCGATCCGGTGGCACCCGCCGGCGCCGATCCGGCCAACCCGGTGGGCGAGACGCGCGTGCTGGTCGAACCCGATCTGCCGCGTTCGCTGACCTATGCGGTGATGCGCCCGTGGCGGCCGGTGAACGATACCATCGTCTATAATGAAGGGCTGCTGCTCGACACTCTGGCCCAGTCGATCATCAACCGGCGGCTGGAAACGCGTGCACGCGCTGGCGGATCGTATCTGTACGCGCAGGTCTCGCAGGACGATGTCAGTCGGTCGGCCGATGCCACCTTTGTCACCTTCGCCCCGCTGACCGAGGATTGGCGCGCCGCGCTGGCCGATGTGCGCGGCGTCATTGCCGATGCCATCGCGCAGCCGCCGACGCAGGCGGAGATCGACCGCGAGGCCGCAGAATTCGACGTCACCTTTGCCAGTTCGGTCGAACAGCGGTCGGTGATGGCGGGATCGAAACTGGCCGACGACATCGTTCAGGCGGTCGATATTCGCGAGGCGGTCGCTGCGCCCGAGACCGTGCTGACGGTGTTTCGCGGGATGCGCCACCGGCTCACCCCGGCCGAGGTGCTGGCGCATACGCGCGCGCTGTTCACTGGCGACGTCATCCGCGGGGTCTATGTCACCCCGGCAACGGGCGAGGCTGATGCAGGCGCGCTGGCCGCCGCGTTGCGGACTGCCGCGACGCCTGACGCGAGCGCCCGGCTTGACGAGCGGCCGGTATCCTTTGCCGACCTGCCGCCGATCGGCCCCGCCGGATCGGTCGCCGATGCGCGGCCGTTGGGCTTGCTGGAGATAGAGCGCGTGCAGCTGTCGAACGGCGTCACCGCGCTGCTGTGGGCGAATGATGCCGAGCCGGGGCGCACGGCGGTCAAGGTTCGCTTCGGCGCCGGCTACCGCGCGTTCGAGCCGCAAGACGCGCCCTATATCGAACTGGGCGAATCCGCGCTGGTCGGCTCGGGCGTGGGCGCGCTGGGCCAGGACGATCTCGACCGGATCGCCACCGGCCGGCGGTTGGGCTTCGATTTCGGGGTTGGCGACGGGGTATTCACCTTCTCGGCGCAGACCCGTTCGGCTGACCTTGCCGACCAACTCTATCTGTTCGCGGCCAAGCTGGGGATGCCGCGCTGGGACGCCAATCCGGTGCTGCGCGCCAAGGCCGCCGCGCGCGTGACCTATGAAAGCTATTCAGCAAGCCCGGCGGGTGTGCTGACCCGCGATCTCGAATATCTGCTGCGCGACCGCGATCCGCGCTTCGGCACGCCCGATGCGGCAGCAATTGCGGGGGCCACGCCCGAAGGGTTCCGTGCGGTGTGGGAGCCGATCCTGCGTCAGGGGCCCGTCGAGGTGTTGATCTTCGGCGAATTCGATCGCGCCCAGGCCATCGCGGCGCTCGAACGGACGTTCGGCGCTTTGCCGCCCCGCACGCCGATCACGCCCGCACAAGCGGCGCGGGTGCCAAGCTTCCCGGCGCCCGCTGCGGCGCCGGTCGTGCTCACCCATCGCGGCGATGCCAATCAGGCGGCAGCCGTTGTCGCCTGGCCGACAGGGGGCGGGGTCGTGGGTTTGCGCGAATCGCGCCAGCTCGAAATCCTCACCCAATTGTTCAACAACCGGCTGCTGGCCGAGATGCGCGAGCGTTCGGGCGCATCCTACGCGCCGCAAGTGTCCTCGAACTGGCCGGAAGATCTGGCGAGCGGCGGGACGGTCACCGCCATCGCCCAGTTGCAGCCGGCCGATGTGCCGGCCTTCTTTGCCGCGGCGGACGAGATCGCCCGCGATCTGACGGTCAATCCGCCGAGTGCAGCGGAGCTGCAACGGGTGACCGAGCCGCTCCGCCAACTCGTCAGCCGCGCATCGACGGGCAATCTGTTCTGGTTGTATCAGCTCGAAGGGGCGAGCACCGATCCGCGCCGCGTGGCCATGCTGCGCACGCTGCTCGACGATTATTCGCGCACCACCCCCGACGCGATGCAGAAACTGGCAGCGAAATACCTTTCGAGCCGGCCCGGGTACCGGATTGCGGTGCTGCCCGAAGGCGAGTCGCTGCCTGCAGGAACGCGCTGAGCGGTGACAATCGCGCCTTCTGTGCGCCCAAGTTTAATGGCCTTGGCCGAGCGGCTGCTTTGCGTTTGAAGGGCAGCGGCCTTAGAACGGGTGCCGAACAGGCAAGAGAAGGACGACGTGGCAAGCAGATGGAGCCCGGATAGCTGGCAGATGCACGAAGCGCGGCATTTGCCGCGTTACGAGGATGCGGCCGCGCTGGCTGAGGCGGAACGCACGTTGTCAAACTATCCGCCGCTGGTGTTCGCGGGCGAGGCGCGCGCGCTGACGGCCGATCTCGCCGAAGTTGCCGCGGGCAAGGCGTTCCTGCTCCAGGGCGGGGATTGCGCGGAAAGTTTCGCCGAATTTCACCCCAACAATATCCGCGATACTTTCCGCGTGCTGCTGCAGATGGCGGTCGTGCTGACTTTCGCCGGCAAGCAGCCGGTGGTGAAGGTGGGGCGGATGGCGGGCCAGTTCGCGAAACCGCGCAGTTCCGCCAGCGAGACGCAGGGCGAGCAGACGCTGCCGAGCTATCTCGGCGATATCGTCAACGGCATCGAGTTCGAGGACGGCGCGCGCCGCAACGATCCGGCACGGATGGTGCGCGCCTATTCGCAGGCCGCCGCCACGCTCAACCTGCTGCGCGCTTTTGCCGGCGGCGGCTATGCCAATTTGCGGCAGGTGCACCAATGGACGCTCGATTTCATGGGCCGCAGCCCGTGGGCCGACAAATTCGCCCAGACCGCCGACCGCATCGGCGAGGCGCTCGATTTCATGGAAGCCTGCGGGATCGACCCGGCGACCGTCCCGCAACTGAAGGGCACCAGTTTCTACACCAGCCACGAGGCCCTGCTGCTGCCCTACGAGCAGGCGATGACGCGGCAGGATTCGCTCACCGGCGACTGGTACGATACCAGCGCGCACATGGTCTGGATTGGCGACCGCACCCGTTTTGCCGGCAGCGCGCACATCGAATTCGCGCGCGGCATCGGTAACCCGCTGGGCATGAAATGCGGGCCGAGCCTCGAACCGGATGAACTGCTGCGCCTGCTCGACACGCTTAATCCCGCGCGCGAACCGGGGCGGATCACGCTGATCGCGCGCTTCGGGCACGACAAGGTGGAGGCCGGCTTGCCGCGGCTGCTGCGCGCGGTCACCCGCGAAGGGCATCCGGTGGTGTGGAGCTGCGACCCGATGCACGGCAATGTCGTCAAATCGGACAGCGGGTACAAGACCCGCCCGTTCGACCGCATCCTGGCCGAAACGCGCAGCTTCTTCGCCGTCCACCGCGCGGAAGGGACGCATCCGGGCGGCATCCATGTTGAAATGACCGGGCAGGACGTGACCGAATGCGTCGGCGGGGCAGTGGCGATCACCGATGCCGCGCTGGCCGACCGCTATCACACCCATTGCGACCCGCGACTGAACGCGGCGCAATCGCTCGAACTGGCGTTCCTGATCGCGGAAATGGTCAATCGGCAGAGTGCGGGCCAGCGGGCAGCCGCCTGAAATATCCTGCCTTTGCGCTTTCCAAGCGCCCGCGTGGCGGCCATACCGGCCGAGCGGGAGGTGAATGCATGGCGTCGAAATTGTCTCCTGCACAGGATGGTCCAGACCTCGCGACCCGCCTTGCTGCAACGCGCGGGTTGAGCGCAGCGCTGGCGGCCCCGCTCAGCGATGCCGATGCGACGATCCAGTCGATGCCCGACGCCTCGCCCGCCAAGTGGCATCTGGCGCACACGACGTGGTTCTGGGAAACCTTCCTGCTGCGCGATCATCTGCCCGGCTATCGCCGGTTTGACGAGCGGTGGCCGTTCCTGTTCAACTCCTATTACGAGGCGGAAGGCGCGCGGATCGCGCGGGCCAGTCGCGGGCTCCTCTCGCGGCCGACGCTGGCGGAAATCCTCGACTGGCGCGCGCATGTCGATGCGGCGATCGCCCCGTTGCTGGACGATCCGTCGCTGGCGGGGCTGATCGAACTGGGCCTCGCGCACGAACAGCAGCATCAGGAATTGCTGCTGACCGATATCAAGCATGCGCTGTTCCAGAACCCGCTTGGCCCGGCGTACTCGTCGGATGCCAAGGCACCATCGGTCGAAAGTCCGGCGGACGACGGCTGGTGGGACCATCCGGGTGGGATCGCGGAGGTCGGCCATGGAGGCCGCGGCTTTGCGTTCGACAATGAAGGCCCGCGCCACCGGGTGCTGGTGCAGCCCTTCGCGCTATCGCAGCGGCTGGTGACCAACCGCGAGTGGGACGCGTTCATCGCCGACGACGGCTATCGCCAGCCGCGCCTGTGGCTCGCCGACGGCTGGGCGTGGGTGCGGGCGGAAGGGGTCGCCGCGCCGCTCTACTGGCGGGACGATGCGCATTTCACGCTGGCCGGGTGGCAAGTGCGCGAAGCCGAAGCACCGGTCAGCCACATTTCGTATTACGAGGCCGATGCCTTTGCCACCTGGGCCGGCGCGCGCCTGCCGACAGAGTTCGAATGGGAGACGATCGCGCAGGGGCATGACCCCGCCGGCGGCAACCAGCTAGATGCGCCAGGACCGGTCGCCCCGCGCGGCGCGCCCGGCCTGTTCGGCGATTGCTGGCAATTCACCCGCTCGGCCTATCTGCCCTATCCCCGCTTCCAGCCGGCGGAAGGGGCGGTGGGCGAGTATAATGGCAAGTTCATGGCCGGGCAGTTCGTGCTGCGCGGCGCGAGCTGTGCCACCCCGCGTGGCCATTCGCGGGCGAGCTACCGCAACTTCTTTTACCCGCATCAGCGCTGGCAGTTCATCGGCCTGCGGCTGGCCAAGGACGCGTGATGGCGCTGGTCGACGGCGCCGATCCGGCTTTTGTGCGCGACGTGCTCGCCGGAATGGCGCTGCCGCAAAAGGCTGTGCCGGCGCGGTGGCTCTATGACGAGGCCGGGTCGCATCTGTTCGAGGACCTCACCCGTCTCCCCGAATATTATCCCACGCGCACGGAAACCGCGATCCTCGCTGCCTGTGCAGCGGATCTGGCAACGCAGGTCGGCCCGGGGCGCGCGGTCGTGGAATTCGGTTCGGGCAGTTCGACCAAGACGCCGCTGGTGCTCGATGCGATTTCCCCGGCGGCCTATGTACCGATCGACATTTCGGGCGATTTTCTGCGCGCGTCGGCCGCCGCGCTGGCGGCTGCCCGGCCTGGTCTGCCGGTCCACCCGGTCAAGGCGGATTTCCTCCAGCCCGTCGCCCTGCCGAGCGCTGTTGAGGGTCTGCCCAAGCTGGGCTTTTTCCCCGGCTCGACCATCGGCAATTTCGGCCCGCGGGCAGCTACCGATCTGCTGCGGAGCATGGCCGCCACGCTAGGCGAAGGCGCGCAATTGCTGATCGGCATGGACCTCATCAAGGATGAGGCCGCGCTCGTCGCGGCGTATGACGATGCGGCTGGCGTCACCGCTCGGTTCAACCGCAACCTGCTCCAGCGGATCAATCGCGAAGCCGGCGGGACCATTCCGGTGGCGCAGTTCCGCCACGAGGCGCGATGGAACGATACGCAGGCACGGATCGAGATGCATCTGGTGGCCGAGTGCGCGCTGTCCTTCACCATTGCCGGTCAGTCCTTCGCGATGGGCGCCGGCGACAGCATCCACACCGAAAACAGCCACAAATTCTCGCTGCGCAGTGCGGCGTTGCTGCTGATGGCTGGTGGCTGGCAGATCCGCACGCGGTGGCTCGATGCAGACGCGCTGTTCGCCATCATGCTCGCTGACCGCGCCTCCGCCAACTTCGCGCCGTAACGGTACGCGGCTGGCCCTTCGCCCTCGCAACACCCATATTATCGGCATGCAACCACGCGAGATCGTTGAGCGGCTGGGCGAGACGGTTGCCGCCGTGCCGCAATCGGGCCTGTTGATGCTGGCCGTCGGCGCGATGATCGTGGGCTGGCTGGGCACGATGCTGGCGCGGCGGCGGATCGTCTTCGGACGGGTTCTGGGCCGCTTGAGTACCGTTGTGCTCGCCGGGGTGCTGCTCACCGTCGTCCTGCAGATTGCCCGGTTCGATTCCCGGCTGGACGTCGCGCTGCCCGAATTTGGCCTGCCAAGACAGCAGGTCAGCGGCGGGGAAACCCGGATTCCGCTGGCCCATGATGGCCACTTCTGGCTGGAAGCCAAGGTTGATGGCATACCCACCCGCTTCCTCGTCGACACCGGCGCCACGCTCACCGCCGTGTCGAGCGAAACCGCCCGCGCGGCTGGCCTGAGCCCCCGACGCAGCGGCATTCCGGTACAGATCCGCACCGCCAACGGCGCGATTGCCGCCGAACTGACGACGATCGAAACGCTGCGGTTCGGCAATATCGAGGCGAGCGGGCTGGATGCGGTCATCGCGCCCAATCTGGGCCGCACCAATGTTCTCGGGATGAACTTCCTCTCGCGCCTGGCGGGTTGGCGAGTGGAGCGCAACATACTCATTCTCACACCCGACAAGGCTATGTCCGAAAACTAATCTTTCGCAATTTCCAATAATTTCGGCTGCACTTCCAAAACTAAGTTTTTAAGCAGGCCCGGAAAGGCGGCGGCGACCGCCAGCAGGAAACTTGGTGGGGGCAGCGTGAACGATAATCGCTTTCCCGTGACGGGGCGATTTCTCCAAGGGCGCCTGCGTCATGCAATTACCACACGCGAGGCGCAGCTTTTCGAAAAGTTATTCGATCCGGCCGAAGAGTTTCCGGATGGGACCGTGCTCATCAAGCGCGGGAATCTCGTCAATCATTCGACGATGCTGGTGGAAGGCTTCGCGGTTCGCGTGATCGAGGATGATGGGGGCGCACAGATCGTCAGCATCCACGTACCCGGCGATTTCATGGACCTGCACGCCTTCCCGCTCAAGCGGCTCGACCATAATATCGTGGCGCTTGGTCCGGCACGGGTGGCCGCTGTCACGCATGACAAGCTGCGGCTGATCATCGATCAGGAGCCCCATTTTGCGCGTGTGCTGTGGTTCTCGACATTGCTCGATGCGGCGATCCACCGCGAATGGATCATGAAACAGGGGCAGCTGCGCGCCGAGGGGCGGGCCGCGCACTTCTTTGCCGAAGTGTGGGAAAGGCTGGCCATGGTCGGCCTTGCCGAGGACGACGGCTTTTTCGCGCCTTTGAAGCAGGTCGACATCGCAAATATCTGTGGCACCACCGCGATCCACATGAACCGTGTCCTGCGCGACCTGCGCGAAGGCGGCGTCGCGGATTTCCGGCGCGGCCGGATGCGGGCGCCAGACAAGAAGCGGCTGCATCGCCATGGCCGGTTCAAGCGCGATTACCTGTATGGCGAAGGCGAGCTGGCGCTGACCGGCGATCTGGACTGAGCCCTAAAGGTGGTCGGGGAGACAGGATTCGAACCTGCGACCCTCTGCTCCCAAAGCAGATGCGCTACCAGGCTGCGCTACTCCCCGACACAGGGCTTCGTACGCTCGACGGTGCTGGTGGGCCCGGCAGGATTCGAACCCGCGACCTAGCCGTTATGAGCGGCCAGCTCTAACCGCTGAGCTACAGGCCCCGCGCACCGCGTGCGTCGCGGCGCGTAGCGGCGGCAGGCGCGCGTGGCAAGCGCGGCTAGCGGGCGGCGCGTGCGGCAGCGACAATTTGCGCGACGCTGGTGGGCCGCACGCCGCGTTGCAGCAGATAGCCGCACACGCCGCGCCACCAATCGTACAGGCGATCGAGACCCGTCTCGTCATGCACGTAGGGCGTATTGCCGGGCACCAGGGATGGGCTGTGGAAAGACAGAACCAGCACGTCGAGCTGCTCGTCAATTGCCATGTCGATCCCGCGCACCGCTTCGCCCAGATTAACCCCTTCGGGCGTGAGCGCAATCCGCTCGAGTAGGCCGGTGCGGGCAAACAGGCCCCGCAGCGGGGCGCCGTCGCCGGTGGCCCGATAGATGCGCGTGCCATGATTGCGCAGCAACCCCCAGAACGTCGTGGTCAGGGGCAGTTCGAACACGCGGCGGGCGTCATCGAGCCAATAGGGCGTGATCGGGTGCGCGGTATAGTCCGGCCCCCCTTCGGCGGCATAGGAGAAGCGTGCCCGAACCGAACTGTCCACTGCGATGCCAGCCTCGGCCAGCAGCTCAGCGGTATGCGGGCCAGCGCCATACCGGCCGGCACGGTAGATCAGGGGAGCGGTGGCAAAGGTTCGCTCGACCCGATCTTTCAACGCCAGCAGCTTGTCGCGCTCGAGCGCGCGCGGCAGGTTGCCGGGAAAGCTGTTGGCCGGGTTGATGTCCTCGCGATGCGGCGGATTGACCCACGGGTGCAGTTGCAACCCGACCTCGGCGCGGCCGGCGGCGACAGCGGGGCCGATGATGTCCTGCGCGGCAGAGGAATTGGCCACTGGCCAGTCGACCAGGTAGACGGGTGCCACGCCGATGCCTTCACAGAATTGCTGGAACTTGGCGAGGCGCGTGACATGGTCGAGCCGGTGCCCGGTGCGGGTCAGCGGCGCGTTCCAGTCAAACTCCTCCTCGGTATCGACCGTCAGCAGGAAGCGCGCGCCGAAACCGTCAGCAAACCGGACGCGTGCGGCCGCAGGTGGCGGGTCGAGGATCGAACGAGCGGCGGCGTGCATCGCGTCTCCCTCTTTGCCCGCAGCCCCCTGCGGAGCGCACAGTCAACTGCGCACGACAGCGGTATGGCGCGGTGCCTGCGCGGTCAAGCTGGGGAGGATCAGCCTCAATTGCCCGCCGGCAAGGGTCAGGTTACCCCCGGCACTGCGTGCTTCGGCGCGGGCCAGGCGCAGGGCAAAGCCCCCGCCGAACAGCCCGGCACTGACGGCGCCGCCGGTTTTTTCAACCGCGGCGAAAGGGTCATTGGCGCGGGCGAGGCTGCCGGGCAGCGCTCCGGCCAGGATCGCGCGGTTGCCCTCCTGCAGGACGGTCAGCGCGATTTCCTCGCCCGGCGCCAGCGCATTCGCCAGAGTGGCGACCAGCCGCCAGGCAAGCGCTTCCAGGTCGGCGGGGGCGATGGGCACCAGGGCGGCTGATGCGGGATCGGCGGCGAAGTGGATTGCCGCGCTGCGGGCGGTCATGGCCGGGCCGACATGGGCCAAAGCGGACTTGATCGTGGCCGCCAGGTCGGCCTCGCCCGCATCGACCTGTGCCGCGCCGAGTTCCAGACGGGTCAGCCGGTCGAGCCCATCGAAGCCGGCCAATATGCGCGCCGCATCGCTGGCGATGGCGGCGGCGTGCGCGCGGTATTCGTGCGGGGTCGGCGCGAAGAGTTGCTGTTGAATGACCTCGGCAAATCCCTGAATGGCATTAACCGGCGTGCGCAATTCGTGGAGCAGTTGGCGAATCCGGTCACTTTCCCGGTCAGCCGCCGGTACGTCGCGCCCAGGGCGCCGGAACCGGCCGATATAGCCGTAATAACGGCCGTCGGGCACGGTGAAGCGCGGCGCGGCGTCGACGATCCAGTCCCCGGCAATCGCCGGCGCGCCTGAGAGCGGGAGGACGAGGGCGCGCAGCGGCTGTCGACGCTGAAAGGCCGGACCCACCATTGCAGCCAGCCGCTTGCCGATCACCATCGGGGCGACGGACGGATCGGCCCAGTCGATACGCCCTTCGCCGTCGGTGCTGAACGAGAAAGCGACGATTGGATCGCCTTCGCCGGCGCGCTCTTCGCCGAGCGGCAAGCGGGGAGAGGCTGCTAACGCGCGCTGCGCTGGCTGAGCGGCTCGATTGCGCTGGAACGCCTCGATCCGGCGGACCAGCGCGCCGATGGAATCACCTTCGGCAAGGGCAGGATCGTTCGCCGGTGCAGGCGGCGCCGCCGCCTTGTGGCGAGTGGGCTTCAGTGCCGGGCGCAGCGGCACAGCTGGGGGCGGGACCGCAAAGGAAGGCTGCGCAGGCCCTGCGTCATCCGGCATGACCTCGTCAGGCATCGGGAGGGCGCGGTCGTGGATGCCCAGCCGCTCGAGCAAGGCCTGGGTCGGGCCGGATATGTCGCGCCGCAACCTCAGGAAGCCACGGGCGCGCACGGGCAGGCGCGGGATCAGTTCGGCCCAGTCGTCATCGGGCAGTTGCGCGGCCGCCAGCGCCGCCGCCGCGACTTCGGGTGCGTCGTCATTGGCGAGATGCGCGATGAGCTGCGCGCTACGCAGGCGCAGACCGGGTTCGCGCAGCATGGCGGCGCGCTCGGCCGCAGGGATATGTTCGCCGAGCGCGCCCAGCCGCAGCCAGCCCGCCGCAAGCAACCTTGTGTCCCCACCGGCGGGCTGTGCGCCCAGCAGGTCGATCAATTGGCGGTATTGCGTCCGCCGCCCCACCGCATTGGCAGCGCGGTGGCGCAGCACGGTGGCAAGGCGGTCATCAAACTGCATGGCGGGCGTGGACACTCCGGAGCATGTCTCGCTCGCACCTCAGGCGTGGGCGGACAATCGCCGGCTACCGGGTTGTCCCCGACTTTGCCATGAACCGCGCCCGGCGCGTTGCAAAGCGGGACAATTGCTGGCAGGAATAATAATGTTGTGCGGTCAGGGGCGCGAGTTGGCGGTTGTTACTGTACTGTAAGCGTCCTTGCGACAGGGGGGAGAGGCAGCGGCAATGGGCAATCTTGACGAGATAGATCGCCGCCTGCTGGCCGAATTGCAGGGCGAAGGTCGCATCACCAATGTCGAGCTTGCCAGCCGCGTCGGACTGACCGCGCCGCCTTGCCTGCGGCGGGTGCGCTCGCTCGAGGAAGACGGCGTCATTCGCGGCTACCACGCCGATCTCGACGCCTCGAAGCTCGGCTTTGCGATCACCGTTTTCGCGATGGTCAGCCTCAAGAGCCAGGCGGAAAGCGCCCTGCGCGAATTCGAGGAGCATATGCGGCAGCTGCCCGAAGTGCGCGAGGTGCATATGCTGAATGGCGAAATCGACTTCATCCTGAAGATCGTCAGCCGCGATTTGCAAAGCTTTCAGGAATTTCTCACCAGCAAGCTGACGCCGGCCCCCAATGTCGATAGCGTCAAGACGTCGCTCACCATTCGCACGGCCAAGCACGAGCCGGGCGTGCCAATCGAACCATGAGCGCGGCCACGCTGCGGGGGCATTGCCTGTGCGGGGCCGTGGCGATCACGCTGACGGGGCCGTCGCCGACCGTCGAAATTTGCCTGTGCACCATGTGCCGGCGCTGGGGCGGCGCTTTTTACGCCGCGCAAAGTGCCGAGGCGACGGAGGTGGCGGGCGAAGAGCACGCCGCCATCTACCGCTCGAGCGAGTGGGCGCAACGCGCATTCTGCCGGGACTGCGGCAGCGCGCTGTGGTTCCGGTTCCTGCCGACCGGCAATCGCAGCTTCTCTGCGGGTCTGTTCGATGGCGCCGCAGGCCATGCGATCGGGCGCGAAATCTTTGCTGACGAAGCGGCCGACTGGTGCCGTCTCGCAGGAGATCACCCACGGCTGAGCGGGGCGGAAATCATGGCTGAGGCCGAAGCAGCGGGGTTTGTTCTGAAATGAGCAGAAGAGCAACAATTCTGGCGGCTAGCTTGCTGACCGCCGCCTGCGTGGCGGCCCCGGTCGATCATGCGGAGGATCCGGCGCCGCTTGTCAATGCGCAGCCGGTGGCGCCGATCGCCGGCTCGGTCGAACGCGGGCGGCGGCTGGCCGAGACGCTGTGCGCCGGGTGCCATGCGATCGATCCGGGCGAGGTGTCGCCCAATCCCCGCGCGCCGACCTTCGCGACGCTCGCCCATGCGCCGGGCATCGGGGTGGCCGACATGACCACGCATATGCGCGACACGCACAACATGCCCGAAGCCATGACATTCGAAATTGCGCCTGAGGATGCCGACGAGTTGGCCGCCTATATCGTCTCGCTCAAGACTGCTGATTAGTCAGCGCGCTGCGCCAGCCAATCCTCGAGCCATTTGATGCTGTAGTCGCCGTTGAGGATGTCCGGCTCGTCGAGTAGCGCGCAGTGCAGCGGGATCGAGGTCTTGACTCCTTCGATCACCATTTCCTCGAGCGCACGGCGCAGGCGCATGATGCACCCTTCGCGGCTGCGGCCATAGACGATCAGCTTGGCGATCATGCTGTCGTAATAAGGCGGCACGCGGTAACCGGTGTAGAGCCCGCTATCGACCCGCACATGCATCCCGCCCGCCGCATGATAGGCGCTGACAAGGCCGGGCGAGGGGGCGAAGGTAAACGGGTCTTCCGCGTTGATGCGGCATTCGATCGCGTGGCCCTTGAACTCGATTTCCTCCTGCGTAACCGACAGCGGCTTGCCATCGGCGATGCGGATCTGTTCGCGCACCAGATCGACTCCGGTGATCGCCTCCGTCACCGGATGTTCGACCTGCAGGCGGGTGTTCATTTCAATGAAATAGAACGCGCCATCTTCCCACAGGAATTCGATCGTGCCCGCGCCGCGATAACCCATCTGCGCCATCGCGCGCGCGCAGATCCCGCCCATCCGCTCGCGCTCCTCGCTCGACAGGATGGGCGAGGGGGCCTCTTCCAGTACCTTCTGGTGGCGCCGCTGGAGCGAACAATCCCGTTCGCCCAGATGGATCGCATTGCCATTGCCGTCGCCAAAGATCTGGAACTCGATATGGCGCGGATTGCCGAGATATTTCTCGATATAGACCGTATCATCGCCAAACGCGTTCTTCGCTTCGCTGCGGGCTTGACCCATCAGGCTTTCAAGCTGATCTTCGGATGGGACGACCTTCATCCCGCGCCCGCCGCCGCCGCTGGCCGCCTTGACCAGCACCGGATAACCGATTTCGGCGGCGACCGCGCGGGCTTCCTCGATGCTGTCGACCGCGCCGGGCGATCCCGGCACCAGCGGCAGGCCCAGTTCGCCGGCGGTATTCTTGGCAGCGACCTTGTCGCCCATGGTCAGGATATGTTCGGGCTTGGGGCCGATCCAGGTAATGTCGTGCGCTTCGACAATTTCGGCGAACTTAGCGTTTTCCGAAAGGAAGCCATAACCGGGGTGGATCGCGTCGCAATGGGCGATCTCGGCGGCCGAGATGATGTTCGCGACATTGAGATAGCTGTCGGCCGCGGGCGGCGGGCCGATGCACACCGCGTGATCGGCCAGCCGGACGTGCATTGCATCGGCATCGGCGGTGGAATGCACCGCGACCGTTTCGATCCCCATTTCGTGCGCAGCGCGGTGGATGCGCAGGGCAATCTCGCCGCGGTTGGCGATCAGGATGCGGGTAATCGCCATAGTGCCGCCTAGCCGATGACGACGAGCGGCTGGTCGAATTCGACCGGCTGCGCGTTTTCGACCAGGATCTGCGTGACGGTGCCCGCGCGGTCGGCGGCGATCGGGTTCATTACCTTCATCGCTTCGACGATCAGCAGCGTGTCGCCCTTGGCGACGCTGTCGCCAACCTTGACGAATTGCGCGGCGCCGGGTTCGGGTGAGAGATAGGCGGTGCCGACCATTGGCGATTTGACCGCACCGGCGATATCGGCCGGGGCGCTCTCAGCAGCGGGGGCGGGGGCAGCAGACACGGGCGCGGGCGCAGCAGCGGCCGGCGATGCCATCATCGGCGCAACAGGGGTCGCCATCACCGCGCCGCGCGCCACGCGGATCTTGCGATCCCCGTCCTCGACCTCGATCTCGGTAAGGCCGGTTTCGCCCAGCATTTCGGCCAGTTCGCGGACCAGCGCCGCGTCGATATTCATCCCTGCGCCCTTGTGGTCGCTCATCGGTGCCTCGTTATGGCTATATCTTTCGGCACAGGCCTATGCGCGGATGGGGCGGGGCTGGCAAGGGGCCGTTGCCGCGCGGCTGCCGCTAGAGCGCGGCGGCCTTGTCGAGCGCGACGAGATAGGATTGCGGCCCCAGCCCGGCCACCTGATCCACCGCGCCCAGCGCGACATAGGAATGGTGGCGGAAGGTTTCGCGCGTGGCCGGGTCGGACAAATGCACCTCGATCACCGGAACGCTGATCGCCCGGATCGCATCGAGTAGCGCGATCGAAGTGTGGGTATAGGCCCCGGCATTGAGCAGCACCGCCTTCGCGCCGGTCGCCTGCGCTTCGTGCAGCCAGTCAACCAGCTGCCCCTCGTGGTTTGACTGGCGCATATCGACCGTTACGCCCAGTTGGTCAGCCCGCTCGGCCAGCATCGCGCCGATGTCGGCGAGCGTGGCTGACCCATAAATCTCCGGCTCGCGCTGGCCGAGCAGGTTGAGGTTGGGGCCGTTAAGGACGAAGATCGTGGGGCGTTGCATGGTCTAATAATGCCCACGACACTGGATAATCTCCAGCGTCTGATCATCTGGGTCACCCACAAGCCGATAAACCAGCCGATCCTTCAGATTGAGACGCCGCGACCAGCATCCGCTGAGTTCGTGGCGCAGCGCCTCGGGCTTACCCGGACCGGTGAAAGGTTGGCGGCGGCATTCCTCGATCAGACGGTTGAGCCGCCGCAGTTCTTTCACATCGGTGTCGCACCAGTGGCGATAATCTTCCCACCCGTTCGACGAGAACACGATCCTCACTTGTCGATGAGCTCGCGCACCGTACCGCCGCCGCGGTTGAGCTCGGCAATGCCGTCCCGTAGCCGCTTCGCATTGGCGGGGGAGCGCAGCAGATATTCGGTTTCGACGATCGAGTTCCACGCGTCGAGCGAAACCATCACCACTGCACCGCCATTGCGCCGGGTGATGATCGCTTCGGAATGATCCTCGACCACCTTGTCCATCACGGCTTTCAAATTCTTGCGCGCGTCGCTGTAGGTCAAAACGTCCATAACGGCCTCCTTCGACAGACGATATGTACCGCTTATTGTACAAAAGCAAGCGTCGCTATTGCTCGACCCCCTTGACTTTGCCCCATTGGCGGGCGGCGGTGTAACCGAGATAGCCGGTACCGAAGAGCGCGTAGAGTTCTTCCGGCAACCCGCGCAGATAGGCGCTGACGCCGTTGCCGATGCTGAGCGCGGCATGAGGCGAGAAGGCCGACAGCACGCCCATCGGCAGCGCGAACAGCATGATCGCGTACATCACGTAAAGAAAACTGGGGCGGGCGCGGCTGGTCCACGGGTCGGGCGCCTGCGCCTCGGCGATGATGGCGGAAAGGCGCGCCTGAATGGCGGCAGGTTCCTGCGTCCCTTCGAGCCGCAGCAATTCGAGCTTGGCCTGCGCGCGGGCCTAGCGGTCGGGGATCACCTTGTCGATGATCGAGGCGATGGGGCCGATGAGCGATTCGATGATGGCCATTGGGATGCTCCTGAAAAGAGCATTCCATATAACCATATCGGTTCGTGTAGGACAGCTATTTATCCGTTATTCTTGGGTTAGTCGGCTGCGGACAGCCACTTTGCGCCATGACCGGCTTCCGCCGGTCGAGCAGCACGCCATTAGCGGAGCCCGCGATAGATCATGTAAATTGCCACCAGTGCGATCAGCACCGCAAACAGGGTGTTGAGCGTGCCTTTGCTCGCTGACAGGCGTTGCGCAGCGGGGGCACCCAGGGCGGCGCCCGCCATGCCGCCGGCGATAAAGCTGCCGGCGAGCGGCCAGTCGATCAGGCCTGACCATGCATAGCTGGCGGCGGTCGTCAGGCCGAAAGCGGCCACCGCGATAAGCGAGGTGCCGATGGCGCGAAAGACCGGCATTTTGGTTGAGGCGAGGAGAGCGGGCACGATAAGGAACCCGCCGCCGATGCCGAAGAAGCCGGACAGAGCCCCGGTGGCAAGGCCGAACCGCTGCACCTTGGGCAAATTGTCGCGCGTGCAGGTGGCACCTTCTACTCCGCCATCGCCGCGTCCGCGATACATCGCGCCCGCCACCACCAGCATCAGTATTGCGAACAACAGAAGAAGCCGCTCCCCGTCAAGCACCTTGCCGAGCGTCGATCCCCCGAGTGCGCCAAGCACCCCTGCGGCGGCGAAGAGCAGCCCGCAGCGCCAATTGACGTTGGCCCGCCGCGCATGATGGCGCACCCCGGCCAGCGCATTGGCCGCGACCGCCAGCGCGCTGGTTCCAATCGCGACATGCGTGCTGGCGACCCCGACCACATAGACCATCAGCGGCACGGCGAGGATCGAGCCGCCCCCGCCGACCAGCCCGAGCGTAAACCCGACCAGTACACCGCTCAGCGCGCCAAGGATGTGGGTCAGGTCCACCAGCCCGGGCTTACAAAAGATTCAGCGGCAGTTTGAGATAGCGAGTGCCGTTTTCTTCGGGCTCGGGCAGATGGCCTGCGCGGATATTGACCTGGAGCGAAGGGAGGATCAGCCTGGGCATCCCCAGTGTCTTGTCGCGCGCTTCCCGCATGGCGACGAAATCCTCTTCCGACACGCCATCATGGACATGGACGTTGGCAGTCCGTTCAGCGCCGATGGTGGTTTCCCACACGAATTCGTCGCGTCCCGGCGCCTTGTAATCGTGGCACAGGAACATCCTGGTTTCCGACGGCAGCGCCAGCAGGCGGCGGATCGAGCGAAAAAGCGTGCGCGCGTCCCCGCCGGGGAAGTCGGCCCGCGCGGTGCCGTAGTCTGGCATGAACAGCGTATCCCCGACGAACGCCGCGTCACCGATGATATAGGCCATGCAGGCCGGGGTATGGCCGGGCACATGCAGCGCGATCACGTCGAGCTCGCCCAGCTTGAATTGCTCGCCATCGCCGATCAGCCGGTCGAACTGCGACCCATCGCGCGCAAGGTTCGCGGATTCGTTAAAGACACCCGCGAACACCCCCTGGACCGTCACGATCTCGCGACCGATGATCAGCTTTCCGCCAAGCGCGTCTTGCAGATAGGGGGCGTCCGACAGGTGGTCGGCGTGAGCGTGGGTTTCGATTTGCCAGTCGACCGTCAACCCCTGCTCGCGGACATACGCGATGATGGCATCGGCCGACCCGTGCGTGGTGCGACCCGAAGGCTGGTCGAAATCGTGCACGCTGTCGATGATCGCGGCGCGGAGGGTGGCGGGGTCGTGCGCCACGTGGGTGGCGGTGTTGGTCGCTTCGTCGAAGAAAGTCCGCACAACGGGCACCCGACCCGAGGCGCGGGCGGCTTCTACCTGGGCGGTTGCGGCTTCAAGGGCGGAATCAGTTGTCATGGCTATTCTCCAATCACGGCGTCGAGCTGCCCGGCGGCGACGAGCAAGCGTCCTTCGGCCTCGGTCAGCGCGGTATCGGCGGCGATCGCTTCACGTTCAGCATCAAGCACTGCCAGGGTTGGTTTGGCCCCCGCCTGCGCCTCCAGCCGTGTGCCGTGCAGGGCCGCGGCCGCGGCCGTTTGGTGCAGGCGCGAGACTTCGACCACGCGGCGTGCGGCGGGCGCGGGCATGAATCCGGTCTTGGGGACGCCGACCGGCACCGGCGTCGGCCCGACCGGCGGGATCGCCACACCCACGCCCGCGAATAGACATTGGGGAAGGCGGGGTTGCGCTGGTGCTTGTCGGCCAGGATGAAGCCGCGCGGATTGGTCAGCCCCTCGATACCGAACACCGCCGGCACGCCGCGGAAGGCGGGCAGGATCATCGAGAACCCGAATGGCAGGTCGTGCGTGGCCTCGACCGCGCCGTCCTCGGCCTGCGCGGCACCGACCACGATTGGCCCGGGATTTTCGCAGAACCGGTCGAACGCCTCGGCGGCGGCGGCGGCGGCATGGTCGGTTCGGCAGACCGACTGGGTAAAGCCATCGGGGCCAAGGCCAGCGATTTCGTCGAAAGCCAGATCGGGTCCGGTGGCGAGGACGAGGTAATCATAAGCGACTGACGAGCCATCGTTCAGTTCGACCCGGTTTTCACCCGGATGCACCCGCTTGGCACCGGCCGAAGTGAAGCCGATTCCGCGCTTGGCCATGATCGTTGGCAGGTGGACGCGGATCGCATCGGGTTCGCGCCATTTGACCGCCACCCACGGGTTGGAGGGGACGAACCAGGAATCGTCCTGATCATTGATGACCGTCACCTCGGCCTTGCCATTGGTGGTAGCGCGTATTTCAAAAGCTGCGATGGTGCCGCCTAACCCGGCAGCGACGATCACGATACGCGCTCCCGACATGCTGGCTCTCCATATAATCGTTGTTGACTTATATAAGAGCAAAACGATATTACGTGCAACCGGCATTTCAAGGGTTACATTTCAAGGGAGTTCGCGATGTTCGGGTTTGGCAAGAAGCAGGCGCATCACGAGATCGGCGCGCAGGAGCTCCATTCGCTCATCGAAGCCGGCAGCGTCCAGGTGGTGGATGTGCGCGAGCCGGGCGAATTCGCCGCCGGCCACATTCCCGGCGCGGTCAATATGCCGCTATCCGATTTCCAGCCCTCGACGCTGCCGCATGATGGGCGCCGGCTGATCCTCAACTGCCTGGGCGGCAAGCGCTCGGCCATGGCGCTCGACAAGTGCGCCGCTGCTGAACGGGTGATCGACACGCATCTGGCGGGCGGCTTCGGGGCCTGGCAGCAAGCCGGTCTGCCAGTCGAACGCTGAGGCGGGAGGGTTCGATGCGCCGCACGCTGACGGTATTCATGCTGGCCGGGGCCGCGATGGCGCTTGCCGGTTGCGGGAATGGCGCGGAGAAACCTGCGGCCCCGGCGGCACGCACCGCCGCCGGCCCTCGGCTGGCAGTGCAGTCGAGCGAGACGACCAGCTGGCACGACTTCATTGCCGAGATCGCCACGGTCGCTCATTCGCAGGTGCTGGCGCGCATTCTCGGCATCCTGACCACGCTTAACGTGCGGGCCCGCGAAATGGTCAGTCGTGGGCAAGTGATCGGGCGGATTGTCGATAGTCAGTTGGGCTATCAATCGGGCGCATACGGCGCGCGGGCTGCCGCCGCGCGGGCGCAGGCGGCTCAGGCTCAGGCCTAGCTGGAACGGGTGCGCTTCCTCCACCAGAACGGCGTCTATTCAAAGGCGCGCCTGGAACAGGCACAGGCCGCAGCCAGTGCGGCGCAGGCGCAGGTTCGCGCGGCGCGGGCGCAGCAATCGACGGTCGGTGCAGTGGCCGGGCAGGGCACGCTGATCGCGCCCGCATCCGGCCGGGTGCTGCGCGCCGCGATCCCGGGCATATCGACATCTGCCGTCACCTGCCCGGCAGTGACCGAAGGATAGACGCGGATGAGCTGGGGGAACTGGTCACCGGCCGGATCGAACCCGGCAGCCCGGCGATGTTCCGCCGCGACGGGCGCGGCGCGGCAATGGTCACCGCCGAGCTTGCCGGCCGTTACGAAGCGCCGATCCACGGCCTCTTCGAGGTCAACCGCGCGATCGGCGCGTTCGACTGGGCCAGGGCGGGCCTCGCCAAGCCCGAGGTGCTGCTGAATGGCCAGTCGCCTTGCTCGGCATTTATGTGCTGGTCGTCGGCCAGTTCCACAGCTTCACCATCCTGCTGGTGATCCTGACACCGATACCTCTGACGCTGGTTGGGATCGTGATCGGGCATATGCTGTTCCAGGCGCCGTTCACTGGCACCAGCATGATCGGCTTCATCGCGCTCGCTGCCATCATCGCGCGCAATTCGATCCTGCTGGTCGATCTCATCCGCCACACCTGCAGCCCCGACAAGAGCCTGCGCCAGACCCTGCTCGACGCCGGGATAATCCGCTTCAAGCCCATCGTGCTGACGGCGGCGGCGGCGATGATCGGGGCGGCAGTGATCCTGACCGATCCGATCTTCCAGGGGCTGGCGATCTCGCTCCTGTTCGCGCTCGCTTCGTCCACCTTGATGACCGTGCTGGTGATCCCGGCGATCTACATTGTCTTGCGCGACGATCGCCACCTGTTGCACGAGGCTGCGCATGAAACCCACTGACTTGTCTGTCATCAAGGAGAACGCCGGTCTTATGGCTGGGCGGATGCGGCTCATGAGCCATCCCGAACGGCTGATGATGCTGTGCCGGATGGATGAAGGCGAGGTTTCTGTAGGCCAGCTGGTCGAACTGTCCGGCCTGTCGCAATCGTCCGTTTCGCAGCACCTTGCCATGCTGCGCGACGAAGGCGTTGTATCAATCCGCGGCGAGGCGCAGACCCGGTTCTATTCGCTTAGCGACCCGGTGGTCAGCGCGATCATCCACGCCTTGTGCGAAATATGCGATGCGCTGCCAGACAGATAACGATAATGTCCACTGGTCGGGACGAGAGGATTCGAACCTCCGACCCCCACACCCCCAGTGTGATGCGCTACCAGGCTGCGCTACGTCCCGAGACCAGTGGAGCGCGGGCCTATAGGTAGGGGGGTGCGGCTTGGCAAGTCGCTTCGCTTGGGTCAGGCCGTCGTTGCCCTGACCTATCTTTACTGCTAGGCGCGCGGCCTTGTTGCCGGGCGAGCGATGGTTGCCGGGCAAACTTGTGCGGACTTTTACTCAGGTCACTCGTCGATGCTCGATATCCTAGCCGCCGCGGCCAGCGCCGAAGCGCCGCCCGCCTGGCTCCAGTTCCTGCCATTTCTGTTCATGGGGCTGATCTTCTGGTTTATGATCCTGCGCCCGCAGATGAAGCGCCAGCGGGACCATCAGACTAAGATCGGCGGCCTCAAGAAGGGGGACCAGGTGGTCACCGCTGGCGGTTTGATCGGCAAGGTTACGCGGGTCGACGATCATTATGTCGATCTCGAACTGGCACCCGGGGTGAAGGTTAAGGCGGTCAAACAGACCATCGGCGATATCGTCCCGCCGGGCGGCGCGGCCGCTAACGACTGACGGCGCGGAAGAGAACACTTCATGCTCGAATTTCCGACCTGGAAGAAGGTCTGGCTGTGGGGCTTCACCGCGCTGCTTTGCGCTGCGGCGCTTCCCTCGCTCCTGTCGATGGGCGGCGTGCGCTGGCCGGCGAACCTGCCCGACCCGATGGTCAGCCTGGGTCTCGACCTCGCGGGTGGCAGCCACATCCTGCTCGAAGCGCAGCCGGCCGAGGTTGCCCGCCAGCGGATCGAAAACGCCGAAGAAACCGTCCGCACCGTGTTGCGCGATGCCGAGCCGCGCATCCGCATCGGCGATGTATCGACGAGCAATAACCGCCTCAGCTTCATGCTGGAAAATCCCGGTGATCTCGACCGGGCGCGCGAATTGCTAATGCCGCTGGTCAACGGCACGGGCACGACCCGCGAATGGACGCTGAGCGTGGAGGATGGCAGCCGCGTCATCCTGACCCCCACCGAAGCGGGAATCAGCCAGGCGGTCACGCAGGCGATGGACAGCGCGACCGAGGTGGTCCGCAAACGCATTGACGCGCTCGGTACGCGCGAGCCGACGATCATTCGCCAGGGCGATACCCGGATCGTGGTGCAGGTACCCGGCCTGCAGGACCCTGATGCGCTCAAGGAATTGCTGGGCCAGACCGCACGGCTCGAATTCAAGCTTGTCGATGAAACCGCGCTGCCGGCCGATGTCCAGCAGGGCATCGCCCCGCCGGGAAGCGAGATCGTGCCCTTTGCTGAAGGGACGCCGCAGCAGGGTAGCGCGCTCGCCGTGCGGCGGCTGGGCGGCATTCGCGGCGACAATCTGGTCAATGCGCAGCAGAGCTTCGACCCGCAGAACAATACGCCGGTGGTCAACATCCAGTTCGACCAGCAAGGCGCCAACCGGTTTGCCACGCTGACCACGGCCAACGTCAACAAGCCGTTCGCGATCATCCTCGACGGCAAAGTGTTGTCGGCGCCGACGATCAACGAGCCGATCCGCGGCGGCAATGCGCAAATCTCGGGCAGCTTCACCGTGGACACTGCTAATCAGCTGGCGATTGCCCTGCGCTCGGGCGCGCTGCCGGTAGATCTCGCGGTGGTAGAGGAGCGTACCGTCGGCCCCGACCTTGGTGCGGATTCGATCCGCAAGGGGATGATCGCGATGATCATCGGCTCGCTCGCGGTGGTGGTGCTGATGATCGTCACCTATGGCCGCTTCGGCATTTACGCTACCGCAGCGCTGGTGATCAACGTGCTGATGATCCTCGGGGTCATGGCGATCATGGGCACCACGCTGACGCTGCCCGGCATTGCCGGTTTCGTGCTGACAATCGGCGCGGCGGTCGATGCCAACGTGCTGATCAACGAACGCATTCGCGAGGAAAGGCGCCGCGGCCGGCGCGTAGTGGCCGCGGTTGAAACCGGCTATACGGAAGCCAGCCGCGCAATCTTCGACGCCAACGTCACCAATTTCATCGCCGGGGTGCTGCTCTTCGTGTTCGGCTCCGGCCCTGTCCGCGGCTTCGCCGTGGTGCTGATGATCGGCTTGTTCACCTCGGTGTTCACCGCCGTTACCCTGACCCGGATGTGGGTCGCCGGCTGGCTGCGCAAGACGCGGCCGAGCGACATCAACATCTGACGGAGAGACGCGCGCCATGCGACTGCTCAAGCTTGTCCCCGACAACACCAACATCGATTTCCTGCGCTGGCGGATCCCGTTCTACGTGGTCAGCGCGTTGCTGATCATCGCCAGCTGGGGGCTGGTGATGACCAAGGGGCTCAATTTCGGGGTCGATTTTGTCGGCGGGCAGGAAGTGCGCGCGACCTTCGTGGGCGAAGCCGAAGCGCCGATTGCCGAGCTGCGCGAAACTGTCGGCGCGGTCGAGGGGGTCGATGATCCGATCATCCAGCGGTTCGGCGCACCCAATGAAGTGTCGATCCGCGTCGGTCTTCCTGACGAAGCCGCCGGCAATCCCGAATACGCCGCACGGTTGACCCAGCGGATCACCCAGGCGCTCAAGCGCGATCACCCGCAGGTGCGGATCGACGGAGTCGATACCGTCTCGGGCAAGGTGTCGGGCGAATTCGGCCGACAATCGCAATGGGCGCTGCTCGCGGCGATGATCGCGATCTCGATCTACATCTGGGTCCGGTTTGAATGGCAGTTCGGCGTGGGCGCATTGATGTCGCTGTTCCACGACGTCTCGCTGACGCTGGGGATGTTCGCGCTGACGGGGATGGAATTCAACCTGACGACCGTGGCGGCGGTGCTGGCGATCATCGGGTATTCGCTGAACGATACGATCGTCATTTACGACCGCATCCGCGAAAACATGCGCAAATATCGCAAGATGCCGATGCCGGAACTGCTCAATCTGTCAGTGAACGAAACGCTCTCGCGCACGATGATCACCTCGCTGTCGATGCTGCTGGCGCTGATCCCGCTGCTGTTGTTCGGGCCGGAAAGCCTGTTCGGCATGGTCGCGGCGATTACGCTGGGGATCTTCGTCGGGATCTACAGCTCGGTCTATATGGCCGCGCCGCTGCTGATCTGGCTGGGTGTGACGTCCGACAGCTTCGTTCACAAGGAAAGCGCGACCGACCGGCAGGAACGCGTCGCACGCGGCGAAGCCTGAACGCTCAGCCGCCGATCAGCCGCTCGTAATAGGCGGCGAGTGCGGCCGCGTTCGCCTGCCAGCTGAACCCCTCGACCGTGGCAGCGACGGCGTCGGGCGGGGGGTTGCGCGCCAGTACCTCGGTAATGCCGGCGGCGATGGCGGCCGGATCGCGCGCCACGATCACGCCAGCCTCGGGTCGATCGACGATTTCGCGCGCGCCGCCCGCATCGCAGATGACCAGCGGCGTGCCGCAGGCCAGCGCCTCGATCCAGGCATTGGCGATGCCCTCGCTGGCGGACGGCAGAACCATCGCATCCGCGGCCGAGAGGATCACGGGCAGCAGATCGTGATCGACCGCGCCCAGGAAATGAACCCGCTCGCGCACCCCCAACCGCGCCGCCAGCGCCTCTAACCGCTTGTGCTCTTCGCCTTCGCCCACGATCAGCAGTTGGGCATCGGGCAGCTGTGTCAGCGCCGCGATCGTCAGATCGTGCCCCTTGCGTGGGATCAGCGCGCCGACCCCAGCCAGCAACGGCGCGCGCTCGGGGACGGCGATCCCTAATTGCTCCCCCAACCGCCGGCGCAGCAGCGGGTGGCCAAGCGGACGGAAGCGGTCACGATCGAGGCCTGTGTGATGAATGGCGATCTTGTCGCGGGCCATGCCGAGCGCGGCCATGTCGTCGGCCAGCGCCTCGCTCACCGCCAGCAGCCCGGCCGCCTGCCGCGCCGCGCGCAATATCGCCTTGGCGGCGTAGGGCTGGGCGCCCCAGTAATGGATGTCTGCGCCGCGTGCCTTGATCGAGAGCGGGATGCTCAGCGCAGTGGCAATCCGCGCCGCCGCCGGCCCGTCGGGATAAAAGAACTGCGCATCGACCAGCGCGAAGGGTGTCGCCGCGTGCAGGCGATGGATCAGCGGCATGATGCTGCTGGCGATCAGCGCGGGGTTGGCGCGGCCACCGAGCTTGGGGATCAGCGGGAAGGTGGGGCGGTGGACCATGACCCCGCGTTCATCGCCGCTGACCGCCGCCTCGGCCCGCGCGCGATAACGGCCGAGCGCCAGGGGCGGCACCCCGATGGGGTTGATGACGGTAACCTGCCAGTCACCGCCAGCCGCCAGCGCCTCCAGCGACCGCGCGACAAAAGTACCAAGCCGGGGCTGGGTGGCGTTTGGGAACAGCGTCGCCAGCGACAGGACGCGTTTTGGCGTTGGCGCATCCGCCTGCGTCACAGCGGGCGGACCAGCATCTCGGCAACGCCCAGCCAGGCAGGGTCTTCGACCACCACCTGCTTGTGCCCGGCGCCGGGCGGCAGCAGTGCGAGCCGCGCTCCCTGGCGGTCGATCAGCCGGCCGAAGGCGAACCGTCCGCCCTTGCGCGGCGCGAGCACATCGCGGTTGATCGCCCGCGCGCTGTCGGCCGGGTCGATCTGCCGCAGCCACAATTGGTCGCCGGGGAGGTAAGGGCCGCTCGCCGCCTCGATCAGCAGCACCACCAGCGCACCGTCCGCCGCCAGCGCCGTCGGCAGCAAGGCGTCGCGCGGGCGGCCGAGCGCCTCGGCCCCCTGCGCCGCCAACCGGGCCACGGCCTGCGGGTGTGCCGCAGCGTCCGAACGGACCAGCATTTCGGGATCAACCCCGAGCGCGGCGGCGATGCGGTCCATCCACTTGATCGACAGGTTACGCATTCCGGTCTCTAGCCGGCCGATCGTCTGCGCGGTTGTCGGCGGATCACAGGCCGCTGCGAGATCGGCCAAAGTCATGCCCTTGTCGCGGCGTATGTCGCGGATGCGGTTGATCATCGCGGAATCCTGCTAACCAGATCGGTTTTCAGCTGTCCTACATCTAATCGTTTTTGGCAAGTGTGTCGGCCAAGGCAGGAGTAATTGCGATGCGGCAGGAACGGGTTGAGCGCGAATTGACCGTGGCGGGGCCAGCGCGGGCCGGGCGGCCCAGACGAGGGCGGCGCAGCGTCGCGGTCAATCTGGCCGAATCCCCGCTGACCTGGCTCCACGCCCGCGGACATCTCGACGACCGGCTGCTCGCCGCGGGCGAGGCGTTGCGGCGCGATTATGAAACCGCTGCGCTCAGCCCTTGCGTGACGATGCGCTGGGACGCGGTCCGCGCGCCGACCACTGGCCCTGCGCTGGCCCCGGCCGAGCGGCAGATCGCGGCGCGCCGGAGGTTTGACGGCGCGATGGAGGTCGCCGGGCGGGGCCTATCCGACATTTTGTGGCGCGTGGTTTGCGCTGGCGAAACGCTGGCAGGCGCCGAGCGCGGGCTCGACTGGCCGACTCGGAGCGGCAAGCTCGTGCTGCGCCTGGCGCTCGACCGGGTGGCCGATTTCTACCGCGTCCCTTGAGGTCGGGTCAGCCCTCGACCAGTTCGGCCAGTTCCAGCCACCGTTCCTCGGCCGCATCCTTCTCGGCGCGGGCATGCGCGAGCCCTTGGCTGATGGTCGCGAAACGCTGCGGATCGGCGGTGTAGAGCGCCGGATCGGCAAGGATTGCCTCGCCCCGCGCGATTGCCGCATCAAGTTCGGCGATGCGCGCGGGCAGCAGATCGTAATCGCGCTGGTCCTTGTACGACAGCTTGGGCTTGCCCACCCCGCTGCGACTCGCCGGCTGCGCCGACAAGTCTCGGTCCCCTCCCGCTGGCGGGAGGGTGGATATAGCACGCTGCTCTCCCCTCCCGCTTGCGGGAGGGGCAGGGGGTGGGCCCTTCCGGCCTTGCCTACGCTGCTTGACCCAGTCTTCGTAGCCGCCGGCCACGACATCCACGCGCCCGCTGCCATCAAGACCGAGCGTCACCGTCACCGTCCGGTCGAGAAAATCACGGTCGTGGCTGACGATCAGCACCGTACCTTCGTAATCGGCGATCACCTCCTGCAGCAGGTCGAGCGTTTCGAGATCGAGATCGTTAGTCGGCTCATCGAGCACGAGCAGGTTCGACTTGCGGGCAAATTCACGCGCCAGAAGCAATCGGCTGCGTTCACCGCCCGAAAGGATGCCGACTTTGGTATCGACGATACCGGGATCGAACAGGAACTCCTTCAGATAGCCCTGCACATGCTTGCGGGTATCGCCAACATCGATCCAGTCGCCGCCTTCGGCCAGTACCTGACGCACGGTGCGGTCGGGCTCCATCAGACTGCGCTGCTGGTCGATCATGACCCCTGACAATGTCTTTGCGCGGGTCACGCTGCCGCTATCGGGTTCAAGTTCTCCGGTCAGCAGCTTGAGCAGCGTGGTCTTGCCCGCGCCATTGGCGCCGACCACCCCGATCCGGTCGCCGCGCTGGACGCGCAGCGAGAAATCGCGGATAATCCTGCGCTCGCCGTACGATTTCGACACATTCTCGGCGACGATGACCGATTTGGATTTGAACTCCTCCTCGCTCGCGAGTTGCAGCTTGGCCGTCCCTTGCGGATTGATCATCGCCGCGCGCGCGCTGCGCATCTGCCACAGCTTTTCTAGCCGGCCCTGATTGCGCTTGCGCCGCGCGGTCACGCCGCGTTCGAGCCAGTGCGCTTCGAGCTTCAGCCGTGCATCGAGCCGTTCGGCGGCACGGGCTTCTTCGGCATAGACCTGTTCTTCCCACGCTTCGTAGCCGCCGAAGCCGACCTCCTTGCGCCGCAGGATGCCGCGATCGAGCCACAATGTCGCGCGGGTCAGCCGGGTAAGGAAGGTGCGGTCGTGGCTGATCACCACGAACGCGCCCTTGTAGCGGGTGAGCCAGTCCTCCAGCCAGTCGATCGCGGCGAGATCGAGATGGTTGGTCGGCTCGTCCATCAGCAGCAGATCGGGGTCTTGCGCCAGCGCCCGCGCGAGCGCGGCCCGGCGACGCTCGCCCCCGCTGGCACCGGGCGCGGCGCGGCTCAGGTCGATGCCCAACTGGCCGGCAATCGCCTCGACCTCATGGCGGGCGGGTGCGTCGGCTCCGGCAAGCGCGAAATCGAGCAGCGTCGCGTGGCCGGTGAAATCGGGGTCTTGCTCGAGCAGCACGATGCGCGTGCCGGGCTTGACCTTGCGCAGCCCCTTATCGGCCTCGAGCCGCCCGTCGATCAGCTTGAACAATGTGGTCTTGCCCGCGCCGTTGCGGCCGATCAGCGCCAGCCGGTCGCGCGGCCCGATATGGAGGTCCAGCGGCTCCTTGTCGGGCGCGCCGAACAGCCATTTGCCGCCTTGCTGCAAACCAATTGTTTCGAGCGACAGGATCGGGGGCTGGGCCATCGGCCGCGCAGCTACAGGGTGGCGGGCAGGGGGGCAAGCGGGGAGCGGCACCGGAACGGCGGGTTCAGCGGTGCGTAATACCGAGAGGCGCAGATTGCGCCCAACGCCACAAGCAAAGGATTTCCCGATGACCCGTTACGCCCTGCCGCTGGTCGCAGTCGCCGGCCTCGCCACGCCGGCCGCCGCAGCAGACATCCAGATCCAGGCGACCGGGCCGGTGGTTGAGTTGTCGATCGTCGAAGAAGTCGAAGCAGAGCCCGATATGGTGCGCGTGAGCGCCGGTGTGACCACCGATGCACCAACCGCAGTCGAGGCGCTCCGGCTGAATTCGCAGGCGATGCAGCGGGTGATTGACCGGTTGAAGGCGCTTCGCATCCCCGAACGTGATATTCAGACCACCGGAATCAATCTCAATCCCCGGTGGGATTACGATCAGGCTAGCCAGAAGCAGATTTTTCGCGGCTATCAGGCGGCGAACCGGGTCAGCATCAAGCTGCGCGGGGTGGAGCGGACCGGCGAAATTCTCGACGCGCTGGTGGCGGCCGGCGCCACCGATCTGTCTGGGCCGGATTTCTCGATCGAGAACGACACGCAGGCAAAAGCCACCGCCCGCCGCAATGCGATGGAACGCGCGCAATCGCAGGCGATGGAGTATGCCCGGCTGGCTGGCTATTCCGGCCTGCGACTGCTGGAGGTCAACGAAACGATCGTCGGGCGGCAGCCCATGCCGATGTACCGCGATGCAATCGCGGTAACCGCGCAGGCGGCGGCCCCGCCGGTGCAGCCGGGCATGGTTTCGACCGGGGTCAACATCATCGTAAAATACGAGATGACCCGCTGAACACCGGCCTTCGCCAGCATTCACGGGGGGTTAAATGCCCCCCGTCCAATGTCGGACCATGATGATTGACCTGCGCACATTAATCGCATCCGCAATGATGGGCGTCGCTTTGTTCGGCGGGCTGGCTGCCGCTCCTGCTGCGGCGCAGGGCCGATCGGACCAGCGCGCCGCGCGGGCTGAGATGCGCGCCGGCAATCAGCTATCGCTGCGCGAGATCGAGCAGCGCGTGCTGCCGGTGATGCGCGGCCATCAATATCTCGGCCCGGCCTACGATGCCGAAGCGATGGCCTACAGGCTCAAATTCATCCGCGACGGACGCGTGACGTTCATCGATGTCGATGCCCGCAGCGGGCGGATCATCGGTCGGTCGGGCTGAGGGGAAACGCCGGGCTGGTTGACGCGTTCATGTCAAAGGGCCACCTCTCGCGGCCACACAGCAATTTGGGGGCATACACGGCCATGCGGATCCTGATCGTCGAGGATGAACCGACACTCGGCAAGCAGCTCAAATCGACGCTCGAACAGAACGGCTATGCCGTCGACCTGTCGGATGACGGGGAAGACGGGCACTATATGGGCAGTTCGGAGGATTATGACGCGGTCATCCTCGATCTCGGGCTGCCCGGCATGGACGGGCTCACGGTGCTGGGTATGTGGCGCAAGGAAGGGCGCAAGTTCCCGGTCCTGGTTCTGACTGCACGCGATAGCTGGTCCGACAAGGTCGCGGGGCTCGACGCCGGGGCTGACGATTACCTCGCCAAGCCGTTCCAGACCGAGGAATTGATCGCCCGCCTGCGCGCACTCATCCGCCGAGCTTCGGGCAATTCGTCGAGCGAGCTGACCGCCGGGCCGGTGCGGCTTGACACGCGCTCGGGCCGCGTGACGCTTGATGGCGAACCGGTCAAGCTGACCGCGCAGGAATACAAGCTGCTCGGCTATCTGATGCACCACAAGGGCAAGGTGGTCAGCCGGACCGAGCTGATCGAACATATCTACGATCAGGATTTCGACCGCGATTCCAATACGATCGAAGTGTTCGTGACCCGCATCCGCAAGAAGCTGGGCGCGGAGGTCATTACCACAATTCGCGGGCTCGGCTACAGCCTCGACGATCCGGATGATGTCCCCCGCGCGAATTGAGGGCTGAGCGATGGCAGATGCGGGGGATCCCGCCCTCGACCCCCGCATCGATCGAAGCGATAGCGATTCCGCGCCCGACGCCCGCGCACGCCCGCGCGGGGGCAGTCTTGCGCGGCGGATCATGCTCATCGCTGCGGGCTGGATCGCGCTGCTTCTACTTGGCGGGGGCTTCGCGCTCGAACGGACGCTGACCGGGCAGGTCGAGGCGAATTACGACGATCAGCTCGAATATATGCTGACCGCGATGATCGCCTCGGCCGAGATCATGCCCGGCGGCGAGGTCAGCTTCTACCGCGCCTTGGGCGATCAGCGCTTCCTCGAACCCGGCAGCGGGATGTACTGGCAGATCAGCGGCAAGGGGCACGAGGATTTCGCCAGCCGCAGCCTGTGGGACCGCACGCTGGCCGTGCGGGCCAATCATAGTGACGACGAAGCGCACCTTTACGACAGCTTCCAGTTTCCCGGCGAGCCGCTGCGCGTCGCGGAGCGGTCGATCTATCTGCCGGGGAGCGATACGCAGTGGTGGTTCACCGTCGCCGCCAGCCGGGCGGAACTGGACGCCCAGATTCAGCGCATTCGCTCCATCCTTTACTGGAGTTTCGCAATCCTTGCGCTGGGCCTGCTGGCGATGGCAATGCTGGTCAGTTACCTCGGCCTGCGCCCGCTGCGGCGGGTGCGGTTGGCGATCCAGGCCATCCGCAACGGATCGACCAACCGCATCACCGACACTTTGCCATCCGAAGTGCAGCCGCTGGTGGACGAGATCAACGCGCTGCTGGCGCATTCGGAAAAGCAGGCCGAAGAGGCGCGGACCCATGCGGGGAACCTCGCCCACGCGCTCAAGACCCCGCTGACGGTGATCAACAACGCGGCGACCGCGCAGGCCAGCGATCTGCCTGAGACGGTGATCCGCGAGGCAACGGTGATGCGCCGCCATGTTGACCATCACCTCGCCCGGGCGCGGGCGGTGGGCCGAAGGGCGGTCGGCCATGCGCAGACGCCGGTATGCGAGAGCGCCGAAGCGGTGCGCCGCGCGGTGGAGCGGCTGTATCCCGAGGTCCGGTTCGATATCGCCGGCAACCGGGGCGCGCAGGTGGCGATCGAACGGCAGGACCTCGACGAAGTCCTCGGCAATTTGATCGAAAACGCCGCGAAATATGGCGGGGGCAGTGTGTTCGTCACTGTCGATGCCGAGCCTGACAGCGCGCAATGCGTGACCTGGATCGAGGATGACGGTGACGGCATTCCGGAGGTTGAACGCACGCGCATTTTTGCGCGTGGCGCGCGGCTCGATACCGACAAGCCCGGCACCGGGCTCGGCCTGGCGATTGTCCGCGATGTCGTCGAGATTTATGGGGGCGGCGTCGCCCTCGGCGTCAGCGATGATCTGGGCGGACTGCTGGTCGAGCTTTCGCTGCCCCGCGCCGGGCAATAAAAAGGGGCCCGCGAAGGGCCCCTTCCTATATCAAGAAAAGGCCACGATCAGGCGCTGATGGCGTTATCGTCGTCGCCTGAAACCGCCACTGCAATGACGATCGCCAGAAGAGCGAACAGCACCCCAATAGTCGTGCCCCGGCTTTCACCGGCCATGGCCATAGGCTCCGAGATCGGCGCGCTCTGCGGCGCTGCCTGAACCGAAACCGGAGCGACAACCAGAGTTGCTGCAGCTGCTGCGCCAAGAACCTTACCGAACATCAAAGCCCCTCCTCATATGGGAAAATCTGTAGCGCTCACTACCGATGGACGGCGGCGGGTTCAACCCACCTCGGACGAAGAACTGCTGGTGTGTGACTTTTTTGCGCTATCGTGGTGCCGGATAACTTCTTCGATGACGAAGCGGAGAAATTTCTCGCCGAATTCGGGATCCAGTTGAGCCTCTTGAGCCAACCGGCGCAGGCGGGCGATCTGGGCGGCCTCGCGCGCGGGGTCGGCGGCGGGCAGGTCGCGCGCAGCCTTGTATTGCCCAACCGCTTGCGTGATCCGGAAGCGTTCTGCCAGCATATGGATCAGCGCCGCGTCGATATTGTCGATCGACCGCCGAAAGGCTGCCAGCGCCGCATCACCATCGGCAACGCCGGAAGGGGGGGTATCGTCCATATCGACCTCGCTAGCACGCGCCCGGAATGGATTCCACGCTTGCCATCGCGCGCAGTGATAGCCATTTCGCCGCAATGAGCGCCAATGTCGTCCCCCTGCCGGCGCGCCGCGCCGAGCGTGCCCCCAGCCTTGAGCCGATGCTGGCACTGACGGCGGACGGGATGAACGCGGTCAATGCGGTGATCCTGGACCGGATGCACAGCCGCATCCCGCTGATCCCCGCGCTTGCCGGGCATCTGATCGCCGGCGGCGGCAAGCGGCTGCGGCCGATGCTAACGCTCGCTGGCGCCGCCTTGTGCGGGTACGAGGGCACGCGCCATCACAAGCTCGCGGCCGCGGTCGAATTCATCCACACCGCCACCTTGCTGCATGACGATGTGGTCGACGGCTCCGAACTACGGCGCGGCAAGGCGGCGGCCAATCTGGTGTTCGGCAATCCGGCAACGGTGCTCGTTGGTGACTTCCTGTTCACCCGCAGCTTCGAACTGATGGTCGAGGATGGCAGCCTCAAGGTGCTGCGCATCCTCTCCAATGCCAGCTCGGTCATTTCCGAAGGCGAGGTCGATCAGCTGACTGCGCAGCGGCAGATCGAAACCAGCGAGGAGCGGTATCTCTCAATTATCGGCGCCAAGACGGCCGCTCTGTTCGCCGCCGCTACGCGGATCGCCGCCGTCGTTGCCGAGAGGCCCGAGGCCGAGGAACGCGCGCTCGACGATTACGGCCGCAATCTCGGCATTGCCTTCCAGCTGGTCGACGATGCGATGGATTACAGCTCGGCCGCAGACGAGATGGGCAAGGGCCAGGGAGATGATTTCCGTGAAGGCAAGATGACCCTGCCGGTGATCCTCGCCTATGCCCGCGGGTCCGACGAGGAGCGCACTTTCTGGCGCGATGCCATTGCCGGGCACCGCAGCGAACCAGCGGACCTTGCCCGCGCGATCGAGCTGGTCAACGGGCACGATACTGTCGCCGCGACGCGTGCGCGGGCCGAACATTTCGCCATGCGCGCGGTCGATGCGATTGCCGGCTTCCCGGCTGGTGCGGCGCGCTCGGCAATGGAAGAGGCCGCCCGTTTCGCCGTCGCGCGGCGGAGCTGACCGGCGGCCGGCATGGCAGCGACCGGCGCGGCTGACCTGCCGATTGCGGCGGTGTTGCCGCAAGCGCTGGCCGCGATCGAGCAGCACTCCAGTGCGGTTCTGATTGCCCCACCGGGCGCCGGCAAAACGACCGGGGTTGCGCCGGCGCTGCTCGGCGCGGCGTGGTGCGGCGGGGAAATCATCGTGCTCAGCCCGCGCCGCGTGGCGGCCCGCGCCACTGCCGAGCGGATGGCGCAGATGCTGGGCGAGCGCGCGGGCGAGACGGTCGGCTACCAGACCCGGCTCGATAGCAAGCGGTCGGCGAAAACGCGGATCGTGGTGATGACCGAGGCGATTTTCGTCAACCGCATCGTCGCCGACCCTGAACTGCCCGGCATTGCCGCAGTGCTGTTCGACGAGGCGCATGAACGCCACCTCGACGCCGACTTCGCGCTGGCGCTGGCGCTGGAGACGCAGGCCGTGCTGCGCCCCGAATTGCGGCTGCTGGTGATGTCGGCCACGCTCGACGGGGCGCGCTTTGCCGCGCTGCTCGGGGGCGGCACGCCGGTAATCGAGAGCGCGGGCAAAGCCTATCCATTGCGCGTGGAATGGCTCGGCAGTTCGCCGGGCGTGCGGGTCGAAGACGCGATGACCGGCGCGATCGCCAAGGCGTGGCGCGCCGAGGCGGGCGACATTCTCGCGTTTCTGCCCGGGCTGGGCGAGATCGAGCGGGTCCGGCAACGGCTGGCGGAGCGGCTACCGGACGCGCTAGTGTTGCCGCTGCACGGGCAGGTCGATCCTGCCGGGCAGCGGCGGGCCTTGTCGCGCGATGGTGATGGACGGCGGCGCATCGTGCTCGCCACCAGCATTGCCGAAACCTCGCTGACGCTCGACGGGGTGTCGGTGGTGGTGGATAGCGGCCTTACCCGGCAGGCGCAGTTCGACCGGGCCGCCGGCACGACGCATTTGGTAACGGTGCGCGCCAGCCAGGCTGCCGCAGCGCAGCGCGCAGGCCGCGCGGCGCGGCAGGGGCCCGGGGTCTGCTACAGGATGTGGGAAGAGGCCGCGCACGCCGGTCGCCCGCCATTCGACCCGCCGGAAATCCTCACCGCCGATCTCGCCCCGCTGCTGCTGTCGTTCGCGCGCTGGGGGAGCAGCGATCCGTCGGCGCTGCGCTGGCTCGATCCGCCGCCCGGAGCCGCGATTGCGGCGGCGCGCAACACGCTGACCACGCTTGGCGCGCTGGACGATAGCGGGCGAATGACGCCTTTTGGCACGCAGTTGGCCGAATTGCCGCTCGAACCGGCGCTGGCGGCGCTGGTGCTGCTGGGCGCGCGGGCTGGGGCGGGCCGACGCGCGGCCGAGCTCGCGCTGCTGCTGCAGGAACGCGGGCTGGGCGGACAGAGCGAGGATCTGGCCCTGCGGCTGGACCGATGGCGCGCGGACAGCGCGCCGCGTGCCGAGGCCAGCCGCCAGCTTGCCCGGCGCTGGGCCGACAAGGCCGCGACGCTGGTTGCAGCCGACGAGCCGGCCCATAGCGGCGCGCCGCTCGCCGTCCTGCTCGCCATGGCGCGCCCCGATTTCCTTGCCCGGCGGCGTGATGCTGCCGGGGAAAACTGGCTTAGCGCGGGTGGGCGCGGCTACCGGCTTGACCCGGCCTCGCCGCTGGCGCGCGCCGAATGGCTGGCGATCGGCGATGCACAGGGCAGCGCAAAGGGCGCGCGGATTACCGCCGCGCTGGCGTTGAGCGAGGCCGAGGTCGAGCAATGGTTGGCGGACCGGATCGAGCAGCGATCCACGGCGCGCTGGGCCGTGTCGCGCGTGGAAAGTCGCCTCGAACGCCGGCTCGGCGCGATCACGCTCGCCAGCGGACCCGACCCCGCGCCCGATCGGGCTGCGGTAAGCGCGCTGCTGCTCGAGCGCGCGAAACAGGACATAGCCCGGCTGATCCCCGCTACGCTGATCGCCCGCGCGCGCTTTGCCGGCCTTGGCGAACTGACGCTCGATGGTTTGGCTGCGCGGGCCGATGAATGGCTCGCCCCGCTGCTGGTGGGCCGCAACGATTTCGCGCTCGCGCCGGGCGCGGTGGCCGAGGCGGCGCTGGGGCTGCTCACATGGAACCAGCGCCAGTTGCTCGACGGCGCGGCCCCGCGCGAGTTTCTCTCGCCCGCTGGAACGCGCCACGCGATCGATTATGCCGGCCCCGATGCGCCAAGCGTGGAGGTGCGGGTGCAGGCGCTGTTCGGCCTCGACACGCATCCGCTGATCGGGCGCACGCCGCTGCTTCTCAAGCTGACCAGCCCGGCGGGCCGCCCGCTACAGGCAACGCGCGATCTGCCCGGATTCTGGCGCGGAAGCTGGCGCGATGTCGCGCGCGAGATGAAGGGCCGCTATCCCAGGCATCGCTGGCCCGACGCGCCGTGGGCCGAGGCGCCGAGCCTCAAGACCAAGAACGCCTTTTCACGCGGCGATTCGTGAATTAGGGCAAGGCGCATGGCAGCGATCATCTACCAGCGCCCGAAAAACGCGATGCAGTCGGGCAAGGCGCGCACCGACGAATGGGTGCTCGAATTCGAGCAGAGCGAGGCGCGCCGGCCCGATCCGCTGATGGGCTGGACGGGCAGCGGCGATACGCAGGCGCAAGTCCAGCTGACCTTCCCCGATTGCGCGGCCGCTGAGGCCTATGCCGAGCGATACGGGATCGATGCGCGCATCCACCAGCCGCCGCCGCACAATCTCAAGCTGCAATCCTATTCCGACAATTTCCGCTGAGCGCACGCCGGCTTGATTTTGCTGGCGTGCACACGCATATGCGCCGCGGGAGCCGGTCGGACGCTTGCGTCCGCCAACCTGGTCAGGTCCGGAAGGAAGCAGCCACAACGGGTTGCGGCGGGTCGGCCGGCTCCTTTACCCGTTTCCCCGCAGCATTCACCGCTCTGGCGGGTGACTTTCAGGCGGGGCGCGCCTACCTGATGGGTGATGGGTGATTCACCGGACAATGCGGGCGAACCGGGCGCTCTGCCATGGGCGACGGACGCGGACAGCCGCGCCCCGGACGAGCCCCGCGCATCGGCGGCGGAACTGGAAGCTGCCGGGCAGAACGCACTGTTCGGCGATCCGCCGGCAACGCCCGCACCGCAGCCCGTAACGGCATCCGAACCGAGCGCCGCAGCCCCCTCTAAGCCCGCCAACCAGCCCTATCGCGTGCTGGCGCGGAAATACCGCCCGCAGACCTTTTCGCAGCTGATCGGGCAGGAACCGATGGTCCGCACGCTCGCCAATGCGATCGAGCGTGACCGGCTGGCCCATGCCTTCCTGATGACCGGGGTGCGCGGGGTCGGCAAGACCAGCACCGCGCGGCTGATCGCCAAGGCGCTCAACTGCATCGGCCCGGATGGCAAGGGCGGCCCGACGATCGACCCGTGCGGCCGGTGCGAGCCGTGCGTGGCGATCGCCGAGGGGCGGCATATCGACGTAATCGAGATGGATGCGGCGAGCCATACCGGCATCGACGACATCCGCGAGATTATCGAGGCGGTGCGCTACGCCGCGGTCAGCGCGCGCTACAAGATCTATATCATCGACGAGGTGCACATGCTGTCGAAGCAGGCCTTCAACGGCCTGCTCAAGACGCTGGAAGAGCCGCCCGCCCACGTCAAATTCCTGTTCGCCACCACCGAGGTTGAGAAACTGCCGGTAACGGTGCTGAGCCGCACGCAGCGCTTCGATTTGCGGCGTATTCCGGCCGAGATGCTGGCCGGCCATTTCGGCTGGGTCTGCACCGAGGAAGGCGTCGCCGCCGAGCCCGAGGCGCTGGCAATGATCGCCGCCGCTGCCGAAGGGTCGGTGCGTGATGGCCTGTCGATCCTCGACCAGGCCATCGCCCAGGCCGATCTCGATGCCGGCGAAGGCGGCGCGCTGGTGACCGCGGCGCGCGTGCGCGATATGCTCGGCTTGGCGGACAAGGGCGCTCAGCGGCGCCTGTTCCAGACTTTGCTGGAAGGCGATGCGGCCGGCTTGCTGGGCGGCATTGACGATCAGTATTCGCTCGGTGTCGAGCCGCTGGCGCTGATGCGGAGCCTGCTCGACATCGTGCACCGGGTTACGCTCGCGCAAGTGGGCGGCGGGCCGCCCGACAGCCATAGCGAGGAAGAGCGCGCTGCCATTGCCGACTGGGCCGCGCGGCTGCCAGCCGGCCAGCTGCACCGGCTGTGGCAATTGCTGCTCAAGGGATACGAGGAAGTCCGCCAGGCACCCGATCCGCTGGTGTCGGCACAGATGGCGCTGCTGCGCGTGCTGCACGCCGCCGACCTGCCCGATCCCGGCACGCTCGCGCGCAAGCTCGAAGAGCTGGCCGCAGGGGGCGGGCTGCCGGCGCCGACGGCCCCGGGCGAGGCCGGTGGCGCCACCGCTCAGCGCGCCGCGCCGGGCTGGGCGGCGCTGGTCGAGCAGGTGGAGCGCAGCGGCGAGTTGCTGCTGGCCAGCCGCCTCAGGATGCAGGTGCGGGTCGTCGCGCTCGAGCACGGGCGACTGGATTATGCCCTCGCGGATGGCTTTACCGAGGATTTCTCGGGCGAAATCCGCGCCGCGCTGAACGCCGCCACCAACGCGCGGTGGGAGGTCGCGCTGGCCGCCGGCCCCGGTGCGCCGACGCTGGTCGAAGCGGACGAGGCCGCAGCCGCTGGCGCAGCGGCTGCGCTGCGCGCGCATCCGCTGGTACAGGCGACGCTGGCCGCCTTTCCCGACGCCGAATTTGTCGAACCCGAGGGCCATGCGCCCCCGCGCCCCGAACGGCGTGAAACATCGTGGAGCAGAAAAGCATGAAGTCGATGGAAGAAATGCTCAAGGCTGCGCAGGAAGCGGCCGAGAAGATCCAGACACAGATGAACGAGACGCAGGCCAAGCTCGATGCGATCGAGGTCGAGGGCGTGGCCGGTGGCGGGCTGGTGAAAATCCGCGCTTCGGCCAAGGGGCGCATCCTGGGCTTGGCGATCGACGAGAGCCTGCTGAAGCCTGAAGAAAAGCAGATGGTCGAGGATCTCGTCACCGCCGCGTTCAACGATGCGCGCGGCAAGGCAGACCGCGTGGCGAACGAGGAAATGCAGAAGGTGCAGGCCGGCATGGGCCTGCCGCCCGGCCTCAACATTCCGGGCCTGAGCTGAGCGGCGCGGCAACATAGCGGTCATAGAACCGCCGCCAAATTGTAACATCGGCATGACCATGCTGGCGCTGAAGCCGGAGGCCTTGCGACTCGTGCCGATCTATCGATTTCGTCTGTCGAAGGATAATTCCCCGCGGCAAGCCGCGCAGCTCGACCTCGATGACGAGTTGATGGCGCGCAGCGTGGCGAAATTTGTTGGGCGCCAGCTTGCCTCGCGCGACCTGCAATGGGGCGCGCTGGTGGTCGATCAGAACATCGTGGTCGAGGATGCCGACGGGCGCTGCGTCCATTCGCAGCCGTTGGAAAGCGCGATCGCGCTGCGCTGAACGGGCCGTCCACCGGCTCGCAGTCCACAGGTGGGCATGATGCGCCCATTGCGGCGCGCCCGCCCGCTACCCATATTCCGCGCTAAGAAAGGCAGACGGCGGCGCATGAAGCGGCAGCCGCTGCCGCGATTGGACGGAAATTTCATGGACCAGACCTACCCCCTGTTGCCGCTGCGCGACATCGTCGTCTTTCCCGGCATGGTCGTGCCGCTGTTTGTCGGCCGCGACAAATCGGTCGCCGCGCTCGAAGCCGCGATGGCGGGCGACAAGGACATCTTCCTGCTCGCCCAGCGCGATCCGGGCACCGACGATCCTGTGGCGGCTGACCTGTTCGAGATGGGCGTGATCGCGCAAGTGCTGCAATTGCTCAAGCTGCCCGACGGCACCGTGCGCGTGCTGGTCGAGGGCAACACGCGGGCGCGGCTTGCCGGGCTGAGCGAGGCGGACGGCTTTGTTTCCGCTGCGGTCGAACGGATCGCGCCTGCCACCACCTCGGGCACCGAGGTTACCGCAATGATGCGGCAGGTGGTCGAACAATTCGGCGATTATGCCAAGCACAACAAGCGCCTCGCCGAAGGCGCGGGCGAGGATCTGGGCGAGATCGACGATGCCGGCACGCTGGCCGACACGATTGCCGCAGCGCTCGGTGCGAAGGTGGCCGACAAGCAGGCGCTGCTGGCCGAAAGCGATCCGCTCAAGCGGCTCGAACTTGTGCTCTCGCTGATGGATAGCGAGCTGTCGGTGCTGCAGGTCGAACGCAAGATCCGCGGCCGGGTGAAGCGGCAGATGGAGAAGACCCAGCGCGAATATTACCTCAACGAACAGTTGAAGGCGATCCAGTCCGAACTGGGCGGCGAGGACGACGATGCCGACGAGATCGCCGAGCTGCAGGCCAAAATCGACACGCTCAAGCTGTCGAAGGAAGCGCGCAGCAAGGCGCAAGGCGAGCTGAAGAAGCTCAAGGCGATGCAGCCGATGAGCGCCGAGGCGACGGTCATCCGCAATTACCTCGACGTGCTGCTGGGCCTGCCGTGGGGCAAGAAGAGCAAGGTCAAGCGCGATATCGCGCGCGCGCAGAACGTGCTCGACGCGGATCATTATGCGCTCGAAAAGGTCAAGGACCGGATCATCGAATATCTCGCCGTGCAGGCGCGGACCAACAAGCTGAAGGGGCCGATCCTGTGCCTCGTCGGCCCGCCGGGCGTCGGCAAAACCAGTCTCGGCAAATCGATCGCCAAGGCGACCGGGCGCGAATTCGTCCGTCAGTCGCTCGGCGGGGTGCGCGACGAGGCGGAAATCCGCGGCCACCGGCGGACCTATATCGGCAGCCTGCCGGGCAAGATCGTCACCAATCTGCGCAAGGCCGGGACCAGCAACCCGCTGTTCCTGCTCGACGAGATCGACAAGCTCGGCCAGGATTTCCGCGGCGATCCGGCCTCGGCGCTGCTCGAGGTGCTGGATCCTGAACAGAACCACAAGTTCCAGGACCATTATCTCGAGATCGACCTCGACCTGTCGGACGTGATGTTCGTTTGCACCGCGAACAGCCTCAATCTGCCGCAGCCACTGCTCGACCGGATGGAGATCATCCGGCTCGAAGGCTATACCGAGGACGAAAAGGTCGAGATCGCCGAGCGGCATCTGGTGCCCAAGGTCGTGCGCGACCACGGGCTGACCGATGGCGAGTTCACGCTGACGCAGGAAGGCCTGCGCGACCTGATCCGCTATTACACCCGCGAGGCGGGCGTTCGTACGCTGGAGCGGGAGATCGCGCGGCTGGCGCGCAAGAGCCTGCGCCGCATCCTGGAAAACAAGGACCAGGCGGTCACTATCACGCCCGACAATCTCGGCGAGTTTGCCGGAGTGCGCAAGTTCAAGCACGGCGTGTCCGAAGCCGAGGCGCAGGTGGGCGCGGTGACGGGCCTCGCCTGGACCGAGGTGGGCGGCGAATTGCTGACCATCGAAAGCGTGACCACGCCGGGCAAGGGGGAGGTCAAGACCACCGGCAAGCTGGGCGAGGTCATGAACGAGAGCGTCGCCGCGGCGTTCAGCTTCGTCAAGGCACGGGCACCGGCCTATGGCATCAAGCCGAGCCTGTTTCAGCGCCGGAACGTCCACATCCACCTGCCCGAGGGCGCGGTGCCCAAGGACGGGCCGAGCGCGGGCATCGGGATGGTCACTTCGATCGTCTCGACGCTGAGCGGCATCCCGGTGCGCCCGGATGTGGCGATGACCGGCGAGGTCACCCTGCGCGGGCGGGTTCTGGCGATCGGCGGCTTGAAGGAAAAGCTGCTGGCGGCCTTGCGTGGCGGGATTACCACCGTGCTGATCCCGGAAGAAAACGTGAAGGACCTGGCCGAAATCCCCGCCAATATTCGAGAGGGGCTGGAGATTGTTCCGGTGTCGCATGTCGACGAGGTGCTCGAGCGCGCGCTGACATCGGTTCCGGCAGCGATCGAATGGACTGAGGCTGACGATCTGGCGAGCCAGCCGCCGCATCCTGCGCTGGCCGGCGGCAGCGCCGCGCCCACCGCGCATTAAGCGTGCTGCAGTGCAGCGACTCGACGAGCGGCTGACGTAGGGTAAAATTGCTTATGTGAGAGTTGTGACGGCCGGGCTCGGCCGCCCGGTCGTCACTCTGCTCCAAAAACGGACAGATCAAGTGCAAACCACGGTTTGGCACGGCAAATTGCTTTGACAGCGGGGGCAAAAGCCGGTCAATTCGCCGCCCGTTGCGGGTCGCTTCGAGCAGCCCCGCTCAGCCAACAGCCACGGGGGATTTTTTCCGAGATGAACAAGAACGACCTGATCAGCGCGGTCGCTGAAAATAGCGGCCTGTCACGCAATGATGCCGCGGGCGCCGTGGAGGGTGTGTTTGACGCTATCACGCAGGCGCTTACCCGGGGTGACGAGGTGCGGCTGGTCGGGTTCGGCACGTTCTCGGTAGCCAAGCGCAAGGCCTCGACCGGGCGCAATCCGCGCACTGGCGAGCCGATGAAGATCAAGGCGTCGAACCAGCCCAAGTTCAAGGCCGGCAAGGGGCTCAAGGATTCGGTCAACTGACCGTTCGCCACGTATAGCGATCTGGCGGGCCGCCCGGAATGGGCGGCCCGTTTCGCGTTCAGGGCCGGCAATCCTCGATTACGCGGGTGATTTCCGGCCAGCTCGGCAGATACAGCGTTTGGAGGCCCGCCACCTCGACTGCAAACCGGCCGCGCGAGAACGCGATGGCATCGAGCAGCGGATCGCGCGCCGGCAGCGCGGCGACCACCATCGGCACGGAGCCGGCCTGCGGCTGGGCGCTCAGGCTGGCATTGCGCGCTTCAGTGTAAATGCGCATCTGCACCGCGCCGGGTGCCTCGGCCGCGCGGCCGAGCGACACGGTGCCGCGACCCAGATCGCAGGCCAGCATCACCCGGACCGCGCCACCAGGGTCGTTGAACAGAGCGGTGCTCTGGCCATTCAGGATCCGATGGTGCCAGTCGCCCGGGGTTTGTGGCGCATCGATCCAGTTCGCCGGTGCGGTAATCGGCGAAGCGGTCGGTGCAGGCGCTGGGCGGGGGGTGGTGACCGGCGCGGTCGCGGGCGCGGGCGCCGATGCCTGTTGCACGCAGCCAGCGGCGAGAAGGGCCAGCAGCGCGGCCAGCGGAAACGCAAGATTTCTGTTCATGCATACCACAATGCACGGTAACGCGCCGCATTCCAATGGCTGCCAAACGTCGCCTCGATCAGTTGCTGGCCGACCGCGGCCTTGCCGAAAGCCGTACCCGGGCACAGGCCCTGATCATGGCCGGCCTCGTCTATGAGGGCGAAACCCGCCTGACCAAGCCGGGCCAGCAGGTGGCAGAAGACGCGGTGCTGGATGTGCGCGGGCGCGACCATCCGTGGGTTTCGCGCGGCGGGGTGAAGCTGGCTCATGCGCTCGACGCGTTCGGGCTCGATCCCGCAGGCGTCACGGCGATGGATGTCGGCAGTTCGACCGGCGGCTTTACCGACGTGCTGCTGACGCGCGGCGCGGCGCACGTCGTCGCGGTCGATTCGGGCACTAACCAGCTCGCCTGGAAATTGCGGCAGGATGCGCGTGTGACGGTGCTGGAACAGACCAGCGCGCGCGTGCTGACGCCGGAGCTGATCGGCCGGCCCTATGGCTGGGTGGTGTGCGATGCCTCGTTCACTGCGCTGGCGAAAGTGCTCGAAGTGCCGCTGGCGCTGGTCACGCAGCCGGCGACGCTGGTGGCGCTGATCAAGCCGCAATTCGAGGTTGGCCGTGACGAGGTCGGCAAAGGCGGGGTAGTGCGCGATCCGGCCTTGCACCGACGCGTGTGCGACGAGACAGCCGCCTGGCTGACCGGCGCGGGTTGGGATGTGCTGGGAATCGAGACCAGCCCGATCACCGGCCCGGAAGGCAATGTCGAATTCCTCATCGCCGCGCGTCGCAACGAGGGACAGGCCTGATGGCGGCATTGATGCGACGCCTGCGTGCGCTTATGCACCCCTCGCAGCTTTGATCGGAGCGCCCATGTCCCGCCTCGCCACCAAACAGCAATTGCGCGGCAGCCTCACCCGCTGGATGCTGGTCGCCGTGCCTGCCATTGCGCTGCTGGGCTTCCTGTCGGGTCAGTTATCGGGTTCGGGGGCCGACAATCCGTGGTTCGCCGCGCTTACCAAGCCGGCGTTGTTTCCGCCGCCGATCGCCTTCCCGATCGTCTGGACCGCGCTTTACATCCTGATGGGCGTGGCGCTGGCGCTGGTGCTGGCTGCGCGCGGGGCGCGCTGGCGGCGCTGGGCGCTCGTCGCTTTTGCCGTGCAGTTCGCGCTCAACCTTGCCTGGTCGCCGATATTCTTTGGCGCGGGCGAGATGCGGATGGCGCTCGGGGTGATCGTGGCCATGGTCGTCGCGACCATTGTCACCATCGTTTTGTTCCGCCGCGTGCGCCCGCTGGCCGCATGGTTGATGGTGCCCTATCTGGCGTGGATCTTGTTCGCCTCGGTGCTCAACTGGCAGTTCATTGCGGCCAATCCGGGAGCAGACGGCAAGCAGGTGGTCGCGGCCCAGCAGCGCGTGACGTTCTGAGCGGTTGACGCGGGCCACCCGGCAGCCCACATCGCACTTCATGCAGTCAGAAAATCCGATCATCGCCGATTTCGTTCGCCTGGCGAACAGCGCCGCCGGCACGCTGGCCGGCATGACCCGCGAGGCCCGTGACAGCGCGCGCGAGCGGATGCGCGAGGCAATGGGCGGGCTCGATTTCGTCAGCCGCGAGGAATTCGACGCGGTCAAGGACATGGCCGCCCGCGCGCGCGAGGAGAACGAGAAGCTCGCCGAGCGTATCGCTGCGCTCGAGGCGCGGGTGAGCACCGCCACACCCTAAACCGCGCTCAGGCGCTGGCGCCGCCATGCAGATTGACAGCCCGGCGGTCGTGCTCGCCACCCGGCAGCACGGCGAAACTGCGCTGATTGCGCGCGTGCTGACGCGCCAATACGGGATGATGGCGGGCTATGTCGCGGGCGGGCGCGGACGGCGGCTGCGCCCGGTGGTCATTCCGGGCAATCTGGTAGCGGCGCATTTTGCCGCCCGCTCGGATACGCAATTGCCGTTCCTGACGCTCGAACTGGTCGAAAGCCGCGGGCCGTGGCTGGGCGAGCCGCTTGCCGCCGCTGCGCTCGGCTGGACCACCGCGCTCACCGCCAGCGCGCTGCCGGAACGCGGCCCCTATCCCCCGATTTACGACGCGCTCGTCGCGGTCCTTGCCGCGATCTGCCACGCCCCTTCCGCGCGCGGCTGGCTCCGCGGCCTGGTGGCCTATGAGGCCTTGTTGCTGCGCGAGTTGGGCTATGGCGGTGCCGAGCCGGCCGCCGGGGTAGACGGGCTTGAGCCGCTGCTGGAATTATTTGCCGCCCAGGGCCCGCGCATTGCCCGTCATCTGCTTGCCGATAACCGGCGCGATGTTATGGCCGCCCGCGCCATGCTGGCAGAGCGATTGGGGCGGATGACACAATGAAACTGGCGATTTTTCCCGGCGACGGGGTCGGGCCCGAAGTCACCGCGCAGGCGCGCCGGGTGCTCGAACGGATTGACCTGCCGGGCTTGACGATTTTCGAAGGCGATGTCGGCGCGGCTGCCTTCCGCCGCCAAGGCCATCCCCTGCCGGCCGAAACGATTGCGATGGCACAGGCCGCCGATGCGGTGCTGTTCGGCGCGGTCGGCGATCCCGAATGCGACCGGCTCGAGCGCAGCCTGCGCCCCGAGCAGGCGATCCTGGGCCTGCGCCAGGAACTGGGCCTGTTCGCCAATCTGCGCCCGGCGAGCGTGTTTGCCGGCCTTGAAGACCTGTCGGCGCTGCGCCCCGAGATTGCCCGCAGCATCGACCTGTTGATCGTGCGCGAACTGGGCGGCGACGTCTATTTCGGCGCGAAGGGCATCGACAAGCGCGCCGATGGCGAGCGCGAGGGCTGGGACCGCATGGCCTATTCCGAACACGAGGTCCGCCGGATCGCCCATGTCGCCTTCCGCGCCGCCTCCGGGCGCAATCGGCGGCTGACGAGCGTGGACAAGGCCAATGTGCTCGAAACCAGCCAGCTATGGCGCGAAGTGATGATCGAGGTCGCCGGCGAATATCCCGATGTCGCGCTCGATCATCTCTATGTCGATAACGCCGCGATGCAGCTGGTGCGCGCGCCGGGCCAGTTCGACGTGATCGTCACCGGCAATCTGTTCGGAGATATCCTGTCAGATCAGGCCAGCGCCTGTGTCGGTTCGATCGGGCTTTTGCCCAGCGCCGCTTTGGGCGAGCGGCAGACCGCGCATGGCACTTTCGGCCTGTACGAGCCGATCCACGGCAGCGCGCCCGACATTGCCGGCACCGGCAAGGCCAATCCGCTGGCGGCGATCCTCTCGGCCGCGATGCTGGTGCGCCATTCGTTCAGCCGGGAGAGCGAGGCCGCGCGGATCGAGCGGGCCGTGGCGGGCACGCTCGCCGCAGGATTGCGCGGCGCCGACCTGGGCGGTCACGACGGGACGCAGGCAGTTGGCGATGCGGTGCTTGCCCGCTTATGACGCTGCGTCTCGCCATCGTCTTGCCCACGCTCGACGAACGCGACAACATCGCCCCGCTGGTAGAGCGTATTGCCGCCGCGCTCGGGTCGAGCGGGTGGGAGGTGCTGTTTGTTGATGACGACAGCCCCGACGGCACCGCCGATGCCGCGCGCGCGCTGGCGCTGACCGATCCGCGTGTGCGGGTGATCCAGCGGATCGGCCGGCGCGGGCTGGCCTCGGCCGCGATCGAGGGGATGCTGGCAACTGCGGCGCCCTATGTCGCGGTGATGGATGCCGACCATCAGCACGATCCCGCGCTGCTGCCGGCGATGCTGGAGCCGGTCGCGTCGGGCGCGGCGGATATCGCGGTCGCCTCGCGCTTTGCCCCCGGCGGCAGCGCGGCAGGGCTGTCGAGCGCCTCGCGCGAGCAGGGATCGCGCATTGCCAATGGGCTCGCCCGGCGGCTGACCGGGGTGGAGCTGGCCGACCCGATGAGCGGGTTCTTCCTGCTGCCCACGGCCACGGCCCGTCAACTAGCGCCGAGCCTATCCGGGATCGGTTTCAAGATCCTGCTCGATCTGCTGGCCACCGCACCCTCGCCGTTACGGGTAATTGAGGTGCCTATGCAATTTGCCCAGCGGCGCAGCGGGGCGAGCAAGCTCGACCGGGCCGTGGCGCTCGATTTCCTCGTTGGCCTTTACGACAAGACACTCGGCCGCATCATCCCGACCCGTTTTGCGCTGTTCGGCACGGTCGGCGCGGCCGGGGTGCTGGTGCACATGGCGGTACTCGCGGCGCTGTATCCGGGTGCGACGAAACTGTTCTGGCAGGCACAAAGTGTCGCCACGATCGGCGCGATGACCTTCAATTTCTGGCTCAACAACTGGCTGACCTATCGCGACCGGCGGCTCAGCGGCTGGCGCGCGCTGCTGCGCGGCTGGCTGGGCTTCTGCCTGACTTGTCTGGTGGGCGCGTTCGCCAATGTCGCTGCGGCAAGTTGGCTGCAGGCGCGGGGCGTCGATTGGCGCCTCGCCGCGCTGGCCGGGATTGCGCTCGGCTCGGTGTGGAACTTCGCATTGTCGAGCCGGTTTGTCTGGGGCCGTTATCGCTAGTCAGCGCCACCCGTCGAGCAGCATCCAGCGTGTGAACGCCTGATCGCCGCCCGCCAGCGGGGCGCCTGAGACGATCGGATAAAACCACGCGAAGCTGGCGATGGCGGCCAGCGGCAGGGCGAGCGCCGCAGCACGTCGGCCGCTCTGCCACAACGCATCGAGCGCCATTGCCAGCGCCGCGACCAGAAAGCACGATGGCAGGAAATAATGATAATAGAACTGGATCGGCTTGGCCGCGACAATCCACATGCCCAGCGACACGGCGAACAGAATCGCCACGGCCAAAGCTGCCCACCGGCGCCGCATCACGCCTTGCCAGGCGCACCAGATCAGCGCCAGCAGGCCCGGCCACATGATGACGGGATTGCCCACCAGGAGGACGCCCCGCTGTGCGCCGTCCACCGGTTCATAGAGATACCAGATCGCCCGCGTATCGAGCAGCCATTGCAGCCAGGTGCTCTGATAGGGATGCGGTTGAGTAACGCTCTTTTGCAGCGCGAGCATTTGGTGATGAAGGCCGATCAGGTCCTGCTGTGGCGGCTGAGCAAGCATGGCATAGGCAGGCACGTAGCATCCTGCATAGACCCCAAGCGGGACCAGACCGAGCCATAGCGCCGCTTCGACCAGCGATATCCCCGGCACCGGCGCGCCCCTGCGGCTGGTGAGCAGCCGACTTCGTCCGGCCAGCGCGCGCGCCGCGAGGAACGCGGCGCCTGGCAACAAGGCCAGCGGCACCGCATTCCATTTCGCCGCCATGCAAAGCCCGATGAACACGCCGCCTGCAGCCAGGCGCCAGCGTCCATGTTCAGGCTCGCGCACTGCCGCTGCCAACTGCCACAGCGCGGTCAGCAGGAACGCCACCATGAATATATCGAGCATCGCAATCCGCGCGTGAACGAAGAGCGGGATCGCGCATACCAGCATCACGCCCCCGACCAGCGTGGCGAACCGGCTGCCAGTGGCAAACCACATGGCGCGGCTAAACGCGAAAAGGGCCAGCGTTCCCGCCAGCGCCGACATGATCCGCCAGCCCAGCGGCGTTTCACCCAGCCCGGCAATGCCGAGCGCGATCAGCTGTTTGCCAAGCGGCGGGTGCTCGGGATTGAGATACTGGCCCGCGGCATCCAAATATTGGCGGGCCGCGGGCAGATAATGAATCTCGTCGAAATAGGGCTTGGTCGGAATGCCAAGGCCCACCAGGCAAAGCGCCAGAAACGCGCCGCAGAGCAGCGCGGTCCAGCCCGCCGGATCGGTGGTGCGACGGGCCGACGTCATGCGCCCGATTAGCCACATCGCGATGGGGCGACAAGCGCGCCGACTGCAAAAAATGCGCAGGTTTAGGGAACCTTGGTGCATCTGAGGAATATATAGCGGGACTTAAGGGCCTTCGTGCCAGCCTTACAAAGGATGTTGAAATGTTGAAGAAGGTCGTACTCGGGATGTCTGCCGCCGCGCTGACGTTGTCGCCGGTTGTCGCACAGGCCGCGCCCGCCTCGGCGCCGATCAGCGGCGAGTCGGACATGGCGAGCGAAGCGCGCTTCGGTCCGGCGCTCGTCATCATTGCGCTGGCGGCGGCTGGTATGCTCGCGCTTATCCTGACGGATGACGACGAGGATTCGATTAGCGCCTAAGCGCATCGGTTGATCGATGAACGAATTGGAGGGCGCCGCATCAGCGGTGCCCTTTTTCGTGGCGCGCCCGGAAAACCGTTTGGTCTTGGCGCGCCGGGTCCGGCCGCCTAAGCCGGCGCCATGAAGAAGACTACCGCGACCGATCGGAACGTAACGCGTCGCTGGCGCACCGCAACGCGCAGTGTGCGCGGCGGCGCCTGGCGCAGCGAGCATGGCGAAACCAGCGAGGCGCTGTTTCTCAGTTCGGGTTACACCTATGACAGCGCTGCAGAAGTAGCCGCGCGATTTGCCGGCGAGGCCGACGGCATGACCTATTCGCGGCTGCAAAACCCGACCGTGGCAATGTTGGAAGAGCGGATCGCCCTGCTCGAAGGGGCCGAGGCATGCCGCGCTCAGGCCAGCGGCATGGCCGCGATGACCGCGGCGTTGCTATGCCAGCTCTCTTCGGGCGATCACCTGGTTGCAGCGCGCGCGGCCTTTGGCTCGTGCCGCTGGTTGGTCGACAGTCTTCTTCCCCGTTTCGGGATCGACACGACCGTGGTCGACGGGACCGACCTTGCCGCGTGGGAGGCGGCGATCCGGCCCAACACGAAAGTCTTCTTTTTCGAAACTCCAGCCAACCCGACGCTCGAGCTGGTCGACCTCGCGGCGGTGTGCGGCCTTGCGCGTCAGCATGGCATCATCTCGGTGGTCGACAACGCCTTTGCAACCTCGGTCCTGCAACGCCCGCTCGAATTCGGGGCGGATGTCGTCGCCTATAGCGCGACCAAGCTGATGGATGGGCAGGGCCGCGTGCTCGCTGGCGCGGTGTGCGGTTCGCAGCAGTTCATCAACGAGGTGTTGCTGCCGTTCCAGCGCAATACCGGGCCGACCCTCTCGCCGTTCAATGCGTGGGTGGTGCTGAAGGGGCTCGAAACGCTGCCGCTTCGCGCGAAGGCGCAGAGCGAGGTCGCGCTTTCGGTGGGGAAGGCGATCGAGCCGCGCATAGCTGCGGCCGGCGGGCGGGTGCTGCACCCGGGCCTCCCCAGTCACCCGCAATTCGCACTGGCGCAGAGACAGATGGATGCTTGCGGTCCGATCTTCTCGGTGATCCTGCCGGGTGGACGGTCGCAGGCCCATGCCTTCCTCGATGCGCTCGAAATCGTCGATATCTCGAACAATATCGGCGATGCGCGCAGCCTGGCCTGTCATCCCGCCAGCACCACGCATGCCGGGCTCAGCGCCGAGGTGCGCGAGGATATGGGCGTGGTTGAGGGAATGGTGCGGATCAATATCGGTCTCGAGGATGTGGCCGATCTGGTCGAGGATTTCGATCGCGCGCTCTCTGCGGCAGGCGTCTAAAACGATGAAGGAACTGTTCCAGCACGCCGCGATGACCGAAGGGGTGACCGTTCGCGTGGCGGTCAATTACCTGGCCGAACAGTCGCGCCCTGACCTTGGCCGCTGGTTCTGGGCCTATCACATTCGCATAGAGAACGGTTCCGACGAACCATTGACGCTGCGCCGCCGCCATTGGCGCATCACTGATGGCAGGGGCGAGGTCAACCGCGTCGAAGGCGATGGCGTTGTCGGTGAACAGCCCACGCTGCGGCCAGGCGCCAGCCACGATTATGTCTCCGGCTGCCCGCTCACCACGCCCACCGGTTCGATGGAAGGCAGCTATACATTCGAACGCGCGGATGGCTCGGCGCTGGCCGTGCGGATCCCGTTTTTTCCGTTGGCCGCGCCTGCTGTCGCCGGCTAGGGATTGCCTGCGATGAAGCGTACCCATCTTCCGCTTAATGCGCTGCGCGTATTCGACGCCGCCGCACGTCATCTCAGCTTCACCCGCGCGGCAGACGAACTGGCGGTAACCCCGGCTGCGGTCGGCCAGCAGATCCGCGCGCTCGAGGACCACCTCGGCACCGTTCTGTTCCGCCGCACCAGCAAGGGTCTCGAGCTGACCAAGGAAGGGGCGGCCGGGCTGGAGCCGCTGCGCGAAGGCTTCCTCAAGTTCGAGGAGAGTGTGCAGGCGATGCAGGCCGGCCAGGCATCGGATCGTTATACGATCGCCTGCCCGCGCGAATTCTACGCGCAGTGGCTGGCTCCGCGGCTGGCAGAGTTCAGCAAGGGCCAATCGCATATCCGCTTCGAACTGGTGGCTGACGAACACGCCGATTTTACCGAAGCCAATCTCGATCTCGCCATCCGTCTGGTCGATGGACCGGGTGACCTGGAAGGGGTCGAACTGGCGCCCGCGCTGCGTGTCGTCGTCGGCGCACCGAATGGCGGGAAGGGCTGGATCGACTGGCCCGGCGCGCCGCTGCCCGAAGGGGCCGAGGTAGCGGTGAAGGTCGGCAATGCCGGGCAGGCGCTGTCTTCAGCCATTGCCGGTATGGGCCGTGCGGCGCTTCCTTTCCTGCTTGCGGAAGACGCGATACGGGACGGTCGGCTTAGCGCGCTGGAAGGCCCCGCACCGGGCCGCCGTGCCTATTGGATGGTCGCGCCGCTGCCGCAATGGCGGCAGAAGAAAGTCCGTGCGCTCGTCGGTCATCTCGTCGCGGCGCGTTAACGGAATCGAAAGCGGCCGGGTTAAACCGATCTTCAGCTTTAGAGCGCATCCCCGCTTCGCAATAACGCGGGGGCGCACGCAATGGGTCGCACATTCTTGCAGCGGTTGGCCGCCGATCGGGGCGGCAATACGCTCGCCATCTTTGCTGCATCGCTGGTGCCGCTGACCCTGCTGGTCGGCAGCGGTCTTGATCTCGGCGTACGCTATATGGCGCAGGCCAAGCTGCAGAATGCCTGCGATGCCGGGGTCTTGGCCGGCCGCCAAATTATGCGCGGCAACGAATGGAGCACAGCTGCCGAGAATGAAGCCGAGCGGTTTTTCGGCTTCAATTTCCCGCAAGGCACGCATGGGGCGACCGGCGTCGATTTCCAGGTCGAGCCCAATCCGGACGATCCGGCAGAAATTCTCGGCCGGGTCGAGGGCGAGGTGCCGACCTCGATCATGCGGCTGGCAGGGTATGACAGCCTGTCGATCGCCGCAGAATGTGATGCCAAGCGCGATCTGGGTCACAATGACGTGATGCTGGTGCTCGACGTGACCGGCTCGATGCGCGATGCGCCCTCGAGCGGGGGCGGTACCAAGATCGGCCGCCTGCGGACCGGCGCTGCGGGGCTCTACCGGGCCTTAGCAGAAGATGCGAACGGCTCGATCACCCGCTTTGGCATCATGCCGTACTCGCAAACGGTCAATGTCGGCCGCTCGCTGCAAAACCGCGATATCCTGATCAACCAGGAGTATGTCGACGAGCAATGTTCGTGGCGCGGGTGCACTTACGGCAGGAAGATTGTGCATATCAGCCGCTCGACTTGGGGTAATGGACGCGGCGGCAATGAAGAAGGCAACCGCCAGGGTTTCCGCACCAGCGGCAACGCCTGCATCGAGGAACGGCCAACGATCGGCAACGATGCCAGTCCGATCCGTATCGAATCCGAAGTCAGCCGGGCCGATATCGATGCGATGCCGCGCAATGGCAGCGACGAAGCGCGGCAATGGGGCCGCTATGACCCTGGCGTGCAGGAAGGCTCGGGCGGGAATGTCTGCCCGTCCGAAGCTACGCGGCTGCGGACCTATTCCTCCGAATCCTCGTTCACCACTGCGATCAATGCGGCGACCGCGCGGGTCAACGGCAACACCTATCACGATATGGGGATGATCTGGGGCGCGCGGTTCATTTCGCGCACCGGAATGTTCACGACGGACAATCCGACCGAACGGTCGAATGTGCCGGTCAACCAGCATATCGTGTTCATGACCGATGGCGAGATGATGCCCAACGATGGCATCTACTCGGCCCACTCGATTGAACGGTTCATGCGCCGCACGCAAGGGAGCGGCACCTCGCGGCAGCGCCACACGGAACGCTTCCTTTCTGCCTGCCAGGCCGCGCGCGCCATGGGCATAACCGTCTGGGTCATCGCGCTCGATGTCGGCAATACTGACGATATAGAAGGCTGCGCGACCAGCGCCGGACATTTCTTCACCAGCGATGGTTCTGACCTTGAAAGCGTGTTCGAGCGGATCGGACAGGGGATCGGCAATCTGAGGCTTACTCAGTGACCACGCGCGCGGTTCTTGGCCGGCTTGCTCGCGATTCACGCGGCGCGACGATTGTCGAATTCGCGCTGGTGCTGGCGCCAATGTGCCTGATCATCATTGGCGGAATGAACGTTGCGCATCAAAGCTATGTCAGGACGCTTCTTCAGGGTGCGCTGAACGAGGCTGCCCGCGACGCCGCGGTGCAGAACCCGCGGTTCGCGACCCCGGGCACGACGCTGGAGGACCGGATCGAGGCGCGCATTGGCCAGATCGTCGGCCCGACCATCCCCGGCGGTGCGATCACGGTGACCCAGCAGAGCTATTTCGATTTCAGCCAGATCGGAAATCCCGAACCCTTGATGCGCGATATCAACGAGAACGGACGGTTCGACCGGGCAGACGGTGATTGCTGGCAGGATACGAACGGCAATGGCGAGTTCGACACCGACGCTGGCGCTGCCGGGCGCGGCAATGCGAACGATGTCGTGTTTTACACCGCCACCGCTGCTGCCCCGCGGCTGTTTCCGGCTCACGCCTTCCTGCCGATCTCGCGCGAAATGCGGCTCGAGGCGCAGACGGCGGTGCGCAACCAGCCATACGGGACGCAGCCGACGCCGCCTGTCCTGTGCGGGGAGGGGTAGGGTGCAGCGCCTCAGGTTACTGGCACGGCGGTTGGGCGCAGATCGCGGCGGGGTCGCGATGATCGAGTTCGCACTAGCCGCGCCGCTGTTTCTGACGATCGTGCTGGCCGGGCTCGAACTCACCAACCTTGCTCTGGCGCATCTTCGCGTGAGCCAAGTGGCGATGACTGTGGCAGACAATGCCGGGCGCGTGACAGTGGGCATCGATGAAGCGCATATCCACGAGGTGTTTGCCGGCGCGCGTGTGGTTGCGAGCAATCTCGATTTTGAGGATAATGGCCGGGTCATCCTGTCCTCGCTCGAAGATAATGGCGAGACCGGCGGTAATCGGGGCCAGATGATCCGCTGGCAACGCTGCTGGGGCGCGCTCGACGCGCGGCCTGCCTATGGTAACGAGGGCGAAGGTCGCGGGAACGGCCGTCTCCGGCAGGGGATGGGCCGGGCAAACAACCGCATCGCGGCATCGCCGGGCACTGCGGTGATGTTCGTCGAGGCCAACTACCGCTACCAGCCGATCCTCAACTTCTGGTTCAATTCCGAACGGACCATCCGATATGAAACCGCCTTTAACGTGCGTTCGCGGCAAAATCAGGTCATCAGCAACACGCAAGACCTCGATGTCATGGAATGCGACTGAGCTTGACCGGCGGCCGATGAGCGCCTAAGGGCGCGCAATCTGCGGCGGGCCGGCTGGTCCCTGCAGTCAGATAGAGCTGAACATTGCCGGTCGGTCCCGGGGCCTCGCGCTGATGCGCCAGGTCTCTTTTCTATTGGAAGCGCAAGCTTCGGGGCAGCTGTCAAAGTAACCTGGCGACGAGGCCGGGTGGAGCGTTTCAGGCTCGCTTTGTCCGGTTATCGGACACGCGTGGCACTTGGTGCCGCGGCGTTGCGACCTGCCTCCTCCCGTACGGTGTCGCCATCACACGGTGAAGAGAGAACTCATGCCGACGATCAACCAGTTGGTCCGCAAGGGCCGTACGCCGCAGAAGGCCAAGAGCAAGGTCCCTGCGATGGAGCAGAACCCGCAGAAGCGCGGCGTTTGCACCCGCGTCTATACGACTACCCCGAAGAAGCCGAACTCGGCGCTCCGCAAGGTCGCCAAGATCCGCCTGACCAATCAGCGCGAAGTCATCTCCTATATCCCCGGCGAAGGGCACAACCTGCAGGAACACAGCGTCGTGCTGATCCGCGGCGGGCGTGTGCGCGACCTTCCAGGTGTGCGCTATCACGTGCTGCGCGGCGTGCTCGACACCCAGGGCGTCAAGGACCGCAAGCAGAGCCGTTCGAAGTACGGCGCCAAGCGGCCCAAGTAAGCTATTCCGCTCAAGGAGATTTGAGATGTCACGTCGTCGTCGTCCCGAGAAGCGGGAAATCCTGCCTGATCCGAAGTTCGGTGATCAGGTGTTGTCGAAGTTCATGAACAACCTCATGCTCGACGGGAAGAAATCGGTTGCCGAACGCATCGTGTACGGTGCGCTCGAAACCGTGGAATCGAAGGCCAAGGCCGATCCGATCCAGATGTTCCATGATGCGCTCAACAATGTGAAGCCGCAGGTGGAAGTGCGCAGTCGCCGCGTGGGCGGTGCGACCTATCAGGTGCCGGTCGAAGTGCGCCCGGAACGCGCCCAGGCGCTTGCAATCCGCTGGCTGATCACGGCCGCGCGCGGTCGCCCCGAGACCACCATGTCGGCGCGCCTGTCGGGTGAATTGCTGGACGCGGCGAACAATCGCGGCAATGCGGTCAAGAAGCGGGAAGACACGCACCGCATGGCCGATGCCAACCGCGCCTTCAGCCATTACCGCTGGTAACACGCCTTACTCCGTCGGGCTCTAGCGGGCCTGGCGGAGCAACCCCACGATCAAGGAATTCATCATGGCACGCAGCCATCCGATCGAACGCTATCGCAACTTCGGGATCATGGCGCATATCGACGCCGGCAAGACCACGACGACCGAGCGGATCCTCTATTATACCGGCAAGTCCTACAAGATTGGCGAGGTCCATGACGGCGCCGCCACGATGGACTGGATGGAACAGGAGCAGGAGCGCGGAATCACGATCACTTCGGCCGCGACCACGACGTTCTGGCGCGCCGAAGATGGCGAAGGCGAAGAACACCGCCTGAACATCATCGACACTCCCGGCCACGTCGACTTCACCATCGAAGTCGAACGCTCGCTGCGCGTGCTTGACGGGGCAGTGGCCGCGTTTGACGGTGTCGCCGGCGTCGAACCGCAGTCCGAAACCGTCTGGCGCCAGGCTGAGAAGTACGGCGTGCCGCGGATGTGCTATATCAACAAGCTCGACCGCACCGGCGCCGATTTCTACTATTGCGTGCAGACCATCATCGATCGCCTGGGCGCGGTTCCGGCGGTGCTTTACCTGCCGATCGGCACCGAAGGCGGGTTCAAGGGCCTGGTCGACCTCGTCAATGATCGTGCGATCATCTGGCAGGATGAAAGCCTGGGCGCCAAGTTCGACTATACCGAGATCCCGGCCGACATGGCCGACAAGGCGGCCGAATATCGCGAACGCCTGATCGAACTCGCCGTCGAGCAGGACGACGAGGTTATGGAAGCCTATCTCGAAGGCAATCTGCCTGACACAGCCACGCTCAAGCGGATGATCCGCAAGGGCACGCTGGCCGGCGCCTTCGTGCCGGTGATGTGCGGCTCGTCGTTCAAGAACAAGGGCGTGCAGCCGCTGCTCGACGCGGTGGTGGATTACCTGCCGAGCCCGGTGGACGTGCCCGCGATCAAGGGTGTCAAGCCCGGCACCGATGAGGAAGACAGCCGCCCGTCAAGCGATGAAGCACCGTTCAGCGCGCTCGCGTTCAAGATCATGAACGATCCGTTCGTGGGCAGCCTGACCTTTACCCGCATCTATTCGGGCAAGCTCGTCAAGGGCTCGTACCTCAACTCCGTCAAGGACAAGAAGGAGAAGATCGGCCGTATGCTGCTGATGCACTCCAACAACCGCGAAGACGTGGAAGAAGCCTTCGCAGGCGACATTGTCGCGCTGGCCGGTCTCAAGGAAACCACCACCGGCGATACGCTGTGCGATGCGGCCAATCCGATTATCCTCGAACGGATGGAATTCCCGGAACCCGTGATCGAACTGTCGGTCGAGCCCAAGACCAAGGCCGACCAGGAAAAGATGGGCGTTGCGCTTCATCGCCTCGCGGCGGAGGATCCGAGCTTCCGCGTCACCACCGACCACGAAAGCGGGCAGACGATCATCAAGGGGATGGGTGAGCTTCACCTCGACATTCTGGTCGATCGCATGAAGCGCGAATTCAAGGTCGAGGCCAATGTCGGCGCACCGCAGGTGGCCTATCGCGAATATCTCGCAAAGCCCGTGGATGTCGATTACACCCACAAGAAGCAGTCGGGCGGCTCGGGCCAGTTCGGCCGCGTCAAGGTCAAGGTCGAGCCGGGTGAGCGCGGCCAGGGTTTCATCTTCCAGGATGAAATTAAGGGCGGCAACATCCCCAAGGAATTCATTCCGGCCATCGAGAAGGGCCTGCGCGAGCAGGCCGAGAGCGGCTACCTCGTCGGGTTCCCGATCATCGACTTTACCGTGACGCTGTATGACGGTGCCTACCACGACGTCGACTCGAGCGCGATCGCGTTCGAAATCGCCGGCCGCGGGGCGATGCGCGAAGTTGCCCAGAAATCGGGCATCAAGCTGCTCGAGCCGATCATGAAGGTGGAAGTCGTCACCCCGGATGATTATCTGGGCGACGTGATCGGCGACCTCAACAGCCGTCGCGGCCAGATCCAGGGCACCGACACGCGCGGTAACGCGCAAGCGGTGGAAGCGATGGTCCCGCTGGCCAACATGTTCGGCTACGTCAACGAACTGCGCTCGTTCACACAAGGGCGCGCGCAGTACACGATGCAGTTTTCGCATTATGACGAAGTGCCGGCGAATGTGGCGCAAGAGGTCAAGGAAAAGCTGGCCTGACCCTTGCGAAAGCCGGGCCAAGGGGCTAGGGGCGGCGCCTGATTCAGCGGGTGCCGCCAACTGCCTGCGATGAATTCAATTTCAGACAGAGGTTATCAAGACAATGGCGAAGGAAAAATTCGAGCGGAACAAGCCGCACGTCAACATCGGCACCATCGGTCACGTCGACCATGGCAAGACCACGCTGACGGCCGCGATCACCAAGGTCATGGCGGAAGAAAATGGCGGCAGCGCCGTTGACTTCGCCAACATCGACAAGGCGCCGGAAGAGCGCGAGCGCGGCATCACCATTTCGACCGCGCACGTCGAATATGAAACCGCCAACCGTCACTATGCCCACGTCGACTGCCCGGGCCACGCCGACTATGTGAAGAACATGATCACCGGCGCAGCGCAGATGGACGGCGCGATTCTGGTGGTGAACGCCGCGGACGGTCCGATGCCGCAGACCCGCGAACACATCCTGCTCGCTCGCCAGGTCGGCGTGCCGGCGCTCGTCGTGTACATGAACAAGGTCGACCAGGTCGATGACGAGGAAATCCTCGAACTCGTCGAACTCGAAGTGCGCGAACTGCTCAGCTCGTACGATTTCCCGGGCGACGATATTCCGATCGTCAAGGGTTCGGCACTGGCCGCTCTTGAAGGCCGCGACGACAATATCGGCAAGAACTCGATCATCGAACTGATGAACGCAGTTGACGAAGCGATCCCGCAGCCGCCGCGTCCGACCGACAAGCCGTTCCTGATGCCGATCGAAGACGTGTTCTCGATTTCGGGCCGCGGTACCGTCGTTACCGGCCGTATCGAAACCGGCATCGTCAATGTCGGCGACGAAGTCGAAATCGTCGGCATTAAGGATACGCAGAAGACCACCGTCACCGGCGTTGAAATGTTCCGCAAGCTGCTCGACCGCGGCGAAGCGGGCGACAATGTCGGCGCGCTGATCCGCGGCATCGGCCGTGAGGATGTGGAGCGCGGCCAGGTGCTGGCCAAGCCCGGTTCGGTCAACCCGCACACCGAATTCAACGCCGAAGTCTACGTGCTGTCGAAGGATGAAGGTGGCCGTCACACGCCGTTCTTCGCCAACTACCGCCCGCAGTTCTACTTCCGCACCACCGACGTGACCGGTGAAGTGATCCTTCCCGAAGGCACCGAAATGGTCATGCCGGGCGACAACGTCACGATCGGCGTCAAGCTGATCGCGCCGATCGCGATGGACGAAGGCCTGCGCTTCGCGATCCGCGAAGGTGGCCGCACCGTCGGCTCGGGGGTTGTCAGCACGATCACGAAGTAATATAGGCCCGCGCAAGCCGGGGATTCGTCTTCGGCGCCGGCTTATGCTTCGGTAGAAATTGGGTCAGCAGCCCCGCTCTCCCTCGGAGACGGGAGGGGGCGGGGCGGCTGATTTTTGTTTGCTCTTTCTCATCGGTATACGGACATGGAAGCCCAGAATATTCGCATTCGCCTCAAGGCGTTCGACCATCGCGTGCTTGATCAGGCGACTGGCGAAATTGCCGAAACGGCCCGCCGCACCGGCGCGCTGATCCGGGGTCCCATTCCGATGCCGACGAGGATCGAGAAGTTCACCGTGAACCGCGGTCCGCACATCGACAAGAAGTCGCGGGAGCAGTTCGAGGTTCGTACCTACAAGCGGTTGCTCGATATCGTGCAGCCCAACGCCCAGACGGTCGATGCGCTGATGAAGCTTGATCTTGCTGCCGGCGTCAATGTCGAGATTAAGCTCGCTTAAGCCTCGGCATCCGGCGAAAGCCGGGCTCGCTGTCCTCCTGGCTGGACGTTAAATAGCTGGAACTGTTTCGAGGCCGCCACAGGCGACCGATGATCCCGGCCTCGGCCCGGATAACGAAATTGGTGGATACCGCCGGGCCTGGCCCGGGCTGCGTCCCCCGTCTCGCTGCTGCCGTTTCCGGTGGCAGCACTCAGCCCGGACGGGGCGGCGCATCGAAAAACGGGCTGCAAGCCTTCCGGGATGGTCCCGGCAGGCCTCTGTGTAGGAGTTTTGACGATGCGCACCGGCGTAATCGCAAGAAAAGTCGGGATGACCCGCCTCTTTCAGGAGGATGGTCGCCATGTACCGGTAACGGTTCTTGCGCTCGACAATTGCCAGGTCGTTTCGCACCGCACGCTTGACCGCGATGGCTATGTGGCGGTGCAGGTCGGTTCGGGCGAAGCCAAGCAGAAGAATGTGGCCAAGCCGCAGCGCGAACATTTCGCCAAGGCCGAAGTGCCGCTGAAGAAGCGAGTGGCCGAATTCCGCCTCGACAGCGAAGACGGGCTGGTGCCGGTCGGCGCGACCATCAGTGCCGAGCATTTCCTGGCCGGCCAGAAGGTCGACATCACGGGGCACACCAAGGGTAAGGGTTTTGCCGGTGCGATGAAGCGCTGGGGCTTCGGCGGTATGCGCGCCACGCACGGTGTGTCGATCAGCCACCGCGCCCACGGTTCGACGGGTAATCGTCAGGATCCGGGCCGCGTGTTCAAGAACAAGAAGATGGCCGGCCATATGGGCGACCGTCAGCGCACGCAGCAGAACCTCGAAATCGTCCGCACCGATGCAGAGCGCGGGCTGCTGTTCGTCAAGGGTTCGGTGCCCGGCCACAATAATTGCTGGCTGCTGGTCCGCGACGCGGTCAAGCTGCCGCAGCCCGACGGCGCGCCGTTCCCTGCCGCGATCTTCGAGAAGAAGAGCACGCTGCCCGAGCACGAGGAAGCGCCCGCTGGCATGGTCGAGGCTGCTGCCGAGCACGAAGTGATCGAGCAGGTTCCGGCCGAACAGCAGGAAGCGTTGCTCGAAGAGCAGAATGCCGGCGTTGCGGCCGATTCGGATAATGCTGCCGAAGGCGGCGATGAAGGCAAGGAGTCCTGATCGTGAAGGTCAAGGTCCACACTATCGACGGCGTACAGGCGTCGGGCGATGTCGAGCTCAATGATGCCGTGTTTGGCGTCGAGCCGCGCGCCGACATCCTGCACCGCGTCGTCACCTGGCAGTTGGAAAACCGCCGCGGTACGGCCCGGCCGACGCGCGAGCGTTCGGACGTTGCCCGCACCGGCAAGAAGTTCGGCCGGCAGAAGGGTGGCGGTACCGCCCGTCACGGCGACCGCGCGGCGCCGATCTTCATCGGCGGCGGCAAGGCGCACGGCGCGCGCAAGCGGGACTTCCACCAGTCGCTGAACAAGAAGATCCGCGCCCTGGGTCTTCGCATGGCGCTGTCGAGCAAGGCCAGGGAAGGCCTGGTGGTGGTCGACAGCCTCGAGCTGAAGGACGCCAAGACCAAGGCGCTTAAGGGCCATTTCGACAAGGCCGGCTGGAGCGGCAAGGTGCTGGTGATTGACGGTGATGCCGTCAATGAGGGCTTCCGCCTCGCTGCTGGCAACCTGCCGGGCGTGAACGTGATGCCCGCGGCAGGTGCCAATGTGTACGACATTCTGAAGCACGACACGCTGGTCCTGACCAAGGACGCGGTCGCCAAGCTGGAGGCGCGCTTCAATGGCTAAGACCAAGCAGATCGATGCGCGTCATTACGACGTCGTGCTCGCCCCGCACATCACCGAGAAGGCGACCCTGCTCTCCGAGCATAATGCGGTCGTTTTTAAGGTCGCCAACGATGCCACCAAGCCGCAGATCAAGGAAGCGGTCGAGGCGCTGTTCGATGTCAAGGTGACGGGCGTCAATACGATGGTCGCCAAGGGCAAGACCAAGCGCTGGAAGGGCAAGGCCTACAAGCGCAGCGATGCGAAGAAGGCTGTCGTCACGCTCGCCGATGGCGACCAGATCGACATCACCAGCGGCATCTGAGGCCAGGATTTAGGATAGAGCAATGGCACTCAAGAACTACAATCCGACGAGCCCGGGCCGGCGTGGCCTGATCCTCGTCGACAAGTCCGGCCTCTACAAAGGCAAGCCGGTCAAGGCGCTGACCGAAGGCAAGCGCAAGACCGGCGGCCGCAATAATAAGGGCCACGTCACCTCGCGCGGCATCGGCGGCGGTCACAAGCAGAAGTACCGCTATGTCGATTTCAAGCGGCGCAAGTGGGATGTGGAAGGCACCGTCGAACGGCTGGAATATGATCCCAACCGCACCGCCTTCATCGCGCTGGTCAAGTACGACGACGGCGAACTGGCCTATATCATCGCGCCGCAGCGGCTTGCCGTGGGCGACAAGGTGGTGGCCGGGGAACGGGTCGATACCAAGCCCGGTAACGCCATGCTGCTTGGCCAGATGCCGGTCGGCACGATCTGCCATAATGTCGAGATGAAGCCGGGCAAGGGCGGCCAGATCGCCCGTTCGGCCGGCACCTATGTCCAGCTTGTCGGTCGTGACCGCGGGATGGTGATCGTGCGCCTCAACAGCGGCGAGCAGCGCTATCTGCGCGCCGATTGCATGGGCACGGTCGGCGCGGTGTCGAACCCTGACAACCAGAACCAGAACCTGGGCAAGGCCGGCCGTCGCCGGTGGATGGGCAGCAAGCCGCTGACCCGCGGCGTTGCCAAGAACCCGGTCGATCACCCGCATGGCGGCGGCGAAGGCCGCACCAGCGGCGGCCGCCATCCGGTGACCCCGTGGGGCAAGCCGACCAAGGGTGCCCGCACCCGCCACAACAAGCAGACGGACAAGATGATCATCCGTTCGCGCCACGCCAAGAAGAAGAGGTAATCCGACATGGCTCGTTCCGTCTGGAAAGGTCCGTTCGTCGAACTCAGCCTTCTGAAGAAGGCGGAGGACGCGCAGGAAGCGGGTGGCCGCGCACCGATCAAGACCTGGTCGCGTCGCAGCACGATCCTGCCGCAATTCGTCGGCCTGACGTTCAACGTCTACAATGGCCGTAAGTTCATCCCTGTCTCGGTCAACGAAGACATGGTCGGTCACAAGCTCGGTGAGTTCGCGCCCACGCGCACTTTCCCGGGTCACGCCGCCGACAAGAAGGGCAAGCGCTGATGAGCAAGCAGAAAGCTCCGCGCCGCGTCGCCGATAACGAGGCGCTGGCGGTTGGCACGACCATTCGCGGTTCAGCCCAGAAGCTGAACCTGGTGGCCGGGTTGATCCGCGGCAAGAAGGCCGAGGATGCGCTCAACATCCTCGCTTTCTCGAAGAAGGCGATGGCCAAGGACGCCAGCAAGGTGCTCGCCTCGGCGATCGCCAATGCGGAAAACAACCACAATCTGGATGTCGACGCGCTGGTCGTGGCCGAGGCTTCGGTCGGCAAGTCGATTACCATGAAGCGGTTCCACACGCGTGGCCGCGGCAAGTCGACCCGCATCCTCAAGCCCTTCAGCCGGCTTCGGATCGTGGTCCGTGAAGTAGAGGAGGCGTAAGCCATGGGTCAGAAGAGCAATCCGATCGGCCTGCGCCTGCAGATCAACCGGACTTGGGACAGCCGCTGGTACGCCGAGGGGCGCGACTATGCGCAGCTGCTCAAGGAAGACATCGCGATCCGCAAGTTCATCATGGATTCGCTGCCCCAGGCGGCGATTTCCAAGGTGGTGATCGAGCGCCCGGCGAAGCTGTGCCGCGTGTCGATCTATGCGGCTCGGCCGGGCGTCATCATTGGTAAGAAGGGCGCCGACATCGAGAAGCTGCGCGGCCAGCTTGCCAAGATGACCGCCAGCGAGGTGAAGCTGAACATCGTTGAAATCCGCAAGCCGGAAATCGACGCGAAGCTTGTCGCACAAGGTGTCGCCGATCAGCTGATCCGCCGTGTCGCGTTCCGCCGGGCGATGAAGCGCGCGGTGCAGTCGGCGCTGCGCCTGGGCGCCGAAGGCATCAAGATTGTCTGCGGTGGCCGGCTCGGCGGGGCGGAAATCGCCCGCGTCGAATGGTACCGCGAAGGCCGGGTGCCGTTGCACACGCTGCGCGCCAATGTCGATTACGCCGAAGCCGAGGCGCTGACCGCCTACGGCATCATCGGGATCAAGGTGTGGATCTTCAAGGGCGAGATCCTCGCTCACGATCCGACCGCGCAGGACCGGCTGATGATGGAAGCGCAAACTTCTGGCGTCCGCCCGGTTTTCGACCGGCGCTAAGGTAGAGTAAGCCAAATGCTGCAACCGAAGAAAACCAAATACCGCAAGGCCTTCAAGGGCAGGATCAAAGGTGACGCCAAGGGTGGCACCGCTCTGAACTTCGGCTCATATGGCCTGAAGGCACTCGAACCGGAACGCGTCACCGCGCGTCAGATCGAAGCCGCTCGCCGCGCGATCACGCGCCACATCAAACGCCAGGGACGCCTGTGGATCCGCGTGTTTCCGGACGTGCCGGTGTCCAAGAAGCCCGCCGAAGTGCGGCAGGGTAAGGGCAAGGGCTCGGTCGAATACTGGGCCGCCCGCGTGAAGCCGGGTCGCATCCTGTTCGAATTGGACGGCGTGGCCGGCCCGCTGGCCGCTGAAGCGTTCGAGCGTGCGGCGATGAAATTGCCGATCAAGACCAAGGTCGTGGCCCGTCTGGGCGACACCTCGCACCTCGGAGGCGAATGATGGCCAAGAATGTCGAAGACCTGCGGGCCAAGAGCGACGATCAGCTGAACGACCAGCTGGTCGAGCTGAAGCGCGAGCAGTTCAACCTGCGCTTCCAGGCGGCGACCAACCAGCTTGAGCGCCCCGCGCGCATCCGCGAGGTGCGCCGCACCATTGCGCGGATCAAGACCCTGCAGACCCAGCGCGCCGCAACGGCCGAAGCCAAGGCGTAAGGAAGAACCCATGCCCAAGCGTATCCTGATCGGGACCGTCACCTCCGACAAGACCGACAAGACCGTCACCGTGCTGGTCGAACGCAAGGTGAAGCACCCGCTCTACGGGAAGATCATCCGTCGTTCGAAGAAATATCACGCGCACGACGAGAACAACGAATATCGCCCCGGCGACACCGTCCGCATCGAGGAGACAAAGCCGATCTCCAAGACCAAGACGTGGGCCGTGCTCGACCGAGTCCAGGCCAGCAAGGGCGTGGCGGTCGAAGCCGATCTCGAAGTCGAGGCGGCGGGCAACTGATGTTAGCGCCCGGCCACGCGGCCGGGCAGGTTTTTGGAACTGCCGGACTGGTTCCGGCAAGCCAGGTAGGAAGGAACAGCATCGATGATTCAGATGCAATCGAACCTCGACGTGGCGGACAATAGCGGCGCCAAGCGCGTCCAGTGCATCAAGGTGCTGGGCGGGTCGAAGCGGCGCACCGCCGGGGTCGGCGATGTTATCGTCGTGTCGGTCAAGGAAGCGCAGCCGCGCGCCAAGGTCAAGAAGGGCGACGTTCACCGCGCGGTGATCGTTCGCACCAAGAAGGATGTGCGTCGTCCCGATGGCAGCGTGATCCGTTTCGATTCGAATGCCGCCGTGCTCGTCAACAAGAACGAGGAGCCGATCGGTACCCGTATCTTCGGCCCGGTGGTGCGCGAACTGCGCGGCCGCGGCTTCATGAAGATCATCTCGCTCGCGCCGGAGGTGCTGTGATGGCTGCCGCCAAGATCAAAAAGGGCGACAAGGTCGTCGTGCTGTCGGGCAAGGACAAGGGCCGTACCGGCACCGTCCAGACCGTGATGCCGAAGGACGGCAAAGTCGTCGTCGAAGGCATCAATGTCGCGGCCCGTCATCGCAAGCCGAGCCAGGCCAACCCGCAGGGCGGGATCGATCGCCGCGAGGCGCCGATGCACATCGCCAAGGTTGCGCTGGCCGATCCCAAGGACGGCAAGCCGACCCGCGTGCGGTTCGAAACCAAGGACGGCAAGAAGGTCCGCGTGGCCGTGAAGTCCGGGGAGACCATCGATGGCTGACAAGTACACCCCGCGTCTCAAGACCGATTACGAAAGCCGCATCGTCAAGGCGATGACGGAAAAGTTCGGCTACAAGAATGCGATGGAAGTGCCCCGGCTGGAAAAGATCACGCTCAATATGGGCGTGGGTGAAGCCAGCCAGGACAAGAAGAAGGTCCAGACCGCGGCCGAGGAAATGGCGCTGATTGCCGGTCAGAAGCCGGTCATCACCAAGGCGAAGAAGTCGATCGCTCAGTTCAAGCTGCGCGAAGGGATGCCGATCGGGGCCAAGGTGACGCTCCGCCGTGAACGGATGTACGAATTCCTCGACCGTCTGGTGACGGTCGCGATGCCGCGCATCCGCGACTTCCGCGGCCTCAATCCGCGTTCCTTCGACGGCCGTGGCAACTACGCCATGGGCCTCAAGGAACAGATCGTGTTCCCCGAGATCTCCTACGACAAGATCGAGAAGATCCGGGGCATGGACATCATCGTAACCACCACGGCGAAGACCGATGACGAAGCGCGTGAGCTGCTCCGCCTGTTCGGTTTCCCGTTCCCCCGCGAAGAGGCCGCTGCCCCGGAACCGACCGGTGAGCAGCAGCAGGCCGCTGCGTGACGCAGATTTGAGGAAGAGAGCTTAAGTCCATGGCGAAACTGAGTTCCATCAACAAGAACGAGCGGCGCAAGAAGCTCGTGAAGAAGTATGCCGGCCAGTATGCCCGGTTGAAGGCGATTGCCGACGATGAATCCCTCGACGAGGGCGAGCGTCTGATCGCGCGCCTCAAGCTGGCGGAAATTCCGCGCAATGCGAACCCGACCCGGGTGCGCAACCGCTGTGCCACCACCGGCCGCCCGCGCGGCTACTACCGCAAGTTCGGTCTCAACCGCATCGAACTGCGTAACCTCGGCAACAAGGGCCTGATCCCGGGCCTGACCAAGTCGAGCTGGTGAGGATCTGACAGATGGCTATGACCGATCCCTTGGGTGACATGCTCACCCGCATCCGCAACGGCCAGCAGGCGAAGAAGGACAGCGTCCTCTCTCCCGCGTCGAAGCTGCGTGCCAATGTCCTCGAAGTGCTCCAGCGCGAAGGCTACATCCGTGGCTACAGCGAAGACACTTCGGGCAAGCACAAGGCGCTGCGGATCGAATTGAAATATTTCGAAGGCGAACCGGCGATCAAGCACGTTGCGCGCGTCTCGAAGCCCGGTCGCCGGATCTATTCGGGCAGCCGCGAACTGCCGGTGGTCCGCAACGGCCTTGGCATCACCATCGTCTCGACGCCGCGTGGCGTGCTTTCGGATGCCGAAGCGCGCACGCAGAATGTTGGCGGCGAAGTGCTGGCGGAGGTGTTCTGATGAGCCGCATCGGCAAGAAGCCGGTGGCGATCCCGGCCGGGGTCACCGCCAATATCGAGAACGGCACGCTCACCGTGAAGGGGCCCAAGGGCACCCTGTCGATGGGCCTGGCCGACGATGTCGAATACAAGCTCGAAGACGGCTCGATTTCGGTCACGCCGGCGAACGACACCCGCCGCTCGCGCGATTTCTGGGGGATGCAGCGCACGCTGGTCTCGAACCTGGTCGAAGGCGTCACCGACGGCTTCACTAAGGTGCTGGAAATCACCGGCGTCGGTTATCGTGCGAGCGCGCAGGGCAAGAAGCTCAAGCTTCAGCTCGGCTACAGCCACGATGTCGATCTCGACGTGCCCGAAGGTCTGGAGGTCAAGACTCCTGACCAGACGACGGTCGAAATCAGCGGCATCGACAAGCAGGCCGTAGGCCAGTTCGCCGCCGAAATCCGCCGCTGGCGCAAGCCCGAACCCTATAAGGGCAAAGGCATCAAGTACCGCGGCGAATACATCTTCCGCAAGGAAGGGAAGAAGAAGTAACATGGCCAAGCTTTCCCTGTTCGATCGCCGCCGCCGCCGGGTGCGGACCGCGCTCAAGAGCCGCGCCGGTGGCAAGCCCCGCCTCTCGGTGCACCGCACTGGCCGCCACATCTATGCGCAGATCATCGACGATGCTGCCGGTCGCACCCTCGCCGCCGCGAGCACGCTGGGGGCCGACAACACCGGCGCCACCGTCGATGCTGCCAGCAAGGTGGGTAAGGACATCGCCGAAGCTGCCAAGAAGGCCGGCGTAACCACCGTCGTGTTCGATCGCGGCGGCTTCCTGTTTCACGGCCGCGTCAAGGCGCTGGCCGACGCCGCCCGCGAAGGCGGGCTGGAGTTCTGATGATGGCTGACGAAAACACCAACGAAACCACTCCGGTGGAAACGACCGAAGCTCCGGCCGTGGCGACTACGCCGAGCGAAGCGGCCGAGAACCAGTCGGCAGCGGCGGGCGATCCCGCGCAGCCGGCAGAAGCGCGCGAAGGCGGTCGTGGCCGTGGCCGCGGCGGCGATCGTGGCGGGCGTGACGGGGGCCGTGGCCGTGGCCGGGGCGACCGCCGTGACAATCGCCGCGAAGAGGAAGATGACGGGATCATTGAAAAGCTGGTCCACATCAACCGCGTCTCGAAGACGGTGAAGGGCGGCAAGCGGTTCGGCTTTGCAGCGCTGGTCGTGGTCGGTGACGGGTCGGGCCGCGTCGGCTTCGGTCATGGCAAGGCGCGCGAAGTGCCCGAAGCCATCACCAAGGCGACCGCCTCGGCGCGCAAGAAGATGATCCGCGTCCCGCTGAAGGAAGGTCGTACGCTGCACCATGACGGCAATGGTCGTTTCGGGGCCGGCAAGGTGACTGTCCGGACCGCGCCTCCGGGGACCGGCATCATTGCCGGCGGTCCGATGCGCGCCGTGTTCGAGAGCTTGGGCGTCGCCGATGTGGTGACCAAGTCGGTCGGCACGTCCAACCCCTACAACATGATCCGCGCCACTTTCGATGCGCTGCAGGACCAGACTTCGCCGAAGTCGGTCGCGCAGCGCCGCGGCAAGAAGGTCGCTGACCTGCTCGGCCGTGGTGGCGCCAGCGAGGCCGAGGCGGAAGCCGACGCAGCGGCTCTGGTGGAGTAAGAGATAATGGCTACCATCAAGATCAAGCAGATCGGTTCGCCGATCCGTCGCCCCGAAGCGCAGCGCAAGATTCTCATCGGTCTCGGTCTCAACAAGATGCACAAGATCGTTGAGCGCCAGGACACCCCCGAAGTGCGCGGCGCGATCGCCAAGATCCCGCATCTGGTCGTGGTGGTCGACTGACCTTTAGCACTATGTGCTAGTGATACGGAGAAACCCCGGCCTCTGCGCCGGGGTTTTTTCATGCGCGCGGCGTGAGCACTCCCGACCACGAGGTATGTTTCCAGCCGCGCGGCAGCGGTAGCCAGCGGTCGCGTCGATACCGCGAATGGAATGCGACCTCGCCCAGTTCAAAGCCGAAGCGCGCGGTCAGCTGGCGCATGGTGCGCGGATCGAACCAGCAGGTATGCTCGGGATTGTTGGCCACCTCGCGCCCCCACATCGCCTTGACGCTGTTGCGCCAGTACCATGGGTTAGGCGTCTGGATGATCAGACAGCCACCCGGCACCAGGGCTTCACGTGCCGATCGGAGCAATCCGCCAGGATTGCCCAAATGTTCAATGATATCGCCGGCCACCACCACGTCGACCCGTTCGGTAACGGAGAAATCCTCGGCATCGCCCTGGAGCACGCGGTACCCTCGCGCGGCGAGTGCGGCCACGCCTTCGGAGTCGAGATCGATGCCGGTCACCTCGGCCGCGCTTTCGGCCAGTGCACGATGGAGCCAATAGCGCGATGTATAGGCTCGCGGGTCGTGCATCACGCAGCCGAGATCGATCACGCGCCGCCCTCGGCATCGGGTGACGACATACGCTATCTTCGGATCGTCCCATGCAACCGGCTCCGCAGTCATTGGCAGCGGCCTTTCGGGCGGCACATTCTTCAGATCGCGTGGGTTCACATGCCGGCCGTGAAGGGCCGGAAGGGGCTTGGCAAGCCCGCTGTCGGCGGCTATGCGCCCCGCTTTCCCACAAGGTGCGAAACCCCCTGCTGCGGCGGGGCCAAGCGAAAGCGAGTGCAGACAATGAAACTCAATGACATCCGCGACAATGATGGTGCGCGCAAGAGCCGCATCCGTGTCGGCCGTGGCATCGGGTCCGGCAAGGGCAAGACCGCCGGCCGCGGCCAGAAGGGTCAGAAGGCGCGTTCGGGCGTTGCGGTCAACGGCTTTGAAGGCGGTCAGATGCCGCTGCACATGCGGCTGCCGAAGCGCGGCTTCAACAACATCTTCGCCAAGGATTATGCCGAGGTGAACCTGGGCATGGTCCAGAAGTTCATCGATTCCGGCAAGCTCGACAAAGGCGCGACGATCGATCACGACGCGCTCAAGGCGGCCGGCCTTGCGCGCGGCGGCAAGGATGGCGTGCGTCTGCTCGGCAAGGGTACGCTGACCGCCAAGGTCGCGTTCAAGGTCGCCGGCGCCAGCAAGGGCGCCATCGAGGCGGTCGAACAGGCCGGTGGCTCGGTCGAGGTGATCGCCAAGGGCGCGCCCGAACACGAAAAGAAGGCCGCCCGCGCCGAAGCCAATAAGGCCGCCCGCGCCAAGGCCAAGGCCGGCGAATAAGCGGATAGATACAAAGCGGGGGTTCGCAACGCGGCCCCCGCACCCTATCTATCGGCCCTGTGCCGGGAGGGACCGGCGCCAAGCTAGGAATTCGAGTGTCTCATGGCATCACGCGCCGACAATCTCGCCAGCAATCTGAGCTTCGCCAACTTCTCCAAGGCGACCGAGCTCAAGAAGCGCATCTGGTTCACCATCGGTGCGCTGGTCATCTTCCGCTTCCTCAGCTTCGTGCCGCTGCCCGGCGTTAACCCGCTGATCCTCGAGACGCTGTACGACCAGACGCGGGGCGGCATTCTCGACCTGTTCAACACGTTCTCGGGCGGCAGCCTTGAACGCATGAGCCTGATCGCGCTGGGCGTGATGCCGTACATTACCGCGTCGATCGTGGTGCAGCTTGCGGCAGCGCTTCATCCGGCGCTCGCGGCGCTGAAGAAGGAAGGCGCGACCGGGCGGCAGAAGCTTAACCAGTACACCCGCTATGGCACCGTGTTCCTCACCGCCATCCAGGGCTGGTTCCTCGCGGTGGGCCTCGAAAGCTACGGCGCGCAGAGCGGTCTGCAGGCGGTGGTCGATCCGGGCCTGTTGTTCCGCATTGTTGCCGTCATCAGCCTGATCGGCGGGACCATGTTCCTCCTCTGGCTGGGTGAGCAGATCACCAGTCGGGGCATCGGCAACGGTGTATCGCTGATCATCATGGCGGGCATCGTCGCCCAGTTCCCCAGCTTCACCGCCAACCTGTTCGAAGGCGGGCGGACCGGCTCGATCAGCCCGGTGATCATTATCGGCTTCCTGGCGATGATCGTGGTGCTGATCCTGTTCATCGCCTTCATGGAGCGGGCGCAGCGGCGGTTGCTGATCCAGTATCCCAAGCGCGCGACGCAGCGCGGGATGATGCAGGCCGATCGCTCGCACCTCCCCCTCAAGCTGAATACCGCGGGCGTCATCCCGCCAATCTTCGCCAGTTCATTGCTGCTGCTGCCGCTGACCATCAGTCAGTTTGCCGGCAACGCGCTCGACCAGAATTCGACCGCCGGCGGGATCATCAACCAGCTCAATTTCTATCTCCAGCACGGGCAGCCGATCTACATGCTGCTCTATGCAATCGGGATCATCTTCTTCAGCTTTTTCTACACCGCGGTGGTGTTCAATCCCGAGGAAACGGCGGAAAACCTCAAGAAGAACGGCGGCTTCATCCCCGGCATTCGCCCGGGCAAGCGCACCGCCGATTATCTCGATTACGTGCTGACCCGTATCACGGTGATCGGGGCGATCTATCTCACCATCGTCTGCGTGGTGCCGGAATATATGATCGCGCAGACCGGCATTCCGCTGTTCCTTGGCGGCACCAGCCTGCTGATCGTGGTCAACGTGACAGTGGATACCATCAGCCAGATCCAGTCCCACCTGCTTGCGCATCAATATGGCGACCTTATCAAGAAGGCTAAGCTGAAGGGGCGGCTGCGCTAGGTCGCCGGCTGGCCGGGCACGGTGCGTAGACGGGAAGGGGCCGCCATGAACATCATCCTCCTCGGACCGCCGGGCGCCGGCAAGGGGACGCAGGCCCAGCGGCTGGTTGATGGGCGCGCCATGCGCCAGCTTTCGACGGGCGATATGCTGCGCGCCGCAGTGAAGGCGGGCACGCCTGTCGGTCTCAAGGCCAAAGCCGTGATGGAGCGCGGCGAACTCGTCTCCGACGAGATCGTCTCTGAACTGATCGATGCGGAGCTGGCCACGATGGGCCCGGCTGTCGGGGCAATCTTCGATGGTTATCCTCGGACCGGTGAGCAGGTTTCGGCGCTTGATGAGATCCTTGCTCGGCACGGGCGGCGCCTCGACCGGGTGATCGAGCTGGAGGTCGACGAGGATGCGCTGGTTGACCGGATCACCGGCCGCTTCACCTGCGCCAATTGCGGCGAGGGGTATCATGACCGCTACAAACTGCCGCGCCAGCCGGGCACCTGCGACAAATGCGGTTCGACTGAGTTCAAGCGCCGGCCTGACGATAACGAGCAGACCGTGCGCACGCGCATGGCCGAATATCGTGCCAAGACGCAGCCGATCCTGCCCGATTATGAACGCCGCGGGATCGTCGCACGGGTAGACGGTATGGCCGACATGGACAGCGTCAGTTCCGCGATCGAGCAGGCTCTTGGGTAGGCCGGCGCTCGCCGGGCTGATCGGGCCGCTCGTCGCCGCCACGCCCGTTTCTGCCGCCGCCGAAGTGCTGACCGCGAGCGAAAACGCCCTTGTCACCAGCCACCGCGCCGAGTTGCCTGCCACTCCGCCGGTCGTGTGGGCAACGTTGGTGGAACCGCGCCTGTGGTGGGCCGATGGCTACACATGGTCGGGCCATTCGGAGAATCTTTCACTCGATCCGCGCGGGCGGGTGCTTCTGCGAAACGCTGCCGGCGACAGCGCGGGCGCCTGCCGGCAGCGTCGAGCATCTGCGCGTGATCCACGTCCATCCGGGCCGCTTGCTGCTGCTGTCCGGTGCGCTGGGGCCGTTGCAGCAGGAGGGCCTCGCGGGGACCCTGTCAATCGCGCTGGAGCCGCGGGCGAACGGCCGCACTGAGATGGTCTGGACCTATACGGTGAGCGGCTATCGTGCCGGCGCGGGTGGATTAGGTGTACTGGCGGAACCCATTGATGCGGTGCTCGCACAGCAGGTGGCAGGGCTGAGCAAAGCCCTCTCCGGCCCCAATCCAAGCGGTGCCGGCGTACCGGTTGACTCTGCAGTGGAATCGCATTAAGCGCGCGCCTCATTCGACAAAACGGTCGGTCCGGAAGGTGCCAGCCTCAGGCGTGCGCCGTCCGGTCCTTTGCCGTTCATGCCGGATGAAGCGTTGAGATAGAAAGCCGCCCCGGTTCATGATGGGCCTGTGCCGCTTTCTGTGGAGCATGGAGAATTAAGTGGCTCGTATTGCCGGGGTGAACCTCCCCACCAACAAGCGCGTGATTATCGCGCTGACCTATATCCACGGGATCGGTCGCACGACCGCCGTCGAAATCGCCAACAAGCTGGGTATCGATCACGCTCGCCGGGTGCAGGATCTGTCGGATGCCGAAGTGCTCCAGATCCGCGAAACGATCGACGCCGACCACACGGTCGAGGGCGATCTGCGGCGCGACACGGCGATGAACATCAAGCGGCTGATGGACTTGCGGTCGTATCGCGGCCTGCGCCATCGTTCGGGCCTGCCCGTTCGCGGCCAGCGCACGCACACCAACGCCCGCACCCGCAAGGGCAAGGCCAAGCCGATCGCCGGCAAGAAGAAGTAAGCTGCGCCGGGCCGCCGTGGCGCGGCCGCCAGCTTACCGATCCCATCAGGACAGGATACGAACATCATGGCACGCGAACCCCAGCGCATTCGGCGCCGCGAGCGCAAAAACATCACCAGCGGCGTGGCGCACGTCAACGCCAGCTTCAACAACACGATGATCACCATCACCGACGCCCAGGGCAACGCCATTTCGTGGTCGTCGGCCGGCATGATGGGCTTCAAGGGCAGCCGCAAGTCGACGCCCTATGCCGCCCAGGTCGCCGCTGACGATGCCGGCAAGAAGGCCGCCGAACATGGCGTGCGCACGCTGGAAGTCGAAGTGAAGGGCCCCGGCTCGGGCCGTGAAAGCGCGCTGCGGGCGCTCCAGGCGGTGGGCTTCACCATCACCTCGATCCGCGATGTGACGCCGATCCCGCACAATGGCGTAAGGCCGTCCAAGCGCCGCCGCGTCTGATCCGTACCTGCCCGGCGGGCCGCTCGGTCCGCCGCCCTTTACGGACCGGACGCGCACCGCCTGCGCCCCGGTCCGCCCGCATTTGAACCTCAGGGGATATCCATGTCCGTCAACACCAAGAACTGGCAGGAACTCAAGAAACCCAACAGCCTTGAAATCAAGGATGGCGGCGACAAGGGCCGCAAGGCCACCTTCGTTGCTGAACCGCTCGAACGCGGCTTTGGCCTGACCATCGGCAACTCGCTGCGCCGCGTGCTCCTTTCCAGCCTGCAGGGCGCGGCGATCACCTCGATCAAGATCGAGAACGTGCTGCACGAATTCTCCTCGCTTGCCGGAGTGCGCGAGGACGTGACCGACATCGTGCTCAACGTGAAGCAGATCGCGCTCAAGATGGAAGGTGAAGGCCCCAAGCGGCTGCAACTTTCCGCCACCGGGCCGGGCGAGGTCAAGGCCGGCGATATTGCCGTCACCGGCGACATCGAAGTGATGAACAAGGACCTGGTCATCTGTCATCTCGACGAAGGCGCGACGCTCAACATGGAGCTGACCGCCGACACCGGGAAGGGCTATGTGCCGGCGACGGGCAACCGTCCGGTCGATGCGCCGATCGGGCTGATCCCGGTCGACTCGCTCTATTCGCCTGTTCGCCAGGTGAGCTACAAGGTTGATAATGCCCGCGTCGGGCAGGAACTCGATTTCGACAAGCTCAACCTGACGGTCGAAACCGATGGTACCGTGACCCCTGAAGATGCTGTGGCCTATGCCGCGCGTATCCTGCAGGACCAGCTCAGCCTGTTCGTCCATTTCGACGATGGTATGCCGCAGGCTGGCTCGCCGATGATCGGCCATGCCGCGCCGATCGAGGAATCGGACGCCAACCAGCTGAACCGGTACCTCCTCAAAAAGGTCGACGAGCTGGAATTGTCGGTCCGTTCGGCGAACTGCCTCAAGAACGACAACATCATCTATATCGGCGACCTTGTTCAGAAAACCGAAGCCGAGATGCTGCGGACGCCGAATTTCGGCCGCAAGTCGCTCAACGAGATCAAGGAAGTGCTGTCGTCGATGGGGCTACGGCTCGGTATGGATATTCCGGGCTGGCCGCCTGAAAACATCGAGGAGATGGCCAAGAAGCTGGAGCAGGAACTGCTCGGCTGATCTGGCTCGATCCTCGCAAACTATCAAAAGGCCGCTCCGCAAGGGGCGGCCTTTCCTTTTGGCCCCGGGGAAACCTATCCGGTGCGAGGCGTTCATGATGCCAGATGTCCAATAATTTCAGGTGATCTATGCGTCTCAAAACCCTTCTCGCCGCCGTGTCGATGGCGGCCATTGCGGTTCCCGCCCAGGCTCAGACGACCACACAGCCATCTACGCGTGACCGGATTACGCAGATCCTCGGCAATCTGCTCGGTGTCGGGAACAGCGCAGATTCCTCGCTCGAGGGCCAATGGCGGGCCGGTCGGACCCCGCTCGCTAACCAGCGGGCCGAATTCGAAAGCCGCGTTGATGCGGATGTGCGGAACGGGCGGATGGCGCAGGCGACGGGTGCACGGTTAAAGAGCGACTATTACCAGCTTGTCGAGCTCGAAGCACGCTACGGGGCTGATCGGTCATATTCGTCCGCCGAGCGCAGCGAACTGACCGCGCGATATAACGAACTGCTGCAGGTTCTCGCCGATGGCCGGTATGGTGACAGCCAGTATGGAAATACCGACCTTTTCAGCCGCTGGGACGTGCGTGACGGACAGGCCGAGTTTAATCGGCGCGTTGATGCGCAGGTCGCGGCGCGGCGCTTGACCCGCACCGTCGGCACCCGGCTTAAGTCTGATTATGCCCGCCTGATCACGCTCGAAGCGGATTATATGCGCGATGGCACGTTGACTGATCGCGAGCGTGACGATCTCGATACCCGTCTCGACGCGCTGGACCAGCGGGTGGGAGATATCGCCTATACGACGCCCGTGATGACCAACCGCGCCCGCCTCGACGCAATAGCGCAGGCGCTGCCGAGCAGCGGGCTGAGCCTCGCCGCGCGTCAGCAATTGCTCGTCGAACATGGCGACATCGTGCGGCTGGAAGCAGCCTACGCGCGGCTGACCCCCACAGCGGAGGAGCGCGCTTATCTCGAAAGCCGGATCTCCGATCTCGAAAACCGGGCGCGCGTGCGCCGCTGATCGGAAAGCTGAATCTCCGGCGTCAGGGTTGACTTTCCCGCGAGGTTCCGCTTGGGCGGCGCTTCGCGGGGAAGGGCCCCGCGTGGTTTGGGCTACCTGGCACGGGCCCTCAACGAACGGAGATACCCATGCGTCATGGAATGAAGCAGCGCAAGCTCGGCCGGAAGACCGGCCATCGGAACGCGATGTTCCGTAATATGGCGGCTGCGCTCATCAAGCACGAACAGATTATCACCACCGCCCCTAAGGCAAAGGAGCTGCGGCCCTACGTTGAGAAGCTCGTCACGCTGGCGAAGCGTGGCGGCCTTTCGAACCGCCGCCTGGCTGCCAGCCGATTGATGGACGACACCCAGCTCAAGAAGCTGTTTGATGTCCTCGCTGAGCGCTACGCTGATCGCGAAGGCGGTTATGTCCGCATCATCAAGGCGGGCATCCGCGAATCCGACGCCGCTCCGCTTGCGGTGATCGAATTCGTTGACCGCGATCTGGCCGCCAAGGGCCAAGATAGCGGCCCGGTGACGACCGCCGACGAAGAGGAATACGCAGACGCCTGATTGGGCGAAACGCGCACCGATGATCGCAAGGGGAGGGCCGCGAGGCTCTCCCCTTTGTTCATTCCTCGTGGGGAATGGCTGAACGGCGGCTGACGGGGCAATTCAGCATCACACAACGCGCACACTGGTACACCATCCACATGCAGCGCATCACGGCGCCGCGCAGTGGAAGGACAGCACCATGAAGACCTTTGGCAAATCGATCATCGGTTCCGCAGCCGTCGGCGCGATGGCGCTGGCCTCTGCGGCGCCGGCTATGGCGCAGGACCGGTACCGCGATTACCGGGATGACAATCGGATCAATGCGGGCGAGATTATCGCCGGTGCCGTAATCCTCGGCGGTATTGCTGCAGCGACCGGCGCGCTGCGCGGCAATCGCGGCTACGACTACCGCTATGACGATCGGTATAATGATCGCTATACAGACCGGTATAACTGGCGCGATGGCTATCAGCGCGGCAGTTCGCGCCAGGCCGTCGAACGGTGCGTGCTGGCAGCCGAACAGGATGCGGCGCGCTACACCTATGGCCGCGCGGATGTGACTGGTATCACCGATGTCGATCAGCGGCGCGATGGCTACCGCGTGCGCGGCGAAATCGCGGTCGGCCGCGATGGGCGATACAACGGTTGGGGTGGTGATTGGCGCGATCGCGATTCCTATCGCAGTCGCGGCGATTCCGGGCGCTTCACCTGCGACGTGCGCTACGGCCGGATCGTCAATCTCGACTATAGCGGGCTGCGCGGGCTCCGCTGAGCGAACCTGCATGAATCTGGGGCGGTTCAGGCTATCGCAAGCCTGAGCCGCCCAATTTCGTATAGATAAGCTTTCGTCCGAGGAGCCGCTGATGCGCCGCGTATATTTTGCTGGCTCGACCGCCTTTGCCGTTGCCGCGTCACTGGTTGCGACGCCGGTTGCCGCCTCACCGCTGAGCGATGCGCCGCAAGCCCCGGCCCAGGCGGCGTGGAGTGATGATGCAGTCGCTGTGAACCAGTGGGGCGGTTGGGGCTGGGGCGGCGGCTATTGGGGTGGCTACCGGCGCAACCGCGTCAATGCCGGCGACGTACTGGCCGGCGTCCTCATCATCGGCGGAATTGCCGCGATCGCCAATGCCGCGACGCGCAATGCCCGCCATGATGAAAGCTACCGCGAGCGCGATTATCGCTACCACGACCGGCGCTATCAGGAGCCGGTCTATCGCTATCGCGATGCGCGGCCTGACAGCCGGTTGGGCGAAAGCCGCGGAATGGACCGGGCGGCCGATATGTGTGTCGATGCAATCCAGCGCAATGTTCGCGTTGCCGAGGTGACCGGCGCTCAGCGCACCGCCCAAGGTTGGCGGATCGACGGCACCATTTTCGACGGACGCGGCTTCACCTGCCGGATCGGCAATGACGGGCGCATTGAGGACGTCGATTACGGCGCGGTGCAGCTAGGCTGGCAGGGCAGCGCAGTCGATAATCAGTGGGACGATGCGCGCTATGCCACTGCGCGGCGGCAGGCGGACGATGCTGCGCTGGGTGGCAGTAGTGCGCCGGTGACCGACGGGCCGCAGCCGGCCTATCCCGGTGGTCCGCTCCCCGGCGAAAGCTGATCGCGCTCGCTCAACCCCGATCGCGGTATGCGGGCAGACCGATATTTCGCATTATGGCAGCCGCCCGCAGCGCGAAGCCGCAGCCGACGGCGATGGTCCACACCAGAGCGGTGGGCAGGCTTGCCAATTCGCCGAGCACGCACAGGCTGGCCGAGAGCGCGGCGGCGGTCACATAGATCTCGGGGCGCAGCAGGATCGACGGCCGGCCGATCAGTACGTCGCGGATGATCCCGCCGACGCAGCCGGTGAACACCCCCATGATGATCGCCGGCACGGGCGTGACGCCATAGGACAGCGCCTTGCTGGTTCCGAACACGGCAAAGCCCGTCATTCCGAGCCCATCCGCCAGATCGACCAGCTTGCCCTCCCACCATCTCGTCGGCGTGAACCAGGCGACCAGCGCGGCCAGCAGGCAGACTGCCGCCACCCACGGGTCGCGGATCCAGAAGACCGGCGCGCCGATCAGCACATCGCGAACCGATCCGCCGCCGACACCCGTGGCGAGCGCGAGGAAGGCCAGCGTAACAAAGGTTTGCCCGGCCCGAGCGGCGACAACAGCGCCGGTCAGCGCGAACAGCGCGACCCCGCCAAGGTCAAGCCAGGCGAGCGCATGCAGCAGCGTATCCGGCGGCTCCAGCACCATCGTCAGCCGCCAAGAATAACATCGATCTCGCGCGCCGCGCCGATGGTGCCCAGATCGCCCCAGCGCGGACCGATCACTTGCAGGCCGCAGGGCAGATGGGCTGTATGCCCGATCGGCAGCACGGTCGCCGGAAGGTTCGGGAAGGTTACCAGCCCCGCCCAGGCAAACACCTCGACAAAGCTGCGCACTTCGCCGTTGATGGTGACCTTGCGGTCGCGAATGTCGGTCGCGTCGTGCTCAAAGGCGAGTATCGGGGCAGGGGGGGCGAGGACGTAATCGAATTGTTCGAACAAGGCCGCCCAGGCCGCTTCATTACGCGCCTGGACATCGAGCAGGTCGAACCAGTCGGTGGCGGTGGCGCGCGTACCGTCGGGCGCGCGGCCGCCGCGGCTCATGCCGATATTGAGCATCCGCATATAGTCGCGGTGCTGCTGGTTGAGGTCGGGCACCAGCTCGCTGCTGCGTGCGATCTGCACGCCGGCCGCCGCCAGCACCTCGAGCGCGGCTTCGATCGGCGCGCGCACCGCGTCATCAATCGGGCTCACCGGATGGTCAAGCAGCGCCAGAACGCGCGCGTCGCGCAACGGGCGCGTCGCTTCGCGCAGCGGCAGCGCGGCCGTCAGGCGCAGTAGCAATTCGAGATCCTCGGCATTGCGCGCGAATGGCCCTGCAATCGACAGCGCACCGTCATGCGCGCCAAGCCCCGCCATCAGCGGATGATCGTGCCCCTCCTTCGAAACGAGACCCCAGCTGGTCTTGACAGTCCAGACGCCGCAGAAATGGGCGGGCACGCGAACCGAGCCGCCAATGTCGGTGCCATATTCGCACGGCACCATGCCCGACGCCACCGCTGCCGCGCTGCCACCGGACGATCCGCCGGGGCTGCGGCCGGTATCGTGCGGATTGCCAGTGCGGCCATAGACCGGGTTGTCGCTTTGCCAGTCCGACAGGTCCGGCGGGATGTTGGTCTTGCCAAGGATGATCGCACCGGCATCCTTTAGCAACCGCACAACCCGCGCATCCTCCGGGGCGATGGTGCCGGCAAATTTCTCGAGCCCCCAGCAACTCGGCAAGCCGGCAACATCGAAGCTCTCCTTGACCGTCATCGGCACGCCGAACAGAGGCTGCCGCTCGCTGGGCGCTTGATCGGTCAGCGCGCGGGCTCGATCGCGGGCCCGCTCGAAATCCCGTACCACGACCGCGTTGATCGGCCCGTCAAGCGCCTCGATCCGGGCAATGGCGGCGTCCACCGCCTCCAGTGGCGACAACTCGCCGGCGGCAATCATACCGGCGAGCGCAATGGCGCCCGGCTCGTTGGTCAGTTTCGTATAGTCCATTGCGCGTTGCCCCCTGTTGCCAGCCCGTCATGCCATCGTGGCAGCCCGGCGCACAAGGGCAAGCGCGCGCACGCGTCAGATGTGGATCGGTTTGCCCTGTACCGCCATCGCCGCCTCTTTCAGCGCCTCTGCGTGGGTCGGATGGGCGTGGCAGGTATAGGCAATATCCTCACTGGTCGCGCCGAATTCCATCGCTTGCGCGGCCTGGGCGATCATCGTCCCGGCGACACTGGCGATGCACCACACGCCAAGCACGCGGTCGGTCTCTGCATCGGCGATGACCTTGACGAAGCCGTCCGGTTCGCGGTTGGTCTTGGCGCGGCTGTTCGCTATCATCGGGAACTTGCCCACCTTCACCGCGCCGCGCTCCTTGGCGGCTTCTTCGGTGAGCCCGACCCCCGCCATCTCGGGCCAGGTATAGACGACGCTCGGGATGACCGCGTGATTGACGATGCCCGTCTGGCCGGCGATGTTTTCGGCCACGGCAATGCCTTCATCCTCGGCCTTGTGCGCCAGCATAGGGCCGGGGATGACGTCGCCAATCGCCCACACGCCATCGACCTTGGTGCGGAAATCATGGTCGGTTTCGATCTGGCCGCGCTGGTTGGTGGCAAGCCCGATCGCGTCGAGCCCGAGCCCCTCTGTATTGGGCCGGCGGCCGATCGAGACCAACACATGGCTAGCCTCGAGCGTTTCCGCCGCGCCGCCGGCCGCCGGCTCCAGCGTCAGCGTGACCTTGCCGCCATCAACCGTAGCGCCGGTGACCTTGGTGCCGAGCCGCAGCTCCATGCCCTGCTTCTTGAAGATCTTGGCCGCTTCCTTGCGGATGTCGCCATCCATGCCGGGGAGGAGCTGGTCGAGGAACTCCACCACCGTGACCTTGGCCCCCAGCCGGCGCCAGACGCTGCCGAGCTCAAGCCCGATGACACCGCCGCCGATCACCACCAGATGTTCGGGCACCTGTTCCAGCGCTAGCGCGCCGGTGGAATCGACGATAATCCCGGCATCATTATCCACCGCGACGCCGGGCAAAGGCGTGACGGATGAACCCGTGGCGATGACGATGTCCTTCGCGGTCACGGTCTTGCCGGCGACCTCGACGGTGTGGGCGTCTTTGAAGGTGGCATAACCTTTCAGCCAATCGACCTTGTTCTTCTTGAACAGGAATTCGATGCCGCCGGTCAGCTCTTTCACCGCGGCCAGTTTCTGTCCCTGCATCGCGGCGAGATCGAGCTGCGGCGCCCCGACGCCGACGCCCCATTTGGCCAGCGTGCCGTCACGCGCTTCCTCGAACAGTTCGCTGCCGTGAAGCAGCGCCTTTGACGGGATACAGCCGACATTGAGACAAGTGCCGCCCAGCGTCTCGCGACCTTCGGCGCAGGCAGTCTTGAGGCCCAGTTGCGCCGCGCGGATCGCCGCGACATAGCCGCCGGGCCCCGCGCCGATGATGAGGACGTCGTAATCGTAGGTCTGGTCAGCCATGGAATATCTCGGACAGCGGAGGGAGTTAAAGGTCAATCAGCAGGCGGGTGGGATCTTCTATCGCTTCCTTGATCGTCTTGAGCGCGGTCACCGCCTCGCGCCCGTCGATCAGCCGGTGATCATAGCTGAGCGCGATATACATCATCGGACGGATGACGATCTGGCCATCGCGCACGACCGGGCGGTCCTCGATCCGGTGCAGGCCGAGAACGGCGCTCTGCGGCGGATTAATGATCGGGGTGGACATCAGCCCGCCGAACACGCCGCCATTTGAGATGGTGAAGGTGCCGCCTTTCATGTCTTCCATAGTCAGCGTGCCTTCCTTGGCGCGCTTGCCGAAATCGGCGATGTCCTTCTCGATCCGGGCAAAGCTCTTGCTGTCGGCATCACGCACCACGGGGACCACAAGACCGTTCGGAGCGCTGACCGCGACCGAGATATCGACATAATCGTGATAGACGATCTCGTCGCCATCGATCTGTGCGTTAACCGCCGGGATGTCCTTCAGCGCCAGACACGAGGCCTTGGCAAAGAACGACATGAAGCCGAGCTTGATGCCGTGTTTCTGAACGAACACGTCCTTGTAGCGTTCGCGCGCCTCGATCACCGCGCTCATATCTACGTCGTTGAAGGTGGTCAGCAACGCAGCAGTTTCCTGCGCGCTCTTCAGCCGCTTGGCGATGGTCTGGCGCATCCGGGTCATCTTGACCCGTTCCTCGCGCCGGCCGTCGCCCGTCGAGGTTGACGGGGCGGGGGCGTCGGCGGGGGCGCTGGCCGCCGGCGCAGGCTCACTAGTGCGCGCCTTGGCGGCGGCGAGCACGTCTTCCTTGGTCAGCCGACCGTCGCGCCCGCTGCCCTGGATCGCAGTCGGATCAACGCCGTGTTCCAGCACCGCGCGACGCACCGCGGGCGACAGGGTTTGCGTATCGCCGCCATGACTGTCGGCTTTGGCAGCGGCCGGCGCAGGTGCGTTGGCGGCTGCTTCAGCCACGTCGGACGCGTCCGCGCCCTTATCTCCGGTCACTTCTGCCTTCGCGCGCGGCGGCGCGGCATTGTCGCGCTCCTCGACCTGGGTGCTTTCGCCCGCCGGAACGTCATCCTCGATAGTCGCGATTACCGCGCCAACTTCGACCGTGGCGCCGACCTCTACCGTGTGCGCCCCGAGTACGCCCGCGACCGGGCTGGGCACCTCGACCGCGACCTTGTCGGTCTCGAGGCTGGCAATCGGCTCGTCGAGTTTCACCACATCGCCGGGCTGCTTGAGCCATTCGCCGATAGTGGCTTCGGTGACCGATTCGCCCAGGGCAGGTACTTTGACTTCGGTGGCCATGATGGGTCTTTCCGCGTTCAGGACTGGCTATCGGCCGCGCTATCGGCACCAAGGCCGAGCGCATCGGCAACCAGCGCCTTTTGTTGTTGTTCGTGCCGCCGGGCATAGCCGGTTGCCGGAGAAGCCGAGGCATCGCGCCCGGCATAGATCGGCCGCATCGGCTTGCCCGCATCTGCCGCCGCCTGCTCGATCAGCCGGTCGACGAAGAACCACGCGCCATTGTTGTGCGGCTCTTCCTGGCACCAGACAATCTCGGCCAGATTGCTCATCCGCGCGATCCGGGTGGCCAGCGGGTCGCCGGGGAAGGGATAGAGCTGTTCGAGCCGGACGATCGAGACATCGTCAAGACCGGCCTTGTCGCGCGCTTCCATCAGGTCATATGCCACCTTGCCCGAACACAGCACAAGCCGGCGCACCTTGTCGTCGGCAATGCCTTTCATATCGCTGACGATCCGGCGGAAATGGCTTTCGCCGACGAAATCGGCCGCCTCGCTCTTGGCTAACGGATGACGCAACAGCGATTTCGGCGTCATGATGATCAGCGGCTTGCGGAACGGGCGCAGCATCTGCCGGCGCAGCACGTGGAAGTAGTTGGCCGGCACTGTGATGTTGCAGACCTGGATATTGTCGTTCGCACACAGCTGCAGGAACCGCTCGAGCCGCGCGGAGGAGTGCTCGGGCCCCTGGCCTTCATAGCCATGCGGCAGCAGCATCACGAGGCCATTGGCACGCAGCCATTTGGCTTCGGCGGCGGCGACATACTGGTCGATAATGATCTGCGCGCCATTGGCGAAATCGCCGAATTGCGCTTCCCACAACACCAGTGTCTTGGGGTCAGCGAGGGCGAAGCCGTATTCGAAGCCTAGCACGCCATATTCTGAGAGCGTGCTGTCATAGACCTCGAACTTGCCGTGCGGCAGCGTCGCGAGCGGGATGTATTTGCGCTCGGTCTGCTGGTCGAGCCAGATGGCGTGGCGCTGACTGAAGGTGCCGCGCCCGGAATCCTGCCCCGAAAGGCGAACCCCATAGCCTTCGCTGACGAGGCTGCCGAACGCCAGCGCCTCGGCCGTAGCCCAATCGAAGCCGACGCCTTCTTCAAACATCGTGCGTTTGGCGTCGAGCACGCGGCGCAGCGTCTTGTGGACGGTCAAATCGTCGGGGATTGCGGTGAGGGTCCGGCCCAGGCTGTCGAACAGCTTTTTCTCAATAGCGGTTTCGACATTGCGCCGCGCGCTTTCGGCGTCGGCGGGCTTGTTGAACCCGCTCCACCGTCCGGCGAACCAGTCGGCCTCGTTGGGTTTATAGCCCTTGGCGGCGGCGAATTCCTCCTCCAGCAGCGCGTTGAACTCGGCGCACAGCCCGTCGGCATAAGCACTGTCGATCACGCCCTCTGCCTCGAGCTTGGCGGCGTAAATCCGGCTCACCTTGGGATGGGCGCGGATCGCGTCATACATAAGCGGCTGGGTGAAGCTCGGCTCATCGCCTTCATTGTGGCCGAAGCGGCGATAGCACCACATATCGATCACGATATCGCGGCGGAATTGCTGGCGGTATTCGATCGCCATTTTGCAGGCGAAGGTGACGGCTTCGGGATCGTCGCCATTAACGTGCAGGATCGGCGCCTGAACGCCCTTCGCCACGTCGGAGGGGTAGGGCGAATTCCGCGCGAATTTCGGGCTGGTCGTGAAGCCGATCTGGTTGTTGATCACGAAATGCAGGCAGCCGCCGGTGTTGTAGCCGCGCACGCCGGACAGGCCGAAGCATTCCCACACCACGCCCTGCCCGGCAAAGGCAGCGTCGCCATGGATCAGCACGGGCAAGACTTCGCGGTGATCGTCGAGATCGTCGCGGAACGCCTGCTGCGCGCGGGTCTTGCCCAGCACTACCGGATCTACCGTCTCGAGGTGGCTGGGGTTTGGAACGAGGCTCATATGCACCTCGATTCCGTCGAACGAACGGTCGGTACTGGTGCCGAGATGATATTTGACGTCGCCCGATCCGCCGACATCCTCCGGATTGGCGCTGCCGCCCGAGAATTCGTGGAAGATCACGCGGTATGGCTTGGCCATGACATTGGCGAGTACATTAAGCCGGCCGCGGTGGGCCATGCCGTAGATGATCTCGCGCACGCCGAGCTGGCCGCCATATTTGATCACCGCCTCCAGTGCGGGGATCATGCTTTCGCCGCCATCAAGCCCGAACCGCTTGGTGCCGACATACTTCTTGCCGAGGAACGCCTCGTATTGTTCGCCCCGGATCACCGCGGCGAGGATGGCGCGCTTGCCCTCGGGCGTAAACTGAATGACCTTTTCCGGCCCCTCGATCCGGTCCTGGATGAAGCGCCGCTCCTCCACGTCGGAAATGTGCATGTATTCAAAGCCGACATGGCCGCAATAATTGGCCTTGAGCACCTCGACCAGCTTGCGCGGCGTAGTCCATTCGAGGCCGAGCGTGCCGCCCAGATACACCTCGCGGTCGAGTGCCTCGCCAGTAAAACCATGATATTCAGGGCTGAGATCGGCCGGAAGATCCTGTTTCGACAGGCCCAGCGGATCGAGATTGGCCGCCAGATGCCCGCGCACGCGGTAAGTGCGGATGAGCAGCATCGCCCTGATCGAAGCACCGGCCGCGTCCTCGACCGCCTTGGCGTCGAGGGGCTTGCCGGCTTTGGCCGAAGCCTCCTTGACCGCCACCGCCAGCGTCGTGGGGTCGAGCGCCTGGGTCAGCTCGTCCGCATCGTTGCCGTCCACTGCTGGCCAGCCGGCACGCTGCCAGCTCGGCCCGGCCTGCGGCTCCGCATCCAACGGAAAATCGTGCACTTCGTTACCCATGTCGCTCACTTTTCTCGCGCCCCTGTTGAAGGGACGCGCAGGGGTCAGGCCAGTTCCTTGAGCAGCGCGTCGAGTGTCTTGCCCAACTCGGCTGGCGAGGGAGAGACGCGCACGCCGGCTTTCTCCATCGCCGCGATCTTGTCTTCCGCGCCGCCCTGGCCGCCGCTGACGATCGCGCCGGCATGGCCCATGCGCCGGCCCGGAGGGGCGGTTCGCCCGGCGATGAAGCCGACCACGGGCTTCGTGCGGCCCTTCTTCGCCTGATGGGCGAGGAATTCGGCCGCTTCTTCTTCGGCGCTGCCGCCGATTTCGCCGATCATGATAATCGACTTGGTCGCATCGTCGCTCAGGAACAGGTCAAGTACGTCAATGAAATTGGTCCCGTTAACGGGGTCGCCGCCGATGCCGACGGCAGTGGTCTGGCCGAGGCCGACCATGGTGGTCTGATGGACCGCCTCATATGTCAGCGTACCGCTGCGGCTGACCACGCCGACGCTTCCCTTGCTGAAGATCGACCCGGGCATGATGCCGATCTTGCATTCATTCGGCGTCAGCACGCCGGGGCAGTTGGGGCCGATCAGCCGGCTCTTTCTGCCGGACAGCGCGCGCTTGACGCGCACCATGTCGAGCACCGGAATGCCTTCGGTGATGCAAACGATGAGCGGCACCTCGGCATCGATTGCCTCGAGGATCGAATCCGCTGCGAATGGCGGCGGGACATAGATGCAGCTCGCTGTCGCGCCGGTGGCGTGCACCGCTTCGGCCACGGTGTCATAGACCGGCAGGCCGATATGCGTGGTGCCGCCTTTGCCCGGCGTCACCCCGCCGACCATCTGCGTGCCGTAGTCGAGCGCCTGCTGCGTGTGGAAGGTGCCGGTTTCGCCGGTCATCCCTTGCGTGATGACCTTGGTGTTCTTGTCGACGAGGATGGACATTCAGTAGCTCCTAGAAGGCAGCGCCAATGAGACGAACCCTGGGGTGTTCGGATTGGTTGTCTGGAAAGAATTGCAGACCGCGGAACCCGGCACCCGATTTTGTCAACCAAGCGCGTGAGTCAGTTTGCTGAAAGCCGCGACCCAATTCGGTCGCAATCGTCCTTTCGAGCCACCGTTGATCTGCTTTCGAGTCTAACGTGGCTTCGACAACGCAGGTGCGCGAGATCCCATCGTCCTCGGCAGGAAAGCTCACACTGATGGGCAACAAGAGATGCGTAAAGCCATCTCCGTCAGGAGATGCAGCCCATTGATCTGGCGCTTCAAATCGATCACGTGATGCTCCGCTCGTTGAGGCGGACAACATGCAATCCATACCTGCCCGATAAGTATAGTAGTTCAGTGCCGGTGGAACGGAGGCGTGCGCCCCCGCGCCTGCGAGAACCAGTAGTGCCAACGGCAGGCGGATGAGTTTAAGCAAGGCTCTCATCCAGCGCCTTGCAGGCCACCAGCAGTTCCTCGACCGCGTCGGTCGAGACCTTGAAGTTGACCTTTTCCTCGTCCGACAGGGCGATTTCGACCACCTCTTCAATGCCGTTGGCGCCGATCACAGCAGGGACGCCGACGTAAAGGCCGTCGAGGCCATACTTGCCATCGACATAAGCAGCGACCGGCAGGATGCGTTTCTGGTCGCCCAAATAGGCCTCTGCCATCGCGATGGCGCTGGTGGCGGGCGCATAATAGGCGCTGCCGGTTTTTAGCAGTCCGACGATCTCGCCGCCGCCGCCGCGGGTGCGCTGGACGATCTCATCAATCCGGCCTGCATCGATGCCCTTGATCTTGGCGAGGTCGTTGACCGGGATGCCGCTGATCGTGGTGTAGCTGGTGACCGGAACCATCGTGTCACCGTGGCCGCCCAGCACGAAGGCATTCACGTCCTTCACCGACACGCCGAATTCCCAGGCGAGGAAGGTGGCGAAGCGCGCGCTATCCAGCACGCCGGCCATGCCGACCACCTTGTTGTGCGGCAGGCCGGAAAATTCGCGCAGCGCCCAGACCATCGCGTCGAGAGGGTTGGTGATGCAGATCACGAAAGCTTCGGGGCAGTTGGCCTTGATGCCCTCGCCGACGGCCTTCATCACCTTCAAATTGATGCCCAGCAGATCATCGCGGCTCATGCCGGGCTTGCGCGGCACGCCGGCGGTGACGATCACTACGTCCGCCCCGGCGATGTCGGCGTAATCGTTGGTGCCGGTAATCTTCGCATCGAACCCTTCGACCGGGCCGCACTGGGCGAGGTCGAGCGCCTTGCCCTGCGGGATACCTTCGGCGATGTCGAACAGGACGATGTCGCCCATTTCCTTCTTCGCGGCGAGATGGGCGAGGGTGCCGCCAATCATTCCGGAACCGATCAGAGCGATTTTCTTGCGTGCCTGCTGAGCCATGAAAGCCGTGCGTCCTTTGCGCGCGGGACCGAAGTGCAAATTACGGCACGCGCGTGCCGTCCCGCAAATGGGCGCGCGCCGTTACGCCCCTGGCGGTAGGCCCGCGAGATCGCCTTTGCAAGCATGACGGGGCGCGGTCGCGAACTTATCTTTGTGAATGATTTGCAATAGCAAGTATGCCCGCAAACGGGGCTGTCATGTGTCAAATGCAGAGCACGCTCAACCGGTTCCCAGATCGCTTGCAAGCCTGCGCGCCTTGGCCGGGTCGAGCGCGGCACAATAGGCCAGATAGCGCATCGCCGCGTTGCGATTACCGGCGGCGAGGGCAGTTTTTGCGGCGGCGGCGAAATGGGAGACGGCGGCGACTCCGTGCGCGCCGAACAAACGGAGAGCATTCTGCTGGACGGCGTCGAACAGTGCATCGGGCGCGTTGTCATTCGCTGCGGCGGGGGCCCGGGTGTCGGATGACAGCACCCGGTGGACCGGCGAACGTCCGCCACAATGGATGGCGGGAGCAAAACGGATGGGCATCAAGCGCGACCTCGAACTGGTGAGCCGCAGCTTTAGCCGGCCGGGCCTAAGACCCGGTTCGAAAGCAGGGTTAACGCCCGCTGCTCAGCGTGGCTGGGCGATCCACCGGCCCGAATTGGCGTATTCAGGCTTGACCGTGCCGCCCGATGGCAGGTTCTCCCCAACGAACTGGGCATCGCCGCCCCGCGCCTGCACGGCCGCGTTATAGGTCGGCACCGGTTGCGCGGTTACCGGCGCGGCGGAGGCAGCCTGTGCCTGCTGCTCGGCGGCGGCGCGGGCCGTCTGGTATTGCTCTTCAAGTGCGCGGGCGAGCGCGGCCGGGTCGCCCGCCAGCGGATCGCCCGCGGCCGGCAAGGCTGCTCGCGGATGCGGCGCGGCAACCGGCTCGCCGCCGCGATAGGCAACGGTGAACGCGCTCCGCGTGCCGGCCCCGCCGCGCCAGCGATAAAACACGTGCGCGCCGATGCGACCGACCGTATCGAGCGTTCCGGCCCAATAGGGATTGATCCAGACCGTGTGGTAATGCGTGGCAAGGCCGATCGGCGCATAGACATCGCCCGCCAGCGCGCGCGCCGCGATCCGCCGGGCGCGGGCCATGCCGGCGACCGACGGGCGACGCAGCAGCGATCCGTCGCAGGTGAAGGTGAATTGGCACCCGGTCTGCCGCTCCGAACCCTGGAACACGACGCCGCATACGCTATTGGGCCACGCCGGGTGCGCAACGCGGTTCAGCACCACCTGCGCGACCGCCTTTTGCCCCTCCTCGCTCTCGCTGGCGGCCTCGTAATAGACCGCCATCGACAGGCATTGCAGCGCGCGCGCCTTGTCGATCCCTGTCCCTGCCTGCGAGAAGGCACGGGCGGCGGGGCCGGCATCGACGATCGCGGCCAGTTGCGGCGCTTCCTCCGCCCCGGCCGGCCGGACAAAGGGCATCAATTCCCCGGCAAGGCCGGGCTGCGGGGCCGGGTCTTCGAGGTAGTAGAGCGCAGAGCCGGGAAAGCTCTGCCCGGCGGTCTCGAACGGCATTGTTCGCGGGGCACCGCCCCCATCGCGCCATGTAGTGAGCATATCCCACCCGCCCGGCGCCGCCATGGCCGGAACGGCAAGTGCCGCTGCCGCCAGCGCCAGCCGCCGCCCGCGATGGCGCGCGGCGATCCGCGCCGCCAGTGGCCGCACACGGCGGACCAGCCGCGCGTGCAGCTCGGCCTCGGCGGTTGGCAGGAATGGCGCGATCGGTGTCAGGGCAATGGTCCTTGCGAAACGACAATGCGCCGTGGGACGCGCAGGGCGCATATCATACTCGGCACCAACAGGCAGCCACGCGCGTCCGCCTGTCCAATAGCGGCACATGGCAAAACGCCCGATTAATCGACATGGTTAGCAAAGTCTGACAGCTTGTGCGCGGCTTTTTGCGCGTCTATGCCGCGCGCATCGTCACGGGTTGTCCTTCGGGACCGAAGAGGGAAGCGGGTGCAACACCCGCGCTGCCCCCGCAACTGTGACCGGGGAGCGGCTCCGCCATATCGCCACTGGGCATCGCCCGGGAAGGCGGCGGGACAGCGACGATCCGGGAGCCAGGAGACCTGCCAGTGACGGTCGTTCCGCGGCCGGGCGGGGTTTACCGGGCGCATACGGATGCGGGCGATCCTGCTCGCTCTCCGTCATGGGCGACATTTCGCACATGATTGGAGAAGCAATGCATAAATATCTGTTTTTGGCTAGTTGTGCCCTGGTGGTTCCCGTCGCCGCAAACGCGCAGGAAGCGGCCGAGGACCAGCCGCTTGTTCTCACCAAACCGCGCGACGAGGCGGTCATCACCGTCGTCGCCACGGGGACAGCGGGCGATGTTACGGCAACCGGCCAGCCCGTCACCGTGATAGGCGATAGCGAGTTGCGCGCCGTGCAAGGCCCTGATCTCACCCGCGCGCTGGAGCGGGTGCCGGGGCTCACCGTCAGTCGCAATGGCGGGCTCGGTGCGTTCACCGGGGTCCGCCTGCGCGGGGCGGAGGCAGAGCAGACGCTGGTCGTGCTCGACGGGGTGCGCGTAGCAGATACCGCCTCCCCCGGCGGCGGGTTCGACTTCGGCACGCTGACAACCGGCAATCTCGCCAAGATCGAGGTGCTGCGCGCGTCCAATTCGACTGTCTGGGGATCGGACGCGATCGGCGGCGTCGTGGTGGCGTCCACGCGCGTCAGCCGCGGGCTGGTGGCCGAGGCGGAGTATGGCAGCCGGAACACCCTGTCGAGCGCGCTGAGCGGCGGCATTGCGGGCACGCGCGGGTTTCTAGGCCTGTCGGGTACTTACCTGCGGACCGACGGCTTTTCCGCCGCGGCCAGCGGCACCGAAGCGGACGGGTTTGAACATTACGCGCTCGGCGGGGATGGCCGGCTCTACATATCGGACGCGCTCGAATTGTTCGCCCGCGCGCGGTGGGCCAAGGGGACGCTCGACATCGATGGCTTCCCCGCACCGACCTATCAGCTCGCCGATACCCGTGAGGTGCAGGAAACGCGGCAGCTTTCGGCCAGCGCCGGGGCGGAATATGATCGCGGTCCGCTGTTTCTCAACGCCAGTTTCAGCCGCGCGGAGACCGAGCGCGAAAACCGCGATCCCGCCGCCGGGCCGACCTTCAGCAGCACCGGCACCTCCGACCGGCTGGCGCTGCGCGGCGAGTGGCGGCCGTTTGGTCCGCTGCTGGTGCATTTCGGCGGCGAGCACGAATGGACGGGTTACGAAACGCTCTACGATAGTGGCGCCAAGGCGCGGATTTTTGGCGCCTATGCCCAGCTCGGCATTGAATTCGGCGCGCTCTCGGCCCGGGCCGGCGGCCGCGTGGATCAGCATGACCGGTTCGGCAGCGGCACCAGCTTCGGCGCCGATCTCAGCTACACCATCGCGCCCGATCTGCGCGTACGGGCCAGTATTGGCGAGGGGTTCAAGGCGCCGACGCTGTTCCAGCTGTTCAGCGATTACGGCAACGAGGCGCTGCAGCCGGAAACGAGCACCAGCATCGACCTCGGCCTGACATTGGGCGACCGGGTGTTCGAACGGCGCGCATTTTATGGTGCGGCCACGGTGTTTCGGCGCGAGAGCGAGAACCAGATCGAATTTGCCAGTTGCTTCGGCTCCACCGCGCCGCTCTGTGCCACGCGCCCGTTCGGCTATTACGACAATATCGGCCGCGTCCGCGCGCAGGGGTTCGAGCTGGAGCTGGGCGCGCGGCCCGTCGCCGGCTTCATCGCGCGCGCCGCTTATGCCTATGTCGATGCCGAAAACCGCACGCCGGGTAGCACGCGGCTGGGCAATGCCCTGGCGCGCCGGCCACGCCATGCGCTGACGCTGAGCGCGGATTGGCAGGTTGTCACCGAGGGAATTGCGCTAGGGGCCGATGTGCGATTGGTCAGCGACAGTTTCGACGATGCGGCCAACCTCACGCGGCTCGATGGTTTTGAGGTGGTCACGCTGCGCGCTGCCATGCCGGTGGGCGAAAGGTTCGAACTGTTCGGGCGGATCGAGAACCTGTTCGACCAGCACTATCAGACAGCTGCGAGCTATTCATCGACCCCGCGCGGGGTCTTTGCCGGGGCGCGGGTCAAGCTGTGATCAGCGGGCGCGCGGGTCGGCTGGCGATCTTGCTGGCGCTGGGCGTGGCGGGCTGCACAAAGCTGGCCGCTGCGCCCGCGCCGGCCACCGGCCACGCGCGCACCGCCATCGTCAGCCTCAACCCGTGCCTTGACGCGGTGCTGGTCGAGATCGCTGCGCCGGGGCAGGTGCTGGCGATTTCGCATTACAGCCGCGATCCGGGTGCCTCGTCGCTCGATGCGGCGCGGGCCGCGCAGTTCCGCACGACCGGAGGCACGGTCGAGGAGATTATCACGCTCGCCCCCGATCTGGTCGTCGCTGGTCAATTCCTGCCCCCGGCAACCCGCAGCGCGCTGGAGCGCCTCGGTATTCGGGTGGAGACGTTTGGCAGCCCGGCCTCGGTCGAAGAAAGCCACGCGCAGAGCCGGCGGATCGCCGCCCTGGCTGGGGCCCAGCAGAACGGTGAAGCGCTGATCGCGCGCATCGATCGCGCCTTGGCCGAAGCCGCACCATTAGGCGCCGGGCCGTCGCCTCGTGCGGTCCTGTGGCAGCCTGGCGGCCTCGCGGCTGCTGACCATACGTTGGTGGCCGAATTGCTCGCGCGCGCCGGGTTTGCCCGTATGGGGACCGGCGGGCAGGGCACGTTTCTCACCCTGGAGGAGGTGCTGGCCAATCCGCCCGACATCCTGCTGGTGGCGGGCACGGACCGCGCGCAGCATCATCCGGCGCTGGCGGCCGTTCCGCAGATGCGGCGGGCAGAGTACGACCCCTCGCTGCTGTGGTGCGGCGGGCCAACGATCATTCGCGCGGCGCAGCGGCTGGCCGCAATCCGCAACGCGGGCCGCATATGAGCGCATTGCGGCTCAACATGATGCTGGCAGCGGCGCTGGGGCTTGCCGTCGCTGGCTCGCTGTTCGCCGGGCGGGTGTGGCTCGACCCGGCCAGCACGCCCAATGCGGCGGTGATCCTCGCCCAGTTGCGCCTGCCGCGCGCGCTGCTGGCGGCGATCATCGGTGCCGGGCTGGGTGCGAGCGGGGCAGCGATGCAGGGCTATCTGCGTAATCCGCTGGCCGATCCGGGTCTGTTCGGCATCGCGCCCGCCGCCGCTCTGGGCGCGGTGCTGTGCCTGTGGCTGGACCTTGCCACGCAGCCATTCGCGCTGCCCGGCTTTGCCCTGATTGGCGCGGGCGGGGCGATGGCGCTGCTGGCGCTGATCGCGGGGCAGACGGCAGGCGGCACGCATGGCCTCGCGCTGTTCACGCTCGCAGGGATGATGATCGCCAGCCTCGCCGGGGCGCTGACCAGCCTCGTGATCAGCCTGGCGCCCAACGCCTTTGCGATGTCGGAAATCGTCACCTGGCTGATGGGCGCTTTGACCGATCGCGGCTGGTCCGATGTCGCGCTGGCCGCGCCGCTGACGCTGGCGGGGCTGGCTTGCCTGCTCGCTGCCGGGCGCGGGCTGGATGCACTGGTGCTGGGGGAGGAAACCGCCCGCTCGCTCGGCATTGCGCCGCGCCCGCTGCTGTTCTGGCTGGTGGCAGGCGTGGGGCTCACTGTCGGCAGCGGCGTGGCTGTGGCGGGCATCATCGGCTTTGTCGGGTTGGTGGTGCCGCATCTGGTCCGCCCGCTGACCGATCGGCGGCCCAGCACCCTGCTGGTGCCCGCAGCGCTCGCCGGGGCGCTGTTGCTGGTGCTGGCCGATGCGTTGGTGCGGGTGCTGCCGCTGGTGACCGAGTTGCGGCTGGGCATCGCGCTGAGCCTGATTGGGGCGCCGTTCTTCCTCCATCTGCTGCTACGGATGCGGCGGGGGTTGGCGTGATGCTGGCGGCGCAAGATCTGACGCTGGGCGCGCGTTTGCGTGACGTCACGGCGTCGTTTGCGCTGGGCACTATCACTGCGATATGCGGGCCGAACGGGTCGGGGAAATCCACGCTGCTAAAGCTGCTGGCCGGGTTGGAGCGTCCCGATACCGGGTTTGTAACGCTTGATGGCGCGAGGCTGGATGCCCTCGATGCGCGCCGGCGCGCGCAGGCGATCGGCTACCTCCCCCAATCGGGCGAGGTGGCCTGGGATGTCGCCGTGCGCGACCTTGTGGGGCTGGGCCGCCTGCCGCACCGCGATCGGGGCGCGGCGGCGATTACAGCCGCGCTCGAGGCGCTCGACTTGGCCGCGCTGGCCGACCGCCCCGTATCGCGCCTCTCAGGCGGCGAGCGGGCGCGTGCATTGCTGGCGCGGGTGTTGGCGGGGGAACCGCGCTGGATCCTTGCCGACGAGCCACTGGCCGCGCTCGATCTCGGCCATCAGCTTGCGCTGCTTTCGCATCTGCGCCGCGCGGCGGAAACTGGAGCGGGCGTGGTGCTGGTGCTGCACGATCTCGCGCTGGCGATGAACCATGCCGACCGCGTGATCGTTATCGACCAAGGCGCGGTCGTCGTTGATGGCCGATGCGAAGACGCGCTCGACCACCGGGTGATCGAGCGCGTCTGGGGCGTCCCCGCGCACTGGCTGGGCGAGCCGGGTGCGCGGGCGCTGGCGCTGGGTTAGTTCCCCGTCCCGGTCAGGCCGCGCGCTTCGAGCATCGGCTGCACCTGCGGCTCGCGGCCGGCAAAATTTCGGAACATCTCGAAATAATCCATCGTCCCGCCCTGGCTCAGCACAGTGGCGCGGTAGTGGTCGCCATTGGCGCGGGTCAGCCCGCCATTGTCGGCAAACCATTTGCGGCTGTCGCGGTCGAGCATCTCGGTCCAGAGGTAGGAATAATACCCCGCACTGTAGCCCGAGGGGTCCGAGAAGATGTGGTTGAAATAGGAACTGCGATAACGCGGCGGCACCAGATCGACCGCCAGGCCCAAATCCTCGAGCGAGCGGCGCTCGAATGCGTCGACCGCTTCGGGCGTGTTGATTGCCGCCGCCTGCTGCGGGCTCAGCGCGTGCCACTTCATGTCGAGCAGGGCGGCCGCGACCACCTCGCCGAAATCGTAGCCCTGGTTGAACTTGGCCGCTTCCTCGATCTTGGTCACCAGAGCGGCCGGGATCGGCGCGCCAGTCTGATAGTGGCGGGCGTAGTTGGCCAGCACCGAGGGTTCGGTCGCCCACACCTCGTTCACCTGGCTCGGATATTCGACGAAATCGCGCGCCGTGGCCGTGCCTGACAGCGAGGCATATTGTTGATTGGCGAAAAGACCGTGCAGCGCGTGGCCGAATTCGTGGAACATCGTGCCAACATTGTCGAAGCTGACCAGCTGCGGCTCGCCATCGGGCGCCTTGGGGATGTTGAGCACGTTGTAGATCACCGGCTTGGTGCCGTAGAGGTGCGACTGGTCGACGAAATTGCTCATCCACGCACCGCCGCGCTTTGACGGGCGCTGATAGGGGTCGAAATAGAACAGCCCCAGCTCGCTGCCATCCCGGTCGAGCACGGTATAGACGGTCACGTCCGGGTGATAGACCGGGAGGTCCGTGCGCTTGCGGAAATCGAGCCCATACAACCGGTTAGCAGCATAAAATACGCCGCGTTCGAGGACGTTGGTGATCTCGAAATAGGGCCGCACGGCATTCTCGTCGAGGTCGTAGCGTTCTTTGCGGACCATTTCGGCATAGCGATACCAGTCCCACGGTTGGACCGTATGGTTGCCACCGGTCGCGCGGATCTTCTGGTTGAGCACCTCGGCTTCGCGCCGCTGCGTCGCGGCAAGGGCCGGGACCATCTGCTGCATGAAACCGAGCGCGGTGGCAGGCTTCTCGGCCATCCGGTCCCACATCGCATAGGTCGCCCAGTCAGGCGCGCCGAACAAGGCCGCCTTCTGGGCGCGCAATTGCGCGATCCGCGCGACCAGCATCCGCGTATCGTTGGGGCCGCCCTGGTCGGCGCGATGGGCCGAGGCGTTGAAGATCCGTTCGCGCAACGCGCGGTTGGCGAGATTGGGCAGGATCGGCTGCTGGGTCGTGTTCTGCAGCGCGATGACATATTTGCCGGCGAGGCCGCGCTCCTCGGCAGCCTTGCGCGCGCTTTCGATCTCGTCCGCCGAAAGGCCCTGCAAGTCGGCCACGTTATCGACCACAATCGCGCCGTCATTGGTCGCCTTGCGTAGTGTCTGGCCGAACTGGGTGGTTAGGGTCGACAGCTCGGTGTTGATTTCCATCACCTGCTGACGCTGCGCCTCGGTCAGCAGCGCGCCGGCGTGGACCATGCCCTCGTAGCGGTCTTCGAGCAGCTTCATCTGTTCGCGGTCAAGGCCCAGCGTGGCGCGCGCGTCGTACACCGCCTTGACCCGCGCAAACAGCGCCGGGTTGAGCGTGATCCAGTCGTCATGGGCCGACAGCTTGGGGCTGTATTCGCTGTTGATCGCTTCGAGCGTGGGGTTGGTGTGGCTGCCCGTCAGCGCGAAGAATACATTGGCTACGCGGCCCAGCATCTGGCCGGTGGTCTCCAGTGCAACGATCGTATTGTCGAAGGTCGGCGCGGCGGGGTTGTCGATGATCGCCTGCACCTCGGCCCGCTCGATCGCCATCGCCTGGTCGAAGGCGGGGCCGTAATCACTCTCCGCAATGCGGGTGAAATCGGGCGCGCGGAACGGCAGCGCCGAAACATCGGCGAAATAGCCGGTCGCCTGCGGCAGCGCGGCCGGTGCGGCGACGGCCGCCGTTTCGGTTTGATCGTACATCGTGGTGCATCCGGCGGTCAGCGCGCCAAGCGCGGCAGCAGCAAGAAGGGGGGCTTTCATGCGTCGGTTCCTCAACAAGACAGGGCAGTCTGGCACGAAATAGCGCGCCGCCACCAATGGCATCATGCCAACCAGCTTTTCGTTGCCGATGCAACCTTTGCCCGGCGCTGAACCGCGCGGCGCGAGGACAAACAAAAAGGGGCGCCGGCAATGCGGCGCCCCCTTCCAAAGCCGTGATGGCCGCCGGATTACTGGGCCGGGGTGGCCGTAGCAGCCGGGGCAGCAGCGCCGGCCGCCGGGGTCGCGCCGGCGATCGGGGCGACGGCCTGGTTGGTGGTCAGGGCGCCATCGTCGACCGCTTCGCCCAGGACTTCGCCTTTGGCTTCGGCGGCAGCGGCCTGCGCTTCCGTCTGCGCAGCGGCACCGGGCATGCCCATGTCTTCCTGTGTTTCGGCCTTGGCTTCGAGGTTGTCAGCGCGCTGGTCGTAGGCTTCTTCGACCTGCTCGCCGGCCGTTTCGCCACAAGCGGCGAGGGCAAAAGCGAGCGGCGCGGCCGCTGCAATCATGATCTTGCGCATAGAATGTTCCTTTATCCACCGAATGGGAGTGGGCCGGTGCCTCAGGCCTTGGCGGTTTGCAAGCACTCTTGCTGCGGCAATACACATGATCTCGTGCGCTTTTCCCCCGCGAGCCCGGCGATTGACCAGCACACCACCGACCGCCATGCGCGTCAGATGACGCTGTTCAGTTTCGATTCCTATCATGTCCTGTTGGCCGGCACCGGCATGGTCATCATCGCCGCGCATTGGCTGCCGCGGTTCATCTCGGGGCGCGAGCCGGCGGCGTCCGCGCTGCTGGTGCTGCTGGGGATGGCGGCGTTCTTCATCCCCGGTATGCCGCAGGCACCGAACCCCCTGACACAGCCCTATCCGTGGGAATTGCTGGCCGAATGGTGTGTGATCATTGGCCTGTTCGCCACCGGATTGCGCATCGACAAGGTCGGCAGTTTCATCCGCTTCCTGCCGACCATCCGCCTGCTTTCGGTGGCGATGCCGCTGACGATCCTCGCGCTCGCCATTGTCGGCTGGCAGTTTGCCGGGATGACGCTGGCCGGCGCGCTGCTGCTGGGCGCGGTGCTGGCGCCGACTGACCCGGTGCTGGCCGGCGATGTCCAGGTCGGCCCGCCGCAGGAGGGTGGAGAGCATCCCGTCCGCTACGCGCTGACGACCGAGGCGGGGCTGAATGACGGGCTGGCGTTCCCCTTTGTCCACCTCGGCATCCTGTTCGCCAGCGCCGGCGTGCTGACCTGGGACATGGCCGGCGAGTGGCTGCTGCGCGATGTGATCTGGCGGATTGCGCTGGGCGGGCTGGCGGGCGTTGCGGCCGGCTGGCTGCTCGGCCGGGTGCTGTTCTACTGGCCGCGCAACAATCCGCTGGCACGTACGCAGACCGGGATCATCGCGCTCGCCGGGGTGCTGGTCGCATATGGCGGGGCGGAACTGGTCGAAGGGTACGGCTTTATTGCCGCCTTTGTCGCCGGGGTGGTCCTGCGCCGGCAGGAACAGGACGACGAGTATCATTTGCGGCTACACGATTTTGCCGAGGCGGTGGAACACGCGCTGACCGCGGTGCTGCTGGTGGCCCTGGGCGCGGCGTTTCCGGCACTATGGCCCTATCTCGACTGGCCGCACGCGCTGATCGGATTGGCGCTGATATTTATCATCCGGCCGGTGATCGGCTGGTGCAGCCTCTATCGCACAGGCCTCGCCTGGCGGCCACGCGCGGTGATCGCGTTCTACGGCGTGCGCGGGATTGGCTCGGTCTATTACCTCGCCTATGCGGGCCACAATGTCGAACTGGTCAACGAGGAGGCGCTGTGGGCGACGGTCGCCTTCACCATCCTGCTCTCGACGCTGGTCCACGGGCTGACCGCGGGCATCGCCGTCGAACGGGTGACCGCGCGCAACCTCGACCCAGCAGACGATCCAGCTTCGCGCGCCTGAACTAACGCAGCGGCGGCGGCGGCGGCGGTGGCACGCCTGGCGGTAGCGGGAGTGGCGGCGGCGGAAGCGGCGGTGGATTGAGCACGCTCGCCTCGCTCTCCAGAGTGACCTCGTCCGACCCGGCAACGAGGGTAATGTGGTGTTCGCCGGTCCGCACCACCGCCGGCCCGGCGGCGAGAATGCGGGCGAGGATCAGCCCCGCATCGTGGCCGGGAAACGCCTCGCCCATGCGGCACGTCCCCGTGGGCGCACGGGTGACGGTGAACTGCGCGGCCTTGTCCCAGCGCCCGCCGACCCCGGCCTCGGCGCATGCTGTCCAGTCGATCGAATCCTCAGTAATGATGATCGCCCCGTCGCGCTCGAACCCACTCCCTCGACTGCCTGCACCTTCGTAGGTCGTGGAGGACTGCGGTACCCAGCGGCCGGTGATTTCGCTGAGCGCAGGAGCATTGGCACGCCGCCACGCGGCAGGGGTGACGAGGACAAGCTCGCCTGCGCTGCTGGCCAGCCGGATGCGATCCGGGGCCATCCGCGTCACCTGCGGATTCGTACCGAAGAAGGCGAAAAAGCGGCCGTCGCGCTGCTCCTGCTCGGGCGGGCAGCCCATAAGCGTCTGCAATCGGCCGCCCTCTTCGCTGTGGTCGCGCAGGATACCGTCAGCGCCCAAAGACGCGGCATTGCCCGAATGATTGCAGCCGACAGCGTAGGCGAGGCCTCCCTTGCGTACCTCGACATAGGACCGCCGCCAGCCTGCTCCGTTCTGCCAGCCGGGAGTAAAATCGCCGAACCGTTCGACCAGCCACAAGCCTTCGATCTCGGCAAGGCTGGTGACGGGCGCGCCGTTGGTCGCCTCCGGTGCTGGCTTCGCATCCTCGACGTCGCCGTTCGCGCATCCGGCCAGCGCCAGTGCGAGGGCGATCAGCCGTATGGTCATTTTCGCCGCGCGAATGTCTGTAGCGCTTCGGCCTCGGCCGCGACGATCAGCAGATCGCCGGGCTCGAGCGCGGTTTCGGGGCGGGCGTAGATGAACGGTTCGCCGGGCCGTTTGACCCCGACTACGGTGATGCCGAAACGGCTCCTGAGAGCTGCCTCCGCCAGCGTGCGGCCGACCGCATCAGCCGGTGCGCTGACCTTGGCGATCGCGAACCCGTCGTGAAAGTCGATGTAATCAAGCACCTGTTCGGCGACCTGATAGGCTACGCGCTCGCCCATCGAGGCTTCGGGATAGACCACGTTATGCACCCCGACGCGCTCGAGCAGGCGGCCATGTTTGGGCCCCAGCGCCTTGGCCCAGACGTCGGCCACGCCCATATCCACGAGGGTAGACGCCGCCAGAATGCTGGCTTCGAGGTTGGTGCCGATGCCGACAACGGCATGGGCCATGGTTTCGACACCCAGGTCGCGTAACACGCGCTCATCCGTGGCGTCGGCCTGCACGCAATGGCTCAGACGGTCGGCAAAGGCCTGCACCAGCGCCTGGTCGGCGTCGATCCCCAGCACTTCGTGCCCCAGCCGGGTCAGCGCATCGGCCACCGCCCCGCCGAACCGGCCAAGCCCAATCACCGCCACGCTGGTGCGCCCGGTGCCGCTATCGCTACCCCACAATGACTCTCTCCTCGGCATAACGGATATTGGTAGGCCGGTTGCGCAATGCGAGCGCGGCGCCCAGCGTGATCGGCCCGACGCGGCCGATGAACATCAGCGCCATGATGACGCCCTGTGCGGCCGGTGGCAATTTGGCGGTAATCCCGGTCGACAGGCCGACAGTGGCAAAGGCGGAGGATGCTTCGAACATCACATCGCGCAAGGGCAGACCCGACAGGCCGAGCACCGCCAGCGTGCCGAGCCCGACCGCCGCTACCGCCAGCACCAGCACCGCCAGCGCCTCGCGCTGGACTGCGCCGGGGAGGTGCCGGCTGCGGATCGTGCTGTCGGGCCGTCCGCGCAATTCGGCGGCGACCACCGCCAGCAGCACCATCACCGTGGTCACCTTGATCCCGCCCGCCGTTCCCACGCTGCCGCCGCCGACGATCATGACGAAGCACGCCATCAATACCCCGGCATCTGACAAAGCGGCAATGTCGATCGCGTTGAAGCCGGCGGTGCGCAGCATCACCGAATGGATCAGCGCATTGAGCGCGGCGTGCGGCGTAGCCATGCCCGCCAGCGCGCCGTCGCGCTCGAACAGAAAGGTCAGCAGCGCCGCGCCCGCCAGCAAGATTAGCGTGCCGAGCACGGTCAAATAGGTGTGGAGCGAAACCCGCTCGCCCCGGTGACGGCGAAGCAGTTCGGCCACCACCGGCATCCCGATCCCGCCCAGCACCACTGCGGCGGACAGCGCCAGCAACACCACCGGATCGTGACTGTAGCGCATCAGGCTGTCGGGGTGGAGGCCGAAGCCCGCATTGTTGAACGCGCTGACCGAATGGAACAGCCCGTGCCACGCCGCCTCGGCCCACGGCGCGCCGTAGGCGAGTCGCCACCAGCCGATCAGCAGAACGGCAATCCCCAGTTCGACCGCCAGCGTGAAGGCAAGCACCGTGCGCACTCGCCGCTCGACCCCGCCGGGCCCGACACCGCGATGCTCAGCCCCGGCCCGCAACCGGCCCGACAGCGACAGCCGGTCGCCCAGGGCCATCAGCAACAGCGTGGTCACGACCAGCGTGCCGAGCCCGCCAATCTGGATGAGGCCGAGGATCACCGCCTCGCCAAAGCCGGACCCGTAGGTGCCGGTATCGACCGTCACCAGCCCGGTGACGCAGGTGGCGCTGACCGCAGTGAACAGCGCCACCAGCCACGGCGCGCCGCCTTCGATCGCTCCAGCCTCACGCGCGGCGGGCACCATAAGCAACGCGGTGCCGGCAAGGATCGCCAGCGCAAAACCGAGCGGTACCAGCCTCACGGGCGACACCCCTTGCGCCAACCCACCAACGCGGCGCGTAATCGTGCGGGCGGGAAGGTCGAGGAAGGGCATCAGGCGGGGTCTTGCCGACTCAGTCCGCCGGCCCAGCTACATCTTCCGCGATGTGGGTGTGTGCGCACGGACAGTGCGCCACGGTGGCGACGCGGCCCCTGCGGATGGCATCGAGACAGGCGGCAATTTGCATGGTTCCTCCCTGATCGGCTCATCCGGCGTTTTCAGCGCTTTGCCAAGTTGCAAAAGTGCCAGCGCGCACCATTTGGCGTGCTTGATCCGGGCCTTGCTCGCAGCGCCCATTGACTTCACCGAACGAAACCGGAACACGCGGCCCCATGGCTCTCACTCACATTTCCGTCCGCGGCGCGCGCGAGCATAATCTCAAGGGGATCGACATCGACCTGCCGCGCGATGCGCTGGTTGTGATCACCGGCCTGTCGGGCAGCGGCAAGTCGAGCCTCGCGTTCGACACGATCTATGCCGAAGGGCAGCGCCGCTATGTCGAGAGCCTGTCGGCCTATGCGCGCCAGTTTCTCGAGATGATGCAAAAGCCCGATGTCGAGCATATTGACGGGCTGTCCCCTGCGATCTCTATCGAGCAGAAGACCACCAGCCGCAACCCGCGCTCGACCGTCGCGACCGTCACCGAGATCTACGATTATATGCGCCTGTTATGGGCGCGGGTGGGGGTGCCCTACAGCCCGGCGACAGGTCTGCCGATTGAGGCGCAGACCGTCAGCACGATGGTCGACCGGGTGATGGCGCTGCCCGAAGGCACGCGGGCGCTGCTGCTCGCGCCGGTGGTGCGTGGGCGCAAGGGCGAATATCGTCGCGAGCTGGCCGAATGGCAGAAGGCCGGTTTCACCCGCGTGCGGATCGACGGCGAGCTTTACCCGATCGAGGAAGCGCCCGCGCTCGACAAGAAGCTGAAGCATGATGTCGAGGTGGTGGTTGACCGGATCGCGGTGAAGGCCGGCCTCGAAACGCGGCTGGCTGACAGTTTCGAGCAGGCGCTGAAGCTGGCCGAGGGACTGGCGTATCTCGATCTGGTCGATGGCGTGGTGCCTGGTCCTTCGACAGGCTCAGGACGAGCGGATGCTGCGACGTTCCGCGACCCCGCTCACCCTGAGCATGTCGAAGGGCGAGCGGGCGGCGATGCCGGCGGCAAGATGAAGGGCGCCGGCGTCCCCGCCAACCGCATCGTGTTCAGCGAGAAATTCGCCTGCCCGGTCAGCGGCTTCACGATCGGCGAAATCGAACCGCGTCTGTTCAGCTTTAACGCGCCGCAGGGGGCCTGTCCGACCTGCGACGGGCTGGGCGAAAAGCTGCTGTTCGATCCGCAGCTGGTCGTCCCCAACGAGGCGCTCAGCCTCAAGCAGGGCGCCGTGGTGCCGTGGGCCAAATCGAACCCGCCATCGCCGTATTATATGCAGGTACTCGCCAGCCTTGCCGCCGAATACGGCTTCGCGCTGACCACCCCGTGGGGCGAGCTCGACGAAGAGGCGCAGCGGGTGATCCTGTTCGGCACCGAGGGGCGCCGCGTGCCGCTGACCTTCAAGGACGGGCGCAAGAGCTATACCGTCAACAAGCCGTTCGAAGGGGTGATCGGCAACCTGAACCGGCGGATGCTGCAGACCGAAAGCGCCTGGATGCGCGAGGAGCTGGGTAAGTTCCAGACCGCGCAGCCGTGCGAGACCTGCGGCGGCAAGCGGCTCAACGACAAGGCGCTGAGCGTGAAGGTCGCCGGCACCGACATCGCGACGCCCACGCAGATGAGCGTCGCGGCGGCGAAGGACTGGTTCCTCGCGCTGGAGGCGCAGCTCGGCCCGCAGCAGCAGCAGATCGCCCGCGCGATCCTGAAAGAAATCAACGAGCGGCTCGGCTTCCTCGACAATGTCGGGCTTGATTACCTCAACCTCGACCGCACCAGCGGCACGCTCAGCGGCGGGGAAAGCCAGCGCATCCGCCTCGCCAGCCAGATCGGCAGCGGCCTGTCGGGCGTGCTCTACGTGCTCGACGAGCCCAGCATCGGCCTCCACCAGCGCGACAACGACCGGCTGCTCGAAACGCTCAAGCGCCTGCGCGATCTCGGGAACACCGTGATCGTGGTCGAGCACGATGAGGATGCCATCCGCACCGCCGACCATGTGGTCGATCTCGGCCCCGGCGCGGGGGTGCATGGCGGCGAGGTGGTGGCGCAGGGCACGCTCAAACAGGTCCTTAAATCGAAGACCAGCCTCACCGCCGCCTACCTCACGGGCCGCCGGCGGATCGAGGTGCCGGCCAAGCGGCGCAAGGGCAATGGCAAGAAGCTGACGGTGCATGGCGCGCGCGCCAACAACCTGCAGAACGTGACCGCCAGCATCCCGCTCGGCACCTTCACCTGCATCACCGGCGTTTCGGGCAGCGGCAAGTCGAGCTTCACCATCGACACGCTCTACGCCGCCGCCGCGCGAACGCTCAATGGCGCGCGGGTGATCGCCGGGGCGCATGACAAGGTGACCGGGCTCGAACATTGCGACAAGGTGATCGAGATCGACCAGTCGCCCATCGGCCGCACTCCGCGATCGAACCCGGCGACCTATACCGGTGCCTTCACCCAGATCCGCGACTGGTTCGCCGGCCTGCCCGAAAGCGCCGCGCGCGGGTACAAGGCAGGGCGGTTCAGCTTCAACGTCAAGGGCGGCCGGTGCGAGGCGTGCCAGGGCGACGGGCTGATCAAGATCGAGATGCACTTCCTCCCCGACGTCTATGTCACCTGCGAGGAATGCGGCGGCAAACGCTACAACCGCGAGACGCTGGAGGTGAAGTTCAAGGGGATGAGCATCGCCGACGTGCTCGACATGACGATCGAGGATGCGGAAGAATTCTTCAAGGCCGTCCCCCCGATCCGCGACAAGATGCACATGCTGAACGAGGTCGGCCTGGGTTACGTCAAGGTCGGCCAGCAAGCGACCACGCTGTCAGGCGGCGAGGCGCAGCGGGTGAAACTCGCCAAGGAGCTGAGCCGCCGCAGCACCGGCCAGACGCTGTATATTCTGGATGAACCCACCACGGGCCTGCATTTCGAGGACGTTCGCAAACTGCTGGAGGTGCTGCACCGGCTGGTCGACCAGGGCAATTCGGTGGTGGTGATTGAACACAATCTCGACGTGATCAAAACCGCCGACTGGGTGCTGGACCTGGGGCCGGGCGGCGGCGTGCGGGGCGGGGAGGTGGTTGCGGAAGGGACGCCGGAGGAGGTGGCAGGGGTGCAGGGGTCTTTTACCGGCGGGTACCTTGCGCCGATGCTAGGCCAATGAGAGAAAGGTCATAATGACCCTCCTTACCGACCTTTCCGTCGCCCGCACTGAAGAAGACGTCAAAGACGCTTATATCAAGGCCCTCGGCTTGAAGAGCGTGTTTAAGGGGTTGGTCGATATACAGACCCCAGAAATTTGGTTTGAAGCGAAAGGGGCACCCACGCCTCCGCTGCTGATGTTTGCCCAGCTGCTGACCTACGTGCGAGCTGCACGCAAACGCGGCGAGGCAGTCCCGGGATTCTTGTGCGTCATCGATCGCGAGAAAGCAGCATTGATGGCGACGGAGCACGCTCTGCCCCTTCTCGATGACAAGACTATCGTGTGGCCCAAGTCCGGTTCAGCCGCCGACATGGCGTTGGCGGCCCGGATTGCTCCGGTCATCGAAACGCATTTCATCCTCTATCGCATCGACGGTTACGAGGCCGAGTTCATCAAGGCGGCCACTGATGCAGTGCGCGAAGGTCGCATTATCCGCACCCCAATCACGCCCAACAACCTGCGGCAGGTATTCGACAAATGGGTGGCGATGGTCGGCGTGGAATTGGGCGTGAAGCGCGAGGCGGATTACGCCGTGCTGTTTTTTGCCGACATCATGCACGATGGCCGCAACGAAGCGATGCGCAACTTGCCCGCGCGCCTGCTGTTCAACGGTGACAAGCCGGTGTTCATCCTCGGGGCCGAGCAATACGAGCTGGCGAGCGAGCGTGGCTATCGCAATTTCTGGAACATCTATCACCGCCCGCCCGAGCAGAAGCACCGGCATTATCTGCTCGAACGGCGCGACAGCCTGCTGCCGATGGACGACCAGAAGTTCAAGGGCGCGTTCTACACCCCGCTGCATATCGTCGACAAAGCCTATGACCAGTTGAACGCCACGCTGGGCGCGGACTGGCAGCAGAAATACATCGTCTGGGATATGTGCGCCGGCGTCGGCAATCTGGAGGCCAAGCATTCCAAGCTGCGCGATGTGTTCATGTCCACGCTGGATCAGGAGGACGTGACGATCATGCGCAGCAACCCGGCCTTCGCCGGGGCGGAGATTTTCCAGTATGATTACCTGAACGACGATGTGACCGATTTTGGCGAGATCGATTACGAGTTATCGGGCAAGATGCCGCAGGCGCTGCGACAGGCGATTGCCGATGCGCGCGAGGGGAAGAAGGGCGCGAAGCCGATCCTGGTGCTGATCAATCCGCCGTATGCAGAGGCGATGAATGTCGATAACACCAAGGACAGCGGCGCAAACGCAACTGTGAAATCGGGTGTTGCAAGCACCCGCATTAGTCACGGCATGGGGCATCTCGGCTATGCCGCACGCGAACTGTTCGTGCAGTTCCTGCACCGGATCATGCTGGAATTGCCCAAGTCCACCTTGGCGATGTTCAGCACACTGAAATATGTGAACGCGCCTAATTTCGCACAGTTTAGGGAGCAGTGGACGGCCCAGTATCTCGATGGCTTTGTAGTTCACAGCAAGGCGTTTGACGGGTTGAAAGGCCATTTCCCGATCGGGTTTTTGATCTGGAATCTTGCGGTGCATCAGCCCACGCAGTCGGTCGGCGCAATCGCGCTCGACAAGGCGGGCGAGGTGGTGGGACAGCATTTGTTCTATCGGGAACCGCCGCGCCCACCTCTGGCTGAATGGATCAACCGGCCTCGTTCCAACAGAACGCCTGGACTGCCGCTCAAGAACGCTCTCTTGCCGACATCCAGCACGATTGATGTGAGAGGTCGATGGTGGGCGGACGGCGCTATCGGCAGCATGATCGTTTTTGGAAATGATCTGCAACACGCCGGAACAACCGGTCTGCTTTCATCAGGGTACGGTAATGCCGGAGCTTTCTTCGTCACCGAAGGAAACCTCTGGCAAGCCGCCATCGTCTTTTCCGTTCGCCGCCTCATCAAGCCGACATGGCTCAACGACCGCGACCAGTTCCTGCAACCTTCGCACCCACTGTCGGACGAATTCAAATCCGATTGCCTCGTGTGGATGCTGTTCAACGGCAGCAACCTCACCGCAGGCGCGGACGGGCTGCGCTGGAATGATCGGGACTGGAGCCTCACGAACCACTTCATCCCCTTCACCGAAGCCGAGGTCGGCGCGAAGGCGCGCTTCGAGAGTGATTTCATGGTGCGCTACATGGCGGGCATGGCATTCTCGCCCGAGGCACAAGCCGTGCTTGATGAAGGCCGCAGGCTGTTTCAGCGTTTCCACGCCACCAGCTTCCCGAACAAGATCCGGCAGGAATACAAGCTGAACCGCGCCGATGCCGGCTGGTATCAGGTGCGCCGCGCGCTCGAAGCCTATGGCGATATCGAATTGACCGATTTCGATCCGTTCAAGGCTGCCTACGCTGCGCTGACCGAAAAGCTGCGCCCGTTGGTTTACGATCTAGGCTTTCTACCGGCGTAAGGCGCTGGCGATCACCCACCCCACAAATCCCCCGTCCGCTCCACCGCCACCTCGCCCCCGTACGGCACGCACAGCGCCTCGGCCTCCGCCTTGCCCCCGAACACCCACGCTGCCTCGTCCTCCGCGCGCAGCAGCACGGGCATCCGGTCGTGGCATTCTGCCGCTGCGCCGCAGCTGTCGGTCATCACCATCGTGAACACCGCGCCCCATTCCTCGCTGCGGCGCCACAGGCCGGCGGCGGCGAACAGGGGGCGGTCGGGTAGGGTCAGCCAGGTGCGGGTCATGCCGGGGCCGCCCTTGCTCTTGGGGGTGCCCTCAGCCTCGGCCCAGGCGGTCAGCGGGATCAGGCAGCGGCGCTCGGCGAAGGACTGGCGCCACATGAAGCTGTCGAGCTTGTCGGTGCGCGCATTGTTGACCGGGCGGGGCTTGAGCATCTGGCCGGTCCGCGCCGAGCGCTGGGTGAGCGGGAAGCCCCAGACCATCTGCCGCACCGCCAGCCCGCCCGCGTGCTCCCCCGCGCCGCGCGCCACCACCAGCCCCGGATATTGCGGATAGACCAGCTCGGGCGTGTTGGCGCCGGCCGCCTCGTTCACCGCGCGGAACCATTCGGCGACCTCGGCCGGGCTGCGGGTCATGCGATAGAGGTTACACATCGCGCGCTTGTGTAGCGGGCGCGGCGGGGTTTGTCTGCCGGGGGGGTGCCATCCCTCGACAAGCTCAGGATGAGCGGGGGAGGTGTGCGGCGGCGGTGTGGGCTTGGTGCCTTCAACAGGCCCAAGATCATCCTTCGAGGACCTCAAGGATGATCCTTCGACAAGCTCAGGATGAGCGGATTGGATGTGTAGTGGCCCCGCTCACCCTGAGCTTGTTGAAGGGCGAGCGCGCGGAGCTCCGTCCCCCGCTCAGAAGCTGTCCTTGGCGGCGCGCAGGGCGGCGAAGGTCTGGACCGGGTCGCCGCTGCCATCGCCCCAGCGGGCCATCAGCGCGGGCGCATCGGCGCGCAGGAAGGGGTTGGTCGCAGCCTCGCGGGCAAGCGTGGTAGGGACGGTCGGCTGCCCGGCGGCGCGGCGGGCGGCGACCTCCTCGGCATAGGCGGCGAGGGCCGCGTTGTCCGGGTCCGCATGGCGCGCGAAGGCGGCGTTGGCGGCGGTATATTCATGCGCGCAATAGAGCGCGGTGCCCTCCGGCAGCGCCCGCAGCCGCTGGAGGCTCGTCCAGAATTGCGCCGGCGTGCCTTCGAACATCCGCCCGCAGCCGAGCGCAAACAGCGCATCGCCGACAAAGGCGATCTGCGCTTGCGGCAGATGATAGGCGATGTGCCCCAGCGTGTGCCCGCCCACGTCGATCACCTCTGCCTCGTGCGCGCCGAGCATCACGCGCTTGCCCGCGGTCACCACGCGGTCGACCGGTCCGAACCGTTCCGCCACCTCGGCGGGCGCGGTGACTTTGCAGTCTGTCGCCGCGCGGATCGCCGCATTGCCGCCCGCATGGTCAGGGTGCCAGTGGGTGTTCCAGATCTGGCTGATCCGCCAGCCCTTCGCCTCGGCCGCGGCGAGGATCGCTGCGGCACCGGGTGTGTCGATGGCGACTGTCTCGCCGCTCGCCGGATCATGCGTGAGCAGGCCGTAATTGTCGGACAGGCAGGGAAACAGGTGAACCTCGATCATGCCGCGCACCCTAACAGCCGGCCCCTGACAGGCAAAGGGCCCGCCTGCCAGCGGCAGACGAGCCCTTTCTGAGGCCCGAAGGCGGCGAAGGATCAGTCCTTCTGCGCCTTAAGCGCTTCGCCGAGAATGTCGCCCAGCGAGGCGCCCGAATCCGACGAACCGTACTGTTCCACCGCTTCCTTCTCTTCGTGAAGCTGGCGCGCCTTGATCGAGAAGTTGGGCTTCTTCGAACGATCGAAGCCGGTGACCATCGCGTCGATGTGCTGGCCGACCTGGAAGCGGTCGGGGCGCTGTTCGTCGCGGTCGCGGCCAAGGTCGCTGCGCTTGATGAAGCCGGTCGCGCCGTCTTCGCCGACCTGCACCTCGAGCCCGCCATCGCGCACTTCGAGCACCGTGACGGTGACGACGTCGTTCTTCTTGAGGCCGCTGGCCGAAGCGGAACCACCGGCGGTGGGCGCGCCCTTTTCGAGCTGCTTCATGCCGAGGCTGATGCGTTCCTTCTCGACATCGACGTCGAGCACAACCGCTTCGACCTGTTCACCCTTGCGGTGCAGCGCCAGCGCGTCTTCGCCCGAAATGCCCCAGGCGATGTCCGACATGTGGACCATCCCGTCGACATCGCCGTCGAGGCCGATGAACAGGCCGAATTCGGTGGCGTTCTTGACTTCGCCGGTGACCTTGGTGCCGACCGGGTGTTTGTCCGCGAATTCTTCCCACGGATTTCCCTGCGCCTGCTTGAGGCCAAGGCTGATGCGGCGCTTGTCGGAATCGACTTCGAGCACCAGCACGTCGACTTCCTGCGAGGTCGAGACGATCTTGCCGGGGTGGACGTTCTTCTTGGTCCAGCTCATTTCGCTGACATGGACCAGGCCTTCGATGCCCGGTTCCAGTTCCACGAAGGCGCCGTATTCGGTGATGTTGGTGACGGTCCCGTGCAGCTTCGCGCCGATCGGATACTTCTGCGACACGCCATCCCACGGATCACTTTCGAGCTGCTTCATGCCGAGGCTGATGCGCTGGGTTTCGGGATTGATGCGGACGATCTGCACCGTCACCGACTGGCCGATATCGATCATCTCGCTGGGGTGGTTGACGCGCTTGTAGCTCATGTCGGTGACATGGAGCAGGCCGTCGATCCCGCCGAGATCGACGAAGGCGCCGTAATCGGTGATGTTCTTGACCACGCCTTCGATCACCTGACCTTCGGCCAGCTTGTCGATCAGCTCGCTGCGCTGTTCGGCGCGGGTTTCTTCGAGCACCGCGCGGCGCGAGACGACGATATTGCCGCGGCGGCGGTCCATCTTGAGGATCTGGAACGGCTGCGGCATGTCCATCAGCGGGGCGACATCGCGCACCGGGCGGATATCGACCTGGCTGCCGGGGAGGAAGGCCACCGCGCCGTCGAGATCAACGGTGAAGCCGCCCTTCACGCGGCCGAAGATGCGGCCATCGACGCGCTTGCCTTCGCCGAACTCGCTTTCCAGCTTGTCCCAGGCGGCTTCGCGGCGGGCGCGGTCGCGGCTGAGCATCGCTTCGCCGTCGGCGTTCTCGACCCGGTCGACAAACACTTCGACTTCCGAGCCGACCGACAGGCCGTGCTCGTCTTCGCCGCGCATGAATTCCTTGAGGTCGATGCGGCCCTCGCTCTTGAGGCCGACATCGATGATCGCCATGCCGTTTTCGATGGCGGTGACGGTGCCCTTGACGACGCGGCCTTCAAAGCCTCCTTCGTCAGCGGCGCCAAGCTGCTCGTCGAGCATCCGCGCGAAATCGTCGCGCGTCGGGTTGGCGGTGGTTGCCATAGGTTTGCAGTCCTGTTTCACGTTTTTTCCGGCCAGGCGGTTGAATCCGCCGGTCTTTCATGGCCGAACGCTCCACCGGACCGGATGCCGCGGCAGAGGCTCTTGGGGCGACCTTGCGGTAGGAGGCAAAAGGCAGGAGGCGGGCGCTGCTGCGCCTGCGAAATATCCGGCCATGCTGGAAATGCAGCGCGCCGCCGACCGGGATGTCACCCGTCGAACGCCCGCGCGCCTAGCTGCATCGAGGGCGAAAGGCAAGCACGCAACGCCGCCGTCACCCGGTTGCAGCGCTCGATGCACACGGTATGGAGCCGGACATGACCGCTATTCCCGCCTGCCAGCTCTACCTGATCTCGCCGCTCGATGTCGGGGGCGACTTTCCTGCCCGGCTCGAACGCGCGCTGGGTGCAGGGCCGGTCGCGGCGTTTCAATACCGGGTCAAGGGTTTGGATCAGCACGAGGCCGCCCGCCTCGCGCAGCCGCTGCAGGAACTGTGCGCCGCACGCGACGTGGCGTTCATCGTCAATGACAGCATCGCCCTCGCCAGGCGGCTCGGGGCCGATGGCGTGCATCTGGGGCAGGGCGACGGCACCGTCGCCGAGGCGCGTGAGGCGCTGGGGCGCGAGGCGCAGATCGGCGTGACCTGCCACGCCAGTCGTCATCTGGCGATGGAAGCGGGGGAGGCGGGGGCGGATTATGTCGCCTTCGGCGCTTTCTACCCCAGCGCGACCAAGGCGACCGAACATCGCGCCGAACTCGATTTGCTGGAGTGGTGGCAAGCCCTGTTCGAGGTTCCCTGCGTGGCGATTGGCGGGATCACGCCGGCCAACGCCCCGCCGCTGGTGGCAGCGGGCGCCGATTTCCTGGCGGTCAGCAATGCAGTCTGGTGCGGTGACGAGGCTGGGGCGGTGCGCGCCCTAGTCGAGGCCATCACGGCAGCCGGCGCGGATAAAACGCCGGCATAAAACATTGTCCTACAGCCGCTGCTTTGGGTTAAGCTGGTGGTTGATGTTTTCAGGAGTGTGCCGATGCGCGTGATTCTCGCCCTTGCCCCGATTGCTCTGCTCGCCGCGTGCGGTTTCAACGGCACCGATCGCTACGCCGAAGAAGGGCAGACCTCCGAGGCACAGGCGGACAGCAACCTGGCCGATGCGATGCATTCGCGCGATGGCGAGACGATCGAGAACGACATTCCCGATTCCGAAGAACGTCCGATGATGCAGGCGCAGGTCGTGCTTGACCGGCGCGGCTTCGGCCCGGGGGTGATCGACGGCAAGATGGGGATGTCGACCAGGAACGCGCTTGAGGGATTTCAGGAGGCCACGGGCCTGACTGTCACCGGTGAACTGGACGAGGCGACCACGCAGGCTCTCGGCGAATGGAAGGACATTCCCGCGACCCGCGTGGTGACCATTCCCGAGGATTGGGGCGACTATAACTACCAGAAGATGCCCGAAGATCCGGCGGACAAGGCGGCACTCGACAAGCTCGGCTATGAAACGCTCGACGAGCGGCTGGCAGAGCGGTTCCATACCACGGTCGAGGTGTTGAAAATGCTTAACCCGAACGGGCGCCCGGCTGGCGCCCCGGCGGCGGAATTGGATGGCGGGGTTACAACCACGCCTACGGCTACCGCCAGCGCCGCCTCCACGCCCACGGCCCGCGCGACGGCAAGCGCCAGTCCGACCGCTTCGCCCACCGCCGGCGCTACTGGCGATGCCAAGGCCGCGGCGCTGGCCGAAGCACCCACCAGCGTGTTCCGCCCGGGGCAGCAGATCCGCGTGCCGAATATCGGCGGCGACGCGATTGCAGAAGGCAGCGTCGAGGATGACAACTGGCAGCGTACGCTCGTCGAGCTTGGCGTGGGCAGCGAGCAACCCGAAGTGGCCAAGGTCATCGTCAGCAAGTCGAAGGGCACGCTGCGGGCCTATGATGCGGACGATAAGCTGATTGCGCTGTTCACCGTCACTTCGGGTTCCAGCAAGTTCCCGCTGCCGCTCGGTAACTGGAACATCGTGGGCAAGGCATTCAATCCGCCATACAGTTACGATCCCGAAGTGCTGGGCAAGAGCGGCACTGACGGCAAGACGCACCAGTTTCCCGCCGGGCCCAATTCACCCGTCGGGGTGGTCTGGATCGACCTCAGCAAGGAACATTACGGCATTCACGGGACGCCAGCCCCTGAAACCATCGGCCGGGCTGAAAGCAGTGGCTGTGTGCGTCTGACCAACTGGGATGCCGCCCGGTTGGCGCAGATGGTCTCGACCAAAACCAAGGTGGAATTCATCGCCTGAGCGCGCGAGGGAACCGTCACGCCATGAGCTTTGCCGACCGCCTGCTGACAATCGTGGTAACTGCGACCCTGACCTCGGCGGCGTGGATCGTGGCGGGCGGCACGGTCATGGATCGCGCGCAAAACCGCTGGGCAGAGCCCGATGGCGCGGCGCAGCAAGCCGCGGCTAGCGCGGTCGCACCGGGCGCGCGCGGGCCGGACGCGCCGCAGGGCCTGATCCCGGCAGTCTCGCGTAGTGGCACCATCGCGTTGGATGGTGACGGGACGAGGATTGTCGCGGCGGCCAATTCGCCCCGCGGGACGCTGACCATCCCGGTGGTCGGAATAACGCCGGCTCAGCTTGTTGATACGTTCACGCAGGCGCGGGCGGGCGGCGCGCGTGTGCATGATGCGATCGATATCATGGCGCCGGAAGGGCGCCCGGTGATCGCTGCCGGACCGGGCACGGTCGAAAAGCTTTTCTTTTCGCAGCAGGGCGGCAAGACGGTCTATGTGCGCTCGCCCGACCGGACGATTATTCATTATTACGCGCATTTGAAAGATTACGCGCAGGGTCTGGCTGAAGGGCAGCAGGTGCGGGCCGGGACGCCTCTGGGCACTGTCGGGTGGAGCGGTAACGCATCGCCCGATGCGCCGCATCTTCATTTCGCGGTGATGCGCACCACGCCCCAGGCCGCCTGGTACACGCGCGCCGTCGCGCTCAACCCCTATCCGCTGCTGGTCCGGCGTTAACGGTCAGAATACGGAGCCGGGCACCCTCGCGCAACGCAGCCGGCCCAGACCGCCCTTTTCCGGTCCGCTGTCCACCATGTCGCGCAGCAGCCGGTTATCGTCGAATATCAGCCGTCTGCCCGCGAGCGGGCCGCTGGTAAAGGTCAACACGTCCCCCAGCAGGAGATAGGTGCCGCGCTCCTCGCGCTGGAGATAGCTGGAACTGCGGATGATCTCGAATCCCCAATCAGGCTGCACTTCGATCGCGCGTCCCGCGGCACTACCGGGCAGGGCGCATTCGTAACGCCCCGCGGGCAGCACGCCTAGCCGGCCCCCAGGTACAGCCCCAGCCGATGCCGCCATCGCAAGCAGGGGGAAAGCGAGGCCGCCGGCAAGGAGCTTGATGCGCATGAGCGGCCCCTAGCACGCCCGGCGCGCCGGCGGCAACGGCCCGCCCCCTGCTTGCCGCCGCCATCCGGCTAAGCTAAGGGCGCGCCATCACCGGGCGCGCCTACGCCTGACCCACCCAGAAATCGAGTGACCGACCCATGAAAATCAGCGGCGTGGACATCCGTCCCGGCAACATTCTCGAATATGAAGGCGGCATCTGGAAAGTCGCGAAGATCCAGCACACCCAGCCGGGCAAGGGCGGCGCCTATATGCAGGTCGAGATGAAAAACCTGCAGGACGGCCGCAAGACCAATGTCCGCTTCCGCAGCGCCGACACGATCGAGCGCGTGCGGCTCGATCAGAAGGAATTCCAGTACCTCTATACCGATGGCGATGCGCTGGTGTTCATGGACAAGGATTCCTACGAACAGATCAACCTGCCCGCCGACCTGCTCGGCGATGCGGCGGCGTTTTTGCAGGACGGGATGGATGTGACGCTCGAACTGTGGGACGAAAAGCCGATCTCGGTCGCGCTGCCCGAGCAGGTCGAGGCGACCATCGTCGAAGCCGATGCGGTGGTGAAGGGGCAGACCGCCAGTTCAAGCTACAAGCCGGCGGTGCTTGACAACGGCGTGCGCGTGATGGTCCCGCCGCATATCGAGAGCGGCACGCGCATCGTCGTCGATGTCTATGAACGCACCTATGTCGGCAAGGCCGGCTGACGCACGATGGCAGCGATTACCGGCCTCATCCGCGTGATGGAACGCGCCGCGCGCAAGGCGGGCACGCGGCTGCGGCGCGATTTCGGCGAGATCGAACATCTCCAGGTCAGCCGCAAGGGGCCGTCGGATTTCGTGTCCAAGGCCGACCAGATCGCCGAGCGCACGCTGTACGACGAATTGGGCGCCGCGCGCCCCGGCTGGGGCTTCCTGCTCGAAGAAGGCGGCGACATTCCGGGCGAGGAAGGGCAGCCGCGCTGGATCATCGATCCGCTCGACGGGACGACCAATTTCCTCCACGGCATCCCGCATTTCGCCATTTCCATCGCGGTGCAGGAACCCAAGCTGGATGGTAGCGGCTGGGGCGAGGTGACGGCAGCGCTGGTCTATCAGCCGATCACCGACGAAAGCTTCTGGGCGGAAAAATCGCGCGGGGCATGGCTCCAGGATGCGCGCCTGCGCGTCTCCTCGCGCAGCCGAATGGGCGATGCGCTGCTGGCGACGGGCATTCCGTTTCAGGGCGCGGGCGATTTTGCCGAATGGACGCGCATTTTCGGCGCCCTCGGGCCGCAGATTGCCGGCATCCGCCGGTTCGGGGCGGCCTCGCTCGATCTCGCCTGGGTTGCGGCGGGCCGTTATGACGGGTTCTGGGAAAGCGGCCTCAAGCCATGGGACACCGCCGCTGGCGGTCTGCTGGTGCGCGAGGCGGGCGGCTTTGTCACCGATTATCGCGGCCGCTCGCTGCCGATCTGCGATGCGCAGGTGCTGGCGGGCAATGACGGGCTGCATTCGAAGTTGCACAAGGCCATTGTCGGCGCTCTGCGCGCCTGAGGTGCGGGTAGCGCGCGGACGCGCGGGTTGAAAGGCGGGCAGCGGCCCGCTAGATGCGCGGGCCTTACCCAGGGCCTCTGTGGTGAAATTGGTAGACGCGCTCGACTCAAAATCGAGTTTCTTCGGAAGTGCCGGTTCGAGTCCGGCCAGAGGCACCATCCCCCACCGCCGCCCCCTTGCGCTCCCGCGTCGCTGTGCCATGCTGCGGGGCAAAGACGCTTTGGGGGAATGCCGATGATCATCCGTACCGCCGCCGCCTTGCTTGCAGCTGCCGCCAGCCTGGGCCTCGCCGCGCCCGCCAGTGCGCAGGGCGACGACCTGCGCACCGCAATTGCCGCCGACATGCCGCGGCTGATGGAGCTGTATCGCGACCTCCACGCCAACCCTGAGCTGAGCTTCGAGGAGGTCGAGACCGCCCGCAAGCTGGCCACAAGGATGCGGGCGCTGGGGTTCGAGGTGACCGAGGGCGTTGGCAAGACCGGTGTCGTCGCGGTGCTGCGCAATGGCGATGGGCCGACGGTGATGGTCCGCGCCGATATGGACGGCTTGCCGGTAGTCGAGCAGACGGGCCTGCCTTATGCCTCCACCCGCACCGCGACGCCCGCTTCGGGCGTGACCACCGGAGTGATGCACGCCTGCGGGCACGATACCCACATGACCGCGTGGATCGCCACCGCCGAACAGCTCGTCCGCCGGCGCGAGGCCTGGCGCGGGACGCTGGTGATGATCGGGCAGCCGGCCGAAGAGATCGGCCTCGGCGCCAAGGCGATGATCGATGATGGGCTTTATGCTCGTTTCCCCAAGCCGGATTATGTCCTCGCCTTTCACGATGCGGCGCAATTTGCCGCCGGGACGATCGGCTATTCACCGGGCTGGGCGCTGGCCAATGTCGACAGCGTGGACATCAAGCTGCGCGGGGTCGGCGGACACGGCGCCTATCCGCACACCACGCGCGATCCGATCGTGCTGGGCAGCGCGATCGTGATGCGCCTGCAGACGCTGGTCAGCCGCGAGGCCAATCCGGCCGAGCCGGCGGTGGTGACGGTCGGCAGCTTCCATGCCGGGGCCAAGCACAACATCATTTCCGACGAGGCGCGGCTGCAACTGACCGTCCGCTCATACTCTGATCAGTCGCGCCAGATGCTGCTCGACGGCATCCGCCGCATCGCCCGGGGCGAGGCAATCGCCGCCGGGATCCCCGATGACCGGATGCCCGAGGTGTCGGTGGAAGACCCTTACACGCCCGCAACCTTCAATGACGAGGCGCTCACCCGCCGGGTCATGGCGGGCCTCACCCCGCGCTTTGGCGCCGAGCGGGTGCGGCAGGTGCCGGCGGTGATGGGCGGCGAGGATTTCAGCCAGTTCCGCCGCATGGCGGGCGAGGGCGAGGTCGAGGCGCTGATCTTCTGGGTCGGCGGCGTTCCGGCCGAACAGATGGCACGGGCCGAACGCGGGGAGATCCAGCTACCTTCGCTCCACAGCCCCTATTGGGCGCCCGAAGCAGACAAAGTCATCGCCACCGCCGCCGAAGCGTTGACCGCCGCGACAATGGACCTGATGCCGGCACGCTGAGCGCGCGTTAGGCGTCGGTTCCGTCCTCCGGCCCGCCGGCGCGCTGCCGCGAGGCGGCGGCGGCATTGGCGGCCTGGCGATTGTGCAATTCGGCCAGCATCGCGCGTTGTTCGGCCTCGGTCAGATCAGCAAAATCGCGCGGCGCGATGCCCAGCTGGCGGAACACATCCTCGCCCAGCGCGACATCGGCGAGGTTCATGCCGGGCATGGCGAATGCCCCGCCATCCGCGCCCCAATCGCTGCCCATGCTCGCCGCAATGTCGAATGTCTGGCCGGATGGCTCGCTTGCGTCGTCCACCCATCCCGGCGCGCTCGGGCGGCGCTCGGTTCTCGTCGGCGGGACCGGTGACGGAGCTGACGCTGCGTTGACCTGCGGTTGTGACTCAGCGGCCTGTGCCTGCTGCCCTTCGCCATCGGCGAACACCGCCAGCACGGTCGTCAGCGCGACTGTCACCACCGCGAAATGGCGATACATCTTCAGATCAAACGCGGGGGAGCTTCGTCTGCCCATCGCCCGGCCTTAGGACGTCGATCGTATCGTCCGACCTGCCAGACATGGTTCATACAAGGTTGACGGCCGCCGACCCATAAGGGGCCGACGGCCGTCATCTCCTCCCCAGGAGATCAGCAATAAGTGCCGAGCCGGTGGTGCAGTGCGTTGATCCGGGCGAGTTCCTCGCGGTCCTCGGTGACCCGCGCATGGCTGGTGAGCGCGGCACGCAGCAGCTTGAAATCGGCGGTCGAGAACAGCGCGCGGGCGCGAGCCGGTTCGCGGCTTTCGGTGGTGGTTTCGTCCGTCATGGTCGCACTCCTTTACCGGTGTCGCGCTCAGGCGGCCGCGAACTGGTTCATCGTGTTGTCCTTGCCGCCGGCCTTCAGAGCCGCCTCGCCGGCAAAGTATTCCTTGTGATCATCGCCGATGTCCGACCCGGCCATGTTCTGATGCTTCACGCAGGCGATCCCCTGGCGGATTTCCTCGCGCTGGACGTTCTTGACATAACCCAGCATCCCCGCATCGCCAAAATATTCGCGGGCGAGATTATCGGTGCTGAGCGCGGCCGTGTGATAGGTCGGCAGCGTGATCAGGTGATGGAAGATGCCGGCTCGCGCCGCCGCATCGCGCTGGAAGGTGCGGATGCGCTCGTCGGCTTCGGCGGCAAGGTCCGTGCCGTCATAATCGACGCTCATCAGCCGAGCGCGGTCATAGGCGGAAAGATCCTTGCCCTCCTGCTCCCAGGCGTCGAACACCTGCTGTCGGAAATTGAGCGTCCAGTTGAAGCTGGGCGAGTTGTTGTAAACCAGCTTAGCATTGGGAATGACCTCGCGAATACGGTCCACCATGCCGGCGATCTGTTCGATATGCGGCTTCTCGGTTTCGATCCAAAGCAGGTCGGCGCCGTGCTGGAGCGAGGTGATGCAGTCGAGCACGCAGCGATCCTCGCCGGTGCCGGCACGGAACTGGTAGAAGTTGCTCGGCAGGCGCTTGGGCGCGAGCAGCTTGCCGTCGCGGCTGATGAACACCTGACCGTTGGTGATGTTGGCCGGATCGACCTCGTCGCAGTCGAGGAAGGCGTTGTACTGGTCGCCCAGATCGCCCGGTTCCTTCGAATAGGCGATCTGCTTGGTCAGCCCTGCGCCGAGGCTGTCGGTCCGCGCGACGATGATCCCGTCGGGCACGCCCAGTTCGAGGAACGCATAGCGGATCGCGCGGATTTTCTGGAGGAAATCCTCGTGCGGCACAGTGACCTTGCCGTCCTGGTGGCCACACTGCTTTTCGTCGGAGACCTGGTTTTCGATCTGCAGCGCGCAGGCGCCGGCTTCGATCATCTTCTTGGCCAGCAGATAGGTCGCTTCGGCGTTGCCGAAACCGGCGTCGATATCGGCGATGATCGGCACGACATGGGTTTCGTGGTTATCGATCGCCTGTTCGAGGCGCTTTGCTTCGAGCGCGTCGCCCTTTGTCCGGGCGGCGTCGAGTTCGCGGAACAGTCCGCCCAGCTCGCGCGCATCGGCCTGCTTGAGGAAGGTGTAGAGTTCGCCGATCAGCGCCGGGACGCTGGTTTTTTCGTGCATCGACTGATCGGGCAGCGGGCCGAATTCGCTGCGCAGCGCGGCCACCATCCAGCCCGACAGATAGAGGTAGCGGCGCTTGGTGGTGCCGAAATGCTTCTTGATGCTGATCAGCTTCTGCTGCGCGATGAAGCCGTGCCAGCAGCCAAGCGACTGCGTGTAATGGGCCGGGTCCGCATCATAGGCAGCCATGTCCTCGCGCATGATGTGCGCGGTGTAGCGGGCAATGTCGAGCCCGGTGGGAAAGCGGTTCTGGACCTGCATCCGCGCCGCCGATTCTGCGTCGATGGCAGCCCAGGCGGTCCCGTTACCGGAAATGGTGCGGTCGAACTGATCGATGGCGGTCTGGTAGGTCATGACAGGCTCCTGAGGGGTTCGCCTCTTGGCATGGCGACAATCTGTGCGGCGCAACACAAAAAGTTACACTAAATGTTGTCAGGACTAACCTATGACCGCATACTCGCAGGTAAGGTTGTAAAGAAAGTGACAATGGCAGAGCAGGCTCTCTATAGCGGTCCGGCGGTGCGTCGCCTGCGCAAGCGGCTGGGGCTGACTCAGGCCGCGATGGCGCAGCGCCTCGGCATTTCGCCGACCTATCTCAACCTCATCGAACGCAATCAGCGCCCGTTATCGGCGCGTGTACTGCTTAGCCTGACCGGCGATTTCGACCTCGATCCGCGCGCGCTCGGCCATGCGTCTGAAATCGGCGGGGTGGACGGTTTAGCGCGCCGTTTCGCCGACCGCCGGTTTGCCCAGTTCGGGATCGACCGCGAGGAAATCGTCGAGCTGTTGTCGGCCGCCCCGCAAGCCGCAGCGGCGTTTGCCGCGCTCTATGACGCGGCGGGCGAGGGTGCGGATGCGGCTGGCGGCCTATCGGGCGGGCCGGCATCGCCGCTGGTCACATCGCGCCGCGAGATCGAGCGCTGGAACAATCACTTCGCCGATCTCGACCATGCGGCCGAGGCGCTGGCCGATGAATTGCGCCTGTCGCGCGGCGAACTGGCGCCTGCGCTGGCCGAGCGGCTGCGCGAACGCCACCAGTTGACCGTGCGGGTTCTGCCGCAGGAGGTGATGCCCGATGCGCTGCGCCGGCTCGATCTCCACGCGCGGCAGGTCCAGCTCTCGGAAATGCTCGGCCCGTCAGCGCGCACCTTTCAGGTCGCGCTGCAGATCGCCCGGCTCGAAGCGCGTGATGAAATCGCCGGCATCGTTGCGGGCTCGAACCTTGCGGACGAGGCGGCGCGGCGGTTTTTCGAACGGCACCTGCTGGCCTATTTCGCGGCCGCACTGCTGATGCCCTACCGCCGCTTCCTCCGCGCGTGCGAGGCAACCGGCTACGATCTCGACATCCTGCGCCACCGCTTCGGGGTGAGTTTCGAGCAACTGGCGCACCGGCTGACCACGCTGCAGCGCGTGGGGGAACGCGGGCTGCCCTTTTTCATGGCGCGGTTTGATCAGGCGGGCCAGATCTCCAAGCGATTTGCGGGCGCGAGCGGCGCCACTTTTCTGGAGGGCGAAGCCAGTTGCCCACTATGGAAGGTTCATCAGGTGTTTGCCCGACCGGACGATACGCTCGTCCAACCCGTGAGGGTCGATGGGGTTACCGCGGGCCCGACTCACTGGCTGACCATTTCGCGTCGAACGCTGGGCGGACCGGCAGGGCAGGCGCAGTTCGCCGTCGTGCTCGGCCTCGAAGCGCGGCTCGCCGAACAATGCGCGTTCGCGCGCGGCGTGACGCTTCGGGCGGACGAAGCCATGATGATCGGGCAGGGTTGCAGCCAATGTCGGGTCGCGGGGTGTGCGCAGCGGGCGTTGCCACCGCGCGGCGCGCAGCTGCAATTCACGTCCGGCGAACAATGGCTGAGCCCGTTCCGTTTCGCCTGATAGTATAGCGGCGCGCATGTAAGATTTACCGACAGTTCACACTCAGGCATTATCGACCTGTTAGCCATATTGGCCAGATGGGACGGTATGATCCGGCTGTTCAAACATTATTTCCCCCATGCGGTGGTGGTACTGGCTGCGCTCGATTTCGTGGTGCTACTCGGCGCGGGCGAGTTGGCCTGGCAGATCCGGGCAAATCAGATCGGCAGCCAGCTGGGCTCGATCGTCGCGCGGTGGACGGCGCTGGGCGTGTTTGCCGCGGTGATGCTGCTGGCGATGATTTCGGTCGGCGTCTATGGCGCGGCGGCGCTCCGATCGATGCGGTATGCCGCTGCTCGGCTCATCGTGGCTGTAAGCCTGGGCATCATCACGCTGGCGGTGATCGAATTTTTCATCCCGGGATCGGCCTTCTGGCGATCGACCCTGCTCTATGCCATCGGGCTGGCGATTATCGCGCTGGTGTTCAACCGGTTGCTGGTCGGCTGGTTGCTGGGGGCGGACGCGTTCCGCCGGCGGATTGTAGTGCTGGGCGATGGCAAGCGCGCACTGCGGCTGAAACATCTGTCGGAAAAACCCGAATCCGGTTTCGCCATCGCCGAATATGTCGCGATGAACGAGGCCAACGCTGTCATCGAGGGCGCGATCCCGCGCGCGGATGTGCGCGATCTGGGCCGGCTGGTTGACGCGCGCGGGGTCAGCGAAGTGGTTCTGGCGCTGGAAGAGCGCCGCAATTCGCTGCCGCTCAAAGACCTGCTGCGGGTCAAGACTGCGGGAGTCGATGTCAATGATTTCGGCACTTTCATGGAACGCGAAACGGGCCGCGTCGACCTCGACACGCTTAATCCGTCGTGGCTGATCTTTTCCGACGGCTTCGCTTCGGGTCGCACGGTTTCCGCTGCCGTCAAGCGGGTGTTCGATGTCGTGGTCAGCCTGATCCTGCTGGCGTTGACGGCCCCGCTGATCGCGCTGTTTGCGCTGCTGGTGAAACTCGACAGCCCGGGCCCGGCCTTGTTCCGCCAGACCCGCATCGGTCTGTACGGCGAACCGTTCGTCCTGCTCAAGCTGCGCTCGATGCGCACTGACGCCGAGCGCGACGGGGCCAAATGGGCGACGGTCAACGATCCGCGCGTGACCCGCGTCGGCCGGTTCATCCGCCAGGTTCGGATAGACGAGTTACCCCAATTGTGGACCGTGCTTTCGGGAAGGATGAGCTTTGTCGGGCCCCGCCCTGAAGTCCCGCATTTTGTCGCCGACCTCGCACAGCAGCTGCCATATTATGCCGAACGTCACATGGTGAAGCCCGGCATTACCGGTTGGGCGCAGATCAACTATCCCTATGGCGCGTCGATCGAGGATGCCCGCCACAAGCTCGAATATGACCTCTATTACGCAAAGAACTACACCCCCTTCCTCGACCTGGTGATCCTGCTGCAGACGTTGCGGGTCATCCTGTGGTCGGAAGGCGCGCGATGACCGGCGCCATCTGGCTGGTCGGGGTCGCGGTGTTTGCCGCGACGCTGGCGTGCTTGCTGCTGGTACGGCTGATGAATGCGCGCACCAAGTCGCTGCGGTTCAGCCCGTCTCGCGCGGTGATGCTGCGGGTGATCGTGTTCACCATGATCGCGGTATATCTCGGCGGAATGCTGTGGACGGCGCGCGAACTGGCTGCGGCCGGCGGCGGTGGCGGGATCGCGGTGCAGGCGCTGTTCGTGCTTGCCGCTGCCATTCTGGCGCTACGCTGGTTTCCCTCGGCGCGGCTCTATGGCTGGGTGCGGGTCACGCTGCTCAAGCACCTGTTCGCCCACCGGTATGACTACCGTGCCGAATGGCTGCGCTTTACCGAAACCATCGGCCGCCCCGACCGGCAGCAAGCCGAGCTTGCCGTTCGCGCGGTGCAGGCGCTGGCCGATATTGCCGGCAGCGAACGCGGCGCGCTGTTCATGCCCGCAGCGGAACACGGTGGGCTGGAGATGGCCGCGCAGTGGCAGTGGACCGGGCTTGCCACGGTCGCCGAACCGCTGGCAGAGCCGCTGGTCGCCGCGCTCGAACCGGGCGGATACATTGTCGACCTCGACGACATACGCGCCGGCCGGTCTGCACCCCTGGCGCCGGAAATGGCGCCCGCCTGGTTGCTCGCCGAAAACGAAGCATGGGTGCTGGTGCCGCTGCTTCATTTCGACCGGCTGGCAGGGATCGTTCTGCTGGCCCGTCCTGCGGCACCGCGGCGCCTCGATTGGGAAGACCTCGACCTGTTTCGCATCGCCGGACGGCAGCTTGCCTCCTATCTGGCCGAGCAGTCCGCCCAGCAGGCGTTGGCCGAAGCAGCCCGGTTTGACGAGTTTCATCGCCGCATCGCCTTTGTCATGCACGACATAAAGAACCTCGCCAGCCAGCTTGCGCTGCTTGCCCGCAATGCCGAACGGCACGCCGAGAACCCCGCTTTCCGCGCCGATATGATGGTCACGCTCCGCAATAGTGCGGACAAGCTCAATGCGCTCCTGGCACGGCTGGGACGCTACGGGCGCCCCGGCGCAGCCGCGCCTGCGGCGCCGCTCGACCTGGCGGCGCTGGCGCGCAAGGTTGCGAGCGGATTTTTACCCCCCCATCGGGTGTTCGTCGCCGGCGAGGAAAGCTGCCCTGTGCTGGGGCACGAGGAAGCGCTCGAACAGGCGCTTACTCATCTGGTGCAGAACGCGCTCGATGCGTCGTCCGAAGGCGTGCCGGTGGTGGTCCAGACCGTCCGCGAGCGCCTTTCCGCCAGGCTCGAGATCGTCGACTCCGGCACCGGCATGACCCCGCAATTCCTGCGCCACTCGCTGTTCAGCCCGTTCATTTCCTCGAAACCGGGCGGTTTCGGCATCGGTGCTTTCGAGGCGCGCGAACTGATCCGCGCCATGGGGGGGCAGTTGGAGGTCGAATCGCGCGAGGGGCTGGGCACGCGCTTCATTCTCACACTGCCGCTTGCCGGAACGCAGGCAATCGCCAGCGCCCCTGAACAGAAAGACGTCGCATGAAACAGCCCGAACAGCGCCGGCTGCTGGTGGTCGAGGATGATGCCGGCCTCTCCGCGCAGCTCAAATGGGCCTATGAGGATTTTGCGGTTACCTGTGCGCCCGATCGGGACAGCGCGATCGCCGCCTTGCGCGCCGAACAGCCCGATGTGGTGACGCTCGACCTGGGTCTGCCGCCGGACCCCGACGGGACCAGCGAAGGCTTTGCCGTACTCGACGCGATCATCGCGCTGAAGCCCGATACCAAGGTGATCGTCGCCTCGGGACATGGCGCGCGCGAAAGCGCGCTGACTGCGATCGAGCGCGGCGCGTATGATTTCTATCGCAAGCCGGTCGATATCGAGGAACTGGGCCTGATCGTGCGCCGCGCATTTGCGGTGCACGACCTGGAAAGCGAAAACCGCCGGCTGGCGCTGAAGGCCACCGCCGGCGCCGCGCCGGGTCTGGGCGGGATCATCACCGCCGCCCCCGAAATGCTCAAGGTCACGCGCACTATCGAACGCGTGGCGAAAGCCGATGTTGCGGTAATACTTCTGGGCGCGAGCGGGACGGGCAAGGAATTGCTGGCCCGGGGCGTGCACGAGGCGAGCAATCGGCGCAGCGGCGCCTTTGTCGCCATCAATTGCGCGGCGATCCCCGAAACGCTGCTCGAAAGCGAGCTGTTCGGGCACGAGAAGGGCGCCTTCACCGGGGCGGTCAAGACGACCGAGGGCAAAATCGAGCAGGCATCGGGCGGCACGCTATTCCTTGACGAGGTGGGCGACATCCCGCTTGCCTTGCAGGTCAAGCTGCTGCGCTTTCTCCAGCAGCGCACGATCGAGCGGATCGGCGGGCGGCAGGAAATCGCGGTCGATACGCGCATCGTCTGCGCGACGCATCAGGATCTCGAAGCGATGATTGCCGCTGGCACGTTCCGCGAGGATCTGTTCTACCGCCTTGCCGAGATTGTCATCCGCATCCCCCCGCTGGCGGAACGGCCGGGCGATGCGGCGCTGCTGGCTAAGGCGTTCCTGCACCGTTTCGCCGGCGAGATGAACCCGCAGGTGAAGGGCTTTGCCTCAGATGCCCTTGCGGCGATCGACGGCTGGAGGTGGCCGGGCAATGTTCGCGAACTCGAAAACCGCGTGAAGCGCGCGGTGATCATGGCTGAAGGCAAGATGGTTCATGCCGAGGATCTCGATCTGGGCGTGGATTCGGACGAACCCGTCGCGCTCAACCTCAAATCCGCGCGAGAGGCGTCGGATCGGCGCCTGATCCGGCATGCACTGGCCCGCAGCGATGGCAACATCTCGAACACGGCGCGCTTGCTCGGGGTCAGTCGGCCCACGCTGTATGATCTTTTAAAGCAGTATGACCTGCACGCCTGAACCTGCCAGGCGCCGACACGGGCTCATTGCCGCGTTGCTGCTGGTGGCAATCGCGGGCTGTGCCGGTCCGGCCGAACGCGAAGCGCCGCTCGGCCGGGCGCAAGAGGCACTGGCCCGGGGCGACGGCGTCGCGGCGGAGGCGGCGTTGCGCGATGCCCTCGATGCCGGCGTGCCCCAGCCCGAACTTGCCGCGTCGCTCGGCCGTGCGGAATTGCTGCAAAACGATCTGCTTGCCGCGCGGCAATGGCTGGGGCCGGAGAAATTCTCTGCCGAGTCACAAGGTGAGGGTTACAGCGCACTAGGCGAACTGGAATATCGCGCCGGCAATCTGCCTGCATCGGGCCGGGCGTTCGACAAAGCGCTGGCTGCAGGCGGGGAAAGCATCGCGCTATGGGTGGCGATTGCGCGGCTGCGGTATCGGGGCGGCGAGCAATTGCAGGCGATCGAGGCGGCCGACCGGGCGCTGGCGCTGGGGCCCGACGATCCCGCTGCGCTTGAATTGCGCGCGCAATTGCTGCGCGATGCGGGGGACATGCCACGCGCGCTGGCGCTGCTCGACCGGGCGCTGGCGCTCGCTCCTGACGATAGTAACCTGCTGGTCGAACGCGCCTCGACGCTTGGCGATCTCGGACAGGCCCGGGCGGCGCTGCGCGATATAAGGCGATTGACAGAACTGGCCCCGAAGGACCAGCGCGCCTTTTATCTTCAGGCGGTGATTGCGGCGCGGGGCGGCGATTTCCGGCTCGCACGGACGCTGTTGTTGCGCAGCGGCGAGATCGAGCGGCGGGTGCCGGCGGCGATCCTGCTATCGGCCATAACCGACCTTGAGAACGGCAATCCAGAAGCAGCGGCATCGCAATTGTCGCGGTTGCGGCGGTTGCAGCCCGATAATGCCCGCGTCACTCTGCTGCTTGCCCGCGCGCTCGCCGCTGGCGGCGCCAATGAGGAACTGGTCTATCGCTTTGCGATCCCGGCCCGTCGGGACAGTGCGGCGCCCTATCTCCAGTTGCTGGTCGGCCGCGCATATGAGCAATTGGGCGACCGAAGGACGGCGGCGCTCTACCTCGACGCGGCGGCGCGCCCGCGCAATTCGCTGGCGCTGGTGCCGATTGCGCCTGATGGCAGCCTCGACGGGGCGCGCTCGCGCGGTGCTGCGACGCCGCGCGATGCGCTCATGCTGGTGCGTGGGCTGGTCGCCAGCGGGCAGGGGGCCGAGGCGGTGCGCGTCGCCGAGGCGAACCTGGCCCGCGCGCCGGGGTCGTTCGACGCGCTCTTGCTGGCGGGCGATGCCGCACTGGTCGGTGGCGGGCCTTCCGCGGCCTTGGCGCATTACCGGCGGGCGGCTGAAATCCGCCTGTCATGGCCGCTGGTCGAACGGCTGCTTGCGGTGACCCGGCGGACGGGCGAGGGCGACGCAGAACGCCTGTTGTCCGCCTATGCCGCGCGTGCGCCGATGGACGGGGTGGCGGCGCGCGAACTGGCGCGGCTGCGGCTGGCGCGCGGCGAGCTTGCCGCGAGCGCGGAGCCGGCGGCGCGCGCCATTCGGCTGCGGCCACGCGATCCCGCCGCCTGGGCGCTGCGCGCCGACCAGGCGCTGGCAGCAGGGCAGGCGAGTGCGGCTGAAACCTATGCAAGGCGCGCCTTCCGCCTGCACCGCGCCGATCCCGCAATCCGCCGCACCCTTGCCAGCGCGCTCGAAGCGGCGGGTGCGGGCAACCCGGCCGCCCCGCTGAACGTCACGCTCGCCCAGGCGACACGCGGCCAGCTCGCGCGGCGCTGACCGCTCTCGACAAGGGGCACGCCGGCGTGCACCCAGCGGCGATGCTCGCCCGCCTTGCCGCCATGTTCGATCCGCTGGTGCGCCTGCTGCTACTGGCGATTGCACTCGCCAGCCTGCTGCCGGCGAGCGGCACCCCGCTGACCATCGTCAAGGCGATCTCGGATGGCGGGATCTTCATGCTGTTTTTCCTGAATGGGCTGCGGCTCGAACGGGCAGAGGTCGGGCGAGGGATGCGCGACTGGCGTTTCCTCGGCCTGTTGGCGCTGTTCTGCTTCGGCGTGATGGCGCTTGCCGGGCTAGGTGTGCACCAGCTAATCGGCCCGGCGCTGCCGCCGCTGGTCGCACTCGGGTTCATCTATCTCGGCACGGTGACGTCCACTGTCCAATCGGCAACCGCCTACAGTTCGCTCGCCGGGGGCAGTGTTGCCAGCTCGGTCGTCGCGGCGGCCACCCTGTCGCTCGCCGGGGTGGTGTTGACCGCGCCGCTGTTTGCGCTGCTCGCCGGCAGCGGGGCGGCGGCGCTCAACTGGTCCAGTTTCGGCAAGGTGGCGATGATCCTGCTGCTGCCCTTCGCGCTGGGGCAGGCGATGCAGCCCTGGCTGCGCCCGTTCATCGGCGATCACCGGCGATTAATCAGCTGGCTGGACCGGTTTGCGATTTCCATGGCGGTCTATGTCGCGTTCTCGGGCGCGGTGGTGCAGGGGCTGTGGCAGCGGCTCGACGGGGCCGGCTGGGCGGTGCTGCTGGCGGGCGTTGCGGCGATGCTGGCGGTCGGCTTCGGCGGCGCATGGCTGGTTGGCGGGCTGGCCAGATTCGACCGTGCGCGGCGCATCTCGTTCCTGTTTGCCGGCGCGCATAAAAGCGCGGCAGTCGGCGCGCCGCTCGCGCTGGTGCTGTTCCCGGCGGGCAAGGCGGGCATGGTTATGGTGCCGCTGCTCGCCTATCATCTGCTGCAGCTGATGCTGTCAGCGCCGCTCGCTAGCCGCCTGGCACCACATGGCGATCATCATCCGCCTCGGGATGACGGCGTTTGTAGCGCACCGACCACCACAGCGACAGACCGATCAGGATCGCCCCGATCAACCCGGTAATCGTCTCGGGAATATGGAACCGGGCCGACAGCAACATGATCGCGCCGAGCACGATGATCGCCCAGAACGCGCCATGTTCGAGATAGCGATATTCGGCCAGCGTCCCTTTCTCGACCAGGTGGATGGTCATCGAACGCACGAACATGGCGCCGATCGAGAGGCCGAGCGCGATGACGATCATGTTGTTCGACAGCGCGAAGGCGCCGATCACCCCGTCGAAGCTGAACGATGCGTCGAGGATGTTGAGGTAGATGAACCCGCCAAGCCCGCTGCGTGCAGCAGCCCCGGCGAGCGCGTGTTTTTCCTCCTGCAGTTCGAGGATGGTGCTGACGCCCTCGACAGCAATGAACGTCACCAGGCCCAGGATGCCCGCGACGAGGAAGGTCAGCGCATCGGCATCCGCCAGCAGTGTCGAAATGCCCCACAGCGCCAGAAGCAGCAGCGCGATCTCGGCAGCGGGCAGCGCGGCGAACCGGCCGAGAAAGCGTTCGAGCTTGCCGATCCAGTGCACATCCTTGTCGGCGTCGAAAAAGAATTTGAGGCCGACCATCGCCAGGAAGGCGCCGCCAAAACCGGCTATTCCGACATGGGCCGAACTCACGATCCGTTCGTATTCGGCCGGATCGTTAAGCGACAGGCGGATCGTTTCCATCGGCCCGAGGCCTGCGGCGATGGCCACGATGGCGAGCGGAAACACCACCCGCATTCCGAACACAGCAAAAGCGATACCCCAGGTCAGGAAGCGGCGCTGCCAGACCTTGTCCATATCCTTCAGGACCGAGGCATTCACCACCGCATTATCGAAGCTGAGCGAGATTTCGAGCACCGAGAGGACCGCGATGATCCACAGCATGCCAAGCGTCGCCCTGAGCGAGCCCGTGCTCGACCAGCCATACCAAGCGCCCAGCGCGAGGCAGAAGAGGGTGAAGATCAGCGAGAAGCCGTAATATTTGCGGAAAGTCGTCATGCCCCGCGCCGCTAAGGGTGCTGGGCTGAAAGAGCAAGGGCGCGGGGGGGTGATTGGTGCGAGGGGCTTCGACAAGCTCAGCCTGAGCGGGTGGGGGGTGCAAATTCATTAAGACCCGCTCGCCCTGAGCTGGTCGAAGGGTGCATGGCGCGAGGGGCTTCGACAAGCACAGCCTGAGCGGCGTTGGCGTGCGAGATTAACAACCCCCACTCACCCTGAGCTGGTTTGTCGAAGGGGGCATGGCACAAGGCACCCCTCACTTCGGCTGATAGGTTTGCTCCGGCCCCGGGAAGCTGCGCGCGCGCACTTCTTCGGCATAGCGCGCAACATCCGCCTCGATGGTAGCGGCCAGGTCGCCGTAGCGTTTGACGAAGCGGGGCACGCGCTCGAACATGCCCAGCATGTCCTCGGTCACCAGCACCTGCCCGTCACAGCGGGCAGAGGCACCGATGCCGATGGTCGGGCACGAAACCTGCTCGGTAATCGCAATCGCGATCGGTTCGACCACCCCTTCGACCACGATTGCAAACGCGCCCGCATCATCGAGTGCCCGCGCATCGCCGGTGATCTTGTCGGCTTCCGCCGTGCTGCGCCCGCGCGCGCCATAACCGCCGAGCACGTTGACCGCTTGCGGGGTCAGGCCGACATGGCCCATCACCGGAATGCCCCGCTGGCTGAGGAAGGCGACCGTGTCGGCCATCGCCGCGCCGCCTTCGAGCTTGATGGCCGCCGCACCGCTTTCCTTCAGCAGCCGCGCGGCGCTGGCGAACGCCTGGTGCGGGGAGGCTTCGTACGACCCGAACGGCATATCGACCACCACCACCGCATGATACGATCCCCGCACTACCGCAGCGGCATGATTGGCCATCATGTCGAGCGTGACCGGCACGGTCGAGGGCAGCCCGTAAATCACCTGACCGAGCGAATCCCCGACCAGCAGCAGATCGCAATGCGCATCGAGCAATTGCGCCTGCCGGGCGGTATAGGCTGTGAGCATGACGATCGGGGTATCGACCGCGCCCCCCTTCTTTCGCGCCCGGATCGCCGGCACGGTCAGCCGCTTCATCGGCGAAGGCGTGGGATTGGCGCGGCTGGTGCTGGTGTCGAGCTGGAAAGTGGTGGACATGGGCAAGCCTCTAATCCCCGCGCGCCCTTGGGGAAAGGGCGCACTTGGCGCTTGCGCTGACGCCCCGCTCCGCTAGCTTCGCGCGCATAGAGGGAGGGGAGCCGCGACGGCCCCCGGAAAATAAGGGAACAGGGCTGATGCTCCTTGACCGCGTCAAGCCGCTCGACGCCATTCTGGCGACGGCGGAAAAGAAATCGCTGCACCGATCCTTGGGTGCCTTCCAGCTGACCATGCTGGGGATCGGCGCCGTTATCGGCACCGGCATTTTCGTGCTGACCGCCGAAGCCGCGCAAAAGGCGGGGCCGGGGATGATGGTCAGCTTCATCATTGCCGGTGTGGTCTGCGCCGTCGCCGCACTCTGTTATGCCGAGATGGCCTCGATGGTGCCGGTTTCGGGTTCGGCCTACACCTACAGCTATGCGGTGATGGGCGAATTGATCGCCTGGATGGTCGGCTGGGCGCTGATCCTCGAATATGCCGTTGCGGCAGGCGCGGTCAGCGTCGGCTGGTCGGGTTATATGATCGGCTATATCGAACACATGTTCGGCACCGACGTGTCCGACGCGCTGACGCTTGGGCCGTTCGACGGGGGGGCGATCAATCTGCCCGCCATGGCGATCGCATTGCTCGTCACGCTACTGCTGGTTCGCGGGACAAAGGAATCCGCCACGGCCAATGCGATCCTCGTGGGCGTGAAGATCGTCGCGCTGACCGCGTTCATCGTGTTGGCGATTCCGGTGATGAACATGGAGAAGTTCGAACCGTTCAGCCCGCTCGGCTTCGGCGGGATCAGCGCTGCGGCGGCTTCGATCTTCTTCGCCTATGTCGGTTTCGACGCGGTCTCGACCGCTGCCGAAGAAACCCGCAACCCCCAGCGCAATATGCCGATCGGGCTGATCGGCAGCCTCGGCATTTGCACCATCTTCTACCTGCTGGTCGCGGCGGGCGTTATCGGCACGGTGGGCGCGCAGCCGGTCGGCCTCAGCGGCGGGGAGGCGCTGGAACCGGGCAGCCGTGCGCTGACCGATGCTTGCGGTGCGATCGGCAACCAGGCGGTGGTCTGCTCGAAGGAAGCGCTGGCGTGGACGCTGCGCGAGATCGGCTGGCCGCAGATCGGCAATCTGGTGGGGCTTGCCGCTATCCTGGCGCTGCCTTCGGTGGTGCTGATGATGATGTTCGGCCAGACCCGCATCTTCTTCACCATGAGCCGCGACGGGTTGCTGCCGGCCGCGTTCAGCAAGATTCATCCGCGTTATCAGACACCCCATTTCGTGACGGTGCTGACGGGGATCGCGGTGGCGCTTTTTGCCGGGTTCTTCCCCGTCGGGCAGCTCGCCAACATCTCGAACTCGGGTACGCTGTTCGCCTTTGCTGCAGTGTCGCTCGCCGTGCTGCTGTTGCGACGGACCGACCCGACGCGCCATCGGCCCTTCCGCACGCCGCTGGTGGCGCTGGTTGCGCCGCTGTCGATTGCCGGCTGTGTCTATCTGTTCTGGAGCCTTGATGAGAAGAGCAAGCTGCTCTTCGCGCTCTGGGCCGTGATCGGGCTGCTGGTGTATTTCTTCTACAGCCGCCAGCGCAGCCACGTCGGTCGCGGCATCATCGACGTGCACGAAGACGATCCGGATATCCCGCCGCAGCCCGTGCCGCCGCTTCCCGGTATTCATACGCCGGGCGGCAAGGACGCATGATAGCGAAAGGGCGGCGGTGCTTTCGCGCTGCCGCCCTCTTTTCTTGGGAATGTCCTACATCCGCCATCGCGTGTTAGCGCTGGCGAATGTCCTGCCTGCGCCCCGTCACCCCGCTTGCCACCGCACCTGACGACCAAAGGCGACACCCCTGGCCCGGAAAGTCACACGGGTTCGCCAAACGTGCAGCCAAATCAAGCGCTTACGCAAATCGTGCGACGCGACGTCTGTCACCTTCGCAAACCGTCAGGCACGAAAAAGGGGCGCGACCTTTCGGCTGCGCCCCTCGATCTGTTGCGCGGAAACGAGGCTCAGGCCTGATCCGCACCATCGGTGGCTTCGAGCATATCGGCCGGGATTTCACCGGGTTCGAGCGACGGGTCGACCGCTTCGGTGAAGCCAGCGCCGCCTTCGGCTGCCTGGTCTTCGGCAAACATCGCCGCCATCACGTCTACGCCCTGGCGCTGCAATTCGGCTTCGTCGTCCGACCGGGCGACATTGGCCTTGATCGTCACCGAAACTTCGGGGTGCAGATCGACGCGGACGTCGTGCATCCCGATATTCTTGATCGGCGTGCCCATGATCACCTGGCGCTTGTCGATCTGGTGGCCCTGTTCGGACAGCGCGGCGACGATGTCGCGCACATTGACCGAGCCGTAGAGCTGGCCGGTGTTCGACGAGGCGCGGATCAGCACCACTTCGGCGCCGGCAACCTTTTCGCCATGCTGTTCGGCTTCGCTGCGGCGCTCGGCATTTTCCTTTTCGAGCCGTTCGCGATTGGCTTCGAACACCTTGCGGTTCGCATCGTTGGCGCGGAGCGCCTTCTTCTGCGGCAGCAGGAAGTTGCGGGCATAGCCGTCCTTGACCGAGACGACATCGCCGATCGTGCCGAGCTTCTCGATCCGTTCGAGCAGAATGATATCCATGTCGGTCGCTCCTTACTTCACGATGTAGGGCAGCAGGCCGATATGGCGCGCGCGCTTGATCGCCTTGGCGAGCTCACGCTGCTTCTTCGCGCTGACGGCGGTGATGCGGCTGGGGACGATCTTGCCCCGTTCGGACATGAAGCCCTGGAGCAGGCGCACATCCTTGTAATCGATCTGCGGCGCGTTCTTGCCCGCGAAAGGGCATGATTTGCGGCGGCGGAAAAACGGGCGGGCCATCAGTCGCGCTCCTCACGGTCAGAGCGACGCTTCCGGTCGCGGTCGTTCTTGCGCATCATCACCGACGGGCCATCGGGCGCTTCTTCGATGCGGATGGTCATGTAGCGGATGACATCTTCGTTGATGCGCGTCTGGCGCTCGAGTTCGGCAACGACCGAGCCCGGGCCTTCGATGTTGAGCATCACGAAGTGGGCCTTGCGATTGCGGTCGATCTTGTAGGCCAGGTTCTTGAGGCCCCAGGTCTCGGTGCGCGTCACCTTGCCGTCATTCGCTTCAATGATTTCGGTGGCCTGTGCGGCCAGCGCGTCAACCTGGGCCTGCGAGAGGTCCTGGCGCGCGAGAAAGACGTGCTCGTACAGAGCCATCTTCGCGGTCCTTCCATGTTCGTGGCCGATCGCTGGCTGATCCGCGGGATTGCGGAGCCCCTCCGGCTTTCTTCATTCCCGCCGTTAACGCCGGGAGGCGCGCCCATAGCGGACCGGGCACAAAATGCAAGCGGCGGCTACCGGTCGGGCAGAGAAGGTGCGGGGCGCCTTGCCAGCCCGGCCATATCAACGCACTAGGACAGCGAACAGGACAGAAGGATAACACACATGCCCGGCGGCCTCATGGCACTGCTTGACGATATTTCCGTGATTGCCCGCGCCGCTGCGGCCTCGGTCGATGATATTGGCGTCGCCGCCGGGCGCGCCAGCACCAAGGCGGCCGGCGTGGTGATCGACGATGCGGCGGTAACCCCGTCCTATGTCACCGGCCTCGACCCTTCGCGCGAATTGCCGATGATTGCCCGGATTACTCGCGGCAGCCTCAAGAACAAACTGCTGATCCTGCTGCCGGCGGCCTTGATCCTCAGCGAATTTCTTCCGTGGGCCATCGTTCCGATACTGATGCTCGGGGGCGCATATCTCGCCTTCGAAGGTGCAGAGAAAATCCTCGAGAAGCTGGGCGGGGAGAAACACGGCCAGACGCTCGAAGATCCGATCGAAGACATCGAACAGTTTGAAAAGGACCGCGTCGCAGGGGCCATTCGCACCGACCTTATCCTATCGGGCGAAATCATGGCCATCACGCTAAACGAGGTGGCGGCAGAGACGTTGGTCACCCGCGGCATCATCCTCGCGCTTGTGGGCATCGGGATTACCATTCTGGTGTATGGTGCCGTGGCGCTGATCGTGAAGATGGATGATGTCGGTCTGCATCTGTCGAAGAAACCGCAGGCTGCGGCGCAGGCTGTCGGGCGCGGACTGCTTGCCGCTATGCCCAAATTGCTGACCTTCCTGTCTGTGGTGGGGACCATCGCCATGCTGTGGGTCGGCGGGGGGATCATCCTCCACGGGCTGGAGGAACTGGGCTGGCATGCGCCGGCGGAATGGGGTCACGGGGTGCAGCATGCGGTCGAGCATGCCACCGGTCCGCTCGGCGGGATATTAGGCTGGGCGACTTACGCGGCGATTTCGGCCGTGGTCGGCTTCGTGATCGGAATGATCATCGTCTACACCGTGTTGCCTTTGGTCGAGAAGATCACCGGGAAGGGGGCGCACTGACCTCAGGGGAGGCGGGCGAGCAGGTCGCGGGCGAACTGGGTCAGCGTGTCGTCGCGGGCGCCCATGATCACCACGCGGTCGCCGGGCTTGGCGTGTGCGGCGATAAAGTCGCCGGCTTCGTCTCGGTCCGCAATGTGGACCGCGGTGCGGCCAGCGCCCGCGATCAGCGCGACGATCCGTTCGCTTCCTTCGCTGCGATCAACCGTGCCGCCGAAATAGACCGGGTCGGTGAAGATCGCGATGTCGTCAGGGCCGAGTTCGCGGGCAAAGGTTTCGGCCAGTTCCGCGCCCATTTGCCGCAGCGGGCCGTAGCCGTGGGGCTGGAACAGCGCGATGACGTGGCCGGGGCTGGTTTTGAGGGTCCGCAGCGTGGCGGCGCATTTCTCGGGGTTGTGCCCGAAATCGTCGATCACGGTCACGCCGGCCGGGCTGGTGCCGATGACGTCGAACCTGCGGGCAAGGCCGGCAAAGCGCGCCAGCGCGGCGACCCCGTCGGCCAGCGGCACGCCGGCGAGGTTGGCGCCGGCCAGCGCGGCCAGCGCGTTCGACAGGTTGTGCCGGCCCGGCATCGGCAGATGCAGAGGGTGTTCAACGCCGCTCCGCCGGTCGCAGATGGTCGCGGTCGAGCTGCCGGCCCCGAACGCCGCGCTTCCCTCGACAACGCCGATCTCAGCACTGGCGGCGAAACCGAAGGTCAGCACCTCCGCCGCCAGGTGTCGCAGGGCCAGCGCCTCGGCATCGTCGGCATTGATCGCCGCGCTGGCAGATGCGGCAAGGAAATCGCCGAACAGCGCGCGCAACTCAGCCATGCTCTTGTGATCGAGGCTGACATTGAGGAGCACGCCCACCGCGGGGCGGTAAAGCGCGATCGAACCGTCGCTTTCGTCTACCTCGCTGACAAACACGCCGCCAGCTCCGATCCGCGCGCTGGCGAGCGGATTGTCGGAGGTAACGAAGTTCTTCATCACCGCCCCGTTCATGATCGTGGGGTCCAGTCCTGCTTCGGACATGATCCAGGCAAGCATCGCGGTGACGGTCGATTTGCCGCTGGTCCCGGCCACCGCGACGCCGGTCGGCGCGCGGTTGAACAGCGCCGAGAGCAACTGCGCCCGCGTCAGCCGCAGGCAGCCGAGCTCGGCGGCCCTCGCGATTTCCGGCACCGAATCTTCAATCGCGGCGGACGCGACGAGGATCTGCTGCGGGTTGCTGATCCCGCTTCCGTCCTGCGGGAACAGCGTGAACCCTTGCGCCTCCAGCGCGGCGAATTTCTCCGGCGTGCGGCCCTGGTCACGGCTGCGGTCGGACCCGGCCACCTCAGCTCCGGCTGCCTTGAGGATCTGCGCCAGCGGCAGCATCCCCGACCCGCCGATGCCGCAGAAGAACCACGGGCGGGCGGCGAGGTCGAGCGGGACATGGGCGTCGGTCATGCGGGGCCGCTAACAACGGTTTGGGGTGCAGGCAATCGCCCTTCACGCGGCACCGGGGCGAGGCTAGGGCGGTGGGCATGAAACGCATCGCCATCTGCGCGCCCGGCGCCCCGCTTGCCCGCGAGGCTGCGGAGCGGGTGCTGCGGATCGCGGAAAACTACCCCGCGCTCGAATTGCATTTCCACGACCAGTGCTTCGCCAGCGAAGGCCATTTCGCCGGTTCCGACGCCGTGCGCCTCGCCGCACTGCTCGAATGCGCCAACGATCCGGCGTTTGATGCCGTCTGGTTCGCCAAGGGCGGCTACGGCTCGGCCCGGATTGCGGAGCCGTTTCTCGGCGCGCTGGAGGCCGCTGGAGGGCGAAAGGAGTATCTCGGCTACTCGGACACCGGGACGCTGCTCGGCGCGCTGTACGGCCGGCAAATCGGCCGCCAGACGCATGCCCCGATGCCGACCGACGTGCTGCGCACGGATGGCGAGGCGGCGGTGGCGCGGGTGCTCGATTGGCTTGCCGGTTTACCGGGTGGGGTCGAGCCCGCGCTCGGCCCGGAGCCGGTCGCCGCGTTCAACCTGATGACGCTGGCGATGCTGGTCGGCACCCCGCTGATGCCTGACCTGTCGGGCCATGTCGTGCTGGTCGAGGAGGTGGCCGAACACCTTTACGCGGTGGACCGGCTGTTTTTCCACATCACCTCCCAGTTGCCGGACATAGCCGGATTGCGGCTGGGCACGGTCAGCGCGGTGCCGGTCAATGACCGCGCGTTCGGCTGCGACGAGGAAGCGATCGCTCGCTATTGGTCCGAGCGCACGGGGATTCCCTATCTCGGCCGCGCGCAGATCGGCCATGACGCGGAGAACCGGATCGTGCCCTTCGGGCTTGCCCGTGCAACGCAGGTTTCATAGGCGGCGCGGCAAGGAGACAGATGCGATGAGAGCATTCGTGTTCCCCGGTCAGGGGAGTCAGAAAGTCGGGATGGGCAGCGAACTCGCGGCCAGCAGCACCGCCGCCCGCGAGGTGTTCGAGGAGGTCGACGAGGCGCTGGGCCAGAACCTGTCGCGGATCATGCGCGAGGGCCCGGAAGACGCGCTGACGCTGACCGAGAATGCACAGCCCGCCATCATGGCCCACTCGATTGCGGTACTGCGCGTGCTCGAGCGTGAAGGCGGGCTGGTGCTGACCGAGCGCGCGGATTTCGTCGCCGGGCACTCGCTGGGCGAATATAGCGCGCTGTGCGCGGCAGGCGCCTTCTCGCTGGCCGACACGGCGCGGCTGCTCAAAATACGCGGGCGGGCGATGCAGGCGGCGGTGCCGGTGGGCGAAGGCGCGATGTGCGCGCTGCTCGGGGCTAACCTTGCCAGCGCGCAAGGCCTTGCCGAGGCGGCGGCCGAGGGGGAAGTCTGCCAGATCGCCAATGACAACGATCCTTCGCAGGTCGTGCTGTCGGGCCATGCCGGCGCGATCGAGCGCGCCATCGGCCTCGCCAAGGAGCACGGCATCAAGCGCGCTATCTCGCTACCGGTATCGGCGCCGTTTCATTGCAGCCTGATGCAGCCGGCCGCCGACCGCATGGCCGAGGCGCTTGGCGCGACCCCACCGGGCGCGCCACGACTGCCGGTGTTCGCCAATGTCACCGCCGCACCGGCCAGCGAGCCAACTCAGATCGCGGACTTGCTGGTTCAGCAAGTCACGGGCCGCGTGCGTTGGCGCGAGAGCGTACTGGCGATGCGCGAGGCGGGGGTGGAACATTTTGTCGAACTGGGCGGCAAGGTGGTCGGTCCGATGATCGGCCGCATCGACCGCGAAGCGCGCGCCGATAGCATTATGACAATGGCCGATATCGAAGCGCTGATGAAGGAGATCGGGTGATGTTCGACCTTCATGCCATGACCGCCCTGGTCACCGGCGCCAGCGGCGGGATCGGTTCGGCAATTGCCCGCGCGCTCGCGGCGCAGGGTGCGCGGGTGGCGCTGTCAGGCTCTAACGGCGCCAAGCTGCGCGCGTTCCGCGAACAACTGATCGACGAGGTGGGCGGCGACCATGTCGAGGTGACCTGTGACCTCTCCCGCCCCGAAAGCGTCGAGGAACTGATTCCAGCGACACTCGACACGTTCGGCCAACTCGACATTCTGGTGAACAATGCCGGCATCACGCGCGACAATCTCGGTTTGCGGATGAAGGATGAGGAATGGGCCGAGGTGATCCAGATCAACCTCGAGGCAACTTTCCGCCTGATGCGCGCGGCCGCCAAGCCGATGATGAAGGCCCGTTTCGGGCGGATCATCTCGGTCACCTCGATCGTCGGCAGCACGGGCAATCCGGGGCAGATGAACTACTCTGCCGCCAAGGCCGGGATCGTCGGTATGTCCAAGAGCCTCGCGCAGGAGATCGCCAGCCGGGGCGTGACGGTCAACTGCATCGCACCCGGTTTTATCCGCACGGCGATGACCGATGCCCTTCCTGACGCCCAGAAAGAGGCGCTGGCCAGCAAGATCCCGATGGGCCGCATGGGCGAGGGCGAGGATATTGGCGCCGCGGCCGCCTATCTCGCCAGTCGCGAGGCCGGGTATGTTACCGGGCAGGTGCTTCACGTTAACGGCGGGATGGCGATGCTGGGCTGAGGCCCGCGCGTTATCCCCAAGGAATGAAACGCCCTTTGCAGCCGTGCTTGCCCCTCCGGTCGGCCCCGCTAAGGATGCTCGCGATGGGTTTGCGCGCCAAGGGCGATTCCGCCTGCACGGCGCGGCAAGGGAACAGGTGAAGGCCGAGGATCGATGAAGGCAACGATTGAACGCGCAACGCTGCTGCGGTGCCTCTCGCACGTGCAATCCGTGGTGGAACGGCGCAATACCATCCCGATCCTCTCCAACGTGCTGATCGAAGCGGTGGATGGCGGGATGCTGCGGGTGATGGCGACCGACCTCGACCTTCAGGTGGTGGAAAACATGGCTGCCGCCTCGGTCGATCAGCCGGGCGCGGTGACGGTATCGGCGCATTTGCTGTTCGATATCGCCCGCAAGCTGCCCGAAGGCAGCCAGGTGAGCCTCGAAACGGCAGAAAACCGCATGGCGGTGAAGGCCGGCCGCAGCCGGTTCTCGCTGCCGACCCTGCCGCGCGACGATTTCCCGGTAATTGTCGAGGGCGACCTGCCCACCAGCTTCGAAATCCCGGCCAAGCTACTGGCGGAACTGATCGACCGCACCCGTTTCGCGATCTCGACCGAAGAGACACGGTATTATCTGAACGGCATCTTCCTGCACGTATCGGATGAAGATCGCCCTGTATTGAAGGCTGCCGCCACCGATGGCCACCGGCTTGCCCGCTTCACCCTGCCGCGGCCCGAGGGTGCCGAGGGGATGCCCGACGTAATTGTGCCGCGCAAGGCGGTGGCCGAATTGCGCAAGCTGCTCGAAGAGTCGCTGGACGGTAATGTGCAAGTCGATCTGTCGGCCAGCAAAATCCGCTTTACACTGGGCGGCGAAGGCGGCGTGGTGCTGACCAGCAAGCTGATTGACGGCACGTTCCCCGATTACAGCCGCGTAATCCCCACCGGCAACGACAAGCTGCTGAAGCTCGACCCGCGCAGCTTCTACGAAGGCGTTGACCGCGTTGCGACGATCGCCACGGAGAAGACCCGCGCGGTCAAGATGGGGCTGGAGCCGGACCGCGTGACGCTATCGGTGACGAGCCCCGACAACGGGACCGCCGCCGAGGAACTGCCCGCGCAATATGCCTCGGACGGGTTCGAGATTGGCTTTAACGCCAATTATCTCAAGGACATCCTCGGCCAGATTGATGGCGATACCGTCGAATTGCATCTAGCCGATGCCGGCGCGCCCACGCTGATCCGCCAGGACGACAAGAGCGCCGCGCTGTATGTCCTGATGCCGATGCGGGTGTAGCCTGGCCCTTATCGCGCGGCCCGGATCATCTCGGCGATATCGACGAACTTCTCGCGCGGGGCACCTGAGCGGGCCGCGGCGGTCTCGGCTTCCTCGATTTTCTTCCAGTGGCGGAAGGTGATGATGTCCAGCTCGCGCTCGGTCGCCAGACGGTCGAAACCGGCGCGCCCGTCGCGCTGTCCGGCCGAGATCACACCCGATGCAAAATCCTCCTCGATCCGGTCGATAATGGCAAAACCGTCCGGCCGATTGGTGCCGATCGTTCCGCTCGGCCCCCGTGCCGCCCACCCAACGGCGTACAGCCCCGGCAGGATACGGCCGCGATCATTGGCGAAGCGCCCAGCGCGGGTATCGAACGGCACTCCAGCAATCGGGTTGGTCTGATAGCCAATGCAACTGACCACAAGATCAGCAGGAACCTGATAGGTCTCGCCAGTGTTCTGTGCGCGACCATTTTCGACAAAGGTGCGCTCCACCTCAACCGCCGAAACGCTGCCTTCGCCTACAAACTTCGAAGGGCTGGCGAACAGGTCGAATTCAATCGTCAGCGGTTTGGCCGGATCGGCTACGCCCTCAGCATATTGTCGCAACAGGGTGACCGATTTACGCAGACCCGGTTCGAGGATCGCATCGTCATCGACAGGGGGAAGATCGTCAGGATCGACTTGCGGCCGCGCGCGCGACAGGTGGCCAAGTTCGCCAAGCTCCTTGGGGGTCATGGCGATCTGGTGCGGGCCGCGCCGGCCGAGAATGGTTATCCGCTCGATCCGCGAACGCGCGAGCGTTTCGAGCGCATGGCCAACGATGTCCGAGCCCGCGAATTCGCGCTCGGTCTTGGCGAGTATCCGGCACACGTCGAGCGCGACATTGCCCATGCCGATCACCACTGCGTGCCGACCCGACAGGTTGGGGTAGAGCTCGGCGTATTGCGGGTGTCCATTGTACCACCCGACGAATGCCGCGCTGCCGAAGATGTTGCCAAGCTGCTCGCCCGGCAGGTCAAGCGGGCGATCGCTTGGTGCGCCCGTGGCAAGGATCACCGCATGATACAGCGCGGCAAGGTCGGTGATCTCGACATCCTCCCCGATGCGCACATTCCCCACGAACCGGACATTCTCGCTCAAAGCGGTCTTCTCGTACCGGCCCGCAACGGCCTTGATCGACTGATGATCGGGCGCCACGCCGGTGCGGATCAGGCCGTACGGGACAGGCAGCGCGTCGAAAATATCGACCCGCACATCCTCACCCCATTTTTTCTGCGCCGCCTCGGCCGTGTAATATCCTGCCGGGCCCGAACCCACGATGGCAATATGGAGCATTCCGGTCTCTCCCATCGTGCACGATGCACCCTGCCACGGCGCGTGACAAGGCGCCCGTCTGGTCCCCGCTGAACGACCCGCTTTAACCGTTCCATAATCGCTTGGCGGCATAGGGCTTTCATGAGGCGGATGCAGGATATCAGCGGCTCGCAGAGCGGTCTGCCGTCGCGCAATCCGGCCGCAGCGGGTGCGGCCGAGCAACCGCGTGAGCAATCCCGTCGCAATGTCGCCACGCGTTACCGCAAGCTCGACCCGATGAGGCGGCCAAGTGCGGTCGGCGTTCCGGCGCACTGGCGCTGGATGATCGCCGTTTACACCGCGGTGCTGCTCGGCAACACGCTGGTGGCCTGGTCTTTTCCTCCGCTGGCCGCAGCGCTGCCGATCGCTCTTGCGATCGTTCTCGTGGGTATAGGTGCACTTGTGCGCAGGCCGACGAATGATGCGCGAAGTCCATCATGGAAGACGGTCTTGCTGATCGCGCTGAACGTCGTCCTGCCGCCGATGTTGATGGGGTATGCGCTGGGCCAATGGGTGTTTGCCGATGTCCTGCCATGGCAATGGGGCGCGGCATCGCTGCTCAGCATGAATGGTGTCGGGATGAGCATGCTCAGGGGACGGCCTCGTCCATTGATCGCCGTCGCGGCCGGCCCCTGGATAGCGGGCGCGATTGCCGAGGGCAGTACGCACTCGATCGCGGCGGTCGCCGCATTGTGCGTAGTGGTCGGGCTGGTCGCAAGGCGACAAGTGCTGCTCCAGCGAGAGGAGGACAGGCACCTGCATGCGCGGGAACGCATCCGGTACCGCGCGGAGGGAATCCTGCGCGAATATGAGGACATGGGTCAGGGGTGGTTCTGGGAAACCGACCGTCGGGGTAATCTTAGCTACCTCTCGCCTTCGGTAGCGGGTGCGCTTGATCAGCCAGTCGAGCAATTGATGGGTCGGGCCTTCCGCGAACTGTTCATGCCCGAAGAAGAAGATCGCGAAGGCGGGCGCACGATCGCTTTCCACCTGACCGCACGTTCGGCCTTTTCCGACATTGCCGTGCGCGCCGCGACGCCGGCGGAAGAACGTTGGTGGTCGGTGAGCGGCCGCCCGGTCTATGATAATTTCGGCAATTTTTGCGGATTTCGCGGCGCCGGGTCAGACCTGACGGAAAAACGCCGTTCGGAGCAGCAGGCGGCCAGGCTTGCGCAGTTCGATTCGCTTACCGGTCTCGCCAACCGGGCGCAAATGGCCGAGACGCTCGAGAAAATCCTGTCCGCGCCGCTTGAACAGCATCGTGCGTGCAGCGTGATGCTGCTTGATCTCGACCGGTTCAAGAACGTCAACGACACGCTGGGGCATCCAGCCGGCGACGCGCTATTGCAGCAAGTCGCACAGAGGCTTGAGCGCGCGGTTGGGGAGCTGGGGCAGGTGGGGCGGCTTGGCGGCGACGAGTTTCAGGTCATTGTCGCGGGCAGATCAGCGCTGGAGCCACTTGAACACCTGGCGCGCGAGATCATCCACTCGTTGTCGGAACCCTATTCGATCGACGGGCAGCGGGTCGTCATCGGCGCCTCGGTCGGCATCGCCAGCGCACCGTCCGATGCGCACATTGCCGGCCAACTAGTTCGTAACGCCGATCTGGCGCTGTATGCGGCAAAGGATGGCGGGCGGGGCCGGCATCACTTCTATTCGAGCAACCTGCACGCGGCTGCGGAGGAACGCAGCCGGCTTGAGCAGGATCTGCGCGACGCCATCGTCAACGGCAATCTGGAGCTGTATTATCAGCCGGTGGTTCATGCGCACAGCGAGGTGATCAGCGGGTTCGAGGCGCTGCTGCGCTGGAATCACCCTCAGCGCGGCGCGTTGTCGCCGGCGAAATTCATCCCGATTGCCGAGGATACTGGGCTCATCAATATCATTGGCGAGTGGGCCATTCGAAAAGCGTGCGATGACCTTGCCCAATGGCCGCGCGAGGTGCGGTGTGCGATCAACGTATCGCCGCTGCAATTCGCTAACCCGCAGCTCCCCTCGATCATCACTAGTGCGCTGGCTCAGTCCGGCGTTGAGGCTTCCCGGCTGGAGCTGGAAATCACCGAAAGCGTATTTCTCAATGATGACAGTGGCACGGACCGCATGTTCGCTTCGCTCAAGCAGATCGGGGTCCGTCTGGCGCTTGATGATTTCGGAACCGGCTATTCCTCGCTGGGCTATCTGAAAACCGCACCGTTCGACAAGATCAAGATCGATCAGAGCTTTGTTCGGGGGGCGACTCAGCCAGGCAGTCGCAACGGCGCAATCATTGCCTCAATCACCAGCCTCGCGGCAGCGCTGGGTATGGATACGACGGCGGAAGGGGTCGAGACGTTTGACGAGCTTGACCTAGTGCGCCGTTTCGGGTGCAGCCATATCCAAGGTTACATCTATTCGCAGCCTTTGAGCCGCACCGAAGCATTGTCGCGCCTCGCCGCCGGCTTGCGCGCTTATGCGCACGGTCCAAAATCCGCCCGCGCAGCACGCCAGACGCTGCTGCGCAAGGTGGTGATCGAACACTCCGGCCATTACTACCATGCGACCCTGCGCAATTTGTCGATTACCGGCGCTCAGATCGAAGGCTTGTGGAATGTTCCTGCGGGCGAGATTTTCAACATCGCCCTGTCTGAAACACAGGTCGTGACCGCAACTGCTCGCTGGAGCTGCGGCGACAAGATGGGCGTCGAATTCGCGACCCCGTTACGCCGGGACGAGAGCAGCGCGATCAGCGTGATCTCGGCGGACCACCGAAACGATCCCCCGCCGCTGTTGAAGTCGGCCTGAATCCGCCGTTCCCCCGCTGACAGAGCGGGGTTGGGCGGGTAAGGGCGGGGGATGAGGTTTATTCGTAATTTTTCGATCATCGCGCATATCGACCATGGCAAGAGCACGCTGGCGGACCGGCTGATCCAGTTCACCGGCGGCCTGACCGACCGCGAGATGAGCGAGCAAGTCCTTGATAACATGGACATTGAGCGCGAGCGCGGGATCACCATCAAGGCCCAGACCGTGCGCCTCAGCTACACCGCGAAGGACGGCCACACCTATCAGCTCAACCTGATGGACACGCCCGGCCATGTCGATTTCGCCTATGAGGTCAGCCGCAGCCTCGCCGCGTGCGAGGGCGCGCTCTTGGTGGTCGATGCCGCGCAAGGGGTCGAGGCGCAGACGCTCGCCAATGTCTATCAATCGATCGAGCACGACCACGAAATCGTCCCCGTCATCAACAAGATCGACCTCCCCGCCGCCGAGCCCGACAAGGTCCGCGCCGAGATCGAGGAGGTCATCGGCCTCGACGCCAGCAACGCCGTCCTCACCAGCGCCAAATCGGGCATCGGCATCGAGGACGTGCTCGAAGCCGTCGTCGCCCGCATCCCGCCCCCCACCGGCACGCGCGACGCACCGCTCAAGGCGAGCCTCGTCGACAGCTGGTACGACCCCTATCTCGGCGTCGTCATCCTGGTGCGGGTGATCGACGGGGTCATCACCAAGGGCCTGCCGGTCCGCTTCATGCAGGGCGGCACCCAGCATCTGATCGACCGCGTCGGCGCCTTCACCCCCAAGCGCATCGAGCTGCCCGAACTCGGCCCCGGCGAGATCGGCTTCATCACCGCGCAGATCAAGGAGGTCGAACAGGCCCGCGTCGGCGACACCATCACCACGGTGAAGGGCGGGGCGGCCGACCCGCTGCCCGGCTACAAGGAGGTGCAGCCGGTGGTGTTCTGCGGCCTGTTCCCGGTCGACGCCGCCGATTTCGAGAAACTACGCGAAAGCATCGCCAAGCTGCGGCTCAACGATGCCAGCTTCAGCTTCGAGATGGAATCCAGCGCCGCATTGGGCTTCGGCTTCCGCTGCGGTTTCCTTGGCCTGCTGCACCTCGAGATCATCCAGGAACGCCTCACCCGCGAATATGATCTCGACCTCATCACCACCGCGCCGAGCGTGGTCTATCGCATCCAGCTGCGCGCCAGCCGCACCGACCCGGCGGGCGAGCTGCTGCTGCACAACCCGGCCGATTACCCCGATCCCAGCCGGATCGAGACGATCGAGGAGCCGTGGATCAAGGCGGTGATCTACACCCCCGACGAATATCTCGGCCCGATCCTCAAGCTGTGCCAGGACCGGCGCGGCATCCAGACCGACCTCACCTATGTCGGCGGGCGCGCGCAGGTGAGCTACGAATTGCCGCTGAACGAGGTGGTGTTCGATTTCTACGACCGGCTGAAATCGATCAGCCGCGGCTATGCCAGCTTCGATTACGAGCAGATCGGCCTGCGCGAGGGCGACCTCGTCAAGATGAGCATCCTGGTCAATAACGAGCCGGTCGATGCGCTGAGCCTGATCGTCCACCGCAGCGTCGCCGAAGCGCGCGGGCGCGGAATGTGCGAGCGGCTGAAGGACCTCATCCCCCGCCACCTGTTCAAGATCCCGATCCAGGCCGCGATCGGCGGCAAGGTGATCGCCCGCGAAACCATCGCCGCGCTGAGGAAGGACGTGACCGCGAAGTGCTATGGCGGGGACATCACGCGCAAGAAGAAGCTGCTGGAAAAGCAGAAGAAGGGCAAGGCCCGGATGCGGGAGTATGGCAATGTGAGCATCCCGCAGGAGGCGTTTATTGCGGCGCTAAGGATGGGGGAGGAATGACGACCGCAGGCGCCTAAGCGAGGATTGCGCAGCAACCGCAGCTTAGAAGCCGGTGGCCAACGGCCAGCGGGAGTATCGGCCGACCTCGGCGCGTAGCCGTGAGGATCGACGTCACGTGACGGACGGAGCGTTTGCGCCAGCAAACGCGGAGCGGCGCGTGGCGGCGATTAGCCACGCCACATCATAGCAAGCTTACCCAACCTTTGTCATTGAAGGTCGGTCTCAACTCTTTGCAATGTCACGCCGCAAAGTGCTTATTATTTGAAATTGACGTGAGTGCTGCTAATTTCCTCAGCCATGAAAGTTAAGTATAATTTCCCGCTCAAACGTCCGATCGATATAGATGATCATTGGCTTTTGCCCATGCTGGGCGGGACCGCGCGCATGGTTGAAAATGACGACGGGCTAGTGGTCGCGATTGAATTCACCAAAGAGGGCTGTCCAGTTGATCTGGCCTTTCAGGTAGTTGAAACTCCGAATGAAATCTCCAAAATGACTATCTCCGGCGCGGACACATTCGTACGCGTTGTCGAAGATCATCTCGACCGGGCTTTTGCGTATCTACAATGTTATTTCAGCACCGAGATTGAGGTTGGCAGTGTTACAATTGAGCACATTGCGGAGAATGCCGAAGAGGCAGAGAAGATTGTTATGTCATCCTTCAGTGTCGGAAAGAAGGAGCAAGATCCGCTACCGCTTTCATTTGACCTCATTACGCGCGCAGTGATGGCTGCTGAAGACGGTGATGCTCCCACATTTGAGGCAAGCCTTGCGCAGCTTGCGCGAGATAGCAATGCTCAAGGGCGCTACATCGACTGTTTTCGTTATTGCTTCCTTCTTATCGAAGCAGTCTTTGGCGAGGGCAAATTCAAGAAAAAGCAGCTTGCAGATGCGCTCAAGGGATCCATCGACTTCGTAGCGATCGTGGCGGGAGAAATCGCAAAATGGCGCACGCCGCCTAACTCGCAAGCTTCTCCGACAAAATCGCTGATGGAAGGAAGTCCGTCAACCGACCACGTAATCGAGCATCTCGTTGAGCGACGCGGGCACTACTTCCACGCGAACTTGAAGAAAGCGTCGTCTTGGAGTGCCAAGCATCAGGGCGAGGCTAATGCCTTGGCGTGGCTGGGGTTGCTCTTGTCTCAAGCGATCGCCGCTCGAGCCGCAGAAAGAATGTTTGACGATGATTTGGCGCAGCGTCATTTCGACGATGCTGGCGAGATGGGAGCACACCTAGTGGTCAGAATCGAATATTTGTTCCGCCTTCCTGAAGATGAGTTTCTTCGAAAGCGATATCTGAATGTCACCGTGCCGGGGACGAAGGCGGCAACCCGTGTAGTGACAGGCTGCGTGAAACAAGCGCTTGAGCACTTTGAGCAGACTTTACCCGTAGGCCGCATCCACAGCATCAACGGTGAAGATGATGCTGGAAATGGCCTATTCTCGGTGAGAATATATACAGAAGGAGACAGGAAGGTCGTTGAAGGTTAGAAGGGTCGCGCGTGTCATTCGCGTGAGTGATAAGGGCGAGGGGCAATCAATCCTACAAGTTGTGGATTCGAGCGTTCCGAGAGAAGAAGTGCAATGACCTTCGGTGTATTCATGCACAGGGATGGGTCGACCTACGACGACATCCCCGAGTCGCATTACCAGTTTCCGAAGAGCTACCTCAGCCGCGCCGAGCGGATGGTCGGCGACTGGATCGTCTATCGCGAGCCGGTGAAGCTGCCGCAGTCGAAGGGCTTCTTTGCCGTCGCCAAGGTCGAGCGGATCGTGCCCGATCCCGATGTGGCCGATCGCTACCGCGCGCTGATCGAGCCGGGGAGCTATCTGCCGTTCTCGCCGACCGTGCCGCACAAGGTCGATGGCCAGCCGGTCGAGCGCGATCTGGCGAATGCGCAAGCGGCGGTGCGTCCGCTGTCCAATTCCGATTTCGCGCGCATCATCGCGCTGGGCTTGCCCGAGGACGACACGCTTCCGCGCGTCGGCGAGATCGAGCCGCTGGACCGCGTGCGCGAGGGGCAGGTGCCGTTCGAGATCGAGCGGCCCATCGTGCAATCGCTCGTCAATCGCCCCTTCCGCGACCGCGCGTTCCGCCGCGCGGTGCTGCACGCCTATGACGGGCGCTGCGCGGTGACGGGGTGGAAGCTCGTCAACGGGGGAGGGCGCTTGGAAGCCGAGGCGGCGCATATTCGCCCGGTTGAGCACGGCGGGCCGGACAGCGTGCGCAACGGGCTGGCGCTGTCGGGCACCGCGCATTGGATGTTCGACCGCGGGCTGATCGGGTTAGCCGACGATTTGAAAATTATCGTTTCGCGACAGGTCAACGATCCGGCCAGCGTGACCGCGATGGTCAACCCGTCAGGCAAGGCGCTTGTGCCGAAGCGAGAGTCTGCTCGTCCGCACCCGGCGTTTCTCGGCTGGCACCGCGCGCATTGCTTCAAGCATTAGGCGTCAGGGGCTTCCCCTACCTCCTCGTCCCACTCCGCATCCACCACCGCCGCGCCAGCCGCCTCGGCGCCCGCCTCCTCCTCCGCCGCCGGACTCCCGCCGAGCAGCTTGTTATGCGGGTACCAGCTTGTGCGCTCGGCGATGTGGCGTGCCTCGTCCTCGGCGGCGCTGGCGAGGTAGGCGGCGTAGAGGTCCTGGGTCTTCTGGCTTTCCAGCGCCTCCTTCTGGGCGCGCAGGCGCAGGCAGAAATCCCTGACGATTCGCTCCGCGCGCTCCTCGGCGTCGGGGGAGCGGCGTTCCTCCTCCCATTCCTTGCGCCATTGCTTCTTCAGCCGGGCCAGCTCCATCTTGCCGATCGCGTCGGGGCGGGCGTTGGGCGTGCCGTATGTGCCGCGCATCCGCGTGCGCAGGAAGAACATCGCCAGCCGGTCGTTATGCACCTGCTCGGTCGCGACCAGTTTGCCGGCGGAAACCAGCTTGCGCTCGGTGCCGTGGAGCGCGCGGGTGAGCGTGGCATCCTCGAGCTGGGCGAGCGCGCAGTCGATCGCGGCGTCCCAGGCGGCGGCGAAGCTGGCGGCCTCGGGGTGGCGGCGCAGCAGATAGGCGCCGTGCGTCGAGCGGCCGACGCTGGCCGCCGCGGCCTTGACGCTGCCCGATTGCGCCAGCGCCTCGATAAAGGCGCGCTGGACGTGCGGCTTCCACCCGTTGGAGCGCGGCGCGGCGCGGGGGACGGGGGTGAAGGCGAGCGGGTCGTGCGCGGCGGGGTCGGTGGTCGCGGGGAGGGGGGTGTGGTCGGTCATGGCGCTCTCGGGCTTGGGGGAAGGGCGCATCGTGTGGACGAGGCGCGGGGCTGTAGGACAGCGAAAAGCGCGGGCACTGCGGCGGGCGTGTCATTTCAGCGTCACACTGGCGGGGTAGCGGCGGCGGCTCACACGATGGGAGATTTGGCCGTGCGTTCTTTGGTCCTTGCTGCAACCTTGCTGGCGCTGAGTGCGTGTGCGACCACTCCGCCGGCGATCACGGGCGACCCGGCGGTTGATGTCGCGGCGAGCGGGGAGACGGTGCCGGTCGGCACCAGCAACGCCGATGCGGCGGACGACCCGGCGATCTGGCGCAATCCGCGCGACCCGGCGGCGAGCCTCATCGTCGGCACGGACAAGAGGGCCGGGCTCTATCTCTACGGCCTCGACGGGGCGGTGCGCGATTTTTCGCCGGACGGGCGGCTCAACAATGTCGATCTGGTGACGCTGGCGGACGGGCGGGTGATCGTCGCCGCGAGCGACCGCAACGATCCGGCGCGCGCGGCGATCCGGCTGTACTGGCTCGACACCGCCTATCAGAAGCTGCGGCCGCTGGGCACCGTGCCGGGCGGGGCGGGCGAGGCCTACGGCATCTGCCTCCACCTCGAGGGCGAGACGCTCCACGCCGCCTCGGTCCTGAAGGAGGGGCTGATCGAGCAATTCCGCCTCGATGTGCCGCAGCGCGGGGTGCCGACATCAACCCCGGTGCTCACACGCCGCGTGCCGACCCAGCCCGAAGGCTGCGTGTTCGATCCGCGCGACGGCACGCTCTATGTCGGCGAGGAGGATGCCGGCATATGGCGCTTCGCCGCCGGCAGCGCCGAGGGCACGCTGGTACTGCCGGTCGACAACCGGATGCTGGTGGCTGACGTGGAGGGGCTGGCGCTGATCGCCGATGGCGAGCGCGGCGGCTATCTCGTCGCGTCGAGCCAGGGCGACAATGCCTATGCCGTGTTCCGCCTGCCCGACCTGGCGCCGGTGGGGCGCTTCCGCATCGCCGGGGGCACTATCGGCGGGGCGGAGGAAACCGACGGCATCGCGCTTGCCGCGGGCGATTTCGGCCCGGCCTATCCCGGCGGGCTGTTCGTCGCGCAGGACGGGCGCAACGCCCCCCAAGCGCAGAATTTCAAGCTGGTGAGCTGGGCCGCCATCCGCGCCGCGATCGGCGGTGAATAGCGGCAAAGCTTCACTTGGCGTTCAGCCGTAGCTTCCCTATAGGGCGGGCCATGCTGACGCCTCTCGCACCCGCCCGCACGGGCACTCTCCGCACCGGCCTGGTCGCCGGAATTGCTGCCTCGACGCTCCTGCTCGGGGCCTGCGCGGGGCGCGGCGGGGGCGATGCGGTGCGCGACACCAATTACGTCGCCCGCGATGTCGAAACGCTCTATGCTGAGGCGCGCAGCCGGCTTGACCGGGGCCAGCCCAAGGTCGCCGCAGAACTTTTCGGCGAGGTCGAGCGCCAGCACCCCTATTCGCCTTGGGCCCGCCGGGCGCAGCTGATGGCCGCGTTCAGCCATTATCTGGCGCGCGATTACAACAAATCGGTCCAGGCCGCGCAGCGGTTCCTGTCGATCCACCCGGGCAACCGCGACGCGCCCTATGCCTATTACCTGATCGCGCTCAGCTATTACGAGCAGATCAGCGATGTGACCCGCGACCAGAAGATCACCGAACAGGCGCGCACCGCGCTGACCGAGGTGGTCCGCCGGTTCCCCAACACGCAATATGCCGCCGATGCGCGGCTGAAGCTCGACCTGGTCAACGATCACCTCGCCGGCAAGGAAATGGAGATCGGCCGCTTCTACCAGCGCTCGGGCCGCTGGATCGCCGCGCAACTGCGCTTCCAGAACGTGGTCGAGAATTACCAGACTACCAGCCATGCGGCCGAGGCGCTCTATCGCCTGACCGAAAGCAGCCTGGCGCTCGGCGTCCCGGCCGAAGCGGTCCGTTATGCCGCGGTGCTGGGCGCCAATTATCCGGGCAGCGAGTGGTATCAGAAAGCCTACGATCTGGTGCAGCGCCATGCGCCCAATGCCAGTGCCACGCCCGCCCCGGCGGCCACCGCCGGCTGAGCGGGCAGAGCAGCGCAACGGGGCTGGGGGCAGCGCGCGCCGCAGCGGCTGACGCGGGCGCGCGGATCGGCTAGGGCAGGCGGGCAATGCTGACCAGGCTCGCCATCCGCGATATCGTGCTGATCGAGGCGCTGGAACTTGACTTCGCGCCCGGCCTTGGCGTGCTGACCGGCGAGACGGGGGCCGGCAAATCGATCCTCCTCGACGCGCTTGGCCTGGTGCTGGGTGACCGGGCCGACAGCGCGCTGGTCCGCGCCGGGTCGGAGCGCGGATCGGCCACCGCCAGCTTCGAATTCGCCGCGCTGCCGGATGCCGTGCGCGAGGCTCTGGCCGAAGCAGAGATCGATATCGAGCCGGGCGAGCCGCTGATCCTGCGCCGTGCCCTGCGCGCCGATGGCGGCTCAAAGGCTTTCGTCAACGACCAGCCGGTCGGCATCGCGCTGCTGCGGCAACTCGCCCCGGCGCTGGTCGAACTGCACGGCCAGCATGACGATCGCGGGCTGGTCAATCCGCGCGGCCACCGCGCGCTGCTCGACCGCTTCGCCGGGGTGGATGCGGCCAGCCTGCGCGCGGCGTGGGAGGCGTGGCAAGCCGCGCGCCGCGCTGCCGATGCCGCCCGCGCAGCCGCTGCCGAGGCCGAAGCCGATCAGGATCTGCTGCTGGCGCATCTGGCGGAACTGGCCGCGCTCGCGCCCGAAGCGGGCGAGGAGCACGAGCTCGCGCTGCGCCGCGCCGATATGCAGAAGGGCGAGCGGCTGGCCGGCGATCTCGAGGTGCTGCGCCATCTGTGGGACGGCTCGGATTCGCCGCTGGCACAAATGCGCGGCGCAGCCCGCCGGCTCGACCGGATCGCCGCCGAACATCCCCTGCTGACAGACGCGCTGGCCGCGCTCGACCGTGCGGTTATCGAAGCGGGCGAGGCGGAGGACAAGCTCGCCGCCGCCGCGCTGGCGCTGGAACACGATCCGGCCGAATTGGACCGGATCGAAACGCGGTTGTTCGATCTGCGCGCGCTGGCCCGCAAGCATGATGTCGCGGCCGATGCGCTGCCCGATACGATGCTTGCCCTGCGCGCGCGGCTCGACGCGATCGAGGGCGGCAGCGCGCAGATCGCTGCGCTGGAGGCGGCCGAGCAGGCCGCGCGGGCGCTTTATGCCGGGCTGGCGGATGAAGCGCACGCGCAGCGCGTGGCGGGGGCTGCGCGGCTCGACGCGGCGGTGGCGGCGGAACTCGGGCCTTTGAAGCTCGATGCGGCCCGCTTCGCCACCCGGGTCGATGCGCTGGGCGAGGACCGCTGGGGCCCCCACGGGTCGAGCGCGGTCGAATTCCTCATCGCCACCAATCCCGGCGCCGATTTCGCCCCGCTAGGCAAGATCGCCAGCGGCGGCGAACTGAGCCGCTTCATCCTCGCGCTCAAGGTCGCGCTGGCCGAACAGGAGGGCGCAGCGGTGATGATCTTCGACGAGATCGACCGGGGTGTGGGCGGCGCGGTGGCGAGCGCCATCGGCGAGCGGCTGGCGCGGCTGGCAGGCACCAATGGCGATGGCGGCGGGCAATTGCTGGCAGTCACGCATAGCCCGCAAGTCGCCGCGCGCGGGACGACACATTATCTGATCGCCAAATCGAGTGAGGGCACGGTGACGCGCACCTCGGTCAGCCTGCTTGACGAAGCCGGCCGCAAGGAGGAGATCGCCCGAATGCTCTCGGGCGCCGAGGTGACACCGGAAGCGAGGGCGCAGGCCGACCGGTTGCTGGAGGGGGTGTGAGGCGCGCGCTGCTCGCTGCTGCGGGGACATTGGCCGGATGCGGCGAGTCTGGCGGAGATCCCGTGCCTACTCTGGTTGAGCCCGCATATCTTAGCCCTGATGCTCTGCCGGTTATGCTACGCGACGCCTCTAACGGCGCGATGGAAGCGCGAATTTCAGGTCAGTTGGCCCGGCGCGGGCCATGTTTGCTGCTCAAGACCGGCGGCCCCGACGCGCTGGTGTTATGGGCCGATAAAGTCACCATCCGGAGTGACAAGACCGGCGGTTGGCGGCTTGTTCATACTGGAAACGGCCAACATCTGCGCGATCAGGACTGGATCGTGGCGGGGGGTGGTCATTATCCGCCGGGCGCCCCGGCGCAGCAATTCGCCGCGACCGCCATACCGTATCCATGCGCAGCCTACCCGGCTGTGCAAATCTATGCGGCAGAGCGCGCATCCCCTCCAGCCGAGACGGAAGGCCAGCCGCCACCGAATGCATCCCCACCAGCCCCTGACGAATTAAGTTTGATCGACGCGGGTTCTGGTCAGGGCACGGTTACGGAAATTCGCGGGGTCAGCAGCCCGCGAGAGGCACTCTTCCGCCATGTTGTGGTGCAGCGGCGGCGCCAGCACGCCGAGCCGCTGTGTCTCGCTGATGTCCCGCCGAAAATGCTGACGCGTCTGCGCAAAGAATTTGCCGCCATCTACCATCACAGTCAATGCAGCTGGCGCGATGGCAGCGCGGTCGTGCTGGCCGAGACAGGTGCGCCCGCCAGCTTTGTCACCGCGTCGATCATTTGCGAGGGCCGTCTTTGCCGGGCCGAAGGTGCCACGATCTCGGGCAATCTGGGCGGCGAAGGCCGGTATTACCTGCTCACGCGCCGGCATCGGACATGGCGCATCCAGAACACGGACCGGAGCTGGATGTCCTGATGCCCTGGATTCCTGACATCGCCTGCTTGCGCCGCGGGTCGCGTCCTGACAATCCTGGAACATGACCCCGCCCGCCGAAGCTGCTGCCGCCAATGAGTTGATGCGGCTCGCCAAGGCGATTGCGCGGCACAACCGCCTCTATCATGCCGAGGATGCGCCGGAGATTTCGGACGCCGAATATGACGCGCTGGTCCGCCGCAATGCCGAGCTTGAGGCGGCGTTTCCGCATCTGATCCGCGCCGACAGCCCGAGCGCGGCGGTGGGGCATCAGGTGGCTGCATCGCCGCTCGCTAAGGTCCGCCATGCGGTGCGGATGATGAGCCTCGACAATGCCTTTACGGCAGATGAGGTGGCAGAGTTTGTCGCGCGGGTGCGGCGGTTCCTCTCGCTGGCGGAGGACGCGCCGCTCGCCTTCACCGCCGAGGACAAGATTGACGGCCTCTCCTGCGCGCTGCGCTATGAAGCCGGCGTGCTGGTGCGCGCGGCGACTCGCGGCGACGGTGAGGTGGGCGAGGATGTCACCGCCAACGTCGCCTATATTCCCGATATTCCGCAGCGGCTGGCTGGTGACGATGTGCCCGCGCTGATCGAGATTCGCGGCGAGGTCTATATGGCGCGCGCGGCCTTTGATGCGCTCAACGCGGCGCAGGAGGCCGCGGGTGGGCGGCTGTTCGCTACCCCGCGCAACGCTGCCGCCGGGTCATTGCGGCAGAAGGATGCGGCGGTCACGGCGGCCCGGCCCTTGCGCTTCTTCGCGCATGGCTGGGGCGAGGCGAGCGCGCTGCCGGGCGCCTCGCAGGCCGAGATGGTGGCGGCGTTCGCGCGCTGGGGCGTGCCGGTCTCTCCGTTGTTCAAGGAGGTCGACACGCTCGAGGCGATGCTGGCGCATTACGCGCTGATAGGAGCGCGGCGGGCTGCGCTCGATTACGAGATCGACGGGGTGGTCTACAAGGTGAACCGGCTCGATTATCAGCAGCGGCTGGGCTTCGTCGCCAAGGCGCCGCGATGGGCGCTGGCGCACAAGTTTCCCGCCGAGCGGGCCGAGACGCTGGTCGAGGGGATCGACATCCAGGTCGGCCGCACGGGCAAGCTGACGCCGGTGGGCCGGCTCGCCCCGGTGCTGGTCGGCGGGGTGGTGGTGCAGAACGTGACGCTGCACAATCGCGACGAGATCGCCCGGCTGGGCGTGCGCGTGGGCGACCGCGTGGTTATCCAGCGCGCCGGCGATGTGATCCCGCAGGTGGTCGAAAACCTCACCCGCGCGGCGCCGGGCACGCCATTTGCCTTCCCCGACCACTGCCCGGTCTGCGGCAGCGAGGCGGTGGCCGAAGAGGGCGAGGTCGATGTGCGCTGCACCGGCGGGCTGATCTGCCCGGCGCAGCGGACCGAACGCTTGAAGCATTTCGTCAGCCGCGCGGCGCTCGATATTGACGGGCTGGGGCAGAAAACCATCGACCAGTTCTTCGCGCTCGGCTGGCTCGAAAGCCCGGCCGACATCTTCCGCCTGCACCACCGCCGCGCCGAGCTGCTGGTGCTGGAAGGGTGGCAGGACAAGTCTTTGGACAAGCTGTTGGCGGCGGTGGAAAGCCGGCGCGCGCCCGATGCCGCACGGCTGCTGTTCGCGCTCGGCATCCGCCATGTCGGCGCGGTGACCGCGCGCGATCTGATGAAGGCTTTTGTGACCCTGCCCGAACTGCGCATGGCGGCCGAGGCGGCGCATGGCGGCGATGCGGACGCCGCCGCGCGCTTTACCGAGATCGACGGCGTCGGCCCCGCGGTGGTCGAGGCGCTGGGCGATTTCTTCCATGAACCGCACAATCGCGCGGTGTGGGACGATCTGCTGGGCGAGCTGACGCCGCCGCCTTACCTGGTCGAAACGCGCGACAGCCCGGTGGCGGGCAAGACCGTGGTCTTTACCGGCAAGCTCGAAACGATGAGCCGCGACGAGGCCAAGGCGCAGGCCGAGCGGCTGGGCGCAAAGGCGGCGGGATCGGTCAGCGCGCGGACCGATCTGGTGGTCGCCGGGCCGGGCGCGGGCAGCAAGCTGAAGCAGGCCGCCGCGCTGGGTATCGATGTAATCGACGAGGCAGGCTGGGCGGCGATCGTCGCCGCCGCCGGCTGACGCTGTGCGCGGGAACATCCGCGCCATTAATGCGTCCCTTCCGTGATGGCGAGGCACAGTGCCGCGCGCGTGATGGAGACCTACCCATGTCAGCCCCTGAAAACCTCGAGGACGTTTATACCGAAGAACTCGCCGATCTGTGGTCGGCCAATGATCAGATGGAAAAGGTCGTGCGCGAAATGGCCGAAGCGGCGGGCGACACGCTGAAGAAGCGCCTCGAAAAGCAGGCGGACGGCATTGCCAAGCACACCGAAACGGTCAAGCAGCTGCTCAAGGATATGGGCGAAGACAGCAAGGACCATTGCAAGGGCATGGAAGGCCTGGTGAAAGAGGCCAAGAAGCACGCGATCGACGAGAAGATCGAGGATCAGGACGTGCGCGACGTGGTGATCATCTCGCAATTCCAGCGGATGAGCCATTACGGCATCTGCGGCTTCGGCACCTGCAAGGCATTTGCCGAGGCGCTCGAGAAGAGCGACCACGTCAAGCAGCTCGATGAAATCACCGCCGATATCTACGGCGCGGACGAGAACATGACCGACCTTGCCGAACGCAGCGTCAACCTGAAGGCCAAGAAAGCCGCGTAAGCTTCAGGCACGAGGGCGCTTCCCCTTGAGCGCCCGGACCCGCCCCGCTCGGCACCGCGCCGTGCGGGGCGGGGCTTTGACCGTCAGTGTCAGCGCATCTCGCGCGGGGGCAGCGCCAGCAGCGCGCACGGTGTATCGTGCAACACCCGCTCGGTCGTGCTGCCGCGCAGCATATCGAGCAGCCCCTTGCGCCCGGCGGTCGGCATCGCGAGGAGGTCGGCATTGGCCGCCTCGGCCAGGATCGCCTCGACCGGGGTGCCGCCGACCAGCCGCACATTCGCCGTCCCGCCCATGCCGTCATGCACCTCGGGCGCGGGGTCGCCGGCGTGGAACAGGTCAACTTGCGGCGATAGATTGCCGAGTAATTGCTCCAGCCGCCGCAAGATACCCGCGGGCGAGGGGTCGTGATCGACCGGCACCGCCACCCGGCCCAATCGCAGAGTGCCATTGCCGGGATCGATGAAGCCGCGCGCGCCGGGGCCGAACAACAGCGTCGGCAGATGGCTGTCATGCATCAGTTCGGCCGAGATCGACCCCGCCAGCCAGCGCCCCACCGCCCCGCGTCCATGGCTCGCCATCACCACCAGATCGGGCCGATGCTCGCCGAGAAACCGCATCATCCCCTCGACCGCATCGACATCGCGGATTTCGACCTTGCCGACGGTGACGCCGGTGGTCTGGGCAATATCCTCGACCGTCGCGCCCGCCGGCAGCACGCCCCAGCCACCGAGCACCTCGCGCACCTTGGGGAAGCGTTCGAAATGATCCGGCTCGGCCGGATCGTGGACATGGATCAGATCGAGCCGCGCCTTGTTCGCCAGCGCCAGCGCCAGCGCGTGATGAAACGCGACCTCGCCCTGCGGCGACAGGTCGGTCGGGTGGACGATGTGCTTGATCATGGAAGGCCCCCTGGCGAAAAATACTCGGCGCCACGCTAGGGCAATTGCGCGCGGTTTTGAAGCCGTGAGCCGATCAAATCCGCCGCCGGCGCAGCCACAGGATCGCCCAGTCGCCGCGCACCATCCGGCGCACCAGCGTGAAACCAACGCGGCGATAGGCCCGGCGCACCTCCGCCTCCTGCGTTTCGAGCAAGCCGGCCAGCAGCACCTGCCCGCCCGGCGCGACTGCGTCGGCGAAATCGGGTGCCAGCGCGATCAGCGGGCCGGCGAGGATGTTGGCGATCAGGAGATCATAGGGCCCGCGCGCGGCGAGCAGCGGGTCAGCCATGCCATCGGCCACCAGCATCAGCGTCGCGCCCGGCCCGCTGCCCAGCGCCAGCGCGTTGAGCGCGGCATTATCCGCCACAACGCCGGCGCAGACCGGGTCGATATCGCTCGCCGTCGCCCGCGCGCGCGGCCACAGCGCCAGCGCGGCAAAGGCCAAGAGCCCCGTCCCGGTGCCGATATCGGCCAGGTTGCGCACCACGATACCGCGCCGGCGCATCGCCTCCAGCATGGTGAGGCAGCCCGCGGTGGTGGCGTGCTGGCCGGTGCCGAACGCCTGCGAGGCGGGAATCGCAAGATCGACCACGCCCGGCTGCCGCAAGGGCGGGTGCTCCGGCGTGCGGATATGGAAGCGTCCGGCGCGGATCGGATCGACCCCTTGCTGGCTCAGCGTCAGCCAGTCCTGCGCGGCGATGCGTTCGGCGGTGATGGCGGGCGGCGGGCTGGCAAACAGCGCCGCCAGCCGCGCCGTGTCGGCAGCTTTGGGCTTTGCCGGCAGGAACAGTTCGAGCGTCCACTCGTCAGGGCGGTCGTCGGCCACCTCCATCCCGGTCAGCACCCAGTCCTCGGGCCAGTCCGCCGCCTCCTCATGCGCCAGCAACGCCGCGTGGGCAGCGGGTTTGGAGATGATCGCGGTGCGTAATTTCCAGCTATCGGGCACGGGCGGCCTCCTCGGCGAGGCGCGCATCGAGCCGGCTGGTGACGCTGGCGGCGTAGGCGGGGCATCCATCTGGGTTCACCAGCGGCGCTTCGCCCAGCAACCGGCGGCGCAGCGCCGAGCCGCCGGGGTGCGGCGTTATCAGAATATCGCACGGGCTGGCGGCCAGCGCGGCGATGCCCGCGCGGAATACCGCCACCAGACCGGGATGGTCGCTGAAGCGATAGTGGTCATCGCTGATCGGGTTCATGCTGTCGGCATAAACGATCCACCGGCACACGCCCGCCTCACAGCTCTGCCAGCGCCAACTCAGCGCGCCGCGCGTATGGCCCGGCGTGGCGATCGGCGTGAACCGCCCCTGCGCGCCGGCGGGATCGATAAGGCGGATCGGGCCGGTGACGGGCGGAAAGGCGTCATGGCCCGACTGCGCCTGCGGATCGTCCTCGGCGGTGATGCCTGTCCGCAGCACGGCGGCGGCGGGCGCGGTCGCGGCAATCGTCGCGCCGGTGGCCGCCTGCACGCGCGCGAGGCCGCCAACATGGTCGAAATGTTCGTGGCTCATCAGGATGGTGGTCACATCGCGCGGGTCGAAGCCGAGCGCGCGTATGTTTGCCAGCACCACTTCGGCGCCCCGGTCGGTGCCGCTGTCGATCAGCGTGTGGCCGCGCGCATCCGTGATGAGCAGCGCCGCGATCCCGCAGGTGCCGACGTAGTAGGTGTCGCCATGCAGCCGGAAGGGCGGGGCGGGCTTGTCCCATTCGTCGAAATCGGTGCAGCTGGCGGCAAAGGCGCGCTGAGCCGGCGCAGGGTCGGGTGGGGGCGCGGCGGGCATGGTCGTGGTGCACCCGGCCACCAGCGCCAGCGCAGCGGCGGCGGTGATACTCCGTCTAGCGAACATAGCTGGCCCCATTGGCATCGAGCGTCGCGCCGGTCAGGCTGGGCGGGGCGTCGAGCGCGCACCAGGCGATGATGCCGGCAATCTCCTCCGGCGTGGCAACGCGGCCCAGCGGGATGTCGGCCAGCAGGCCCGGCCCGCCGCGGCTGGCGAGATAATCGTCCGCCATCGCCGTGTCGGTAAAACCGGGGGTGATCGCAAAGCTGAGGATGTTTTCGGCCGCATAGGCGCGGGCGATGGTCTTGTGCAGCGCCAGCATCGCGCCCTTGCTGGCGGCGTAATGCCAGTGTGCGGGCGAATCGCCGCGATGGCCCGCGCGGCTGGCGACATGGACGATCCGCCCCCCGCTGCCGCGCTGCTGCCAGTGCCGCACAGCGCGGCGCGACAGTTCGGCCGCGCTGTCCAGATTGATCCGCAGCGTCTCGCCCCAGGCGGCGGACCACTCGGCATCGGCCATGTCGAGCGGCGCTGCGCGGAACAGACCGGCATTGTTCACCAGCACGTCAACGCTGCCGCCCGCCTGCTCCAGCGCTGCGTCCCACAGCTGGCCGGGCGCGGCAGGTTCGGTGAAATCGGCCGCCAGCAGCCCGTCGCCGCCGGCGGTGGACTGACCGATGACGGTGCAGCCGCGCGCCGCCAGCGTGGTGCGCGCCGCTGCGCCAATCCCGCGCGAGGCGCCTGTCAGGAGGATGGTGGTCATCCTAGCCACCTAGGCCAGCCACGCGGCGATTGTCGAGCGGGCACGGCTTGCGCCTTGCGGCAGCGCCGCTTAGGGGATGGGCACGTCACGCCCGTGAGGACCCTCAAGATCATGGCCAATCGCCCGCTCTCGCCGCATCTGCAGATCTGGAAATGGGGGCCGCACATGCTGACCTCGATCCTGCACCGGGTGTCGGGCAACGGGATGGCGTTCGTCGGGCTGCCGCTGCTGGTGTGGTGGCTGGCGGCGCTGGCCAGCGGGCCGGCGGCCTATGAGCGGTTCGCCGCTGTCGCCAATTCGCCGCTTGGCTGGGTGGTGCTGGTGGGGCTCAGCTGGGCATTCTTCAATCATCTCGCCTCGGGCCTCAGGCACTTCGTGCTCGACATCGGGGCGGGGTATGAACTGACCACCAACAAGACCTGGTCCGTCGGCGTGCAGCTGCTGGGCATCCTCTTGACCGCTGCCTTCTGGGCGGCGCTTCTTCTTCGCTGAAAGCTGGGTTTACGATGGGTAACGGAACTTCGATCGGGCGCGTGCGCGGTCTGGGCGCGGCGCATCACGGCACGCATCACTGGCTGCTGCAACGCTTCACCGCGATCGGCAATCTGCTGGCGCTTACGTTCCTGCTGGTGTCGTTCGTGCTGCTGCCCGATCGCGGCTATGCGGCAATGCGCGACTGGGTGGCCAATCCGCTGACGGCGACGGCGCTGGCGCTGCTGGTCATCTCGGTGTTCTGGCACGCCCGGCTCGGCGTGCAGGTGATGATGGAAGACTACGTCCACACGCCAGCCAACAAGTTCGCGGCGCTGGCCGCGCTCAATCTCGCGGTGTTCGGCGGTGCGGCGTTTGCGCTGCTGTCGATCGCCCGGATCGTTTTTGCAGGGGGGGCGGCCTGATGGCTTCCTATGCCAATGACAGTGCGGCGGTAAACCAGCCGGCCTACAAGATCATCGACCACACCTATGACGTCGTGGTGGTGGGTGCGGGCGGTTCGGGCCTGCGCGCGACGATGGGCGCCGCCGAAGCGGGCCTGCGGACGGCCAATATCTCCAAGGTTTTTCCCACCCGCAGCCATACCGTGGCGGCGCAGGGCGGGATCGCCGCCAGCCTGGGCAACAATTCGCCCGACCATTGGTCGTGGCATATGTTCGACACGGTGAAGGGCTCGGACTGGCTGGGCGATCAGGACGCGATCGAATATATGGTGCGCGAGGCGCCGCAGGCGGTCTATGAACTGGAACATGCCGGCGTGCCGTTCAGCCGCAATGCCGACGGGACGATCTACCAGCGCCCATTCGGCGGCCATATGCAGAATATGGGCGAAGGCCCGCCGGTGCAGCGGACCGCCGCTGCGGCCGACCGCACCGGGCACGCGATGCTCCACGCGCTCTACCAGCAGAGCCTCAAATACGACGCGGATTTCTTCATCGAATATTTCGCCATCGACCTCATCATGGAGGACGGGGCCAATGGCCGGGAATGTCGGGGCGTTATCGCGCTGTGCATGGAGGATGGCTCGCTCCACCGCTTCCGCGCGCATGGCGTGGTGCTGGCGACGGGCGGCTATGGCCGATGCTATTACACCGCCACCAGCGCGCATACCTGCACCGGTGATGGCGGCGGCATGGTGCTGCGCGCCGGGCTGCCGTTGCAGGACATGGAATTCGTCCAGTTCCACCCGACCGGGATTTACGGCGCCGGCGTGCTGATCACCGAAGGCGCGCGGGGCGAGGGCGGCTATCTGACCAATTCGGAAGGCGAGCGGTTCATGGAACGCTACGCCCCTTCGGCCAAGGATCTCGCCAGCCGCGATGTCGTGAGCCGGTCGATGGCGCTGGAAATGCGCGAAGGGCGCGGGGTCGGGCCGGACGGCGCCTATCTCAACCTCCACCTCGACCATATCGACCCCAAGGTGCTGGCCGAGCGGCTGCCCGGTATCACCGAAAGCGGCAAGATCTTTGCCGGCGTCGACCTGACGCGCCAGCCGCTGCCGGTGACGCCGACGGTGCATTACAATATGGGCGGCATCCCGACCAATTATCACGGCGAAGTCGTCACCATCGGCGCGGACGGCAATCCCGAAACCGTCGTGCCGGGCCTGTTCGCCGTGGGCGAAGCGGCCTGCGTTTCGGTGCACGGGGCCAACCGGCTCGGCTCCAATTCGCTGATCGACCTCGTCGTTTTCGGCCGCGCGACCGGGCACCGGCTGAAGGAACTGATAAAGCCGGGCACCGCCCATGCCGAATTGCCGGCGGGCGGCTCGGACCTCGCGCTCAGCCGCCTCGACCATTTCCGCCATGCCAAGGGCGGTTCGCCCACCGCACGCATCCGCGCCGAGATGCAGAAGACCATGCAGCGCCACTGCGCGGTGTTCCGCGACAGCACCCTGCTGCGCGAAGGGGTCGATCTGCTCGGCCAGGTCTATCGCCGGATGGAGGACATCCACGTCTCCGACCGCTCGCTGATCTGGAACAGCGACCTCGTGGAAACGCTCGAACTCGACAATCTCATCGCGCAGGCCAGCGTCACCATCACCGGGGCGGAAAACCGCAAGGAGAGCCGCGGCGCCCACGCGCACGAGGATTACCCCGAACGCGACGATGCGAACTGGATGAAGCACACCGCGGCGTGGTTCGACGGCTGGGGCGGCAAGGGCGGCGCGGTGCGGCTCGATTACCGCCCGGTGCACGATTACACGCTGACCGATGACATCGAGTACATCAAGCCGAAGAAGCGCGTGTACTGAGCCGGCGGCCAAAGGCCTGGCGTCATGATGCTGTCAAGATCGGCGGGTCTGCTGCCCGTATTGCTCGCCCATCGTCATCGGAGATATTGCATGCGTCTGCCCGCTACCGTCAGCCTGATCACCCTTGCCGCGCTCGCCGCGTGCCAGCAGGCGCCGACTGAGCCAACCGCGCCGGTCGAACCGGCCGCGACCACGGCGGCCACCGCAGCTACTCCGGCGCCCGACGGCGCGCACAATTCGCGCAATTCGGTCGATTGGGCCGGCCGCTACATCGGCACGCTGCCCTGCGCCTCGTGCCCCGGCATCGACACGGTGCTGACGCTGGCCGACAATGGCACCTACACGCTCGAGGAAACCTATCGCGAGCAGGCCGAGGGCACGATGGCCCCGGTGACCGGCAAGTTCACCTGGAGCGCGGATGGCAGCATAATCACGCTCGACGATGCCGCCGATGGCGCGGCCTACAAGGTCGGCGAAGGGCAACTGAGCCGCCTTGGCGAAGGGGGTGCGGAAGTCACCGGCGCGATGGCCAAGGATTACGTCCTGACCAAGCAGGACTGATCGCAGCGAACAGGGCGGCCCTGCACGGGGCCGCCCCGATGCGTTCTAGCGGCGCAGATCCGCGAAGGTATCGCACTGATCCTCATCGGCGGTCTGCAGGCCGCGATTGAGCCATTCCATCCGCTGCTGGCTAGTGCCGTGGGTGAAGTTTTCCGCGCTCACCCGGCCGCCGGTCAGCCGGTCATCACCGATCGCGGCAGCGGCGTTCATGCCTTCTTCCATGTCGCCCGGCTCGATCAGATTGCGGTTCCTGCCTGCCCATACGCCGGCATAGCAATCGGCCTGCAATTCCATCCGCACCTGCAACTGGTTCGCCGCACGCGGGTTCTGCGCCTGCGCCGAGCGGATTTGGTCGGCAAGGCCGGTCATGTTCTGCACATGGTGGCCATATTCATGCGCCATCACATAATAGCGGGCGAAATCGCCACGGGCGCCCAGCTGCCGCTCCATCACCTCATAGAAGCTGGTGTCGATGTAGATTCCATGATCGGCCGGGCAATAGAACGGGCCCGAACTGGCGCTGGCCGACCCGCAGCCCGAGCGCACCCCGCCGCTGTAGAATTGCAGCATGGGCTGCTGGAACGGGATGTTGGCCTGCTGGAACAGCGGCTGCCAGGTGCGGTTGAGCGAATCGAGCGCATTGCACGCCTCGGTTGCATATTCATTGGCCCCGCAAATCTGCTGCACGCTTTGCGCGTCGCCTAACTGCTCGACCTGGCCGCCGCCGCCGGTGCCCTGCTGGACCGCATCGATCGTGCCGAGCGTAGTGCCAGGATCGATCCCGAACACCAGCGCCCCGATCAGCGCGATGACGATCGCACCGCAACCGACCCCGCCGCCGGCACCGCCCGGGAAACCACCGCCACCGCCCGATCCAACACGGATATTCGACGGATCGAACGGATTCAGCCGCATGCACTTTCCCCTTAGACAGACGCGTCGTGCGCGTTATGGCGCGGATCATGGGTGAACGCCAGCGTCGCCTGTGTCGCGTCGCCTGATCCATCCTTGTGACAGGCTAACACTATGGGGGGTCCGATGTTCCTTTCCGGCAAGCGTGCGCTGGTCACCGGTTCCACATCGGGGATCGGTCTCGCCATTGCGCAGGCGCTGCACCGCGAGGGCGCGGCGATCGTGCTCAACGGCTTCGGCGACGAGGCGCTGATCGCCCGACTGACCGGCGAGCTTGGCGCCGATCACGTCAACGCCGACCTCACCACACGCGCCGGGTGCGAGGAGTTGATGGCGGGCGCCGGCCCGGTCGACATTCTGGTCAACAACGCCGGGATGCAGCACGTCGCGCCGGTCGACGAATTTCCGGTCGACAAGTGGGACGCGATCATCGCGCTCAACCTCACCGCCGCATTCCACACCGCGCGCATTTCGGTGCCGCACATGAAAGCGGCCGGATGGGGGCGGATCATCAACACCGCCAGCGCCCATTCGCTCACCGCCTCGCCGTTCAAATCGGCCTATGTCGCGGCCAAGCACGGCATCGCCGGCCTCACCAAGACGCTGGCGCTGGAACTGGCGCAGACCGGCATCACCGCCAATTGCATTAGCCCCGGCTATGTCTGGACGTCGCTGGTCGAAAACCAGATCCCCGATACGATGGCCGCGCGCGGGCTGAGCCGCGAGCAGGTGATCAACGACGTGCTGCTGGCCAAGCAGCCGACCAAACGTTTCGTCCAGCCGGACGAGGTCGGCGCGCTTGCCGCGTTCCTCTGCCGGCCCGAAGCGGGCAATATCACCGGCGCCAATTATTCGATCGACGGTGGCTGGACGGCTGAATAACGCGCTCGCCGCCACAGCGGCGCTGGCTCTGCTGTCCGGATGCGCGGCGGGCGGGGCGGGGCCGCGCAATGCCGCTCCGTCGCGCGAGGCGGCCGAACTGGATGCCGTCGAACAGGCGCTGCGGGCGCGGATCGACGTGCTTGCCAGCGATGCCTTTGGCGGTCGGCGGCCGGGCACCGACGGCGAGCAGCAGACGTTGCGCTATCTGGTCCGGGAATGGCAGGGATTCGGGCTCGAATCGGGCACTAACGATCCGGCCAATCCATGGTTTGCCCCGGTCGATCTGACGCTCAGCGTGCCCGCGTCGAGCCGGGTGACGTTGCTGTCGGGCGGCCGTGCGGTGACGCTGGCGGCGGACGAGGGCCGGGCCTTCACTGTCGGACCGCGTGCGCTGCTGGCGGCGGCGCCGGTCCTCTATGTCGGCCCGGCGCGCGCCGATGCGGTAGGGCCGGCAGCCATCGCCGGGCGGGTGGTGGTGATGGATTGGGGCGGGGAAGACGATCCCACCCGGCGCGACGCCTATTACGCGGCGGGCGCGGCGGCGGTGCTGGGGCTGGTGCGCGATGCCCGTGCGCTGACCACGCTGGCCGATCTGCGCCATCGCGGCACCTATGCGCTGGCGGGGCAGGAAGGCGATCTGGTCGATGGGTTTATCACCCAGGGCGGGCTCGCGCGGGTGATGGGCGATCCGGCGCTGTCCCAGCGGATGCGCGATGCGCGCAGGGCGGGGTTTGCGGGCGTGCGCCTGCCGCTGCAGATAACCATCGAGGCAAATTCAACCCCCGGAACGGTGCGGACGCATAATCTGATTGGCAAGCTGCCCGGGCGCCGGCCGGATGCCGGCGCGGTGTTGGTGATGGCCCATTGGGACCATTTCGGCACCTGTGCGCCGGGCGCGCAAAGTCCGCTCTGCCGCGGTGCGGTGGACAATGCCAGCGGGGTGGCCGCTATGAGCGAGATCGCCCGCCGCCTCGCCGCCGGGCCGCGACCCGATCGCGACGTCTATTTCCTCGCCACCACGGCCGAGGAATGGGGCCTGCTCGGCGCGCATGCCTTTGTCCGCAATCCCGCGCTGCCGCTGGGCACAATCGTAGCCGCGCTCAACCTCGATACCATCGCGGTGGCCCCGCGCGGCAGCGCGGTCGCCATTATTGGCGCCCGCATGACCGGGCTCGACGGGGCGATCGCCGCCGCCGCCGCGCGGCAGGGCCGGGCGCTGGGCGATAATGATTATGCCAGCCGCTACTTGCGCCGGCAGGATGGCTGGGTGCTGCTCGGGCGCGATGTGCCCGCAGTCGTCGTCACCAGTGCCTTTGCCGACGAGACGCGCTTCGCCCGCTTTGTCGAGCAGCGTTATCATCAGGCGAGCGATGTGCCGCAGGGAATCGAACTGGGCGGGGCGGCGCAGGACACGCTGCTCAACCTCGATCTGGTGCGCCTGTTCGCCGATCCGGCGCGCTGGCCGGCCAGCGCCAGCCCCTCTGCCCAGTAAGCCTGTGGCCGCCGCACTAGCGGCTGACACAAACTGTCGTTACATGGGCCGCCACGATTCTCCCTTCCTGCAGGACCTCCCCTTTCCGTGGTATTTGACGACATTCCCCTCGGCCTGACCTTCGACGATGTGCTGCTGCGCCCGGGGGAAAGCGACATCGTGCCCTCGATGGCGGACACCAGCACGCAGCTGACCCGCGCGATTCGGCTCAACATTCCGATCCTGTCGGCGGCGATGGACACGGTGACCGAGGCCGACATGGCGATCGTCATGGCGCAGCTTGGCGGGATTGGCGTGCTGCACCGGAACCTGTCGATCGAGGAACAATGCGCCGCGGTCCGCGCGGTCAAAAGGTTCGAGAGCGGGATGGTGGTCAATCCGATCACCATCTCGCCCTACGCCACGCTGGGCGAGGCGCAGAAGCTGATGGCGGATAACCGCATCTCCGGCATTCCGGTGACGGGTACGAGCGGGCGGCTGTGCGGTATCCTTACCAACCGCGACGTCCGCTTTGCCGACAATCCCAGCCAGCCGGTGCGCGAACTGATGACCAGCGAGAACCTCGCCACCGTACCGCTCGGCACCGGGCAGGAGGATGCGCGCCGGCTGCTCCACCAGCGGCGGATCGAGAAACTGATCGTGGTTGACGAGGATTATCGCTGTATCGGCCTCATAACCGTCAAGGACATGGAAAAGGCCGTGACCTATCCCGATGCCACCAAGGACGAGGCCGGGCGGCTGCGCGTCGCGGCGGCGAGCACGGTGGGCGACCAGGGGCTGGAGCGCACCCGCGCGCTGGTCGATGCCGAGGTCGATGTTGTCATCATCGATACTGCGCACGGTCATAACAAGGACGTGGCCCGCGCCGTGGAGGCGGCCAAGAAGCTGTCCAATTCGGTTCAGGTAATCGCCGGCAATGTCGCCACCGCCGAGGCGACCCGCGCGCTGATCGGCGCCGGGGCCGATGCGGTCAAGGTGGGGATCGGGCCGGGCTCGATCTGCACCACCCGCGTCGTTGCCGGGGTTGGCGTGCCGCAGCTCACCGCGATCATGGAAGCCGCCGAAGAGGCTGACAAGGCAGGCGTGCCGATTATCGGCGACGGCGGCCTGCGCACCAGCGGCGATGCGGCCAAGGCGCTCGCCGGCGGGGCATCGGCGCTGATGATCGGCTCGCTGCTCGCCGGGACCGAGGAAGCGCCGGGCGAGACGTTCCTCTATCAGGGGCGCGCCTACAAAAGCTATCGCGGGATGGGCAGCGTCGGCGCGATGGCGCGCGGCAGCGCCGACCGCTATTTCCAGCAGGACGTGTCCGCGCTCAAACTGGTGCCTGAAGGGATCGAGGGGCAGGTGCCGTACAAGGGCCCGGCGCGCGATGTGGTCCACCAGCTGGTTGGCGGGATCAAGGCGGCGATGGGCTATACCGGAGCGGCGAACCTCTCAGAACTCCGCCGCCGCGCGCGCTTCGTGCGGATTACCAATGCGGGCCTCTCGGAAAGCCACGTCCACGATGTCGCGATCACCCGCGAAGCGCCGAATTACCCCACAAGATGACACCCGCCGCGCGCGTTCAGGCGGCGATCGAACTGCTCGATGCGATTATCGCCGCCGCGCGCGGTCAGGGCGCCCCGGCCGACCGGCTGATCGGCGAATATTTCCGCGCCCGCCGCTATGCCGGCAGCAAGGACCGGCGGGCGGTGCGCGAACTGGTTTACGCCGGGATCCGGGCCTGCGGGCCAGTGCCGCCAAGCGGGCGCGCGGCGATGCTGCGGCTCGCCGGTGATGACCCCGCGCTGGCGGGTTTGTTCGACGGTTCGCCGCATGGCCCCGCACAGATTGGCGAAGGTGAGCGCGCGGCCGAAGGCGGGCTGGCCCCGGGCTGGCTGACCAAGCGTCTGGCCGCCTCCAGCATTACCGGTGCGCAAGCCGCCGCGCTGCTTGAGCGCGCGCCGCTCGATGTCAGGGTCAACACGCTCAAGGCCGACCGCGCCACGCTGGCGCTGCCCGAGCCGGGCGAGCCCCTGCTGGCTCCGCACGGCTTGCGCTTCGCCCCCGGCACCGCAGTCGAGCAATGGGACGCCTATCGCGGCGGGCTGGTCGAGGTGCAGGATCATGGCAGCCAGTGGGCCTGCCTGGCCGTGGGCGCGCAGCCGGGCGAGGTGGTGGTCGATCTGTGCGCCGGCGCGGGCGGCAAGACGCTGGCGCTGGCGGCGGCAATGGACAATCGCGGCGCGCTGATCGCCGCCGATACCGACCGCGCGCGGCTTCAGCGGCTGGCTCCACGGGCTGAGCGCGCGGGGGCCGGGATGATCGAGAGCCGGCTGCTCGATCCCGGCCGCGAGATGGAGCGGCTGGGCGATCTTGCGGGCCGCGCCGATGCGGTGCTGGTCGATGCGCCGTGCAGCGGCACCGGCACCTGGCGGCGCAATCCCGAAGCGCGCTGGCGGCTGACGCCCGATCTGCTCGCCCGCTACATGGCGGCGCAGGATCACGTGCTGGCGCTGGGTGCGCGGCTGGTGCGCCCCGGTGGGCGGCTGATATTCGTCACCTGCTCGCTGCTGGATGACGAAGGCGACACCCGTGTCGCCGCTTTCCTTGCCGCGCATCCCGGCTGGCGGGCGGATCCGCTCGGCCTGCCGCTGGGCGCCCCGCGCGGCGCCGGCTGGCGGCTCAATCCGCACGACGATGCGACTGACGGATTTTTCGTCGCGCGCCTCGTTTCGCCGTGATAATCGCGCGTTCATGGCTGCACACCGATTACCTGACCCTGCCGCCATCAAGGAGTTCGTGATGCGCTTTGCCTCGGTTGCCGCTGCCCTGTCGCTGTTCGTGGCGGTTACCGCCAGCGTTGGCAACAGCGCGCCGGCTGCGCCCGATCCGCGCGCGGTGACGTTGCAGCAGCAGGGCCGTACCGCGCTGGCCGCGGGCAATGTGCAAGGCGCAATCGACGCCTTCGAAGCCGCGCTGGCGGTCGATCCCGGCTACACCGCGCTGCTGCTCGATCTCGCCGAAGCGGCCCGGCGCGAGAACCTGCAAGGCCGCGCCATCGCCTTCTACCGCGAAGCGCTGCGCCGCGAGCCGGACAATCTCGCCGCGATTTCGGGCGAAGGCGCGGCGATGGTCGAGAAGGGCGCGGTCGAAAAGGCGCGCCGCAATCTGGCCCGCCTGCAAAGTCTGTGCGGCGCGCGCTGCCCGGAAACCGCGGCGCTCGACGCGGCGCTCGCCCGCGGGCCGCAGCCGCGCATGGTCGCGGCCGAAAGCGTGCTGCCGCAAACCCAGGTGACGCAGAACTGACGCCTCAGACCAGCTCGCGAAACTCTTCCAGAACAGCGCGATAGACGCGTTTCTTGAACGGCACGATCATTTCGGGCAGCTGTTCGGGATCGATCCATTGCCAGGCGTCGAATTCGGCCGGCTGATGCGCGTCGAGGCGGATATCATCGTCTTCGCCAGTGAACCGCGCGAGGAACCAGGTCTGCCGCTGCCCCCGATAGCGGCCCCCCCACAGCTTGCCCTGCAGCTCGTCGGGCAGATCGTAGGCGATATCCTCGCTCATGCGCTTCAGCAGCACGACCTTGTCGGGCGCAAGGCCCGTTTCCTCGCCCAGCTCGCGCAGGACAGCCCCTTCCAGCTCTTCGCCTTCGTCCACCCCGCCCTGCGGCATCTGCCACCAATCGCCCTCGCGATTGTCGACCCGCCGGCCGACAAACACCTTGCCGGCGGAATTGACCAGCATGATGCCCACGCACGGGCGGTAACCCAGTTCGCTCACAAGTTTCACATCCTTCGTTCAGACGCGCGGATGATGCCGGTCGAGCATCGCATCGATCGCGCCGAGAAAATGCGCCAGGTCCTTCTGCCCGCCAGGGATCGCCTTACGCAATGTCATGAAACCGTGAATCGTGCCGGGAAATTCGAGATAAGCCACATCCGTCCCGTTCTGGATCAGGTGGGCGGCGTAATTCCGCCCCGAATCGCGCAAGGGATCGAGCCCGGCGGTGCACAACACGGTGGGCGGGGTATTGCTGCAATCGCCGACCATCGGCGTATGGCGCGGGTCGCCGGGATCGCCGGCATATTGCGCCGAGAACCACGCCATCGCCGCGCCGGTCAGCAGGAACCCCTCGGCAAAATCGGCGAACGAGCGGTGCTGCGAAATATCGTCAGCCACCGGATAGATCGGCGCCTGCACCAGCACCGGCACCGCTGCCGGGTCGGCAATCAGCTGGTTGGTGGTGACAATGGTGAGGTTGCCGCCCGCGCTATCGCCGGTGATGACCAGCCCGGTCACCTGGCGGCCCAGCTCGGCCGGCGAACCTGCGATCCAGCGCGCGGCGGCCTCGCAATCGTCGGGCGCGGCGGGGAAGGGGTGTTCGGGCGCCAGCCGGTAATCGACTGACACCACCGGCAGGTCGAGCTGGTGGGCAATCTCGGTGCAGAGATTGTGATAGACCTCGAGGTCGCCGATCACGAACCCGCCGCCGTGGATGAACACCACCACCGGGCCAGCTTCGCGCGTTTCGCGCGCATCATACAGCCGCAGCGGAATCTCCCCCGCCGGGCCGGGGCAGGTCAGATCGCGGATGACCGGCAAATCCTGCGCATCCGCTTCGGCCATGGCATTCAGCGTCCGCATCGAGGCGCGCCCTTCTTCCACCGGCAATTCCTCGACCCCTGGCCGGCCGATCTGTTCGAGCATCTGGAGGAAGCTGCGGACATCGTCGCGGACATAGTGTTCGGTGTTGGCCATCGACTGATCCTCTCGTTAAGGTTGCTGTTTGCCACTTGCTAGCAAGAGGGCGGGGGTTTTTGCACTCGACAATTTCGCTGCGCCAGAGAAAAACTTGATTGCCGCCGCGCCTGCGCGGGCATACCGCCACCCGGCACGGTGCAAACAAGGACTTTTCATGGCGAGCCTGACCGCCCCCGATCCCGGATCGAAACCCGCCTCGGTGGCGACCACCTCCGCCCCCGAAGCGGTGGTGGTCCGCTTTGCCGGCGATAGCGGCGACGGCATGCAGCTGACCGGCGGGCAGTTCACCCTGTCCACCGCGCTGGCCGGCAACGACCTCGCCACCTTCCCCGACTTTCCGGCGGAAATCCGCGCGCCGCAGGGGACGCTGTTCGGCGTGTCGGCGTTCCAGATCAATTTCGGTTCGACCGAGATCGACACCGCCGGCGATGCGCCCGATGTGTTGGTGGCGATGAACCCGGCCGCGCTCAAGGTGAACCTCGCCGCACTCAAACCTGGCGGGCTGGTGATTGCCGACAGCGGCGAGTTCACCCGGCGGAACCTCGACAAGGCGAAATACGATCACAATCCGCTCGAAGACGATACGCTCGGCAAGTTCGACCTGCTTGCCTTCGATATCTCGGCGCTGACGATGGAAGCGGTGAAGCCCTTCGGCCTTGGCAACAAGGAGGCGCTGCGCTGCAAGAACATGTGGACGCTGGGCCTCGCGCTGTGGATGTTCGACCGGCCGCGCGCGCCCCTGCACGATTGGCTGCGGCAGAAATTCGCCAAGAACCCGGTGCTGGCCGATGCCAATATCGCCGCGCTGGATGCCGGCCATGCCTATGGCGAGACGGCCGAGCTGTCCGGCCCGCTGCGGCAGGTCCATGTCGATCCGGTGCCCTCGGCGTCGGGCCTTTATCGCACCATCACCGGGGCCGAGGCGATCAGCCTCGGGCTGGTGGCGGGCGCGCAGCTGGCGCATCTGCCGATGTTCTTCGGCGGCTATCCGATCACGCCCGCAAGTTCGATCCTGCATCATCTCGTGCGGCTGAAGCAGTTCGGCGTCACCACTTTCCAGGCCGAGGACGAGATTGCCGCGATCTGCGCCGCGATCGGCGCGTCCTATGCCGGGCAGCTGGGCGTGACCTCGTCGTCGGGGCCGGGCATCGCGCTGAAGACCGAGGCGATGGGTCTTGCGATCATGACCGAGCTGCCGCTGGTGATCGTCAATTCGCAGCGTGGCGGGCCGAGCACCGGCCTGCCGACCAAGACCGAGCAGAGCGATCTCTATCAGGCTGTCTATGGCCGCAATGGCGATGCGCCGATGCCGGTGATCGCCGCGCGCAGCCCCGGCGATGCGTTCGACTGCGCGATCGAGGCGTGCCGGATCGCGGTGGAATACATGACCCCGGTGATGCTGCTGACCGATGGCTATATCGCCAACGCCGCCGAACCGTGGAAGGTGCCCGATCCGGCCAGCTATGCTGAGTTTCCGGCGCGCTTCTTTGCTGAAAAGAACGCCGGCGACGTGCTCCACCCCTATGCCCGCGATGGCAAGGGCGCGCGGCCGTGGATCAAGCCCGGCACGCCCGGCCTGATGCACCGCATCGGCGGGATCGAGAAAGCGGCCGACACCGGGCATATCGATTATTCACCCGCCAACCATCAGGCGATGACCGACGCGCGCAAGGGCAAGGTCGAAGGCATCATGGTGCCCGATCAGCAGGTGTGTCTGGGCGAGGAAAGCGGCAAGCTGGCGGTCGTGGGCTGGGGCAGCACCTATGGCCCGATCCACCAGGCGGTGCGCCGCGCGCGGGCCAAGGGGCTGTCGGTCAGCCACATCCATTTGCGCCACATCTGGCCGCTGCCGGGCAATCTCGGCGATCTGCTGCGCGGGTTTGACAAGGTGCTGGTGCCTGAAATGAACACCGGCCAGTTCAAGACCGTGCTGCGCGACCAGTATCTGGTCGATGCGATTGCGCTGACCAAGACCAGCGGCCAGCCCTTCGCCATCGCCGAGCTGCAGGCGGCGATCTACAGCTTCTTCGACGGCGTGCCCGGCCACGAAGAAGGCGAGGTGGACGTGAACGCCACCCAGCTCCCTAGCCCGAAGGCGGCGAACCAATGAACGACATGACCCCGATCACCACCACGCTCAAGGATTGGGAAACCGATCAGGAGGTCCGCTGGTGTCCCGGCTGCGGCGATTACGCGATCCTCAAGGCGGTGCAGCGCACGCTGCCCGAACTGGGCGCGGACCCGGCGAAGACCGTGTTCATCAGTGGCATCGGCTGTTCCAGCCGGTTCCCCTATTACGTCGAAAGTTATGGCTTCCACACCATCCACGGCCGCGCGCCTGCGGTGGCAACGGGGGTCAAACTGGCCAACCCCGAACTCGACATCTGGCTGGTGACGGGCGACGGCGATGGCCTCAGCATCGGCGGCAACCATCTGATGCACGTGCTGCGGCGCAATGTGAACATGCAGATCATGCTGTTCAATAACGAGATTTACGGCCTTACCAAGGGGCAATATTCGCCCACCAGCCGCGAAGGAACGCGCAGCCCCTCGACCCCGCTGGGCAGCTTCGACCACCCCGCGCGGCCGGCTGCTTTCGCGCTCGGTGCGGGCGCGCGCTTCGTCGGGCGCGGGTTCGACGTGTCGAAGAACCTGCCCGCCGTGCTCAAGGCGGCGCACGCGCATCAGGGCGCGGCGTTTGTCGAGATTTTCCAGAACTGCGTGGTCTATAATAAGGACGTGTTCGACGATTTCGCCCGGCCCAAGGGCGCGGAAGATCACCAGCTATGGCTCGAACATGGCGCGCCGATGCTGTTTGCCGGCGGCACGCAGGGCCTCGCGCTCGACCGCGAGCGGCTGGAGCTGAGGGTGGTCGACGTGGCCGATGGGGATTGGCAGGCGGCGGGCGTGCTGGTGCACGATGCGACCAACCGGACGATCGCGCATATGCTGGTCGAAATGCCGTTTGGCCCGTTCCCGATGGCGCTGGGCGTGCTGTATGACGATCCGGCGCCGACTTTCGAAGCGGCGGTGATCGAGGAGCGCGCGCGGGCGAGCGCAGGCAAGGAGCCTAACCTCGCCGCCTTGTTGGCGCAGGGGCAGACCTGGACGGTCGGGGCCACCGCGGCCGATCCAGTCGACAGCCGGCCAGAAGGGCAAGGTGCGCCCAATGCGAGCGACCCGATACGATAACGGGCCCCGCGCTTGGATAATCTCACCCACAGCCTGACCGGCGCGATGCTGGGGCAGACCGGGCTGAAGCGCAAGACCGGGCTGGCGATGCCCGCGCTGATCATCGGCGCGAACCTGCCCGATGTCGATGCGGCGTGCTTTCTGTGGCTCGACGGGGTGGAGCGCCTCGCTTTCCGCCGCGGGATCACGCACGGCCCGATTGCCTGGTTGGTGCTGCCGTTGCTGCTGGCGGCGGCTTTATGGGCGTTCGACCGCTGGCAGGCCCGGCGCGGCAGGCAGCCGGAGGGGCGGTTGCCGGTCCGCTTCGGCTGGCTGTTCACGCTCGCCCTGATCGCATGCCTGACGCACCCGGCGCTCGACTGGCTCAACGTCTACGGCATTCGCCTGCTCGAACCGTTCAGCAGCCGTTGGTTCTATGGCGACGTGCTGTTCATCGTCGATGTCTGGCTGTTGGCAATCCTTGGCACCGGCACGTGGCTGTCGCTGCGGCGTGAGAAGCGTCAGGGGGAGTGGATGCGTCCTGCGCGGTTGGCGATTGCAGTGGCAATTGGCTATATCGGGCTGAACGGGCTGATTTCTCGAAACGCTATCGATGCCCCTGTAGGCCTCGCTCGTATCAGCAGCCCTTTACCTGTTCTGTCACTCGCTCGTGAACAGCTTGCAGGCACCACTAATGACTGGTTTTATTGGGATGAGTCGGTAGCCGATTGGATACCGCTCGTTGACCGCGATCAACATTGCCAGTGGCCAGACCTGGCGAGATTACGTCTTTTGGATCGGGATCTCGATGCCTTCCTCTTCTGGTCGCGCGCGCCCTTTGCCGACCGCGCGCCCGATGGTTCGGTGATTTTGCGCGATGCGCGCTATTACAGCCCGTTGGCGCGCGACCGGTTCAGCGTCGCGCTGCCCGGCGTAGGGTGCGAGCCGCTCTCATCGCCCGCGCGCACGGCTGGGTAGAACAGCGCCGCCACCAGAAACGCCCAGCCGCTGCCGCCGAGCCAGCCGGCCACCACGTCGCTGGGATAATGCACGCCGAGCATCACCCTGCTCCAGGCGATCGCCGCGGCCACCACCATCCCGCCCACAATCAGCGTGACGCGGACCGAATGCCGCCGGCTCAGCGCGGCGAAGGCCAGCGCCATGCCGACCCACACCACCGCGCCGTTGAAGGCGTGACCCGAGGGGAAGCTCGGCCCACCGGCCTCCATCAGATGCGGCACGATCTGCGGCCGCTCGCGCAGCACGAGATGCTTGGCAGCGGTGTTGGCGATCCACCCGCCGGCAACGGTACCTGCAAACAGCAGCGCTTCGCGCCGCAGCGACAGGAACAGCAGCGCCACCACCGCTCCCAGCGCGATCAAATTACGCAGGAACACGCCGCCTAGCGCAGTCACGTCGCGGACGCTTTCGGCCACGATCGGCGGGCCGATCAAGGCAAGATCCGGCCCGCCGCGCGCCGCGAGCAGGCCCCATGCGTCGAATCCGCCCGTCATTCCGCGCGCCACCAGCAGCGCCATTACCGCAAACCCTGCCCAGCAAGCTCCCGCCGCCAGCAGCGCCCGCCGCCGGTCGATGGCATAGCCGCGCGCTGGGAGGGTCAGGGTTTCGGCCGGCGCTTCGGCCGGGGTCGAAACAATTTCGCTCATGCGAGAGGCAACCCGCGCCGCGCTTGCCCGTTCCGCACCGCCGCGTCATAGGCGCGGGCATGAATGCGGGCACGGCGAAAAGGGGCGAGATGCTGGTCGCTGGCGGGGCGCGCTTCGCCCGCAGCGCGGGCTGGCTGGCGCGGCTGATCGCGCCCGGGTTCGAGCGGATCATCGCGCGCATCGATGCCGGGTTGGATTACGGCAGGATCACCGGCACGCTGCACGACGGCACGGTGCGCGTGGTTGGCGGGCGCGGGCCCGGCCCGGATGCGGTGATCACCATCCACGATTGGCGCGCCTTCCTGCGGCTGGTCACCAACGGTTCGATCGGCTGGTATCAGGCATGGGAAGCGGGCGAATGGTCGAGCCCCGATCCCGTGCCAATCTTCGACCTGTTCATGCGCAATGCCAGCGGACTCGGCAATCTGGGGCGTGCCAAGGGTTGGTTCAGGCTCGCCGCGCGCGCCGGGCATTGGCTCAATCGCAACACCCACGAGGGCGCGCAGCGCAACATCCACGCGCATTACGACCTCGGCAACGATTTCTATTCCGCGTGGCTCGATCCGACGATGACCTATTCGAGCGCGCTGTCCGGCGGCGCGGCGCGGTCGCTCGAACAGGCGCAGCAGGCCAAGATCGCCGCGATTGCCGAACGGCTGGCACTCTCGCAGGGTGCCGAGGTGCTCGAAATCGGCTGCGGCTGGGGCGCGTTATCGCGCGCGCTGGCGACTGATCACGGGGCGCAGGTGACTGCAATCAGCCTGTCCGATGCGCAGCTCGGCTGGTGCCGTGATCACGCCGGCAGCGCGCCGGTCCGCTTTCTCAAGCAGGATTACCGCGATACTTCGGGGCAGTTTGACGCGATCTGCAGCGTGGAAATGGTCGAGGCGCTGGGGCGCGAATATTGGCCGACCTTCATGGATTGCATCGCCCGCAATCTGAAACCGGGCGGGCGCGCGGCGATCCAGTATATCTCGATCCGCGACGATCTGTTCGATGCCTACACCGCCAGCGCCGATTTCATTCAGGCCTATATCTTTCCCGGCGGGATGCTGATCCGCACCAGCGAGTTCAAGCGGCTGGCGGCCGAGCGCGGCCTGTCATGGCACGATCAGGCAGATTTCGGCCAGGATTATGCCGAAACGCTGCGGCTGTGGCGCGAGCGGTTCGACGCTGCGGTTGAAGAGGACCGCCTGCCCGACGGGTTCGACCAGCATTTCGTCGACCTGTGGCGCTATTATCTGCAATATTGCGAAGGCGGCTTTCGGGGTGGCGGGATCGACGTCCACCAGGTTACGCTGGTCAAGGGAGAATAAGGATGCGCCTGTTGAAATCGCTGATCCTGGCTGCCGCTCCGCCGCTGGCGCTGGGCGGCTGCACCACGCTGGTCGCGCCGCCGCAGCAGGACGTCACCTTCACCATGCCCGAACGGGCGACGGCGGCGGGCGATTCCAACATCCTGTTCTGGGACGATGCCCGCCGCTCGGCCGGGTTCCGCAGCATGGAGGCGATGTTTGCCGGGCACGAAGTCGCCCCGCCGGCCCGCCCGCGCGCCTTGCCGCGCGGTGCGCCGCTGCCGCCGCTGATCGCGCGCGAGGTGGACCGCTACCTCGCCGAGAATCACGCGGCTGGGATCATCGTGCTGCAGGATGGCAAGGTGCGGCACGAAGCCTATGGGCTGGGTTTCGGGCCGGAAGCCCGCTGGACCAGCTTCTCGGTCGCCAAGAGCTTCACTTCGACCTTGTTGGGCGCTGCGGTGCGCGATGGGCTGGTGGCTATGGATGCGCCCGTTACCCGTTATCTCCCCGCGCTGGCGGGCACGGCGTACGACGGGGTGACGGTGGAACAGCTCGCCACGATGACCTCGGGCGTCAATTGGAACGAGGACTATACCGACCCCAACAGCGACGTGGCCCGGATGCTGACCGTGGCGCCGGTCGCCGGCGAATCGCAATCGGTGACCTATGCCCGCACGCTGACGCGCGAGGCGGCGGCGGGCGAGAAATGGGTCTACAAGACTCTCGAGACCAACCTGCTGGGCGATCTGGTCGAGGCGGCAACGGGCAAGACGCTGGCGGCTTATGCCAAGGACAAGATCGTCGATCCGGCGGGCTTTGCCGGGCCGCTGTTCTGGATGACCGACCTCACCGGGCGCAGCGATATCGGCGGGTGCTGCCTGTCGCTGCGGCTGTCCGATTATGCGCGCTTCGGCCAGTTCGTGCTTGAGGGGGGGCAGGGCGTGGTGCCTGCTGGCTGGTTCGCGCGCGCCGGCGCCAATCAGGTGGCGTTTCCTGCGCCGGGCTTCGGCTATGGTTATCAGTGGTGGACCTATCCTGCGGGCGCGTTCCGCGCGCAGGGCATTTTCGGCCAGTCGATCACGCTGGTGCCCGAGCGCGGGCTGGTGGTGGCGGTGGTGTCGAACTGGCCGCGCGCCAGCGACCGTGCGTTGGCCGCGCGGCGGCTGGCGCTGGTCGCGCCGCTGTCGGCGGTGCCGCGTTAACCCCGCCCTTCGGCGCGGTGGCGGGCCAGCAGATTGTCGTGCACGATCGGGCTGATGAGGTCATGGAACGCGCAGCCGACGGTGCAATCGTCCCACCAGACGACCTCCGCCATCAGCGAGCCGAGGCCCGGCAGGGTGAGCCAGCAGAGTTGGCCCGGATGCATCCGGTTGATCGCGGTGGCCGAAAAGCCCGAGATCGACAGATCGTTGACCACGGTCTGGAATGCCTTGCCGCCCGACGGGCGCAACTGGCCGGGTATGTCGATCCTGGTCCGCGGCGCGGAGCGATCTTCCTGCGCGGCAATGCGGTAGCGGTCGGTTACGTCGACCATGATGTTCTCCTCGGGCTGACCTTGGAGGAGAGTGTCGGCCCTGCCGCTTGACGCGATGTTGAGGAAGGCGGTTACGCCGAATTAACCACACGGCTGCGGTGAACGCCGTCGATCGGCGTGCCGATGAGGCCGACAATATGCGCGGCAACCGTTTCGGGCGGTTTGACGCTGGCGGGATCTTCGCCGGGATAGGCCTTGGCCCGCATCGCGGTGCGCGTTGCGCCGGGATCGACGATCGCCACCCGCACCGGGCTCAGCTTCTCGACCTCCTGCGCGTAGGAATCGAGCAGGCTCTCGAACGCCGCCTTGGTCGAGCCATAGGCGGCCCAGAACGGGCGCGGCTGGCTGCCGACGCTGCTGGTGAGGCCGATCACCCGCGCGGCCCCGGCCCGGCGCAGCAGCGGATCGAACGCGGCGAGCAGCGCCTGCGTCGCCACGACATTGGTCAGCAGGGCCTGGTTGAACTGCTTGGGCTCGATCTGGGTGATCGGTGTCAGCGTCGGCAGATAGGCCGCATTGATGACCAGCACGTCGAGCGCGTCCCACCTGCCGGCGATGGCATGGGCGAGGCGGGCAATGCTGTCGGCCTCGGTCAGATCAAGCGGGGCAATGGTCGCCGCACCGCCAGCCTGATGGATTGCCTCCTCAACCGTTTCCAGCGCGCCGACATCGCGTCCGGTCAGCACCACGTGCGCGCCGGCAGCGGCGAGCGCCTGCGCGGTGGCCGCGCCGATCCCTCGGCTGGCCCCGGTTACCAGCGCAAGCTTGCCGTGAAGTTCCGCCATCTATGCCACCTTGCCGACAGGGAAGGACAATTGCGCCGCGCCATCGGTCGCGGCCGAAAGGTCGGTCAGCGCGGTCGGATAATCGCCGGTGAAACAGGCATCGCAGAATTGCGGCGCTGCATTGTCACGCGCCGCCGCCCCGACCGCGCGGTAGAGGCCATCGATCGACACGAAAGCGAGGCTGTCCGCCTTGATGAACTCGCGCATCGGCTCGACATCCATCCGCGCCGCCAGCAGCTTCGAGCGTTCGGGCGTATCGACCCCGTAATAGCAGCTATGCGCAGTCGGTGGGCTGGCGACCCGGAAATGCACCTCGGTCGCGCCTGCTTCGCGCATCATCTCCACAATCTGCAGGCTGGTCGTGCCGCGCACGATCGAATCGTCGATCAGCACGATGCGCTTGCCGGCCACGAGCCCGCGATTGGCATTATGCTTGCGCTTGACGCCCGAATGGCGCGCACTGTCGGACGGCTGGATGAACGTCCGCCCGACATAGTGCGAGCGGATGATGCCGAGTTCGAACGGCACGCCGGATTGCTGCGCATAGCCGATCGCCGCGGGCACCCCGCTATCGGGCACGGGGACCACCAGATCGGCCTCGACCGGGGCTTCGATGGCGAGCTGTTCGCCAATCGCCTTGCGCGCGGCATAGACCGAGCGGCCGTCATAGATCGAATCCGGCCGGCTGAAATAGACGTGCTCGAAGATGCACGGCCGGGGTCGGCGGGGGAGGAACGGGCGCAGCGATTCGACCTTGCCGTCAAACCCGACGTGGATCATTTCGCCCGGCTCGACATGGCGTTCGAATTCGGCGCCGGTGACGTCGAAGGCGACGGTTTCGCTGGCGAACACCACCGCATCGCCCAGCCGGCCCATCGACAGCGGCCGGATGCCCAGCGGGTCGCGGCAGGCGATCATCCCTTCGGGCGTCATCACGATCAGCGAATAGGCCCCCTCGACCAGCCGCAGCGCATCAACCAGCCGGTCGATCATGGTGGGATAGCGGCTGGTGGCGACGAGATGGATGATGACTTCGGTATCGGATGTGGACTGGAAGATCGCCCCGCGACCGACCAGTTCGGCGCGCAGCGTCATCGCGTTCGAGATGTTGCCGTTATGCGCCACCGCGAACCCGCCGCTGGCAAGGTCAGCATAAAGCGGCTGGACATTGCGCAGGCCCGCGCCGCCGGTCGTCGAATAGCGGACATGGCCCGCCGCCATGAAGCCGGGCAGTTCGGCCAGCGCCTCGGCCGCGGAAAAGGTTTCCACCACATGCCCATTACCGCGCCTGGCGAAGAATTCGGCCCCGTCATAGCTGACGATGCCGGCCGCTTCCTGCCCGCGATGCTGCAGCGCGTGGAGGCCCAGCGCGGTCAGCGGCGCGGCGGCGGGCGCGTTGATCGCGCCGAAAATGCCGCATTCCTCGCGCAGCTTGTCGCCATCCTGGTCGCAAAAAGGGTGGGTGATGTTCATGAGGCTCGCAGGCTGGCGTGTGGGCGCTTCAATGGCGATGTTGCGCCGCTATTACAAGGCCGGTGCAGCGTGGTTGCGCGGCGGTGCAAGCGCCCCTAAACGCTGGGCCCGGCCATCTGGCCGCACCTGCTATCCAGCACAGCGAAACGGCCCCGCCTTGATCCTCTCTCCCTTCGAATGGACGATTGCCAAGCGGTACATGATGCCCGGCCGGGGCGAGGCGTTCATTGCGCTGGTCGCTGGGATCAGCGTCGGCGTGGTGATGTTGAGCGTCGCCATGCTGGTCATCGTGATGAGCGTGATGAACGGCTTTCGCGCCGAGCTGCTCGACAAGATCGTCGGGCTGAACGGCCATGCGATCGTTCAGGGTTATGGCGGGCGGATCGATAACTGGCAGGGCGTTCTCGATGACATCCGCAAGGCGCCCGGCGTGGTCAAGGCGACCCCACTGATCGAACAGCCGCTGCTGGTGACCTTTGACGGCCGGGTCGAGGCGGTGGTGGTGCGCGGCAATACGCCCGAGACGATCACCGAACTCGGCAAGAGCACGGTGATGGGCGATATCAGCCGGCTGCAACCCGATGCCGCGCGCGTCGCCATCGGTGCGCGGCTGGCGGAAAAGATCGGCGCGCGGGTGGGCGACACGATCACCATCATCAATCCTGCCGGACGTTCTACGCCCTTCGGCACGGTGCCTCGGCAGGTCGGTTACGAGGTCGCGGCGATCTTCGAGGTCGGGGTGTTCCAGTTTGACGATACCTTTGTCGTCATGCCGATCCCCGATGCGCAGACCTTGCTGCTGATCGGTGACCAGATTGGCACCATCGAAGTCACCACCACCGATGCCGACGGGGTGGAAAAGATCACCGAACCCATCGCCCAGCGCCTCTCGGGCCGCGCGGTGGTGCAGAGCTGGAAGCAGATCAACTCCTCGATCTTCGAGGCGCTGGAGGTTGAGCGGGTGGCGATGTTCTTCGCCCTGTCGATCATCGTCCTGGTGGCAGCGTTCAATATCCTCTCGAGCCTGGTCATGCTGGTCCGCGCCAAGACGCGCGACATCGCGATCATGCGGACAATGGGCGCGACGCGGCGCAGCCTGCTGAAGATTTTCGTCACCACAGGGTTCGTGATTGGCGCGCTGGGGACGCTCGCCGGCCTGGCGCTCGGCTTTCTAGTGCTGGCCTTCCGCCAGCCCATCGTGCGGGCGATCGAACTGGCGACGGGGCAAAGCCTGTGGGATCCCTCGATCCGCTTCCTGACCGAGCTGCCCGCGCGGGTCGATCCGGCCGAGATTGTCGGCATTTCGGCGCTGGCGCTGGGGCTCAGCTTCCTCGCCACGCTATATCCCGCCTACAAGGCGGCGAGCACCGATCCGGTGCAGGTGCTGCGTTATGAATAGGCCGGTGGTGGAACTGCGCGGGCTGACGCGCTCGTTCGAACAGGGCGGGGTGCGGATCGACGTGTTGCGCGGGGTCGATCTGACCATCGCGCCGGGAGAAATCGTCGCGCTGCTTGGGCCGTCCGGCTCGGGCAAATCGACCATGCTGCAGGCGGTCGGGCTGCTCGAAGGCGGCTTTGGCGGGCACATCATCATCTCGGGCACCGATGCCAGCGAGGTGCCCTCGGACGAGCGCACGCGCTTGCGGCGTGAGCATCTGGGGTTCGTCTATCAGTTCCACCATCTGCTGCCCGATTTCACGGCGGAGGAAAATGTCGTCCTGCCGCAACTGGTCGCCGGCACCGCACGCGGCGCGGCGGGGGTGCGCGCACGCGAATTGCTCGTTTCGCTCGGGCTCGAACACCGGATGACGCACCGGCCCAGCCAGCTTTCAGGGGGCGAGCAGCAGCGCGTGGCGGTGGCCCGCGCGCTGGCCAATCGCCCACAACTGGTGCTGGCCGACGAGCCGACCGGCAATCTCGACGAGAAAACCTCGGACAAGGTGCTCGCCCAGTTTCTCGAACTGGTGCGGGGCGAAGGCAGCGCGGCGCTGGTCGCGACGCATAATGAACGCCTTGCCGCAAAGATGGACCGCGTGGTCCGGTTGCATGAAGGATTGCTCGAATGACCGCTCTGACCGATTTCACCGTACGGGCCGGCAATGGCGATCCCGTTGATCTGTCCGCGCACGAAGGGCAGGTCGTGCTGGTGGTCAACACCGCCAGCAAATGCGGCTTTACCCCGCAATATGACGGGCTGGAGGCGTTGCAGAAGCGCTTTGCCGGTCGCGGCTTCACCGTGCTGGCATTCCCCTGCAACCAGTTTGGCGGGCAGGAACCGGGCAGCGCTGAGGAGATCGCCGAATTCTGTCAGGTCAATTTTTCGACCACCTTCCCGCTGTTCGGCAAGGTCGATGTCAATGGCGCGAACGCCGATCCGCTGTTCGATTGGCTCAAGACGGAAGCGCCCGGTGTGCTGGGCAGCAAGGCGATCAAATGGAACTTCACCAAATTCCTCGTCGGCCGCGATGGGCAGGTGGTGAAACGCTATGGCCCGGCCGACAAGCCCGAAGCCATCGCCCCCGATATCGAGGCGCTCCTCTGACCCTGGCTCGTGCGCGGGGAAAATACCCGCCAGCCAGCTTGGCGAATCCGCGCCGCCGACCCATAAGCGGCTGATGCCTTTCGCTCCGTTTGTCCCGCTTCGGGTGATGTCGTCCTATTCGATGCTCGAAGGGGCGATCGATCCGAAGGCGATTGCCAAGCTGGCCAAGGAACGCGGCTTTCCGGCGATCGCCATTTGCGATCGCAATGGCCTCTATGGCGCGGTGATGTTCGCCAAGGCGTGCTTCGATGCCGGGGTGCAGCCGATTATCGGCACGCTGCTAGGCATTGCCGAGGGCGAGGGCGGGCGGCTCGACTACCTGCCGCTTTATGCACAGGACGAGGCGGGGTACGAAAACCTCTGCCACCTGGTCAGCCGCGCGCATCTGGGCCGGCCGGTCGAACTCGACGCCCATGTCCAGTGGTCGGACCTTGAAGGGCACACCGATGGCCTGATTGCCCTGTCAGGGGCGTCGGAAGGCGCGTTGACCCGGCTGGCAGCCGAAGGGCGCCACGAGGCCGCAGAAGCGTTCTGCGAGCGGCTGGAGGGCCTGTTCCCCGGCCGGTTTTATATCGAGCTGGCGCGCCGCAACCACGCGCTGGAGGACGCGGCCGAAGCGGCGCTGATCGACCTCGCTTATGCACGCAATCTGCCGCTGGTGGCGACCAATCCGGCCAATTTCGGCGATCCGCATATTCACGCCGCGCATGACGCGATGATCTGCATCCGCGAGCAGACCCATATCGATGCCGCCGAACGCCCGCGCTCCGATCCCGAAAGCTTCGTCAAATCCGCCCCGATGATGGAGGAGGTCTTCGCCGACCTTCCCGAAGCGACGGAGAACACGCTGGTCGTGGCGCAGCGCTGCGCGTTCGCGCCGCCCAATCGCAAGCCGATCCTGCCCAGCCTCGCGGGTGATCTGGCCGGCGAGGCGCGCCTGCTGGCCGAGGATTCGCGCGCCGGCCTGCTCGCCCGGCTGATGCCCTATTATCCGGCCGAAACGCATGGGGAACTGGCCGCGCTGCTCCAGGGCTCGGGCGAGGGCGACTGGCCGGTGCTGACCGCCGCCGGCATCCGCGACGAGGTGGTGGAATATAAGCAACGGCTCGACTTCGAGATCGACGTCATCACGGGGATGGGCTTTCCCGGCTATTTCCTGATCGTTGCCGATTTCATCAAATGGGCCAAGGAGCAGGATATCCCCGTGGGCCCGGGTCGTGGCTCGGGCGCGGGCAGCCTGGTCGCCTGGGCGCTGACAATCACCGATCTTGATCCGATCCGGCTGGGGCTGCTGTTCGAACGCTTCCTCAACCCCGAACGCGTGTCGATGCCCGACTTCGACATCGATTTCTGCGAAACGCGGCGGGGCGAGGTGATCCGCTATGTCCAGGCCAAATACGGCCACGATCACGTCGCCCAGATCATCACTTTCGGCAAGCTCAAGGCCCGCGCGGTGCTACGCGATACCGGGCGCATCCTGCAGATGAGCTATGGCCAGGTGGACCGGCTGTGCAAGATGGTGCCCAACCATCCGACCGACCCGTGGACGCTGCCGCGCACGCTGAACGGGGCCGCCGATTTCCGCCGCGAATACGACAATGACGACGATGTGAAGCGGCTGGTCGATCTCGCCATGCAGCTCGAGGGGTTCCCGCGCAACGCCTCGACCCATGCGGCCGGCGTGGTGATCGGCGACCGGCCGCTGGCGCAACTCGTCCCGCTCTACCGCGATCCGCGCTCGGACATGCCGGTGACGCAGTTCGACATGAAGCATGTCGAAAGCTCGGGGCTGGTCAAGTTCGACTTTCTCGGTCTGAAGACGCTGTCGGTGCTGAAGAAGGCGGTGGATCTGCTGGCCGGGCGCGGCATCACCATCGATCTGGCGGGGCTGGCGCTGGATGATGCGCGGGTGTTCGACCTCCTCAAGCGGGGGGACACGGTGGGCGTGTTCCAACTCGAATCCGAAGGGATGCGGCGAACGCTGGCGGCGGTGAAGCCGACCAATTTCGGCGACATCATCGCTCTCGTTTCGCTCTATCGCCCCGGCCCGATGGACAACATCCCGCTGTTCGGCAAGCGCAAGAACGGCGAGGCCGAAATCGCCTATCCGCACCCCAAGCTCGAAGGCATCCTCGCGGAAACCTACGGCATCTTCGTCTATCAGGAACAGGTGATGCAGGCGGCGCAGATCCTCGCCGGCTATTCGCTGGGCGATGCCGATCTGCTGCGCCGCGCGATGGGCAAGAAGGTCCAGGCGGAAATGGACGCGCAGCGCCAGCGCTTCGTCGATGGTTGCCGCGAGGTGTCGCAGATCGATGCCCGGCAGGCCAACGAGCTGTTCGATTTGATCGACAAATTCGCCGGTTATGGCTTCAACAAGAGCCACGCCGCCGCCTACGCGCTCCTCGCCTATCAGACCGCGTGGCTCAAGACGCATTATCCGCACGAATTCTACGCCGCCTCGATGTGTTTCGATATGCACCAATCGGAAAAGCTGGCGGTGTTCGTCGACGATGCGCGGCGCAGCGGGATCGAGATTGCCCCGCCCGATATCAACCGCAGCGGCGCGGAGTTCTCGGTCGAGCGGACCGACGATGGCTATGCCGTGCGCTATGCGTTGGCGGGCCTGCGCAATGTCGGTGAGAAGGCGATGGACGCGATCTGCGCCGAGCGTGAGGCGCGGGGCTGGTTCGAAACGCTGCAATCCCTGTTCGAGCGCCTGCCACCCGGTTCGATGAACCGCCGCCAGCTTGAGGCGCTGGCTGCCGCAGGCGCGATGGATTCGATCGAGCCGAACCGCGCGCGCGTATTCGCGTCGGCCGAATTGCTGATGGCGGTGGCGGACGCCGCCGAGCGCGAGCGGACCAGCGGCCAGCACGGCCTGTTCGGCGGCGAGGACAACGAAGCCCCAGCGCTCCGCCTCGCCGAGGCGGAGGAGTGGAGCCGCGCCGAACGCATGGCGAAGGAACGCGAGACGTTCGGCTTCTATTTTTCGGCTCACCCCGTCGAAAGCTTCCGCGCGATCGCCTCGGCCAATGGCGCGCGCTCGTTCGCCTCGCTGATGGAAGCCGGCGCCCCGGCGGGCGGCCGAGCCACAGCGGTGATGGCCGCCTTGGTCGAAGACGTGAAGAAGGGCCGCACCCGCAAGGGCGGCGAATTCGTCCGCGCGGATTTCTCCGACAGCTCCGGGCAATTCAGCGCGGCCTGTTTCGAAGAGGCGCTGGTGGACCAGTTCCAGCGGTGGGCCGCCGATGGCACCTGCGTGCTACTCAATGTCGAGCTCGACAGCCCGAGCCCTGATGAGCCGCCGAGGATCACCGTGCGCGGCGCCCGTCCGCTAGCCGACGTGCGCAGCGGATCGCGCATGGTGATGACGGTCGATCTGCACGATGCCGCCGCTTTGGACGAGCTGAGGGAGGCGCTGCTGCCCGGCCCCGAGGGCTATGGCGAGGTGGTCGTCCGGCTGATGGTGCCGGGAGACGAGCATCCGCTGATGCGGCTGGGCCGGTCCTTCGCGCTCGATGGCGAGCTCGCGGAACGCTTGGCAAGCGTGTCGGGGCTTGCCAATGTACAGCTGACCGCGCGGCGCGGGCCGGGGCATCTGCGCCTCGTTGCCTGAGCCGCACAGCACGACCGGATAAATAACACCGGCGAACGAGGAGAGACCATGCTTGGCGCCATGCAGGACTGGGACTTACGGGTAACCCATCTGATCGACCACGCCGCGCGCGAGAACGGCATGCGCGAGATCGTCACGCGTTGGGCCGATGGCAGTGAAACGCGCACCGACTGGGCCGGTATCCGCCGCGATGCGCTGAAGATGGTGCAGGCGCTGCGCCGCCTGGGCGTGGACAAGGGCGACCGCGTTGCTACGCTGGCGATGAACCATTCACGGCATCTGGTCAGCTGGTACGGTGCGGTGGGCGTGGGCGGCATCCTTCACACGATCAACCCGCGCCTGTTCGAAGAACAGCTCGAATATATCGCCAATCATGCCGAAGACCGCGTGCTGCTGTATGATGCAGCCTTTGCCCCGCTGGTCGAAAAGATGAAGCCGCGCTGGACCACGATCGAGCATTACATCTGCTACGACAATGGCGAATTCGAGGCGTGGATCGGGGCTGAGGACGGCCATACCGAATGGGCGCAGGGTGACGAGCGTGACCCGTGTATGCTGTGCTACACCAGCGGGACGACGGGCAATCCCAAGGGCGTGCTGTACGAACACCGTTCGACGATGCTGCATGCGCTGGTCTCGCTGCAGCCGGCGATCTTCAACGCCGATCCGCGCGCGGTGATGCTGCCGGTGGTGCCGATGTTCCACGCCGCCAGCTGGGGCCTGCCGTGGGGCGGCGCGGCGGCGGGGATCAAATTCGTCTATTCCGCGGTCAACGACCCGGCGGTGCTGTGCGAACTGATGAACCGTGAAAAGGTCACTCATTCGGCAGGCGTGCCGACCGTGTGGCTCAGCATGTTCCAGCACATGGACCAGACGGGCGAGACGCTGCCGCATTTGAAGACCGCGATCATCGGCGGATCGGCCGCTCCGCGTTTCATGATCGAGCGGCTGGCCAAATCAGGCGTCGATGTCGCCCATGCCTGGGGGATGACGGAAACCAGCCCGATCGGCACCACCGGCGCCAAGACGCCCGATTGGGACGAGCTCGATTTCGACCGGCAGATTTCGATCAAGCAGTTGCAGGGCCGCCCGCCCTTCGGCGTCGAATTGCGCTGCGTCGACCTCGACGATCCGACCAAGGTCGTCCCGCGCGACGGCGAGACCGCGGGCGCATTGCAAGTCCGGGGGCCGTGGGTGATCAAGCGTTATTTCAAGGCGGAGGAGGACGCGACCACGCCCGATGGCTGGTTCGATACCGGCGATGTCGGCATCATCCATCCCGACGGAACGCTGCAGCTGACCGACCGGACCAAGGACGTGATCAAGTCGGGCGGCGAATGGATCAGCTCGGTCGAGCTGGAAAACGCCGCGGTGGGTCATCCCGATGTGGCCGAGGCGGCGGCCATCGGTATGCCGCATCCCAAATGGGACGAGCGGCCCGTCCTGTTCGTGGTCCGCAAGGAAGGGAGCGCGCTGAGCAGCGGCGATCTGCGCGACTATCTGGCCGACAAGGTCGCCAAGTGGTGGTTGCCTGACGCGGTCGAATTCGTGGACGACATCCCCCACACCGCCACCGGCAAGATCAGCAAGAAGGATCTGCGCGAGCGGTTCTCGGACTACGTGCTGGAGACGTGACCCGGCTGATCGCACTCAACAAGCCGTTCGGCGTCCTCTCGCAATTTTCCGGCGGCAAGGGCGACGGCGCACGCGATACGCTGGCGCACCTCCTGTCGGTGCCCGGTGTCTATCCGGCCGGCCGGCTCGACAAGGATAGCGAAGGGCTGCTGCTGCTGACCGATGATGGCCGGCTGCAGGCGCGGATTGCCGAGCCGCGGCACAAGCTGCCCAAGACCTATTGGGCGCAGGTCGAAGGGGTGCCCGACGCAGCCGCGCTTGAGATGCTGCGGCGCGGTGTAATGTTGAAGGATGGCGTGACCCGGCCGGCACGGGTCGAGACGCTCGATCCGCCCACAGTTTGGCCGCGCGATCCGCCGATCCGCGTGCGCCAGTCGGTCCCCGATAGCTGGATCGCGCTAACCCTGACCGAAGGGCGCAACCGGCAGGTGCGGCGGATGACGGCGGCGGTCGGGCATCCAACCTTGCGGCTGATCCGCTGGCAGATCGGGCCGTGGACGCTGGACGGGCTCGCGCCGGGCGCATGGCGCGAGGTCAGCGCATGATCGTCCGACCCGCTCAGTCCGGCGACATCGCCGCGATTGCCGCGATCTACGCCCATCATGTCCTCCGTTCGACCGCCACCTTCGATGTGGACCCGCCGGACGAAGCCCACTGGCACGAGCGGCTTGCGCTGCTCACCGCCAAGGATTGGCCGTTTCTCGTCGCCGAGCGCGGTGCCGCTTGTGTCGGCTATGCCTATGCCGCGCAATTCCGGGACCGCCCGGCTTACGTCTATGCTTGCGAAAACAGCATCTATGTCCGGCCCGGCGAGGAGGGGCGCGGGGTCGGCACGCAATTGCTGCGCGCTTTGGTGACGGCTGCCAAAGCTGCAGGCTTCAGGCAGATGATCGCAGTGATCGGCGGCGCCGAACCGGCGAGCGCCGCGCTCCACGCCAAACTGGGTTTTGTCGAGGTGGGCCGCATTCGCCATGTCGGCTACAAATTCGGTCGGCTGCTCGACACGCTCTACATGCAACGCAGCCTCGATCAGAGCAGCCGCAGCTGACCGGTCAGGTCGGGGGCGACGAACTGCGCGCAATCGAGCACCATCCGCTCGCCGCGATCGATCCCCGCGCGCCGGCAGGCGAGGCGGAAGCGCGCGTTGAACAGATCGGCCCACACGCCTTGCGGCTTCATCCGCGTGAAGAAACCAGGGTCGTTGTCACGCCCGCCACGAATTGAACGGACAATATTCATCACCTTGTTGCCGCGCTCGGGGAAGTGCACCGCCAGCCATTCGCGGAATAAGGGAGCGACCTCGTGCGGCAGACGCAGCGGGATCCATCCGGCCGAGCGCACACCGCGCTGGCCGGCCTCGGCGACGATGGCTTCCATGAACTCGTCGGTGATCGCCGGGATGACCGGGGACACCGAACAATGCACCGGGATGCCGGCCGCCGCCAGCGCGCCCAGCGCAGCCAGCCGCTTGGCCGGCGATGCGGCGCGCGGTTCCAGCTTGCCGGACAGCTTGGGATCGAGGCTGGTGACCGATATGGACACCGCGACCAGCTTCAGCCGTGCGAGGTCGGTCAGCAGGTCGAGATCGTCGAGCACCCGGTCGGATTTGGTGGTGATGGTCAGCGGGTGACTCGCTTCGAGACAGACCTCTAGCACCGCCCGCGTGATCCGGTAGCGCGCTTCGATCGGCTGATAGGGATCGGTATTCGTCCCCATGGCCAGCGGCCTGGGGCGATAGCCGGCCTTGGCAAAGGTCTTGCGAAGTAGCGCTGCCGCATCCGGCTTGGCAAACAGCCGCGTTTCGAAATCCAGCCCCGGCGACAGATCGTGAAAAGCGTGCGTCGGCCGCGCGAAGCAATAGATGCAGCCATGTTCGCAGCCGCGATAGGCGTTGACCGATCGGTCAAACGGCACATCGGGCGAATGGTTGAAGGTGAGGATCGTCTTGGGATGCTCTTCGGTCACCGTCGTGCGAACAGGGGGCGTGGGAGTTCCGTCCAGGAACGCAACATGGTCGCGCCAGTCGCCGTCCAACTTGCGGGAAGCGAGGCCGAACCGGCCGGGTACGAGGTTACCCTGCGCCCCGCGTCCCTTGATCCGTTCGTGCCGGCTTGGTTCCATAGCTGGAACATAGCCGGAACAAAGAACGCTTTCCAGCCCCCTCAGCGGGCGCTCACCCGCACACCATTACCGCCGCTCTGATCAGGGAAAGTAGGCCACAAACCCTGCGCCAGCGCGGCGCGGCTGGGCGAGGCGGCGCCGGCCTGTCGCTCGTACATCCAGTAATTGCGGAGCACGATCGCGACGTAACCCCGCGTTTCCCAATAAGGGATGCTCTCCATGTAGAGCAGCGGATCGCCCTGGTCGCGGACTTCGCTGTTCCAGCGGCTCACCGGAGTAAGGCCCGCATTATACGCTGCCATGATCTTGGGCAGCAGCCCGCCGGTCGCGCGATTGTCGCGCAGCATCCGCAAGTGCCGCTGGCCGAAGCTGAGATTGATTTCCGGACGATTGAGCTCAGCGGGCGAGCCAGCGACGCCGAGGCTCGCCGCATGGTCGCGCGCGGCCGCAGGCATGATCTGCATCAGCCCGCGCGCGCCGGTGCCGCTGACCGCCGCCGCGCGGAAGTTCGATTCCTGCAAGGTGTGCGCGTACGCCAGCGCGGGATCGACCGTCCAGCCATCGACCGGCGCCCACCGCGCCACAGGATAATGCAGCGCCGGTTCCGCATCCGCGCCCCGCGGCCTGTTCTGAGCCATCCACATTTGCGTGCCCGGCATCCCTAACTCGCGGGCGAGGCGGGAAAGATGGCGGAAGTCGCGCGGGTCACCGATCCGCGCCTGGTGGCGCAGGACATCGTCGGCGCGGGCATCCTGGCCGATCTCGACCAGCGCGACGGCGGTGCGGACATTGCTTGCATCGCGAAGATGCTGCCAATCGGCCAGGGTGAAATCGGCCTCGGCGTGCTCGCGGGGTAATTGCTGCCCCAGCGCCTCGCGCGCGATCATGCCGTAGAGCGTTTCGTCCTGCCGCGCCGCGCCGCGCAGCAATTCGGCGGCCTTTTCAGGGGCCCGGCAGCGGATCTGCGCCCGGCTGGCCCAGTAATAGGCGGCAGCGCCCAGTTCGGGGTTCTCGGCCGCGCGGGCGGCCCGCTCGAAGCCCTCGGCGGCCTGCGCGCAATCGCCCAGCCGCCATGCGGCAAGACCGGCCACCCAGTCGCCTTCGGCAACCCATGCCCCGCTGCCACTGCGCGCAGTCTGCGCCATGGCGAGCGCCGCGGGGTCGTTGTTCTCGATGTAATAGCTCCACGCCACGCGCTGGCGCCATTCGGCCCGCGCGGCAGGGCTGAGCCCGGCATCGACCCCGTCGAGCAGCAGGCGCGCACCATCGGGATCGTCATTCTTGATCCGGTCGAGAATCGCCGTCGAGACGGTCGCCGGCATGGTCCCGTCTGCCACGGCGCGCGGCATTGTCCGCTTGGTGATGCTGCCCTGCCGCACGAAGCTCTGTTCGGCCGGCAGCGCCGGGCTGACGCTCAGCCCGCGCCGCTGGCCCAGCGTGACCAGCGCATTCGCCTGCGGCAATTCCCTGCCCCCGGCGAGCCAAGCTTCGATCGCGGGCGCCTCAACCCGCGGGCTGCCGCTGGCAAGATAATATTCTGCTCGCGCAACCTGGTGCAGCGGCCCATCGCCCCGCTGCGCCAACATCGCCCCCACCCGCGACCAGTCGCTGCGGTCGATGGCGCGGAACAGTTCGGAATAATAATCCCGGTCCGCAGCCGAAAGCAGCGTCGGCACCTGGCTGCTAGTGGCGCGGGCGCGGAAATATTCGGCGCTGCTATTGGCGGTCGCAGGCGCGGGTAGGGCAACCGCCATCACCAGCGCGCCGGCGAGCATCCCGGCGCTGCGCCCTATGCTGAACCATCCCCTGCCGTCCATTCGAGCCAATCCTGCCATAATCGCCGCCGATCCGCCGGCCGCCGCACCAGCCGTTCCAGCGCGGGCGCGGCCAAGACCGGAACCGTGCCGGATTCATGGTTGAAAATACGTAAATTTGGACCGGCTTGCGCCGGTTCGTGCCATAGAAGCGGCCAGAGGTTACTGCCAAAGGCGATCAGCCGCCGCGGCTGCACCAGCGCGACATGGTGGGCGGTCAGCGCCGCCAGCCCGCTTTGCCCAAGCTCCATCCAATCCGCCCCGACCAGCGGCGCGGGCAAGGCCGACGCCGTATAGACCCGGTTGGCGGGGATCCCCATCGCCTTCAGCATGGCGGCGACTAGCCGACCCTCTGGCGAGGGTTCGGGGAGCAACTCGCCCGCCGCGACGGGCTCTGCCATCAGCACCATCAGTTCCGCCTGTGCTGGCCCGGTTGGGACGGCACGCAGGTTGCCAATGGACGGCGAGAGGCTTGGCTCCGCCTGCCACCAACCGGCGAATGCGGCGAGATCGTCCGGCCAGCTTTCGCGCGGACCGCCAATCGCCGGGGCGGCCGGTGGGGCGGCGGGAGCGCGATTTGCCAGTGCGGAGGGTGGGGGCGCCTCGCGCGGCTCCCAGCCGGTGGGCGCTGTCGTCTCGCCGGACGTATCGCTGGCAGGTTTCCGGTCAAGCCAGCTACGCGCTTCGTCAGCGAAGGCGTAATCGACCCCGGCCTCGCGCCACCAATCGAACGCGCCGCGCAACTGGTCGCCCAGCGGGGTAGGATGGCTCTCGGCGCTCACAGGCCGCAGGTCTTGACCTCAAACGCAGCAGCAATCAAGGCAAGGGGCACGCCAACAAAGGAACCGACAGGATGAGCGAACGCGAATCAATGCCCTGCGACGTGGTGATCGTCGGCGGCGGCATTGCCGGGCTGGGGGCGGCGATCCGCCTCAAGCAGATCAATGCGGAGCTCGAAATCGTCCTGCTGGAAAAGGGCTCGGAGATCGGCGCGCATATCCTGTCGGGCGCGGTGTTCGATCCGCGCGCGATGGATGAACTGCTGCCCGATTGGCGCGAGACCGATTGCCCGATGGGGCAGACGCCGGTCACCGACAACTGGCACTGGGCACTCACCGCCAGGGGCAAGTGGGACATGCCGCACCTGATGATGCCCCCGCTGATGAGCAACAAGGGCAATTACACCGGTTCGCTCGCCAGCCTGTGCCGCTGGCTCGCCGAGCGCGCGGAAGAACTCGGTGTGATGGTTTTCCCCGGCTTCCCCGCTGCCGAATTGCTGTTCAACGATAATGGCGTGGTCACCGGCGTTGTCACGCAGGACATGGGCGTTGCCGCCGATGGCAGCCATAAGGGCGACTACCAGCCGGGCATGGAAATCCATGCCAAATACACGCTGCTGGCCGAAGGGGCGCGCGGCAGCCTGACCAAGATCGCCAAGGCTAAGTTCGATCTCGAACGCGATTGCCAGCCGCAGGTCTATGGCCTGGGAATCAAGGAAATCTGGGACATCGCGCCGGACAAGCACGTGCCGGGCCGGGTGGTCCACACGCAGGGCTGGCCGCTATCGGAAAGCGACAGCTGGGGCGGCGGGTTCATCTATCATCAGGCGGGCGGGCAGGTCGCGCTCGGCTTCGTCACCGCGCTCGATTACAAGAACCCCTACGTCTATCCGTTCCAGGAATTCCAGCGCTGGAAACACCACCCGGCGATTGCTGAAATCCTCGAAGGCGGGAAGCGCGTGGCTTATGGCGCGCGCGCGATCAATGAAGGCGGCTGGCAGTCGGTGCCCCAGCTCGCTTTCCCCGGCGGCGCGCTGATCGGCTGCGCGGCGGGCTTCGTCAATGTGCCCCGGATCAAGGGCACGCATACCGCGCTCAAAAGCGGGATGCTGGCGGCCGAGAGCATCGCTGCGGCGATTGCTGCCGGCGCGCAGCATACGCAACTCGACGATTACGACACAGCCGTCCGATCGAGCTGGATCGCCACCGAGTTGAAGCTGGTGCAGAATGCCGAACCGGCGGTGGCCAAGTTTGGAGGCGTGCTCGGCACGGTGATCGCCGGCGCCGATATGTGGATGAGGACGCTCGGCATCGGGCTGCCGATCAGTATGGGCCACGAGGCGGATTACGAAAACCTCCATCGTGCCGATTTCTACAAGCCCATCGCCTATCCCAAGCCCGATGGCGTGCTCAGCTTCGACCGGCTGACCTCGGTCGCCTATTCGTATACCAACCATGCCGAGGACCAGCCGTGCCACCTCAAGGTGCACGATATGGATTTGCAGCGCGAGAGCGAGCTTAGGGTCTACGCTGGCCCGTCCACCCGCTATTGCCCGGCCGGGGTCTATGAATGGGTCGGGGTGGAAGAAGGCGCACCGCGCTTCGTGATCAATTCGCAGAACTGCGTCCACTGCAAGACCTGCGACATTAAGGATCCCAACCAGAACATCACCTGGACGACGCCGGAGGGCGGCGGTGGGCCGAATTACCCGAATATGTAAGGTTGCGCGCGCCAAGCTGAACCTCGCGCTGCACATCACCGGCAAGCGGGCGGACGGCTATCACGAGCTCGATTCGATCTTCGTTCATTGCGTCGATGGTGACGAGCTGTGGGTGGAACCGGCCGATACGCTGAGTCTCACCCTGACCGGACCCTTCGCCGCCGGCCTGTCGGCGGGCGAAGATAATCTGGTGCTGCGGGCGGCCCGCGCGGTCGACGAGGCTTTCCGCCGCGACGAGCCGAAACCCGCTGTAGAAATGCGGTTCGAAATTGGCGCCAGCAATGCCAGCCCGATGCGCGTGACCGAACGGGACATCGTCCGGCATCATTACGGCGCCTCGCGCGGCGCCGCCATAACGCTCGTGAAGAACCTGCCCGTCGCATCCGGGATCGGAGGCGGGTCGGCCGATGCCGCCGCGACCATTGACCTCCTGACCGAGCTTTGGGAATTGCCTGATGATGCGGCTATCCTCACCCCGCTCGCAGCCGAGCTTGGTGCCGATGTCGCCCCGTGCATGCATCCGTGGCCGAAGCGGATTACCGGGCGGGGCGAGGATTTCGCCATGCTGTATGATCGCGCTTATCGCGATTGGCCGGTGCTGCTGGTCAATCCGCTTGTTGCCTTGTCGACTGCGGACGTTTTTGCCCGGTGGAACGGAGTGGTCGGTTCGTCCTTGCCCTCGGGACTGTTCGGCGACGTGCTGGAGTTTGGCCGGAACGATCTGGAACCTGCGGCACGTATGCTCGCCCCGGTGATCGGCGATGTGCTCCAAGCATTAGCCGCGCAGCCTGGCGCAATCGGTCCGCGTATGTCGGGTTCGGGGGCAACATGCTTCGCGCTGTTCGGCTCGGCAGCCGAGCGTGACCGGGCGGCGCACGCGATCGCCGCCGCGCGGCCCGGCTGGTGGCACCTCGCCACCCGGCTGTCATGAGCGGCGAAAGCTGGCGCATCCTCGGCACGCCGCGAGCGGGCGGGGTGCTCATCGTGTCGGACCACGCCTCCAACCGCGTGCCCGACGATATCAATTTGGGCATCGATGATGCGCTGCTTGATCAGCACGTCGCCGTCGATATCGGCGTGCTGGCGGTCGCCGAGATATTGACGGAGCAGTTTGGCTACGCAGCTATTGTCGGCCATATCAGCCGGTTGGTGGTAGATCTCAACCGCGACCCGCACGCCCCGGCGGCCATTCCGGTGGCGAGCGACGGCCATGCCGTTCCGGGCAATTTCATCGACCATGCCGGCCATCTTGCGCGGATCGAGCAGTTCCATACCCCCTATCATCGGGCGCTGGCCGAACTGCTCGATAGGGTGTCGCCGGCGCTGATCGTCTCGCTCCATTCCTTCACCCCGTCGCTCGCGAGCCATCCGGACGAGGCGCGGCCGTGGCAGGTCGGCGTGCTGTATAATCGCGACGAGCGCGCGGCGCGGAGCGCCATTCCCTGGCTTGCCGGACAGGGGCTCGTGGTCGGCGACCAGCAGCCTTATTCGGGGCGCTTGCTGAACTATACGATGGACCGCCACGCCGAGGCGCGCGGCATCTCCTATCTCGGGCTGGAATTGCGGCAGGATCTGGTGGCCTGCAGCGCCTCGCACCGATGGTGGGCCGGGATAATAGATCGGCTATGCCGACACCTAGCCGCCGACGCTTGACCCCGGCTGCCGCCTCCGCAAGGTGACGGGGATGCCGACAGGGAGCCCAGCATGACCGCCTCGCCGCCGCGTTTCGACAAAAGCAGACTGCCGAGCCGCCATGTCTCGGTCGGGCCGGAACGGGCGCCGCATCGTTCCTATTACTACGCAATGGGGATGAGCGAGGATGAGATCGCCCGCCCGTTCGTCGCCATTGCCAGCGCGGGCAATGACAGCGCGCCGTGCAACACCACGCTCGATGCCCAGGCCGATATCTGCCGGCAGGGGGTGGAACAGGGCGGGGGCACGCCGCGCCGGTTCAACACCATCACCGTTACCGACGGCATCGCCATGGGCCATCAGGGTATGAAGGCCAGCCTAGTCAGCCGCGAGGTGATCGCCGATTCCATCGAATTGTCGGTCCGCGGCCATTGCTACGACGCGCTGGTCGGGTTCGCCGGCTGCGACAAGAGCCTCCCTGGCATGATGATGGCGATGCTGCGGCTCAATGTCCCGTCGATCTTTGTCTATGGCGGTTCGATCCTTCCTGGCCGGTTTGAGGACCATGATGTCACCGTTGTGGACGTGTTCGAGGCGGTTGGTCAGCACGCGGCGGGTAACTGCCCGCTGGCCAGGTTGACCGCGCTCGAGAAAGTCGCCTGCCCCGGACACGGCGCCTGCGGCGGCCAGTTCACCGCCAACACCATGGCCTGCGTGGGTGAGGCAATCGGCTTGTCCTTGCCGAACAGCAACATGGCGCCGGCCCCGTATAAATCGCGCGAGGAAATCGCGATTGCGGCGGGGCGGCAGGTTATGGACTTGCTGGCGCGCAATCTGCGTCCGCGTGACATCTGCACCCGCGCCGCATTTGAAAACGCCGCCCGCGTGGTCGCGGCGACGGGGGGCAGCACAAACGCCGCGCTCCATCTGCCAGCGATGGCTAACGAATGCGGCATCGAATTCGATCTTTTTGACGTTGCGGAGATATTCAAATCAACGCCCTATGTGGCTGACTTGAAACCGGGCGGGCAATATGTCGCCAAGGATATGCATGATGCCGGCGGAGTGTACATGGTGATGAAGACGCTGCTTGATGGTGGACTTCTCGACCCATCGCCAATGACTGTGACGGGCCGCACTCTTGGCGAGAATATTGAAGAGGTCACTTGGAACCCTGACCAAAAGGTGATTCACGCCTTTAGCGCGCCCTTGAGCGCAACCGGCGGGGTGGTGGGCCTCAAGGGATCGCTCGCGCCGGACGGCGCGATCGTCAAGGTCGCCGGAATGGACCGGCTGCAATTCAGCGGACCGGCGCGGGTGTTCGAGTGCGAGGAAGATGCCTTTGCCGCCGTCGAGGCGCGTACGATCGAGGATGGCAGCGTCATCGTGATCCGCAATGAAGGGCCGAAGGGCGGCCCCGGAATGCGCGAGATGCTGGCGACCACCGCCGCGCTCTACGGGCAGGGCATGGGCGAGAAGGTCGCGTTGATCACCGATGGGCGCTTCTCCGGCGCGACGCGGGGCTTCTGCATCGGCCATGTCGGGCCCGAAGCGGCCGAAGGCGGCCCGATTGCCCTGGTCGAGGATGGGGATATCATCAGCATCGATGCCGAGGCGGGGACGATTGACTTGGCGGTATCCGCCGATGTCCTGGCAGCTCGGCACGAGCGCTGGGAGCGGCGCCCGACGGAATATGGTTCGGGCGCGCTGTGGCGTTATGCCCAGAATGTCGGCCCGGCCAGCAAGGGCGCTATCACCCATCCCGGCGCCGTCGCGGAAACCCGCTGCTATGCGGATATCTAGCCTCGCCAGCGGGGCGGCACTGGTAAGCCTCGCCGGCTGTTCGGACCCGCCCATGCAGGCGCCGGCAGAGCCCGGTTCCCAGGCAATCGCTTGTCAGGTTGGCGGATCTGATACGCCGCAGCAATGTTTCGTCGAACGCCGTGTAATTTCTGACGGCAAGATATTGATTATCCGCCATCCCGATGGCGGCTTCCGACGCTTTCGAGAAGCCGCCGACGGTTCGGGGTTGGCGGCGCTCGACGGGGCCGACGCGGTGCGGCAGACCTTTGGCGGCGGAACGCTCGAGATAACGATTGCGGGCGACAGCTACAGCCTGCCTGCTGGCGCGCGCGAGTGATGCCGATGGGCGCCGACCAGATCCTCACGGTCGCGCAAATGCAGGCGGCCGAGCAGGGCCTGATCGATGCAGGCATCCCGGTCGAAGAATTGATGCAGCGCGCCGGCGCCGGGGCGGCGCAATGGATTTGGCGCATAGCCGGGCGCGGCGCGGTTACCATCCTGTGCGGGCCGGGCAATAATGGCGGTGACGGCTATGTCATCGCCGAGGAATTGCGCCGCCGGGGCGCGCGGGTGACGGTGATCGCGGCCGCTGCCCCTGCCACAAAGGCCGCACAGGTGGCCCGCGCGGCGTGGCAGGGCAGGGTGACCCCGCCCGACGCGGCCGGGGGCGGCGACGTGTTTGTCGATTGCCTGTTCGGCAGCGGTCTTACCCGCCCGGTCGATAATCGCTGGGCGGCGCTCATCGCGCAACTCGCTGCGACCCATCGGCACAGCGTGGCGGTTGACGTGCCAAGCAATATTGCCAGCGATGACGGGCAGCCCTTGGGTCCGGTGCCGCGCTACGACCTGACGGTGGCGCTCGGCGCGTGGAAATATGCCCATTTCACCATGCCGGCTGCTGCGCTCATGGGACGGTTGGCACTGGTCGAGATCGGTATCGGATCACGCGCAGATGCCGCGCTTGTGCTGGACAAGCCCCAGCTCGCCGCTCCGGCAGCGGACGCGCACAAATACACCCGCGGTCTGCTGGGGATCGTCACAGGCACGATGCCCGGCGCGGCCCGCCTCGCGGCCGAGGCGGCGATGCGGGCAGGCGCCGGATATGTCCGGCTGCTTGGCCCCCACAGCCGCGATCTGGCGCTGCCTGCCGAGCTGGTCGCTGATGAAAGGCCGCTGGCCGAGGCGCTATCGGATGGCCGCTATCGCGCGCTGCTGGTCGGGCCGGGGCTGGGGCGCGATATCGGAGCCCATGCGGCATTGGGCGAGGCACTGGCGTCCGGCACCCCTTGCGTGCTCGATGCTGACGCCCTTGCGCTGCTAGATCCAGAGGCCCGGCAGCGGGCGGGATCACTGATCCTGACGCCGCATGAGGGCGAGTTGCGCAAGCTCGAGCAGGCCTTCGGGTTGGAGCATGACGCGCGGGCCCCGATGCACCGCCGCGCGGCTACGTTGGCGAGTGTTGCCAGCGCCGTGGTGGTGGCGAAGGGGCCGAATGCGGCGATCGCCGCGCCCGGGGGTGGGATGCATCTTGCGCCCCGCGCCAGCCCGTGGCTGTCGGTCGCCGGCAGCGGCGATGTGCTGGCGGGGATCATCGCCAGCCGGCTCGCCACAGCTGCCGACCCAGATCAGGCCGCCGCGCAAGGTGTATGGCTGCATGGCGAGGCGGCGCGCCTTGCCGGGCCCGCCTTCACCGCTGGCGGGCTTGCCGGGCAGGTTGCGCGGGCCTACGCCGCCTGCCTGTGAGCGTTGCCGACGATCCCGTAATCCGCGTCGCCGCGCGCGGCGATGGCGTGACCCGCAGCGGGCGCCACATGGCGGGCGGCGTGACGGGTGACGTCGTGACGCCAGAAGGCGCGCTCGTACCCGGCCCGCACCGCGCCGCGCCGCCATGCCGGCATTTTCCGGAATGCGGCGCGTGCCAACTCCAGCACGCCGACGATGTCGCCATTGCGGGCTTCATCACCGAACGAATCAAGCACGCCGCCGAGGCGCAGGGGGTGTCGCCGGGGCAAATCGCCGCGCCGCACCTGTCGCCCCCGCGCACCCGCCGGCGGGCCACGCTGCACGCGGCGATGGGCGGGAGTGCCACGCTCGGCTTTCGCGAGGCCGCGTCCAATCGTATCGTCGATATGCGCGAGTGCCATGTCCTGCACCCGGCGCTGTTCGCGCTGGTTGCGCCGCTGCGCCGGCTCGTTGCGCAGACACAAAAACGCTGGGCGGGTGATATCACGCTGACGCTGACCGATCAGGGCGTCGATTGCGGATTGAGCAATTGGCAGTTGGGCGATCTTGCGGCGATCGAGGGACTGACCGCCTTTGCCGAGCAGAACGCGCTGGCGCGGATCACGGTCGATCAGGGCTATGGGCCGGAAGCCCAGTGGGAGCCGCGCCCGCTGACAGTCACGCTGGGCCAGGTCGCTGTGCCGTTTCCACCTGGCAGTTTTCTTCAGGCGACGGCGGATGGCGAAGCCACGCTGACAGATGCCGCGCGCACATGGCTCGCAGGCGCCGGGGCAGTTGCCGACCTGTTCGCCGGGCTGGGCACCTTCGCCTGCGCGGTGGCGGGGCCGCGCAAAGTGCTGGCGGTGGAGGCCGCGCGGGAAGCGCACCTGGCGCTCAAGGCGGGCGCTGCGGCTGCCGGCGTACCGGTTTTCGCGATGCACCGCGACCTGTTCCGCAACCCTTTATTGCCTGACGAGTTGGACCGTTTCGAAGCGATCGTGCTCGATCCGCCCCGCGCCGGCGCGCGCGAGCAGATACAGCACCTCGCTGCGTCCCGCGTGCCGCGCATCGTCTATGTCAGCTGCAACCCCGCCACCTGGGCACGCGACGCGGCGGTGCTGGTCGCGGCTGGTTATCGGCTGGAGGAGGTCCGCCCCGTCGGCCAGTTCCGCTGGTCGACCCATGTCGAGCTCGCCAGTCTGTTCACCCGCTAGCGGCCAAGAGGTCGAGCAATCGTGCCGTCAGCCAGTCGCGCGCAGCGGGCTCGACAAAGGCGTGGCTGGCGCCGGGGCACGGTTCGATCCGCCTATCGCCGGCGGGCCAGTGTTCGCGAAAGGCGGCCGCCGTCCGGTCGCGCCCGGCCAACAGGAACCGCACGGGCCGGTCATACGCGGCGAGGGCGTGGCGCATTTCCTCGGCGAGGGGGGGTGTGCCGGGCGAGGCGGCCCGCCGAAGCCCCGAAACCAGCTTGCCGACGTCAACACCCCCACTCAGCAACCGCTGCCATTGGCGGGGGTCGCGCAGCCGCGCGGCATAACGCTGGCGGATTGCGGCGGGCGTATGATCCGGCGCCGTTTCGCTGGCAAAGGTCCACGGATTGGCGAGGACAAGCGCGGCAAAAGCGTCTTTCGGGCCGAACGCCAGCGCGGTGGCGGCATCGCAATTGCCGAACCCGACAATTCGCTCGACCTGCGGGATATGCTGGCGCAGCGCGGCGACCGCCGCCGGAATATCCTCAATGCCGTCGCGATATCCACGATTGACCCCGCCGCTATCCCCGACGCCCGCGCGATCGTAGCGCAGGACAGGGTAGCCTGCTTGAGCAATTCGAGCGGCGAGCTGCGCCTGGCCGGCAAAGGCGCCCGCGCGAATCTCGTTGCCGCCGGTGACGATCAATAGCGCCGTTGGTAATGCCCCTTCGTCCAGCGTGGCGGCCAGCAGATTGCCCCGCGACGGGAAGAAGAACTGCCGCCGGGTCACTCCGCCCACTCGCGCGCGATCAGCAATGCAAGGGCAGACGCCTGTTCTTCATCCTCGCCCGGCTCGGCGCGCAGCCACAGCCCGGCGCCGCCCAGTTCGTGTTGATGGATAGTGCGGACGTTATCGGGCGGGACCCATTCATGCGTGGCGAGTGCGGCGAACATCAGCGGGCCAAGCTCATATCCGGCGAGCACGATCCCGGACCGATGCGCCTCGTCAGTGAGCGCCTCCATCGCTTCACCAAGGCCCGCCTCGCGGCTCGCCACAAGCCGCGCGCGCAGCAATTGCCGCAAAGCCGTGGCGCCTGAAATCGGCGCGTAGGTCCAGCCCCGATGGGCGCCCAGCAGCGCCGCGCCTGCCCGGATCGCCACCACCCTTTCGGTCGAGAACTGCGCGGCGGTTGACGCCACGGCGTCAGTCCATGTCGCAAGCGTCTGCCTTGTCAGCGGCTCAAGACTGTCATGGGTGCCGGGAAGATCGGGCAAGATGCTGTCGATGCCGTGCCGATCAAGTTCGCGCATAAGCTGAACGCAAAACCGCCGCATCCGGTTCGCCTCGTCGAACAGCGCGGGGATTATCAGCAGCCGCCGATCGCGTCCGCCATCGCAGACCAGCGCCATCTGTCTCGGGGCCTCCGGTCCGACCCATGTGCGATAGGCGAGTTCGGTCAGGCTCCGATCACCTTCGCTTCGGCGAATGCGAGAAAAGCGCCATAGGTTTCAAGCATCTCGCCGTCGACATCATCATCGTCAATGATGATACCGAGCCGGTCCTCAGTCTCGGTCAGCAAGCCGGCGACTGCCATAGAATCGAGCTCCGGCAAATGCCCGAATAACCCGCTATCGGTGTCGAAGTCGGCAACCTGTGTGTCGGCCAGACCGAGCACGTCGCGCAGCACACCGCGCAGGATCGCATCGATCTCCGCGCGGCTCGGGCCAAGCGCGGCGGTCATCTTGTCCGGCGAAAGGGGCGCCTGGTCCATGCATAGTTCCCTGATTGGCTGGGCGGCGGGTGCCTAGCTGCGCGGGCCGCGCCGTGCAAGGTTGCGCGCGAACCTGCGTGCCCGAGCGGGCCACGCCGCCGCTTGCCGGGCATCGAGGCAATCGAGCCGATAGCGCGGGCGGCTGCGCTCCATCCAGATGCGCTTGTAGGCATCATCGCCGGTGCCGAAATCGACCTCGGCCACACGGTCTTGGTCCATGACATGGCGCATCAGAGCAGCCGTGAGCACGGTTCCGGGTGAATATCGATCCGCGCCGCGCCGATGGGCAAGCTTGTGGATATAGGCCACGCCGTCTTCCACCGTCCAGAGCTGCGCGGCCACAAGGTCATCGCCATGGCGGGCAAAGCCGAGCCGCAACCGACCCCCCGCCGCTTCGTCACGGGCGAAGTCGCGGAGCAAAGCGATGTCGCCTTCGACCGGTTTCCAGCTCTCGGCGTAGATCACGCTATAGTCGGCCCAACGGTCATCGGTAAAATGTTCAACGATTTCCGTCGTCAGCGCGCCAGATTTGCGACGCAGTGTCGAGCGCAACTGTCCAGCCAGGCCACCCAGATAGGCGTCGAAGCTGCGCCTCTCGACCCGCAGATAATGGTTCGTATCGCAGATTTGCTGTTCGCAGCGCCATCCGGCGTCGGCGAACGCCGCGCGAATGCTCGTGGCGACCGGCTCGCTCAACTGATCCAGAACCACTTGGTGCGACCGACGCCGCAAGTCCGCCGCCAGGGCGGTCAGCAATTCGGGGTCGGCAGCGCCAAGCGGCGCCCAGGTGAAGGCATACCAGTTACGCATCGCGTGCAGCACCTCGCCGCGCTGGGCGAGCGGCAGGATCGCCACCGCCTCGCGATGCCCGGCACACGCATAAAGCGGCCCAGCCTCCCGCGTTTCGAGCCGCGCAAACCATTCGGCCCGCGCGAATGGCCCCGAACCGGCGGCCGGCCCGATCAACCCTTGCAACTCGGCAACGCTGTCGTGATAGCTGACCGCGATCAAATCCCTCGTCCCGGAACCCCGATGCCCGTTGTCGCTGATCCCGTCCCGCGCCCGCTCGACCATTTGGCCGAATGCGGCCACCCGGACAATGCGGCGCTGGTGCTGCGCGGGCAGACGCTAAGCTATGCGGCTTTAAGAGACCGTGTAGGCCAGCTTGCCGCCTGGCTGCAACGGATTGTGCCCGAACCGGGTGCGCGGGTGGCGAGTTGGTGCGCAAAGGGCGAGCTCACTTGCCTGTTGCCCTTGGCGGCGGCGCGGGCCGGCTTTATCCACGTGCCGATCAACCCGGTTCTGAAACGCCTGCAGGTCGCGCATATCCTGGCCGATAGCGGCGCGCGGCTGTTGATTGGCACGCAGGCTCGGTTGGCGAGCCTCGAGGCAGGAGATATCACCGCCGATTGCGCCGCAATTGCGGAGCAGCACGCGCTGGCGGACAGCCAAGGCGAGACGGCCTCGCTGCCACCCTCTGCGGCCAATCCTGACGACCTGGCGGCGATCCTTTATACCAGCGGCTCAACCGGGCGGCCCAAGGGGGTGATGCTAAGTCACGCCAATCTGTGGCTCGGCGCGGTCAGCGTGGCGCATTATCTGGGGCTGGCCGAAGATGACGTCATTCTGGGGGTGTTGCCCCTGTCGTTCGACTATGGGCAGAACCAGCTGCTGTCGGCATGGCGTGCGGGCGCCAGCGTGGTGCCGCTCGACTATCTGCTGGCGAGGGACGTGCCGCGCGCCTGCGCCCGGCATGGCGTCACGACACTGGCCGCGGTGTCGCCGCTCTGGCGTCAGCTGTGCGAAACCGAATGGCCCGACGACGCGACCCGATCCATCCGCCGGCTGACCAATAGCGGCGGCGCGCTGACGCCCGATCTGGTCAAGCGGCTGAGGGCGAGGTTCCCGCAAGCGCAGCTCTTCGCGATGTACGGCCTGACCGAGGCGTTTCGCTCGACCTATCTCGATCCCGCGCTGATCGACAGAAATCCGACATCGATCGGGAAGCCGATCCCCTTTGCGGAGATCATGCTGGCCGATGCCGATGGCGAGGCTTTTGCCGGGCCGGGCGAAGGCGAATTGGTCCATTGCGGGCCGCTGGTCGCGCAAGGCTATTGGCGGGATGCCGAACGCACCGCCGAACGGTTCCGACCCGCGCCCGCCGGATCGAGCTATGGGGGGTTGGCGGTCTGGTCGGGCGACCGCGTGCGCCGGGCGGAGGATGGGCTGTTGTATTTTGCGGGGCGGAATGACGAGATGATCAAGAGTTCCGGCAACCGCATCTCGCCGCAGGAGATCGAGGAGGTCGCGCTGGGCACCGGGCTGGTTGTCCAGGCCGCAGCGATCGGCGTGCCCGACAAGCAATTGGGCGAATCCGTGCACCTGGTATGCGAAGGACAGCCTGGAGCGCGCGATCCGTTGCGTGAAAAACTGTCCGCTCTGCTGCCTAACTATATGCAACCAAAGCACTATCATTTCCGTGAACAGCTGCCGCTTAACAGTAACGGCAAGATCGACCGGGCATCGCTGAAGCTGGAGTTGACGGCATGAAACCGTCTGGCCCGATACCGCCCGGCTTTGAAGAGAAGGATGGCTGGCTGGCGTTCGGCGGGCAATCGGTACAACGCTGGGTGGAGGAGGGCGGTACCCCCGTGTTCCTCTATTCTAGCGCCATGATCACGCGCCGAGTGGCCGAATTGCGCGCTGCGCTGCCTCCAGAGATCGCGATCAGCTATGCCGTGAAGGCGAACCCACATCCCGATATCATCGGTTTGTTCAATGGGTTGGTCGACGGGTTCGATATTGCCTCTGGCGGAGAATTGGCCTTGCTCGGCAATCTGGGGGTCGATCCGGCGCGGGTCAGCTTTGCCGGTCCGGGCAAGCGCGATCAGGAACTTGCCGCGGCGATCAGCGCAGGCGTTACGCTCAATCTTGAATCCGCCGCCGAGGCGGAGCGGGCTTTGGCGATCGCCGCGCAAATCGGCATCAAGGCGCGACTGGCGGTGCGTGTGAACCCCGATTTCGAGTTGCGGGGTTCGGGGATGAAGATGGGCGGCGGCGCCAAACCCTTCGGGGTCGATGCCGCACTTGTCCCCGCGCTTATCCGCCGTATTCTGGATGCAGGGGCCGAATGGCGCGGATTGCACATCTTTGCCGGCAGCCAATCGCTCGACACAGCGGCGATCATCGAGGCACAGAACAACACGCTGAACTTGGCCGATCGGATTGCGCATGAGGCCGGCGCGCCGCTGCCGCACTGCAATCTCGGCGGGGGGTTCGGAATCCCCTATTTCGCTGGCGATACCCCGATCGACCTTGCCGCGATTGGTGGCGCGTTGGCAGCGAATTTAGCGGGGCTGGGGGCACTGCTGGCCGAGACCCGATTTACTCTTGAACTCGGCCGCCATCTGGTTGGCGAGGCTGGAGTTTATCTGGCGCGGATCGTAGATCGGAAGACCAGCCATGGGCAGACCTTTCTGGTGACCGATGGCGGACTGCATCACCAATTGGCCGCCAGCGGCAATTTCGGAACGGTGGTGCGGCGGAACTATCCGGTCGCCATCGCGAACCGTTACGCTCAGCCTGCGGAAGAAACCGTAACGGTGGTTGGCTGTCTGTGCACGCCGCTTGACCGGCTGGCTGACCAAGTGGCGCTCCCTCGTGCCGAGCCGGGCGATGTTGTGGCAATATTCTGCGCGGGGGCTTACGGGGCCAGCGCCAGTCCGGCGCAATTTCTCGGTCAGGGCCCTGCGCGCGAAGTGGTCATCTGACCACGAGGACTGTCCCATTCCGGGAACAAGGTGTAGGTTGCCCGCAACCCTAACCGGATGTTCACCTTTTTTCGCGTATCGGCGCTGTGTGCGGCTAGGGCCGGGATTACCTACCGACCAGACCGACAGCGCCCGATCAGGATTGTACCATGTTCAACATCGAATTTTTGCGGATCGTCGCTCCTCTCGCCACCTTGGCAGCCGTGTCAGCCTGCGCCAATGCGCCAGCTGGAAATCAGCTGCCCTCGGCCGCCTTCGTCGCGGCGCAGGAGGGCCCGGGGCAGGATTACATAATCGGCCCGCTGGACGAGCTCAGCATCCATGTCTGGCGCAATCCAGAGTTGAGCGCGGACAAAATACAGGTCCGTCCTGACGGTAGAATTTCGATCCCGCTGGTGACCGATCTCGCCGCAGTCGGCAAGACGCCGGCGATGCTGCAGGAAGACATCCGCCAGCGGCTGTCGCAATATATCGAAGAGCCGATCGTTTCGGTGATGGTGACCCAATTTGCGGGCACATTCAGCCAGCAGATCCGCGTTGTCGGGGCGACCGAGCGACCGGCATCCTTGCCGTATCGTGCCAACATGACGGTACTTGACGCGATGATTGCGGTCGGCGGTCTTTCCGAATTCGCGGCGGGCAACCGGGCCAAGCTGATCCGGTTCGACAAGCAGACAGGTCACCAGCAGGAATATGCATTGCGGTTGGCCGATTTGCTTCGCGAAGGGGATTCGCGGGCGAATGTCATGCTCCAGCCGGGTGATGTGATCATCATTCCTGAAAGCATGTTCTGAGCGCGGACAGCACCCGGTGAACGAGGTCTTTGAAGAACTGCGCGCAGCGCTGCACTCGATCTGGCATCGGCGCTGGATCGTGCTTGGCGTTACCTGGGCGGTCTGCCTTGCCGGGTGGCTTGCTGTCGCGCTGATTCCGAATGCCTATGAATCGAAAGCACGGATATTTGTCCAGCTCGACGACGTGCTGTCCGAACAGATCGGCATTGCGGGCGGGTCCGCCAAAGCGATCGAGCGGGTGCGCCAGACGCTGACCAGCGCGGTCAATCTGGAAAAGGTCGTACGCTCGACCCGGCTGGGCGACGAGGTCACCACACCGCGCGAGATGGAGGCTGCGGTCGGCGCCCTGACTCAGGCGGTCAAGGTCCGTAGCGATCAGGAAAACCTGTTCGAGCTGTCGGCGGCGATCGGCAAACGCAGCCTGTCGGATGCCGAAAACGCGGCGCTGGCACAGGAAGTCGTGCAGAAGATGATCGACATCTTCCGGGAAGAAAACATCGCCGGCAATCGCGGCGAGGTTGCCGATACGCTGGTGTTTCTCGATCAGCAGCTGGAGCAACGCGCGCGGGAGCTGGAAGCGGCGGAACAGGCGCGCACCGCGTTCGAGGCGCAGCACCCTGAACTGATCGGGGGCGCGGCGGCGATCTCGAGCAAGATGCAGGCCGCACGCGCTGAATTGCGCGGAGTCGATGCCGACCTCGCTGCTGCGTCAAGCGCGCTGGCGGCGATCAACGGCCAACTTGCCGGCACCCCGCGGACCGTCACCATGCCCGGCCAGCAGGTGCAGGGCGGGGCTCATGCCGCGCTGTCGCAGGCGCAGGCGCAACTGGCGGCGATGCAGGCGCGCGGGCTGACCGAAAGCCACCCTGATGTCATCGCCGCGCGCCGGCAGGTCCAGCTGATGCAGCGCGCGGCGGCGCAGGAGGGCAATGGCGGCGGTGCGATCAGTTCGCCCAACCCGGCCTATTCCTCGCTGCTGTCGATCAAGGCGGAACGGCAGGCCAATCTACAGGCATTGCAGGCACGCAAGGCGGCGCTGCAGGCCGATGTTTCGGCGATCTATGCTGATCAAGCATCCGAGCCAGCGCTCGCCGCGGAAGCCAATCGCATCAGCCGCGATTACGAAGTGCTGAAAACCAAATATGACGAGCTCTTGCAGGACCGCGAGGAGATGAAGCTGCGCGGGCAGGTCGAAAGCGAACGTTCATCGTTCAAGTTCGAAGTGATCGACCCGCCTTCGACGCCGCGCGTGCCGGCCTCGCCCAACCGGCCGCTATTGTTGATCGGGGTGTTGCTGGCCGGCCTGGCCGCAGGTGCAGGCCTGGCGTTCGCGCTGGGCCATTTGCGCTCGACATATGCGACCGCGGCGCGCCTCGAGGCGGCGATGGGTCTGCCGGTCATCGCCACCATCTCGCACACCTTTACAGACGGGAAGCGTGCCTTGCGCGCGCGCCGGCAAAAAATGTTCTATGCGGCATCGGGCGGGCTCGCCGCGCTGTTGGTGCTGTTGCTGGCAGCCGAATTCCTGCAACGCGGCATGGTGGCCTGAGGGATCGAGCGATGACGGATCAAAGCAAGATACCGCTGCCCGATAGCGGCGATGGCGCAAAAGGCGGCTCGTTGCTGGAACGTGCCAGCGGCTTCTTCGGGCTCGACCCTTTCCGGCCGGCCAAGCGCGACGGTCTGCTTCCGCCGCAGCCTCGCAAGCGCGCCCTCAGGCAACCGGAACGGCCCGCTGCTGCGCCGGTCCTGCCCGAGCCCCCTGCGCCGGCCCCGGTTGCTGCTCCTGCGGTCACAGCGCCAATTGCGGCGCCACCGCCTGTAGAGCCGCCGGTGCCGCTGGTGACGTTTCGCGCCCGGCCGCATCCGATCGACCGCGCACATCTGCGCGAAAACGGCATCATCGTGCCGGAAAGCTCTACCACTGCGCTGGTCGAGGAGTTCCGCATCGCCAAGCGTCAGTTGCTTTCCTCGGCCAAGGCGGCGGGTACTGCCAAGGCACGGCGCGTGCTGATCTGTTCTCCGCTGCCGGGCGAAGGAAAGACCTTTTGCGCAACGAACCTGGCGGTCGCGATGGCCGCCGAGCGGGACAGCGAGGTGCTGCTGGTCGATGCAGACTTTGCCAAACCCTCGTTACTGTCCACGTTGGGGTTGCCCGCCCGGCCGGGATTCATGGACGCGTTGGCTGACCCGGCCGTGGCGATCGAGGACCTCGTCCTGGGTACGGACATTCCCGGTCTGTGGGTGTTGCCCGCCGGCAATCAGACCAATGCCGACAGCGAATATCTCGCCAGCGCGCGCACTGGCGAATTGCTCGACCGGCTGACGCTCGGCGCCCCGAACCGGATGGTCGTGTTCGACACGCCGCCTGCGCTTGCGGCGTCGCCTGCGGCTGAACTCGCCAAGCATGTCGGCCAGGCCGTGCTCGTCGTACGGGCCGATTATACGGGTCGCAACGCTCTGGACGATTCCTATCAGTTGCTCTCTGCTTGTCCTGACATCAAGCTGTTGTTCAATGGAGCGACATTCAGTCCGAGCGGGCGCCGGTTCGGCACCTATTACGGGTATGAGGGCTGACGCGATGGGCCGAGCGTTCTTTCTCGGACTGGCCGCCTGTGCGCTTGCGCTGCCTGGCGCAGCGTCCGCGCAGGAACAGGGCGCGTCTGGTCAGGAGCGCCAAGCCCGTCAGCGCAACCTGCAGGTTCAGCCGTATATCGAGGCAGCGCAGATCTTCGTCGCTGAGCTTGCACCGGGTGACGACGTCGTGACGTATACCCAGCTCGCTGCCGGGGTCGATGCAACACTGACCGGACGGCGCAGCGGTGCTTCGGTTTCCGTCCGGTACGAACGCGCGATCGGATGGAGCAATGCGTCAGGCAGTGACACGCTCAGCGGGATTGCCCGCGCGTATGCGACGGTGGTGCCGCGCGCGCTGACGATTGAGGCAGGGGCGCTCGCTTCGCGCACCGAGGCGGGCGGGATCGGCTCGGGCGTAGCTAGCCGGTATCTGAACAATCAGGTCGGGAGCCAGCTGTATGCGGCATATGCCGGCCCGAACCTCCATGCCGAGGCGGGTGACGTGCAGCTGAACGGCCATTACCGGTTTGGGTACACGAGGGTCGAAACGCCTGCGATAGCTGCCAGTGGCACTGCGCCGGGCACGGTCGATGTCTTTGACGACAGCACTGTGCAAAGCGCCGCCATTCACGCTGCTACCCGTCCCGACCAACCGCTCCCGGTCGGCGTCGGCCTTGGCGCTGGGATTATGCAAGAGGATATCTCGAACCTCGATCAGCGGGTCCGCGATGCCCATGTGCGCGCCGATGTGACGCTGCCCGTCAGGCGCGGCCTGGCCGTGGCCGCCGGCGTCGGCTACGAACATGTCGAGGTTTCGGCGCGCGACGCTGTACGTGATGCGTCCGGGCTGCCGGTGCGCGATGCTGCCGGTCGCTATCTCACCGATCAGGCATTGCCGCGCCGCATCGCCTATGAAGTCGACGGGCTGATCTGGGATGTTGGCGTGATTTGGCGGCCGAGCCGTCGCACCGCCGCCGAAGCCCATATCGGACGGCGTTATGGATCCACCACCTATTACGGAAATTTCGCCTGGTCGCCTTCCAGCCGGAGCAGCGTCAACCTTGCCGTTTATGACGGCGTGTCGGGCGTGGGCGGGCAGATGACCCGAGCTTTGGCGGCGCTGCCGGTTGACTTCGCCGCGGCGCGCGATCCGCTGACGGGCGACATTACCGGCTGCGTCAGCGGCGAGGAGGGCGCCGATTGTCTAACTGGCGCGGTCGGCTCGGTCCGCTCGGCGGTGTTCCGGGGGCGTGGAATCACGGCGTCGTATGCGCGCCAGTTCGGGCGTATGAACGCAGGGCTGGCCGCGGGATACGACCGGCGCAGCTTTATCGCGGCGTCTGGCACCGTCTTGGCACCGGCCAACGGCGTGACTGACGAAAGCTGGTATCTTGCCGCGTTCCTCGACACGCCGATGGGGCGTGACGCGGGCCTGTCATTCAATGCCTATTCGCGCTGGCTCGATACGACGCTGGGCGCGGACGCGACGGCCATCGGCGCAGCGGCCGCGTATCGCCGGACCTTGATGCAGCGGCTGTCGGCGCGCGGGGCGCTGGCGGTCGACCATTATGACAGCGAGTTGGAACTGGCTGACACGACAGCGGTTTCGGCGCTGGTCGGCTTGCGCTACGATTTTTGAGGGTAATGCGATGTTCGACGATTTTTACGGCCTGACGGGACGCCCGTTCCAGCTGACGCCCGACCCCGATTTCTATTTCGAGAGCGCAACGCACCGCAAGGCGTTGTCCTATCTCGGCTATGGCCTTGCCCAGGGCGAAGGGTTCATCGTCATCACCGGGGAAATCGGATCGGGCAAATCGACGCTCGCCGCACACCTGATGCAGCGCATCGACCGCGAGCGGCTGACGGTGGGCCAGATCGTCACGAGCGCGCTCGACGGGGAGGAGCTGATCCACCTCGTCGCCCAGAGCTTCGGTCTTTTGGTTGAAGGGCACGACAAGGCTGCCGCGCTCGGCGCGATCGAGCAATTCCTGCACGAAGAGGCGCGCGCCGGCCGCCGCTGCCTGCTGGTGGTGGACGAATCGCAGAACCTGACCGTCGCCGCGCTCGAAGAATTGCGGATGCTGTCGAACTTCCAGCTCGGCGCGCATCCGCTGCTGCAATTGCTGCTGCTGGGCCAGCCGGAGTTCCGCCAGGTGCTGGCCGAACACGAATCGCTCGAACAGCTCCGCCAGCGCGTCATCGCGGCCCATCATCTCGAACCGATGGAACAGGCCGAGCTTGAGCCCTATATCCGCCACCGGCTCGAGAAGGTGGGCTGGGACGGCAATCCGGCCTTCGACCAGCGGGTGTTCACCGAACTGTTCGAAGCGACCAAGGGCATCCCGCGCCAGATCAACCAGGTCATGACGCGTCTGCTGCTGCTGGGCGCGGTCGAACAACGCAGCCGGATCGACAGTGCGATGCTGAGCGCGGTGCTCAAGGAAATGCGGAGCGACAGCGCCTTTCCCTCGGCTGCGCCGCGCCCGATGCCGCGGGTCGAGCCGACGCTGGGCGATTCGGTCAAACAGATCGCGCACGGGCAGGCGGGTCAGGGGCAGGGCGGCGGCGCCAATGCCAGCGACATGCTGCGCCTGCTCGCCGAGCGCGACGCGCAGATCGGTGAACTGCAGCAGGCGGTGATTGAACTGGCGGACAAGCACAGCGCAGGTGTTCGGTTGCCGGCCGATCATCTGGAGCGGCTGGCCGAGATCGAGGCGCGACTGGCCGAGCAGGAAACCTTGCTGCGCCGCACGCTGACCATGCTGATCGAATGGATCGAGCGGAACGACAATCCGCGCGCTGCCGCCTGAGGCAGGTGCGATGCCAGTGCCCATCCTGAACGGCCCCGCGCCGGGCAGCATCGTCAACGGCTTGTCGGTCGATGTGGAGGATTGGTTTCAGGTCGGTGCCTTCGAAACGGTGATCCCCCGCAGCGATTGGGACGGGCTGGCCTTGCGCGTCGAGGACAATGTCGCGCGGATCCTGGATCTGTTCGCCGCTGCCGAGGTCAAGGCGACGTTCTTCACGCTTGGCTGGGTTGCTCAGCGGCAACCGGCAACAATCCGCCGGATTGTCGATGCGGGGCACGAACTGGCAAGCCACGGCTGGGACCATGCGCGGGTCTTCACGCTCGACCGGGCACGCTTTGCCGACGATATCGCCCGCGCGCGCGGCGTGCTCGAGGATGCAGGCGGCACCGCAATTATCGGCTACCGCGCGCCCAGCTTCTCGATCGATACGCGCACGCCGTGGGCGTATGATGTGCTGGCGGAACATGGCTATACCTATTCCTCCAGCGTCGCGCCGGTGGTCCATGATCATTATGGCTGGCGCAATGCGCCGCGCTTCGCCTTCTGTCCCCTGGCCGCGAGCCCGCTGGTCGAGTTGCCGGTGACCACTGCGATGCTGGGAGGCAGGCGGTTGGCAGCGGGCGGAGGCGGATTTTTCCGCGTGCTGCCCTATGCCTTTACGCGCTGGGCGATCCGTCAGGTCAACGGCGAAGAACGGCGTCCGGCCATGTTCTACTTTCACCCGTGGGAAATCGACCCCGACCAGCCGCGCGTGCCCAATGCGCCGCTGCGCTCGCGCCTGCGCCACTACACCAACCTGACGCGCATGGCGGACAAGCTCGCTGACCTGCTGCGGGAATTTTCGTGGGATCGGATGGACGTGATCGCCCGCGCCGAGGCACCGCTGGCGACCAGGCTTGCTGCATGAACGCTACCAACGCGCTGGCAGCTATGGTGCGCCGGGCGGAGCTGGATTATCCGGCCGAGGCCGCGCGAATTGAAACGTTCGTCGCGGCGCTGAGCGGCAGCGTGTTCCATCGGCCCTTGTGGCTGCGCGCCGTCGAACAGGGCACCCAGCAAAGCGCCTGCGGTCTAATCGCGGAGCGGGATGGCGTAATCGTCGGCTGGCTGCCGCTCACCGAGGTACATTCCCCGTTATTCGGGCGCGCGCTGGTTTCGAGCGGCTTTGCGGTGGGCGGAGGTGTCCTGACGGCTGAATCGACCGTGGCCGAACAATTGTGCGAGGCGGCGAAGAGCCTCGCGCTCAGCCTGTCCTGTCCGGGCATCGAACTGCGCGGGCCTGCGACAGGGCCCGGTTGGGAGGAGCGCCGCGACAGCCATTGCGGCTTTGTGGGACCCATCGCCGCCGATGACGAAGCCCAATTGCTCGCGATCCCGCGCAAGCACCGGGCCGAGGTCCGCAAGGGGCTGGCAGGGGGCCTCGAGGTGACGACCGGGCGCGACGAGGCCGAGCGCAGTGCGCACTATGCTGTCTATGCCGAAAGTGTCCGCAATCTCGGCACGCCGGTCTTTCCGCGCAGCCTGTTTGACGCCGTGCTCGACCTGTTCGGCCCCGATGCCGACATCCTCACCGTGCGCGCCGGCGGGGTTCCCGTGGCCAGCGTCCTCTCGCTCTATCACCAGGGTGCGGTGCTGCCCTATTGGGGCGGCGGCGTGCGCGCGGCGCGCCAGTTGCGTGCCAACGAATTGATGTATTTCGCGCTGATGGGTCATGCCCGGACCAAAGGCTGCACTTTGTTCGATTTCGGCCGTTCGAAAACCGGCAGCGGGCCGTACCATTATAAGCGCAATTGGGGTTTTGAACCGCAGCCGCTCGAATATGCCCACTGGACCGCGCCGGGTGCCAAACGGCGCGATGCGGACCCGACCAGTCCCGCCTTCGCCCGCAAGATTGCCATCTGGCAGCGCCTGCCCCTGCCCATCGCCAACAAGATCGGCCCTTGGATCGCGCGGGGGCTGGCATGAGTGGCGAAATCCTGTTCCTCGCCCACCGGGTGCCATTCCCGCCGGATCGGGGGGACAAGATCCGTTCGCATTACCTGCTTCGCCATCTTGCGACGCTGGCGCCGGTTCATGTCGGGTGCTTTGCCGATGACGCGCGCGATTTGGGCCAGCTGGATGGGCTCGACGCAGTGGCGGCCAGCCGCATGGTCGTGCTGCGCGATAAGGCGCTGCCGGTCGCCGGCCTCGAGGCGCTCGCACGCGGGCTGCCGGTCAGCCTGACCGCCTTTCGCAGTAACCGGCTGGCCCAATGGGTCGCGCGCACATTGGCAGAACGGCCGATCGGGGCGGTTGTCGTGTTTTCCGGGCAAATGGGGCAGTTCGTGCCCGCCGATTACCGGGGCCGACTGGTCGTCGATTTGTGCGACGTCGATTCGGCGAAGTTCGAGGCCTATGCGGCAGATGCCCCCCGCTGGCGGCGCTGGATTGAGGGGCGCGAAGGGCGGTTGCTGGCGCAGGAGGAAGCGCGGCTGGCGCGGCGCGCAGATGCCACCTCGCTGATCAGCGAGCCGGAGGCCGCCTTGCTGCGAGGCCGGCTGGCAGACCCCGGTGAAGCGCGCATTGCCGTGATCGGCAATGGGATCGACACGCAGGCGTTCGATCCCGCTCGCGTCGTGCCGCATCGCGACCTGGCTGGTGCCGCCGCGCCCCAACTCGTCTTTACCGGGCAGATGGATTACCCGCCCAACATCGCCGCGGTCCAGCGCACCGTCGCCGCGATCCTGCCCCTTATCCGCCAGCGCCATTCGGGCGCGACGTTTCATATCGTTGGACGCGCGCCCAGCGCCGCGGTGCGCCAGCTCGCAGGCGACGGGGTGGTTGTGTGGGGCGAGGTACTCGATGTGCGCCCGTTCCTCGCCGGGGCCGACCTCGTGCTCGCCCCGCTGATGCTGGCGCGCGGAGTGCAGAACAAGGTGCTCGAAGCGATGGCCATGGCCCGCCCGGTCGTGCTGACTAGCGGAGCGGCGACCGGCATTTCCGCACAAGAGGGCACGGATTTCGCCGTTGCCGATAGCGATGCGGCGTTGGCCGAGGCGGCAAACGCTTTGTTGTCGGACGCGGCCAAGGCCGGCGCGATGGGCCGCAGTGCGCGCGCCTTTGTCATAACCAGGCATGGCTGGGATGCGATGCTGGCGCCCATGGCCGGGCTGCTCGGCATGGAAAGCGCAGACGATGCGCGTTGAGGTCGCACTGGCTCATCATCGGGTGGCCCCGTGGCGTGGGGCGCTGATTTCGCTGGGGGCGGTGGCCGCCGCGTTGTTGCTGCTTGCCGCTGGCGACTGGGCGGCGATGGCCGATCAGTGGTGGAACTCCTCGACCTATAACCATATCCTGTTCATTCCGCTGATCATCGCCTGGCTGGTACAACTCCGCCGGGAGGAGCTATCGCGGCTTGAACCGCGCAGCTGGTGGCCGGGACTGCTGTTCCTCGCCGGGGCGCTGCTCCTGTGGGTGCTCGGCCGGTTCGCCGGGGTCAATCTGGTGAGCCAGTTTGCCGCCGTGGCGATGCTCGTCGCCGTGGTGCCGCTGATGCTCGGCCCGCGCGTCACCGCCGGGCTGGCGTTTCCGCTGGCCTATGCCTTGTTCCTTGTCCCGTTTGGCGACGAATTGGTGCCTGCGTTGCAGACCATCACCGCAAAGATCGTCATCGCCTTGACGCATCTCAGCGGGGTCGATGCGGTGATCGAAGGCGTGTTCATCGATACACCTGCTGGTCTGTTCGAAGTGGCCGAAGCGTGCTCGGGCGTAAAGTTCCTCGTCGCGATGATCGCGCTCGGCGTGCTGGTGGCCCATGTGTGTTTCGTCAGCTGGCGGCGCCGCGCGCTGTTCATGGCGGCGGCGATCCTGCTGCCAATCATCGCCAATGCGGTGCGCGCCTGGGGCACGATCTACATCGCCCAGTTCGCCGGGGTCGAATTCGCCGCCGGCTTCGACCACATTTTCTACGGCTGGATTTTCTTCGCCCTGGTCGTCGCGCTGTTGCTGGCAGTGGCGTGGCGCTGGTTCGACCGCGATCCGGACGAGGTGCCGATCAGTGCAGAGCGGCTGACGGATAATCGTATGCTGGACCGCCTGGCGACCGCGCGAATGGGCATTGTGCCTGCCGGGCTGTCAGCCGCAGCCTTGGCTCTGGCCGCCGGCGGGTGGCTGGCGGCGGGTAGTAACCTCGCGGCGCCGCTCCCGCAGCAATTGCGCGCGCCGGTGGTGGCGGGGTGGATGCTGATTGACCAACCGCAGCTCCTCGACTGGCACCCGCGCGCTGCGGGGGCCGATCGGCGGCTGGCCGTGCGCTACCGCCATGAGGACGGCGCCATCGTCGATCTGTTTGTCGCTGCTTATGCGGCGCAAGGCGAAGGGCGCGAGGCCGGCGCAATGGGCGAGGGCGCGCTGGTGCCGGATACCGAATGGCGCTGGCTTGAGCGGGGCGCCCAGACGCCCGCATATTCGGCGGACTGGCTGTTCGCGCTCGGTTCGATCAGGCGGCTGGCACAAACGAGTTATGTGCACGGCGATTTGGTCACCGGCAGCGCCGCGAGGCTCCGGCTCGCCACGCTGACCGACCGCGTGACCCTTCGCGCCGAGCCGACACTGATGGTGATCCTCAGCGCCGAACAGGGGCCGGGGCTGACGCAGGAGCCTGAAGCCGCGCTGGCCGCCTTCCGCCGCGATGCGGGGGCCGAGGCCTTGTCGGCCGAGCGCCTGCTTGGCGAAAGGCTGGCTCGCTGATGTGCGGCATCGCCGGCATTTTTCACACGCAGACCGCTAAACCGGTCGATCCCGCTCGGGTCGAGCGCATGATCGCAACGCTTGCCCATCGCGGACCGGACGGGGCCGGCGTGTGGACCGCGCGAGGCGTCGGGCTGGGACATCGCCGACTGTCGATTATCGATCTGGCCGGCTCGCCGCAGCCGATGCATTCGGCCGATGGCCGCGCGGTGATCGTGTTCAATGGCGAAATCTATAATTACCGCGAACTGCGCAGTGAATTGGCGCGTGCCGGGGCGCGGTTTTTGACCCATGGCGATACCGAAACGATCCTCGCGGCATGGCAGAAGTGGGGGCCGGCGTGCCTCGACCGGCTGCACGGCATGTTCGCCTTCGCGCTCTATGATCTGGACCGGCGCGAGCTGTTCCTCGCCCGTGACCGGCTGGGGGTGAAACCGCTCTTCACCGCGCAGCTCAGCGATGGCAGCATCGCCTTCGCCTCCGAGCTGAAAGGCTTGCTCGCCCATCCGCTGCTGCGGCGCGAGGTCGATCCGCTGGCGGTCGAGGATTTCCTGACCTGGGGCTACGTGCCTGACCAGCGCGGCTTTCTGCGCGGGGTCGGCAAACTGCCGGCCGGGCATTATCAGCTGCTGCGCCACGATGCCCCGCCGCCGCCGCCGGTCCAGTGGTGGGACGTCTCGTTTGCCGAGCGCGCGCGGGGCAGCACGGCCGATCTGTCGGCAACTCTGCTCCACCATCTGCGCAATGCCGTCAGCTCGCGCATGGTGGCCGATGTGCCGCTGGGCGCGTTCCTGTCGGGCGGGGTCGATTCATCCAGCGTGGTCGCGCTGATGGCTGAACGCAGCGCCGACCCCGTTCGCACCTGCTCGATCGGGTTCGACGAGGTGGCGCTGGACGAGACCTCCTATGCCCGGCAGGTCGCGGGGCTGTTCGACACGACCCACGCGCAGCAGCAGGTCGGGAGTGACGATTTCAGCCAGCTTGACCGGCTCGCCGGCATCTATGACGAGCCGTTTGCCGACGCCTCTGCCTTGCCGACCTTGCGCGTATGCGAACTGGCCCGGCAACACGTGACGGTGGCGCTATCGGGCGATGGCGCTGACGAGGCGCTGGCCGGGTATCGGCGGCAGATATTCCACGCCCGCGAGGAGCAGGCCCGCGCGCTGCTGCCGGCGGGCTTGCGGCGCAACGTCCTGGGCCGGCTGGGCGCCCTCTGGCCGCAGGCCGACTGGGCGCCGCGTCCCTTGCGCGCGCGCGCCACGCTGCTTTCGCTCGCGGGGGAGGGGGATGAAGGCTACGCTGCCGCGCTGGCGATCACCACCGGCACGCAGCGCCGCGCGCTTTACAATCCGGCGTTTGCGGCAAGTCTTGCCGGCTATCGCGGCGAACAGGCGCTGATCGACACCATGCGCCAGGCCCCCGCACGCGATGGGCTCGACCGGGCGCAATATGCGGATCTAAAATTCTGGCTGCCGGGCGATATCCTGACCAAGACCGATCGGGCGAGCATGGCAGTGGGGCTGGAGGTGCGCGAACCGCTGCTCGATCATCGGCTGATCGAATTTGCCGCCACCCTCCCGCTGCGCCAGCGCATCCGCGGTACTCAGGGCAAGTGGCTGCTCAAACACACGATGGAGCGCTATCTGCCGCGCGACATCCTTTGCCGGCCGAAGCAGGGTTTCGTCACCCCGATCAGCCACTGGCTGCGCGGTCCGTTGGCGGGTGAGGCGCGGGCGATTGCCTCAGCCGGCGGGATTGCCCGCACCGGCTGGTTCGCGCCGGCGCACCTCTCGCTGCTGGCTGACGAACATATTGCCGGGCGCCGCGATCATGGCCGCGTCTTGTGGCAATTGCTGATGCTCGAGCGGTCGCTGCGGCATCTGGGAGTGACCGGCTAACCCTGCGCCCCGTGGCCCAGCGCCATGTAGTCGGCGCTCTGCATTTCATTGAGACGGCTGACCGTGCGTTCGAATTCGAACGCGCCATCGCCCTGCTGGTACAGCGCGTCAGGTTCGGCGGCCGCGGTGGCGAACAGCTTGACCCGGTTTTCGTACAACGCGTCGATCAGCTTGGTGAAGCGTAGCGCCATGTCACGATTTTCGGGGCCCATGCGCGGAATGCCGACGATGATCACCGTGTGATAAGCTTGTGAGATGGCGAGATAATCCGCCGCCCCTCTGTTCTCGCCGCAGAGCCGCTTGAAGCTGAACACCGCCACGCCCTTGAGGCTCTTGGGCACGTGCAATGTGCGTCCCCCGCCTAGATCGAGATCGGCGCTGGGGACGTGCGCGGCATCTTCGGGTTCGTAATCGGTCAGGCGGAAGAACGCCTCGCGCACGCTGGCGGTTGCCGGATCGCCAAGTGGGGTATGCCAATTGTCGATCCCGGCAAGGCGCTCCATCCGGTAATCGACCGGGCCGTTGAGCGCGATGACATCCATCTCCCGCTCGACCAGATCGATGAACGGCAGGAACAGCGCGCGGTTGAGCCCGTCCTTGTAGAGATCGCGCGGCGCGCGATTGCTCGTGGTGACGATGGTGACGCCTTCGTCCACGATGAGCGCTGTGAACAACCGCCCCATGATCGCCGCGTCGGCGGTGTTGGTCACGACCATCTCGTCAAAAGCGAGCACGCGGAGGCCGCTCCCGATCCTTGTCGCCACCGGCGCGATCGGATCGCCGCTCTCGCGCCGACGTTCCTCGCGGATCAGCGCATCGACTTCGAGCATGAATGCGTGGAAATGGACCCGCCGCTTTTCGGTGATGGGCAGCGTTTCGACGAACAGGTCCATCAGCATCGACTTGCCGCGTCCGACGCCGCCCCACAGATAAAGGCCGCGCGGCCGCGGTGTTGGGCCACGCTTGAACAGCCGGCCCAGCAGCCCGCCGCCCCTGTCGCTTGTGTCGGCGAGTTCGCCCTGCAGCCGGTCAAGCGCCTCGGCGGCGTGTTCCTGCGCGCTGTCGGGTCGCAATTCGCCTGCCGCGACCAGCGCGCGGTAACGCTCCAGCATCCCGCTCATCCAGCCTTGCGCACCAGCCCGCTGAAGGCGGCAACCAGATGCGCGCCCTGAACCACCTCGCCGCGCAGGAACAGCATGCGGCGCGTCTCGCGGATCACCTCGACCACCGCATCGAGCGGCTCGTCGACCTTGCCGGCGCCAATGAACTGCGTGCTCAGCTCCAGCGTCACCGCAGGGCCGGCATTGCCGCTGGTCAGCGTGTGCATGGCGGCAAACAGCGAGATGTCGATCAGCGACAGCGTGGTCGCCCCGTGGATCATTTCCTGCAGATTGGTGTGCCGCCGTTCGGGGAACATCCTCAGGCGACATCTTGCGCCTTCGGTGCGGACGATCATCTCGCCCATCACCACGGCGTTGAACCGCGTCTTGTCCCTCAGATTCCAGCTATACCAGCCGGGCTGATCGGGCAGTTCGTGATAATCGAAAAAGTCCGGGTTCGCGTCGTTCACAGGTGGCGCGTGACCTGCATCTTCTTGATTTCGGCAATGGCGCGCGCGGGGCTAAGGCCCTTGGGGCAGACATTGGCGCAGTTCATGATCGTATGGCACCGATAGAGCCGGAACGGGTCTTCAAGCTGGTCGAGCCGTTCACCCGTCATCTCGTCACGGCTGTCAGCCAGCCAGCGATAGGCCTGCAGCAGAATCGCCGGGCCGAGGAACTTGTCCGAATTCCACCAATAGCTGGGGCAAGCGGTGGAGCAGCAAGCGCACAGGATGCATTCGTATAGCCCGTCGAGCTGTTCGCGCTGTTCGGGCGTCTGCAACCGTTCCTTCCCGCTTGGCGTAGGGCTGACCGTCTGCAACCACGGCCGGATCGAGGCATATTGCGCATAGAAATGGCTGAAATCTGGGACCAAATCCTTGATCACGTCCATGTGCGGCAGCGGGGTGATGCGGATTTCGCCCTTCAGGTCTTCGATGGCCGTAGTGCAGGCCAGAGCGTTCTTTCCGTTCAGGTTCATTGAGCATGAACCGCAAATCCCCTCGCGGCAGGATTTGCGAAACGTCAAAGTGGGATCAATCTCGTTCTTGATCTTGTTCAGCGCATCGAGGACCATCGGGCCGCACTGGTCGAGATCAATCTCGAACGTGTCGTAGCGTGGATTTTGCCCGCTGTCGGGATCATACCGGTAGATCTTGAACTGCTTCACCCGCGCCGCACCGCTGGCGGTGTGCCGCTGGCCTTTGCCGGTAATGCGCGAATTGGCCGGGAGAGTGAAGGTCGCCATCAAGATGCCCTGTCTGTTTGTGCCGCCTATCTAGCCGCTTGCGGGACGAGGGCAAGCCGCGCCCGCGCAAAAATCGCTGCGGCTATGGCGTCGGCCGCCCGCGCACTGGCCGGGCGGGTGCCGAGATCGATTGTATAGGCAAAGATGTCCTGCTGCACCGCGCGGTGGGCGGCGCCGATGCTGGCGAAATCGGGCAAGATCGCCGCCAGCGCCGCTGCATCGTGAACCACCGGTCCGGCCTTCCAGAACAGGTGCCAGTCGTCATCCTCGCTGCGCGCCTCCGCGCCGCGGCAATCGAGGAAGAAACAGGGGCGCGGAAGGGCGAGAAATTCGTACACCTGGCTCGACACGTCACCGATATAGGCGTCGGCACTCAGCATATAGCTCATGTCGAACAGGCGCGGGCCGTCGGTATCGATCAGGATGTTGGGCGCGGTGAAGGCCTCAGGCGGTATCTCAGGCCGGCGCCGGGCCCGGCGGTATTCTGGCGAGGCGTGCAATTCCTTGCGGAACAGCATCACGTGGGGCGCAAAGATCAGGTTGAACTGCTGCCCTGCCGGGCTGGCGAACCAGCGCAGCAGATCCGGCCCGGCATCGTACCAGCTCGACAGATGCGGATCGAAGTGCGGATTATAAACGAAGGTCGGGCGGCCATTGCCGAAGAAGTCCGGCCGGGCGGCCAGGTCGACCTGCTCGAACTTGGGATAGCCGACGATAATCAGTTTTTCGGGCGCAACCCCGTGCGCGGCGAGTTGATCGACCACCTTCTGCCCGGCGACAAAGCTGTAATCGAACCGCTGGTAATCGGGGTGGTAGGCCACGCTCCTGTCGCCGGCGCCGTGTGGCAGCTTGGCAAACAACGGCGTCTGTGCGGGCGGCAGCCAGCGCTTGACGATGAGACAGGTACGTTCGGTCGAAATCACCATGTCCGCTTCGGCGAACAGCCTGCGATTGGTCCGCAAACGCAGCAGGCGCGAGGCAGGGAGCAGCCGGTCGAGCGGCCGGGCAAGGGCACGCGCCCAGCCGGGCAGGGCAAGCTCCTCCCACCGGATCAATGCGCAGGTCGCGGGGTCGATCAGCTCCTCCAGCCGCGCGCGGATATCGCTCGTCGAATAGGCGATTACGGTCTCGATGTCCGTATGCTCGCGCGCCATAGCCGCTGCGACCGGCGCCAGATGCGCCACCTGATGCGCAGCATCGTGGTTGAACAGGAACAGCGCGCGGGCCATGACGGGCGCGGATAAGCGAGGCATTGTCACTTGGCAAAGCTCTTCGCGCTGCGCCATAGACGGCGCCGTGACAGACCGATGGTGCCGCTGATGGAGACGGATGCCGCGCTCCGCCCCCGGCGGAGCGGCCTCGCCAACATTCTCAAGAACCTCGGCTGGCTATTGGGCGGCAAGGGGTTCGGCGCGCTGTGCAGCCTGATCTATCTGGCGGTGCTGTCGCGCTCGCTCGGGCTCAAGGAGTTCGGCCACTTCTCGCTGATCTTCGGCACCGGCCAGGCGCTGGTGGCGGTCGCCAGTTTCCAGACCTGGCAAACGCTGGTGAAATTCGGCGCCGCGCCGGTGCACGTGCAAGACTGGGCCCGGTTCGGTCGGCTGGCCTGGCTCTGCGGGGCGATCGATGTCAGCGGCGCTATCGTCGGCTGCGTGATCGCCTTTGTCGTGTATTACGGCTTCGGCGAGGCGCTCAACCTGAACCCTGCCTATGTCGACATGGCGTTTGCGTTCAACTGCGCGCTGCTGTGGTCGCGCATGACCACGCCCAACGGGATCGTGCGCGTGCTCGACCGGTTCGATCTTGGCTCCTATGTCGAAGCGATCGTTCCGGCTGGCCGCTTGATCGCATCCTTCGTCATCGTCCTCGCCGGCGCGACGGTGGGCCGGTTCCTGTTCGCCTGGGCGCTGTTCGATTTGTTGGCAGCCGCGGCCTATTGGGTGGTCGCAAGCCGGCTGGTGCCGCAAGCGTTGCGGCGCGAGAATTTCGGCCACTGGCGGCAGACCTTGCGCGAGAATGCCGGGCTGTCGGCGTTCTTCGGCGTGACCTATTGCAGCTCGACCCTCGATGCGATCTACAAGCAGGGGCCGCTGCTCGCGGTGGGCGCGCTGATGGGCACAAGCGCGGCCGGGCTGTACCGGCTGGCGGATCAGCTGGCGCAGAGCATCGGCAAGCTCTCGACCCTGATCGCCCGGGCCGTATTCCCCGAATTCGCCATGGCGCATATCGAGGCCGACCCGCACGCCTTCCGCCGGCTCGTGCGGCAGGTGACGGCGATGGCCGGGATTGGCGGGATCACCGTCGCGCTTGTCGCGCTACTGTTTGGCGAGACCATTCTGGCGGTGATTGGCGGGCCTGAATTCGTTGCCGGCGCGGCGGTGCTGGTGCCTTTGGCCATCGGCGCGTCGTTCGAACTGGCGGCGGTGACCTATGAACCGATGCTCTATTCCACAGGCCACGCGACCTATCCGCTAATCGTGCGTACGGTGGCGCTGGCGGCGCTGGGCGTGGGCATCCTCGCCCTGGCCGGCTTCGGACCTGTCGGGGTCGGCTGGGCGGTGGCGGGCGGGCTGGCGCTGGCCTATCTTCTGATGAGCGCGACGGTGTGGTCGGTGCTGCGCCATGCACGCCGTGCGAGCGCGGCTGCATGAGCTTCAACGCGCTGGTGCTGGCTGGCACGCGGCCAGGGGGCGACCCGCTGGCGAGGGCCGAGGAGCTGTCGCACAAGGGGCTGATCTCGGTGGCCGGCCAGCCGATCATCGTTCGCGTGCTGGCCGCTTTGCGAGAGGCCGGCGCCGCAAGAATCGGTGTTGTGGCTGACGATCCTGCCATCATCCAATTGGCCGGGCAGTTCGGCGCCGAGATCGTCGCGCCCGCGCCGGGCCCCAGCGCCAGCGCCGCAGCGGGCTTTGCCCAGATCGGCGAGCCGCTGGTGGTGACAACCTCGGACCACGCGCTGCTGCGGGCTGAATGGGTGCGCCAGCTGGTCCGCGATGCACCGCCTGCTTGCGATGTCGCGGTGATGCTCGCCCGGCGCGATGCCGTGGAGCGCGCGCTGCCGGGTTCGGAGCGCACCTATCTGCGCTTCGCCGACGGCGAATGGTCGGGCTGCAACCTGTTTCTGCTGGGCAGCCCCGCCGCCAATTCGGCGCTGGCGACGTGGCAACGGATCGAGGCGGACCGCAAGCGCCCGTGGAAGATTGTCTCCCGCCTCGGCCCTATGACCTTGCTCGATTATCTGTTCGGGCGGCTCACGCTGGCGGAGGGGATTGCGCGGCTGGGCCGGCGGATCGGGATCGACGCCGCTCTGGTGGCGGCGGAGGACGGGCTGGCCGCGGTCGATGTGGACAAGCTGGCCGATTTGGTTGCCGTGCGCGCCGTGCTCTCTCGCGCTGGGAACGACGCGTGAGCGGTCGCCCGGGATTTTATGAACGGCGCGTCCTACCCCGCCTGATCGGCTGCGCGTGCAGCCAGCCGGTACTGACGCGTTTGCGCGCCGAGGTGGTGCCGCAAGCGCGCGGCGCGATGTTCGAACTGGGCTGCGGCGGCGGGCTCAATCAACCGTTCTACCGGCCCGAGCAGATCAGCCGGTTTGTCGGGATCGATCCCAATCTGGCGCTGCTCGATGCCGCGCGCGCGGCCGCGGCGCGGCGCTTTGCCGACAGCGCCTTTCACCAGGCAGGCGGCGAGGCGATACCGGCAGCAGACGCTGCGTTTGACAGCATCGTGTGCACCTTCACGCTGTGTTCGGTGACGGACCATCCACGGACGATTGCCGAAATGCGGCGGGTGCTGAAACCTGACGGTGTGCTGCTGTTCGTCGAGCACGGCCGCGCGCCCGATTCGGGCGTGCAGCGCTGGCAGCGGATAGTCGAGCCCGTGTGGAAGCGCCTCGCCGGCAATTGCCACCTGACGCGGCCGATCGCTGTGGCGCTTGCCGATCAGGGTTTTACCGTCGAGCCGATGGGCCGCGAATATATCGCTCGTACACCGCGCCCGCTCGGCTGGATGGAGTGGGGCCGGGCGGTGCGCACAGCCTGATCGCGAAGCCGGTGGCGGGGGCGCGCCAACGGGCCGCCCCCGCCGATCCGTTCATCAATCGCCGAATGTGCGCTGCCACCAACCGCGCTTCGCCGGACGCGGCGTGTCGTCCTCGGCGCTCGCCGGGACCGGTGCTTCCTGATCCGCCAGCATCGCCGGTGAGCTTTCGGTAACGTCGATCTCGACCGTTTCGGTCGCGATCAGCTCGGCCGGTTCGGCTTTGGCGGGTGCTTTCCGCCGAGGCGCGCGGCGCTGTTTGGGCTCGGCCGCCACCTCGGCTTCGGCGGGCTCGGCGGTCGCCTCCGCAGGCACGTCGGCCTTCTTGCGAGCGCGCGGCGCCCGCTTGGGCTTATCGGCGGTTTCGGCCACCTGCCCATCCTCAGCCATGTCCGCAGCGGGCTGAGCCTTCCGGGCGCGTGAACGGCGCTTGGGCTTGTCTTCGGTGGCGGGGGCAACGTCCGCTTCATCTTCGCCCGGCGGCGGGGGCGCGACGGGCATATCCGCATCGACCTGCGCGCCGATCTCTTGAAGCGCATTTGCCTCTGCCACCGTCGGCGTCAGTTCTGCATCATTTTCCGGACCTTCCAGGGTGCCGTTGTCGCCGCCCTCGTAGCCGCCGTTTTCGCCATTTTCGCCGTTACCCCGGCCGCGCCGGCGACGGCCGCCGCGCCGGCGACGCTTCTTCGGGCGTTCCTCACCGTCACCATCGGCCGCATGCGGTTCGGCTGTCTCATCCTCATCGGCCTCGTCCAGCGAGCGCTCTTCACCAGTGCTCTCGTCAAGCTCCTCACGCCGACGATTGCGATTGCGACCCCCGCGCGAGCGGCGGCGCTTGCGACTGGCATCGCCGTCACCGCGCTCGCCATCATCCTCCTCGCGGTCGTCGGAATCCTCCTCGACATAATCGTCGTCGTCATCGTCGACGATCGGGTCGAACCGCGGGGCCTCAGCGGGCGGCGGGCCGGAGCTGGCGATGCGCATCTTGGCGCCTTCGTCCTCGCCCTCGGGAAGCACCTCCACCTTGACGTTGTAGCGGTGCTCGATCTCCTGCAGATCGGCGCGCTTTTCGTTCAGCAGATAGATCGCCGCTTCGGTGCTGGCCGACAACGTGATGACCGAGCCCTTGCCGCGCGCTGCCTCGTCCTCGATCAGGCGCAGCGCCGACAGGCCCGCGCTCGATGCCGTGCGGACCAGACCGGTGCCGTCGCAATGCGGGCAATCGCGCGTGGTCGCCTCGAGCACCCCCGTCCGCAATCGCTGGCGGCTCATTTCCATCAGCCCGAAGCTGGAAATACGGCCGATCTGGATGCGCGCACGGTCGTTCTTGAGCGCATCCTTCATGCACTTCTCGACCTTGCGAATGTTGGAGCTGTACTCCATGTCGATGAAGTCGATCACCACCAGCCCGGCCATGTCACGCAAGCGCAGCTGGCGGGCGATTTCCTTCGCCGCCTCCAGGTTGGTGTTGCAGGCGGTCGCCTCGATCCCGTGCTCTTTGGTCGAGCGACCCGAATTGATGTCGATCGACACCAGCGCCTCGGTCGGGTTAATGACCAGATAGCCGCCCGATTTGAGCTGCACCACCGGATCGTACATCGCGCGCAGCTGATCTTCGGCGCCATAGCGCTGGAACAGCGGCACCGGGTCGGAATAGGCCTTCACCCGCCGCGCATGACTGGGCATCAGCAGCTTCATGAACTGCTTGGCCGATTTGTAGCCCTCCTCGCCCTCGACGACGACTTCCTCGATCTCGCGATTGTAGATATCGCGGATGGCGCGCTTAATGAGGTCGCTGTCCGAATGGATCAGCGCCGGCGCGGCCGAGGCCAGCGTGCGCTCGCGGATTTCGTCCCACACGCGGGCGAGATAGTCGAAATCGCGCTTGATCTCGGTACGGGTCCGTTCGAGCCCGGCGGTGCGGACGATCAGGCCCATCGTGCGCGGCAGCGACAGGTCAGAAACGATCTGCTTCAACCGCTTGCGATCGCCGGCCGAGCTTATCTTGCGGCTGATGCCGCCGCCGCTGGTCGAATTGGGCATCAGCACGCAGTAGCGGCCCGCGAGGCTGAGATAGGTGGTCAGCGCGGCGCCCTTGTTGCCGCGCTCTTCCTTGACGACCTGGACCAGCAGCACCTGCCGCCGCTGGATGACGTCCTGGATCTTGTAGCGGCGGCGCAGTTCCTGCCGGCGGGCGCGCGCATCGTCGACTTCCTTGGTCCGCTCGCGCTGGCCGCGGCCCTGCCGGCGGCGGCCACGACGCTGGCGGCCATTATCGCCATCCTGCTCGCCGGCATCGTTTCCGTCGCCCTCGTGCGGGTGATCCTCGAACGCGGCGTGATCGCCGTCGTCTTCGACGCGGCCATCCTCGATCGTCGCGACATCGCCCTGTTCGGAAGTATCAACCTCCTGCACGCCGTCTTCGGCGATTTCCTCGACCAGCGCCTCGGCGCTTTCGGGATTCTCGGCGTCATATTCGTCGCCGGGCATTTCTCCGCGATCTTCTTCCTCGGCGCGCAGACGGGCTTCTTCCTCGGCCGCTTCGGCTTCGGCCTGAATCAGCGCGTCGCGGTCAGCCTTGGGGATCTGATAGTAATCGGGGTGGATTTCGCTAAAGGCGAGAAAGCCGTGCCGGTTGCCGCCGAAATCGACGAACGCGGCCTGCAGGCTCGGTTCGACGCGGGTTACCTTGGCGAGGTATATATTACCTTTGATCTGCTTGTGTTCAGCAGATTCGAAATCGAATTCTTCAATCCGGTTTCCCTTGATCACCGCCACCCGGGTTTCTTCCGGGTGGCGCGCATCGATCAGCATACGCGTTGCCATTATGAATTCTCCATGCGCGGGCACGCCGGGCAGAGCCGGCGGCGGTTTCGCGCAGATATGCAGAAATGCCGCTGATCATCCGGCGCGCACGGCGCGGCGGACAGGCGGCGAGGGTGGCCCGTTCGGAGCGGCAGCGCCGACCCGACGGAATGAGTGTGTCTGCAGCGCGCCAGGCGATCCCCGAAGACGGGATCGTCGCATCCGCCATTGCGACCGAGCGCAACGGCTCTGGCGGCAAGTGCGGAAGAAACCTGGTCATCACTGCATCAACCTGTTTTCATGGACAGCCCGGAGCGGGGTCCACCACTGCCGTTCGTTTGATGCGGCAGGGCAGGGCTGCGCTAGCAAAGCGCACGCCCCCCGGCAACCTTATTGCGCCGGACCCGGCGATGGCCGTAACGAACCCGGCGATGACGCTTACGACCAAGCTCTGGCTGATCTTCGCCGCCCCGCTGGCGGTGCTGGCCGTGGCGACAGGGCTGGCGATTGCCAGCACGCCGCGGCTGGCGGGTCTGGCCTATGTCCAGCGGGTGGACCTGGGCCGCCCGGCGCAGGCGCTGGACCTACCGCAAGTGGCGGGACCCAGGGACCGGACGCGCCCGCTGCTGGTGATTGATCCCGGTCATGGCGGGCACGATCCCGGTGCCAGCGGGGGTGGAGCGGTGGAAAAGGCGCTGGTGCTGGGCCTCGCCAAGGCGCTGCGCGACCGTTTGGCGGCCGACGGCGGCATCCGCGTGGCACTGACCCGCGAGGGCGATCGCTATCTGGCGCTCGACGAGCGGTTCGAGATTGCCCGCCGGCTCGGTGCCGACCTGTTCCTGTCGATCCATGCCGATTCCGCGGGCGAGCAGGACGGGGTCAGCGGGTCGAGCATTTACACCCTGTCTGAGCGCGCCTCGAGCGAGGCAGCCGCCCGCTATGCCGCGCGCGAGAACCGGGCCGACCGGATCAACGGCGCCGACCTCTCGGCCCAAAGCGCGCCGGTCGAGGCGATCCTGGTCGATCTGTCACAGCGCCGCGCCATCGCCGATGCCGAGGCGTTCGCAGCGCTGGTTGTGCGCGAGGGCGAAGGGCGGCTGCCGTTCCACCCGCAGCCGCGCCGCTCCGCCTCACTCGCCGTGCTGCGCGCGCCCGATATCCCCAGCGTGCTCTATGAAGCGGGCTTTATCACCAACACCGGCGATGCCGCGCGGCTGACCTCGCCCGAAGGGCGCGCCACTTTCGCCGATGCGATTAGCCGTGCGGTGCGGGTGTATTTCGCCCGCGCCGGATCGGACGCGGGATCGGGGCAGGGCGACTAGCGGGGCATGGCTAAACCCGCTGGCGCGAGGGCGCGGGCGCGTGCTAGTGCGCGCCCGACATGGTCGACGACACAATCCCCGACACCTCCCGATTTCGAATTCGCCGCGAAGTCGGCGGCGTCTCCGGCTGGTTCCGCACGAATTGGCGCAACCATCGCCGCTTCCGCTGGCTGGTCTGGACGCTGGCCGGGCTGCTCGCGCTGTTTGTGCTGTTCTGGATATTGCTGACCCGCAACCTGCCCGATGCGGGCAAGCTGGTCGATTACCAGACGCCGCTGCCGACGATGGTGCGCGGCGTCGATGGCGAGATTGTCCACTCCTATGCCCGCGAACGGCGCGTGGCGCTGCAATATGTCGATTTCCCCAGGCCGCTGATCAATTCGTTTCTGGCGGCCGAGGACAAGACCTTCTTCAGCCATGGCGGGGTGGATTTCACCGGCACACTGGGCGCGGTGATCGATTACGCCAACCCCATGCGTACGGGGCGGGCTGTGGGCGGGTCGACCATCACGCAGCAGGTGGCGAAAAACGTCCTCCTGGGCGACGAATATTCCGTCACCCGCAAACTCAAGGAAATGATCCTGGCCCGCCGGATCGAGGGTGTGCTGGAAAAAGAGCAGATCCTCGAGCTCTATCTGAATGAAATTCCGCTCGGCCGGCGATCCTTTGGCGTGCAGGCGGCGGCGCGCGCCTACTTCGACAAGGACGTCGACGAGCTGGCGCTGCACGAGATGGCATTTCTGGCCATCCTGCCCAAGGCGCCGGAACGCTATGGTCGCAAGGAAAACGAGGCGCAGGCGATCGAGCGGCGCAATTTCGTGCTCGATCAGATGGCCCGCAACGAGTTCGTTACACCGGCGGTGGCCGCCGCCGCCAAAGCAAAGCCGCTGGGGCTGGTCACCCAGCGCGAGGCGATCCCGCCGGTCGATGCCGGATACTATCTGGAAGAAGTGCGCCGCCAGTTGATCGCCCGGTTTGGTGAAAATGCCGAAAATGGCGACAACAGCGTCTATGCTGGCGGGCTGTGGGTCCGCACCTCGCTCGACAAGGAACTGCAAGAGGCCGCACGTGACGCATTGCGGGCGGGCATCCTGCGCTATCAGGGCAATCGCGGGTGGAAGAGCCCCATCGCCACACTCAATCCCGGGGACGGCAATCTCACCGGCCAACTCGCCTCCTCGAATCTGGGCATCAGCTACAAGGATTGGCGGGTGGGAGTCGTTACGGCGCGCAGCGGCGGCGGGGCGACGATCGGGTTTGCCGATGGCAGCACGCGGCCGCTCAGCGGTGCGCCGACGGCGGTCAAGGTGGGCGACGTCGTCGCCGCAGCGCCTGCGGGCAATGGCTTCGCAGTGCGGACCGTCCCTGAAGTATCGGGCGGGTTCGTCGCGCAGGACCCGCAGACCGGGCGGGTGCTCGCCATGCAGGGCGGGTTCGATTCGCGGCTCGGCAGCTTCAACCGGGCGACGCAGGCGCTTCGCCAGCCGGGATCAACCATCAAGCCGTTCGTCTATGCGACCGGGCTCGATTTCGGGATGACCCCCGCCACGCAGGTGCCCGACCAGACCTATTGCTATTATCAGGGCGCCAATCTCGGTGAGAAATGCTTCCGCAATTTCGGCGGAGGCGGGGGCGGCGTGCATACGATGCGCTGGGGGCTCGAACAGAGCCGCAACCTGATGACCGTGCATATCGCGATGGATGCCGGGATGCCCAATGTCGTGCGCACGATCGAGCGCGTCGGCATCGGCAAGTATGAGCCCTATCCCGCGTTTGCGCTGGGCGCGGGCGACACGACCGTGCTCAAGATGGTCAACGCCTATTCGGCGCTGGCCAATATGGGGCGCCAATTCGCGCCGTCGCTGGTCGATTACGTGCAGGACCGCAATGGCAAGGTGATCTGGCGGGCCGACCGGCGCGAATGCGAAGGCTGCAATATGGCGCAGTGGGACGGCAAGCCGATGCCGCGCCTGGCGCCGGGCGGGCGGCTGGTGATGGACCCGCGCACCGCCTATCAGACTGTCCATATGCTCGAAGGGGTAATTACCCGCGGTACTGCCACCCGGCTGCGTGGGCTTGAACTGCCCCTGTTCGGCAAGACAGGCACGTCCTCGGGGCCGACCAATGCGTGGTTTGTCGGCGGTTCGCCCGATATTGTCGCCGGCACCTATCTCGGCTTTGACCAGCCCCGATCGATGGGCGGGTATGTCCAGGGCGGTAACACGGCCGCACCGATCTTCCAGCAATTCGTGACCAAGACCAAGGAGCGGTGGACCGACGAACCTTTCGTCGCGCCTGCGGGTGTACGGATGGTCCGGATCGACCGCAACAGCGGCAAGCGCGTGTTCGGCGGGACGCCGTCTGACGATGCCAAGGCAGCGATCATCTGGGAAGCGTTCAAGCCCGATACCGAGCCCGATCGCAGCACCCGCCAGGACGAGGTTGCCGCCAAGCGCAACGAGATCCTCGAACTGATCCGCCGCGCCCGGCGCGGAATCGCCGAGCAGCAGGCCCGCGCACCGCGCGCGCCCGCCCCGTCGGAACGGCGCGCAAGCAACAGGCCGAACGATGCCACCACGCAGGACGAAATCGTCGTCGATGAAGAAGGAGGCGAAGGATGATCCGCAGCACATTGCTCGCGCTCGCCGGGATGCTGGCGCTCGCCGCGCCGCAGGCGGCCCGCGCCGAACTGCCTGTCGGCAGCGGCGCGCCCAATTTCTCGACCCAGGGTGCGCTCGCCGGGCGGGACTTCGCGTTCAACCTTCGCACGGCGCTGGCCCGCGGACCGGTGGTGCTCTATTTCTACCCGCGCGCCTTTACCCAGGGCTGCACACTGGAAGCGAATGCCTTTGCCGAAGCGATGCCGCGGTTCCGCGCGGCAGGCGCCACCGTGGTCGGCCTCTCGGCCGATAATCTGGAGACGCTGCGGCGCTTCTCGCGCGAAGAATGCCGCGACGCCTTCCCGGTCGCCATTGCCAGCCCGGCGACGATCCGCGCTTACGACGTGCCGCTGCGGGTTGCCGGGGTGAACACCGGAGTCAGCAACCGCACCTCCTATGTGATTGCGCGCGACGGGCGCATCCGCATGGTCCATTCCGACATGAGCTGGCGCGACCATGTTCGCCTGACGCTGGCCGCCGTCGAAGAGCTGCGTCCCCCGGCGCGGTAAAGGCATCCGCTGCTTCCCTATTGCCGTGCCCGGCGCTAAGCGGGCTGCCCATCTGGTTGGAGACCCCCCATGCGTGCCGAAGGGCAGGCCCATATCGATCGCATCAATGCCGCCCTCGCGCTCGTCCGCCAGTCGCTCGATTGGGACCAGGCCAAGCGCCGCCTTGACGAGCTGAGTGCCCGGATCGAAGACCCGACCCTGTGGGACGACCCCAAGAACGCGCAGGCTACCATGCGCGAACAGAAGCGGCTGGCGGGCGCGATCGGCACGGTCAACGCGATCAGCGCGGAAATGGCCGACGCGGTCGAATATGTCGAAATGGGCGAGGCCGAGGGGGACGAGGATTCGATTGCCGAAGGTCTGGCGACGCTCGCCGCGCTGGCCGACCGGGCCGATGCCGACAAGGTCCAGGCGCTGCTCGCGGGCGAAGCCGATGCCAATGACAGCTATATCGAAATCCACGCCGGCGCGGGCGGCACCGAGAGCCAGGACTGGGCCGAAATGCTGCTCCGCATGTATTCGCGCTGGGCGGAAAAGCGCGGCTACAAGGTCGATGTGATCGAATATCAGGCGGGCGAACAGGCGGGCATCAAATCGGCCACCATCCTGGTCAAGGGCGAGAACGCCTATGGCTATGCCAAGACCGAGAGCGGGGTCCACCGGCTGGTTCGCATCAGCCCCTATGACAGCAGCGCGCGCCGCCACACCAGCTTCAGCTCGGTCTGGGTGTTCCCGGTCATCGACGACACGTTCGAGATCGACATCAACCCGGCGGACCTTAAAATCGACACCTACCGCGCAAGCGGCGCCGGCGGCCAGCACGTCAACACCACCGACAGCGCGGTGCGGATTACGCACATTCCCAGCGGCATCGTGGTCGCCAGTCAGATCGACCGTTCGCAGCACAAGAACCGCGATACCGCGATGGGGATGCTGAAAGCGCGCCTCTACGAAGAGGAAATGCGCAAGCGCGAGGAAGCCGCCAGCGCCGAACACGCCGCCAAGAGCGATATCGGCTGGGGCCATCAGATCCGGTCTTACGTGTTGCAGCCCTACCAGATGGTCAAGGACCTGCGCACCGGTGTCACTTCGCCTACCCCCGACGATGTGCTGGACGGGGCGCTCGATCCATTCATCTCGGCCGCGCTTGCGCAGCGGGTGACCGGCGAAAAGGTCGAGGTCGAGGATACCGAATGAACGGCCGAATGGCCCTGCTGGCGGCTTGCCTGCTGCTGGGCACGGGCTGCGACCGGCAAGCGGCTGGCCTGCTCGGCACTGATGATGACCCGGCCTTCCCCGAACCCGACCGCCCGGTATCGGATCTGGGCGCCAACGCCTTTTCCACCGAAGACGTGCGCGACAGCCTGGGCGAAGCGCAAAAGGTGATGGACCTCGCCCGGATCGAACCGGGCATGACCGTCGCCGATATTGGCGCGGGCGAGGGGTATTACACCATTCGGCTGGCCGAACGGGTCGGCGAGGATGGCCGGGTGCTGGCACAGGATATCGACCGCGAGGCGCTCGAACGGCTGGGCCAGCGGGTCGAGCGCGAGCGGCTCGACAATGTCTCGATCAAGCTCGGCCTGCCCGACGATCCGCGCCTGCCCGAAAACAGCTTCGACCGCATCTTCCTGGTGCATATGTATCACGAGGTGCAAGAGCCATACGCGTTTCTGTGGCGCTTGTGGCCTGCCTTGCGCGAGGGCGGGCAAGTGGTCGTGGTCGATGTCGACCGCCCGGCCGACCAGCACGGGATAGACCCGCTGCTGCTCGGCTGCGAGTTCCGTGCGGCCGGGTTCGAGCTCGTCGCCTATCGCGCCGCGCCGGAGCTTGCCGGCTATTACGCGCAGTTCAAGGCGACAGCGCGCCGCCCGGAACCCCGCGAAATCCGCCCTTGCCGCGGCGACCAGCTTGCCGCAGAGCGGGTTGCTGCCCCGCGCGGTGTTTGAGGATGCTGAAAAAACCATGAGTTTCAAAGGACTTCAGCCGGTCAGCTATGGCGGCCGCGAGGTGTGGCCGCTGGTCGAAGGCGGCAAGGGTGTATCGGCCACCAACCACCAAAGCTCGGGAGCCTGGGCGGCAGCGGGCGGGATCGGCACGGTCAGCGCGGTCAATGCGGATTCCTATGACGAGGATGGCCAGCCGATCCCGCAGATCTATCCTCAGGCGACCCGCAAGGAACGGTTCGAACAGCTGGTCCGCTATGCCATCGACGGCGCGACCGAACAGGTGAAGCGCGCGTACGACATTGCCGGCGGGCGCGGGGCGATCAACATCAACGTGCTGTGGGAAATGGGCGGGGCGCAGCAAGTGCTCGAAGGGGTGCTGGAAAATTGCCCGGGCCTCGTCACCGGCGTGACCTGTGGGGCGGGGATGCCCTACAAGCTGGCCGAAATCGCGGCGCGGCATAATGTGCATTATCTGCCGATCGTCAGCAGCGCGCGCGCGTTCCGGGCACTGTGGAAGCGCAGCTATTCGAAGGTGCCGCACCTGCTGGCGGCGGTCGTCTATGAGGATCCGTGGCTGGCGGGCGGGCACAACGGCCTGTCGAACGCTGAAGACCCCAACCGCCCGGAAGACCCCTATCCCCGCGTCAAGGCGCTGCGCGAAACGATGCGCGCCGAAGGAGTGAGCGAGGATACCGCCATCGTCATGGCCGGCGGCGTGTGGTTCCTGCGCGAATGGAACGACTGGATCGACAATCCGGAACTTGGCAAGATCATGTTCCAGTTCGGCACCCGCCCGCTGCTGACGGTGGAAAGCCCGATCCCGCAAGTGTGGAAGGATATGCTGCGCACGGTCGAGCCGGGCGATGTTCTGCTCCATCCGTTCAGCCCCACGGGGTTCTATTCCAGCGCGGTCAAGACGCCGTTCCTTTACGACCTGATGCACCGTTCCGAACGGCAGATCCCGATCTTCAAGCGCGACCAGGAACCGGGCACCGTGCCGCTGTCCGATCACGGCAAGGCCAAATATTTCTGGGTTCATCCGGGCGACCAGCGCAAGGCGCTGGCCTGGGTACACGAGGGGTTCAGCGAACCGCTCAAGACGCCGGACCATACGGTAGTGTTCGTCACCCCCGACAGCGCCGAGCAGATCAGGGCTGACCAGCAGGGCTGCATGGGCTGCCTCAGCCATTGCCAGTTTTCGAGCTGGAAGGATCATGACGATCACACGACCGGGCGCCTCGCCGATCCGCGCAGTTTCTGCATCCAGAAAACGCTGCAGGACATCGCCCATGGCGGCGACCCGGACGATAACCTCGCCTTTGCCGGCCACGCAGCCTACCGGTTCAAGCAGGACCCGTTCTATTCCAACAACTTCACCCCGACAGTGAAGGAACTGGTGGACCGTATCCTGACCGGCGACTGACCGGGCGGCAGCGCAGCGGAAGTTTTCCTACTCTGCGACGTGATGCTATTTCGCCGGCATGTTCCGCTCGCGCGCTCCCTTCGACCGCCCACGAACCGCGCTGCGCGGAAGGCGACACATCGGCGGGCGCATTCTGGCGTTACCCGCTGGGCAGATTGACAAAATCGGCGTTGGCGAAGTTTCGCAAAACCGGGGGTTCATTGTCACCCACGGCGCGTCAAAACCCGGTCAGCACCTGATCGGGCGGGCGGTGCCCATCGGCCCACATGCGGATATTGGCGATCACCTTGTGGCCCGATTCCTCGCGCCCCTCGCGCGTCGCGCTGCCGATATGGGGCAGGGTCATGACGTTGGGATGGGCGATCAGGCGCTGATCGACTGCCGGCTCGTCGGGATAGACATCGAGCCCGGCGCCGACCAGGTGCCCGCTCTCGAGCGCGGCGATCAGCGCCTCTTGGTCGATCAGGTCGCCGCGGGCGGTGTTGATGATCGCGCTGCCGGGCTGCATCAGCGCGATGCGGCGCGCGTCGATCATCTGGTGGCTGTCGGGATTTGCCGGCGAATGCAGCGTCAGGATGTCGGCCTCGCGCATCAGATCGTCGAGCGTCGCGACATAGCGCGCGCCGAACATCCGCTCGACCGCTTCGGGCAGGGGCTTGCGGTTGTGATAGGCGATCTCGAGGCCGAAGGCGCGCGCGCGATGGGCTACGGCCTGGCCGATCCGCCCCATGCCGACAATGCCCAGCGTCTTGCCGGCCAGCTTGCGGCCCAGCATGGCGGACGGCGCCCACCCGCTCCACTGGCCGCTGCGCACCAGCTTGATGCCTTCGCGCACCCGACGCGGCACGCCGATAATCATCTCCATCGCCAGATCGGCGGTGTCGTCAGTGAACACGCCCGGCGTGTTGGTGACGATGATCTTTCGCTCGCGCGCGGCGTCCAAATCGATGTGATCGGTGCCCGCGCCGAAACTTGCGATCAGGCCAAGTTGCTCGCCTGCGCCGGCGATCAGTTCGGCATCGATCCGGTCGGTGACAGTCGGCACCAGCACGTCAGCCTCGCGCATCGCTGCGGCGAGTTGCTCGCGGGTGAACGGCGAGTCCGCCACGTTGAGCCGCACATCGAACAACTCGGCCAGCCGGGCCTCCACCGCGGGGAGCAGATGCCGCGTGACGATGACCAGCGGGGGGTGGCTGCGGCGCGGGGTGACGGTGTCTGTCGGGGCGGTATGCGGCATGGCGCAAGCGCTAGGCCGGTGGAGGGGAGGGGGTCAAGCGCGGGAACGGGTTGTCGCCTTGCGGGTAACGGGCCTATGGCCGCCCCGATGCGTACCGCTCTCGCCTGTCTCCTGCTTGGCGCCAGCACCGGCCTTGCCGCGCCAGCTGCGGCGCAGGACCGGCCCGTGCCCTATTGGGCGAGCCTGCGCGCGAGCGAGGTCAATATGCGCGTCGGGCCGAGCGCCGATTACCGGATCGCCTGGGTTTATCGCCGGCAGGGCCTGCCGGTGAAAGTCATCCGCGTCGTCGAAGGCTGGCGTTTGGTCGAGGACCAGGATGGCGTGCGCGGCTGGATGGTGCAGCGGATGCTCCACCCCGATCGGACGGCGGTGGTGATCGGCCGGGGCAATGCCGATATGCGTGCCGATGCCGGCGGAACCGGGCCGCTGCGCTGGCGCCTGGCGCCCGGCGTGGTCGGGCGGCTCGGCGACTGCGCGCAAGGCTGGTGCGCCTTCGCGGTCGGCGGCCGCAACGGCTATGTCCGCGCCGACCGCCTGTGGGGTGCGGGCGAGCCCTGAGCGGGCTAGACCAGTTCCACCGCGATTGCCGTCGCCTCGCCCCCGCCGATGCACAGGCTGGCAACGCCGCGGCGCTTGCCCTGCTGCCTCAGCGCATTCAGCAGGGTGACGATGATCCGCGTGCCCGATGCGCCGATCGGGTGGCCGAGCGCGGTCGCCCCGCCATTGACGTTGATCCGCTCGTGCGGAATGCCGAGGTCGCGCATGGCAAACATCGCCACGCAGGCGAAAGCTTCGTTGACCTCCCACAGATCGACCTCGTCAACACGCCACCCGGCCTTGGCGAGGACCTTCTCGATGGCCGGGATCGGCGCGGTGGTGAACTTCGCCGGTTCCTGTGCATGGGCCGCCATCGCCACGATCCGCGCGACCGGCGTGTGGCCCTTCGCGGCAGCGACGCTCTCCCGTGTCAGCACGACCGCCGCCGCGCCATCCGAAATCGAACTGGAGGTTGCCGCAGTAATCGTGCCTTCCTTGGCAAACGCGGGGCGCAGGGTCGGGATCTTGTCGGGCTTGCCCTTGCCTGGCTGCTCGTCAGTATCGACCGTCACCTCGCCGGCGCGGGTGGCAAAGCTGACCGGCGTGACTTCGTCGGCAAAGGCGCCGCTGGCAATCGCCGCATTGGCCCGGCGCAGCGATTCGATTGAGTAAGCGTCCATCTCCTCGCGCGTCATCTGATATTCGTCAGCCGTATCCTGCGCGAAGGTGCCCATCGCGCGGCCCGCCTCGTAAGCGTCTTCCAACCCGTCGAGGAACATGTGGTCGTAGGCCGTGTCGTGCCCGATCCGCGCGCCGGAGCGGTGCTTCTTGAGGAGGTAGGGCGCGCCCGACATGCTCTCCATCCCTCCGGCGACCGCGAGCTCGATCGTGCCGCTGGCCAGCGCTTCGGCGCCCATGATGACGGTCTGCATCCCGCTGCCGCACACCTTGTTGACCGTAGTCGCCTGCACCGATTGCGGCAGACCGGCTTTCAGCGCTGCCTGCCGCGCCGGGGCCTGGCCAAGTCCGGCCGGCAACACGCAGCCCATATACAGACGATCGACATCCGCGCCGGCAACGCCCGCGCGGTCCACCGCAGCCTTGACCGCCGCAGCGCCGAGATCGGTCGCCGGCACCTCCGCTAGCGCGCCCTGCATCCCGCCCATCGGGGTGCGGGCATAGGAAAGAATGACGATCGGGTCGGCGGCGCTGAACTGGGCCATGGCTTGCACTTGCCTTTCATTGGGATACGGTAGGTTGCAAAGCGCATCCTAGTGCTGCGCTGCAACAAACTCAAACGGAGACAGCGGATGGCGGGCGATCGCAAGCAGGAAATGGAGCAGGTGCTCGAACGCCAGCGGGCGGCTTTCATCGCTGCACGGCCCGAGGGGTTGGGCGTGCGCCGCCGCCGGATCGAGCGGGCGATGGCCCTGTTGGTCGACAATGCCGATGCGCTGAACCGTGCGATGAGCGCCGATTTCGGCAATCGCAGCCCGTCGCAATCGATGCTGACCGACATTGTCGGCACGATCAATTTCGGGAAATATTGCCTCAAACATCTCGAGCGCTGGGCGCGGCCCGACAAGCGTCATGTCCAGTTTCCGCTCGGCCTCCTGGGCGCGCGGGCCGAGGTACGGTACGAGCCCAAAGGCGTGATTGGGATCCTCAGCCCGTGGAATTTCCCGGTCAACCTGACCTTCGGGCCGCTGATGCAGGTGTTCGCTGCCGGCAACCGCGCAATGGTCAAGCCGAGCGAATTTACCGAACGCACCAGCGAACTGATGGCGGAGTTGGTCGAAAAGACCTACGCGCCAGAGGAACTGGTGGTCGTCACCGGCGGCCCCGATGTCGCCCAGGCGTTCTCCACCCTGCCGTTCGATCACCTGGTGTTCACGGGTTCGACCGCCACCGGGCGCAAGGTGATGGAGGCTGCCGCACAGAACCTCGTCCCCGTCACCCTCGAACTCGGCGGGAAGTCACCCGTATTCCTCGGCCGCAGCGCCGATTACGGCCGCGCAGGCGAACGGATCGCGGCGGGCAAGATGCTCAATGCCGGGCAGATTTGCCTTGCGCCTGATTATCTCTACGTCCCTGAAGACCGCGAGGAGGAGGCGATCACCGCGATCGCCTCGGCTGCCGGCATGATGTATCCGACGCTGCTCGACAATGACGACTATGCCTCGGTCGTCACCGACCGTCATTTCGACCGGCTGCAATCGATGGTGGCCGATGCGCGCGACAAGGGCGCCGAGGTGATCGAGATCAATCCAGGGAAGGAAGATTTCGCCAACACCAATGCGCGCAAGATGCCGCTGACCGTGTTGCGTAACGTGACCGATGATATGCAGGCGATGCAGGAGGAAATCTTCGGCCCGGTGCTGCCGGTCAAGACGTATGGCCGGATCGACCAGGCGATCGATTTCGTCAACGGCCGCGACCGGCCGCTGGGCCTCTATTACTTCGGCGAGGACGAGGCGGAGCGCGAGAAGGTGCTCACGCGGACGATTTCAGGCGGCGTGACGGTTAACGACGTGGTGTTCCATGTCTCGATGGACGATCTTCCGTTTGGCGGGGTCGGTCCATCGGGCATCGGTTCCTATCACGGGCCCGAAGGGTTCCGCGAGTTCAGCCACGCGCGCAGCATCTACCGCCAGCCCCGCGCGGATATTGCCAAGCTCGCGGGATTCAAACCGCCCTATGGCGAAGGCACGGCCAAGGCGCTCGCGCGCCAGCTGAAGGGCTGACCGGGCAAAAACGCCCGAAAGCAGGCGGTGCGCCCCTTGCACCCTCGCGACCGGGGGCCTAGAGGCGGGCCACCTAACGCCCGGGACGGAATCATTCGTGGTCGATCTCAGTCAATATCTGCCGATCCTGATATTTCTCGGCATTGCGCTCGCGCTGTCGACCGCCTTCGTGTTCCTGCCGATGGGGGTCAGCCAGCTGACCGGCACGCATAATCCGACGACCGAAAAGCTCAGCGAATATGAATGCGGCTTTCCCGCCTTCGAAGATCCGCGCAGCCGTTTCGATGTTCGGTTTTACCTGGTGGCCATTCTGTTCATCGTCTTCGATCTCGAAGCAGCGTTCCTGTTCCCCTGGGCCGTTAGCCTCGACCTGACCGGATGGCCTGGCTGGATAACGATGATGGTGTTCCTGTTCGAGCTGGTCGTCGGCTTTGTCTATGCGTGGAAGAAGGGAGCGCTGGAATGGGAGTGAACGACCTTTTCTCGCTCGATCATGCGCTGGCGAACCCCGCGGCGACAACCGCGTCCGGCCCCGGCCATAACCCTGCGCTCCATGCGCCGGACCAGAATTATTACAACGCGCTCTCGAGCGAGCTCGATAATAAGGGGTTCCTCGTCACCAGCACCGAGGAACTGTTCCAGTGGGCCCGGACCGGCAGCTTGTGGTGGATGACCTTTGGCCTTGCCTGCTGTGCGGTCGAGATGATCCACGTCAACATGCCGCGCTATGACATGGAACGCTTCGGCGTCGCCCCGCGCGCCAGCCCGCGCCAGTCCGACGTGATGATCGTCGCCGGCACGCTGTGCAACAAGATGGCGCCCGCGCTGCGCAAGGTCTACGACCAGATGTCAGATCCCAAATACGTCATCTCGATGGGCAGCTGCGCCAATGGCGGCGGCTACTATCATTACAGCTATTCGGTGGTGCGCGGGTGCGACCGGATCGTGCCGGTGGATATCTACGTGCCCGGTTGCCCGCCAACGGCTGAGGCGCTGCTGTATGGCGTGATGCAGTTGCAGCGCAAAATTCGCCGCGTGGGCACGCTGGAGCGCTGAGATCATGGCAGAGGTCGTTCTCCATCCGGCGCCGCGTTTCGGCTCTCACGAGGGCTTGGCAGGCGTTTTTGAACGCGCGCTCGGGGCGCGCCTGCTTGGCACGACCGAAGCGCATGGCGAGTTCATCCTGAATGTCGCGCGTGACAGCTTGGTTGAAGCGTTGCACCTGCTGCGCGACGAGCATGAATACCAGCAATTGATGGACATTGCCGGCGCCGATTATCCGTCCCGCGCCGAGCGGTTCGATGTCGTCTATATTCTGCTCTCGGTCACGCGAAACCACCGGATCATGGTACGCGTGACCGCGGCGGCCGATACGCCGGTGCCAACGGCTACGGTGCTCTGGCCGAATGCCGGGTGGCTCGAACGGGAAGTGTTCGACCTCTATGGCGTCGTGTTTGCCGGCAATGCCGACCTGCGCCGTATCCTCACCGATTACGGCTTCGAGGGGCACCCGTTCCGCAAGGATTTCCCGCTGACCGGCTATACCGAGGTGCGCTATTCGAACGAGGACAAGCGGGTTGTCTATCAGCCGGTTCAACTCGCTCAGGATTTCCGGCAGTTCGATTTTCTGAGCCCGTGGGAAGGCGCTGACTACGTGCTGCCAGGCGACGAGAAAGCGGCCGAAACGCCGCCGGCGCCGACGGTGGACAAACCCAAGACCACCGAAACGCCGGCGCAGACTGGTGCGGGCGCGAAGGCCGATGACAAGGCTGATGACAAGGTGAGCGACGGCGCGCCTGCGAAGGATGAGGCGGGCGTGAAAGCGCCGGATGCGCCCGAACCCACCGAAAACCGGCCGGATCGGGCCGCACGCGAGGGCGGCGCTCGGGATACCGGCCCAGCGACCAAGCCGGAGAACGAGGCATGAGTGGCCTGGTGCAAGAGCGTTCGCCCACCACCGGCGATGAGGTCATCGAAAACTACACGATCAACTTCGGGCCGCAGCACCCGGCCGCGCATGGCGTGCTGCGCATGGTGATGGAGCTCGACGGCGAGATTATCGAGCGGGTCGATCCGCATGTCGGCCTGCTGCATCGCGGCACCGAAAAGCTGATCGAACACAAGACCTATCTGCAGGCGCTGCCCTATTTCGACCGGCTCGATTATTGCAGCCCGCTGGCGCAGGAACACAGCTACGTCCTCGCGATCGAGAAGCTGCTCAATGTCGAGGTGCCGCTGCGCGGGCAATATCTGCGCGTGCTGTTCGCAGAACTGACCCGCATCTGCAATCATATGCTCAATATCGGCAGCCACGTGATGGACGTCGGCGCGATGACGCCGAACCTGTGGGTGTTCGAGCTGCGCGAAGATTGCCTCAACTTCTTCGAACGTGCATCGGGCGCACGGATGCACTCAGCGTGGTTTCGGCCGGGCGGGGTGCACCAGGATGTGCCGCTCAAGCTGCTCGCCGATATTGGCGAATGGTGCGAGACGCGGCTGCCCAGGCTGTTCGGCGATGCGATGAGCCTGGTGGTCGACAACCGCATCTTCAAGCAGCGCAATGTCGACATCGCCGTGGTGAGCAAGGCCGATGCGCTGGCCTGGGGCTTTTCCGGCCCGATGATCCGCGCGGCCGGCATCCCGTGGGATTTGCGCAAGTCGCAGCCCTACGACGTTTATGACCGGATGGATTTCGAAATCCCGGTCGGCACCAATTCCGACTGCTACGACCGGTTCATGGTCCGCGTGAAGGAAGTGTACGAAAGCGCGAAGATCATTCGCCAGTGCATCGCCGAAATGCCCGAAGGCCCGGTGGCCAGCACCGATCGCAAGGTTGTACCGCCCAAGCGCGCCGAGATGAAGAGCTCGATGGAAGCGCTGATCCATCATTTCAAGCTCTACACCGAAGGGTTCCATGTCCCGGCGGGCGAGGTCTATGTCGCGACCGAAAGCCCCAAGGGCGAATTCGGCGTCTATCTGGTCAGCGACGGCAGCAACAAACCCTATCGCTGCAAAATCCGCCCGACCGCGTTCAGCCACCTCCAGGCGATGGACTTCATGGCCAAGGGCCACATGCTGCCCGATGTCACCGCCATCATTGGCGCGATCGACGTTGTGTTCGGGGAATGCGACCGCTGATGGCTGACCGCATGATTGCGCCCGATACGCCCGAGCTGCGCGCGCGCTGGAGTTCGTTTGCCTGGGCCGAGGAAAACGCCGCCAAGGCGAAGGAAATTATCGCGCGCTATCCCGAAGGGCGGCAGCGATCGGCGGTGATGCCGCTGCTCGATCTCGCCCAGAGGCAGGTCGGCGCCGAAACCGGCACGCAAGGCTGGTTGCCGTTGCCGGTGATGGAATTTATCGCCCGCGAGCTTGATATGCCGATCCTGCGGGTGGTCGAGGTGGCGACCTTCTACACCATGTACAATCTCGTGCCGGTCGGCCGCTTCCATGTGCAGGTGTGCGGCACCACGCCGTGCATGTTGCGCGGTTCGGACGACATCATGGCGGCGTGCAAGGCGCGCGGTATGGCCAAGGGGCACACGACGCCGGACGGGCTGTGGACGTTGACCGAGGTCGAATGCATGGGCAATTGCGCCAGCGCACCGATGGTCCAGATCAACGACGCGAATTACGAAGATCTGACCGCCGAAAGGCTCGACGCCGTGCTTGATGCGCTGGCCGCTGGCGAACAGCCCAAGGAAGGCACGCAGGAGCCCGGCCGGCACACGGTCGAGCCGGTTGGCGGGCCGACCACCTTGCGCGAGATGGTCGATGCCAATCACGATTATCGGGGGGAATGGTAAGCCATGCTCGCTGACAAGGATCGCATCTTCACCAATCTCTATGGCTATCAGGACTGGCGCCTGCCGGCCGCACAGGCGCGCGGGGACTGGGACGATACCAAGGCGCTGATGGCCCGCGGGCAGGATGCGATCATCGAGGAGATCAAGGCCAGCGGTCTGCGCGGGCGGGGCGGGGCAGGTTTTCCGACCGGCATGAAATGGTCGTTCATGCCCAAGGAATCCAAAGACGGGCGCCCCAGCTTCCTCGTGATCAATGGCGACGAATCCGAGCCGGGCAGCTGCAAGGACCGCGAGATTATCCGCCACGATCCGCACAAGCTGATCGAGGGCGCACTGATCGCCGGTTATGCGATGCGCGCGCGGGCGGCCTATATCTACGTTCGCGGCGAATTTATCCGCGAAGCGGAGACGCTGTTCGCCGCAGTGCAGGAAGCCTATGACGCGGGCCTGATCGGCAAGAATGCCAGCGGTTCCGGTTACGATTTCGACGTTTTCGTGCACCGGGGCGCTGGCGCCTATATTTGCGGTGAAGAAACCGCGATGCTCGAAAGCCTCGAAGGCAAGAAGGGGCAGCCGCGCCTCAAGCCGCCATTCCCGGCCGGCGCCGGGCTGTACGGCTGCCCGACCACCGTCAACAACGTGGAATCGATCGCGGTCGCGCCGACCATCCTGCGGCGCGGTGCGGCATGGTTTTCGAGCTTTGGGCGCGAGAACAACAAGGGCACCAAGCTGTTCCAGATCAGCGGCCATGTGAACCGGCCGTGCGTCGTCGAGGAATCGATGAGCATCCCCTTTGGCGAACTGATCGAGACGCATTGCGGCGGCATTCGCGGCGGGCGCGAAAACCTGCTGGCGGTGATCCCGGGCGGTTCTTCGGTGCCGCTCGTGCCGGCCGAGCAGATCTGGGACGCGCCGATGGATTTCGACGGGTTGAAGGCGCTGGGCAGTGGCCTCGGCACGGCGGGCGTCATCGTGATGGACAAATCGACCGATATCGTCCGCGCAATCAGCCGCCTCAGCTATTTCTACAAGCACGAAAGCTGCGGCCAGTGCACCCCGTGCCGTGAGGGCACCGGGTGGATGTGGCGGATGATGGAGCGGCTGCGGGTCGGCGATGCCGAGCTGCACGAGATCGATATGCTCCAGCAGGTCACCAAACAGGTTGAAGGCCACACGATCTGCGCGCTGGGCGATGCGGCGGCGTGGCCAATCCAGGGGCTGATCAAGCATTTTCGCCCTGAACTGGAGCGCCGCATCGCCGAGCGCGGGGCGAGCTTTGCGGAGGCGGCGGAGTGAAGGGCGCGCTGTTCCTCGTGATCTCGGCCTTGCTGGCGAGCAGCGTATCGGCGCAGCCGCGCCAGCAGGAACGCGATCCGGTCAAGCAGCGCGGTGCACTGGTGGCCTGGGCGCAGTGCATCGCCACCGAACGCCCGGAGGCGGCCCGCAGCGTGCTGACCATGGATTTTCGTACCGACACTTATCGGCGCGAACTGCGGGAATTGTCGGAAACCCGGGCGAGCGCGAATTGCTTCCGCGCGATGGACGGGGAGTATCGCGCCATGCGAACGGGCGGTCTTCCGTTTGCCGGCGCTCTGGCCGAAACGCTGATCGAACGCGATAATCAGCCCATTCTGCCGCGCCTGGCGCAGGCGGCGCTGCGGCCGATGCCCGAACCGCGCAGCGCGAGCGATCGGATCGCCATGTGCATGGCGTTGGGTGCATCGCAGCAGGTCGCGGAGCTGTTCCACACGGCGCCGGCGACCGCCGAGGAAGATGCAGCGGTTGCCGCGCTGCGACCTGCCGCCGCGATTTGTTCGCAGAACGGGCCGGCGCTTGAGGCTAATGCGCTCGGCCTGCGCTCGATGCTGGCAACGGCAAGCTACCGGCTGGTTACAGAAGAAGGACGCGGACAATGAACCGGTCATGTGGCGTCAGCGGCATGTTTGCAGCAGCCATCGCGCTCGCCATCCCGAGCGTCGGCAACGCGCAGACCGAGAGCCAGACTGGCACCCGGTTTGATCGGGAAAAGTATGATCATGATCGCGGGGTGCGTGACACAATCCAGTATTTCGGACGCTGCGTGGCAACATACAAGGCGGACGAAATCGAGGCATACTTGAAAGTACCGATCGCTGAAAACTGGCGGCCCGTCGTCACGTTTCCCAGCGGGCGGTCACATTGCGTGGTCCGCAACATGTCGGCCGGATTTCCGGAACTGCGCGGCACGATAGCCGAAGCCTGGTATCGGCAGAAATATGGTGACGGATTGCCTGTTACCCTCGCAGCCGTACCCCCCGCGTCGCAGGAGAGTGTGATCGAAGCGCTGACATCGGTGCCGCAAGACGATCGGGCGCAAATCCTGCTGGATGAATTCGCCGCCTGTGTCGCAGCCACGGCGCCCTCTGCGGTGGACAATTTCGTGCGCACCGAAGCGGACAGCTCGGAGGAAACTGCTGCGATGGGTGCGTTGAGCGCTCACCTTGGTCCCTGCGCCTTTGCCGGTCAGCGTCTGCGGCTGGATCGCATTTCTTTGCGTGCCGGCCTTGCCTATGCATTGGCGCGCCGCGCAGCCCAAATACCGGACGCTGAATAATGCCAAAACTCACCGTTGACGGCCAGGAGATCGAGGTTCCCGACGGCGCCACCGTGCTGCAGGCGTGCGAGCTGGCGGGCAAGGAAATCCCGCGCTTCTGCTACCACGAGCGGCTGAGCATTGCCGGCAATTGCCGGATGTGCCTGGTCGAGGTGAAACCCGGGCCGCCCAAACCGCAGGCGAGCTGTGCGCTACCTGCAGCCGAAGGGCAGGAGATCCGCACTGACAGCGAAATGGTCAAGAAGGCGCGCGAAGGGGTGATGGAGTTTCTCCTGATCAATCACCCGCTCGATTGCCCGATCTGCGACCAAGGTGGCGAATGCGACCTGCAGGATCAGGCGATGGCCTATGGCCGCGGCGGCTCGCGCTATGACGAGAACAAGCGCGCGGTCACCGAAAAGTACATGGGCCCGCTGATCAAGACGGTGATGACCCGCTGCATTCACTGCACCCGCTGCGTGCGCTTTTCCGAAGAGATCGCCGGGGTGGACGAGATCGGCGCGCTCTATCGCGGCGAGAATATGCAGATCACCACCTATCTGGAGCAGGCGGCAAGGCACGAACTGTCGGCCAATGTGATCGATTTGTGCCCCGTCGGCGCGCTGACCAGCCGCCCCTATGCGTTCGAAGCGCGGCCGTGGGAGCTGAAGAAGACGCTCAGCATCGATGTCAGCGACGCTGTCGGGGCCAATATCCGCCTCGACAGTCGCGGCCGCGAAGTGCTGCGCGCCTTGCCGCGCATCAACGATGCGGTCAACGAGGAGTGGCTGTCCGACAAGGGTCGCTATATGGTCGATGGCCTGACCCGGCGCCGGCTCGATGCCGTGTGGGTGCGGCGCGAGGGGCGTCTCGCCAGGGCGAGTTGGGACGAGGCGTTCGGGCTGATCGCCGCCGCCGAGCCCGGCGCCAGTATCGGCGCCATTGCCGGTGATCTGGTCGATTGCGAGACGATGTTCGCCGCCAAGGCTTTGCTGCGCGCGCTGGGCTCGTCGCTGCTCGAAGGGCGGCAGACGGGGATGCGCTATGCGGCGGACAATCTGGCCGCGCTCGCCTTCAACTCGACTTTTGCCGGGATCGAGCAGGCCGACGCGATCCTGATCGTCGGCAGCCATGTACGCTGGGAAGCGCCGCTGGTGAATGTCCGGCTGCGCAAGGCTGCCCGGCGCGGGGCGCGGATCTTCATTATCGGCCCGGAATGGGAAACGACCTATCCGGCGACCTTCCTTGGCCAGGATGCCGGGGTGCTGGGCAATCTGCCGGCCGAAGTGGGCGACGCCTTTGCCGGCGCCGCGCGGCCCGCGATCATCCTCGGCGGGGCGGGGCTCGCCCGCGGCGCGCTGGGCCAGGCGCTGACGCTAGCGGGGCAGTGGAACCTCTCCCGCACGCTCGAGGATGGATCGGCGTGGAACGGGTTCAACGTGCTCCACATGGCGGCCAGCCGGATGGGCGGATTGATGCTCGGTTATGCGCAGGCCGGCGGGATCGCAGATATCGTGCAGGAGGCGCCCAAGGTGGTGCTGGCGCTGGGCGCCGACGAGGTGGACTGGGCGCAGTTCGGGGGCTCGCTGAAGGTCTATATCGGCCATCACGGCGACAAGGGCGCCCACGCGGCCGACATCGTTCTGCCGGCCGCAGCCTATAGCGAGAAGGACGGGACCTACGTCAACACCGAAGGGCGGGTGCAATATGCCGAGCGCGCGGTGTTCGCACCGGGCGACGCGCGCGAGGATTGGACCATCCTGCGCGCGCTGGCCGATGCGCTGGGCGTCAGCGTCGGGTTCGACAGCTTCGCACAGTTGCGCGCCGCAATGGTTGCCGAGGTGCCGGCGCTTGGCACAGAAGGACTGGCCGATTACGGCGCGTTGCCTGCCAGCGCCGCTGGTGCCACTGCCGAGGGCGCGATCAGCTATCCGATCAACGATTTTTATCTCACCAATCCCATCGCCCGCGCCAGCGCGGTGATGCAGCGCTGCTCGGCCGAATTGCTGCATGGTGAAGATCTGGCGGAGGCGGCGGAGTGACGCGTACCTTCATGGATTGGGGTCTGTCCTATGAATGGGCCTGGGGGCTGGCGACCATCGCCGGCATCCTGCTGATCGCGCTGCCGCTGATGCTGGCGGTGGCGATGATCATTTATGTCGATCGCAAGGTGTGGGCGGCAATGGCGCTGCGGCGCGGACCCAATGTGGTGGGGCCGTTTGGCCTGCTGCAAAGCTTTGCCGACGGGCTGAAGGTGTTCCTGCAGGAAACCATCATCCCCAGCGCGGCGAACAAGGGGCTGTTCCTGATCGCGCCGATCATCACCTTCACCGTCGCGCTGGCGGCGTGGGCGGTGGTGCCGTTCAATTCGGGCGCGGTGTTGGCCGATATCAATATCGGGCTGCTCTACATCCTCGCGATTTCGTCACTCGGCGTGTATGGCGTGGTGATTTCGGGCTGGGCGTCAAACTCCAAATACCCGTTCTTTTCCGCCATGCGCGCGGCCGCGCAGATGATCTCGTACGAGGTTTCGATCGGGTTCATTCTGGTCTGCGTGGTGCTCTATGCCGGCACGTTTAACATGAACGGTATCATCGAGGCGCAGCGCGGCCACGGGCTCGGCATCGTCAACGCCTATGCGTTTAATCTGCTGCTGTTCCCGATCTGGGTGATGTTCCTCATCTCGAGCCTGGCGGAAACCGCGCGCGCGCCGTTTGACCTGACCGAGGCGGAAAGTGAGCTGGTGGCCGGCTACCAGACCGAATATTCCTCGATGAGCTTCGCGCTGTTCTGGCTCGGCGAGTATGCCAACGTGCTGCTGATGTGCGCGCTCAACGCGATCCTGTTCTTCGGCGGCTGGCTGCCTCCGCTGGACTGGGCGCCGCTCTATTTGGTGCCGGGCTGGATCTGGCTGTTCGCCAAGATCTTCGCGTTCTTCTTCATCTTCAGCTGGGTGAAGGCGACTGTTCCGCGCTATCGCTATGACCAGCTGATGCGGTTAGGGTGGAAAGTGTTCCTGCCGCTGAGCCTGCTGTTCGTCGTGCTCGTATCGGGGTGGCTGATGGTGACCCGCTATGAGCGTTCACCTCACACGGCGCTTTGCCCGTCGCTTGATAATGCGGAACTGGCTGCTCGAGGTGCCGCCCCGCAAGGCAGTCCGTGCGTTCGCGAGAATCTGACATGACGGTCGCCCATCTGATCAAATCGTTCACCCTGTGGGAGTTCGTGAAGGCGCACGCGCTCACGCTGCGTTATTTCTTCAAGCCCAAGGCAACGATCAACTACCCGTTCGAGAAGAACCCGCTGTCCCCGCGCTTCCGCGGCGAGCATGCTTTGCGCCGTTATCCTAATGGCGAGGAACGCTGCATCGCTTGCAAGCTGTGCGAGGCGATCTGTCCGGCCCAGGCGATCACGATCGAGGCTGAACCGCGCGAGGATGGCAGCCGCCGCACCACGCGCTATGACATCGACATGACCAAGTGCATCTATTGCGGCTTCTGTCAGGAAGCGTGCCCGGTGGACGCCATCGTCGAGGGGCCGAACTTCGAATACGCCACAGAAACGCGCGAGGAATTGCTCTACGACAAGGCCAAGCTGCTGGCGAATGGGGACAAGTGGGAGCGGGCCATCGCCGCGAACCTTGAAGCCGACGCGCCCTACCGCTAACGCGCGCCGCAGACGACCCGGGGCCCATGATCCAAACCTTCGCCTTTTACCTGTTCGCGGTGCTGCTGATTGCCAGCGCCGTGCTGGTGATCACCAGCCGCAACCCCGTCCATGCGGTGCTGTGGTTGATAGTTGCTTTCTTCAACGGTGCCGGGCTGATGGTGCTGGTGGGCGCGGAGTTCATCGCCGCGCTGCTGGTGATCGTCTATGTCGGCGCGGTCGCGGTGCTGTTTCTGTTCGTGGTGATGATGCTCGACATCGATTTTGCCGAACTGCGCGCCGGCTTCATCCGCCATTTCCCGCTCGGGGTGTTGATCGCGCTCGTGCTGCTCGCGGAAATCGTGCTGGGCGTCGGCGCATACCGCGCCGGTGCGCTGGAACTGGGCGCTGCGGGTGTTGCTGCCGAACCGATCGCCGGGCGCAGCAATATCGATAATATCGGTGCGTTGCTCTATACCCGCTACCTGTTCCTGTTCGAAAGCGCCGGGCTGATCCTGCTGGTGGCAATGATCGGTGCCATCGTGTTGACGCATCGCGAGCGGCCGGGCAGCCACAAAACGCATCAGAATATCGACCGGCAGGTCCGCCGCCGGCCGCAAGACGCAACCGTCATGACCAGGCCCGATGTCGGGCAGGGAGTCGAGCTGTGATCGGCATCGAACATTACATCGTCGTCAGTTCGATCCTGTTCGTGCTGGGCGTGCTGGGCATCTTCGCCAATCGCAAGAACGTGATCGTCATCCTGATGTCGATCGAATTGATCCTGCTCGCGGTGAACATCAATCTGGTCGCGTTCAGCGCCTTCCTGGGCGATCTGGTGGGGCAGGTGTTCGCGATGTTCGTGCTGACCGTCGCCGCGGGCGAGGCGGCTATCGGCCTTGCCATCCTCGTCATCTATTTCCGTCGCCGCGGCAGCATCGCGGTCGACGATGTCAACCGGATGAAGGGCTGATCGCCGCGATGAACGCGAACATCCTGCTGATTGTCTTCCTGCCGCTGCTTGCCGCCATCATAGCGGGGCTGGGCAACCGTGCGCTGGGTAATGTCGCCGCCAAGGTGGTGACCACCGGCGCGCTGTTCGTTTCTTGCGCGCTGAGCTGGCCCATCTTCCTTCAGGCGCTGGGCGGCGGGATGGAACCGACGGTCGTGCCCGTGCTGCACTGGGTGACCTCGGGCGATATGCGCTTCGACTGGGCATTGCGGGTCGATACGCTGACCGCGGTGATGCTGGTGGTGATCACCAGTGTATCGGCGCTCGTGCACCTTTATAGTTGGGGCTATATGGACGAAGACCCGGACCAGCCGCGGTTCTTCGCCTATCTGAGCCTGTTCACCTTTGCCATGCTGATGCTGGTGACGGCCGACAACCTCGTCCAGATGTTCTTCGGCTGGGAGGGTGTGGGCCTGGCCTCCTATTTGCTGATCGGGTTCTGGTTCAGGAAGCCTTCGGCGAATGCTGCGGCGATCAAGGCTTTCGTGGTCAACCGCGTGGGCGACCTCGGCTTCATGCTTGGCATTTTCGGCACGTTCCTCGTTTTCGGGACGGTCTCGATCCCCGAGATCCTCGCCGCGGCGCCGGGGATGGCGGGCAGCACGATCGGCTTCCTCGGTTACCGGGTCGACACGATGGATGTATTGTGCATCCTCCTGTTCATCGGCGCGATGGGCAAATCGGCGCAGCTTGGCCTGCACACCTGGTTGCCCGACGCGATGGAGGGGCCGACGCCGGTCTCCGCGCTGATCCACGCGGCGACGATGGTCACGGCCGGGGTGTTCATGGTGTGCCGCCTGTCGCCAATGTTCGAGACCGCGCCCGTTGCGCTCGCCTTCGTGACCTTCATCGGGGCGGCGACCTGCCTGTTTGCCGCCACCATCGGCACCACCCAGTGGGACATCAAGCGGGTCATCGCCTATTCGACCTGCTCGCAGCTGGGTTACATGTTCTTCGCCGCCGGGGTGGGTGCCTATGGCGCGGCGATGTTCCATTTGTTCACGCACGCCTTTTTCAAGGCGCTGCTATTCCTTGGCGCGGGCAGCGTGATCCATGCGATGCATCACGAACAGGATATGCGATTCTACGGCGCGCTCAGGAAACATATCCCGCTGACCTTTGCGGCGATGCTGATGGGGACGCTGGCGATCACCGGGGTCGGGATTTACTGGCTCCATGCCGGGTTTGCCGGCTTCCATTCGAAAGACGCCATTCTCGAAGCGGCCTTCGGGCGCGGCAATGAAATGGGGCAATTCGCCTTCTGGATGGGTGCCTTCGCCGCGCTGCTGACCAGTTTCTACAGCTGGCGGCTGATGTTCCTGACCTTCTGGGGCAAACCGCGCTGGGCCGGCAGCGAGCATATCCAGCACGCCGCCCATGCTGATCACACCGCCCATGCCGGCCATGCCGATGGCGACAACCCGCCCGCGCAGGAAAATGCCGGCAGCGATGTGCATCACAGCGCGCCGCACCCCGCCGCGCATGAGGGCACGGCGGGCTATCATCCGCATGAAAGCCCGCTATCGATGCTGATCCCGCTGGGCGTGCTGTCGCTCGGGGCGATCTTCGCAGGCTGGTTGTTCAGCCACGCCTTCCTCGACAGCGCCGCGTTCTGGAACGGCTCGATCTTTTACAATGAAGGCCTGATCCACGCGATGCACGGCGTGCCGCTATGGGTGAAGCTGACTGCCACCGTGGTCATGCTGCTGGGCCTGTTCGGCGCTTGGCTGGCCTATATCCGTAACCCCTCGCTGCCCGGCCAGTTCGTCGACCAGTTCCGGCTGGTTCACCGCTTCGTCTTCAACAAATGGTATTTTGACGAGCTGTACGATTTCCTGTTTGTGCGTCCGGCTTGCTGGTTGGGCCGCATGTTCTGGAAGCTCGGCGATGAAGGCATCATCGACCGCTTCGGGCCGAACGGCGTAGCGGCACTGGTCGCTCAAGGGTCCGGCGCTGCGCGGCGGTTCCAGTCAGGCTATCTCTATTCTTACGCGCTGGTCATGCTTCTCGGCCTGCTTGCCGCTCTCACCTGGGTGATGATGTGATGGAAGGCCTGCCGCTCCTCTCGCTGATGCTGCTGGTCCCGCTTGTTGGAGCTGCGGCCTGCTTCTTCGCTGGCGCGCAGACGGCACGCTTGGTCGCGCTTGGGACGACCTTGGTGACATTTGCGCTCGGCCTGCTCCTGTGGGCCAATTTCGATATTGGCGGCCCGCAGTGGCAATTTACCGAGCGTGCCGGGCTGGCTGACGCCTTCAACTGGGCGCTCGGGATCGACGGAATCGCGTTGCTGCTGATCCTGCTGACCGTATTCCTCATGCCGATCTGCATTTTGGCGAGTTGGGACGGTATTCAACACCGCGTCGGCGAATATATGGCGGCATTCCTGATCATGGAAACGCTGATGATTGGCGTGTTCGCCGCGCAGGATCTGTTCCTGTTCTACATCTTCTTCGAGGCCGGGCTGATACCGATGTATCTGATCATCGGCGTGTGGGGCGGCCAGAACCGGATTTACGCAAGCTACAAATTCTTTCTCTACACGCTGCTTGGCTCGGTCGTGATGCTGGTGGCGATGCTGTGGATGGTCAATCAGGCCGGTACGAGCGACATTCCCTCTTTGATGCAGCATGATTTCCCGGCGGGCGCCCAGACCTGGCTGTGGCTTGCTTTCTTTGCCAGCTTCGCGGTGAAAATGCCGATGTGGCCCGTTCACACTTGGCTCCCTGATGCGCACGTGCAAGCGCCGACGGCGGGCTCGGTGATCCTCGCGGGCGTGCTGCTGAAAATGGGCGGTTACGGCTTTATCCGCTTCAGCCTGCCGATGTTTCCCGAAGCGTCGGCCCAGTTTGCTTGGCTGATTTACGCGCTGTCGATGATCGCAGTAGTCGTAACAAGCCTGATCGCGCTGGTGCAGCACGATATGAAGAAGCTCATCGCCTATTCGTCGGTGGCGCATATGGCGATTGTCACGATCGGCCTGTTCGCGTTCAACGTGCAAGGCCTTGAAGGCGCAATGGTGGTGATGCTCAGCCACGGCCTCGTCTCTGGCGCGCTGTTCCTGTGCGTCGGGGTGATCTACGACCGGCTGCATACCCGCGAGATCGACCGCTATGGTGGCCTCGCGATCAATATGCCCAAATACGCGCTGTTCTTCATGCTGTTCACGATGGCCAGCATCGGATTGCCGGGGACCAGCGGCTTTGTCGGCGAGTTTCTGTCCCTCGCCGGGATCTACAAGATATCGACCTGGGTCGCTCTGATCTGCGGGACGGGAATTATCCTCGGGGCAGCCTACATGCTGTGGCTCTATCGCCGGGTGGTATTCGGCACGCAGCGCAATGCCGATGCCGCGGCTATGCCCGATCTCAACGCTCGAGAATGGGCGATGCTCGCGCCGATCGCGGCGGCGGTGCTGTGGATGGGCGTGTATCCCGAGAGCTTCCTTGCACCGATGCGGCCCGATATTGCCGCACTCGATGCCCGCTTGGCCCGGGCCGCCCCCGCTGGCGATAGCCAGCTCAAGACCGGCAACGCGCGGACGCGGCCTGCCAACGCGATGACGGGTCATGACGCTGCGCCCGGCCAGCATGGCGACATTCCGGGCGAGGGGGCGCACTGATGAACCTGACGGCCTCTCTTTCACTGATCGCGCCCGAGCTCGTTCTGAGCGCAAGCTCGCTGATCCTGTTGCTGATGGCAGCGTGGATGGGCGACCGGCATACGCAAACTATTTCCTGGCTCGCTGCGCTCGCATTGGCGGCGGCGACCATCCTTGCAGTACCGGCGTTGAGTGGTGGGGCCTCGGGCCTGTCCAGCGAAGCATTTGGCGGTCAGTTCCGCGCCGACGCTTATGCCGCCTTCGCCAAGATCCTGATCTACATTGCCGCAATTGCGTCTATCCTCGTAGCTCCTGCGTTCTTTGAACGCCTTCGAGCGATGCGTGCGGAGTATCCGGTGCTCATCGTGCTGGCGACAATCGGCATGAGCATCATGGTCTCGGCCAACGACCTGATGACGCTTTATATCGGGCTCGAACTGAATAGCTTGGCCTCATATGTTCTCGCTGCATTCTTGCGCAATGAGACCCGCTCGGCAGAGGCAGGGCTGAAATATTTCGTCCTCGGCGCGTTGGCGAGCGGGATTCTGCTGTTCGGCATGAGCCTGCTATACGGCTTCACCGGCACGACCAATTTCGCCGGCATCGAGTCTGCGCTGGGCGGCGGCGCGCAGACGGGCGCCCTGTTTGGCCTGATCTTTGTACTGGCCGGCCTCGCCTTCAAGATTTCGGCAGTGCCGTTCCATATGTGGACGCCTGACGTCTATGAAGGCGCCCCGACACCCGTGACGCTGTTTTTTGCCAGCGCCCCCAAGGTTGCTGCCGTGACGCTAACGGCGCGCGTGGCGCTCGAAGCGTTTGGCGGCCAGGTAGAGGCATGGCGTCAGATCGTCGTTTTTGCCGCGCTCGCCTCGATCGTGGTCGGCGCGCTGGGGGCGATCGGGCAAACCAACCTCAAGCGGCTGCTCGCTTATTCGTCGATCAACAATGTCGGCTTCCTGCTGATTGGTTTGGCCGCCGCATCGCTCGCCGGCGTGGCGGCGATGCTGGCCTATCTGGTGGTCTATGTCGCAATGACGCTGGGCAGTTTTGTCGCTCTGCTGCTGCTGCAAGACCGCACTGGCGAACCGCTCGAAACGCTGGGCGACATTGCGGGCCTGTCCAGTCGCAGCCCCGGCGTCGCCTGGTCGCTGCTGGTGCTGATGTTCAGCCTGGCCGGCATTCCGCCCTTGATGGGGTTCTGGGCCAAATTCGTAGTGTTCCGCGCCGCCGTTGAAGCCGATCTGCTGCTGCTGGCGGTCATTGGCATCGCAGCGAGCGTGATCGGCGCATTCTACTATATCAAGGTCGTCAAGGTGATGTTCTTCGATGAACCTGCGGACCGCGAGGTAGCCGCGGCAGGGGGAGTGAACTGGGCAATCCTTATTGCCGCCGTGCTGTTTATCTCGCCGCTCGGCTACCTCTTGACCGGATGGCTGGGCACCCTCGCCAACACTGCCGCTTCCGCGCTTTTTATCGCCGCGTGATCACAACGGTCCCCGAGACCGGCTCGACCAACGCCGACCTGATCGCCGATATTCGCGCCGGCGTGAAATACAGCGACGGTTTCTGGCTTCGTGCTGAACGCCAGACAGGGGGGCGGGGGCGACAGGGGCGGGTCTGGCGCAGCCCCATCGGGAATCTCTACTGCTCAACGGTCGTTAACCTGCAGAACCAAGACCATCCGGCTGCCACCCTGTCTCTCGTGGCCGGACTTGCGGTACATGACCTTTTGCGCACACATCTGATCGATGGACATACGCGCCGCCCGAACGAGCAGCGATGGCTAAAGTGGCCGAATGACATCCTCATCAATGGGGCGAAACTCGCAGGCATTCTTTGCGAGCGCGTCGGCGAGACAGTTGTTGTGGGGATAGGCGTCAACGTCGCCGAGGCGCCAGAGGTGCCGGATCGGCCGACCACTTGCATCCATATCGAAAATGGGCGCAACGCCGACACCGCGCAACGCGTACTCGAATCCCTCATCGACCCTTTCCGCCAGCGCCTTTCGCGATGGCGCAACGAACCGCTATCAGCGACGATTGTGGAGTGGGAAGAGCGTGCGCACGCAATCGGAAGCCCGATGATCGTTTCTGACGACAATGAGCGCATCCGTGGTGCGTTCGATGGCCTCGGCAGTGATGGGTCGCTTCGCATTCGTTTGGAAGACGGCGAATTGCGCTCTATCCACGCTGGCGATATCTCTCTTATCTAGGAAGCCCCGCATGCTGCTCGCCGCCGATGTCGGCAACACCAACGTGGTCTTCGCGCTGTTCGACGGGCGCGAGATCAGGGCGCGCTGGCGCATCGCCACCGATCCGCGCCGCACCGGCGACGAATACGCGGTGTCGCTGCTCCAACTGCTCGAGATCGAAGGCGTCAAGCGCGACGAGATTACCCAGCTCATCGTCGGATCGGTCGTGCCGCGCGCGGTGCACAACCTGACAGTGTTGGCCGAGAAGTATTTCGGCATCACCCCGCTGATCGCGGGCGAGGGCGCGGCCGACTGGGGCATCTCGGTCGACGTCGACCAGCCCCGCTCGCTCGGTGCAGACCGCGCGCTCAATACGATTGCCGCGCACGCCAAATACCAGGGCGACCTTATCGTGGTCGATTTCGGCACTGCGACTACGTTCGACGCGGTCGATTTCAACGGCGCCTATAAGGGCGGCATTATCGCGCCCGGCATCAACCTTTCGCTCGACGCGCTGGTCGGAAACACCGCCAAGCTTCCCCGCATCGCGATCGAGGCCCCGCGCACCACCAGCGTGATCGGCACCAATACAGAGGATCAGATGCTGATCGGGGTGTTCTGGGGCTACGTCGCGATGATGGAAGGCCTTATCGCCCGCATGCGCGCCGAGATCGGGCGGCCCGCCAAGGTGATCGCTACTGGCGGCCTCGCGATCCTGTTCGACCAGCATACCGACATTTTCGACGCGGTCGATGCCGACCTGACGCTCGACGGTCTCGCACTCCTCGCGGAACGGGCGGGGGCAGCATGAAGAACGATTTCACCCCCGAAAACGAACTGCTCTTTCTCGCGCTCGGAGGCAGCGGCGAGATCGGCATGAACGTGAACGTCTACGGCTGCCAGGGGCGGTGGCTGATGGTCGATCTCGGCATGACCTTCAGCGGCAACGAATACCCCGGGGTCGACCTCGTATTCGCCGACCTGCAATTCATCGAGGAACGGGCTGAGGATCTCCTCGGCATCGTACTCACCCATGCGCATGAGGATCACATCGGCGCGGTCCCCTATTTCGCCCGTGATCTTGGCGTGCCTCTCTACGCGACACCGTTCACTGCCGATCTGGTCCATCGCAAGCTTGAGGAAGCCGGGCTGGTGGGCGAGGTCGAGCTGATCGTTGTCGAAGGTTACGACAGCTTCGCCCTCGGTCCGTTCGACATCGCCTATCTGCCGCTGGCGCACTCCATCGCCGAAGGGCACGCCTTGCTGATCGACACGCCGTTCGGACGGGTTTTTCACAGCGGGGACTGGAAGCTCGATGAGGAACCGATCATCGGCGATCCCGCGAACGAGGCCGAATTGCGGGCGATCGGCGACGAAGGTGTGCTGGCACTGGTGTGCGATTCGACCAACGTGTTCAATCCAGAGGCCAGTGGCTCCGAAGGCGGGGTACGCGACGCGCTGATGGCCGAGGTGGCGCGCCATGCGGGCAAGCGGGTGGTCGTCTCGACCTTTGCATCCAATGTTGCCCGACTGCACACACTCGCCGAGGTAGCGATCGCTACCGGCAGGCAGCTGTGCATGGCCGGGCGCTCGCTCGACCGCATCCTCGAGGTCGGGCAGGCGAACGGCTATCTCTCGCATTTCCCTGAAACGGTCGATTTCCAGACCGCGATGACGCTGCCGCGCGGCGAAGTCATGATCCTGGCCACCGGCGGCCAGGGCGAACCGCGCGCTGCGCTGGCACGGATGGCGGAGGGGAACCATCCGATCGAGCTGGCTGCGGGCGATGTCGTGCTGTTTTCGAGCCGCACGATACCCGGAAACGAACTTTCCGTGGGTGCGGTCCAGAACCGGCTGGCGGCGCGCGGCGTGGTGATGGTGACCGATCGGCAGGTCGATATCCACGTGTCGGGTCACCCAGGACGGCCTGAATTGCAGGCGCTCTATGCCTGGCTGCGCCCAGAGGTACTGGTGCCCGTACATGGCGAAATCCGCCATATGCACGAACAGGCGCGGCTCGGGCTGGCGAGCGGTGTACCGCAGGCGGTCGTCCAGAAGAACGGCGACATCGTCCGCCTCGCGCCGGGCAAGGCGGGGAAGATTGCCGAGGTTGCAGCCGGGCGGCTCGTGCTCGATGGCGACATCATCGTCCCGGCCGATGGCGAAGCGATCACGATGCGTCGGCGCATTGCACGCGACGGTCTGGTGGTCGTCACGCTCGCGCGATCAGGTGCGGTCGGCGTGCATGGTGTCGGTCTGCCGCTGGACGAAGATTACGAGGCGTTTGTCGCCGAGGCGCAAGCCGATGCGCTAAGGGCCATTCGCGATCTCAAGGGGCCCGCCGGGCGTGAACAGGGCGCCATTACCGAAGCCGCGCGCCTCGCCGTTCGCCGCGCGGCGACGCGCTGGAGTGGCAAGCGCCCGCAGATCCGCGTGCTGGCAGTCGGTTAGGCACGCCATGCACTGGACCTCCATAATCGCGATCTACGTCCTGTTCTGGGTCGGTACGGCGTTTGTCATGTTGCCTTTCGGGGTTCGCACGCATGACGAGATGGGGGTGCCTAAAGTTCCGGGGCAGGCGGACAGCGCGCCGGCGAATTTCCGGCCGGGACGGATCATCATTCGCGCGAGCATCGGCGCGGCGTTGCTTACCGCGCTCTACGTCGCCAATTATGTTAACGGCTGGATCGAGGCCGACGACCTCAATGTCTTCGGTACGCCGCCATCGGCCGCGGCCTATCCCGACTAATCGCGCAACCGCTCGATCGCCTGCGCCAGCACGACATAAAGCTTGCCCATATCGGAGCTCAGCAGCGTCACCCCGAGCGCGTGGCCATCGCGGGTTGAGAGCATGGCGCGCAGCATCGCCTCAAAATCATGGATATAGCGCCGCACATGATCGCGGAAGGCCGCGTCGGCCTCGTAAAGCTGTGCGATCTCGCGTGCTTCGCCATTGTCGATCAGCCGGACCGCACGGCGGGTAAAGATGCCGCGATCACCGCGCAGATAGGCTGACCACGCCGTGTCGGAAACGTCCACAGCGAGGGCATTGGCAATGTCGATCGCGTTGGAATTGAGACTGTCCGTAATAAGCGCCATCCGCCGCGCGAAATCGTGGTTGATCTGCTCCTCGGCGCGCTCCTGAGCCCTTGCAATGCGGTTTTCCAGATTGCCCGCCAATTCGTTCACCCGGGCCAGTTGATCGCGCAGCTGGATCGTTGCATCGCGCGCAACACCCGTTGCCTGAGTTGCACCCTGCTCAAGTTCCGCCAGCGCGCCCGCAGTCCGTTCGCGGATCGCCCGTTCGATCGCTTCGGCGGTGGCGTCTCCGATCTGTGCAGCGAGCGATTGCACACGCGCGGCATCATGGCTTTCCAGCGACGCCAGCGCATCGCGGGTTGCGGCGGTCAGACCAGCCAGCGCGCCCGACAATGTCTGCTGGGCACGCATCGCCAGCTCGTCGTTGTCACGGCCAGCCTCGACCAGGCTCTGGTGCATGGCGTCGATCTGGGTCCGATGAGCCTCGGCCGTCATCAATGTGTGCTGTTGCAGGGTTTCGAGGTCGGCTGCCATTCCGGCTGCTTCCCCGCGCGCTGTCGCGAGTTGATCTTTCAGACGTTCGCTCTCTCTGGCGGCGTTGGTGAGATTCGCGGCAAAAACTTCTCCAGCGCGCTCGACCGTCGCAAAGCGGGTCTGTACCGTGTCGAGCGCTCGCGGCAGGTCTTCCCGGGTCTGCCGGTGCGCTGCATCGAGCAGCTCGAGCAGGCGGACACTGGCTTCCGTCAGGTCGCGCACGGCAGCGTCCGTTCCGGTCAAGGCGACCGTGCTCTCATTCAGATAGGCCGTCAGAATCTGGGCGGCGGATGCGAGGCCAGCCTCCGTCCGACGACCATGGTCTGATAGCCCCTCCATAACCGAAGAGAGGTCTTGCAAGCGAGCGGCGATGGCTTCGCCGTGCTCTGTCAGCATACGCGTCTGGGCGATCTGATCTTCGCGGCGCTCTGCAATGATGGCGTCGAGTTCGGCCATGCTGGTGGATAGACCGTCAATAACGACCTGGCTCTGCCTCTCGGCCGCCGAGCGCCGTTCGTCCATTTGGACAAAGAACAGGCGATCACGTTCGGCAAGATTCGCATCGACCGCTTCGGCTTCGTTCCTAAGCGCTGCGAGGCGCGCGCTGGCCGAGGCCGATGCAGCTTCGTCGCGCTGCGAGACTTCGTCGATCGCCGCGAGTAGATCTTCGCGCAGCCGAACCAGCTGGGCGTCCCACCCGCTCGCCGCGCGGTCCTGCGCTTCGCTCAACGCGGCTTCTATACCAGTGACACTGTCCCGCAAGCGCTCGGCACGTTGGTGCATCGCAGCCAGCACCTCGACCTCGCGAGACCCAAGCTCGGCGCGATGCGCTTCGCTTTGTTCCCGCAAGGCGACAAGCCGTTGCTCGCTGATTTTGGCGATGTCCTCGCTGTGCCGTTCCATCGATTCGAGCGCTTCGTTGATGCGCTCACGCACCGTCGCCACCTGCCGCTCGCTCGCGCCGCCGAACTCGTTGAGCCGAGCAAAGCCCGACACCAGCTCGTCGATCTGGCTCTGTGCCGTCGTACCCGCATGAGCGATCAGATTGGCCACATCGCGCGATGAATTGGCGACGACGGGCAGGTCGTCGCGCAATCTTTCCATATTTTCGAGCGCGCGCGTGCTGACAGTTGCAATAGCGTCGACTTGCGCGCCATTGTCGGCAATCAATCCCTGCAACCGGTCGGCGTGCGATGAAAGACGGTCGCCGGCCACCCGGCCGAGCGATTCCAGCTCGCGCGACTGAGCAGCGAGGAATTCCCGGGCCAGCGACAACTCGCGGTTGACCACGGACAGTCGCTCCTCGAGCTCTGCTGACTGGTGCGCCAGATTGGTGCTGACCAACCCGAAGCGGTACGCCTCGCGCGCGGAGTTGCGCTGAGAAAGGAGCCAGATCACACCCAGCAATATCAGCGGAAGCGCCCAGTCCGCGAGCCACCCGGTCCATTGCGCAAGGGGTGCCCCGGCCCGCATCTTCGCCAGATGCCCCCAGACAAAGATTATTGTCCAGGCACTTGCCAACGTCATCGCCAGGACCAGCGGCGCGCGACTTGGCCTGCGCGCTTCGGGCTGCTCTGTCATCCGGGCGCTAGCGGCATCATCTGGATCCTGGCCTGCGTCGTCCGCATGTATTTCGCCCCCCTGGGCATCATCGTATACATCGACATGCGCATCGTGATGCGCGCCTTCCTGGCCGACAGCCCGGACGTTCCATCCCCCGCTCATTTCCGCAGACTATCACGTTTGCGCTCGCGCGAAACCTGTTCTTAACCAAGATGATGCCAAACCGCCCGCCATGGCTTTCGAAAACGCCAGCTTTGACGCGACTTTGGCTGCGGTGGCAGGGCACGATGCGAAGCTGAATGCCGAACTCCGCGAAAGTTTTGCCGAAAGCCTGGCGTCGCATCTCGACCTGCTGTCCCGCGCGCGGTGTGATGCCAATTGGCGGGTTGCAGCGGGCCGCTTACGCGGCTTGGCAGCGGGCTTTCACGCCTATGAACTGCAGGCAATGGCCGAGGAAGCCCTGGCGGGCGCACCGGGCGAGCCTGGCATTGTCCGCCGTATCCGCACCTATCTGACGGAATTTCGCGCGCGGCGCTGACCTCAGGGATGCTTGTCGGGCCCGGCACCCCGACCTAATCTGAAGCCACACAATGTGGGAGTAGCGCGTGCGCCTCGGGGTCATCGCAATTGGCAGCGGCGCATGGTCGGAGGACGGACCCTCGCGGCCGGCGCCCTTGGTGTTCGGTCGCAGCGTCGGGCAGCATCAGCTTGCCATGCTGGCCGCACTCGGCGCTGACCGTATTGTCTGCCTGACACCTGAGTTGTCAGCAGATGCCCTTGCTTTGCAACGCAGCGCCGAGCGAGCGGGGCTCGGCTTTCATGCCGTCAGCGAGCGGCGCGGCCTCGCGGGGCTGGTCACGTCGGGCTGCGATGTCGTGTTGCTCTCGGAAGGGCTGCTTGCTGATTCGCAGCAGATACGCGAACTGCTGGACGATCGGGCCGGGTTGGTCGTGCTTCCCGCAGATGTCGGCGTGGACCATGGTTTCGAGCGGATCGACGCCGCCCGCGCCTTTGCCGGTGTATTACGCGTACGCGGCCACATGGTGGCTCGGCTCGATGGTCTGCCGCCCGATATCGACGTGCCCTCCGCTTTGCTGCGGATCGCTTTACAGGGCGGCACGCGGGTGATCGAAGCCCCGGCTTCAATCCTTGCGGAGGGCAGCTGGCGTTTAGTTCGTCATGAGCGCGAAGCGCGCGCATATGAGAACGCGCTGCTCCGCCGACACGCCGCTCTCGCGCTCTGGTCCACACCATCGCAGGCACTGGGCGAGCGGATGGCTGACCGGGTGCATGACCGCCTTTCACCGCGGCTGATCGCAGGGGCGGCGGCGGCGCTGGGAGCAGCCGCGGCGGTCTTGGCCTGGCTGGGGTACGGGGCGGCCGCATTGGCGGCCGCAGCTCTGTTTCCGATGATGTTATCCGCCGCGCTGCGCACCCATGTGATCGCTTCCCTCAGTCCGCAAGGGGCTGGCGAAGCGGACAGGCGCTGGCCGCCGTGGGTGGGGGCGTTTCTGCTAGCGATTGCCATCTTGCTGCTGGACTACGGAACGCTGTGGTTTCCTGCCGTGATGTTGGGCGGTCTGATTATGGCCATGCATGGGGTGACACCGCGACGGTCCCGCCGCGCGATATTCGCCGATAGCGGCCTGTGGGCAGCGATATGCGCGATCCTGGCGGCCGCTGACATGCTCAGCATCGGTGCGACCATCGCTGCTGTCGTCCTGCTTATCATGGTGCTTGGCACGGTGTACGGCGCGGATAACGGCGCTTTAACCATGCGCGAGTAAGGCTGGCGGGATGACGATGGCAGCGCTTGAACCCACTACGGACCAGGATGTCGCGGCCGTCCTCGGCACCGAGCTCGCCCAAGGCGATTTCGTGCTCGCGACGATTGCGCCGGTGCTGGGCCATCTGCTGGCCAATCACGACAATTCGCTGTTCAGCGATGAAGTGGTCGCCCGCGTGCAGGGCATGGTCCAAAATGTCGCCAACCAGATACTGGTGGTGCATGGCAGTAACGTTGGGGCGGCCGACCCGCGGCAGTTCGCCGTTGAGCGCGAAACGCGGCTTGCAGGAGAGATCGCGGCCGACCAGGCGCTGCTGCTCCATTGTCATGCGCTGGCTATTGAGTCGCAATTGACACAGCGGCTGCACGAAAGTGGTGCGCTTGATCCCGTGCTGTCGCCGCTGCTGCAATCGCTTGTCGCTTCGGACGATGCTCAGGTTGCCGAAAGCGCCATGGGTCTGCTCGCGGCGCAAGCGCGGTTCATCGAAACCCAGCGGCGGATGGAATTGCCGTTGCGCGAATTGACGGGGGAGCTGTTCCACAAGGCACTTGTCGCGTTCGTTGAAACCTTCGGCCCCGAAGACGGCGCGGCGGTCGAACGCAGCGTCGATGCCTTGCGCGCGGGGTTCGACGAAGGTGCCAGCCGTATCGGGTTGCTGGCGCGGATCGTGACCGGCATGGGCGCCGGTGCCCGCGCTGCCCTCGCGATCCATCATGCCGGTACGGCGCTGTTCCTTACCGCGCTGGCACTCGCCACCGGGCAAGATCGGCCGTTAGCGGTGCTGGCGACAAACGATCGGCAGCTTGCCCGCCTGGCGTTGATGCTTCGTGCGGCCGGCCTCCAACCGCAGGAGGTGGAGGAGCAATTTCTCTATCTCCACCCGGACATCGCGTTGCCCGATGGGTTTGAAACGCTGCGCGCCGATCAGGCCGGGGCGATGCTGGCCGCCTCGTGCGGCTTTGCCGGCAGCTAACGGTGAACGCGCCGACGACCAGCCTGATCGCCCGAGGAACGACCGATGGACACGATCGGCTGCTGTCCGCCGATGGCCCGCTGGCCGATCTCCAATGGCGCTGCGGGGGCGGACTGCCGGGAACGGTAGCGGTCCCGGAATTGCTCGACCTCGTGGCCAAGGCGCGCCGTTACGGGTTGAAGCTTGCTCGCCATGTGCAAGCCTTTGATGGCGAGCATGTCATTCGCGCGTGGGTCGAGGTGAGACCGGACCCTGACACAGGCGGCTGCACCGTGATGGTGACGAGCTGGCATGCTACTGACCTGCCGGCGCCATCCGATGGCGAGGCCGCAGCGCGCAGCATCGCGATTGACCGGCAGCAGGCCGAGCTCGCAGCGCGGCTGGATCAGCGGCAGAACCTGCTCGCGGTGCTCCATGCCGAACCCGCGCTGGCGTCTCTCGGCCAGGCAATGCGCGCCGGGCCGGGCCGCCCGTGGACCGATTTTGTTGCCCTGCCCGGGCTCGAGCAGCGCCAGCCGATGCACTGGCGGCTCCTTGACGGGGCGTCAGTGGCGATCGAAGGATCGCCGCGTAGCTGGCGGGCCCGTGTTATTCCGCTGGGCGAACCGGTGGCCGGCAGCAGCGGGTTTGAGTTGTTGCTCGTTTCCGACCAGCCACCCACCGCTGCCGAAGGCCGGGTGGAACTGCCCGCTGCAGAAACTTCGCTCGGGCGCGATCTGGCGCCAGCCCTGCGCCAACCAATAGCGCGCATCGTCGCCAATGCCGAAACGATCCGGACCAAACTCGCTGGCCCGCTGGACGATCAATACAGCGCGTATGCCGCAGACATCTCGTCGGCCGCGCAACATTTGCTGGCGCTGCTCGACGATCTGGCGGACCTCGAAATAGTCGAGAGCGACGGCTTCATCACGCAGCCCGACCAGATTGACCTTGCCGATGTCGCGCGCCGCGCAACGGGCATCCTCGGAATGCGTGCGCAGGAAAAAGGCATCGACCTGATCCTGCCCCCGGCTGGCAGCAGCCTGCGCGCAACAGGAGAATTCCGCCGCGTTCTGCAGGTTCTACTCAACCTCCTCGGCAATGCGATTTCCTATTCCGCCCCGCGGACGCAGGTGACGCTGACGCTGAGCGAGACGCCGACGAGGGTGTGCATCACCGTCAGCGATCAGGGGCCGGGTATTCCCGCCGACCAGCATGCGCTGGTGTTCGACAAGTTCGAGCGCCTCGGCCGCAGCGGTGACGGCGGTTCGGGCCTCGGCCTCTACATCTCGCACCGTCTCGCACAGGCGATGGGGGGCGAACTTACGCTCGAAAGCGCGCCGGGCGAGGGGGCACGGTTCACGCTTGCGCTGCCCAAGGCCAACTGACCGCGCGGTTCCGGTTACCGCTCGCTCATCGGCACATAGTCCCGCTCGGCCGGTCCGACATAAAGCTGGCGCGGACGGCCGATCTTCTGGCCGGGATCGGAAATCATCTCGTTCCACTGTGCGACCCAGCCGACCGTGCGCGCCAACGCGAACAGCGCCGTGAACATTGTCGTCGGGAAACCGATGGCCGACAAGATCACGCCCGAATAGAAATCGACATTGGGGAACAGCTTCTTTTCGATGAAATAGTCGTCCTTGAGCGCGAGTTCCTCAAGCCGCAGGGCAGTCTCGAACACCGGATCGCTGACTTTCAGCGCGTCGAACACCTCGCGCACCGTGTCCTGCATGACCGTCGCCCGGGGATCGTAATTCTTGTACACCCGGTGGCCGAAGCCCATCAGGCGGAACGGATCGTCCTTGTCTTTCGCGCGCTCGATGTAATGGGGAATGCGGTCTGGCGTGCCGATCTCGCGCAACATATTGAGCGCTGCCTCGTTCGCGCCGCCATGCGCCGGACCCCAAAGGCACGCAATCCCGGCCGCAATGCAGGCGAACGGGTTGGCGCCCGACGATCCGGCAAGGCGCACCGTGCTGGTCGAGGCGTTCTGCTCATGATCGGCATGGAGGATGAAAATGCGGTCCATCGCCTTTTCGACCGCCGGAACCACCTCGTATTCTTCGGCTGGCACGCCAAAGGTCATGCGCAGGAAATTCCCGGTATAGGACAGAGAATTGTCGGGATAGACGAAGGGCTGACCGACCGAATATTTATAGGCCGCCGCGGCGATCGTCGGCATTTTGGCGATCAGGCGGTGGCTGGCGATCTTGCGCTGTTCGGGATCGGAAATGTCGGTGCTGTCGTGGTAGAACGCGCTCAGCGCGCCAACCACGCCGCACATGATCGCCATCGGATGGGCGTCGCGGCGGAAGCCCCGATAGAAGGTCATCAGCTGCTCGTGCAGCATGGTGTGCCGCGTGATGGTATTCTCGAACGTGCCGAGCTCGTTCTTCGATGGCAGCTCGCCATTAAGCAGCAGGTAGGCAACCTCCATGAAGCTCGAATGTTCGGCCAGTTGTCCGATCGGGTAACCGCGATGGAGCAGCACCCCTTCCTCGCCGTCGATAAAGGTCAGCCCGCTTTCGCAGCTGGCCGTAGAGGTGAACCCCGGATCGTAAGTAAATCGGCCGGTCTGCCCGTAGAGCTTACGAATATCCACCACATCTGGGCCGCAAGTGCCTGAGATGACGGGGAAGTCATACTGCGCGCCGCCCACGTCCAGCTTGGCCTGATCCGTCAACTCACTTCTCCTTCACCTTCAAAATAGCGGGCGCCGAGGGCGGGCCTGCGGCAACCTGTTTCAGGCCGCTTGCGCGCCTATGCGGGCCAAGCTTTCCTCCTTGCCAAGGAGGATCAGAACATCGAATATGCCCGGCGAACTGGTGGTGCCCGTCAGCGCCGCGCGCAGCGGCTGCGCAAGCTTGCCAAGGCCGAGGCCGAGCTCCTCCGCCATCTCTTTCAAACTGGCTTCGAGCGCGTCGATTGTCCAGTCGTTTTGGGCAGCGAAGCGTGTATGAATTGCCGCAAGGCGCGCTCTGGCGTCCTGGTCGAGCAGCGCCGCTGCCTTCTCGTCGAGCGGGAAGGGCAATTGCCGGAACAGGAAGGCGGCCCCCTCGGCCAATTCGTTCAGATCGCGCGCGCGCGGCTTGAGCACCGGCATTGCCTGTTCGAGCAATGCGAGATCGGCGCTATCGCCCAGACGCTCCGCGACCAGCGCGCTCAGTCGCTGATCATCGGCTTCGCGGATGTAATGGCCGTTCAGATGCTGGAGCTTCTTGAGATCGAAGCGCGAAGGGCTCTTGCCGACCCCTGCCAGATCAAACAGCGCGATCGCCTCGTCACGGGTCAGTTCTTCACGGTCGCCGTGCCCCCAGCCGAGCCGCAGAAGGTAATTGAACAGCGCCTCGGGCAGCACGCCCAGTTCGTCGCGATAGGCCTCAACCCCGACCGCGCCGTGGCGCTTGGAGAGCTTTGCACCGTCGGTACCGTGGATCAGCGGTATGTGCGCATAAACGGGATCGGGCCAGCTGCCCTCGATCGCATCCATCGCGCGGATAATCGGTAGCTGGCGAAAAGCGTTGTTGAGATGATCGTCGCCGCGGATGATGTGGGTTACGCCCATATCGTGATCATCGACCACCACCGCCAGCATGTAGGTCGGGGTGCCATCGGCACGCAGCAGGATGTAATCGTCGATCTCGGCATTCTGGACGGTGACGCGGCCCTGCACCTGGTCCTCGATCACCGTCTCGCCGTCCGCCGGCGTCCTCAGGCGGACCGTGAACGGGGCGTCGGCGGGCGCTTCGGCCGGGTCGCGGTCCCGCCAGCGTCCGTCATAGCGCAGCGGCTGCTTGGCCGCGCGCTGCGCCTCGCGCATCGCCTCCAGCTCCTCGGGGGTGGCGTAGCAGCGATAGGCATGACCGGCGTCGAGCAATTGCCGGGCCACCTCGGCATGGCGCTCGGCGCGCGCGCTCTGGAAAACCGGCGGCGCATCGTAATCAAGGCCGAGCCAGTCCAGACCTGACAGGATCGCATCGATCGCGTCCTGGGTGGAACGCTTGTGGTCGGTATCCTCGATGCGGAGCAGCGCCTTGCCGCCATGATGACGCGCATAAAGCCAGTTGAACAGGGCCGTCCGCGCTCCGCCCAGATGCAGAAAGCCGGTCGGCGACGGCGCAAAACGGGTGACCACCGCGGCGCTGCTGCTTGCCATGAAAACCGCTTTCCTTTCCAAAGGCTGGATGGGCTCGCTTATCCCACACGCCGAAATGCCTGCAATTCCGTTCGAGGGCGGCCAGCCGGCAGACGATGCTGCACTGCAGCGTACTAGGCGCAAGCGCAGCGACTTGTCCAGCCTTGCCACCGCCGCCGATGGCTGGCTCGGCGCTGCCGGGTTCGACCGGGGGCCGTGGCTCACCGTCGCCTTTGCCGGCGGGATAGCGGCGTGGTTCATTTTGGCCAGCCCGTGGCAGTGGCTGGGGCTGATGAGTGCGCTCGCGCTGGCCGCCATTGCGGCGCTGGCCCTGTGGCGCGAGCGCGATGAACGCGCGCATCTGCGGCTGGCGGTCGCCGGCATGGCGCTGGCCGCGTTGCTGGGAACGGCGGCGATTTGGACGCGCTCAGACATGGTAGGCGCACGAGCACTCGAGCGCCCGGCGGTTACTGTTATTGATGGGCGTATTCTGAAGCGCGAAGAGCAACCAGCGCAGGGCCGCGTCCGGTTGACGCTGGCCTATCGCGACGCGGCGGCCGGGACCGCGCGCAAGGTGCGGGTCAATCTGCCCGCAGAGCGTGATGCCCCCGGCATCAGCGAGGGAGCCGTGGTGCGCCTGCGCGCACGATTGATGCCGCCGGCGCCGCCGATGTTGCCGGGTAGCTACGATTTTGCCCGCGCGGCATGGTTTCAGGGTCTCGCCGCAACCGGGTCGGTGCTTGGCCCGGTGGAGATAATCGCGCCTGCCACTGGCGACGCGGGGTGGGTCGCCCGGCAACAACGCCGCCTCGCCAATCATGTGATGGCGCAGCTTCCGGGGTCGTCCGGCGCCATCGCCGCAGCCTTTGCCAGCGGGCATCGCGGCGGCATTGCCGAAAGCGACGAAAGCGCAATGCGCGATTCTGGGCTGACGCACCTGCTGTCGATCAGCGGGCTCCATGTCAGCGCCGTGATCGCGGCGACCTATGCGCTGGCGATCCGGATACTCGCGCTGTGGCCGTGGCTGGTCCTGCGGGTCAGGCTGCCCGTGGCGGCGGCAATGGCCGGCGCGATGGCGGGCGTAGGCTACACGCTCCTCACCGGGGCGGAGGTTCCCACGGTGCGAAGCTGCATCGGCGCGCTGCTTGTTCTGTTTGCTATGGTGCTGGGGCGCGAGCCGCTTTCCCTGCGGATGGTCGCGGTAGGCGGGGCAGCGGTGCTGATGCTGTGGCCGGAATCGCTGGTCGGGGCGAGCTTCCAGATGAGCTTCGCCGCAGTTCTGGCGATCGTCACACTGCATCAAAGCGCGCCGGTCCGCCGATTTCTTGCCCCGCGGGAGGAGCGCTGGCCAGCACGGCAGGGACGGCGGTTTGTCATGCTGCTGATCACCGGGATCGTTATCGAACTTGCGCTGATGCCGATCGTGCTGTTCCATTTTCATCGCGCGGGGTTGTACGGCGCGTTCGCCAATGTGCTCGCGATCCCGCTGGTAACATTCATCGCCATGCCGCTGATCGCACTCGCGCTGATGCTCGATGTTGCCGGTCTCGGCGCGCCCGCATGGTGGGCGGCAGGCCAATCGCTCGATGCACTGCTGTGGCTGGCACGCTGGACGGCCGGGCAGGCCGGCGCGGTCAAGCTGATGCCCGATATGGGGCGCGGGATTTTCGCGCTGTTTGTGGCCGGTGGGTTGTGGCTCGCGCTGTGGCGCGGGCGGATCCGCCTGCTCGGCCTGGTACCGGTGCTGGGCGCAACACTGCTGCTTGCGACCAAACCCGCGCCCGACATACTGATTTCGGGTGACGGACGCCATGTCGGCATTGCCGGGGAAGGGGGGCGGTTGCTGGTCCTACGCGAAGGGCGCAGCGATTATGCGCGCGAAAACCTCCAGGAACTGGCCGGGATGAGCGGCGAGGTGGTTCCGCTTGCGAACTGGTCCAAGGCACAGTGCAGCCGCGATTTCTGCAGCCTGCCGCTGGTCCGCGACGGCCGCGAATGGTGGTTGCTGATCGGTCGGAGCAGGGAGCGGGTGGAGGAGCGCGCGCTAGCCACCGCCTGCGAGCGCGCAGATATCGTCATTGCCAACCGCTGGCTGCCGCGATCATGCGCGCCGCGCTGGCTGAAGGCAGACCGGGCGTTTCTGGGCCAGAGCGGCGGATTGGCGATTACGCTATCGAGCGGGCGAGTGGACAAGGTTGCCGATACACAAGGCGATCATGGGTGGTGGCGTGCGGGAGAGCGGACCCCTTATCCGGTGCGGCCGCGACCGTATGGGACAACGACAGGACCGCCGGCCGAGGTGCCCACGCCGGCGGTCAGGACTACTCTGCCAGCCTCAGCCCGCTGAAACGAAACATGCGGATCAGTGGTAGCGGCGCAGCAAGCCGGCGAGCCTGCCCTGAACCTCGACCTGATCCGGCCGATAAACTTGCGGCTCGTAAGCGGCATTGGCCGGATCGAGCCGGACCATTGCCCCGTCGCGGTGCAGATATTTGAGCGTCGCTTCCTCGTTGTTCACCAGCGCCACGACGATCTCCCCATCACGCGCGGAGTTGGTGCGCTTCACCAGCGCAAAATCGCCATCGAAGATCCCCGCCTCGACCATCGAATCGCCCGAAACTTCGAGCGCGTAATGTTCGCCCGGGCCGAGCAACGCGGCCGGAACGGGCAGCGTATTATGCCCTTCCAGCGCCTCGATCGGGACACCGGCGGCAATCCGGCCGTGCAGCGGAATCTCGATCACGTCATTCGCCGGCTGCGGCCGGGATGCCGGTGCGGACAGCGCCTTGCCCGTCACATCATTTGCGGTCCGTGTGCCGCCACCGACCACGTCCTCGGGCTGGCGGACGATTTCGAGCGCCCGCGCGCGATTGGGCAGGCGGCGGATAAAGCCGCGCTCTTCCAGCGCGGAGATCAGCCGGTGCACACCCGACTTGCTCTTCAGATCGAGCGCTTCCTTCATTTCCTCGAAACTGGGCGAGATGCCGGTATCTTCCAGCCGCTGCTGGATGAAACGGATGAGTTCATGCTGCTTCGCCGTAAGCATCGCCTGCTCCTGCCCCAGAAATGCGTCCGCGCCAGCGAACGAACACAGAACAATTAGGCAACACAATCCTACAAGTCAAGCATTTCCGCCATTATGCACCGGAACATTGCCGAGCAGCGAGCGCGTCGCGGCTGAGAGGTCCGCCTGGCGCATCAGGCTCTCGCCAACAAGGAACCGGCGGACGCCATGCCGGGCCAGACGCTGGCAATCCGCGTGCGATACGATGCCGCTTTCACTGACCAGCATGACGTCTGCCGGAACGAGTCTCGCCAGCTCCTCGGTCACGCCAATGTCGGTGGCAAACGTCCTGAGGTCGCGATTATTGACCCCAATCAGCCGGCTGTGGAGCCGCAATGCGCGCTCCAGTTCGGTCGCATCATGGACTTCGACCAACACGTCCATGCCGCGCTCGAGCGCAGCGGATTCCAGTTCGGCCATCTGCCCGTCATCCAGAGCGGCGACGATGAGCAGCACCGCGTCAGCCCCAAGCGCGCGGCTTTCGGCGATCTGCCACGGATCAACCATGAAATCCTTGCGCAGAACCGGCAGGCTGGCTGCTTCACGCGCGTGCACGAGGAATTCTTCGTGCCCTTGGAAATAGGGCGCGTCGGTCAGCACCGAGAGGCACGCCGCTCCTCCCGCAGCGTAGTCGCGGGCATGCGTGGCGGGATCGAAATCCTGTCGGATCAAACCCTTTGATGGCGATGCTCGCTTGATTTCGGCGATCAGCCCGAACCCGGCTTCGGCTTTTTCCGACAGTGCGGCAGCGAAACCGCGGGGCGCGCTCGCGGCGCGGGCGAGCACATCGAGTTCCTGCAATGTGCGAATGGCATACCGCTCCGCCACCTCGCGGCGCTTGGTCGCGCAGATCTGCTCCAGCCGGTTCATCGGGCAAACGCAATCCAGCGCTCAAGCAGCCGCTCGGCCGCCCCGCTGTCGATCGTTTCGGCCGCTATCGCAGCGCCTTCCAGCCAGTCATCAGTGCGGCCGGCGATAATCAGTGCACAGGTCGAATTGAGCAACACAGCATCGCGATAGGGGCCCGGCGCGCCCTGCAGAAGCGCGCGCAGCGCCCTGGCGTTGTGCACCGCGTCACCGCCCCTGATCGCTTCCACCGGCGCGTGCGCCAACCCGGCCAGCGTCGCGTCGATCCGCTTCATCTCGAAATCGTGTCCCTGAACCTCGGCCAGTTCATTGCCACCCGCGAGGCTCAGTTCATCGAGCCCCTCATCGCCCGAGACGATATGCGTAAGGTCGGTCCCCAGCATGGCCAGCGCCTCGGCGTAGATCGGGACATAGGCTGGCCGGGCGATACCGATCAGTTGGCGCGATACGCGGGCGGGATTGGACAAGGGCCCCATCAGGTTGAAGATCGTGCGCCGACCCAGCCGCTGGCGGATAGGTTGAATGCGCGCCATCGCCGGGTGGTGATTACGGGCAAAGAGGAAGCAGATACCCAGTTCGGCCAGGCTGGCTTCGGCGGTGCGGCCGGCCGCCTCCATATCGAGCCCCAGCGCCTCCAGCGTGTCGGCCGCCCCGGCCTTGCTGCTGGCCGCGCGGTTGCCGTGCTTGGCCACCGGCACGCCGCTGGCCGCGACAACCAGACTGACGGCGGTGGAGACATTGAGCGTGTGGTGCCCGTCGCCCCCGGTGCCGCACACATCCACCGCGCCTTCGGGTGCGGAAATCGGCAGCAGCCGCGATCGTAGGGCACTGGCGGCACCGGCGATTTCGGCGGCCGTCTCGCCCCGGTCGGACAGGGCGCAGAGAAAGCGGGCAATCTCCTCCTCGCTCGTCACGCCATCAAGCAGCCAGCCGAACACCTCCTCGGCCTCGGTGCGGGTGAGATGCGGTTCGGCATCGGGGAGCGTCTTCATGGCAGCGGCCCCGGTTCGATGCCGCACAGGCGGAGGAAATTGGCCAGCAGTGCATGGCCATGTTCTGTCGCGATGCTTTCAGGGTGGAACTGGACGCCGTGGATCGGCAGTTCCGCGTGGCGGAACCCCATCACGCTGGTGCCATCTAGGCCCGGTGTTTCGGAGGTGGCGTTGACCAGCAGGGCCGCCGGCACGTCCTCAACCACCAGCGAATGATAGCGCGTGGCGACGAACGGCGAGGGGAGGCCAGCGAACACACCGCTGCCGTCATTGTCGACCGGGCTGGTCTTGCCGTGCATCAGCCCGCCCCGCATCACGTTTCCACCGAAATGCTGGCCGATCGCCTGATGGCCCAGGCACACGCCCAGCAGCGGACGAGCGGCATCGGCGCAGGCGGCCACGACCTCGAGGCTGATGCCGGCCTGGGTGGGGGTGCAGGGCCCCGGCGAGATGAGCACGCCGGCGACCCCCGCGATCGCGGCGGCAGCGGTCACCGCATCGTTGCGTACCACATCGACCTCCGCACCCAGCTCCAACAGGTAGTGCACCAGGTTGAAGGTAAAACTGTCATAATTGTCGATCACGCGGATCATGGCGCCCGCCCTTCGGCCATGTCCTCGACAATCACCATCGGGCCGATCAGCGTGCCATCGTCCATCCGCCCCGATGCCGGGTTCCACAGAGCGGAGACGCTGCCGTCGAGATAGAGCGCGTTGGCGGTCTTGAGCTCGTCGCGGAAATAACGCGCCAGCCGGCCGAAGCTGATCGGCCCATCGGCAATGACGAAATGCGCCCGGCCCTGGGCATCGACGCCAACCGCGTTGCGCGTGGTGCGCGAAGGGCCGTCGGCGGTGATCTCCGGATGTACCTTGCCGTCGATCAGCAGCATCGGCCCGCTCTGGGTGCCGAATTCGGGCCGGTCGCCGATATCGGCGTAAAAGCGCTCGGCGGTCATCACCCGCCAGCGCGTGCCGGTACCGAAGAACACCCCGTTAGGCTTGAGATGGAAATTGCCTTCGCCGTCCTTGCGATTGAGCTGTTTCAATCGCTCGCCCCCCTCGACATAATAGCCGATAGGCTTCCCTTCGCCGTCGAACATCCCTGCATTCATCGCAAAGGCCACCGGCGCCGCATCGGCGCCGCGCGCCTCGGCCAGCTTGGCAAAGGAACGATAGGGTGCGCCGCCGCCCGACGGGCCGAGATCCACGCGGATGCGGTGCCGGGCAGGATCGGCGACACAATGGACGAGGGGGATTTGTTCGAACACGACCTGTTCGCAAGCCCCCGCTGCGGCCCGTGCCGGGGCGGCGCTCGGCTCAGCGCGGCGCGTAGTCGTGCCGTCCTCGCCAAACTCGATCACCGTCACCGGCTTGCCCTCCTGTCCGCGATCGCAAGCAGTCAGAGCAAGCAGCGCGATGACGACGACAGGCAGAGTGCAGCGCATCACTGGCCGTATCCCGGCTCTGCGGCAATCCGCAAGGCTTCGCGCGCGGCGGCGAACAGGGCTCCGGCTTTGGCCTCGCATTCGCGCTGCTCGGAAGCCGGATCGCTGTCGGCGACGATGCCGGCGCCGGCCTGGACGTGCATCATACCATCCTTGAGCACCGCCGTCCTGAGGACGATGCAGGAATCGAGCGAGCCGTCCGGGGCGAAATAGCCCACGCCGCCGGCATAGGGGCCGCGCGTTTCGGGTTCCAGCTCGGCTATGATTTCGCAGGCGCGCAGCTTGGGCGCGCCGCTCACCGTGCCGGCAGGAAAACCGGCGAACAGTGCATCCAACGCATCACGGTCGTGAACAAGCACGCCCTCAACGTTGCTGACGATGTGCATGACGTGACTGTAACGCTCCACGGTGAAGCTCTGGGTGACCGAAACCGAGCCCGGCGCTGCGACCCGCCCGACATCGTTGCGGCCCAGGTCGAGCAGCATCAGATGCTCGGCGCGTTCCTTGGGGTCGGCCAGCAGGCTCGCCTCGGCGGCTGCGTCGGCGGCAGCATCGGCGCCGCGCGGCCTTGTCCCGGCAATCGGGCGGACCGTGATGCGAGTCCGGCCATCGGCATCGGCGCGCACGCGGACGAGAATTTCCGGGCTGGAGCCGACCACTGCGAAACCGGGCAGGTCGAGGAGATAGAGGAACGGGGAGGGGTTCACCCGCCGCAGCGCCCGGTAGAGATCGGCCGCCGGCAGCGTGAAGGGGGCGGTGAACCGCTGGGCCAGAACCACCTGAAAGATGTCCCCGGCGGCGATGTAATCCTGCGCGCGGGCGACCATTGCGGCGTAGCGACCGGGTTCCAACACCGGTTCGGCAAGCGGCGAGGAATGCTCGGCAACGGCGCTGTGCGGGCGGGCGGGCTGTGCGGCACCCATCAGTTGGGCCAGCGTGTCCTCGATTGCCTCACCAGCGGCGGCAATTGCGGCTGCCGGATCGGCCTGATGGTCTGCCCAGAGCGGGGCGATCACGTAAAGTTCATCGCCGAGGTTGTCGAACACCAGCAGCAAGGTTGGCCGGGCCAGCAAGATGTCGGGGAGCCCCAGCGGGCCATCGGGCGCGCGGGGGAGTTCCTCGACCAGACCAATGGTCTCGTAACCCAGATAGCCGACCAGACAGGCCAGCGCCGGCGGCAGGCCAGCCGGCACGTCGATCCGGCACTGGGCAACGAGCTGGCGCAGCGCGGCGAGCGTCGGCGCGCCGGCATCGCGGGCAACGCCGTGGCGGATCAGTTCGGCCCGCGAGCCGTGCGCGCGGAACAGCAGATCGGGGGCAAGACCGAGCAGGCTGTAGCGCCCGCGCACCTCGCCGCCTTCGACCGATTCGAGCAGGAAATCACCGCGCCCGGGCTGGCTAAGCAGAAGCGCTGCGCCAACCGGCGTGACGGTGTCGGCGACCACACGCTGCCAGACCAGCGCGTTGCGCCCGGCCGCCAGTTCGGCACGCGCTCTGTCCGCGCCCTGCGGCTCCGCCTCGCGCAAGCCGCCCTCAGTTTTCGCCGGTGAGCTGTTTGCGAACTGCCGCGACGGCGGCCTCGTTCCGCCGGACGCCGACCTCGCGCCGGGCCGCCGCGCGCAACTGTTCGGCATATTCGCGGCCCATCAGCTCGCCAATCGCCTCGCGCGCGCTGGCGAGGAAGGGATCGTTCTCGGCAATCCGGCCAGCGGCAATCGTGTCCAGTTCGACGAGGAACCAGCCGGCCCTTCCCGGCGCCTCCAGCCGCTTGGTCGTACCTGCCGCCATCGAGAAGAACAGCGCCATTGGAGCCGGCACCTGCTGGTTTCGCGCCGCCAGTTCCTCGCGCGACATCGACAGGGCTTCTGGCGCGGGCAGGCGTGCGGTTTCCGCCGCCATGGCCGCCGCCAGCGTCGCCCCGCCGGCCACCCGTTGGACGATCCGGTCAGCCGCAGCCCGTGCCGCCTTGGACCCTTCCGCAAGGCGCCATGCCTGCGTCACATCGTCGCGGATCTCGGCAAGCGGTGCGGCAGCCGAGGCGCTAATCGTCGGCACATCGAACAGGATGAAGGTCTCGCCCCGGGTCAGCTCGGCAATCTGCGGCTCGCCTTCTTCCATCTGGAAGGCGGTCTGCAATACCGGCGCCAGTTCGGCGGGGAGGGTGCCGGCGGCCCCATACAGCGCGCCATTGGCAGTCGCGGGCGGAGTAGTCCTCAGGTCGAGCTTCATCTCGCGTGCGACATCGGCCAGCCCCTCGCCATTGTCGAAGCGGTCTTGAATCTCGACCGATGTTTCTGCAATCGCGCGGCGCCGCTTGTCATCGCGCAAGCTGCTGGCAAGCTCGCCGCGCACCTGCGCCAGCGTGCGCGCGGGGCGCGCATCCACGCCATCGACGCGGATAACATACCAGCCGAGTGCCCCGCGCTGAGGCGTCGCAATGGTGCCGCGCCCGGCAGTGAAGGCCGCGTCGGCCACCGCCTTGTTAGCCTGCGCGGTGAGCTGTTCGCGGGTCAACGGCCCGATGGTCGTGACCGACAGACCAGCTTCGCCCGCGGCCTGAGCCAGCGCACTGCCGCCGCGCTGGGCGATCGCCTGTGCGGCCTGCTGGGTGGGGACGATCAGCTGGCTGAACCGGCGCTGCTCGGTCGCCGCGAACTCGCTGCGGCGGGAATTATAGGCGGCGGCGATTTCTGCCTCGGTCGGTTCGATCTGTCCGGCGAGCGCCTTGGCGTCAAAGGTCGCATAGCGGATGACCCGGCGCTCCGGTCGGATGAAGCGGTCGCGATTGTCGGCGTAGAACGCCTGCAATTGGGACGCGCTTGGCGCAGCTTGCGGGGCAAAGGCGGCGCTGGGAACGAACCCGATCGCGCCCTGCCGGCGTTCCTTCTGAAGGGCGGCATAGCGCATCGCCAGCTTCGCCGGGCTGACCGCGCCGAATGCCGCGGGCACCAAGACCTGCTGAGCCAGCATCCCCGACGAGATATCCTCGCGCAGCTGAGCGTCTGTCACGCCCTGCTGCGCCAGCGCCTGGCGGTACACGCTGTCGCTGAATTGCCCGTCGGGACCGCGGAAGGCAGGGATTCGCAGGATTTCGCTGTTCACCAGATTGTCGCCCGCGCGCAGCCCGATGCTCTGGGCGAAAGAGCGCAGCGCGGCGCGGTCGATCAACTGGTTGAGCACCTGCGTCAGGCCGCCTTGCGCGACCAGCGCCGCCATCGACAGCGTCGGGTTCTGCTGGCGCATATTGTCCAGCGTGGAATTGGCCGCGCTGGCAAGGTCGGCGGTGCTGATCCGTTCGTCCCCCACGACTGCCGCATGGCTGGTGCCCGAAAGGCCGCCGAACGTGCCGCTGGACGATACGTCCATGCTGGCGAAGGCGACCGCGATGAGCGCCAGGAACGCCATCGCCAGCGCAATGCCGAGCTTCGAACTGAACAGTTTGCGGATCGAGGAAATCATGGTTCGGGTTAGGTCCGGTAAGCGAGGTCAGGGGAATGCGCGGTGCGCTTTATCGGCCTTGCGGCTTCCCGGCAACAGGTGGTCGCAAAGCCGGGACAAGGGTTTTGACGTGCTCTCCGCGCTGGGCTAGCGGGGCCGCTCCGCCGGCGGCAATGCCGGCCACGCAATCACGAGACAGAGCGGGAATTTCACGATGGCCGAACGGCCCTATATTGTTGGCAACTGGAAGATGCATGGCCTGCGGGCGATGCTGCCCGAAGCGCGCGCGATCGATCGCGGTGCCCAGCGCACGATGAAGGTCGAAGTCGCCATTGCGCCGCCCGCCACGCTGATCCACGCCGTCTATCGCGAGGTCGAGCAGATCGGTGTCGGCGCGCAGGATTGCCATGGTGCTGCCGAAGGGGCGCATACGGGCGACATCTCGGCTGCAATGCTCGCCGACGCGGGCGCGAAGTTCGTCATTCTCGGCCATAGCGAACGGCGGCAGAATCATGCCGAAAGCGATGCGGTGGTGCAGGCCAAGGTGCAGGCGGCGCTTGATGCCGGGCTCAAGATCATCCTGTGTTGCGGCGAAAGCGAAGCGGTGCGCGATAGCGGGAAGGCGGTAGAATTCGTCGTCGCGCAACTGCGCGCGTCGCTCCCGGCAGGGCTTGAGCAGGCGGGCGAGCGGCTGACCATCGCCTATGAACCGATCTGGGCTATCGGCACCGGGCGCACGCCGACGGTGGATGATATCGGCGAAATGCACCGTGCGATCCGCGCGTTGACGGTCGAGCTGTTCGGCTCGGACGAGGCTGAGCGGATCCGCATTCTGTATGGCGGTTCGGTCAAGGCGGAAAATGCCCGCGAGCTGCTCGGCGCTGACGAGGTGGGCGGGGCGCTGGTTGGCGGGGCCAGCCTGACCGCCGAAAGCTTCCTCGGCATTGTCCTTGCGGCGAGCGAGCTGCAGGACGCCTGAGCAGCCCGCTACCCTTGCCCTCTGCGCGCCGCGCCTCTAAATGGCGCGCCGGTTGCCCTGTCGTGACGAAGATCGGACCGTAATGTCGCTTTTCCTGTTTCTGTCGGTATTGCAGGCGATAATCGCCGCCGCGCTGGTCGGCGTTATCCTGATGCAGCGCTCCGAAGGGGGCGGGCTGGGTATTGGCGGCAGCCCGAGCGGGATGATGAGCGCGCGCGGTGCGGCCGATTTCCTCACGCGGACCACGCGCATCCTGGCGATCCTGTTCGTGCTGATGTCGATCGCGCTGGCGGTGATCGCCGCGTCGCAGGGGTCCGATGCGGCGATCGAATCGACCCTCCAGCGCGGCGCTCCTGCAGCCGCCGCACCGGCGCAGCCGGCTCCTGCCGATCCGGTGGGCGGGGCGGTGGGCGATGCGTCTGCACCGGCCGGGAAGCCGGCTGCCGCGCCGGCGGCGCCCGCGGCGACTCCTGCGCCGGCACAATAATCGCCCCCCCGCTACGGCGGTACGCAAATTGTGGACATAAACACGGGCGGGCGCCCGATCGCGCTTGCCCTTGCTCCCCAACAGGCCTTAAGGCGCACCTCCCATGGCGCGGTATATTTTCATCACCGGCGGCGTGGTCTCCTCGCTTGGCAAGGGTCTCATGGCGGCATCGCTCGCTGCGCTGCTGCAGGCACGCGGCTATAAGGTCCGCATCCGCAAGTTCGACCCCTATCTGAATGTCGACCCGGGCACGATGAGCCCGTATCAGCATGGCGAGGTCTATGTCACCGATGACGGGGCCGAAACCGACCTCGACCTTGGGCATTACGAGCGCTTCACGGGCGTATCCGCCCGGCAGAGCGACAATGTCACGTCGGGGCGGATCTATCAGCAGATCATCGCGCGCGAGCGGCGCGGCGATTATCTCGGCGCGACGGTGCAGGTCATCCCGCATGTCACCGACGCGATCAAGCAATTCGCGCTGGCCGATGCCGATGACCTCGACTTCGTGCTATGCGAGATCGGCGGCACGGTGGGCGACATCGAATCGCTGCCGTTCATGGAGGCGATCCGCCAGCTGCGGAACGAGCTGGGGCCGCAGCAGACCGTGTCCGTGCACGTCACGCTGGTGCCCTATATCGCCGCTGCCGGCGAGCTGAAAACCAAGCCGACGCAGCATTCGGTGCGCGAGCTGGCGGCGTTGGGTATCCAGCCCGATGTGCTGCTGTGCCGAGCCGAACATCCGATCCCCGAAAGCGACCGGCGCAAGATCGCGCAGTTTTGCAATGTTCGCGCCGAGGCGGTGATCCCGGCGCTCGATGCGCCCTCGATCTATTCGGTGCCGCTGCAATATCATGCCGAAGGGCTCGACCGCGAGGTGCTGCGCGCCTTCGGCATCGACGACGCCCCGGCGCCCGATCTGTCGCGCTGGCATGATGTGACCGACCGCTATTTCAACCCCGAGGGCGAGGTTACGGTCGGCGTGGTCGGCAAATATGTCGGGCTGCAGGACGCCTATAAATCGCTCAACGAGGCGCTGGTGCATGGCGGGCTGGCCAACCGGGTCAAGGTCAACATCCGCTGGCTCGATGCCGAACTGTTCGAGCGCGAGGGGGATGAGCTCGCCGCGCAACTCGAACCGATGCACGCCATCCTCGTGCCGGGCGGGTTCGGCGAGCGCGGCTCGGAAGGGAAGATCGCCAGCGTCCGCTTCGCGCGCGAGCACGGCGTTCCGTTCCTGGGCATCTGCTTGGGAATGCAGATGGCCTGCATCGAAAGCGCCCGCTCGGCCGGCCACGCCGCGGCCTCCTCGACCGAATTCGGCGCGACCGAGGAACCGGTCGTGGGCATCATCACCGAATGGATGAGCGAAGAGGGGCTGCAACAGCGCGAAGAGGGCGGGGATCTGGGGGGAACGATGCGGCTCGGCGCCTATGATGCGGTGCTGTCGCCCAACAGCCATGTCGCCCGAATTTATGGCGGGGCGTCGACGATCTCTGAACGCCACCGCCATCGCTACGAAGTCAACGCTGCCTATCGCGACGCGCTGGAGCGTGACGGGCTGATCTTTTCGGGCATGTCACCCGACGGGCTGCTGCCGGAAATCGTCGAGCGGCCGGACCACCCGTGGTTCGTCGGGGTTCAGTTCCATCCGGAACTCAAGAGCAAGCCGTTCGACCCGCATCCGCTTTTCGCCGGGTTTATTGCGGCAGGTCTGCGCCAATCCCGCCTCGTCTGACGGACGTTGTCCCCGCCCGGCCGGATAATGATTACAAATGCCGTTAGTTTTGTCGGAACCTGCGGTTCCGCTTATGCAGTTGTTTATCTTTTATCAATTTTGCGGCAACCGGACAGCAGCAGCGGCGCCTGACCCGATGGATTCTGGTCGGCGTGGTGCGGCAAGCTTGTCGCGGGTGTGACCGTCTTCTGCGACCCGGACGGTCAAATGCGCGCGGGGCGGCGTTCGTCGTCGCGGGGGCGAGCTTAGGCTCGCCCCCACATATTTTCCGGCAATGCTGATGATCAGTCCGTCACGTTATCCGCGCTATCGATGGTCACAGGTGCGCTGCCAATCGCGATTTTCTGCGGTTTCATCGCCTCAGGAATTTCGCGCACCAGATCGATCTGTAGCAGGCCATCGGCCAAGGCGGCATTCTCGACCCGGACATAATCCGCCAGTTCAAAGCGCCGTTCGAAATTACGACTGGCGATGCCGACATGGAGCATCTCGCCCTCGGCCTGCGTTTCCTCGCGCTTCTTGCCTTCCACGACCAGCAGGTTCTGCTGCGCGGTAATCTCGATATCGGCCGGCTTGAACCCGGCCACGGCCAAGGTGATGCGGTAGTGATCTTCGCCCCGACGCTGGATGTTGAAGGGCGGATAATTGTCGCCGCCATTGGCGCGGCTCTGGCTTTCGAGCAGGTCGAACAGACGGTCAAAACCCACGGTCGAGCGGCGGTAGGGGGTAAAATCGAAACGGGACATTGAAACAAATCCTCCATTGAGCAATTTGATTTGGACGAAGGGCCCGGCTTGCGGCACCCTTCGGACCTGACTTGGTCACGCATCGCCCGATTTCAACTCCCAGGAGAAACTGATGCCCGCGCCGAAGATCGACATCTATACCAAGTTCGGCTGCGGCTATTGCGCGCGCGCCAAGCGGCTGCTCGACCAGAAAGGCGCCGCCTATAATGATTACGACATCACGCTGGGCGGCGAGAAGCGCGACGAGATGATGCGACGCGCGCCGACTGCGCGGACAGTGCCGCAGATCTTCATCGGCGAAACCCATGTCGGCGGGTCGGACGAGCTGGCCGATTTGGAACGGCGCGGCAAGCTCGATAGCCTGCTCGCCGGCTGACAGCCGCCGCATGGTCCGCATTGCGCTGTTGCAGGCGACGACCGGGATCGATCCGGCGCGTAATGCCGACCTTCTCGCGCACGCGGCCGAGCGTGCGGGTGAGGGCGGGGCGGCCATGCTGTTCACGCCGGAAATGTCAGGTCTGCTCGACCGTGACCGGGCGCGGGCCGCTCCGCATATCGTCAGCGAGGGTGGCAACGCGGCGCTGAGCGCGATGCAACAGGCGGCGCGCGAACACGGCCTTTGGATTGCGCTCGGTTCACTCGCCATTCGAAACGAGGACGGCAGCCTCGCCAACCGGTCTTTCGTGATCGACAGCCGGGGCGAGATCGTCGCCCGTTACGACAAGATCCATATGTTCGACGTCGCGCTGGGTGGCGGCGATGATTGGCAGGAATCTGCGGCCTACCGCGCGGGGAGCGACATCGTCACCGTGGCGGGCACCCCCGTCGGCCGGCTCGGGCTGACCATCTGCTACGATCTGCGCTTTCCGGCTCTGTTCGAGGCGCTTGGGCGCGAAAGCTGCGATGCGATTGCCATTCCCGCTGCGTTCACCGTGCCGACGGGGCGGGCCCACTGGCACATCCTGCAGCGGGCCCGCGCGATCGAGGCAAGCGCCTTCGTGATCGCCGCAGCGCAGGCAGGTCGGCATGAAGATGGACGCGAGACTTTCGGTCACAGCCTGGTGGTCGATCCGTGGGGCGAGGTGCTGCTCGATATGGGCAGCGCGGGCGGGCAGGTGGGTTTTTGCGACATTGATCTCGCGCGGATTGCGGAAGTCCGCACCCGTCTGCCCAGCCTTGCCAACCGGCGACCTATCCGCCCATAGCGCCGCCATGATCGTTTTCGACCTTGCCTGCACCGATAGCCACCGGTTCGAGGGCTGGTTTGCCTCGAGTGCGGAGTTCGAACGCCAGCAGGGGCGCGGACTGATAGTGTGCCCCTATTGCGGCGATACCCAAGTCGTTAAGGCCCCAATGGCCCCCGCCGTACCAGCCAAGACCAATGCGCGGGGTGCGGATAGAGCCGTCCCAGTCGCCGGCAACGCCCCACCGCCCGCCATGCAGCAGGCGCTGGCCGCGCTGGCCAAGGCGCAGGCCGAGATGCTCAAGGACAGCAAGTGGGTCGGGCGCAAATTTGCCGAGACATCGCGCCAGATGCATTATGGCGACGCCGAGCACCGGCCAATCCACGGGCAGGCGACGCTCGCCGAGGCGAAGGCGCTGGTCGAAGAAGGCGTTACGGTGGCGCCGCTCCCGCTGCCAGTTGCGCCGCCTGAGGAACTGAACTGATTGCCAGCACGCGACCTCTAGCCTAATCGGCGACCCAGGCGCGCCCGTAGCTCAGCAGGATAGAGCACCAGATTCCTAATCTGGGGGCCACAGGTTCGAATCCTGTCGGGCGCACCATTCCGGTACAGCTTTGGGCACCATTTGTGGGGGGAGTTCCTGTCACTGCTCGTGCGACGGCAGCTTTGGAACCCACGATCCGAATCCGTTCGTGGTCAACCTCAACCCGATCAACGAGAAGGCGAACGTACTCTCGCCGAAGGGGGTCATCCACGTGGGCGAACTTTTCTCGCAGCAGATTGCTGAACCTCTCAATGATGTGGGGAGTAATCCGGCGCTGCGGGTCAGCCAGTTGTCTTTCAAGAATGTCGGCGTCGGCCGTGAAGGCTTTTCTCTGCGCCGCGAGGGCTGGTGTGGGGTGCGTTCTGCTCGCGCGTCTGCTGCACTCAAGGGCCGCGCTCGAGAGGTCGAACCCAAGCCAGCGAACTCGGCCGTTGTTGGGCCGGGAGGAGACGGTCAGCTTTCGGTTGCAAATCGGCAAAAGCCGCCGTCCAGGGGCTGTTTCTTGATGTCGCACGTCACATATCTGCCCGGTGACACTCCGATCACACGATGTCAGAATTGAATAATGATAAACTTGGACCCGGTCATCAAGCATATCGACGCGCTGCTGGATGAGGACACCGACCAGAGCGTGACCTATGCTGCCTTGGAGGCTCGGTTGGCGCTCGAACGGGTATGCTACGATCGATTCCGCCAGCGGCATGATTACATTTCCCACGAGCAGCTTCGGCGCTGGCAGCCTGGTGCCGTGGTCAACATGCTCATCAAAGAGGTGAACGAGCATCTCGGCAAGACCCTCACCCTCAGTATCAGCAAGTCGCCAATCGCCCCCGGTGTTAAGCTGGAAGATGACGAGTATATGGAAGTCGGGACGGAAATCGGTTTCAACCCGCAGAACATTGCAAAGCTGTGGAACGCGCTGGCCAAGCTGGCGCTTTACGCCCACCTATCCGAACACCGCAACGATGCAATACCAGCATACGGTGATCGGCCGCGCATCCGTGCGAAGGTGGAGGAGGTGCAGGCGGAACTTCGGAGGCTCGCCAAGGGGACTATGACATTCTCCGGCCTCGGAGAGGAAGTGAAGTTCGAATGCTCGTGCGGCGAATTGAACAAACGGCGCGCGACGGGCAGCACGTCCACTGTCTGAACCCAGAATGCAAGCAGACGTGGAAGGCTACGCGGGACGACGACGGCTTCGGCTTCGAGCAGGTGACGGTCCCCGTGAACTGCGAGGCGTGCAGCGCCGCCAACCTCATGCCCTGGCGCTTCTTTCTTGATATGAAGCACGACGAGGTTGGTTCATTCTCATGCCATTCCTGCCGCCAAAAAAATTACGTGCAGTGGCGGTTGATGCAAGTCCACCGAGAGAGCAGTGTCGGCTGTCAAACTGATGCATGATGGCGTCAGTTGGAAAGCTTGACGATCCTTTTGTTTAGCCGTGCAATCCTTGTATCCCAATCACCTTTCCATCCTTGTTCTCTTGCTTCCTCGGATAGGGCACCTGCGGCAACATAATCGCCGCGCTTCTCAAGGATGATAGCAAGCTGCTTGTAGCCATGGTGCGACGGCAACGTGTCTGGCGGATACCTGTCAAACGTCGCCTCACCCCTCTGGACGAGGTCGATCTTTCGCTGCGCCTCTTCCCCGCTATCTTCGAACCAGTCGATCTCGATAAAAGGTTTTCTTGCGGGTGCGAGGAAAGCCTCAGCAGCCAAATGTGATAGCTGAATCTGATCTCGGCAGGCTGTCTCAGCTCGTTCAAGAGCGAAGCTATCTGCGTCTCGCCATCTGTAGTAGACCATAGCCTTCGCCTGATATGTGAAGTGTTTCGTCAGAACATTCTCTGAGACGGCAAGCAGCTCCTCCGCTTTGTCAATTATTCGGAACCCAATGGTGCGGTCTGCCTCATGTTTGAACCAAGTCGCCAACGTTGAAAGTAGGGCACTGGGGTTGCTAACGTCGCCGCTGCTTGACCCTTCGATCAGCATACTTTCCCCATCGATCGCGCCCATAGGCTGAAACGTCGCTAGGATATGCGCGCGCTCGTCATCGTCAAATTCGGTCAACCACCAATCAGTTAGGCCCGACGCACCGATGAAGCCGTGAATTTGCTTCTTCTTCTTCTTTTGGAATGGCCACATCGCTGGAATCACCCTTTTCACGCAGCGGCATTGCTATCGCGTTTAAATCCAATCACCCAGCCCCGGCCCGATCATGTGAGGTCGCTTGCCGCATTTCGAATAACTCAGGCGACGCGTATGTGTCAGCTTTTGGGGCAACAAGCCAATAAGGCAAGAGACTGGAATTGGGGCGCAAAGCGGACGCTAAGCCAACGCTGCGACGAAAATTTCCCATTGATCTAAGTGCCCATCGTTGTCACGCCGGGCGCACCACTGGCATCCGCGGGCCGAAGCGAGGAAGCGCACCATTATCGAGACTGTCGCGCCGTATTTCGGCCCATTCGCCATTCTCGTCGGCGCCCTGTTGACAGCAGCCAACAAGGGCGCGCGGATTACCGGTTACGGCTTTATCGCTCTGACGATCGGCGCAGCTATCTTTACGATCCTCGGCATTGCGAAGGGCGACTGGTTCGCCATTTCAGTCAATGCCGCGCTGACGGTCGTGAACGGAGTGGGGATCAGGCGCTGGTTGGGGCAGGTTGCCGTGGCCGAAGAAGCCGCCGCCGAAGCCAATGCGGCCAGCGCCGAAAGCACCGACGTGGAGACCATCGCACCCGTGAGTGGGCTGATCGGTAGGACCGTGCGAACCGCCGATGGCGAAAAATACGGCGAGGTCGTTGACCTCATGCTCGGCACGCAGCGGCGCAAGGTCAGCTATGTTGTGATTCACCCCGCTGGCGAGGCAGCAAGCGCGTTTGTCGGGCTGGCCCCGGACCAACTGCGCTTTGAAGCTGAGGAGGCGGTTATGCTGTGCCCGCACGATCGCTGCCAAAAGCTCGACGCCGATTCGTGGCCCGTGGAGTTGGAGGGCTGACCGGAGGAGCAGGCGTACCTGTCAGGCGTCGTCCGGCGTCTCCGCTGCGTGTTCGGCTCTGGCGATCGCATGGAGCCAATCGGCGTGCCGGGGCGCCTTCTTCGTGGCAGACCATTCGTCCAGCATCATCGGCGCGACGCGCTTCAGCTCGGCATATTGCTCGTCAGTTCCGATATCGGCCGCCAGTTCGACGCGGTGGCCGTTAGGATCGAAGAAATAAATCGACTTGAAAATGCCGTGATGCGTCGGACCCAGCACGTCGATACCGCAGCTTTCGACATGCGCCTTGGCAGCCATCAGCGCGGCCTCGTCAGGCACCTTGAATGCCAGATGCTGGACCCAGGCCGGCGTGTTCTCGTCGCGGCCCATGGGGGTTTGGTTGGGCAGTTCGAAAAAGGCCAGCACGTTGCCGTTCCCGGCGTCGAGGAAGACGTGCATATAGGGGTCATACGCGCCGGTGGAGGGGACGTGATCCTCGGCAAAGGCGGTGGTGTAATCCATCCCGAGCACGCGGCCGTACCACTCGACAGTCTCCTTTGCGTCCTTGCAGCGATAGGCGACGTGGTGAATGCCCGAGAGGGAGACAGGGCCGGTCATTGGGCGTCCTCCGTCGCCTTCGCGCCGGCACCGGCAAGCGCGCCGCGCTTCAACTGATCGGCTTCGATGGACTTGAACAGGGCGGTGAAATTGCCTTCCCCGAACCCCTCATCCTTCTTGCGCTGGATGAATTCGAAGAACACCGGGCCGATCACCGTCTGGCCGAAAATCTGCAGCAGCAGGCGCGGATCGCCGTCAGCGGTCGAGCCATCAAGCAGGATACCGCGTTGCTGCAATTCGGCCACCGGCTCACCATGGCCGGGCAGGCGGTCATCGATCATCTCGTAATAGGTGTCGGGCGGGCTTGAAGCGAACGGCACGCCCAGCGCCTTGAGCTGATCCCAGCTGGTGTAGAGATCGTCGCTGGCGAGTGCGATGTGCTGGATGCCTTCGCCGTTATATTCGCGCAGATATTCCTCGATCTGCCCGCCGCCGCTGGCGCCCTCCTCGTTCAGTGGAATGCGGATCTTGCCGTCCGGCGCGGTCATCGCCTTGGAGGTGAGGCCGGTATATTCGCCCTTGATGTCGAAATAGCGGATTTCACGGAAGTTGAAGATGCGCTCGTAAAATGCGGCCCAATGGGCCATGCGCCCGCAATAGACATTGTGCGTCAGGTGATCGATCACCTTCATTCCGGCGCCGACGGGGTGCCGATCCACCCCCGGCTCGTACTCGAAATCGATGTCGTAGATTGACAGGTCGCCCTTGGCCGACCCTTCATAGCGGTCGATCAGATAGATCAGTGAATGGCCGATCCCGCGGATCGCCGGGATGCGCAGTTCCATCGGCCCGGTGCGGCTTTCAGCCGGCTCTGCCCCGCGCTCGAGCGCCTTGGCATAGGCATCGGCGGCATCGCGCACGCGAAAGCCCATGCCGCAGGCCGACGGGCCGTGTTCGGCCGCGAAAAATGCTGCCGGGCTTTTGGGCTCGTAATTGGCGATCAGGTTGATCCCGCCCTGACGCCACAATTGCACCTCTTTTGACCGGTGGCGCGCCACCAGCGAGAAGCCCATCTGGGTGAACACGGGTTCCAGCACGCCTTTTTCGGGCGCCGAAAACTCGACGAACTCAAACCCGTCGAGGCCAAGGGGATTATCAAACAGATCAGCCATCACGCGCTCCGAACCGGTTTCATCGGCAACCACTATCCTAGCTCTTACCACCGATCAACCGGAACGGCGCTGAGGCGATTTCGCCGTGCGCATCAAAACGCTTGAACCATCGGGGTTTATGTGATTCTTGGGCGGGTGACAAAAGAAGGCCATCGCATAGCGCTCCCCCGCGAGAAGCTGACCCAAGGTGTCGCGCTGGCGATCCTTCTGCTACTGGGCGGTCTGGCGATTGCGGGGCCGAGCGGTTTTCTCGCCTGGGGCGAGAACCTTCGCCTGCGCGATGAACGCCAGGCGCGGATCGTGCAGCTGGAGCAGGAGCGCGACAAGCTGCGCAACCGTGTCGCACTGCTCGACCCCGACAATGCCGATCCCGATCTGGTTGGCGAGTTGCTGCGGACCAATCACAATGTCGTCCACCCTGACGAGATCGTGATTTCCCTCGAAAGCAAATAACCGTTATCCGACCTCGACCCGCGTCGGATTGCGCGGCGGCGCGCAATTGCGCATAGGCATGGCCATGCCGTAGCGGCGTGGGGCCGCGATCTGACAAAGGATATCGGTCTTGGCCAAGACAGCCCGCCAATCTGCCACAGCGACCACTACGCCGCCCACGCCGGGTGCCGGCGATAACGCAGAAGCGTTTGCCCTGCGCTCGTTGCAGGACCGCCTCGTGGCAAATCCGCGCTATGCCGCGAGCGACGACGAGCTTATGCATTTTTACGAGCAGATGCTGCTCATCCGCCGCTTCGAGGAAAAGGCCGGGCAGCTTTACGGGCTGGGCCTGATTGGCGGCTTCTGCCACCTCTATATCGGGCAGGAAGCAGTCGCCATCGGGCTGCAGAGCGCGCTCAATCCCGATCTAGACAGCGTGATCACCGGTTATCGCGACCACGGACACATGCTCGCTTACGGGATCGACCCCAATATCATCATGGCCGAACTTACCGGGCGCGAGGCGGGCATCTCGCGGGGCAAGGGCGGCTCGATGCATATGTTCAGCACAGAGCATAAGTTCTACGGTGGCCACGGCATTGTCGGCGCGCAGGTCGCACTGGGCGGCGGGCTCGCGCTGGCGCATCAATATCGCGGCGATGGCGGCCTGTGCCTGGCTTATTTCGGCGATGGTGCAGCCAATCAGGGGCAGGTCTACGAAACCTTCAACATGGCCAGCCTGTGGAAGCTGCCGATCGTGTTCGTGGTTGAGAACAACCAGTATGCGATGGGCACTGCGGTCAGCCGCAGTTCGGCCGAAACCGATTTCTATCGTCGCGGAACGGCGTTCCGGATACCCGGCATGGATGTGAACGGAATGGACGTGCTGGAAGTCAGGCAGGCGGCCGAGATCGCCTTCGACTATGTTCGCGCCGGCAACGGCCCGGTGCTGATGGAATGCCAGACCTATCGCTATCGCGGGCATTCGATGTCGGACCCGGCTAAATACCGTACCCGCGAAGAGGTACAGGAGCAGCGCGAGCATAACGATCCGATCGAACGCGCGCGCGCCCAACTGATCGAGCGCGGACAGAACGAAGATGCGTTGAAGGCCATCGACAAGGATATCCGATCCCGCGTCGCGCAAGCGGCGGATTTTGCCGAAACCTCGCCCGAGCCGGAGCCATCCGAACTCCATAGCGACGTGCTGGTGGAGGAGTATTGAGATGGCGATCGAACTGAAGATGCCCGCACTCTCCCCCACGATGGAAGAGGGTACGCTGGCTCGCTGGCTGGTGAAGGAAGGCGACAGTGTTTCGTCAGGCGATGTCATTGCCGAGATCGAAACCGACAAGGCGACCATGGAATTCGAAGCGGTCGATGAAGGCGTGGTGGGTAAGCTGCTTGTCGCTGAAGGCACCGAAAACGTGAAGGTCGGCACCGTCATCGCGACGCTCGACACAGACGGAGAAGGGGCGGGACAGGCACCGGCCGCTGCCAAGGTGGAAGAGGCGCCTGGCAACCCGGCGGCGGACCTCCCAGCTGCACCCAAAGCGGCTGCCGAAGCGCCCGCTGAAATTGCCGAGGAGGGTGCGGAGAAGCGCGCGCCGGTGGCACAAGCCGATCCCCAGGTGCCCGCCGGGACCAACATGCTGACAATCTCGGTCCGGGAGGCATTGCGCGACGCGATGGCCGAGGAAATGCGCCGCGACGAACGCGTGTTCGTGATGGGCGAAGAGGTCGCGCAATATCAGGGCGCCTACAAGGTGACGCAGGGCTTGCTCGACGAATTCGGGCCCAAGCGCGTCATCGACACGCCGATCACCGAATATGGATTTGCCGGCATCGGCGCGGGCGCCGCCATGGGCGGCCTGCGCCCGATTGTCGAATTCATGACCTTCAACTTCGCGATGCAGGCGATCGACCACATCGTGAATTCGGCTGCCAAGACCAATTATATGTCGGGCGGCCAGATGCGGTGCCCGATCGTGTTCCGCGGCCCCAATGGCGCAGCGAGCCGGGTCGGAGCGCAGCACAGCCAGAATTTCGGACCGTGGTATGCCAGCGTGCCGGGACTGGTCGTTATCGCCCCCTATGACGCGTCGGACGCCAAGGGGCTGCTGAAGGCCGCGATCCGCAGCGAAGACCCGGTTGTGTTCCTGGAGAACGAGCTGGTTTATGGCCGCACTTTCGAACTGCCCGAACTGGACGATCACGTCCTGCCGATCGGCAAGGCACGGATCGTGCGCGAGGGCCGGGATGTAACCATCGTCAGCTACTCGATCGGGGTCGGCTTTGCTCTTGAGGCAGCCGAAACTCTGGCGGGCGAGGGGATCGAGGCCGAGGTGCTGGATCTGCGAACCTTGCGCCCGCTCGACCGCGAAGCCGTGCTCGCCAGCCTTGCCAAGACCAACCGGCTGGTGGTGGCAGAAGAAGGCTGGCCGACCTGCTCGATCGCGTCGGAGATTATGGCCATCTGTATGGAAGAGGGCTTCGACCACCTCGACGCGCCGGTAATGCGCGTGACTGATGCGGACGTACCGCTGCCCTACGCCGCCAATCTTGAGAAGCTGGCGCTGATCAATGCGGAGCAGATTGCGGCCGCCGCGCGGAAAGTGTGCTACCGTTAGGCAACCACGATGTCGAAGCTGTCATGCTTGTCGCAGGTCTCGGGCGTATCGGGCTGATTTTCGTCGCGCTGATAGATTTGGGTTAGATCGCGGTCGGCGCGCACGTTGAAAGCAGCGTGCGCGCGAATCGTCCGGTCGCTGACGAACATATCGGAAAATAGCGGTCGGTAGTCATAGGCAATCTCGACGAACATCACCGCATCACGATGGTCGAAAGCCGACACCGGCGCGTCCGCCGGGCCCATGCTGTAGATCGCCGGGCTGCCAAGACCGTCACCTTCGTTGCCGTAGGTCGAGGCGTGGACCTTGCGCCCCTTGCACCGCTGCCAGTGAATATAATTGCGGCCGTCCTCGGTGCCCGGGACTGTCTCGAGGCTGGAGATGATTACCCGCCCCCGGCCGAACAGGTCGAGCCCAGCACCCGTCTGATGCGCCGCGCCAAGCAGCAGATCGCTGATGTCACTTTCGTAAATCTGCTGGTTCTCAAGCCGGGAGATGTCTCCGATCCTCGATGCATTGTCGGCGATGTGCGTGGCTGCCTGGTTGATGCGCATGGTGGTGACGACGAGATTGATCGTCTCGATTCCATACAGGCTGACCGCCAGGAGGAACGGCAGGGTCAGGGCGAACTCGACCATCGCCACGCCGGCAGTGGCGGCCCCCAGACGGATCAACCGCATGACCGCGTCTCCAGCGTCCGCTCTATCGAAGAGTAGGGTTGATTGCGCAGGACCGTCGCCGCGTTGATCGTGACCGTGCCGGATTGCCCGGCGAGCTGCGCCATCGGGAATATCCGCGGGTAGCTCATGCTGACCTCGTATAGCACGGCCAGCCGAGCGCCGCCGATGCCCGCCGCGCCGCGGTCGGTGTCGTAGGCTCCATTGCCGTTAGCATCTTCATACGGCTCGCCGTCATTGCAGGCGCCATCCTCGTTGAGATCGGTGAAATCCTCGGACTGCCCGACGGAGGAATAATCAGCATAGGCGCGGCGGCTGAAGGTGAGCGCGGCGTTAGGTACGATGTGGTGGACCATATCGGTCACTCGCGCATCCAGCACAGCCGTCGAGGCGCCTTCGATGGTCGAATCCCGCGCGGCTTTCTGGAGCGAACCCTGGAGCAGGGTGTTCGCATACATGTTGAACCCGATATCCCAGATGCCCATCAGCGTCAGCAGGAAGACCGGCGCGATCAGGGCGAACTCGATCGCAGTCACACCGCTATGCTCGCGACGCAGGTTAAGGAGGCTGCGCAGCGTGTTCACCGCGATAACCTCAATTCGCCCATCGATTGCGCGATGGTGGAGAAGGCCTGGTTGAGGGATTCAGCGCTGTCCGCTTCGAAATAATGGCCGGCCCCGGCGCATTGGGTCATGGCGGCGTTGAGTTCGGTCCCGAAGGCGATCACCCAGACGGTCGTATTCATCTTCTTCACTTCGTTGCAGGCAACGCCGAAGCGCGCTTCTACCGTCTGGGCCAACGTCATCGGGCCTCCCGGTTGCCAGCGACGCCGGTCGAGCGGTTCGAGGCCGTAGCTGCCATAGGCCATGTCATAGGGTTCGGTCTGCCCATCTGTCAGGAAGATCAGATGGCGCGACGTCGGGTTGCCGGCGAGGTCTGCGTTCTCGGCCGCGAACAGTCCTCTGGGCGACAGCAGCCGTCCACCCCAGATCATGCCGATGTCATGATAGGTCGCACCGGCCGGACTGAGAGTCGCCAGGTAGCTGTCGAGAGCGCCCTGGTCCATTTGTGCAAGCTTGCGGGCAGGGGCAGGGCATCCTGACATCCACCAATAACCCACTTGGGCATATGTGCTGCTCGATACGGTAGGGGCGACTTTCCAGCTGCCATAGCCCCACTGATCGAACGCCCGTGCATAGACGTGTCGCGGATACATCGGTCGCCACTGCGTATTGGGGTTATCTGCAGTGGGGACAGTGTGAATGTCGAGATCGAGATTGGCGGCAAGATCGACTGACGAATAATCGGTAATCCGCGTAGTCTTGCGTTCTTCTATGCAGTTCGTGCCCTCGGTCCGCCAATTCGCCACATCATATTCGATCGGGGCATACCGCCATGCGAAATGTGGCTCGGCCACCCGGTCGAAATCCTCGACGAAGTCGGTTTCTATCTGTTTCTCAACAGTACACACACCATTGTTGAGGCTGTGCCGAAAACTGTCGCCCGTCCGGGTTCGCCGGTATGTCTGCACGATCTGTGTGCCGGATGTTGGACCGGCAAACGGATACTGAGCGGTGCCCAGCAAACGGTCGCGTGAGTTTACCGTATTGCGGGGAAGGGGCTGTTCGCAGCGATAGGTGCCAGAAGATGTTGCGCTCGCGCTATCGAGCGATTCCTCCGGGGACGTTCCGGGCGGGTAATAGGTTGCTGCATAACTCGACTGCGGCGTCCAGCTCGAACGGGTGCCTGATACATAGCGCCAGTTTCTCTCGTACGTGCGTGTACTGGGCATCTGCTCACGCGACTGATACGTCCAGCGCGTCGTCACCCATTCATCTTTCAATAAATGGGCGACGCTGACATTGCTGGCATAGGGGACGAAGCCGTAGCGAACGCGCGATGTGGGCGATTTGGAGCTTTCGAGCTGCCGATGGAAATCCCGGATCACTGCCTTCATCACGTCGATCCGCGGTGCGCTGTCCCCCGCATTGGTGTGCCGCATCGACCCAGTGACATCGAGCACCATCATGATGTCGAGATTGCTGAAGTTGAGCCTGGCTGTGCACGCGACCGACAGATCGACGCTATCTTGACCGAAAATCGACATGATTGTTGTCGGCACATCGACCTGAGCGCTGCCGTTGACCGAGAACTGGTCGTCCAGCGCAATCCGAAAGGCGCGGTTCTCGCTGCCGAATGCTCCGTCCTGATAGTTGACGCCGAAAAATCGCTGGGCCGCGCGTTCGACCTCGGCAGGAATCCCACCATCCAGCACGGCTTGGGACCCCAAGCGCTTACGCGCTGCCAGAACCCCGGCGTCGCAAGCCTGCTGCAGCCGGGTTTCGGCAAGATAGGCGCGGCCTACATCGATGCTGCCGCCGATGAGCGCAAGCAGGGGCAGCAAGCCACCGGCCACGATCATCATCGTGTTGGCCGCGCTTTCGCGCAGGAGCCGCTCGAGGCACCTTCTCACGGTCACGACTATGCTTGATTTGCCCCGCCGCATGGCAGTTGGCCTAGCAAACCCGCGTAATTCGATGCTCAACGATAATGGTTAATTTGTTCAGCTAGGGACCAAATCACGCGCCGGTCGGCGTCGCTGTAAGAAAGATCGGCCGGGAGTAGGTCGATATGCTGTCGTCGATGCCAATGAAACCCAAGAAGCTGGGCCGGACGTAGGTCATCGTCAGCTTCTTTTCGATCGCGCCGGTGATCCGTGTGGGCTGATCCGTGATCGTGACGTCCAGACGCTCGTCAAGCAGCATGTATGGTGACGAAACGGCAATAGCAAAAGCGCGCTCTTCCATCTGGAGATTCGTCAGGGTCAACGACTTCTGGTAATCGATCGCGATGCTTCGCGCAGCGTCGGATGCGACCGATTTGAGCGCACTGCTGTTCTGGACATGCACGCCGACCTGCAGAATACCGATCAGCATGGCCAGCACCAGCGGCGCAGCCAGCGCGAATTCAATCAATGCTCCGCCCTGGCGGTCATCGCGGACCCGACAAGATAGATTGCGCGCCATCAGTTCACCTGCACCGAGCGGTCGATCGCGAAATTCACCGGGCCGCCGACACCGAAATGCGTCCAGGTCGGAGTGTAAGTATCGCGCAACTCGATCTTGACCAGTTCTGACACCAGTACATCCTCGGGACAGGCGGTGGCGGCAGCAACCAGTGTTTCCGAGACCCCGCAGCGGTAGCTTTTGCTGAGCCTCACTTTATGGTCGAGGGTTGCGGCCGGGATGCCGAGCGAGGCGCCGATGATTGCCTTCATCTTTGGCAGGCTTTCCTCGCCACCATCGGCGAAGGTCAGCGCGATCAACTCGCTTTCGGCCGCAGCGCTCTCGAGTTCCTGATAGCGCGTCAACATCGTGCCGACCTCGAAAGCACCTAGACCCAGCGTGAGCAGGAGCGGCGCAACCAATGCCGTTTCGATCATCGCTGTACCGCGACAGTTGCACATCAAGCGGGCGCCAAGGTGAACCAGCGCGCGCATCAGGCGACCAACCGTACTCCGCCGCGGACGTAGCCGCCGCTCAGCGAATCGTCCGTCGGGCAAAATGTGCTGAGGTGGGCATTACCGCCGATCTCCACCCGGTTTGCCGACAAGAGCAGACAGGAGCCGGACACGCGCGCTCCGCCGTTGATGCGCATGGTGTTCCTGGGCGTGTAGATCAGCCCTTCGATCGTGCCCTGCGTATTGCCGTTGATGATATGCTTGTGCCCGCCGCTCAGCGTATTGCTCTTGTCCTCGAACACCAGGATACCCTGATACCGTTCCGCATATGGCGCGTTGACCGTGCCGACCATTTGCGACGCGGTAATCGGGGTGAGCGATATCGGGCCAGCATTGCCCGTTCCGCCCAGCTTCATCTGCGCACCATTCTTCAGGACGAACATGATGCCCGTTCCGGTCACGCTATAATTCGTGCTGAGGTCGAGCACGCCGCCATCGATGACGTAAATACCGGGCGCCATGGTGACGTTGCACTGCGCTACGAAGCTTGAATAAACGCCGGGGGCCGGTGCCGCGACCTTCACCTTGCCCTTGCTGCAATCGAGCGACTTGCGGCGCGGATCCTGCGGCTGTGGGGTGGGCAGATCGGCGAACTCGTCTTCCAGACCGCGTACGCCTTCATGCACGGCGAGTCCGTCGGGCGCCTGGATCGATCCGCATGCGGCGATCGAGTCTGCCTCGATGGTGGCATTGTCACCAATGATGATCGCATGGCCGTTATCGCCGTCGGCGTCAGAATTGTCGCACGACAAAGCGGCAATCCCGCAACGCGCGTTAACGGTTGCGCCGTTGTGAATGTCGACCCCGACGCCATCGGTGGCGAGCGCTTTGACGCACGCCGCAAACGAATCGCCGCGCCGCCATGTGGCCTGGGCCGATACCGAGACAACGAGAGGCGAACGGGTCAGGAACGAGCTGAATGGCAGTGAGCGCGACGCCGTGGCGGTCACCGCAACGGCATTGTTCTCGCCCCCGGCATAATCGACGAGATTGATTGTCGGGTCAGAGACGAACTCGGTCGTGTTGTCGAGATTATGCGCGAATTCCTGCGCCGCGCGGTCAGCATAGAGCTCGTCCTTCTCGCCGGCGAGAGCAAATGCGCCGGCTATCGCCGCCTGGTCGGCCGCATGCTGCATTTCGCGCTTCCACATGTAGTATTGCGAAAAATCCGTGGCCAGCCCGGCCCCGCCGATCAGGGCAGGCATGCCGAACGCGACTAGCATCGTTGTGTTGCCACTGACGTTTCGGCGAAATTTGCGCAGAAAGCGGGTGCTGATCGCGGACATCATGCTCGTCACGTTCCTTCTGCAACCTGCGCGCCCTACACCGTGCAAGTATCCGGAAAACGAAAGCAAAAGGTTAACATTCTGCAAGCCGGCCGTTTGCCTTGACAGCTTACATGGGTCGTAACAGGGCGCCGATGTGTCGGTTGCGCCGCCTCTCACGCCTGAGCAACAGCTCGCCTTGGCCTTTGCCCCGGCGCACCAGCGTGGGGCAATCGCCAGCCTGTTCGAGCTTGATCGCACGCTGGGCGAGATCGTTCGCCGCGAGGCCGAAACGGGTTTGAAGCAATTGAAGCTTGCCTGGTGGCGCGAGGTGTTGGGCGCAGGTTCGGTACCCCCGGAGGCGCCACCAGTGCTCCGCAGGCTGGCAGAGGCAGGGTATCCTACCGCCACATTACGGGATCTTGCCGAGGGATGGGAATTGCTTCTTCAGGAGCAACTGACGGCGGCGGATATAAGGCTGTTTGCGCAGCACCGCGCAAAGGGCTGGACGTGGGCCGCCGGGCTCAGCGGTACGGGCGAACCTTTGGCGGCGGCGGCTGCCGGTACGCGGTGGGCGCTGGCCGATTTCGCTATTCACGTTTCTGACCCGCGCGAAAGCCAGGCGGCGATTGACCTTTTGGTTCAGCAGGCCGGCAGCAAGCTTCCGCGCGCCTTACGGTGGATGTCCATTCTCGAAGGACTGACATTGCGGCGGCTGTCAGCGATACAGGGCAAGGCGCCACGTTTGGGTGAAGCATTACGGCTGACGATACTGGGCCAACCCTATCGCTGGCAGGAGAATTAGGTGACGGGTACGCGCAATTTCATACTCGGCGGTTTTCTCTCGCTGCTCCTCCTCAGCGTCGGGCTGTTCTGGTGGCAGGGAAGGGCGCAGGTCGAGGAGGCGGCACCCCCGCCCGCCGCAGCGCTCCCTACGCCGGGACCCGAGGAGCTGCCGATTGCCGATCCCGGCACATTACGCGGCCCGTCGCCGCCCGAGGCGACCGAACTGACCCGTGAGCAGCGCCGATTCTTTCGCTATGATCGCAATCGCGACCTCAGGGTCACGCGCAGCGAGATGCTCTCGACGCGGAGCGCAGCCTTCCGCAAGCTCGACAAGGACGGGAATAACCTGCTGACATTCGAGGAGTGGGCGGTGGCTACGGTCGACAAGTTCGACAAGGCCGACCGGAACCGCGATCGCGAACTGAGCCAGGCCGAATTTGCCTCCACCGCGCCCAAGCCGGCCGCGCGTCCGGCCTGCCGCTGTTAAGCGGCGATCGCGGCCTGCCAGGCGCCGAGATCAGCTTTCGCGCGTGCAGTGTACGCTTCCTTGCGCGCCTTCTTGCGTATGTCCGGCAGGGGCGGGAACAGCCCGAAATTGATGTTCATCGGCTGGTAGCTGTCCGCCTCGGCGTCGCCGGTGATATGCGCCAGCAAGGCACCGAGCGCCGTCGTCCGCGGGGGTGCCTGCCATGATCGCCCCGTCAGTTCGCACGCGGTCATTATTCCTGCCAGCAACCCCACCGCGCCGCTTTCGACGTACCCTTCGCACCCCGTGATCTGGCCGGCAAAGCGGATATGCGGCGCCGCCCGCAGCCGTAACTGCCGGTCAAGCAGCGTCGGCGAATTGAGAAAGGTGTTGCGATGCAAGCCGCCCAGCCGTGCGAATTCGGCCTTTTCCAGCCCCGGGATCGTCCGAAACAGTTCGACCTGCGCTGAATATTTGAGCTTGGTCTGGAACCCGACCATGTTCCACAGCGTGCCGAGCTTGTTGTCCTGCCGCAATTGCACCACCGCGTGGGGCCAGCGGCCTTGGGGAAATTCGGGTGTCGCGGTCCGCGGGTCGTCCAGTCCGACCGGCTTCATCGGGCCGAACCGCAGGGTGTCGAACCCGCGCGCGGCCATCACCTCGATCGGCATACACCCTTCGAAGTAGGGAGTGCTAGCTTCCCATTCGCGGAATTCGGTTTTTTCGCCGTCGAGCAGACCCTGATGGAAGGCCGCGTATTGTTCGCGGGTCATCGGGCAGTTGATGTAATCCTTGCCGTCGCCCTTGTTCCAGCGGCTCTGGAACCAGCACACATCCATGTCGATGCTGTCGCGGTGCACGATCGGGGCGATGGCGTCGAAGAAGGCGAGCCGATCCTCGCCGGTTGCGGCGACAATGCTTTGCGCCAGCTCCTCGGCGGTGAGCGGCCCGGTCGCAACGATGGTGAGCCCGGCATGGGGCAGGCGATCCACCCGCTCGCGCACGACCGAAACCGTGGGCAACGCGTTCAGTTCACGGGCGACTTCGGCCGAGAATACGTCGCGATCGACCGCCATGGCGGAGCCCGCCGCCACACGCGCCACTTCGCCCGCGCGCATGATCAGCGAATCGAGTTGGCGCATTTCATGGTGCAGCAGGCCGACCGCGTTGCGCTCGTCATCGTCCGAGCGGAAGCTGTTGGAGCAGACCAGTTCGGCCAGACCATCGCCCTGATGGGCAGGCGTGGTGGTCCCGCTGCCGCGCATTTCGGAGAGGCGCACGCGGACACCGCGCCGGCCAAGCTGCCAGGCCGCTTCACTGCCGGCGAGCCCGCCGCCGATAATATGCACATCATGCGTCATAGCCCGCGCCTAGCGCTTGCGAGCCGGGCTGTTCAAGGCCAAGCGTGGGCGAGGGAATGGCGGGGGTAAGGGCAGTGCACACGTTCGACAGGCACGGTAGCTGGCTGTTTGCGAGCGTGCTTGGCGCCGCGCTTTATTACGTCGTCGCCCGCCAACCGTGGCCCGATGGGGTATTGATCGCGCTCAAGGGCAGCGGCGTTGCCCTGCTCGCACTATGGGCCTGGCAGGCGGGGCCCGCTGGGCGCGAGCGCAAGATGCTCGCCGCCATCCTCGTGCTTGGGGCCGTGGCCGACATGGTGCTGGAACTGTCGCTGGAAGCAGGCGCGGCGATTTTTCTGGCAGGGCACCTCGTCGCGATCTGGCTCTATCGATCCCAGCGCCGGCCCGACCCTGCCGCTAGCCAGAAAGCCGCCGCCACCGCGCTGCTGCTGATCCCGCCGCTATTGGGCTGGTGGCTGACGCGCGATCCGCTGGTGGCGCTCTATGCCACCGGCCTTGGCGCGATGGCGGGGGCGGCGTGGCTCAGCCGCTACAGCCGTTACCGGGTCGGCATCGGCGCCGTCCTGTTCGTCGTGTCAGACCTGTTGATCTTCGCGCGCGCAGCCGGGCAGGCCACGGCGCTGGCCGACTGGCTGGTCTGGCCGCTTTATTATGGCGGGCAATTTCTTATCGCGACGGGCGTGATCGCCGCCGCCCGTCAGGCGTCGGCGGGCGGCGGATCGTCGCGGTCGGGCTGATCGTCGACCGCCACCTCGGTCGCGGTGCGGCCGACCATCTCCTCCGCGATCGCCTCTTCCGCAGCGTTCTCGGGCGCTTCTTCTTCGTCGAGCCGGACCGCGCTGACAACCTGTTCGCCGTCGGCCACCTTGAACAGCCGCACGCCCGCTGAGCCGCGCCCGATGACCCGCAGGCTCGCGAGGGGCAGACGGATCAGCTTGGCCTGATCGGTCACCAGCATCAGCTGGTCGGCCTGCGTCGCCGGGAAGCTGGCCACGACTGGCCCGTTGCGTTCGATATTGTCGATATTGGTGATGCCCTGACCGCCACGGCTCGTGCGCCGATATCCATAGGCCGAGGACAGCTTGCCGAAGCCATTGGCGCAGACGGTGAGGATGAACTGCTCGCGCTCGCGCAATTCGGCAAAGCGCGCCTGGTCGCGCATTTCGCCATCCTTCTCCGGCTTCCATGGGGCAAAGCGCAGATACTCCTCGCGCTCTTCCTGATCGCGCATCCCGCCGCGTTGCAGGATCGAGAGCGAGATCACCTCGTCATCACCCTTGAGCAGCATTCCGCGCACGCCTGTGGAGGTGCGGCTCTGGAATTCGCGCACATCGTCGGCCGGGAAGCGGATCGCCTTGCCGCATTTGGAGGCGAGCAGGATGTCGTCACCCGGCTGCGTCAGCGCAACGCCAATCAGCCGGTCGGCGCTATCGTCGTCAAACCGCATAGCGAATTTGCCGTTGCTAGGAATGTTCGCAAAGGCATCCATGCTGTTGCGGCGAACATTGCCCCGCGCGGTGGCGAACACGACATTGAGCGCGCCCCAGCTTGCCTCGTCCTCCGGCAGCGGGAGGACGGTGGCGATGGTTTCGCCATCATCGAGCGCGGGCAGCAGGTTGACGATCGGGCGTCCGCGCGTGGCCGGCCCGCCTTCGGGCAGCTTCCACACCTTGAGCCGATAGACCTTGCCGGCAGTGGAGAAGAACAGCACCGGGTTGTGCGTGCTGGTGACGAACATCTCCATCACCGCGTCTTCTTCCTTGGTCGCCATGCCGGCGCGGCCCTTGCCGCCGCGGTTCTGCGCGCGGAAGGTGGAGAGCGGGGTCCGCTTGATATACCCGTCGAGAGTGACGGTGACGACCATCTCGTCGCGTTCGATCAGGTCTTCGTCATCCAGCCCATCCCACGCCGGCGCGATTTCGCTGACGCGCGGGGTGGCGTAGGTGTCGCGGATTTCGACCAGCTCGTCGCGCATCACGCCATAGAGGCGCACCCGGTCGGCCAGGATCGCGAGATAGCCCTCGATCGCGGCGGCAAGCGTGTTGAGCTCGTCGCCGATCTCGTCGCGGCCGAGCGCAGTCAGCCGGTGGAGGCGCAGATCGAGAATGGCCTTCACCTGCCGTTCCGACAGACGATAGGTGCCGCCCTCCTGCTCGGCATCCGGCTCGATCGCCTCGACCAGCCGGATATAGGGCGCGATGTCGCCGATCGCCCATTCGCGCGCAAGCAGCTTGGCGCGCGCGTCGGCCGGATTCGAGGCGCCGCGGATCAGCGCCACCACCTCGTCGAGGTTGGAGACGGCGACCACCAGGCCAAGCAAGATATGCGCGCGGTCGCGGGCTTTGTTCAGTTCGAACTTGGTGCGCCGGGTGATCACCTCCTCGCGGAAAGTGATGAACGCCTGTATGATATCGCGCAGGCTGAACACTTCAGGCCGCCCGCCGCGAATCGCGAGCATGTTGGCGGAGAAACTCGCCTGCGCGGGCGTGTGCCGCCAGATCTGGTTCAATACCACCTCAGGCGTGGCATCGCGCTTGAGATCGACGACCACGCGCACGCCTTCGCGGTTCGACTCGTCGCGAATATCCGCGACGCCCTCGATCCGCTTGTCCTTGGCGGCTTCGGCCATTTTTTCGACCAGGCCCGACTTGCCGACCTGATAGGGGATCGAGGTGAACACGATCGATCGGCGGTCGCCGCGGCCTTCCTCGATCTGGTGGCGCGCCCGCATGAGGATCGAACCGCGCCCCGACAGATAGGCCGCCTTGGCCCCCGCGCTGCCGAGAATCAGCGGCGCGGTGGGGAAATCCGGCCCGGGAATGATCGCAAAAAGTTCCTCGCTGGTAATTGCCGGATTGTCGATAAAGGCGAGGCAGCCATCGATGACCTCGCCCAGATTATGCGGCGGCACATTGGTCGCCATGCCGACCGCGATCCCGCCCGCGCCATTTACCAGCAGGTTGGGAAACCGTGCCGGCAGCACGGTGGGTTCCTGCCGGCTGCCGTCATAATTGTCGACGAAATCGACCGTATCCTTGTCGAGATCGTCGAGCAGGGTATTGGCCACCCGCGCCAGCCGCGCCTCGGTATAACGCATCGACGCCGGCGGATCGGGGTCCATGCTGCCGAAATTGCCCTGACCATCGACCAGCGGCACCCGCAGCGACCAGTCCTGCGTCATCCGCGCCAGCGCGTCATAAATCGCACTGTCGCCGTGCGGGTGATAATTGCCCATCACGTCGCCGACGATCTTGGCGCTCTTGCGATAAGGGCGCCCGGCGACAAAGCCGCCTTCCTGGCTGGCGAAGAGAATGCGGCGATGGACCGGCTTCAGCCCGTCGCGCACATCGGGCAGCGCGCGGGCGACGATCACGCTCATCGCGTAATCGAGATAGCTCGACTTCATCTCATCGACGATGTCGATGCGGGTGAACTGGCCCAGCGGGTTGGGCGGGGGAAGGGTATCGGTCGCGTCGGTCAAGTCAGGTCTATTCGCATGGATCGCCGCAGAAGTGCGGGCACCACATCGGCCTAGGCCATTCGCACCGCAGCCGCTATAGAAACCGCCCCGGCAAGCGGCCGCCAACCGGCCTTTTCCACATCTCGGTAGGTGTATTGGCTGCCAGGCGCTTTTCCGAGGGTTAAGCGTGGCTGGGAGCGCCATTCAAAAGGCGTTCAGCCGCCAATTCGCAAAGCGATTGCAATGTCGCCAGCGCCGACGCACAGAACCGGTGGCAGCAACTATTCGCAAGGTTTCCGAACCACTCTCGGGAGAATATCGATGAAGTCCCTGTTGATTCTTGGCCGAGGCCGCAAGGCTGCGGCAATCGCGCTCGCGGCCGGCACCGCCATCGGTGTTACCGCGCTTGCTCCGGCAGCGCACGCGCAACGTCAGCCCCGCGAACAGCGCCAGAACCGCGCCGCAGGCGAATTGTCGCGCGAATTTCTTGCCGCAGTGCAGCCGATCGATCAGGCCTCACGCCAGGAAGGCGCCGATGCCGCGGCCTTGGCCACGCAGGTCAAGGGTGTGCTTGCCGTCGCCAAGAGCGCGGATGAATTGAACACGCTGGGCGGGTTGGCCTACAATATCGGCACGCGCGCCAACGATACCGGTCTTCAGCGCCAGGGTCTCGACATGATGCTGCGCAGCGGCAAGGTCGCCTCTGAAAACCTCGGCCGGTACAATCTTGCTGCCGGGCAACTTGCCTATCAGGCGCAGGATTGGGCGGCCGCGCGCACCTATCTTGAGGCGGCCCATGCCAATGGCCGCATCGAGGCACAGCCGCTGATTGCGGAAAGCTATTTCGCGCAGAACAACCCGACGGAAGGCGCGCGTTATCTGCGCCAGGCGATTCAGGCGCGGATCGATGCCGGGCAGACCGTCGATGAAAGCTGGATCAAGCGCGGCCTGGCGCAGAGCTACAACGCTAACCTTACCAACGAAGCGGCGGATTACAGCCTGCTCCTCGTGCGGTATTACCCGTCGACCGACAGCTGGGGCGATGCCATCGCAATCCTGCGCAACACCGCCCAGCTTGACGATCACGCGACGCTCGACCTGATGCGGCTGGCGGCGCGCGCAAATGCGATGCGCAACGAGCGCGATTACGTCGACTACATCGAAGCGGCCGATGCCCGGCGGCTTCCGGCCGAAGTCGCGCGTGTGCTTGCTGCGGGCGTGTCGGCCGGCAAGATCCACGCGAATTCGACCTTCTTCAACGAAGCGCGAACGATCGCGAATGGCCGGCTCGCTGCTGACCGCAGCGATCTCGCGGGGTCAGAACGCATCGCACGCGGCGCCAATGCCACCGCCGCCGAAGTGACTGGTGCGGCCGACAGCTTTCTCGCCAACGAGCAGCCCGCAAAGGCAGAGGAACTCTACCGCATAGCCTTGACCAAGCCTGGTGCCGATACTGCCCGTGTGCTCACGCGGCTGGGCATTGCGCAGGAATATCAGGGCAAGCACGCCGAGGCGCAGGCGACTTTTGCCCGCGTTGAAGGCGCGCGACAGGCGATTGCCCGCCTGTGGAGCCTCTATGCGGAGAAGGCCGCGGCGCCGGCCACGCCGGCCGCGCAATAAGACCCCGGACGGGAACTTGGAAGGGCGCGGCCTGTGCGGGTCGCGCCCTTTCTGTTATCGTACGCGCTTGACGAAAGGCTGCCGGTTGTCGCCCCGCCGCTCGACCTTGAACTGGTCGAGCGCGGCGAACAGGTCCGACAGGCGCTTGAATCCGTAATTGCGCACATCGAAGCTTGACCGGTTGCCGGCAATATTGCCGACCTCGCTCATCAGCGCGAAGCCGTTATCGTCGCGCCGCGCCGCCTTCCACGCCTGTCCGAGCAGGTCGATCAATTCCTCGTCGATCTGTGCGACGGCGGCGGCGGGATGCGGATCGGGCTTGTCGGGTGCAGCGGGGGTATCGGTTTCGGCCGCGGCCAGCGCATCGACATCGATGAACCGGGTGCAGGCATTGCGGAAGCTGGGCGGAGTCGTCGCCTTGCCGAAGCCATAGACCAGCAGCCCATCCTGCCGCAGGCGGGTCGCCAGCGGCGTGAAATCGCTGTCCGACGACATAATTCCGAAGCCATCGACCTTGCCCTGATAGAGCAGATCGATCGCGTCGATGGTCATTGCCATGTCGGTGGCGTTCTTGCCCTTCGTTACGTCGAATTGCTGATGCGGCCGGATGCCGAGCCGGTTGGTGATCGACGCCCAGCGGCTGAGCGCAGTCTTGGCGAAGTTGCCGTAGGCGCGGCGGATGTTCACCTGCCCCAGTTCGGCCATCACGGTCAGCACCGGGTCGATGTGGTCCGGGTTCACGTTGTCGGCGTCAATCAACAGCGCGATGTTGGCAAGCTCGGTATCGGTCATGGCATTCCCTGATGGCGCTTTCGTCAGGCCGGAAGAAATTCGCCCGCCTGCTCGTCCAGCAGATGAAGGATACCGTCCGAAATGGCAAAAAATGCGCCGTAGAGCCGCAATGTGCCCGCCTGCTCACGCGCGGCAATGTTCGGGAAGGTTCTGAGATTGTTGAGGCTTACTCGCACCCCGGCAAGTTCCATCGCTCGTTGCGCGTCGGGGCCATCAGTCCCATACCGTGCAACGACCGCGTCGCGCGCGTCGTCGAGCAGGTCGATCCAGTCGGCTATAAAACCGCCTTTGCCAGGATCGGTCCCGCGCATCGACTGCGTAAGCGCGGCCTGGCAGCCGCCGCACATGCCGTGTCCGAGCACTACGATCTGCCTGACCAGCAGGAATTCAACTGCGAATTCGAGCGCAGCCGACACGCCGTGATGTCCCGGAGTCGTCTCAAAGGGCGGCACCATCGCCGCAACATTGCGCACCACGAAAATCTCGCCCGGATCGACATCGAAAATCTGCGAAGGATCCACCCGGCTGTCGGAGCAGCCGATGATCATGGTTTGGGGGGTCTGGCCATCGCGTAGCTGGGCCCAGCGCTCGAGGCGCTGGCTCCATCCGGTATCCCGAAAGCGGCGATAGCCTTCTATCAGGCTGGCGAGATCGGTCGGTTCGCTGGGCATGGCAGGCTCTTGCCCTGCGGCATTGCCACTGACAAGACCCGCGCCTAGATGAGCGCGCATGAACGACCTTTCCCGTCTCCCGCAACCGCGCGAACAGCGCCAACGCAAGCCCGACTGGATCAGGGTCAAGGCTCCGGTCAGCAAGGGTTACCACGAAACGCGCCAGATGATGCGCGAATTGTCGCTCAATACGGTATGCGAGGAAGCCGCGTGCCCCAATATCGGCGAGTGCTGGACCAGGAAACACGCCACCGTGATGATTCTGGGCGATGTCTGTACGCGGGCTTGCGCCTTCTGCAACGTCAAGACCGGGATGCCGCGCGCGGTCGATCCGCTCGAGCCTGAACACACCGCCCTGGCTGCGGCGCGGATGGGGCTGGAACATATCGTCATCACCAGTGTAGATCGCGACGATCTGCCCGATGGCGGGGCGGGACAGTTCGTCAAGGTGATCGAGGCGCTCCGCCGCGAAACGCCGAACACCACGATCGAAATTCTGACCCCTGACTTTCGCGGAAAGATGCGTGCCGCGGTCGAGGCGATCTGCGCCGCCGGGCCGGACGTGTACAATCACAATCTGGAAACCGTGCCCCGCCTCTACCCGACCATCCGGCCGGGCGCGCGCTATTATGCCTCGCTGCGGCTGCTGGAGGAGGTCAAGGCGCACAATCCGCTGATCTTCACCAAGTCGGGCATCATGCTCGGCCTTGGCGAGCAGCGGCTTGAGGTGCATCAGGTGATGGACGATATGCGCTGCGCTGGCGTCGATTTCATCACTATGGGGCAATATCTCCAGCCGACCCCGCGCCATGCGAAGGTTGAAGATTTCGTCACGCCCGCAGCCTTCGACGCATATGGCGCGATCGCCCGTGCGAAGGGGTTCCTGCAGGTGGCGGCCAGCCCGCTGACCCGCTCAAGCTATCACGCTGGCGAGGATTTTGCCGAGATGAGGGCGGCGCGGGCGGCCAAGCTGGCGAAAACCGCCTGATGCCGGGCATCAGAGAGACGCGCACCCTGCCATATTCGTGCGAGCAGATGTTCGATCTGGTCGCCGATGTGGCGCGCTATCCCGAATTCCTGCCGTGGGTGGTCGCCACGCGCGTACGCGCGGACAGCGATACGGAAATGATGGCCGACATGCTCGTCGGCTTCAAGGCGATCCGCGAGAAGTTCACCTCGCGCGTGACCAAGGAACGGCCCCGGCGGATCGACGTGCATTATGTCGACGGGCCGCTGCGCGATCTCGACAATAGTTGGGTATTCCACCCTGAAGGGGAGGGGTGCCGGATCGATTTCTGCGTCGAATTTACGTTCAAGAGCCGCGTTTTCGAAGCATTGGCCGGCCAGTACTTCGACCGCGCGTTCCGGCGGATGATGGCGGCGTTCGAGGAACGTGCCGACGCGCTTTACGGCAGCAGCAGTTCGAGCGCCCAAAGCGCGGCCTGATGGCGGATTTCGCTGCGCCCTGCGGGGACGAAATTACGCAGTTCGCCGTAACGGTCATGCGCTTCGTCGCCCCCGCGGATCGCGCGGGCGCAGACAACCGTCCCCACCGGCTTGAGATCGGTCCCGCCGTCAGGGCCGGCCACCCCGCTGATTGCGACGGCGACATCGGCGCCGCTATTGACCAGCGCACCCTGTGCCATCGCCCAGGCGCACGCGATCGATACAGCGCCGAAGGTCTCGATGATCTCGCTCGATACTGCCAAATCGCGCATCTTGGCCGCGTTGCTGTACGTGACATAGCCGCGGTCGAATACCGCCGACGAGCCCGCCACTTCGGTTAGCGCAGCGGCAACCAGCCCGCCGGTGCAGCTTTCGGCGAGCGCAATGCGGCGCCCTGACGCCTGATTTTCTTCGATGACCCGGCGGGCGAGGGCCACCACATCGTCGGACAAGAGGGTGTCTGAGCTCATGATTCGTTCGCCATTAAGGTGACGATGGCCTGCGCAGCAATGCCTTCGCCGCGGCCGGTAAATCCGAGCTGCTCGGTTGTCGTGGCCTTGACCGAGATCTGTGCGATGTCAACGCCGAGCAGACCGGCGATTGCCGCGCGCATGGCATCGCGGTGGGGGCCGATCCTGGGGGCTTCGCAGATGATCGTCAGATCGAGATTGCCGAGCCGGTAACCGGCTGCCGCGATGCGTTCGGCCGCGTGGCGCACAAACGCGCTGCTCGGCGCGCCTTTCCATTGCGGATCGGATGGCGGGAAATGGCTGCCGATATCGCCGTCGCCGATGGCACCCAGCAGTGCGTCGACCACCGCGTGCAGCGCCACATCGGCGTCGCTATGGCCGGACAAGCCCTTGTCATGCGCGATACGGATGCCGCCCAGCCACAATTCCTCACCCTCGACCAGACGGTGGACGTCATAGCCGGTGCCGCAGCGCACCGGCAGGGGCGGGGAGGTAAAGTCCTCGGGCAGCGTCAGCTTCTTCAAGGTTTCGCTTCCTTCGATCAAAACGACTTCGCCGCCCCACGCGCCCAGCACTTCGGCATCGTCACCCGCGTCGGGGGGCCCTGTCCATGCGCGGTGCGCCGCGAGGATTTCAGTGTAACGGAACGCCTGCGGGGTCTGCACCCGGCGCAATGCCTCCCGATCGGCTTTTCCGGCCCGTACAGCGCCTTGGGCCACCACCAGGCTGTCGACCACCGGCAAAGTAGGAATTGCCCCACAAGACCCCTCCAGAGCCTCCAGCAGGCGGGTGATGATTTCGTGCGGGATCAGCGGCCGGGCAGCATCGTGGATAAGCACCCGCTCCGGCGGATCAGCTGCCAGCGCCTCGAGCCCGGCGCGGACCGATAGCTGCCGCGTGTCCCCGCCGGTCACAAGCGTGACATCGGCCACGCCTTCTAGAGCGGCGGCAGCAAGTGTGTCGCCGCCCGCAGGGATGATAACTACCAGCGGCATGGCGCCGGCCGTCCGCAGCGCCTCGACCGAGTGGCGCAGAACAGGCTTCCGGCGCCATAACGCGAATTGCTTGGGGATCGGCTGGCCCGCGCGCAGCCCGCGCCCTGCCGCTACCACGATCGCCGCGAAGGGGGGAGGAAAGGGCGACGTGGCCATGCCTCGCCCGCTAACCGCTTGCTGCTCATGCTGCAATGCACTATGCGGCTGCCCAAATATTAGGCATTCATTGTGACCCCGACGCCGCCCCCTCTCATGCCGATCCGTATCGGCCCAGTCGCCATCGCCTGTCCGGTGATTTTGGCGCCGATGACTGGCGTCACCGATATGCCGTTCCGCACGCTGGTGCGGCGCTACGGCTCGGGGCTCAACGTGACCGAGATGATCGCCAGCCCGGCGATGATCCGGGAAACCCGGCAGAGCCTGCAGAAGGCGGCGTGGGACCCGGTCGAGGAACCGGTCTCGCTGCAATTGGCCGGTTGCTCGCCCGACGAAATGGCCGAGGCGGCCAAGCTCAACGAAGATCGCGGGGCAGCGATCATCGACATCAATATGGGCTGCCCGGTCAAGAAAGTGGTCAATGGCGATGCCGGCAGCGCCCTTATGCGCGATCTGCCGCTGGCCGCGCGGCTGATCGACGCGACGGTTAAGGCAGTCTCAGTTCCGGTCACGGTGAAGATGCGGATGGGCTGGGACCACCATTCGCTCAACGCGCCCGAACTGGCGCATATTGCCGAAGATCTCGGCGCGCAGCTCATCACCGTCCACGGCCGCACCCGCTGCCAGATGTACAAGGGTTCGGCCGACTGGCGGTTCATCCGCGCGGTCAAGGACAGGGTGAATATCCCGGTCATTGCCAATGGCGACATTTGCGGGATCGCCGATGCCGCTGCCGCGCTCGAGCAGTCGGGCGCGGACGGGGTGATGATCGGGCGGGGCGCCTATGGCAAGCCCTGGCTGCTGGGCCAGGTGATGCACTGGTGGCGCACCGGGGAAGAGCGCCCTGCGCCTTCGGTCGATGAGCAATATGCACTGATCGGTGAACATTACCGCGCGATGCTTGACCATTATGGCGCGGTCACTGGCGTCAAGCTCGCGCGCAAGCATCTGGGGTGGTACACCAAGGGGCTGCCCGGCTCGGCCGAGTTCCGCAACCACGTCAATTTCATCGACGATCCGGCGCAGGTGCTGGGCGAGGTCGAACGCTTTTACGCACCGTTCCTGCAACGCCGCGCCGCATGACCTCTGCGCCCGACGCCAAAGCACGGCTGGCCGGCCTCGGGATTGCGGTGGTGCTGCTCGATCATCAAGGGACGATTGCCGGGCTGAACCCGGCGGCCGAGGAGTTGCTCGGTCGCTCGGAGGCGCGCTTGCTCGGAACGCCGCTGGCCGCTCACGCGGTGATTTCCGACGACACACTGATCGAGCACCTGAGGCGCGCAAACGGGCCGCTGAGCGCCCGAGGCGTGGGCGTGATCGTCGCCGGAGTGACGCGGCTGTGCGACGTCACCGTGGCGGATCTTGACGACGGGTGGCGCGTGCTGACGCTGATGCCGGTCTCCGACATGGCGCCGCCGGTCTCGGACACGCCTTCCACCATGCCGTCGATCCTTGCACATGAGGTCAAGAACCCGCTCGCCGCCATCCGGGGCGCGGCGCAGTTGTTGGCGCGGGCGGTGCCCGGCGAACAGTCGGAACTCACCAGCCTGATCACCCGCGAAGTCGACCGGATTGCCGAACTCCTCGACCGGATGCAGCGGCTCGGCACGCGGCAACGGGCCGACATCGCGCCGTTCAACCTCCATGCCGCGATCCGCAATGCGCTGGCTGCCATCCGGGTTGGGGATGTGGCGCAGGGGGTGCAGTTTCGCGAGCGGTTCGATCCCTCACTGCCCGATGTGGCGGGCAATCGCGCCGCGCTGGAGCAGGTGCTGATCAACCTCATCGCCAATGCCTGCGAGGCGGCCGCGCACGAGCCGGCACCGGAGGTCGTGATACGCACCGGAATCAGCGCCGGCGCGGCATTCAGCCATTCGCTGCCCGACGGGATGCGCCGCCTGCCCGTCGAGGTGACGATTGCCGATAACGGGCCCGGCTTTCCCGATGATCTGGCCGAGCGGATTTTTGAGCCGTTCGTCACCGGCAAACCACAAGGGCAGGGTCTCGGCCTGCCGCTCGCGCGCAAGCTGGTGCAAGATATGGGCGGGCATCTCACCTGCCAGCGCGATACCGCCCGCGGTCTTACCCTGTTCCGCATTCTTTTGCCGATGGAGACCTGATGAGCGCCGTTTTGCTGGTCGAAGACGATGTGTCGCTGGCGACGGTGATTACCGCTGCGCTGGCTCAGGAAGGCTTCTCCGTGACTGCCGTGCCGGGAATCGCGCAGCGCGACGCGGCGCTGAACGAGGGCATCTTCGTGGTAATGCTGACCGATGTGAAGCTGGCCGATGGCGACGGCATCGCCAGCCTTGGCCCGGTCGCCGCCGCGCATCCGCGCCTGCCGATCATCATCCTGTCGGCCGAAAATACTCTCGATACCGCGGTTCGCGCGGCGGGGGCCGAAGCGTTCGAGTATTTCCCCAAGCCGTTCGACCTCGATGCGCTGGTGAGCGCGGTACGCGAGGCTGCGGCCCGCCGGGCAGAAGGGGCGGGCCTCGGCCCGGCACCCGCACCCGCATTGCCACTGGTTGGGCGCAGTGCTCCGATGCAGGACGTCTACCGCCTGATCGCCCGCGCGGTGCAGAATGATTTGAGCGTGCTGGTTCTGGGCGAATCCGGCACCGGCAAGGAACTGGTCGCCGAAGCAATCCACCAACTCGGCACGCGGCGGGCCGGCCCATTCGTTGCGGTCAATGCCGCGGCGATCCCGCGCGACCTCATCGAAAGCGAATTGTTCGGTCACGAAAAAGGCGCCTTCACCGGCGCCGTGGCGCAGCTGGCGGGCAAGTTCGAACAGGCAGATGGCGGCACCTTCTTCCTTGACGAGATCGGCGATATGCCCGCCGAGGCGCAGACGCGGCTATTGCGCGCGCTGCAATCGGGACGGATTCGGCGGATTGGCGGGCGCGAGGAAATCCGCGTCGATACGCGGATCATCGCGGCGACCAATCGCGACCTTGCGCCCTTGCTGGCCAATGGCGCCTTTCGCGAAGACCTCTATTACCGCCTCAACGTGCTGCCCATCGCCCTGCCGCCGCTGCGCGAAAGGCTGGACGACATTCCCGAACTGGCAGGGCACTTTCTGGCGCAGGCAGCGGCGGAAGGACTGCCGTCATGCGAACTCACCGCCGAAGCGCTCGAGGCACTGGTCGTACATCAGTGGCCCGGGAATGTCCGCGAATTGCGTAACGTGATCTTCCGTCTCGCAGCGCTGTCGCGCGACGCGCTGATCGATGCCGCCGAGGTTCGTTCTGCCTTGGGCGCCACACGTCCGCAGACGCCCCCCGCAGCCGATCTGATGGCTTGGGTGGAGCAGTGGTTGGCGATTGAAAAGCCGACGCCGGGCCGCTGGTATCAGCGGGCGAGCGCCGCGTGGGAACGCCCATTGATCGCGATTGCCCTGCAACAATGTAACGGTAATCAACTGCGCGCTGCCGCTTTGCTCGGCATCAACCGCAACACCTTGCGCAAACGGATCGCCGACCTGGCCATTGAAGTGCATGGTGGATGATCGAACGGAAACGTTTCTGACGATGTAATTCACTTGCATTTCTGCAACACTAGCGTTGTGGATGAGCAACGATGAACGCCGGCACACTCCAGCCCTCGGTTCGTGCGCCATATTGGCGGCGCAGATTTGCCGTGATGTCTCGCCGGGCGAACCTGTTCGCATGGCTGGAAGGTGTTGCCGTCGTGGCGACGGTGGGGATGGTGGTCACCACCTATCTGGCATTCACGAGCGCGCCGCCGAATGGCCAATTGCTACCGTCGATGCAGGTTGCAGGCCTGCTTATCGGGACCTTGATCCCCGCGATGGCGCTGATTGTGCTTATCGGTCGGCGTCTGGCGATGCGCAGGGCAGGGGGCAGCACCGCGCGCCTCCACGTCAGGCTGGTGTTTTTCTTCTCCCTGGTCGCAGCGGTTCCGACCCTGCTCGTGGCGGCGTTTGCAGCGCTGCTGTTCCAATCCGGGGTGGATTTCTGGTTCTCTGACAATTCGCGCGGTTTGATGGCCAATGCCAACCAGCTTGCGCAGGGGTATTACAACCAGAACCAGCTCGAGGTGGGTAACGAGACGGTCATTATGGCCGGTGACCTGCGTTATTATTTCGAGCGCGGGAGTCTCACTGACAGCGGTTTTGCCGATTTCTACCGGTACCAGGCGCAAGGGCGGGAAATGAACGAATCCGCCATCCTCCAGGCTCAGCCGGATGGTACCTACCGCACGGCCGCGATCCTGAACCTATCATCGGGTGATCGCCCTATCCAGCTGCTGCCGGCGACGTTCGGCAAGCTTCAGCAAGGCGAACCAGTGGTCGTTCTGGCCGACAATGCGCGGATCGAGGCCTTGGCCCCGATCGATCGCGAGGCCGGGATCTATCTCTACAATGCGCGCAATTCCGAAAGCCTGTCTTTCAGCCAGTGGGAAAGCGCGAAGTCGATCACTCGAGCGTATGAGGTGCTGACCAGCCGCGCACGCGCTCTTCAGTTGCGCTTCAACCTTGCGCTGTTCGTGGTGAGCCTTGCGCTGGTGGGCCTGGCAGTATGGTTCGCCTTGCGTTTTGCCGACATGCAGGTGCAGCCGCTAACCGATCTCGTGGTTGCCGCGCGAAAAGTGGGTGCAGGCAATTTCGCGCTCCGTGTCGAAGGGCGAACAGGCTCGGACGAGATCGGCATGCTGAACCGCGCGTTCAACCGCATGACCGCACAGCTTGAGAAACAGACCGATGCGCTGGTTGGCGCCAATCACCTGCTGGGAGAGCGTCGGGCCTTCATCGAAGCTGTGCTGCAATCGATTACCGCTGGCATATTGTCGGTCGACAGCGCTGGTCGGATTGTACTGATGAACGCGTCCGCACAGGCGCTGCTGCTTGACCGGGAAGACGTCGAACCGGGCGACCTGACGCTCGCCGAACTGGCCCCGCAAATGGAGGCGATAGTCCAGGCCGGGCTGGACGGTGGCATTGTCAGCTACAATCGCGGGGGGGAATTGCTGACGCTAGCGGTGCGGATCGCGCACGCCGCCGAAGGGCAGGTGATCACGTTCGAGGATATAACGCGCCAGTTGCTCGACCAGCGACAGGCCGCGTGGTCCGACGTCGCGCGGCGAATCGCTCACGAAATCAAGAATCCGCTCACTCCGATCCAGCTCGCGACCGAGCGGCTGAAGCGGCGTTATCGGCGGCAGATCGAAACCGATGGCGATCTGTTCGACGAGCTGACGGACACCATTGTCCGGCAGGTGGGTGCGTTGCGGACGATGGTCGATGAATTTTCGTCCTTCGCCCGCCTGCCCAAGCCGGTGTTCCGGCAAGAAGACGTGGTCGACCTCGTCCGTCAGGCGCTCTTCCTGCAAGAGGTTGCGCACCCGGAAATCCGCTACGCATTTTCTGCGCAGAACGCGCCCGAACTGGTTGCCTGTGATCGCCACCAGATAGGACAGGCAATGACCAATCTGCTCAAGAATGCAGCCGAGGCGGTCGATGCTCGGCTGCGCACGGCAGGGCCCGAATATCGCGGGCAAATTAGCGTCGATCTGGTGGGCGAATCCGCTGATTATTACCGCGTTACGATCACAGATAATGGCATCGGCCTGCCACATGACGCCGAACGTATCGTCGAACCATATGTCACGACGCGTGAGAAGGGGACAGGTCTCGGCCTAGCCATCGTCAACAAGATTGTTGAGGAACACGGCGGTGAAATGCTGTTCGGCAATGCGGATACAGGCGGCGCGGTCGTCACGCTCCGCATCGCCACACAGCCGGTCGAAGCGGGCGACGAGGTGGCAGCATGATGCAGGACAGGATAGTCTGATGGCGCTCGAAATTCTCATCGTCGACGATGAACGCGATATTCGCGAACTCGTGTCAGGCGTGCTCAGCGACGAGGGCTACGCCTGCCGCACCGCTGGCGACAGCACCAGCGCGCTGGCTGCGGTGGACGAACGCCGGCCCAGCCTCGTGCTGCTCGACGTTTGGCTGCACGGCAGCCCTATGGACGGGCTCGAGGTGCTCGACGAGATCAAGAAGCGCGAGCCCGATTTGCCGGTGATCATCTTTTCCGGCCACGGCAACATCGATACGGCGGTATCGGCCGTCAGCCGCGGGGCAATGGACTTCATCGAGAAGCCATTCGAGGCCGAACGCCTGCTGCTGCTGGTCGGGCGCGCGACCGAGACCGAACGGCTGCGACGGGAGAATGTCCAACTGCGCCAACGCGCCAGCGATACGGAGGAATTTACCGGCAACTCGCCAATCATCAATCAGGTGCGCGCAACGCTGAAGCGGGTGGCCAATACCGGCAGCCGGGTACTGATCACTGGACCAGCCGGGGCGGGAAAGGAAGTCGCTGCGCGACTGCTACACAGCTGGAGCCCGCGGGCGAACCACGCTTTTGTAATCGTCAATTCGGCAAGGATTACGCCGGAACGGTTCGAACAGGAACTGTTCGGCGAGGAGGCCGATGGCCAGCTTGTGCGGCCCGGCCTGCTCGAAATGGCCGATGGAGGCACGCTTTACCTCGATGAGGTCGCGGATATGCCGCTCTCCACGCAGGCGCGGATCCTGCGCGTGCTCACCGAACAGAGCTTCGTGCGGGCAGGCGGCAACCGGCAGATTGGCGTGGATGTCAGGGTTGTCTCGTCCACCTCGCGGGACCTGCAACGCGAAATGGAAGACAAGCGATTTCGGGAGGATCTGTTTTACAGGCTGAATGTCGTGCCGGTCATGGTTCCATCGCTCGCCGAACGGCGCGAAGACATACCGGCTTTGGCCCAACTGTTCTTCACGCGCTATGCGGCTGACCAGGGGCTGCCGGCGCCCGCCATCAGCCCCGAAGCGATGGGTGCCTTGCAGGCGTATGATTGGCCCGGGAATGTCCGGCAGCTGCGGAACGTCGTCGAACGCACGATCATCCTGACGCCCCGCGAACAATTAGCCGTGATCGAGGCGGATATGCTGCCGCCCGAGGTCGGGGGCGGCGTTCGGGCGGACAGCGGACAGACCATGACCACGATGATGGGGGTGCCGCTGCGCGAAGCGCGCGAAAGCTTCGAGCGGGAATATTTGTCGATCCAGATCAGACGGTTCTCGGGCAATATTTCAAAAACGGCGAGCTTTATCGGGATGGAGCGCTCCGCACTCCATCGCAAGCTCAAGCTGCTTGGCATGGGCGATCGTAAGACCGACGACGAGTAAACGGAACGGCTCGGCTTGCGGCGCATTTGGACTATGCGCGAGGCTTTCGGTCGGAGGTTGTTCCGGTCGCCGCCAATGAACAGGGAAGACGAATTCTCATGACGACTGGAAAGACGCTCTCTGCGCGGCCGCGACAAACCAAGGTGGCATCGCAGGTGGCCCCGGGTGGCGGCAAGGCCGGCGGCAACAATCTGCAGGATATGTTTCTCAACCTGCTACGCAGGCACAAAACGCCGGTAACGATGTTTCTGGTCAAGGGCGTCAAACTGCAGGGAATCGTCACGTGGTTCGATAATTTCTCGATTCTTCTGCGCCGAGACGGGCAATCCCAGCTCGTATACAAGCACGCCATTTCGACAATCATGCCCGGGCAGCCCGTTGATGTAGAGCAGTTCACCAGCCAGGACAGCGGCAGCCGGCAAAGGTTGTTACAGGACGTTTTCTTGTCGCGTGTGCGAAACGCGCACGCGCAGGTCACCATGTTTCTCGTCAACGGTGTCATGCTGCAGGGTCGGATCGCTGCTTACGATCTGTTTTGCATGCTGCTCGAGCGTGAGGGATATGTGCAGCTGGCTTACAAGCACGCCGTATCTACGATCCAGCCGATCGAACCGATCGACCTCAGCGACGATATCGAAGGCGACGGAGCCTGAGCTTCGACGACAACCTGCTGGGAGAAGTCGCGCGTGGTGCACGGGCGGTCGTCCTGTGCCCTGACATCAGGGGTTACCGACACCAACTTCCGCCTGCTGAGCGGCTCGAGGAAATCAAAGGTCTGGCGCTCGCTATCGGCATCGAGCTAGCCGATGCGATGGTGATCCCGGTCAGGCAGGTGCGCGCGGGCACCTTGTTCGGGGCGGGGCAGGTGGAGAATATCGCGACCGCCTGCGAGCTAGCGGGCGCAGAGCTAGTCATCGTTGATGGGGCACTGACGCCAATCCAGCAGCGTAATCTGGAAACTGCGTGGAAGCGCAAGGTGATCGACCGGACCGGGCTGATCCTCGAGATTTTCGGCGAGCGCGCAGCCACGGCCGAGGGCCGCTTGCAGGTCGAACTGGCGCATCTCGACTACCAGCAGAGCCGACTGGTACGCAGCTGGACCCACCTCGAACGGCAGCGGGGCGGCTTCGGCTTTCTGGGCGGGCCGGGGGAGACCCAGATTGAGGCGGACCGCCGGATGATCCGGGGCCGGATGGGGCGCCTGCGCCGAGATATCGAGCAGGTCCGCAAGACCCGCGGCCTTCATCGCGACCGGCGGACCCGCGCACCATGGCCCGTTATCGCTCTGGTCGGTTACACCAACGCCGGCAAATCGACGCTGTTCAACCGCCTGACCGGGGCTGACGTCTTGGCGGAAGACCTGCTGTTCGCCACGCTCGACCCGACCATGCGGGCCATTCGCCTGCCCGGGGTGGACAAGGCGATCCTGTCTGACACGGTTGGTTTCATTTCCGACCTGCCGACCCAGTTGGTCGCCGCTTTCAGAGCGACGCTGGAAGAGGTGACGGCGGCCGACATTATCGTCCATGTCCGCGACATCGCGAATCCTGCCTCCGCCGCGCAGAAGGCCGAGGTGCTGGCCATCCTGACCGATCTCGGCGTGTTCGAGGGGGAGGGGGGCGAAAGCCGCATTCCCGTCGTCGAGGCGTGGAACAAGCTTGACCTGCTCGAGAGTATGCCGCGCGAGGAGTTGCTGGAGGTGGCAGATAACGATCCGAACGTCGTCGCCCTATCAGCATTGAGCGGGGAAGGGTGCGATGTCCTGACGGAGCGCCTTGGCGCCTTGCTCACGGAAGGCGCGCAGACCGTTCCGTTCGACCTGTCGCCGGCCGATGGGCGGAGGATTGCCTGGCTGCATGCCCACGCGGAGATCATCGCCGAAGACGATATGCCGAGCGACGACGGGGAGCCGTTACGCCGTATCGTCGCCCGCATTTCCCCGGCCGATCTCTCCCGCTTCAGACGGCTTTGAAGCCCGGTCGGACTGCTTGACAGCATTCCACAGCCGATCCTGCTCGGCAGCCGACAATCCGTCGAGTGAGCCGCCCGCCAGTTGCTCCATCGCGCGAAACCGGCGTTCGAACTTGTCGTTGGCGCGTCGCAAGGCGGTTTCGGGGGCAATCCCGTAGGCGCGCACCACATTGACCGCCGCGAATAGCAGATCGCCTGCCTCCTCCTCGCGGTCCTTCGGCGGTGCGGCGCGCAGTTCGTCCATTTCTTCGGCAAGTTTCGCCGCCGGCCCATCAACGTCGGGCCAGTCAAACCCGGTGCGCGCAGCACGCTTTTGGAGTTTTTCGGCGCGCATCAATGCCGGCAGGCTGCGGGCGACGCCGTCGAGCGCGCCTCTCTGGCCGGATCGCGCACGCTCGGCCGCCTTGAGCGTTTCCCAGCGATGCTCGTCCATTAAACCATCCACGTCGCCGAAAATGTGCGGATGGCGGGCTTCCATTTTATCGGCGATGGCTGCGGCGACATCGTTGAAATCGAAATGTCCGGCTTCCTGGGCCATGCGCGCGTGGAAAACGACCTGTAGCAACAAATCGCCTAGCTCACCGCGGAGGTCGGCAAAGTCCGCGCGGTCGATCGCATCAGCGACCTCGTAAGCTTCCTCGATCGTGTATGGCGCGATTGTCGCGAAGTTCTGCGCCAGGTCCCACGCGCAGCCGTTAACCGGATCCCGTAGGCGCGCCATGATTGCCAGCAGTCGATCGATAGGCTGCGTCATCAGCGAGAGCAGTCCGAGCGGGGGGCTTTGCGCGACCAGCCAAAGCCGATCTTATAAATACGATAATATATATTATGTAAAATATACGCGGGTGTCATGAGGGCTGCAGCCATCCGAATAGCATGAACAGACCCAGGATGATCGCCCCCCAGATCAGCGCATACCGCAGTGCTTGACCACGCGAGACCTGCCGTATGCTTAGCGAACTGCCGACCAAGATGAGCCACCCAACGACCGAAACCAGCGCCACGATTTGATATTCGTTCACAGCGCGACCTCCAACCCGTCATAACCAACGATCACATTGTGCGGGACCTCGGCCTGCAATGTGGCGTAATCCATACTCTTGTCGAGATGGGTCAAGACAGTCTGCCGCGCGCCGCTGCGTTCGGCGAATTCCAGGGCCATTGCCAGATGGGCGTGAGTCGGATGCGGTTCGCGGCGCAGGCAGTCGCAGACCAAAAGGTCGACATCCTCTGCCAGCGCAACCATCCCGTCAGTTATCGCACTGAAATCCGTGGCATAGGCCAGGGATTTACCATCAGCATCAAACCTGTAGGCGGTACTTTGCGCTGGTCCGTGCGGCATTTGACAGTGGCTGATACCGAATCCGGCAAACATGCGGAGCCGGTCGAGCGTTTCAAGCGCCGCAATTGTCGGGTAACCATGCTGACCGGCAAACACGTAGCCGAACCGCTGGCGCAGACGGCGCACTGTTTCATCGGCGGCGAATGCGGGGATCGGCCCCGCGCGGCCATAGCGCAGCGGGCGCAGATCATCGATGCCGTGACAATGATCGGCGTGGTCGTGCGTCCAGAAGACCGCATCAAGCCGGTCGATGTTATTGTCGAGCAATTGGTGCCGTAGATCGGTTGATGTATCGACCAGCAAGCGTGCGCCATCAGCGCTTTCGACCACGATCGAGACGCGCGTGCGCCGGTTGCGTGGCTCGGCCGGGTCGCACGCGCCCCAGTCATTGCCGATTCGGGGAACGCCGGTGGAGGTGCCGGCGCCGAGCATGATCAGTTTCATGCTGATGCCCGGGCGAACAGCGCAAAGAAATTGGCGGTCGTCTGCTCGGCCAGGGTCGCAACCGGAACATCGCGCAAGGCCGCGATGTAGCTGGCAGTGTCCGCCACAAAAGCTGGCTCGCAGGTTTGGCCGCGATGTGGCACGGGCGCCAGAAATGGCGCATCGGTTTCGACCAGCAGGCGGCCGGCCGGAATTTCTCGAGCGATATCCTGGAGATCGCGCGCGTTTTTGAACGTGACGATACCGGATAGCGAGATCGTCAGGCCCAGTTCCAGCACCCGCGCCGCAAATCCGGCCGAAGCGGTGAAGCAATGGATCAACGCGGGAAACGAACCGCGCGCGATTTCGTCCGCCAATATTTCCAGCGTATCACTCTCCGCGTCACGCGTGTGGACGATCAGCGGCAGCCCCGTCTCCCGGGCCACGGCGATATGCGTCCGAAACAGATCCCGCTGCACCGCGCGGTCCGACCGGTCGTAATAATAGTCGAGCCCGGTTTCGCCGATGCCGATCACGCGAGGGTGCCCTGCCGCTGTAAGCAGCTCGGCCATGCCAAGCGCCTCGTGCTCGTCGGCCTCGTGCGGGTGAATGCCGACGCTGGCCCAGACGTCCGGCTCGCGTTCGGCCGCGGCAATCACCGCGTTCCATTCGCTGCGGCGGGTGGAGATGTTGAGGAAGCCCCCTACCCCCCGTCCCCGTGCGCGGTCGAGCACGCCTGCCTGCTGTTCCACAAGTCCCGCATATTGCAGGTGACAGTGGCTATCGATCAGCATCACACATCCTGATCTGCCACCACTTCAAGGCGCGGGAACAACGGCACGGGCGCAGGAACGATGTGATTGGCCGCGACCAGTTCGTCATACCAGCGATGATCGCCGAGCGCAGCATAGTCGCGGTGTTCCGGGCCGATGGCCAGCAGGTCGAGCAGCGCGGCCGCCTTTTCGGGGATGACCGGCGCGATCGCCACGGCGAGGTCGCGCAGCGCCTGATACAGCGTCACCAACACCGTTTCCATCCGCGCAGGATCGGTTTTGCGCAAGGTCCAGGGCGCCTGTTCGTCGATATACTGATTGCAGGCATGGACCGCGCTGAGCCACGCCTCGATACCCGTCGAAAAGGCCAGTTGCTCGAATGCGGACGGCAGCGTGTCGCGGCAGGCGGCGCGCACAGCGTTGAGCAGATCGTGATCCGCATCTATTTGCGACGGCGCGACCAATTTGCCGTCCATGTTCCTGACGATCATGGATAATGTCCGCTGCGCCAGATTGCCAAAGGCGTTGGCCAGTTCGGCATTCACGCGGGTCACGATTGCTTCGGGCGAATAACTGCCATCCTGTCCGAAGATCACCTCGCGCATCAGGAAATATCGCAGCGCGTCCACGCCATATTGCTCGGCCAGCAGCATCGGATCGGTCACATTGCCGAGCGACTTCGATTCCTTCTGACCGCGATTGAGCAGGAAGCCGTGGCCGAAAATCTTTTTCGGTAGCGCGATACCGGCGCTCATCAGGAAGGCTGGCCAATACACAGCGTGGAAGCGGACGATATCCTTGCCGATCAGGTGCAGGTTCGCTGGCCAGAAGGTTTGCCAGAGCGCACCATCGTCGGGATAGCCGAGCCCGGTGAGGTAATTGGTCAGGGCATCGACCCAGACATACATCACGTGCCCTTCACTCCCGGGCACTTTGACCCCCCAGTCGAAACTGGTGCGGCTGACCGACAGATCGCGCAATCCGCCCGAGACGAAGGCAATCATCTCGTTTCGGCGGCTGTCGGGCTCGAGGAAGCCGGGATTATCGCGGAACAGCGCGAGCAGCGGTTCCTGGTACTTTGACAGGCGGAAAAACCAGCTTTCTTCGACCGTCCATTCAACCGGCGTGCCCTGCGGCGAGACGCGCTCCCCGCCCTCGCCCATTGTCAGTTCGCTTTCGTCGTAGAACGCCTCGTCGCGGACCGAGTACCAGCCTTCATAGCGATCGAGATAGAGGTCGCCATTGGCCTCCATCGCCTGCCAGAGGGCCTGGCTCGCGGCGTGATGATCTTCGTCGACCGTGCGGATAAACCGATCGTAACTGACATTCAATCCGTCGCACATGGCCTTGAAATGGGATGACATTTCATCGGCAAGCGCGCGAGTGGTGACGCCCATTTCTGCCGCCTTGCGGGCCATCTTGAGCCCGTGCTCGTCGGTTCCGGTCTGAAACCGGACCTCGCGCCCCATGGCGCGCTGAAACCGCGCGATCACATCCGCGGCGATGGCCTCGTAGGCATGGCCGATGTGCGGGCGCCCATTTGGATACGAAATCGCGGTGGTGAGATAGAAGGGATCAGCCATCGGCAGGGTCCCTAAGAGCCGCCGCCTTGGCGAGCAAGCCGCCGATCTCCATCGTCAGCACAGTGGGATCGAAATTGTACCCAGCAACCTGTCCGCTAAGGCGCACCAGCGCGGTATGCGCCTCGATGATCGCGCTCTGCCGCGGCTTGTCCGCGGCGCGGATGTCGTCCGCCAGGATCGACCGAGCAAGGTCGAGCAGAGCCGGCAAGGTTTCGCGATCGGGACGCGCGCCGATCGCCGCGAGCAGTTCGCCGCGTAATGCGAGTTCTGCGTCCCCCTCTTTCGCGATCCGGCGCAGCAGCAGCGCTGCCGGCCCCAGCTTCCGGTGCACGAAATCGAGCGCCATACCCGGTGACCCGCGAGCCGCCGAGACCGCCGCCGCCCTGGCCGCCGCATCCACCCCGCCCGCATCGCGTTGGAGGATTGCCGCAACCTGCTCATCTTCCAACGCTGGAAAGCGCAGTAGGCGGCAGCGCGAGCGGATCGTGGGCAGCAAGCGCGCTGGTCGGTGCGCGACGAGCAGGAAATGCGTCCCCTCGGGTGGCTCCTCGAGGCTCTTGAGCAAGGCGTTGGCGGCGCCGCGCTCGAGATCGTCAGCCGGGTCGATCACGACGGCGCGCTTAGGGCCCAGTGTCGGCCGGGTCGTCAGCCGATGCTGCATTGCGCGGACCTGATCGATCGTGATGTTGCGCTTGCTCTCGAACGCCTTGCCCTCGTCGCGCTTGGCCTGCTCCTTGTCATCTTTTGGCAGGTGTGTGAGCAGCACAATGTCGGGATGTTGTCCGTCGGGTTGCCGGACCCCGTCAATGGCGACAAGCTCGCGTGCGACAGCCATTGCGAACGCGGCCTTGCCCAGCCCGCGCTTCCCCGCCAGCAGCCACGCGTGGTGCATGCGCGGCCCGGCCAGCGCCTCGCGCCAGGTCGCGTGCGCCTCCTGATGGCCGTCATAGAGGTCAGGCTGCGCCATCGCACTCGCTCAACAGGGGCGCGAGATGCCTCAAGACAGTCTTGTGCACGTCTTCGGCTGAACCGACACCATCGATGCGTTGATACTTTTGCGGATCGCTGGCGGCGATCGCGACAAATGCCTCGGCCACCGCACGGTGGAACTCGGCGCCGCGACCTCCGATCGCATCGCTTACATCGCCGTCGCGTGCAGCAAGCCGAGCCGATAGCGTCTCCTCGGGTGCTTGTAGAACGAACACCAGATCAGGTCGGAGGCTGCCGCTGCCAAATTCGTGCAGCGCCATGATGCTGTGGTCGTCGAGCCCTCCTGCAACGCCCTGGTAGGCGCGGCTCGAATCCAGATAGCGGTCGCTAATTACCCATCGGCCCGATGCCAGCGCAGGCGCGATCAACCTTTCGACATGATCGGATCGTGCGGCAGCGAACAGTAGAGCTTCCGCGCGCGCGGCCCATCCTGTGCCGGGCGGCTCGAGCAGCAAAGCACGGATGGCCTCCGCGCCCGGCGTACCGCCCGGTTCGCGCGTGAGCACAGCATCGCGTCCCTGCGCGGTGAGCCAATCAGCCAGCATCCGAGCCTGGGTCGATTTGCCGCACCCCTCGCCGCCTTCGAAAGCGATGAATTTCCCGCGCATCAGCGAAACATCCCGGCAAGCCCGTTAAGCACCCGCCAGGCCGGATTGGCCCTCGCTACAGCGCGGTCAGGGTAAAGCGGCAGCAAATAAGGCGGCATTCCGTCAATCGACACTTCGAGATCGGCCACCTCATCGCGAGTCGTGAAAGGTGCCTGGATCGGGCCATCGTAAACGACCCGCAATCTGACGTTCGCTTGGGAGGACTGCGGCACCGACAGGTTGAGCGGACCACCCAGCCGCAGCCCCACATCGGCCGCATTGCCGTCCTGTACGCGTGCGGACCCCACGATATGCCCGGTCGGGAATATCCGTCGTCCGCCGAAGGAGGCAAATCCCCATTCCATGAATGAGACCGCCGCCTGGTCGCGCGCCCGTGCCGAATCAACTCCGGCAACGACCATCATCAGCCGGCGGCCGCCTCGCTGCGCGGTTCCCAGAAAGCCATAGCCCGCATCATTGGTGAAACCTGTTTTTATGCCGTCGGCTCCTGCCACGCGGCCGGTTATTGGATCGTGATTGGATTGGGTAATGCCGTTATAAGTGAACTCTCGTTTCCCATAGAAATGCCGGAATTTTGACGGGTGGCGAGTGATCATCGCGGTGCCGAGCGTCGCCAGATCGCGCGCCGTGACGTAGGTTTGCCCGCCATCGGTCCAACCATTCGGCGTTCCGAAATGCGAATCGTGCATGCCGAGCTTGACCGCTGCACCATTCATCAGCGCAACCCAGCTTGCGACTGAGCGCCCGGCCCCTTCGGCCAATGCAGCGGAGCCGTCATTGGCGGATACCGTCGTGATGCCGTGCAGCAAATCGTCAACGGTCACCCTGTCTCCGGTGTCGAGGAACATGGTCGAGCCGATCCTTCGCCAGTCCTGCGCGGTTCGCTCGCTAACTTGTAATACGGTTTCGGGGTGAAGACGCTCTTGCTCGATGAGCTCGAAGGCGACAAATGTCGTCATGACCTTGGTAATCGAGGCGGGCATGAACCGCCGGTCCGCCTCACGCTGGAACAGGACTTGCCCCGAGCCTATGTCGACTAGCAACGCGATTGGTACCGCTTGAGCTTGCGGCGGCTGCGGCACTGACCGGTCCTGCTCGAGGGCGCGCGGCGATTGCGCCGGGGTGACCGCGAACAACAAGCCCACCATTACGGTGATCATCTGCCGTTTCACGCGGTCTCCTGACGCGGAATAGCCGGGGGCTCAGCAATTGCTCGGAGGCGTGCGGATGCCGCCGTGTACACGAGATGCATGTGCGTTGAGGTCAACCCGCGATCTCGTCCGCAAGCAAGCCCACGCTCATCGCGTAATAGTTGGAACAGTTGTATTCGAGAATTGCTCGGTAATTCGCTGTGAGCAGCCACGCCGGCGTGCCGGGGCCATCGGGTTGGAACAGCGATGCCATGACATCGTCGCCAATGCTTCGCTGTGGTTGCACGCCCAGATCACGCCATTCGCGCACAGTCCGCCACTGGCTGTGGCGGACATGCACACGCGGGCATGCGGGCGAGATCATGCGGTGGCTCAGACCCGGCGGCACAGCGCCGGCCGACAGGCTGACGCGGACCCCCCAGGGCTGGCCGGCGCGCCAGCCGGCATCGCGAAAATAATTGGCAATCGAGGCTAAAGTATCCGGGCCGTTGGTGAAAATGTTGGCCCGACCATCGCCATCACCGTCTGTGGCCAGACGAAGATAAACGCTGGGCAAAAATTGCGGGTTGCCAAACGCGCCGGCCCAGCTGCCCACCAACTGTTCCCGCGCATATCCTCGGTCCGCAACTTTCAGCAAATCGACGAATTCGCGCGCGAACAATTCCCGCCGTCGGCCTTCCCAAGCGAGAGTAGCCAGGGAACGGGCAAGGTCGAAATTGCCCCTGTACGCGCCGTAATTGGTCTCATGTCCCCAGATAGCGAACAAGATCTGGCGCGGAACCCCGTATTGACGCTCGATCTGCGCAGCCGCGCCCGCGAGCGATGACATCATTCGCTTGCCGCCAGCGATGCGCGCAGCATCCACATGAGTCGCCAGATAAGGTGCCAGCCGGGGAAAGGTGCCCGGCGCGCCGCCCGACCCAGGCTGGGTTTGATCAAGTTCGATTACCCGCTGGTTTGGGGTAAGGCCAGTTGTCATCCGACGGATGGTCGCGTCGCTGACACCTTCAGCGCGCGCCTGTTCGGCAAGCGAGCGGAGGTAGCTTTGAAAGTCCTGCGCCGTAGCGGGAGTCGCTGCCAGAAAACTAGCAGACGCGAAGGTGACCAGCGCGCGTACAACCATTGTCATGCGGTTCTTGCTAGCAAAGCGAGCACAAAGAGCCACCCTTTATGCGCTGGCGCGTTCTCTGCAAGCGTGACAACGCTGATCGCTGGCGCTACCCGCTCGCTTGAGGACAGGTGGCCGAGTGGTTTAAGGCAGCGGTCTTGAAAACCGCCGTGGGCGCAAGCTTACCGTGGGTTCGAATCCCACCCTGTCCGCCATCGCGTTGCGCTAAAAAAGGGCTCCAAAAGGAGCCCTTTTTCAATCACTTGGAGTCACGGCCGCCACGGCCGAACCACCAATCCCAGATGTTGAACATGATAAGCCTCCTGTTGGTGCAGGAGTACCATGCGTTAACCATAAAAGTTTGTAAAGCTTAAACCATGTTAGACACTGATTTCATGGCAAATCCATGCTCGACCATCAGACGTTCGATCTTGCTTGGCAGATATACGCCATAACCCTGCACGACCGGACACGACATTAATGCCAATTGCGCCAGCGTCTCGTCGCTCTCCACGCCTTCAGCGACGACCACGATGCCCGCTAGCGCGCCAAGCCTGATCATGCTGTCGACGATCGCTCGCCCCTTCAACGTGTGCATTTGAGCGACGAAGCTGCGGTCGATTTTGATCTCGTCAAATGGCAGGCTGGCGAGAACTTCGATGTTCGCTGCGCCCACCCCGAAATCATCAAGCGAGAGTTTAACACCCAGTCCCTTTAGCGAGACGAGTACACCATGCGCGCGGTCAAGGTCGGCAATCCGGGCCGTCTCTGTCACTTCCAGACAAAGCAGTTCGGGCGGAAAGCGCATCCGTTGAATAGCGTCCGCTACCATTATCACGACCCGCTCGTCGCGCAGGAGGGTCGCTGAGATGTTCACCGATACGGGGATCATCAATCCGCGGGCTGCCAGCAATGTTGCATCGCGCATGGCCCTGTCGAGCGTGAACCTGGTGAGATGCGTGATGCGCCCGGCAACTTCGCATTGTTCGATAAAATGCGATGGTGGAATTTCACCGCGTTCCGGATCATACCAGCGGACGAGACCTTCGATGCCGACAATCGCAGTCCGATCGATAGTCATCTTCGGCTGATAGACGAGGTTAATCTCGTCATTCGCGAGAGCTGCGTCGATCCGCGACTGCAACGAAAGATCCCACAGATCATCTCGATCTGCGCCGTCCTGGTCAAACTCGATAGGAGCGGACGAAGTGGAGGTGCGCTCGACCGTTGCAACAGCGGCGGCGATGCGCGCGGAAGCAGACCGATCGGGTGCATGGCTGACCCCGAATGTTATCGCGACATCCAGTTCGGTTTGGCCCACAATGATCGGGCTTGCGCACACCGCCCGCAGGCCTTCGAGATGCGCACTTATCTGTTCGATCTCCGATTCCTGCGCCTCCCACGCAAGGTAGCGCCCGTCGCTCGAATAAATGGTGGGACCGGTATCGGACACTCGTAGGCGATCTACGAGCCGGTTTGTGAACTCGGCGAAATCCTCGGCGCTCAGCGCCTTCATCAAATGCGAAGCACCATGAACCCTTGCCGCCACCAGAGGATTGGCGGCACCGGCTTCCTGGAGAGTGCGCTCGAATGCGCGGAACGTGGGCAGGCCGGTTGCCTGATCTACCAAAGCGTAGCGGCGCTGCCAATGTATTCGTAATCTGGCTGCAGCATAAAGCGTCAAAGTCGCAAGAATTGGAGACGGGTAGGTTCGTACATGAATGAAGTAGGTTGCAACGATCGAAGCCACCATGATCGTTACGACGGTAGCGTAGGCTGTTCGACGTGCTGAATTACCGAATTTCTTTCCAATCAGAATCGACGCGACCAGGAGTACGCAACAGATGACAAATCCACCTAAAGCTGGGAATTCATCCTCATAGCCTGCGAGGAGAGTTTCGGCTGCAACAATCTGAATAATCGAATGCGGCACGTCCGCTGTGCGCGGAGTTGAGGTAAGCAAAACTCCTGCCATCGGTTGCAATGCAATAACTACATCTCTACCCGCAACGTCACTGCGATTAACCGTAGCGTTGTCGATCTTCAGTATTGAAATAACAGGAATTGAAGAAATCCTGAAACTGTAGTCGACGATGAACGCCGAATCCTCGATGGCCGATCTCTCAGCCAGCGCGGCAGGCAAGGACGGCAGCATCTTTTCGCCATCGCGCAGGGCAAACGGCATGTCCCAATCTATTCCGAGATACCGGGCTTCGTATTCGGTGGCGACTTGCGGCACGCCTTGGGCTACCACAGCCGCGGATTGCCTGAAGGTGCGCTGCCGATCGTAATTCATGTAGCTGCGTTTGGCGAGAAACACGCGCTCGCCCAGCTTGTGCAGCGTTGCATTCAAATGACGGTCTGCTGCGGGGTCGGCCGAAGGCTGGAATATGGCATCGATGAAAATGCGCCTTGCCCCGGCTGCATCCAGACGTTCGAGCTCGCGGGCGAGCTGCGTCCGAAGCTCCGGCCGGTTCGGATCAGTGAAATCCACGTCCGAAGCGGCAAGGACGATCTGCCCCGAGGCATCTTCAGAAACCAGCCTGGTCTGCGCCATCCAGCTTTGCTGGTCTATCGGGTCGAACAGCGACATCAGGAGGCCCAACGCCGCCAGACCGATCGCCCAAAGCGCGTGGCGGAGGCGTTCGTCCAGATGTTTCAGCGGTGCAAAAACACGGCTCATGCCGGGCGGTTCTTCCCATCTGCCACTGCATCTCTCGCAGCGCTCAGGATGGGCACTAGGCGGAGATGGTAAAGATATGCTTGAGGCAAGTATGCGAAGGCGCGGAAATCCGCCAATCAAACCTTAACAGGTTGCAATCCGGCACTATTTTCAAGCGCTATATATGCAGCGCCCTGCCGTAAGCGGCCAGCACGCTTTCGTGCATGCTTTCGCTTATGGTCGGATGCGGGAACACCGTTCCCATCAGTTCGGCTTCGGTGGTTTCGAGCACCTTGCCGATGGTGAAGCCCTGGATCATTTCGGTCACCTCGGCCCCGATCATATGCGCGCCGAGTAGCTCGCCCGTGCCCGCGTCGAACACGGTTTTGACGAACCCCTCGGCCTCACCCAGCGCGATGGCCTTGCCATTGCCGATGAACGGGAATGTGCCGACCCGCACCTCCCTGCCCGCTTCCCTGGCCTTGGCCTCGGTCAGCCCGACACTGGCGATCTGCGGGTGGCAATAAGTGCAGCCGGGGATCGCGCTGCGGTCAAGCGGGTGCGGCTGCACCTCTGTCGTGCCTAGTTCCTGCGCGATCGCTTCTGCGGCGGTGACGCCTTCATGGCTCGCCTTGTGCGCCAGCCACGGGCCGGGCGTGCAATCGCCGATCGCCCACAGCCCCTTCGACTTTGTGCGCCCGTAAGAGTCGATCTGGATGAACCCGCGCTCGAGATCGACGAGCTTCTCGATGCCGATTTCTTCGGTGTTCGGCACGATGCCGATGGCGACGATGCAATGGCTGAACCGCTCCTCGCTCGCCTTGCCGTCTGGCCCCTTGATCGTCGCCGTGACCCCGCTGTCGTCAGCCACCAATGCCTCGACCCCAGTGCTGGTGCGGAATGTCATGCCCTGCTTGGTGAGGCTCTTTTCGAGGAAGGCGGAGATTTCGGCATCCTCGGCCGGAACGATCCGGTCGAGCATCTCGACGACCGTAACCTCGGCGCCCAGATCATTGTAGAAACTGGCGAATTCGATCCCGATCGCGCCGCTGCCGACGACCAGCAGTTTGCCCGGCATTTCCGATGGAGTCATCGCGTGCCGATAGGTCCAGATGCGCTTGCCATCGGCGGGAGCAAACGGCAGGTCGCGCGCGCGCGCGCCGGTGGCGACGATGACGTGACTGGCGGATAGCTTCTCCGCGCCTTTCTCGCCCGTCACCGTCAGGCTGGTCGGGCTGGTCAGCACGCCATCGCCCAGATGCACGGCGATCTTGTTCTTCTTCATCAGATGCGTGACGCCCTGATTGAGCTGCTTGGCGACGCCGCGGCTGCGCTTGACCACGGCGGCGAGGTCCGCCTCGATCTCGCCCGCCAGGGTCAGCCCATAATCCTTCGCATGGCGCGCCAGAAGCAGCACTTCGGCCGAACGCAGCAGCGCCTTGGTCGGGATGCAGCCCCAGTTGAGGCAGATGCCGCCGAGTAGCTCGCGTTCGACAATCGCGGTCTTGAGGCCAAGCTGCGCGCAGCGGATCGCCGCGACATAGCCGCCGGGCCCGGAGCCCAGCACGATCACATCGTAAGAGGTTTCAGCCATGATCTGCCTGTGCGTGAGTGGAACGAGAAGGTGTGCGGGTTACACTGACCGGGGGGATTTGCGAAACTTTGCCGCGCGCCCTCCACCCTCGGTCGCTGGCGTGTTTCGTCGCCTCAATGTGTCACCTTCGGCCGCGTCGGCTGTCAACGTGCCGAGCGGGGTGGGATAGCGAGCCATCGAGACCATGGCGCGCATTATGCGCGTGCAGGGCTGATGTAGGACAGCCTTCATGCGCCCACCGCGCGGGGTCGATCCATTTCATCGAGGAGGACGAATTTGAACGTCCCGCGCGCGACCGTGGCTTCAGCCTCGCCACTACGCTCGCGCGCGATGGCTTCGGTGGCGATGGTCAGCGAGGTGGTGCCGGTCGTTTGCACTTCGCAATAGACGCTCAGTTCATCCCCCACCGCCATCGCGCCGGGAAATGCAAAGTCGCTCGCAGCCACCACCACCGCCTTGCCCCGCCCGACCCGACTGGCCAGCGAACCTGCGCCCAGCGCCATCTGGCTCATCAGCCACCCGCCGAACACCCCGCCATAGGGGTTGAGGTCGGTCGGCATCGCGGTGACGCGGATTTGGGGGGAGCGGGTCATATTTCCCCTCTCCCCAACCCCTCTCCCACGAGGGGAGAAGGGCTTGAGCCGTCAAGCAACGCGTGGATCGCTAGGGCCACGACATTGGTATCTGCAAGAATGTCGTTATTCCAGAAACGCGCAACGCGGAAGCCTTGCGCCTCAAGCCAAGCGGTCCTCCGTTCATCAACCGGATTATCAACGTGCTGCGAACCGTCAGCTTCGATAATCAGCTTCTCGGCGAAACAAACGAAATCCACGATATCATCGCCAATCGGCTGCTGGCGCTTGAATTTTACGCCGCCCATCCGTCCTGCGCGCAGGACCGACCACAGCCGCGCTTCCGCCTCGGTAGGCGTACGGCGCATCTTCATGGCAAGCGGCAACAAAATGTGCCTGCGAGCGCTGGCCACTTGGTTCCTCTCCGCTTGTCGGAGAGGATACGAAGACTTGCGGGCGTGCCCGCTAGTCGAAGTTGGAGAGGTCAAACCACCAGCCCCATCGGGTTCTCCACCAGCTGGCGGAAGGCGTCCATCAATTGGGCGCCGTCCACCCCGTCGATGGCGCGGTGGTCGAAGCTGCCGGTGGCGCTCATTACGGTGGCGATGCCGAGAGCGCCGTCGATCACCCACGGCCGCTGCTCGCCCGCGCCGACGGCTAGGATCATGCCCTGCGGCGGGTTGATCACGGCGTCGAACTGCTTTGTGCCGAACATTCCCAAATTCGACAGGCTGGCGGTGCCGCCCTGATAGTCCTGCGGTTGCAGCTTGCCGTCCTTGGCCTTGGCGGCGAGCGCCTTCATCTCGGTGCTGATTTCGGCGAGCCCCTTGCGCCCCGCATCGCGAATGATCGGGGTGATAAGGCCCGAAGGCGCGGCCACGGCGACCGAAATATCCTGCCGCGAATAGCGGAACAGTTCTTCGCCCTGGAAGCTGACATTGCATTGCGGCACGCGTTGCAGCGCGCGCGCCAGCGCCTTGATAAGCAGGTCGTTGACCGACAGCTTGACGCCATCGGGCTCGAGGCTGGCATTGAGCTCGCCGCGCAGCTTGAGCAGCGCATCAAGCCGGACATCGACGGTGAGGTAAATGTGCGGAATGGTCTGCTTCGCTTCGGTCAGGCGGCGGGCGATGACTTTGCGGACATTGTTGAGCTTCTGCGCCTCGTAGTGGGCGTCGAGATCGCTTGCGGGCGCCTTGGCTGCGGATGCTTCGACAGGCTCAGGTTCAGCGGTTGTGGGGCTCGGTGCGCTGGTCTTCGACGCACCTTCCACGTCGGCCTTGACGATACGGCCATTCGGACCGCTGCCCATCACCGTCGCAAGGTCGATCCCGGCCTCAGCCGCGATCCGCTTTGCCAGCGGCGAGGCGATGATGCGGTCTCCCTGTTCTGTTGGTCGGGACTGCCCACCCCCGCCCCCTCCCGCTAGCGGGAGGGGAGAGGGACGTTCGGTGCTATTATTACGAGGGGCTGGTGTCGTCGCCTTTTGCTCCCCTCCCGCAGGCGGGAGGGGCAGGGGGTGGGCGGCAGCGGATGGTTCCACCTCGCTCGCCCCCTCCCCCTCGCCTGCAAGCGTGGCGATCACCGTGCCAACCTTCACGCCCTCGGTCCCTTCCGGCACCGCGATTTCCGCGATCACGCCTTCGTCGACCGCTTCGAACTCCATCGTCGCCTTGTCGGTCTCGATCTCGGCCATCACGTCGCCCGCACGCACCTCGTCGCCCACCTTGACCAGCCAGCGCGCGAGCGTCCCTTCCTCCATCGTGGGCGAGAGTGCGGGCATCTTGATGGTGATCGGCATGAGGGCGCGCGCATCCTTGGCGAAAGGGAGATTCCCTAGCGTCTGTGGCGCGTTTGACCGTGCCTCGCAACCCGTTTGCCCGCGCGGCGCTTGCGCGCCGGCACGAAAGGCATGATATTCGCGACACGGCAATGTGGGGGCGGGAATGCGGGCCTATCTGGTGATCATGGACGAAACCGACGAGGCGCGCACGGCATTGCGCTTTGCTGCCGACCGGGCGGCGATCACCGGCGGGGCCGTCCACATCATCGCGCTGGTCGAACCGCAGAGCTTTTCCGCCTTCGGCGCGGTGCAGGCGACCATCGAGCAGGAAGCGCGCGACCGGGCCGAAGCAGTCGCCACCAGCGCAGCCGGTGCGCTGATCGCGGCAGGCGGGCGGGCGCCGTCGATCACGGTGTGCGCCGGCGAAGGGCACGTGGTGGTACGCGAATATCTCGAGGCGCACCCTGAAATCGCTGCGCTGGTGCTGGGTGCGGCGAAAGAAGGACCGCCGGGGCCACTGGTCAGCCACTTCTCCAATTATGCCGGCGCAATGCCGTGCCCGATCTATATCGTCCCGGGGGCATGGCAGCCGGCGACAATCACCGCGACCGACTAGCCCTTGCGGGGCCCCTTCCCGCCCTTGGGCTTGCCCTGGTGGCGGATATTGGCGGGGCGACCGCGACGACCCTGCCGGCGCACCTCGCCCGGCCCGTGCCCGGCGTCGCGCTTGCCCTGCCCGCCGGGCCTGCGCCCCGGCGCGGCGCGCGTGCCGCGCGGCTCGATCCGGCCGGCCGGTGCGCCGGGTAGCTCGAACTTGAGCGCCCCGGTGAGCGGATTGGCCTCGCCCAGCCGGAGGTCGAGCGTGTCGCCAATGGCATAGCGCGTCCCGCTATCCTCCCCCACCAGCGCGCGGGCCGCTTCGTCATGACGGAAATACTCGTCACCCAGCGTCGATACCGGCACCAGCCCGTCCCCGCCCAGCCCGACGATGGTGGCGAAGAAGCCGAAACCCTGCACGCCGGTAATCCGCGCCGGAAACGTCTCGCCAACGCGCTCGGCCAGCCACGCCGCAACATAGCGGTCGATTGTGTCGCGCTCTGCCTCCATCGCGCGGCGCTCCGTCTGGCTGATGGCATCGCTGATCGCGGAGAGATCCTGCCGGTCCCGGTCGGACAGGCCGGTCTTGCCGCCCGGTTGCTCCAGCTTGAAGGCATCGACCAGCGCGCGGTGGACCAAGAGGTCGGCATAGCGGCGGATCGGGGAGGTGAAATGCGCGTAGCTGCCCAGCGCCAGCCCGAAATGGCCGGCATTGGCCGGGCCATAATAGGCCTGCGTCTGGCTGCGGAGCACCGCCTCCATCACTTGCGCCTTTTCGGTTTCGTCAGTGACGTCCTTCAGCATCCGGTTGAACAGCCCGGGCGTGACGACCTGTCCCAACGCCAGCTTGCGGCCGAAGGTCTCGAGATATTCGCGCAGCGAGACGAGCTTCTCGCGGCTCGGTGGTTCATGCACGCGATAGACGACCGGCGCGGTCTTGCTTTCCAGCGCCCTCGCCGCTGCGACATTGGCAGCGATCATGAAATCCTCCACCACCCGGTGCGCGTCGAGCCGCTCGCGCACGGCGATTTCGGTGATCCTGCCCTCGTCGTCGAGCTGGACGCGCCGTTCGGGCAGCTCGAGCTCCAAGGGATCGCGCGCCGCCCGCGCGGCCGCCAGCAGCTTCCATGCGCCCCACAAGTCCAGGAGATGCTGAGGCGCATGGCCGGCTTCGATCCGTGCCTGCGCATCCTCATAGGCGATGACCTCGGCGATGCGCACCAGCGCGCGGGTGAAGCGCCAGCCGGTCACCTTGCCGTCCGCCGCAATCGTCAGATGGCAGACCATCGCCGCCCGGTCCTCGCCCTCGCGTAGCGAGCACACATCGGCGCTCAGCACCTCGGGCAGCATCGGCACGACGCGATCGGGGAAATAGACCGAATTGCCGCGCTTGCGCGCCTCGCGATCGAGCGCGCCGCCGGGGCGGACGTAATAGGAAACATCGGCAATCGCGACGATCGCCCGATAGCCGCCGGCACCGTCGGGTTCGGCCCAGATCGCATCGTCATGATCGCGCGCATCGGCGGGATCGATGGCCACGATGGGAACGGCGCGCAGATCCTCGCGCGCCTCGGCGTCGAGCGGCAGATCGACCGCGCGCGCAGCCTCGGCCAATGCCTCGGGCGGGAAGACGTGCGGGATCCCGTGTTTGGCGATGGCGATCAGGCTGAAGCTCTTGGGCGCCAGCGGGTCGCCGATCACCTCGACGACATTGACGCCCGAATTGGCGCTGCGCCCCGCCTGTTCGGCCAGCACCAGCTGACCCGCCTCGGCCCCGCCAAGATCGCGGATCGGCGCAGACGAGCGCACCCTTTTATCGGTCGGCGCGAGCCAGGCTTTGCCCGCACGGTCGATCTCGACCACGCCCAATAGCCCGTCGGTGCGCGGCGGCAGCTTTTTCATCGGGTGGCCGGCCCAGGTTCCGTCGGCACTCTCTTCGGTGCGGGCGAGCACGCGGTCGCCGCGGCGCAGCGCCGGCATCGCGCGCGGGCCCTTGCGCTTCTCGAACAGCCGGATGCGCGGCGGCGCGCCGGCTTCCTCGGGGATCCAGTTGTCAGGTACGGCAACCGGCTCGCCATCTTCGATTTCGACCACCCGCAGCACCGTCACCTTCGGCACGCCGCCCATCCGGTGATAGGCGGTCTTCTTGCCGTCGATCAGGCCTTCTTCGGCCATGTCGCGCAGCAGCTTCTTTAGCGCGATCTTATCATTGCCCTTGATGCCGAACGCCTTAGCGAGCTCGCGCTTGCCAGCGGGGCCGTTGGCGGTCTGGATAAATTCGAGGACCTGCTCTTTCGACGGCAACCCCTCATCTTGCTTGTTCTTGTTTTTCATGGCCCCTCATATGGGCCTCGCTCAGCGATTGTCACCCTGCGCTGGCGTGAGCGGGACGAAAGCGCCGCCCGGCACCGCGCTGGCGACAGGGCTGCAGGCGCCATCGGCTGCGCAGGCGCTCACACCGAAAAACCAGTCATCCCCGCGCAGGTTGGCGGTATGCGTAAAGGTCCGATCAGCATCAGGCGTGCGGGGCAGCGCGCCAGAGGGGGTTTCGGTTGCAAGCAATGCGATCGGGTCGCCCCAGTCCGGCGCATCGGTCCGGCGAGCATACACCTGGTAGAGCGCAGCACCGGGTACGGCCGGCCAGCGGATCAACGTATCGGTCCGCACGGCAGCCTCGGCCACGGGTGCGGGCGGCATCGGCGCACGGGCAAGCGCGGCCAATGCGGCGATGTTGAGCTGCGTCACCCGCGCGGGATAGGCGAAATCCATCTCCTCCACCGTATCGCCAAACCGCACGCCATTGTCGGTGCGGACGTCCTGATGCTGGTGCTCATAATCCTCGACCGCGACCGAAAAGCGGATCGCCGGATAGCCGCGATCGAGGAACGGGATCTGATCCCCGCCCCGCCCCATCCGGTCAGCCCGCCATATCTGCCGTACCGAGATAGCGCCTGCGTCATTCCCTGCCAGCCCGGCGATCCAGCGCGAGAGGTTGCGGCCTGGACTGTCATTCTCACCCCCCTTTGCGGCGCTGATCGGCGCGAATCGACGGGCTAAGGTCGGCCCGCGGACCTTCGGAAAAAACGCGGACATGGTCGGCATCGCACACGCCATCCGAACCGCACGATCCGCCGACAATATCGTTCTTCAGCACCGCCTTGACCTGCCAGCCCTGCTGCGCCGCGTAATCTGCCAGCAGCGCGCCGCCATGCAGCCCCTGTTCCTCGCCCGAGAGCAGCGCATAGATGATGGTGATGGGATATCGCTGCCCCGACAGCACGCGTGCTGCTTCGAGCACCAGAGCGCTGCCCGACGCATCGTCATTAGCGCCGGGCGCGTCGCTGACCGCGTCCATCACGTCGCTCGCCCGGCTGTCGATATGCGCCTGGACGATCACCACCTCGTCCGGCCGCTCTGTCCCGCGCTGAATGGCGACGACATTGCGGAGCCGGGTGGGCGTCAGGATGCGCGGGCCCGAAACCATCTGTTCAGGCAGCACTACCGTCAGGCAGCCGCCGCATTGCTGGCTGATGGCGGTAAATTGCGCTGCGCCCCAATCGACCGCCGCGCCGATCCCGCGTGCCGGGTCGGTCTGCGAAGACAAGGTATGCCGGGTGCCGAATGCCACCATCCGTTCGACATCGGCACGCAGGCGCTCAGTCGATACCGAGGTGTTATTCTGTGCCAGTGCGGGCAGCGGAGCGGCCAGCAGTGCCAACGAAAGAGGAATGAGGCGCTTCATCGACGCAGGTGTCGCGCGACTAGCCGGCCAAGGCAAACAAATGCTACCGATACTCGCTCAATAGGCGCGAGCGATGTAAATCCGCTCCACCGCCGGTGCGCCGGTGAACAGGCAGCTGCCATCGGCCGCCGGCCCATCACGAGGGACGTTGCGAATGGTCAGCTTCAGTGCCTTGAGCTGTTCGACTACCCTGTCGAGCGCGGCACCCGTGGGGCGTGCCCATTGCACCTCGACCCAGCCGGGAAATGGGCCGCCGTCGGCAAAATGCGTTTCGAGCGCATCGAGCGTGGTCAACCCTCGCTTGATGTTGCCATCGCGCCGCGCGCGCGCCTCGTCATACAGGCTGCGCTGAATATCGGCGAGCAGCGTGCCGATACTGCCCGCCGCGTCGGCCACCGGCGGTGCCGAGAAGTCGGGCTTTGCGGCCGCGTTCCACAGCCGGTCGCGGCGCAGCAGGCTGACGACGCCGTTGTCCATGTCGCGCCCGCCAACCTCGATAACCACCGGCGCACCCTTGCGGACCCAGTCCCAGCGCTTGGCGGCCACCTTGCCGGGCTTGGTGTCGAGCAGCGCGCGGACCGGTTCACCCAGCGCCATCTGTGCGGCGAGCTGGTCTTTCAAATCCCGGCAATAGTCGATCAGTGCGGCGTCTTCTGGCTGATCGCGCAGCATCGGCAAGATCACCACCTGCCACGGTGCGATCGCCGGTGGGACGCGCAGCCCGTCATCGTCGCCATGCGTCATGATGACCCCTCCGATCAGCCGCGTCGAGGTGCCCCAGCTGGTCGTGTGGCAATATTGCTGGCCGCCCTCGCGATCCTGATAACGGATGCCCGAGGCCTGTGCGAAATTGGTGCCGAGATAGTGGCTGGTGCCGGCCTGCAGTGCCTTCCCATCCTGCATCATCGCTTCGATCGACCAGGTTTCCACCGCGCCCGGGAACCGTTCGTTCTCGGGCTTTTCCCCGGCGATCACAGGCATCGCCAGATCGTCTTCGGCGCAGGCGCGATACATTTCGAGCGCGCGGTGGGTTTCGGCCAGCGCGTCCTCGCGCGTCTCGTGCGCGGTGTGCCCTTCCTGCCAGAGGAATTCGCTGGTCCTGAGGAACATCCGCGTCCGCATTTCCCAGCGCACGACATTGGCCCATTGATTGGTCAGCAGCGGCAGGTCGCGCCAGCTCTGCACCCAGCGGGCCATCGCATCGCCGATGATGGTTTCCGATGTCGGTCGCACCACCAGCGGTTCTTCCAGCTTCGCCTCTGGATCGGGCACCAGCCCACCCTTGCCGTCGGTAATCAGCCGGTGATGCGTAACCACCGCCATTTCCTTGGCAAAGCCGTCCACGTGCTCTGCCTCGCGGGCGAAATTGGCCAGCGGGATGAACAGCGGGAAATAGCAGTTTTCGACCCCCGCCGCCTTGATCCGGCGGTCCATCAGATGCTGGATGCGTTCCCAGATGCCGAAGCCCCACGGCTTGATCACCATACAGCCGCGCACGCCCGATTCCTCGGCCAGATCGGCGGCGGAGATGACCTCCTGATACCATTGCGCAAAGTCGTCGGCGCGCTTGACGGTCAGCGCATGGCGGATCTGGGACACTGGAAGAGCCTTACGTTCTGAAAATTGCTGGTACGCGAAGCGGGATGGCTATTCGCCGAGTTCGTCGAGCTTCTTCTGCATCGCCGCCATCTGCTCGCGCAAAGCGGCAAGCTCGCTCTGCCCGTCGCCCTTATCCGCCGGGCGCGCGGGCTTGGGCATGAAGGCCTCGGTCGCGGCGCGCATCATCGCCATGTTGTTTTGGGCCAGCTTGGCGAGCGGGTTGCCGGCGAGGAACGCCTCGTGCAGCTTGGCCTGATTGTCGCGGAAATGCGCCATACTGGCTTCCAGGTAATGCGGCATCATCGCCTGCATCGAATTGCCGTACATCGCGATGAGCTGGCGCAGGAAGCTGACTGGCAGCATCTGCTCGCCGCCGCTTGCCTCTTCTTCCATGATGATTTGCGTGAGGATGGAATGGGTGATGTCGTCGCCCGTCTTGGCATCGACAACCTGAAACTCCATCCCATCGCGCGTCATCCGGGCGAGGTCGTCGAGCGTGATGTAGCTCGACGAGGCGGTGTTGTAGAGCCGGCGGTTGGCATATTTCTTGATGATTACCGGGCCGTCGCCGGATTTGCTTCTGGCCAAGATGTCGGTCCCGTGAGGCGAAGGTCAGGCGCTCGCCTTAGCACTTGCAGCATCGCGCGCGCAACCTGACTGCTCGGCGTGAAACCGCCGGCCGAGAATTGTCAGCAATTCGTATTGTGACAGCCCGGTCGCGGCGCTGGCTTCGGGCAAGGTGTAGGGCACGTCGATCCAGTCACCCTCGCGCAAGTCGGGCGCGGCGCTGGCGTCGAGCACGACCATGTCCATCGACACGCGCCCGAGGATCGGCAGGGCGCTGCCGTGATAGGCCAGCGAGGCACCGGCCCAGCAGCGCAGGAAGCCATCGGCATAACCGAGCGAGACAATGGCCGTCGGCGTGTCCTGCGTCGCCCGAAAGGTGGCGTTATAGCCCACGCTTTGCCCGGCTTTGAGCTGCCGGGTCAGGATCACGGCCGCCTGCGGGAAGGCGACCTGCCGGATCGCTCCCGCCAGTTCATGGCGCGGCACGCCGCCATAGAGCGCGAGCCCCGGTCGGGTGAGGTCGGCAGCATAGCGCGGCCCGAGGGCAATCCCGGCGCTATTGGCGAGGCTGGCGCGGCGCGCCGCAAGCTGTTGCCGGAGGGCGGCAAAGTCGCGCAACTGCGCCTCGTTCATCGCCCTATCCTCGTCCGCGCAGGCGAGGTGGGACAGCAGCGTATCGACCTCGAGCCGGGCAATCAGCGGGTCGGCGAGTTCCGCTGCGGCGAGGCCGAGCCGGTTGATCCCGGTATCGACCATCACATCGCATGGTCCGCCTCCGGCTTCCAGCCAGCGCGCTGCCTCGGTCAGCGAGTTGATGACCGGCCTTGCGCCAACAGCGCGGGCATATTCGGCTTCCGCCCGGTTGATCGGGCCGTGCAACACCGCGATGCTGGCCGCCGGGACATGGGCGGCGACCGCGGCGACCTCGCTCCAATGCGCGACGAAGAAATCCGCCGCGCCCGCATCGCGCAGCGCCGGCACGCAGGCATCGACACCAAGGCCATAGCAGTTGGCCTTGACCGCTGCCCCGGCCCGGCCAGGGCGAGACAGTGTATCGAGCGCGCGCCAGTTGGCCGCGAGTGCGTCACGGTCGATATTCAGGCGCAGGGTGGCTGGTGGCGGGGCGGGCAGCATGGCTCAGGGCATGGCGGGCGAAACCGGCGGCGCCTCGCGGTCCACCGCGGTGAAATCGCGCGGCGGACCGCCGGGCAGACCCCACCAGGCCACGAGCAGCCCGAATGCTACAATCGCCCAAGTGTACCACAACCCGGCATAGGCATTGCCGGTAATCGCCACGATGTAGCCGGCGATCAGCGGCAGGAACCCCCCGAGATAGCCGGCGCCGATATGATAAGGGATCGACATCGAGGAATAGCGGATTTGCGGCGGAAACATCTCTGCCAGCAGCGCCGCCACCGGACCGTAGGTAAGTGCGGAAAGGATGCCGAGCGCCACCAGCAGCGCGACGATCCCTGCCAGACGGGAGGCAGACGGCCGTTGCATGGAAAAATCATAGCCCCTCGCTTCGAGCGCGGCCTGGAGCGCCGGCTTGCGGGCTGCATCGTCCGCTGCGTCGACCGGCGCGAGCAGGCCGCCCACCGAGAGACGGGCAACGCCGGAGTGGTCGGCAATATCGTAACTGACGCCCAGCGCCGTCAGGTCAGCGAGCAGCTTGCCGCACGGCGTGGACTGTTTGCTGGCGAAGGGATCGTAGGTGCACCCCGCGCCTGCCACGACCACCGGGGCCGCGCGCGCGCTGGCGGCCAGAGCCGGATTGGCCAGGGCGCCAATGCCCCAGAATAACGGAAACAGCAGCACCAGCGTGGCCAGCGCGCCCAGTATGATCGGCAGCTTGCGCCCCACCCGGTCCGACCACTTGCCCACCAGCACATAGAACCCCATCGACAGCGTCGCGGCGACCAGCATCACGATTTCGACCAGCGTTTCGTCCATCCGCATCGGCCCGCGCAGGAAACTCATTCCGGAAAAGAACGCGGTATACCAGATCGTCGTCAGCACACCGGTGATGCCGAACAGCGCCACGAAAATCCGCTTCTTGTTGCCGGGATAGGTGAAGCTTTCGACGAACGGGTTCTTCGCCATTTCGCCGGCGTCCTTCATCGCCTTGAACACCGGGCTTTCGCTCAGTTTGAGGCGCATCCACAGGCTGATCCCGAGAAGGATCAGGCTGAGCAGAAACGGCACCCGCCAGCCCCAGGCGGCAAAGGCGTCCTCGGGGATCAGCGCGCGGCACAGGATCACCACCAGGATCGACAGCACGAAACCGCCGACCACGCTGGCCTGAATGAAACCGGTATAAAAGCCGCGCTTTTCCGGTGGGGCGTGTTCGGCGACATAGACCGCCGCGCCGCCATATTCGCCGCCCAGCGCCAGCCCCTGCAGGATCCGCAGGACAATCACGATCGCCGGCGCCGCCAGCCCGATTGTCGCTGCCGACGGGATAAGCCCCACCCCCGCGGTGGCGATGCCCATCAGCGTTACAGTCACCAGAAAGGTATATTTGCGCCCCAACCGGTCGCCCAGAAAGCCGAACAGGATGGCGCCAAGCGGCCGGAACCCGAACCCGACGGCGAAACCGGCCCACACCAGCAGCAATTGCAGGGTTTCGTTATCTGCGGGGAAGAACGCCTTGCCGATCAGCGCGGCGAGCGTGCCGTAGATGAAGAAATCGTACCACTCGAACACCGTGCCGGCGCTGCTCGCGGCAATGACCAACCTGATTTCCTTGTCGCTCGGCTCGCCTAGGCCGAGCGCCGGGTCGTGCGCCATCCCTGACCTCCCCAATGGCAGGCAGCGGCTCTAGCCGCGTGGTTCAGGGTTGGAAAGCGCGGCCTGGACCGCTCTCCACGGCAAGAGGATCGCTCCATGCCGCGCCGAGTATGACCGCGTTTCTGCCAACGCGCCGATGCCAGGCCAGGCGGGCTGCTGATCGCTCCCGTTCAGCCATGCGGTAATGTCGCCAAGCGCAGCCTCCACTGCTGCCGCATTGCATCCGGAAAGCCCGGCAAGGCAGATCGCGGCGGCAGCCTGCCCGACCGCGCAGGCGGTTACCCGCGCACCTGCCGCAATAATTTGGCCCCCGGCACCGGTGTCGAGGCCGATGGCCATGACCGACCCGCAAACGGGAGAGCGCACTTCTGCACGCAAAGGAAAATCATCAGTCAACGGATAATTGGCGAGTTCGACCGCGAGGCCCAACAGGGCCGGAGTGTAGAGCTTGGTTGTCGCTATCATCGCGTCGGATGGCCTATTCGGCGCCGAGGCGCTCCTGCGCCGCGGAGACTTCCGCGCGCCGATCAGCGATCAGGTCAACCAGTTCGGTTGCCCCGGCATTGATCGCCGGATAGGTGCGGGCCGTTGTCATCCAAGCCGGGCGGCCCGCAATGCCCCAAACCGTATCGTAGCCAAGCACCAGCAGGGAAAAGGCCGCAACGCACACGATCGCCCCTTTGACCGCTCCGAAGCCGAAACCGAGCACGCGGTCGACCGGGCCAAGAATCGATTTCCGGGTCGTATTGCCGGCCCACCCGGCAATGAGCTTCATCGCCGCGTAAGGCACCAGCAACAGCAGCGAGAAGGCGAGCACAGCGGACGTCGTCCCGTTGCCGACATATTGCAGGATGAAATTGTACAGCGGCGTATGCAGCGTACTGATTGCCATCAGCGCCAGGATCCAGGACGCCAGCGACAGCACCTCCTGCACGAAGCCCCGGCTGAAGCCGCCAATCGCGGCCACGCCGACTATCAACAATACGATCAGATCGAAGGCCGTCATGGGCCGCAGGGTCTATGCGCGGACCATCACCCGGTCAACGAGATTGGCCAGTTGCCGCAAGCCGGTGAACGCCAGCGCAGTGTCGTTGACACTACCGGCCGGGCCATATCCGGTGGCAAAGCCGAGCTTTGCGGCCTCGCGCAGGCGCAAACCGGCATGGGCCACCGGGCGAATTTCACCTGCCAGCGACACCTCGCCCAGCCACACGGAACGGTCAGGCAACGGGCGGTCGGCCATCGCCGAAACCAGTGCCGCAGCCACCGCCAGATCGGCCGCGGGATCCACCAGCCGGTAACCGCCCGACACGTTGAGATAAACCTCCGCGGCCGAGAAGTTCAGCCCGCAGCGCGATTCCAGCACCGCCAGCAGCATCGCCAGCCGGCCCGAATCCCAGCCCACCACCGCGCGCCGCGGCGTGGCCCCCGATTGCAGGCGCACGATCAGTGCCTGAATTTCGACCAGCACCGGCCTTGTGCCCTCCAGCGCCGGGAAGACGGCGCTCCCCGCAAGTGGCTCGTCACGACCAGACAGAAACAGCAGCGACGGATTGGCGACCTCTTCCAGCCCGCCGGTAGCCATCGCGAACACGCCGATCTCGTCCACCGCGCCGAACCGGTTCTTGAGCGCGCGCAGGATGCGGTATTGGTGGCTGCGCTCCCCCTCGAAGCTCATTACCACATCGACCATGTGTTCCAGTACGCGCGGGCCGGCGATGCTGCCGTCTTTAGTAACGTGGCCTACCAGCACCAGCGCTGTGCCATGCTGCTGCTTGGCGTAGCGGATCAGTTCGAACGCACAGCCGCGCACCTGGCTGACCGTGCCCGGCGCACCTTCGATGGTGTCGGAATGCATCGTCTGGATCGAATCGATCACCAGCAGCGCGGGAGGCGGCATCGCCGCGAGCGTGGTCAGAATGTCGCGAACCGAGGTTGCGGCTGCCAGCTTGATCGGGGCATCGGCCAGGCCCAACCGGCGCGCGCGCATCCGCACCTGCGCGGTTGCCTCTTCGCCGCTGACATAGACCGTGCCTTCGCCCCTTCGCGCGATCACCGCCGCGGCCTGGAGCAGCAGCGTGGATTTTCCAATCCCCGGCTCGCCGCCCATCAGCACCGCCGAACCCGGCACCAGTCCGCCGCCTAATGCGCGGTCAAACTCGGCAAGACCGGTGCTGCGCCGGGCAAGCTCCTCCGCCGGCGCGTCGAGCGCGACGAATTCGACCGCGCGGCCGCCGGTAGAAAGATCGTGTTTCAGCGAAAAAACGGTGGCCGGCGCGTCTTCGACCAGCGTGTTCCACTCGCCACATTCGGGACATTGCCCCTGCCACCGCGAGGCTACGCCGCCGCATTCCTGACAGATAAAACGTCGCTTCGGCTTGGCCATATCCGGCGGGTAGCGGGAACATTTAACGAACGCAATTGCCAAGCGTGGGGCAAAGCTGCTCTATAAACAGCGATGCGGCAGAAGGAATTGCGCCTTGCCCTGGTATGCTACGGCGGCGTCAGCCTCGCTGTCTATATGCACGGGGTCACTAAGGAGATCTGGCATCTCGCGCAGGCTAGCCGCGCGTACCACTCCGGTGAGGGCGCGCCCCATGCCGTCGGCTACGTAAGGCTGCTGCGCGATCTGGAGCAGCGGCATCGGCTGCGGCTGCGCATACTGCCCGACATTCTCACTGGAGCAAGCGCAGGCGGGATCAATGCGGTGTTCTTGGCGCAGGCCATTCATTCGGGGCAGTCGCTCGACCCGTTAACCGATCTGTGGCTTTCCCATGCCGACACTGACAGCCTCGTCGCGCGCGAAGCGGTGCCTGCCTGGCGGTTCGCCAAGAGTTGGGCGCAGCCACTGGTCTGGTGGCTGCTGCGGCGACCCGGCAATGTCGTTAGTGAAAGCGTATCGCCCGAGACCCGTGCCGAAGTGCGTGGCAAGGTTTCGCGGCTTATCCGGGGCCGCTGGTTCCAACCGCCCTTCTCCGGCCTGCGTTTTGCCCGTCTGCTGCGGGACGCGCTGGGCGCGATGCGCGCCGGACCGCAGGGCCAACCCTTGTTGCCGCCAGGCCACCCGCTCGACCTGTTTGTGACCGCGACCGACTTTCATGGCTATCTGGCGCTGCTCCCCCTGAACAGCCCACCGCTGGCCGAAGAAAGCGAACATCGGATGCCGGTCGGCTTTCGCTCCCCCGTGCCCGCGGCAGGCGGAGAGGATCTGGCTGACCCGGCCGAGCTGGTCTTCGCCGCGCGCTCCACCGCCAGCTTCCCCGGCGCCTTCCCGCCATTGCAGCTCGCGGAGATCGATGCACTGCTGGCTGAGACCGGCACCGACTGGCCCACCCGCACAGCGTTCCTGGCCCGCGTCATGCCGGCCCATGTCCGTCAGGGGCGCACCGAGCAGGTGTCGTTGATCGATGGGTCGGTGCTGGTGAACGCCCCCTTTGCCGAAGCGACGCGCGCATTGGAGGGGCGTCCGGCGCAGCGCGAGGTTGATCGCCGGTTCATCTATATCGACCCCCGGCCCAACCGGCACGCCGCGCGCCAGCGCAATGGGGACGGTGCGGTTTCGTTCTTTGGTGCGATCTTCGGGTCGTTGTCCACCATCCCGCGCGAACAGCCGATCCGCGACAATCTCGATCAACTTGCCGCCCAATCCCGCGAGGCTGATCGACTGCGTCAGGTTATCGGTGCGCTGCGCCCCGAGGTCGAGGCCAGCGTGGAACGGCTGTTTGGCCGCACCCTGTTTCTCGACCGGCCGACCGCTCGCCGCCTCGCCGGGTGGCGCGAGAAAGCCCAGCAGGCCGCCGCTGAGCAGGCGGGTTATGCCTTCGTCCCTTATGCTCAGGCGAAGATGGCGGGAATAGTCGATCGGCTGGCAAGGATCATTGCCGATCACGCCCCGGCCGCCGACGCGCCACCGCTGACCACCATCGCGCTACGCCTCCGCGAAGAGCTGGCGCAGCGTGGGCTCGCGCGTCTGTCCACGCCCGCCGGCGGGGCGACACCGGGGGCGATCGCCTTCTTTCGCGCGCACGATATCGGCTTTCGCATCCGCCGCCTTCGCCTGATCGCCCGGCGGCTGTCGCGCGATTGGGAACTCGACGAGAGCATTTCGGCCGCCGACCTCGAGCGCGCGCGCGAGGCTATTTACGAAATACTCGCGCTGTATTTTCCGCTCGAACGGGGCCGCGATCTTGGCCCTGGCGTGACCGCTGCTGCAGGTAACGTGCTGATAGCGCCGGGTACCGCGATCGATACACTGGCGGCCAGCCGGCTGCTGCCGGAAACCGATCTCGCGGCCGAAGCAATGCTCGAGGCGGCCCTCGCCGCCATGCCCCGCCCGCTGCGGCGCCGGGTGCTGCTGACCTATCTCGGTTTCCCGTTCTACGACGTTGCCACCCTGCCCCTGCTGCGAGAGGACGGATATAATGAATTCGATCCGATCAAAGTGGACCGGATCAGCCCCGAAGATGCGCTGTCGATCCGGGGCGGTACCGAAGAGACGCTGCGCGGCATCGAATTCTATAATTTCGGCGCGTTTTTCAGCCGGTCTTACCGCGAGAACGACTATCTGTGGGGCCGGCTCCACGGCGCCGAGCGGGTGGTCGATCTGGTCTATTCGACGCTCGATCAACCCGCGCCCGAAGCCGAAATCCGTGCCGCGAAAAAGGCGCTGTTTCTCGCAATTCTCGACGAGGAGGAGCAGCGCCTGACCGCTGACCCGCGTCTTGTCCCTGGCCTGCGGGCGGAAATCGCGGCCAAGCTCGCCTAGCCGCCCAGCGCGTCCTTAAGCCGGTCGAAGAAGCCGCGGCTCTCCGGGCATTCCTCGCCTGTTTCGGTCTCCTGAAATTCGCGCAGCAGTTCCTTCTGGCGGGCCGTGAGTCTGGTTGGCGTTTCGACCGCCACCTCGACCACCATGTCGCCGCGACCACGCCCCTGGAGCACCGGCATCCCGGCGCCGCGAATACGCAATTGCTTGCCCGACTGAATGCCGGGAGAAATAGTCAGCGCGTGCGCCGTCCCGCCGAGATCCGGAATATCGACCGTGCCGCCCAGGGCAGCGGTGGTGAAGCTGATCGGCAGATGCGCAATCAGCGTCGTGCCCTCGCGCTCGAACAGCTTGTGGCGGCTGACATGCAGGAAGATGTAAAGATCTCCGGGCGGAGCGCCGTAGAGCCCGGCTTCGCCCTTGTCAGCGAGGCGGATGCGGGTGCCGGTATCTACGCCGGGCGGAATATCGACCTCCAGCCGGCGGGGACGATCCACCCGCCCCTCGCCCCGGCATTCGCCGCACGGGCTCTCGATCACCTCGCCGCGTCCGTTGCACGAGGGGCACGCGCGTTCGACCACGAAGAAGCCCTGCTTGGCGCGCACCTTGCCATGGCCGCCGCACAGATTGCAGGTCCGCGTTCCGGTACCCGGCTTGGTGCCGCTGCCGTCGCAGGTTGTGCAGTTCTGGCTGACCTCGATCTCGATCTCGCGCTTTACGCCGTGAAACGCCTCGTCGAGGGTGATTTCCATGTCGTAGCGCAAATCGGCGCCCCGGCGGACCTGCTGCCGCCCGCCGCCGCCGCCAAAGGCGCTGCCGAAGATGGTCTCGAAAATATCGCCGATATCGCCGAAATCCTGCGGCCCGGCACCGCCCATGCCATTGAAAGCGGCGTGGCCAAACCGGTCGTAGGCTGCGCGCTTCTGTGGATCTTTCAGGCAATCGTACGCCGCGCTGACGGCCTTGAACCGCGCTTCGCTGTCGGCGCAGCCGGGGTTGCGGTCAGGGTGACATTCCATCGCGATGCGGCGATAGGCAGATTTGATCGTATCGCCGTCAGCATCGCGCGCGACGCCGAGCAACTCGTAATAGTCGATTTCCGTGGCGGGCATGGAGCAGTTCCAGACTGAATATCAAACCGCCACCGACACGCCGGGCGTCGGTGGCGGCTGACACGTTCAGTGGTGATCAGGCCTTGTTTTCGTCGTCGACTTCCGAGAACTCGGCATCGACCACGCCATCATCCGCCGCCGGGCTATCACCCGCGGCCGCGGCATCCGCACCGGCCGCACTGGCCTGTTCCTTCTCGTAGATCTGCGTGCCCATCTTCATGGCCACCTGCGACAATTCCTGCGCGTTGCTGTTGATCGCGGCCGCATCGTCGCCTTCGAGCGCGGTCTTGACGCCGGCAATCGCCTGCTCGACCTCGGTCTTGAGCGAGGCGTCGATCTTGTCTCCATGCTCTTCAAGCTGCTTCTCGGTCGCGTGGACAAGGCTGTCGGCCTGGTTGCGCGCTTCGGCGCTTTCACGGCGCTTCTTGTCCTCTTCCGCGAATTTCTCCGCATCCTGGACCATCTGCTCGATATCGGCGTCCGACAGCCCGCCCGAGGCCTGGATGCGGATCTGCTGCTCCTTGCCCGTGCCCTTGTCCTTGGCACTGACATTGACGATGCCGTTCGCGTCGATGTCGAAAGTGACCTCGATCTGCGGCACCCCGCGCGGCGCCGGCGGAATGCCGACCAGGTCGAACTGGCCCAGCAGCTTGTTGTCCGCCGCCATTTCGCGTTCGCCCTGAAACACGCGGATGGTCACCGCCTGCTGATTATCGTCAGCGGTGGAGTAGGTCTGCGTTTTCTTCGTCGGGATCGTGGTGTTGCGATCGATCATGCGGGTGAACACACCGCCCAGCGTCTCGATCCCCAGAGACAGCGGGGTGACGTCGAGCAGCAGCACATCCTTGACGTCGCCCTGCAGCACGCCGCCCTGAATTGCAGCGCCCATCGCCACGACTTCATCGGGGTTGACGCCCGTGTGCGGTTCCTTACCGAAGAAGTCCTTCACCACCTCGCGCACACGCGGCATCCGCGTCTGCCCGCCGACCAGCACGACTTCGTCGATGTCCGAAGCCTTGATGCCGGCGTCGGCCAGCGCCTTCTTCATCGGCTCCTTGGTGCGCTCGATCAGCGGCGCGACCAGCTTTTCGAGGTCCGACCGGGTCAGCGTTTCAACCAGGTGCAGCGGGGTCGTGCTGCCGCCTTCCATGCGCGCAGTGATGAAGGGCAGGTTGATTTCGGTGGTCTGCGCGCTCGAAAGTTCGATCTTCGCCTTCTCGGCAGCTTCCTTCAATCGCTGCAGCGCGAGCTTGTCGGTACGAAGGTCCATGTTTTCCTTCGTCTTGAACTTGTCGGCCAGATATTCGACGATCGCCGCATCGAAATCCTCGCCGCCAAGGAAGGTATCGCCGTTGGTCGATTTGACCTCGAACACGCCGTCGCCAATTTCGAGAATCGAGACGTCGAACGTGCCGCCGCCAAGGTCATAGACCGCGATCGTCTTGCCGTCGTTCTTTTCGAGGCCATAGGCGAGCGCGGCCGCGGTCGGCTCGTTGATGATTCGCAGCACTTCGAGCCCGGCGATCTGCCCGGCGTCCTTGGTTGCCTGACGCTGGGCGTCGTTGAAGTACGCAGGCACGGTAATGACCGCCTGCGTTACGGGCTCGCCGAGATAGCTTTCGGCGGTTTCCTTCATCTTCTGGAGAATGAAGGCGCTGATCTGGCTGGGCGAGTATTCCTCGCCGCCGGCCTTGACCCAGGCATCGCCATTCTTGCCCTTGACGATGGTATAGGGAACCAGCTCGGTGTCCTTCTTGGTCACCGGATCGTCGAACCGGCGGCCGATGAGGCGCTTCACCGCGAACACGGTATTGTCCGGATTGGTGACCGCCTGGCGCTTGGCCGGCTGCCCGATCAGACGCTCGCCATCTTTCGTGAACGCAACAATCGACGGCGTCGTGCGCGCGCCTTCGGCGTTTTCGATCACCTTGGGCTTTCCGCCGTCCATCACGGCGACGCAGCTGTTAGTGGTGCCAAGGTCGATACCGATAACTTTGCCCATGGATTCCCCATTCATCTTGCAGTTTACTGGACACCGCGCGCTGGCTTCCCGAACGGCAAAGCCGGTCCGCGGCTCGATCTGTTCCGGCGATATAGGTGGGGTTTTCCTTGGCACAAGGGAACCGGCGGACTAGTTTCGCGCAATCGACAGGAAGGTTTTTCACGTGCCGAACACCCCCATTTTCGCCTCGTTCGCGCTGCTGCTGGGGGCCGTCGCGCTGGGATCCTGCAGCGAGGCGCCAGCCGAACAGGCGGCATCGCGCGAGGTCACCGGGGCCAAGGTCACCAATGCGCGCATGGTCCTCTCGCCCGTGTCGGGTAACCCGGCGGCGGTTTATTTCGATCTCGAATATGCAGGCGACCGTCCGATCACCCTGCGCGGTGCAAGCGTAAAAGGTGCCGAAAGCGCCATGATGCACACTTATGGCGAATGGGAAGGCCGCCAGCAGATGATGGAAATGACCCCGCTGGTCATCAATGCCGGCGACAAGGTCACGTTCGCGCCGGGCGGGCAGCACATCATGGCGATGAAGCCGGCGGCCGAACTGAAACCCGGCGGATCGACCGAAGTGACGCTGACCGTGGTTGGCGGCAAGACGTTCAGCTTCCCCGCTGAAATCCGCGGAGCCAATGACGAGCGGTAATCTAGTGCAGTTCGAGGCGACAGCGGGTGACCCTTCCTGTCCGATCGGCGGCGAGCGTCGGCTGACCGAAGGCGAAGAGGCTCTTGCCCGCTCGGTATTCGGCCGCGCAATCAATTACGCCAAGGTCACCATCCGGCGGCGCAAATTCTTCCCGTTCCAGCCCCGCGCGGTAGCCATGGCGCCGCGCGGCCACTTGCACTTTCATCCGCTGGGCGAGGATTATTGCGAAGACTTCTCGCAGGTGTCGCTCACCCGGCAGGGGCTGTTCATCCACGAAATGACCCATGTGTGGCAGACGCAGGACCGCGGCGATTGGTATCTGCTGCTCCATCGGCACCCGTTCTGCCGGTATGATTACAGCCTCAAGCCCGGCCGCCCATTGAGCGATTACGGAATCGAACAACAGGCCGAGATCGTCAAACACGCCTTCTGGCTACGCCGCGGGATGCGGGTGGCGGGCATCAGCGATCCCGGCGCTTACGATCTGCTGGTCGATTTTCCCGGCGCCCGATGACCACGGTGCCGGCGTCGGCAATCAATCCGGCTTGCGCGCAACGCCGACCATGGCCGGGCGCAGCAGGCGGTCCTTGATCATATAGCCGCTCTGCATTTCCTGGACGATCGTGCCGGGTTCCTGATCGGCCACCGGAATCTCCATCATCGCCTGATGCTGATTGGGGTCGAGCGGCAGACCGATCGAGGCGATGCGGGTGATTCCATGCTGGGTGAAAATGCGGTCCAGTTCACGCTGGGTTGCTTCGATCCCGGCGATGATCACATTGACCCGCTCGTCCTCGCGCAAATCGGCAGGAATGGCCTCCAACGCCCGGGCCATATTATCCGACACCGACAGGATGTCGCGGGCAAAGCCGGTGGCCGCATAATTGCGCGCATCGGAAATGTCCTTCTCCATCCGCCGCCGGAGGTTCTGCGTTTCGGCCTGGGCGTAAAGCACATCCTGCTTAGCGCGCTCGAGGTCAGCGCGTAGCAGCGCCAGAGGGTCTTCTTCGCTTTCCGGCGCGGAGTCAGGCTCGCCATCACGCAGATGTTCGGGCACGCCTTCCAGTTCCTTTTCGGCCGCTTGGTCGAGCGGCTGCTCCTTGTCGTTCTGATTCATGGTAATCTGGTCTATCCGATAAGTTTGCCCAGCGAGCGGGCCGTGAAATCCACCATGGGAACAAGCCGGGCGTAATTCAACCGCGTTGGCCCGATCACACCCAGAACTCCGACCACGCGCCCCGCGCGGTCGCGGTATGGCGATGCGATGACCGACGACCCGGAAAGCGAGAACAGCCGGTTTTCACTGCCGATAAAGATGCGCGTGGCCTGCGCGTCGCGCGCGGTATCGAGCAATTGCGCGACGGACTGCTTGCTCTCGAGGTCGTCAAGCAGCGAGCGCACCCGGTCGAGATCCGACAGCGCGGCTTCGTCGAGCAGCCGCGCCTGTCCGCGTACGATCAGCACCGGGCGGCGGGCGGCGTCCTCGCTCCACACCGCAAGGCCGCTCGCCACGAGGTCGCGGCTCGCCTCATCGAGCGCGGAGCGGCCGCTGCTTATTTCGTCGGTAAGCCGCTGCGCGGCCTCCGCCAGCGTCAGGCCAGCGAGCCGGGCGCCGATATAATTGCCCGCCTGCTCGAGCGCCGCGGCCTCGGTGCCGGGGGGCAGGTCGAGCACGCGGTTTTCGATCGCACCATCATCCCCCACCAGCACCGCCAGCGCCTGACGTCGCCCCAGGGGCACAAGGCTCAGCTGGGCGATCCGCGTGTCCTGGCGCGGCACGAGCACCATGCCCGCCGCGCCGGACAGGTCCGACAGGAGGGCGCTGGCTTCTTCGAGCGCGTGTTCTATCGGGCCCGGCTGCGCGAGCCGCTGCTGGATCGCCGCCTGTTCATGCGCGGTCGGCTCGGCCACCTGCATCATCCCGTCGACGAACAGGCGCAGGCCACTCTCGGTCGGGAGGCGTCCAGCGCTGGTGTGCGGGGCCGCGAGTAACCCCAGTGTCTCGAGATCGGCCAGCACCGAGCGGATCGAGGCGGGTGAGAGGTTGACGCGCCCTTCGCCCGCAAGCGTTTTCGAACCCACCGGCTGGCCGCTGGCGAGATACCCTTCGACCACCAGACGAAAAATCTCGCGGGCGCGGCTGGACAATTCGGTAACCGGGGGCGTGCTCATCGATACCGTTCTAGCCGATGGCCTTGCAGGCTCAAGGGGCGTGCGCCTAACGCCCGCCAAACCGACTCGCGAAAGGATTTTTCATGCGACCTTCCGGCCGCGCGCCTGACGAAATGCGCGCCTTGCACTTCGAAACCGGCTTTACCCGCCACGCCGAAGGTTCATGCCTGGTCAGCTTCGGCGATACGCGCGTGTTGTGCACCGCCAGCGTTGAGGACCGCACGCCGCCTTGGCTCCGCGGAAAGGGCGAAGGCTGGGTGACGGCCGAATATTCGATGCTCCCCCGCGCCACCCATACGCGCGGTCAGCGCGAAGCGGCGAAAGGCAAGCAAAGTGGGCGAACACAGGAAATCCAGCGTCTTATCGGCCGTTCCTTGCGCGCCGTAGTCGATCTTACGAAACTCGGCGAGCGACAGATTACCCTCGATTGCGACGTATTGCAGGCCGATGGCGGCACGCGCACTGCCGCGATCAGCGGGGCGTGGGTCGCATTGCGAATTGCTGTCGATCGGCTGATCGCAGCGGGGGAATTGACCGCCGATCCGATCACCGGCCAGGTGGCTGCGGTGTCCTGCGGAATTTACCAGGGCACCCCCGTCCTTGACCTCGATTACGCCGAGGACTCCTCGGCTGATGCGGACGCGAATTTCGTGCTCATCGAAGGGGGCCGGATCGCCGAGGTGCAGGCCACTGCGGAGGGGGCCACCTATGACGAGGAAGCGCTGTTGCGCTTACTCCGGTTGGCGCAGATCGGGTGCGGGGCGATTTTCGCGGGTCAGGCACAGGCAGTGGGGCGGTGACCCGCCGGATCGGTTCGGGCTCGCTGGTAATTGCGACGCATAATGCCGGGAAACTCAAGGAGATTTCCGCCCTCCTTGGTCCTTACGGTGTTAAATGCATCAGCGCGGGGGCGCTGGGCCTGCCCGAGCCGGCAGAAACCGGCCGCACCTTTATCGACAATGCGCTGATCAAGGCGCGGGCAGCGACGGAAGCTTCCGGGCTGGCAGCGCTGGCCGATGATAGCGGATTGAGCGTTGCGGCGCTTGACGGACGGCCGGGCGTGTACTCCGCCGACTGGGCTGAACGGCAATGGTTCGAGGGCGGGCCAGGACGGGACTGGTTCATGGCGATGGGCAAAGTCGAGGGGATGCTTCAGGCGCAGGGTGCGGACGCAGAGCGTGCCGCTTGGTTTTCGTGTGTGCTCGCCATCTCCTGGCCCGATGGGGAAAGCGCGGTCTATGAGGGCCGCGTTGACGGTTCGCTCGTCTGGCCACCGCGCGGGGAGCTTGGTTTCGGTTACGATCCGGTGTTTGTGCCCGCTGGCGCGCAGCAGACCTTTGCCGAGATCGACCCTTCCGAAAAGCACCGTATCAGCCACCGTGCAGCGGCGTTTGACAAGCTGGTGGCTGATCAGTTCGGGTGACGTCAGGGCACCCGGGCACCGATGATATTGCCCGCCGGCGAATACAGGCAGACCAGCACGTCGTTGCCGCGCGCGCGCGCGATCGCGCAGCCGACCTCGCGCGTGCCTGGCCAGATGAGCTGGGTATAGTGCCCGACGCTGGACCAGTCGCCGCCACGCGCAACGTGCGGGAAACGACCGGGGCGGAATCGAGCCCGTTCGGACAGGAAATCGCCCATCATCTCATGTAGCGAATAGGCGCCCGCGGTGCCCATCCAGAGATTTTCGCCCAATTCGCTTTCGGCGGAATGTTCGAGATAACCCGCCCGGGCAAGCCGCGCGGCGCGGCGATGGGCTTCCTCAGCGAGGCCATCATTCCAGTGCAGGGGCGCCAACGCATGGCGCGCGCGTTCGGAATTATGTGCTGAAAGAACGAGTTGCGCGGCAGCTTGATCAGCGCGCGCAGGCGCAGCCGTGAAGCTTGCAAGAAGGGCGCAGAACATTGCGGCGCGTTTTGCGTTCATAGCCGAATGACTTGACTTCGAGCGGTTAACCGATGCTGAAAGCCATCATGGCCCGCGCACTCTATATCCACTGGCCGTTCTGTCTTCGCAGGTGCCCTTATTGCGACTTCAATTCGCATGTCCGCCAAGAGGTGGACATAGAGCACTGGAAAAACACGTTTTTTCGTGAACTGACGTTCGAGCAGCCACATGGCGAACCGCTTCGGTCGATCTTTTTCGGGGGCGGCACCCCATCGCTGATGCCGCCGGCTCTGGTTGGCGCGCTGCTTGAAGAAGCCGAGCGTCTATATGGCTTTACGTCCGATATCGAAATCACGCTCGAGGCCAATCCCTCTTCGGTCGAGGCGGGCAAATTCGCCGCTCTGGCAGCGGTCGGTATCAACCGGGTGTCGCTCGGCATTCAGGCGCTCAACGATGCGGATTTGCGATTTCTGGGGCGTTTGCACAGCGCCAAGGATGCTCAAACCGCGCTCATGATTGCTCAAAAGTGCTTCAACCGGGTCAGCATCGACCTCATTTATGCCCGACCGGGACAGGCACAGGCCGATTGGGAGCGCGAACTGGGCCGGGCACTGCAATTCGGCACCGATCACCTGTCACTCTACCAACTGACCATCGAGCCGGGGACGCGCTTTGCCACCGATGTGCGGCGCGGAGCCTTCACGCCACTGGCGGACGACCCCGCGGCAGATCTGTTCGCGCTGACGCGGTCAATGACCGCCGCCGCCGGGCGGCCCGCCTACGAGATAAGCAATCACGCCGCCCCCGGCCAGGAAAGCCGGCATAATCTCGCCTATTGGCGATATGAGGATTATCTCGGCATCGGGCCGGGCGCGCATGGGCGGCGCGGGGGCGTGGCGACACGGCGGCACAAGAAGCCCGAGAACTGGCTGGCTGCGGTTGCCGAGCATGGCCACGGCGTTGCTGAACAGTACGTGTTGGGCCCCAGTGCGCTGGCGAGCGAGGCGCTGCTGATGGGCCTGCGCCTGAACGAGGGGATCGACCTTGCCGCCCTCGCCCACCGCTTCGAACTGCGTACCGGCGAGATGATCGATCAGCGAAGGCTCGCGCTGCATCAGTCGCTCGGGCTGGTGTGGCAGGAGGGCAGCCGCATCGGCATCACCGAGGCAGGGATGCCGCTGCTCGATGCGCTGCTGGGCGAGCTTGTTTCCGACACGCTGGTGGCGGCATGAGCCGGCAGGCGGCGATGCTGGAGCAATGGCGCGACCATCTGGCGCAAGGCCTGCGCCGCTCGCCGCATACGGTGCGGGCCTATGGCGCGGCGGCGGCGCGGCTGCTGCGCGCGCACGATATCAGCGATTGGCCGACCCTCGCCGCGCTCGATGCAAAGGCGCTGAGGGCCCATCTGGCCGCGCGCCGCGCCGAGGGGTTGAGCAATGTCAGCACCGCGCGCGAATTGTCGGCCTTGAAGGCGCTGCTGCGCTTTGCCGGTCAGCAGGCCGGCACGCCCGACGCGGCCCTCCCCCGGCTGCGCGGCCCGCGCATCAAGAAGGGCCTGCCCCGCCCCGTCACGGCCGACGATATCGAACAATTGACCGCGCTGGTGGCGGATGAACCCGAAGCGGGCTGGATCGGCGCGCGCGACCGGGCGGTGCTGCTGCTGATGTATGGCGCGGGGCTGCGGATTGCCGAGGCGCTGAGCCTGACAGGCGCCGACCGTGCGCCCGGCGAAACCTTGCTGGTCACCGGCAAGGGCGGCAAGCAGCGTGTGGCGCCGATCCTGCCGATCGTGCGCGAAAGCATCGCCGATTATGTCGCGCGCTGCCCCTACCCCATCCCCGCTGACGAGGCGCTGTTTCGCGGGGCGCGCGGCGGGCCTTTATCGCAAGGGATGGTCCAGCAGGCGGTCGCCCGTGCGCGCGCGCTGCTGGGCCTGCCGGCTAGCGCCACCCCGCACGCGCTGCGCCATTCCTTTGCCTCGCACCTGCTGTCCGAAGGGGCCGATCTGCGCAGCCTGCAGGAATTGCTCGGCCATGCGAGCCTTGCCAGCACGCAGATCTATACCAAGGTCGATAGCGCGATGCTCCTCGCCACCTATCGCAGCGCGCATCCGCGCGAGCGGGAGTGACGCCTACTCGCCGGTGCAATCCTTGGGTCGCCAGGTGATGACGCGGTAGATATAGGCCACGAACGCCACGCCCAGCATAGCCAGCACGGCATAGCCTGCATATTGCTCGAAATTCTCCAGCGAGCCCGAGGCCCATTTGCCGGCCAGGATCAGCGCCGCATTCCAGATGGCCGATCCGGCAAAGGTGAACAGCAGGAACCGCCAGACGTTCATCTGCGCCAGCCCCGCGGGCAGCGAGATCATCGTCCGCATCAACGGGAAGAAGCGGAAAAAGAACACGATCACCTCGCCATAGCGGCGGAACAGCCGGCTTGCGCGGTCCACCTCGTCCATATCGACCGTCAGCCAGCGGCCCCAGCGATTGACGAAGGGTTCGAGCCAGCGATAGCCCCATTTGGCGCCGATCCAGTACCAGAAATAATTGCCCGCCGTGGTGCCGATCGTGCCGACGATCAGCAGCGGCCAGAACGCCATCTGCCCCTGTTCGACGAGATGGCCGCCCATGCCCATGATCACCTCGGACGGCAGCGGCGGAAAGATATTCTCCAGCGCCATCAGCACGAAAATGCCGAGATAGCCGCCGCGCGCGATGGCATCGATCACGAAGGAATTCATGGATCAGTCCTGAAAGGGTCAGCCGCCGGCCATCGCGGCGTGGCGCCGCTCGATCGCATCCCAGATGCGGGCAGCGGTGTCGGTTCCGTAGAAGGCATCGATGGCGACGATCCCGGTGGGCGAGGTGACGTTGATTTCGGTGAGATATTCGCCGCCGATCACGTCGATCCCGACAAACACCAGCCCGCGCCGCTTGAGATCGGGGCCTAGTGCTGCGCAGATTTCCTCCTCGCGCGGCGTCAGCGTGGCGGCTTCCGCCGAACCGCCGCGGGCGAGGTTCGAGCGGAATTCGCCCGCGCCCGGCTTGCGATTGATGGCGCCAGCGACCTCGCCGTCGATCAGCACGATGCGCTTGTCGCCCGCCGCCACCTCGGGAAGAAAGGCCTGGACCATGTGCGGTTCGGGCCAGGCATTGTCGAACATTTCGGACAGGGCCGACAGATTGGCCCCGTCCGCCTCGACCTTGAAAATAGCCTTGCCGCCATTGCCGTGGAGAGGCTTCACCACGATCGCGCCATGCTGCGCGTGGAAGGCGCGGATGTCGTCCAGGCGCCGGGCGATCAGCGTCGGCGGCATGAACCGCGCATAATCGAGCACCAGCATCTTTTCGGGCGCGTTGACCACCTCTCGCGGATCGTTGACCACCAGCGTGCGGCCCTTCAGCCGGTCGAGCAGGAAGGCGGCGCTGATATAGGCCAGGTCAAACGGCGGATCCTGTCGCATCAGCACGACATCGGCATCGGCCGCCAGATCGAGCAGGCGATAATCGCCGGCGGTGAAATGCCGCCCCGCCTCGCGCTGTACCGTCACCGGGCGGGCCCAGGCGGTCAGCCGTTCGGGCACATCGCCCCCACCCTGCCAGGCGAGCGAGCCGACCTGATATTCGAACAGGCGATGCCCGCGCGCCTGTGCCGCCAGCATTAGCGCAAAGCTCGAATCGCCGCTAATCGCGATATCTTCCAGCGGGTCCATCTGGACGGCGACGGTGAGGCTCAAGGCGCGTGCTCCTAGGGTTGCCAGGCGTTGACGATATGCGTCGGCGCGGTATCGGGCGCCAGCAATATCACGTCGACCCGCATATCGTCGCCGGGGCGCAAATAGTCGTGCGCGACCGCTTCGGCCGCAGCGGCCACGCGGCGCAGGCGGTATTCGTCGATCGCTTCGGCAAGCCCGGCGGCGCTGGCGCGGTATTTGACCTCGACGAAAGCGACCAGCGGGCCGCGGCGCGCAATCAGGTCGATCTCGCCCAGCGGCGTGCGCCGGCGGCGGGCGAGGATGGACCAGCCCTGCCGCTCGAGCCAGCGGGCGGCCTCTTCCTCGGCGACGCGGCCGGTGCGTTCGGCGCGGCGGCGGGTGGCGGGCGCTCTCATGGGCGGCGCAGTGCGAGCGCGCGGGCATAGAGCGCCTTGCGATCAAGCCCGGTCGCCCGCGCCACCTCGGCCGCAGCCTGCGAGGGTTTCAATGTTTCGAGCGCCGCCAGCAACAGCGCGTCGGCATCCTCGGGCGCCTCGGCCGGGCGGTCGGGCGGCGGGGCGATGACCAGCACGATTTCGCCGCGCGGCGGGTGGGCTGCGTAATGCGCGGCGAGCGCCTCGGCACTGCCGGTGCGGCATTCCTCGTGCAGCTTGGTCAGCTCGCGCGCCACCGCGACCTCGCGGCCCGGCAATATCTCGCCAATCGCCGCCAGCGTGCGCGTCAGGCGCGGGGCGGCTTCGTACAGCACCAAGCTTGCCGGGACATGCGCGAGGGCCTGAAGCGCATCCTTGCGGCCCTTGTCCTTGGGGGGGAGAAAGCCGGCAAACAAGAACCGGTCGGTCGGCAGGCCGGCCAGCGTCAGCGCGGTGATGGCCGCCGACGGGCCGGGCAGGCTGGTGATGGCAATCCCCGCCTCGCGCGCGGCGCGGACCAGGCGGTAACCGGGGTCGGAAATCAGCGGCGTGCCGGCATCGCTGACCAGCACCACCGCCTGACTCCGCGCCGCCTCGATAACGCGGGCGCGGTCGGCGTCCGAGGCATGGTCGTCATGACGCCACAGCGGCTTCGACAGGCCCAGATGATTCAACAGCTTGCCTGCCACGCGCGTATCCTCGCACGCCACCGCATCACAGGCGGCGAGCGTTTCGACCGCGCGGCGGGTGATGTCGCCGAGATTGCCAATCGGCGTGGCCACAATATACAGACCCGGCATCAAGGCTGGAGGAGGCGGGCTGAGGCTCACCGGCGCAGCTTTGGCGACAGGATGAGGGTGCGGCAAGTCATGATGACACGGATGTGGAACCGGCGGCAGTTCGCCGCGCTGGGGGTATCGGCCTTGCTGGCTGGCTGTCAGGTGATCCCCAGCAGCGGCCGGGTCGAACCTGTCCGCCCCGCCCCGCCGCCGCCGACGACCACCGTGCCCGCCCCCGGCAGCACCCTGCCGCAGGATGGCACCCGCCACCGGATCGCCTTGCTCGTGCCGCTGACGGGCAATTCGGCGGCGGTCGGCCAGTCGATCGCCAACGCGGCCAATATGGCGGTGCTCGATACCAGCGCCGACAATATTCGCATCACCACCTACGATACCGGAACCGATCCCGGCAGCGCGGCCGCGCGGGCGATTGCCGATGGGAACACGGTGATCCTGGGACCGCTCAACGCGGGCGACGTTCCCTCGGTGTCGGCCGCCGCGCGCCCTGCCGGGGTGCCGGTGATTGCCTTCACCAACGACATGACTGCCGCGCGCGGCGATGTGTTCGTGATGGGGCAGATGCCCGAACAATCGATCCGCCGCACCGTCGGCCATGCGCGCGCGCAGGGCGTCACCCGCTTCGCCGCGCTGATCCCGCAGAGCGATTACGGCCAGCGTGCAGAGGCGGCCTTTGGCGCGGCGGTGCGTGACAGCGGGGGGACGCTGGTGGCAGTCGAACGCTATGCGCCGGGCACTACTGAAGTCGCGGCGGCCACCGCGCGGCTGCGTCGCGCCGGTGGGTTCGAGGCGGTGCTGATCCCCGAAAGCTCGCGCATTGCGGCGCAGGCGGCGGCGGCGATCAAGCCCGCGACTGCCGCCAGCCCGCGCATTCTCGGCACCGAATTGTGGAGCGGCGCAGCCGATGTTCCGCGCGCGGCGGCGCTGCGCGGGGCGTGGTTCTCCGCCATGTCGGATGCGCGCTATCGCCGCTTTTCGGATACCTACCGCACGCGCCACGGCGCTGCGCCCTATCGGGTGTCGACCATCGGCTATGATGCGGTGCTGCTGGTGCTGCGACTGGCGCAGGACTGGCGCCCGGGCCGCCCCTTCCCGCTCGCGGCGCTCCGCGGCGACGAGGGCTTCCTCGGGCTCGACGGCCCGTTCCGCTTTGGCCGCGACGGGGTGATCGAACGCACGATGGAAGTGCGCGAAGTCCGCACCGGCACGGTGACGATCATCGATCCCGCCCCGCAGCGATTCTGAGCCTTCTGCCGATAACTTGCGGCGCGCTGCTTGATGCGTGGTGAGCCACCGCCGTATAGCGCGCGCCATGCCTGACGACGATCTGTTCGCCAACACGCCCGCCAGCTCGGGCGATTACGATGCCTCGTCGATCGAGGTGCTCGAAGGGCTGGAGCCGGTCCGCCGCCGGCCGGGGATGTATATTGGCGGCACGGATGACCGCGCGCTGCACCACCTCGCCGCCGAGGTGCTCGACAATGCGATGGACGAAGCGGTCGCAGGCCATGCCACGCGGATCGAGATGCAGCTCGATACCGGCAACCGGCTGACCATCGCCGATAATGGCCGCGGCATCCCGGTGGCAGAGCATCCCAAGTTTCCCGGCAAATCGACGCTCGAGGTGATCCTCTCGACGTTGCACTCGGGCGGCAAGTTTTCGGGCAAGGCCTATGCCACCAGCGGCGGCCTCCACGGCGTCGGCGTGAGCGTGGTGAATGCGCTGTCGAGCCTGACGCGGGTGGAGGTGGCGCGCGACCGCCAGCTTTATGCGCAGGAATTTGCTCGCGGCGTAGCGCGAGGGCCGCTGCAATCGATTGGCCCCACGCCCAACCGGCGCGGCACCACGGTCAGCTTCGTACCCGACACCGAGATTTTCGGCGACCGGCAGTTCAGCCCTAAACGCCTGTTCCGCCTCGCCCGGTCGAAGGCCTATCTGTTCGCGGGCGTGGAAATCCGCTGGAAATGCGCCCCCGCGCTCGCTGGCGACGATGTGCCGGTCGAAGCAGTGTTCAAGTTCCCCGGCGGCCTCGCCGATCACCTTGCCGAGCAGGTCGGCGAGCGCGAATGCGTCACCGCGCAGCCCTTCACCGGGCGGCAGGACTTTCCTGACGATCAGGGCCGCGTCGAATGGGCGATCGCCTGGCCGCTCTGGTCGGACGGCGCGACCAGCTGGTATTGCAACACCGTGCCGACCCCCGATGGCGGCACCCACGAGCAGGGCCTGCGCGCCGCGCTGACCAAGGGGCTGCGCGCCTTTGGCGAGTTGATCGGCCAAAAGAAGGCCAGGGACATTTCGGCCGACGATGTGATGGTCGGCGCCGAGATCATGCTGTCGGTGTTCATCCGCGATCCGCAATTCCAGAGCCAGACCAAGGACCGGCTTACCAGCCCCGAGGCCGCGCGGCTGGTCGAGAACGCCATGCGCGACCATTTCGACCATTTCCTGACCGACAATATGGAGCGCGGGCGCGCGCTGCTGGGCGCGGTGATGGAGCGGATGGACGAGCGGATGCGCCGCAAGGCCGAGCGCGAGGTCAAGCGCAAGACCGCGACCAATTCCAAAAAGGTTCGTCTGCCGGGCAAGCTCACCGACTGTTCGGGCGAAGGCAAGGGCGAGACCGAGCTGTTCATCGTCGAAGGCGACAGCGCCGGCGGCAGCGCCAAGCAGGCCCGCGACCGCAAGACCCAGGCAATCCTGCCAATCCGCGGCAAGATCCTCAATGTCGCCAGCGCCACCGCCGACAAGATCCGCGCCAATCAGGAGATCGCCGATCTCGGCCTCGCGCTGGGCTGCGGCTTCCGCAAGGACTGCAACGCCGACAATCTGCGGTATGACCGGATCATCATCATGACCGATGCCGATGTCGACGGGGCGCATATCGCGACGCTGCTGATGACGTTCTTCTTCCAGGAAATGCCCGAGATCGTCCGGCGCGGCCATCTGTTCCTCGCCCAGCCGCCGCTTTACAGGCTGACGGCGGGCAAGGAGAGCGCCTATGCCCGCGACGACGCGCACCGTACCGAGCTGGAGGCGACCCGATTTAGGGGCAAAAAGGTCGAGGTTGGCCGCTTCAAGGGGTTGGGCGAAATGAACCCAGGCCAATTGCGCGAAACGACCATGGACCCGGCAACCCGCAGCCTGCTGCGGATCACCCTGCCGCCGGAATACGAACAGCGCGCGGCGGTGGGCGAACTGGTTGACCAGCTGATGGGCCGCAACCCCGAACACCGGTTCAACTTCATCCAGAACCGCGCCGGCGAGCTCGACCCGGAACTGATCGACGCCTGAACGCCGCTAGCCGGGCGGTGGATGTGGCACCTCCCCCTGCCCGCGCGTCTTCCACAGCGACACCAGAATACCGCCCGTGATCAGCGCGAAGGTCACGCCGAGGCTGAATAGCGGCGGCACCTTGCCGCCGGGCATCAGGAAGTCGCCGATAAAGATTTTCGAGCCGATGAAGATCAACACCAGCGCCAGCGCATATTTCAGATATTCGAACCTGTGCACCATCGCCGCGAGCGCGAAATAGAGCGCGCGCAGGCCGAGGATCGCCATGATGTTCGAGGTATAGACGATGAAGGTGTCCGTCGTGATCGCGAAGATCGCCGGCACCGAATCGATCGCGAACACCAGGTCGGCCAGGTTGATGACGACCAACGCCAGGAACAGCGGGGTGGCCGCCAGCACCATCTTGCCGGTCTTCTCGCTCGGTACGCGGACGAAGAAATGCTGCGCGTGGAGCTCGGGCGTTACCCGCATCCGCCGCGATATCCACTGCACTACCTTGTTCGAGGCGAGATCGGGCGCATGGTCGCCGCTCATCAGCATCTTGATGCCGGTGGCAATCAGGAAGGCAGCGAACAGATACAGCGTCCAGTAAAATTCCTGCACCAGCGCCGCGCCCAGCGCGATCATGATCCCGCGCAGCACGATCACCGCCAGGATGCCCCACAAGAGCGCGCGGTATTGGTATTTCGGCGGGATGGCAAAGAAGGTGAAGATCAGGGAGATAACAAACACATTGTCGATCGACAGCGCCTTCTCGATGAAGAAGCCGGTATAATATTTCATGCCCAGATCGGCCCCGCGCTCGACCCAGATCCATGCCCCGAAAGCGAGCGCCACGGCGATGTAGAAGGCCGACAGCTTGAGGCTTTCGGCCACGCCCATCTCGCGGTCTTCCTTGTGCAGGATACCAAGGTCGAATGCGGTGAGACCAAAGACCAGCCCGGCGAAGGCCAGCCAGAACCAGACCGGCGTTCCCAGCCAGTCGACCATCAGAAATTCCATCGCGCAGCTCCCTGCCGAACTCGTTGAATTCGATCGGACGCACCGATGCCGGCCAGCTGCGCGAGAATGGGGGGAACGCGTCGGGCCAGCAGCATCGGTGCAATCCGATGCGGTCCGACATCACAAGGCAGGGAAACACTCCATGCCGTGCCAGAGGGGCCCGGTCCGCAGGCGCGGCCATAGCGCCATGCCGGCCCGGTGGCAACAAATCACGCGACAGCGACGTAGCGGCCGGCCCATGCAGCTATGACCGCCGCAGCAAAATCGGCGTCTTCCCCATCGGTCAGCAGATGATCGGCACGATCGAGGCTGACGAAGCTCTTGGGATGGCGCGCCGCCTTGAACAGCGCCTCGGCATTCTCGATCCCGACCTGCGTATCGGTCGGCGCGTGGAGGATCATCAGCGGTTTGCGCAGCCGCGCCACTTCGCCCAGCAGATCAGTCTGTTCGGCGCGCTCGACGAATTCGCGGCTGATCGAGAACGGCCGGCCGCCAATCGTCACCTCGGCTTCGCCCTGCCGGGTGATCGCCTCGACATCCCCCTTCAGATTGCCGAGCACGTGATGCACCTCTGCCGGGGCGCCGATGGTGGCGATCGCGCCAATCCGGTCGCCGCCAATATCGTCGGCCGCCGCGAGCACCGCCGCCCCGCCGAGGCTATGCCCGACCAGCAGCAGCGGCCCGGCAAAGCGCGCGTGCAAATGCTGTGCGGCGGCCACCAGATCGGCGACATCGGTGGTGAACCCGGCGCGGCCGAACTCGCCCTCGCTCCCGCCAAGGCCGGTGAAATCGAACCGCAAGGTTGCCATCCCGCGCGCCGCCAGCGCCCGGGACAGGGCGACGGCGGCCCGGCTCTGCTTGGTGCAGGTGAAGCAATGGGCAAACAGCGCACAGCCGCGCACCTCGCCCTCGGGAAGTTCGAGCGAGCCCGACAGCTTGTGTCCGGCCTCGGTGGTGATGGTCAGCGGCTCGGTTGCCATCGGCAATCCCTATGCGCCGCACCCTGGCGTTGCAACCGGCGCGGCGCTGCGGCATCAGCGTGGCAGGACGCTGGAGGAGCAGAGGTTTGCGCATTCATGATCTCGCCGCGATTGCGCTGGCGCTTGCGGCCGTGAGTGCGCCGCCTGCCGCCGCTGGACAAACCGAAGCTACCGCCGCCAGCCCGCTGGATGAGCGCGCGGCCGATATTGCTGCGGTGCTGCGCGGTGAGCGCGATCCGGCGCAGGTGTTCACTGCCCAGTTCATCGCTGCGGTTCCGCCCGACCAGCTCCGCGCCATAGGCACGCAGATGATTGCGAGCCACGGCCCGCTGCTCGGCGCGTCGATTACCGGGCGCGAAAGCGAATTTGCCGCGACGCTTGTGCTCGACTTCGAGCGCGCAAGGGTGAGCGGGCCGGTCCAGCTGTCGGCCACGCCGCCGCATCAGGTTGCGGGGCTGCTGATCCGGAACGTCGAGCCCAAGGGCGACAGCCGGGAAAAGATCATGGCCGATCTCGGCGCGCTACCGGGTTCGTTCACAGCGTTCTACGCCCCGCTCGATCCCGCCGCCACGCCGCTCTTGGCGCACCGGGCCGAACAACCGATGGCGCTGGGTTCCACCTTCAAGCTCTACGTGCTGTCGGCTTTGGCGCACGAGATTGCCGCGGGGCGGCGGCAGTGGGACGAAGTCGTGCGGCTCGACCAGCGATCCTTCCCCAGCGGCGCCATGCGCGATTGGCCACGCGGCGCGCCCGTCACTCTGCACAGCTTAGCCACCGCGATGATCTCGGTCAGCGACAACACCGCCACCGACCAGCTCATCGCCGTGCTGGGGCGCGACGTGGTCGAACGTGAAGTGCGCAGCACCCACGCCAAGCCGGCGCAGATGCTGCCGCTGCTGACCACGCTCGAATTCTTTGTGCTGAAAGCCGACCCCGCCCTTGCCCGGCGCTTTGCCCAGTCGAACGAGCAGGAGCAGGCGCGGCTGATCGCAGAACTGTCTGCCCGCCTGCGCGGCGATGCCGACAACGCCCCACCGCTCACGCTCGACCGGCCGACCGCGATCGACAGCGTGGAATGGTTTGCAACCCCCGCCGACCTCCAGCGCCTGCTTGGCCGACTGGCGGCCCTGTCCGACCCGACCGCGCGCGCGATCATGGCCGTCAATCCCGCGGTGTTGGCCGGGCGCAAGGCGGACTTTCCCTATATCGGTTACAAGGGCGGGTCCGAACCAGGCGTGCTCAACCTAACATGGCTGCTGGAGGCGCCCGGCGGCGAGTGGCGGATCCTCACACTGGGGTGGAGCAACCCCGCCGAGGAGGTCGATGCCGCGCAATTGACCGCCATGGCACAACGCATTCTTGCCCTTGGCGCCCCGGCCCCTTAACGCCCGCGTAAAGTTGCAAGGAAAAACCCATGACCCAGCGTTTCGAAGGCACCAGCTCGTATATCGCAACCGAGGACCTCAAGGTTGCGGTGAATGCGGCGGTGACCTTGCGGCGGCCGCTGCTGGTGAAGGGGGAGCCCGGTACAGGCAAGACGGTGCTGGCGCACGAGATCGCCAAGGCGACCGGCGCGCCGCTGATCGAATGGAACGTCAAATCGACCACCAAGGCGCAGCAGGGCCTGTACGAATACGACGCGGTTGCGCGGTTGCGAGATGGTCAGCTGGGCGAGGAGCGGGTCCACGACATCCGCAACTACATCAAGAAGGGCAAGCTGTGGGAGGCGTTCAATTCCGACCAGCTCCCCGTATTGCTGATCGACGAGATCGACAAGGCCGACATCGAGTTTCCTAACGACCTGCTGCAGGAACTCGACCGGATGAGCTTCGACGTTTACGAAACGCGCGAGCGGATCGAGGCGAAGGAACGCCCGATCGTCGTTATCACCTCGAATAACGAGAAGGAACTTCCCGACGCGTTCCTGCGCCGGTGCTTCTTCCACTACATCAAGTTTCCCGACCGCGAAACGATGCGCGAGATTATCGAGGTGCACTTCCCCGGCATCCAGAAGCAGCTCGTCTCGAAGGCTATGGACGTGTTCTACGACATCCGCGATGTGCCCGGCCTCAAGAAGAAGCCGTCCACCAGCGAATTACTCGACTGGCTCAAGCTCCTCCTGAACGAGGATATGCCGCTCGAGGTGCTGCAGGACAGCAACCCCAATCGGGCAATCCCGCCACTCCACGGCGCACTGCTCAAGAACGAGCAGGACATCATGCTGTTCGAGCGGCTCGCCTTCATGGCTCGCCGGCAGGTTTGATCAGCGCGCCAGCGCGTAAGCCAGCTCGAGATCGCCCCAACGGCGGCCGCGGATGATCATCGGAACATACACGTTGCGTACCACGCGGTAGCTGCTGGCGCTCTCGTCGCGGCGATAGACGGCCATCATGTAGGGGGCGTTGCTGGCCTTCGCCTTCCGGTCGCTCGCATCGAGGATGATGCGACCATTGCGGCAATAACGTGTGTCATGCTCGAGGTCGCCCGTCGGCTCGCGCGATTGCGCCGTCAGATGCGTGGGCAGAAAACCGTTCATGTCGGTGCACGCGCTGGCGAGAATACGCGCATCGGACTGTTCCATCCGGTCAAGCACATGGCGCCAGTTGTCATGCGCCCAGTCGGTCAGTCTGGTCCGGTAGCGTCTGGGATTACTGCCAGCGATTTCGATGTAATTCTGATCGAACAAGTCCGCTTCGGCGAGCCGGCCGGCATCGATCGCCTTTTCTGCGAGCTTGACGGCTTCTTCGGCAACTTCCTGCGCTCGCGACACCATGTAGCTGTCTTCGGGAGACAGCCCCGCCTGGACGATGCCATCGAACATGTCGTTGGCAATGGCTTCAAGGCCGCCAATCTGCGTATTTGCCTGCTGCAGCAGCGCTTCGTTGGCCTGTGCGGCACCCTCGTAACTCTCCAGCACGGTCTGAACCCTGCCGACATGGTCGGAGATCGTACCGGTGGCGCGGGTGATCCGGTCGTTATGGCGATCGACCTGTTCGACGAGATCGACAACTTCGGTAATGGTCTGGTCGATCCGCGCGACCGAGTTTTTCGCCTCACCGCTTGCACGCGCGCCGTTTTCGATCTGCGCGATGACCTGGCCTGCCTCCAGCCCCAGCATATCAATGGTGCGGGCAATCTCGTCCGTTGCCCTGCGAGTGTCGCTGGCCAACCCCTTCACCTCACTCGCCACCACCGCGAAGGTCCTCCCGGCATCACCGGCCCGGTGCGCTTCGATGGTGGCGTTGAGAGCGAGGATATTGGTGGTCTCGGCGATCTGCTCGATATCCTTGGAACAGCGCCTCACTTGGTCCATCGCGGCAGCAAAGCCGGTGACGTGGTGCGTCAATGTCTCGACCAGATCGAGCAGCTCGCTGACCTGGCCGAGCGATGACTGGATGAGCGCGGCACCCTCGCCAAGCCGCTCGATCGCCTGCTCCGACAAACCGCGCGCAGCATCGCTGGCGACGGATACCTTGCGCTGATCTTCCTCAAGTTCGGAAACGGTAATACGCAGCGCCGAGTGCTGGTCGCGCAGCGCGCTGTAGCTGTCGAGCACCGAACCAACTATCCCGGCGACATCGGCGCAGCCGACCGTGACCCTTCCGCAGCTTTCGGGAATGAGGTCGATGGCATTGCGCCCATCAACTGCGATTGCGCTGTATTCCATAGGCTTGTGCAGTCCCCTTGCTACGCGGAACATACGTCGCCCATGGTTAGCAAAGATTTAAGCTGATGGCTGGCGCGGTACGCGCCGGCGGGTTACGGTGGGCCCATGTTCTTCAATTTCGTTGACGAGTTGCGCGCTGCCGGCATCCCTGCCAGCTTCAAGGAACATCTGACGCTGCTCGAAGCGCTCGATCGCGATGTCATCGAGCAGACGCCCGAAGCGTTCTATTACCTGAGCCGCGCGACATTCGTGAAAGATGAAGGCCTGCTCGACCGGTTCGATCAGGTGTTCAACAAGGTCTTTAAAGGTCTGCTGACGGATTATGGGCAGAATCCGGTCGATATTCCGGAGGACTGGCTGAAAGCCGTGGCCGAGAAATTCCTCACGCCGGAGGAAATGGAAGCGATCAAGTCGCTCGGCTCTTGGGACGAGATCATGGAGACGCTGAAAAAGCGCCTCGAAGAGCAGCAGAAGCGCCATCAGGGCGGCAACAAATGGATCGGGACTGGTGGCACCAGCCCGTTCGGCAATTCAGGCTACAATCCTGAAGGGGTGCGGATCGGCGGCGAAAGCCAGCATAAGCGCGCGCTTAAAGTGTGGGAAAAGCGCGAATTCGCCAATCTCGACAACACGCGCGAACTGGGCACGCGGAATATCAAAATGGCACTGCGCCGTCTGCGCCGCTTCGCCCGCGAAGGCGCCGCAGACGAACTAGACCTTGACGCCACCATCGATGGCACGGCGCGGCAGGGCTGGTTGGACATCCATATGCGGCCCGAACGGCACAACGCGGTCAAGCTGCTGCTGTTTCTCGATGTCGGCGGATCGATGGACCCGTTCATCCGACTGGTGGAAGAATTGTTCAGCGCCGCAACGGCCGAGTTCAAGAATCTCGAATTCTTCTATTTCCACAACTGCCTGTATGAAGGCGTGTGGAAGGACAATCGCCGCCGCTGGCAGGAGCGGACCAACACCTGGGACGTGCTCCATAAATACGGCCATGATTACAAGGTCGTGTTCGTCGGCGACGCCGCGATGAGCCCGTACGAAATCACCCATCCGGGCGGCAGCGTGGAACACATGAACGAGGAAGCCGGCGCGATCTGGATACAGCGGGTGGCCAACACCTACCCGGCAACGGTCTGGCTCAATCCCGTGCCCGAAAAGCAATGGGGCTACTCGCAGAGCACGAAGATCATGCGCCAGCTGGTCAACGACCGGATGTACCCGCTGACGCTGGACGGGCTCGACGATGCAATGCGCGAGCTGAGCCGGAAACACGGCGCCTGATCCCGCTTAACCGGACATTCTCATATGATCGACGCGCCGCTTGTCGCGATCCTGCTGTTGACCGCGATAATCAACCTCATCGGCGCGCTGGCTTACGCCGCCCGCATTGCCGGGGTCCGAACCAAGCGCATTGCGATGTCCTTTGCCCTGTTTAATATCCTCGTTTTGCTATCGCGGACCTCGAACTCGTTTCTTGGGCCGTTCCTGGCCAAGCGGATCGAAACGCGGCTGCATGACGGGACGGGCGATCAGCTGTTCTTCGACATGCAACTCGTCCTCGCCGCCGCGAGCGTCGCGACGCTGATCGGCATCGTGCTCGTGCCGACCGCGCAGCGGCTGTTCAGCACCGCCATTGGCCAGTTCCAGCGCGACCGTTCGACTATCCGCCTGGTTACAGCCGCTGCCACCGCGCGGGGGCGCAAGGCAGTGCGACGATCCTTGCGGTTGCCGGGCATTCGCAATGTGCGCCAGCTTGGTCAGGGATCGGGCATCGGCTGGGGGGTGCTGGTAGCCAACTGCCTCGCCCAGTCGCTGCTTGCGGTGGGCGTGGTGGCCTCGCTCTATGCCGGTTATCTCGCGCCCGAATTCCGCGTTACCGCCTCGCAATTGTCGGCGGTGGTGAACGGCGTGGCCACCATCCTGCTGTTCGCCTTCATCGACCCGCAGCTTTCGGTGATGACCGACGACGCGGCGGAAGGCAAAGTGGGCGAAGCGGCCTTTCGGCGTACGATCACGCTCATCTCGCTCAGCCGCCTGGCCGGGACGATACTCGCGCAGGTCTTGCTGCTGCCCGCGGCGCTGCTGATCGCGTTCATCGCCAATAATGTCTGAAACAACCCGCGCGCATTCGCGCTTCTATCGGTTTCGCCGCGCTCTGGAGGCTTACGATCCCGGCAGCGGCTGGCGGCTGTGGCTCTACGAATTCCTGCTGTTCGGGTTCAAGCAGGCCTGGGCGTGCCTGTTCGGCGCGCTGTTGCTGGTGCTCTTGCTCGGTACGCACCTGTATTACCCCTTGGAGGGCACGCTCCACCGTTACGATTTCCTGACCCTCGCCGCGCTGGGCATTCAGGCCGCAATGCTGGCGCTAAGACTCGAGACCTGGCGCGAGGCGCGGGTGATCCTGATCTTTCATGTTGTCGGCACGGTGATGGAACTGTTCAAGACTGCTGCCGGCTCGTGGACCTATCCGGAAGCCAGCGTCCTCCACATCGGCGCGGTGCCGCTGTTTTCGGGGTTCATGTATTCGGCAGTCGGCAGTTACATCGCCCGCGTCTGGCGGATCTTCGATTTCCGCTTCACGCATTATCCGCCCCGCTGGACGACATGGCTGCTGGCGGCGGCGATCTACGTCAACTTTTTCGCGCACCATTGGACGCTGGACATCCGCCTTGCGCTGTTTGCTCTGACGGCGCTGCTGTTCGGGCGAACGCGTGTCTATTTCCGCAACTGGCGCGACCATCGCTGGATGCCCCTCCTGCTCGGCTTCGGCTTGGTGGCGCTGTTCATCTGGCTGGCCGAGAACATCGCCACCTTTGCCAATGCCTGGCGCTATCCGGGGCAAGAAGGCGTTTGGAAAATGGTTTCGTTCGCCAAGCTGGGCAGCTGGTACCTGCTGATGTTGATCAGCTTCGTGCTGGTCGAGTGGGTGCAGCCGGCGCGCGGGCTGGCTAGGTGTGACGATCCAGCTCCGCATTCATCCTGAGGCTGGCGCGCCAGAAGAAAAACGCCGGGATCAAGCCGAGGAAAGCGGCTCCATAAAGCACGTAGCGCACGCTCTCGTCCCCGAATTGCGGGCGCAGGACATCGGACAGGATACCGAAGAACAACGGCCCCAGACCTAGCCCGATGAGGTTCTGGAAGAACAGCACGATGGCCGACGCCATCGCCCGCGTCCGCACCGGCACCAGCCCTTGCGCGGCGGAATAGGTCGGACCGTAATAGAGTGAGTTGCAGATCGTCGGAACGACCAGCAGCGTCAGCGCTGCCCACCAGCTCGCTTGCTGATAGGCGAGGAATGCCACCGGCGCGGCGAGTGCCATGCCGATGGCTGGAGCGGTCAGCACATGGCGGCGATTGATGGCGCCAAAGCGGTCGGCCAGCCAGCCGCCCAGCCAGGTACCGAAGATACCCGCCGCGCCGTTGACGACGCCAAACCAGAAGCCCACCTCCCCTGGTGTCATCCCGTGGGTGCGCTGGAAGAAAATCGCGGTCCAGGTGGTCTTGCCGTAAGCTAGGAAGGCGGCCGTCGAACCGGCGACCAGCAACAAGACGAAGGCGCGCGACCTGGCGACCGAGCGCAAGGCCTCGCCCAGCGACATTTGCGGGGCGTGGGTCGGCCCGGCGACACCCGTCGCAGCGAGCGCCTTGGATGCGTCGTGGCGCGGATCGCGCATAAGCCACGTGACAATCAGCGCGAGGGCTATACCCGGCAGGCCGACGAGCAGAAACGCCCGGCGCCAGCCGACGAGGTCGGCCAATACCCCCCCGATCAGCATCCCCAGCAAGGTGCCGATGGGAATGCCAAGCGCATAAAAGGCCAGCGCCGAACTGCGTCGCTCGGGCGGCACCAGATCGCTGATCAGCGAGTGCGATGGCGGCGTGCAGCCCGCCTCCCCTACGCCAACCCCGATCCGCGCCAGCAGCAACTGAACGAAATTATGCGCCAGGCCGCACAGCGCTGTCATCAACGACCATATCGCGAGTGCGATAGCAATGATGCGTGGCCGGCTGCTCGTCGGCCGGTCGGCATAGCGCGCGATGGGGAGGCCGAGCGCGGTGTAGAACAGCGCGAAGGCAAGACCCGTCATCAGCCCGATCTGCGTATCGCTGAGGCCGAGATCGCGCGCGATCGGTTCGGCCAGAATGTTGACGATCTGCCGGTCGATGAAGTTGAAGATATAGACGATCAGCAGCAGCCACAGGGTCAGCCTGACACCGCGCTGGGTATTTGCAGCGGGCGTCTTCGGTGCTGCTGATGCCATTGCCGCTGTCCCCTCAATGCGCGCCGATTGTTCGGCTGGCGAAAGGCTCGGCTACAAGGCTGGTTAGGTCAACCCGCGATTATCACCGATAGAGTAGAAACTCGGCCGTGGCGTCGGGCCATGCCGCTTCATCCGGCCCGGCCCGCGCTTCCAGCGCGCCGGCATCGGCCGTCGGGTCATCGACCCATTGCCGCAGCGCCGGGCCGCCATTGATGACGTCGATCGCCAGCCGGTCGAACTCGTATTCGTAGGCAAAATCGCGCCACAGCGGATAGGCAGGGTATAGCGCGCGGATCGCCTTGAACGCCAGCGCCTGCAAGCGCCACGGGCGGAACGCGGCGTGATCGTAGAACGGCCTTTCGGCGTGGATCATCAGCCCGTGGCACAATTCACCCGCGTGCTTGTGGAAGGTTGGCGTGAACCAGCATTCTCGGATTGCACAACCCCCCAGCCACTCCGGCGCGATGCGGCGCATCTCGGCATGGATCGCCGCCGCATCGACATCGGGCGCGCCGAACAGCACTTCAAGCGGGCGGGTGGTGCCGCGCCCCTCGCTCAGCGTGGTGCCCTCGAGCATCACCGTGCCGGCATAGGCGCGGGCCATGTTGAGGCTGGCGGCATTGGGGCTGGGGTTGATCCAGATGCGATCTGTCGGCCAACCGAAACCAGGCGCGGACGTCGGCTGCCAACCGTCCATTTCCACCACACGGTAATCAACGTCGAGGCCGAAATGGTCGATAAACCAGCGCCCCATCTCGCCCATGGTCAATCCATGACGCATCGGCATTGGCGCGGCACCGACGAAGCTTTCCTGCCCCGGTACAAGCAGCGTCCCTTCGACCGGGCGCCCGGCGGGATTGGGCCGGTCGAGTACCCACACCCCCTTGCCCGACTTCGCAGCCTCCTCCAGCAGATAGAGCAGCGTGGTGACGAAGGTATAGATGCGGCAACCGAGATCCTGGAGGTCGAACAGGAACACATCGGCGCTCGACATCATCTGGCCGGTGGGCCGCCGCACTTCGCCATAGAGGCTGAACACGGGGATGCCATAGGTCGGGTCGGTCTCGTCCGCCGTCTCGACCATATTGTCCTGCTTGTCGCCCTTCAGCCCATGCTGCGGGCCGAATGCGCTGGTGACGTTGACCCCGGCGGCGATCAGGGCGTCGAGGCTGTGGGTCAGGTCGCACGTGGCCGAGGCAGGATGGGCAACCAAGGCGACCCGGCGGCCTTTCAGCGCATCCAACAGCGTTGGGTCGGATAGCAGCCGGTCAATGCCGAAGAGGGTCTGGGTCATGTCGCGCGCGCTGCCGGAAGGCGCGCGGTGAAGCAAGCCGGGTCGTGAAAATCAGGTGCCTCGCCGGTATGGGCGAGCGCCCAGTAGCTTTTGACCCCGCCCTCCTCCTCGATCACCGCGCACAAACCCAGCTCGCCAGCGATGGGGAGACCGGACGAGGGAATCGCCGCATCGAAGATCGCGAACGAACTGCCGATCCGCATCGTGCAATCGGGTTCGCGCAACAGCGGCGCTTCTGCCATCCCTTCACGGTAGGCCGAGAAGGAATAGAGGTTCCATCGCTCGGACGGGGACAGGTTCAGCTCGAGATAGCCGCAATCACTGCTCCCAACGGGCATGAAGGCCTCAAAGCAGGTGGTCTGCCACAACCCGTCCTCGCGCCCTCGCCCGGCAAAAGGCGGCACGATCAGGCGGCCCACCCCTTCCACCCGCCAGCGCAGCCGCAGCCAGTTGGCGTCGCGCCCGATGACACGCGCCTCCACCCCGCTGACAGCCAGCGGGGGGTGAGCGGGATGGGCGACAAGCTGATGCGTTTCCATTGCCGCCCCCCCATGCTAACCGCGCGGCGCCAAGACAAGCCGGGGCAGCCAATTCAATGTCGCAATACCAGTCCGATCTCCTGCGCGTACTCGACGAACGCGGCTATATCCACCAGCTGACCGATGCGGCCGGGCTCGAATCACTGGCCGCAAAGCAGGTGGTGCCCGGCTATATAGGCTTCGATGCGACCGCGCCTTCGCTTCACATCGGCAGCCTTGTGCAGATCATGATGCTCCGGCGTTTGCAGCAGGCCGGGCACAAGCCCATCGTCCTGATGGGCGGCGGAACTACGCGGATCGGCGACCCGACCGGGCGCGATGAAAGCCGCAAGATGCTGACCGATGCGACGATCGACGAAAATATCGCCGGCATTCGCACCGTGTTTGACCGGCTGCTGACCTTTGGCGATGGGCCGACCGATGCGGTGATGGTCAACAATCAGGACTGGCTGGGCGGGCTCGGCTATATCGAGATGCTGCAGAAAGTGGGCACGCATTTCACCGTTAACCGGATGCTGACTTTCGATTCGGTCCGCCTGCGGCTCGAACGCGAGCAGCCAATGACGTTTCTCGAATTCAACTACATGATCCTGCAGGGCTATGATTTCCGGCACCTGGCGCAGGAAATGGGCGCGCGGCTGCAGATGGGCGGCAGCGATCAATGGGGCAATATCGTGAACGGGGTGGAACTTGGCCGGCGGATGGACGGGGCCGAACTGTTCGGCCTCACCACCCCGCTGCTGACCACTGCGGACGGGGCCAAGATGGGCAAGACCGCGGCGGGCGCCGTGTGGCTCAACGAAGCGCAATTGCCGGCTTATGATTTCTGGCAATATTGGCGCAATGTCGATGACCGCGATGTTGGCCGGTTCTTGCGCCTGTTCACCGATCTGCCGCTGGACGAGATTGCGCGGCTTGAGTCGCTCGAAGGCGCGGAGATCAATCAGGCCAAGATTGTCCTTGCCAACGAGATAACTGCGCTGGTGCGTGGCGCAGAGGCGTCAGTTTCGGCAGCAGCGACCGCCGCCCAGACTTTTGCCGAGGGCGGCACAGGCGAGGATTTGCCGAGCCTCTCAGTTGGCGCCAACGGTATGCGCATCGGCGCGATCCTGACCGCGCTCGGCTTCACCGCGTCCAATGGCGAGGCCAAGCGCAAGGTCGCCGAAGGCGCGGTTCGCTTGGACGATGCAGCGGTCACCGACGCGGCTCATCTGGTCGCTATCGCGCCGGGGGAAACTGCGCGCTTGAGCCTCGGCCGCAAGAAGCACGCGGTGCTGCACTCCTGACAGAGTAACGCAAAATCAGGATTTTTCCGCGATAACTCCAGGCGAGGATTGCTGGGGAAGGAACGCGCGATGAGCGCAGGCGCACAACTTACCGTGACCGATCTGCGGCGGGCCGCCCGCCACCCGGTCGATCATACCGTGATCGCCGAGCACGCCCAGAAGGGCGAGGTGACGCTACATATCGCAAACCTGTCGGCGCATGGGTTCATGACCGATGACGGGATCGAATATGCGCGCGGCGACCGGCTGATCGTGCGCTTGCCGTCGGTCGGCCGGATCGAAGCCTACGTCATCTGGACAGCCATCGAACGCACTGGGTTTCAGTTCGAGCGGATCATCCGATTGGACGATTTCAATCGGATGATCGCCGCGATGCAGCCCAATCCGCGGCTCACCCGCCACCGCTGAGGAACAAGTTCGCCTAGCTGGCGGCCAAGCACTCGCCGCTTGGCAGCCATTCCCGCCGCTGCCATGCGGGGGACGTGCCCGAACCGACCACACCCCTCCAGATCGCCGATTACCGCCGCCTGTGGCTGGCGCGCTTTCTGGCCACGATGGCGACTCTCTCGCTGGTGGTGCTGCTGGGCTACCAGGTCTACGATGTCGCGCGCAGCGATTATGGGATGAGCAAGGCGGAAGGCTCGTTCTATCTCGGCCTGCTCGGGCTGGTCCAGTTTCTGCCGCTGTTTATGCTGACGCCGGTGGCCGGCCTGGTCGCCGATAAATATGACCGCCGCCACGTCGTCGTCGCGGCCAATGCGGTCGATTGCTGCATCGCTGCGCTGCTGGCCCTGCTAACGTGGCAGGGGGCGCTGACCCTTCCCATCCTGTTTGCGCTCGCCGCAGCGCATGGCGCGGCGCGGGTGTTCAATGGCCCGGCGCTGTCGGCGATCGCGCCCAATATCGTGCCCGCCCCTCTGCTGCCGCGAGCGATCGCGCTGAGTTCGATGGCCTGGCAGTCGGGATCGATGATCGGCCCGGCCGCAGGCGGGCTGCTGTTCGCGCTGAGCCCAGCCCTGCCCCACGCCGCATCGGCCGTGCTGCTGATCGTGTCGGCGGCTCTGGTGGCGATGATCCGCCCGGTACGCGCCGTACACGAGGGGCCGCCGGTGCGCCCGTGGCAGCAGATCGTCGATGGGTTCCGCTTTGTCCGCCGCGAGCGGTTTCTGCTCGGTTGCATCACGCTCGACCTGTTCGCCGTGCTGCTCGGCGGGGCGACCGCCATGCTGCCGGTCTTTGCCCGCGACATCCTCCATGTCGGTCCCGAGGGGCTTGGCCTGATGCGCGGCGCGACGGCCCTTGGCGCCGCGGTGGTGGCCGCATGGCTCGCCTGGCGTCCGCTCGAGAACAATGTCGGCGTGAAGATGCTGTGGGCTGTCGCAGGCTTCGGCGCGGCCACCGTCGCCTTTGCCCTGTCGCGCAATTTCGCCCTGTCGTTGGCGCTGCTGGCATTTCTGGGCGCGGCCGATATGGTCAGCGTGTTCATCCGCTCCTCGCTGGTGCAACTCTACACGCCCGACCAGATGCGCGGCCGCGTCTCGGCCATCTCCGGCCTCGCGATATCGGCTTCCAACGAACTGGGCGAAATGCGCGCCGGTGCCTTCGCGGCGATCATGGGGGCGACTGCGGCGGTCGCCGTCGGCGGTGTCGGCGCTGTGGTGATCACCGCGATGTGGGCGGCGATTTTCCCGGAACTTCGCCGCGCGCGAACCTTTGCCGTTCAGTATAACGCTTTGCCCGAACAAGACAGGGAAAGGGATCCAGCATGAAAGTCCAGTCCGTCCTCGAAACCATTGGCGGCACACCGCACATCCGCCTCGCGCGCCTGTTCCCCGATCACGAGGTTTGGGTAAAAAGCGAACGTGCCAATCCCGGCGGCTCGATCAAAGACCGCATCGCGCTGGCGATGGTCGAGGCCGCCGAACGCGACGGAAGGTTGCAGCCGGGCGGAACCATTATCGAGCCGACCAGCGGCAATACCGGCGTCGGGTTGGCCATGGTGGCGGCGGTCAAGGGATACCGGCTGGTGCTGGTCATGCCCGAAAGTATGTCGCTCGAACGGCGCCGGTTGATGCTGGCCTATGGCGCCAGCTTTGATCTCACCCCGCGCGAAAAAGGCATGAAGGGCGCGATCGAGCGCGCGCAGGAACTGGCCGCCGAAACGCCCGGCGCGTGGATCCCGCAACAGTTTGAAAACGCAGCCAATGTTGAAATTCACCGTCAGACCACCGCGCTGGAGATCCTGACCGATTTCGCCGATATGCCAATCGACGCGCTCATCACCGGCGTCGGCACAGGCGGGCATCTTACCGGCTGTGCCGAAACGCTCAAGAAAGCCTGGCCGCAGATGCAAGCCTTCGCTGTGGAGCCTGAACTCTCACCGGTCATTTCGGGCGGACAGCCAGGTCCCCACCCGATCCAGGGCATCGGGGCCGGGTTCCTTCCCGGCAACCTCCATACGCAAGCGATTGACGGCGCGATCCAGGTCGGTGCTGACGAGGCCAAGGAGATGGCCCGCCGCTCCGCTCGGGAAGAGGGATTGCTGGTCGGGATTTCGAGCGGCGCCACGCTTGCTGCGATCGCGCGCAAGCTACCCGATCTGGCAGCCGGAAGCCGCGTGCTGGGCTTCAATTACGACACCGGCGAACGGTATCTGTCAGTGCCGGATTTCCTGCCGGAGGCATGATGGCGGGGGGAACGCACAGCTACATGGATGGCGAAACCGCGCTCACCGCAGAGGTGTGGCATCCTGCCGGTCCGCCGCGCACAGCCGTGCTGGTGTTCCCCACGATCATGAATGCGACCAAAGCCGTCGAAGAAAAGGCCGCCCGCCTGGCCGAGGCAGGCTACCTTGCCATACTGTGCGATCTTTATGGTGCGCAGCCGGAGGATTTGGACGCCGCGAAGCGCCTCGCGACCGGGCTGCGCACCAACCCGGTAGCCTATCGGCGGCGATTGCGCGCGGCCGAGCAGTTTGGCCGCTCTCTCGCGCCCGACCTACCCATGGCAGCAATTGGCTTCTGCATGGGCGGGCAGGCGGCCCTGGAGCTCGCGCGCGACGGGGCGGAGGTGCTCCTGTGCGTAAGCTTTCATGGGCTGCTGGATACTGACCTTCCCGCGCAGCCGGGTGCAATTCAGACACGTATTCTCGTCTGCCATGGCGATGCCGACGCGCTTGTCCCTCGCCCGGCCGTCCTGGCGTTCTGGGAGGAGATGGATCGTGCCGGCGCCGACTGGCACTTCCACGCCTACAGCGGGGTGCCGCACGGCTTTACCAACCCCTACCCCTCCCCGGCGGACGGTCGCATCGCTTACAACGCCAGCGCCGACCGGCAGAGTTGGCAGGCCATGCTATCCATGCTCGACGAGGTGCTTATACCGGCCACTGGTGAACCGGCATCCCCGAGCGTTGGTGCTCGAGATAATCCGCCGTCAGCCTGAACAGATCGCCGTGGCGCCGATGATGCGCCAGCTGCCAGGCTGCGCCATTGCGCCCGCTGGCTGTGCGCGAGGCGACGATATCGAGATAGCGGTCGATCAGCGAGTTTTCGACGCCGTGCCGCTCCAGCCCGTCGCGCGCGGTCGTGCACAGTTCGTCGATTACCCCGCGGACGGGTCGCTCTTCGCCGCCAAACCATGCGATGCTGGCGTCCATCCCGTGCCGGGCGGCCGCGTAGAAATTGGCCTTGGCAATGTCGAACGGGAGCCGCGCCTCGGCGGGTCCGCGTTCGCGCGCCAGCATATGGACCGCGCCGTAATACAGCGCTGCATTGGCAAACATATCGATCACAGTCGGCCCCGCCGGCAGCACGCGCTGCTCGATCCTCCAGTGCGGCCGGCCATCCCCGGCAAACCCGATCAGCGGGCGCACCCAGCGCAAGATCGAACAACGGCACGCGCGTCTCGTGCCAAAGCGCGTGGCCGAACAGGAACGGGGAATTCGCGCCCAGCGTCAGCAGCGGCGCGCTGAGCAGGGCAGTGCCGCCCGCTATCGCGCTGTCGATCTCCATCACCAGCGGCGCATCGCCCCGCGCGCGCATCGTCTCGCGATTCAGCGCGTAATAGCGGTTGCTCGGCGTCATCTGCTCGAGCGACAGGTCGCTGTCGCGCAAGGTCGGCAGCGTGCCGATTGCGACGACCGTATCGACATCGTCATGCGCGTTGGCCACGCAGCGGCGAAACGTGGCGTCCGCTTGCTGTTCCATCAGCCGCAGACCGTCGCCGGCCAGCGGCTGCGGCGTGCCATTGATCTCGATATTGAACCGAGACAGCTCAGCCACCACCAAATGATCGGCCAGCCGCGTCAGGAAGCTCTGATTGTGCGGTGCCGGGAAGCAATGGCGATCGATCAGCCAGGCTTCGAGTTCAAATCCGATCCGGGCGCCGCCTTGTGCGAAAAGCGGCCCCGCCGGTCATGGTCGATCAGCAGGGCGGTCTCTTCGTGGAGGCGCGCAACGAACGCCCGGTGGTCCGCTTCGGTAAAGCCTGCCGCCCCGATTTCCTGGCCCGACCGCCCCGCCCCCTGCCCAGTTTGCCCGCCAAGCTAGGCGAGGCGGGCCCGGTTAACCAGAGCCCGCCCGTGCGCCTTCAGGCGGCGGTGGCGAAGGCTTCAGGCTCCAGCGCCATCATCGCCTCGGCCCCGGCTTCGAGCTTGCGGCGCAGTGCCCCGGTATCGGGCAGGAAGCGTTCGGCATAATAGCGCGCCGTGGTCAGCTTGCCGCGGTAGAAATCGGCATCGCCAGCGCCAGCGGCCAGCTTCTCCTGGGCGACCTTGGCCATCCGCAGCCACATCAGGCCGAGCGAGACGATGCCCATGATGTGCATATAATGGTGGGCGCCGGCCCCCAGATGGTTCGGGTTGGCCATCGCATTCTGCATGAACCACATGGTCGCCGCCTTCTGTTCGCCCACCGCCTTTTCCAGGCGCTCGGCAAAATCGGCCAGCTCGGCCACGCCTTTCGCCTCCGCGATCTCGCCATCGATCAGCGCGAAGAACGCCTGAATCGCCTTGCCGCCATCGCGCGCAAGCTTGCGGCCGCACAGATCCATCGCCTGGATGCCGTTGGTGCCTTCGTAGATCTGGGCGATGCGCGCATCGCGGACGAACTGCTCCATACCCCACTCGCGGATATAGCCGTGCCCGCCAAAGACCTGCTGCATATTGACCGCGGTGTCGAAGCCCTTGTCCGTGCCGTATCCCTTGATCACCGGCGTCATCAGGCTGATGATCAGGTCGGCCGCTTCGCGCTCCTCGGCGCTCTGCGCCTTGTGCGTCAGATCCACTTGCAACGCGCCCCACAGGCACAGCGCCCGCATCCCTTCGTTGAACGCCTTGGCGTCCATCAGCATGCGCCGCACATCGGCATGCACGATGATCGGATCGGCCTTGGCTTCGGGCTCTGCCGGGCCGGTCAGCGCGCGGCCCTGCCGGCGATCGAGCGCATAGGCGACCGCGTTCTGATAGGCGACTTCGGCCTGCGCGAGGCCCTGAATGCCGACCCCGAGACGCGCGGCGTTCATCATCACGAACATCGCGGCGAGGCCCTTGTTCTCCTCGCCCAGCATCCACCCGGTCGCGCCATCGTAATTGAGCACGCAAGTGGCATTGCCGTGAATGCCCATCTTCTCTTCGATCGAACCGCACGAGACGCCATTGCGTTCACCCAGCGAGCCATCCTCGTTGATGAGGTACTTGGGCACGATGAACAGCGAGATGCCCTTGGAACTGTCCGGCGCGCCCGGAGTCTTGGCGAGCACGAGATGAATGATCTGGTCGGTCAGATCGTGTTCGCCGGCAGAAATGAAAATCTTGGTGCCGGTGATCGCGTAGCTGCCATCACCCTTCGGCTCCGCCTTGGTGCGGATGAGGCCGAGATCGGTGCCACATTGTGGCTCTGTCAGGTTCATCGTGCCGAGCCATTCATGCGCCACCATCTTGGGCACGAACCGCTCTTTCTGTTCCTGCGTGCCGGCAGCAAGGATCGCCGCTGTCGCCCCGTGGGCAAGACCGGGATACATTCCGAACGCCTGGTTGGACGCCGAAACAAACTCCTCGATGACGGTGCCCAGCACGTGCGGCAAACCCTGGCCGCCGAACTCCTCGGGCGCGGTCAATGTCCCCCAGCCCGCTTCCCGGTACTGGTTGAACGCGTCCTTGAATCCGGCCGGCGTGGTAACAGTGCCATCAGGGTGGCGCGTACAACCCTCGTGGTCGCCAGCCGCATTGATGGGCTGGAGCACCTCCGCGCAGAAACGGCCGGCTTCGGAGATAACCGTATCGACCATGTCCTCGGTAGCCGCCTCAAACCCCGGCAGGTTGTTATAGCTCGCGACATCCAGCACCTCGTTGAGGATGAAGCGGGCATCGCGGGCGGGAGCGGTATAGGTGGGCATCGTTCAATCCTCGGACAGGGTTGTAAAGGTTACTGGCCAGCGGCGGAGTCAGCTGTCCAGTTGTTCGATCTGTTTGATGAAGGCGGTTAGGTCGTGAATCGACGAATCGATATCCGCCCGCTGCCGCTTGAGCTTGGCGACGTGGGCACGGCATTTCTCGACCGTGACGCGGCGCTGTTCGACCCGGCCGTCGCCCAGATCATAGAGGTCGATCATCTCGCGGATTTCGGTCAGGCTGAAACCGACATTCTTGGCCCGCATGATCCACGCAAGCCGCGCACGATCACGCTTTGAATAAATCCGCGACAATCCCTCGCGGCGGGGCGCGATCAGCCCTTCATCTTCGTAAAATCTCAGCGCGCGTGCTGTGCAGTCGAATTCTTCCGTCAGGTCGGAAATCGTATATTGCTCGCGCTCCAGCTTGTCCGGCCGGTCGATATGCGCCCCCGCGTGAGCGGCGGTCAAAGAGGGGCTGCTGGGCATCACCCCGACATAGCCGCAGCTTACGTAAGCGTCAATCGTCGAGCGACGTCAGCACGTCGCCCGCCACCTGCCGATAGAAACACGACCGCGCGCCTGTATGGCAGGTGGGGCCGGCCGGTTCACAGAGCAGTAACAGCGCATCCTGATCGCAATCGACACGGATCTGACGCACGGTCAGGCGGTTTCCGGAACTTTCCCCCTTCATCCACAACCGCCCGCGGCTGCGGGAATGGAAATGGGCAAATCCGGTGTCGCGCGTGGCCTGCAGTGCCTCCCGATCCATGTGGGCCACCATAAGCACCTCGTTATCGGCCATATCGACCACGACCGCCGTCAGCAGTCCATCATCACCGAAGCGCGGTTCGAACGTGTCGCCTTGCTGGTCGTTGCGCCTCATCGTGATCCCGCTTGTACGAGGAATTGCCAGTCCTCCGCCGATGCAATGTTTGTTGCACGATAACAACAATCATCAGTCAAAAATATCGCGATCAGTCGAGCAGGCTTTGCGCCGGGTAGGAATGATGGAAGATTGTGCTCACCAGAATTGTGGTGCCGAAAGAGCGCCGGGGTTCAGGGAGTGCAGCGCGGTCAAGATCGCGTGCACGGCGATGGTTTAGGATCGAGGCAGCGTCTGGGGGGAGGCTGCCGTGCCGCCGAGGCCGATCCGGCAATTTCGTCACGTGGCGCCCGGGGCCGATGGCTCCGGGCGTTTCGTTTGGCGGCTCACAGCTGATCGAGCACCCGCGCCCAGCAGGCAATCCGCACATCGCGCGCACCGGTGTGCTTCAATGCCGTGACACAGGCATCGGTGGTGGCGCCGCTGGTCACGACATCGTCCACCAAGACCACATTCGCCCCGGCGATCCTGTCGGCGCGCCGCCGGTTGACGGCGATGGCTCCGGCAAGTTCCTTGCGCCGCGCCTTGCGGCCGAGCCCACCCAGGCTACGGGTCCGCCGCTGGCGCAGCAGTGCGTCCACCACCAGCGTCCCGCCGCATCGCTGCTGCACTTCGCGTGCCAACAGCGCGGCCTGGTTGAACCCGCGGTGCCACAGCCTCCAGCGATGGAGCGGCACGGGAACGATCAGCCAGTCCGGCCCGAGCGGCCCCAACCGCGCTGCGATCAGCCGACCCATCATCGGGGCCAGCGCAAGCCTGCGGCCATGCTTGTAGGCCAGCACGATGCGGCGCGAGGCGTCGTCGTACAACGTGCCCGCAAAGATGCCCGCGTGCCGCGGCGGCTTAGCGAGGCATGGCGCGCACAGGCTGCCCGCCTCCGTCGCCATTCTGTCCGACAGAGGGCGCTGGCACGCCGCGCAGGCGGGCTGTCCGGGTAGCGTAAGTTCGCTCCAGCAAGCTGCGCAAAGGCCCGACTGCGCGGCGATGCTGTCGCCGCAGAGGGGGCAGCGGGGCGGAAAGATCAGATCGACAGCCGGGGCGAGCACCCTGCCGATTTCGTGCCGCAGGCCGTTCACGGCACGGCCCACCCCTTGCCAGCGCGGCGCGGCAGCGCCATCGTCGTGCCAATGAACGCAGCGCCGCCCCGGATTTTCGCACCGCATCGCCGCAGGGCTCGCTGGAACCGGATGATCGCGCAGCGCGAAACCGGCACAGCGGCGGGCTGGCTGCTGCGCGAAATGGCCGCTGACATCGCTGAGCGCGCCGCGTTCATGCAGCTCAGGCCGGCACGTTCGCTGATATTGGGCGATGCGAGCGAAGCGCTCGGGGGCGCGCTGCCGGGCGAAGTGATCGCAGCCAATCCGGCCACTCTGGACGAGGAGCAGCCGCTACCTGCCGGGCCGTTCGATTTGATCGCCAGCATCGGCCTGATCGATACGGTCAACGATTTGCCTGGCGCACTGGTCCATATCCGCAACGCGCTGGCGCCGGAGGGGGTCGCGATCCTTACCTGTCTTGGCGCGGGCAGCCTGCCCCGGTTGCGCGCGGCCTTGCTGGCCGCCGATGGCGACCGCCCGGCCGCGCGCATCCATCCGCAGCTGGACAGCAAGGCAGCGGCCGGCCTGCTCCAGCGGACGGGCTTTTCACGGCAGGTCAGCGACAGCCACGGCATCGACGTGTCATACACCTCGCTCGACCGCTTGGTCACGGACCTGCGCGACCAGGGCCAGCAGGGCGCTCTTGCCTCGTCGCCGCCACCGCTGACCCGGGAGCAATGGGACAAGGCCCGCTCGGCGTTCCTCGCCGATGCCGACGAACGCGGCCGTGTCAGCGAAAGGTTCGAGTTGCTGACCCTCACCGGCTGGCGCTGAGCGCCGCCTGCGCCGCAGCCAGACGGGCGATCGGCACGCGGTAGGGCGAGGCGCTGACATAATCGAGCCCCACCGCCTCGCAGAAGGCGATGCTGGCCGGATCGCCGCCATGTTCGCCGCAAATCCCCAGCTTGAGATCGGCGCGCGCCGCCCGGCCCCGCTCCGCCGCAAGCTCGACCAGCTGCCCCACCCCGTCGATGTCCAGGCTGACAAACGGGTCGCGGGCGAAAATACCGCGATCGACATAGATGCCGAGAAACCGCGCGGCATCATCGCGGCTGACGCCGAGCGTGGTCTGCGTCAGATCGTTGGTACCGAACGAGAAGAACCGCGCCTCCTCGGCGATCTCGCCCGCCATCAGAGCGGCGCGCGGCAATTCGATCATCGTGCCGACGATGTATTCGACTTCGCATCCGCTTTCGGCGAAAACTTCGGCCGCCACGCGATCGATCAGCGCGCGCAGGATCGCGAGTTCCTGCCGCGTGGCGACCAGCGGGATCATGATTTCCGGCACGGGCGCCGCGGCGCCGGCACCGATCAGCGCGCACGCCGCCTCGAAGATCGCGCGGGCCTGCATCTCGTAGATTTCGGGATAGGTAATCCCCAATCGGCATCCCCGATGGCCGAGCATGGGGTTGAATTCGTGCAATTCCTGCGCCCGGCGGCGCAGATGCTCGATCCCGTAGCCGGTGGCATCAGCCAGCTCGGCAAAGTCGGCTTCTGCCGTGGGGAGGAACTCGTGCAGCGGCGGATCGAGCAGGCGGATCGTGCACGGCAGCCCGGCCATCACCTCGAAAATCGCGCGGAAATCGGCACGCTGTTCGGGCAGCAGCTTGGCGAGCGCGGCGCGCCGGCCGGCTTCGTCTTCGGCCAGGATCATCTGGCGCACCGCACTGATGCGGGCGGCATCGAAGAACATGTGCTCGGTACGGCACAGGCCGATGCCTTCAGCCCCGAACTGGCGCGCCATGCGGCAATCGGCCGGCGTTTCGGCATTGGTCCGCACCCGCATCCGGCGGTGGCGGTCGGCCCATTCCATCACCGTGCCGAAGTCGCCGGCGAGTTCGGGCTCGATGGTCCGCACCTCGCCCGCCATCACCTGTCCTTTCGCCCCGTCGAGCGTGATGACGTCGCCCTCGGCCAGCGCCGCCCCGCCAATGCGCAGCGTGCGGGCGGCAAGGTCGATCGTCACCCCTTGCGCACCAGACACGCACGGGCGGCCCATGCCGCGGGCGACCACCGCCGCATGGCTGGTCATCCCGCCGCGCGCAGTAAGGATGCCGCGGGCGGCGTGCATCCCGTGAATGTCCTCCGGGCTGGTTTCGACCCGCACGAGGATCACCTTCTCGCCCCGTGCCGCCCATGCCTCGGCGGTGTCGGCGTCGAGCATGATCCGCCCCGAGGCGGCGCCGGGAGAGGCCGGCAGCCCGGTGGTCAACACATCGCGCGGCGCCACCGGATCGAGCGTCGGGTGGAGCAACTGGTCGAGCGCCATCGGATCGAGCCGGAGCAGCGCGGTGCGCTCGTCGATCAGCCCTTCGCCGACCATCTCCACCGCCATCCGCAAAGCGGCCTTGGCGGTGCGCTTGCCGCTGCGCGTCTGGAGCAGCCACAAGGCCCCGCGTTCGACGGTGAATTCGATGTCCTGCATATCGCGGTAATGGCGTTCCAGCAGGTCGAATACGCGCGCGAGCTCGGCATAGGCGGCGGGCATCGCCTCTTCCATGCTGGCGGGTTTGGCCCCGGCCGCCTCGCGCGCGGCGCGGGTCAGATATTGCGGCGTGCGGATGCCGGCAACGACATCCTCGCCCTGTGCGTTCACTAGCCATTCGCCGTAAAAGGCGCGCTCGCCGGTTGACGGGTCGCGGGTGAAGGCAACGCCGGTGGCGCTGGTGTCGCCCATATTGCCGAACACCATCGCCTGCACATTGACCGCGGTGCCCCAGTCGCCGGGGATGTCGTTCAGCCGGCGATAGACCCGCGCCCGGTCGCTGTCCCAGCTGTCGAACACCGCGCGGATTGCACCCCATAATTGTTCGTTCGGCTCCTGCGGGAACGGCGCACCATGTTCAGCCACAACAATCGCCTTGTAGTCATCGACCAGCGCCTGCCAGTCTTCCGCCTCCATCTCGGTATCGGCGTAGAAGCCCTTGTCTTCCTTGGCGATTTCGAGCGCTTCTTCGAACAACCCATGATCGACGCCGAGCACCACATCGGCATACATCTGGATGAACCGGCGATAGCTGTCCCAGGCAAAGCGCGCATCGCCGCTCGTGGCGGCAAGGCCCAGCACCGTCGCATCGTTAAGCCCGAGATTGAGCACCGTGTCCATCATGCCGGGCATCGACACGCGCGCGCCCGAGCGAACCGAGACCAGCAGCGGGTCGGCCGCGTCGCCGAACCGTTTGCCCACCGCGCGCTCGATATGGCCCAGCGCCGCGCTCACCGCATCGCGCAGCGCGGCGGAAAAATCGCCCCCGTCGGCGAGATAGCGGACGCATTCCTCGGTCGCGATGGTGAAGCCCGGCGGCACCGGCAGCCCGATTGCCGCCATTTCCGCCAGATTGGCCCCCTTGCCGCCGACCACGGCCTTGTCCTTCTGGCGCGGGTCGGAATGGTCGGCGCCGCCCCCGAACGGGAATACGGTCTGCGTCATCATGGCCCCCATTTACCTGGCCCCCATCAGGTGACAGCGATCGGGGGGTTTTGCAAAACTCTGCCTTGCCGCCAACCACCTGTCCCGCAACACTTTGTTGCCGCGTATGCAGGCCGGCTGTGTCACCTTCCGGTTCAGCCCTCGATCCGGCTGAAATCGGCCACCTGATGCACCGCATCGCGCAAGCGGGCGAGCAAAGCGAGGCGCGCCGCGCGCTTGGCGGGTTCAGGATCGTTCACCGTCACACTGTCAAAGAACCGGTCGATCGGCGCGCGCAGACTGGCGAGCGCCGCCATTGCCGCGGCGAAGTCTTCCGCTTCCACCGCCGCACGGGCCTGTGGCTCCGCCGCATCGAGCGCATCGATTAGCGCCTTTTCCTCCGGCTCGGGCGTGTAGGACAGCGGTTTTTCATTTGGCGTAGACGCCGCGCCGCCTTCCTTCTTGAGGATATTGGCCGCGCGCTTGTATCCGGCGAGAAGGTTCGCGCCGTCCCCGGTAGCCATGAAGGCTTGCAGCGCATGGACGCGGGCAAGGAGGCGCACGAGATCGTCCTCACCGCCCAGCGCAAACACCGCGTCGATCAGATCATGCCGGACACCCGCCTCGCGTTGCTGGACCTTGAGGCGGTCGGCGAAGAAATTGGGTAATGAGGCGAGGCCAAGATACCAGTTGGTGCGGGCATATCCCATCCGTCCCCTCGCCGCGATATTATCGGCAATATCTTCAGCCTCCATTATCATCCGCGCTGACCATTCGAAGTCGCGTGCATAGATTAGGAAGTGCACAGCGTATTCATCGTCACCAGGAGATTGATCAATAAGCCAACGAGCAGCTTGATAAATTGCGCTCTGCATAGTAAAACGTAATCTATTCTCAGATAATAATCGCAGAACTGCGATTACGGCTCTCCGCAAAGCAAATGGATCTTTTGATCCAGTAGGCTGCTCTCCAACTAAAAAGAACCCGACCAGCGTATCCAACTTATCCGCCAAGCTCACCGCCACCGTTACCGGCGCGGTCGGCACTTCGTCGCCCTGCCCGACCGGTTTGTAATGGTCGCGGATGGCGTCGGCCACCGCATCGGGCAGACCTTCGGCGCGGGCGTAGTAGCCGCCCATCAGGCCTTGCAGTTCGGGGAATTCGCCGACCATTTCGGTGACGAGGTCAGCCTTGCACAGCAGCGCGGCCTGTTCGGCCATGTCGGCGAACTGCGCTCGGCTCACCCCCGCTTGTGCTGAGCTTGCCGAAGCATCATGCAAAGCTGCGCCTTCGCGCCCTTCGACAAGCTCAGGGCGAGCGGGGATGGTAGCGGAGGAGAGGCTTGAACCCCCGACTATCCCTTCCTCAACCAGCCACCGCGCGAGCTTGGCTACGCGCTGCGCCTTATCCGCAACCGTGCCCAGCTTTTCGTGGAAAGTGATCCGCGCCAGCCCCTCGGCGTGTTCGGCCAGCGTCTTCTTGCGGTCCTGCTCCCAGAAGAAGCGCGCATCGGACAGGCGGGCGGCGAGCACCTTGCGGTTGCCGTCGATAATCGCCGCGCCGCCATCGCTCGCCGCGATGTTGGCGGTGCAGACGAAGGCGTTGGCGAGCGCACCGCCGGCATTCTCGCAGACGAAATATTTCTGGTTCACCCGCGCGGTGAGCTGTATCACCTCGGCCGGCACTTCGAGGAACGCCTCGTCAAACCGGCCAAGCAGTGGCACCGGCCATTCGGTGAGCCCGGCATTTTCCACCACCAGCCCGTCATCCGCGATCAGCGTCAGCTCGGCTTCGGCGGCAACCCGTGCGGCACCTTCGCGGATCAGCGCCTCACGCTCCTGATGGTCGACGATCACATGGCAGGCGCGCAGCTTTTCGGCGTAATCATCCGCACCGCCGATGGTGATCGGGCCCGGATGATGGAAGCGGTGCCCCAGCGTTTCCGCGCCGCTGGCGATACCCGCCACACTGAAATGAACGATGTCGCCGCCCAGCAGCGCGACAATGCCCGACAGCGGCCGCACCCAGCGCGGGGATTCGGTCGAGAGCGAGGCCGCCCCCCAGCGCATCGATTTGGGCCAGGCTAAATCGCGGATGATCGCCGGGATCGCCTCGGCCAGCACATCGCGCGTTGCGCGGCCCGGTTTGTTGATCACGGCGAACCAAGTCGCCCGGCCCTTCACATCGCGCAAGGTGAGCTGATCGCGGGTGACGCCGTTCTTGCGGCAGTACCCGTCGAGCGCGGCATCGGGTGCGCCCTCGGGCGGACCCTTGGCCTCTTCGCTCACCGCTTGCGTCGCTTCTGGCAGCCCACGCGCAATCAGCGCCAGCCGGCGCGGGGTGGACCAGACGGTGATGTCGAGCGCACGCTCATCCTGAGCCTGTCGAAGGATTCCGGCCGCGTCCAACTCACGGCGGAACAATCGCTCCAGCTCGGCGCGCGCGCCGGCCTGCATCCGCGCCGGGATTTCTTCGGAGCGCAGTTCGAGCAGGAAGTCGCTCATGCCGCCCACTCCGGGAAGCGTTCGGACCAGCCCTCGCGCTCCTTGGCCATGTGGGCTTCGCAGCTGCCCCGGGCGAGGTCGCGCACCCGGCCCATATAGCTGGCCCGTTCCTGCACGCTGATCACCCCGCGCGCCTGCAGCAGGTTGAAGACATGGCTCGCCTCGATCGCCTGCTCGTAGCCCGGGATCGGCAGGCCCGCGGCGAGGCAATTCTCGCACTCGGCCACCGTCTTGCGGAACAGGTCGAACAGGGTTTCGGTATCGGCCACCTCGAAGTTCCAGCGCGACATCTGCCGCTCGTTTTCGAGGAACACGTCGCCATAGGTCACGCCGCGCCCGTTAAAGTCGAGTTCGTACACATTGTCGACGCCCTGGATATACATCGCCAGCCGTTCCAGCCCGTAGGTCAATTCGCCCGCCACCGGCTTGCAGTCGAACCCGCCCATCTGCTGGAAATAGGTGAACTGCGTCACCTCCATCCCGTCGCACCAGACCTCCCAGCCCAGCCCCCACGCGCCCAGCGTCGGGCTTTCCCAATCATCTTCCACGAAGCGGATATCGTGCTTGAGCGGATCAATCCCGATCACGCCGAGGCTGTCGAGATAGAGCTGCTGGATATCGGGCGGGCTCGGCTTCAGGATTACCTGATATTGGTAATAATGCTGAAGCCGGTTGGGATTTTCGCCGTAGCGCCCGTCTGTCGGCCGCCGGCACGGCTGGACGAAGGCGGCGTTCCACGGTTCAGGGCCCAGCGCGCGCAAGGTGGTGGCGGGATGGAAGGTGCCCGCCCCCATCCGCATATCGTAAGGCTGGAGGATCAGGCAGCCCTGCGCACTCCAGAAATCGTGCAGCGCGAGGATCATGTCCTGAAAAGAGCGGGAAGGCTGGCGCGTCATGGCGCGGGGCAATGCCGCAGGGGGGCAAGGCGGTCAATGCCGCGCGCTCGGGAGCACGCCCGGCGACAGCATATCCTGACAGAATGTAAGGCGTGCTTGACATTGGCCGCGAATCGCTGCATCAATGTCAAGACAACCTGACAAATAGACAGGCAATGACGACGTGAACAACCGGCTAAAAGTGCTGCGCGCCGAGCGGAACTGGAGCCAGGCCGAACTAGCCGGGCGGCTCGACGTGTCGCGCCAGGCGGTCAATGCGATCGAGACGGGCAAGCACGACCCCTCGCTCCCGCTCGCCTTCCGCATCGCGCGCCTGTTCGGCCTTTCGATCGAGGAGATTTTCGATGACCAGCAGTAAACCGATACCCGAATTGTCCGGCGAAGCGCGGTTGGCAGCGAAGCGTCGCAGCTTCTGGCGCTATTTCGCGGCCGCCACCCTGCTCGCAGGGCTGGGTGGCGGGTTGCTCGGCAGCGGCGTGGCTCTACGCGAACTGGCGGGACTAAGCGCGTGGGCGATTGCCGCCGTGGGCGCTGCCTCCATCGTCATATGGGTCTGGTTTTCGCGCAACTATCTGCGCCGGATCGACGAGATCGATTTGCAGGATAATCTCTGGGCAAGCCTCGTCGCGCTTTATTTCTTCGTGGCCGCCGCGCCGTTCTGGCTGCTGCTGCACGAAGTCGCCCTGGCACCCGCACCCCAGCTGATGGCCCTCTGGTGGGCGACGCTCGCTGTCGCGGTGTTGGCGTATTTCTATCGCAAATATCGCTGACATTTTTTTATCCACACTCGTAAAGGAACAGACTATGATCCGCCATTCATTCCGCAAGATCGCTCTTGGTGGCAGCGCAGCCATCGCCCTGCTCGTCACGCCCGGCGCGGCGCTGGCCGACACGCAGGCCGCGCCACCCCCCGCAGGTGCAAGCCAGACTGCGGCGCCAGCAGTCGGCGCGCCGGCCCTGTGGCGCGTCGCTGACGACGATACGACGATCTATCTGTTCGGGACTGTCCACCTGCTGCCCGAAGGGCTAAACTGGTACGGTCCGGAAATCGCCCGGGCGCTGACTTCGTCAAGCGAACTGGTCACCGAAATCGCCGACGATGCGGCGATGGCCGCCGAGATGCAGCAACTGATCGCCACCCGCGCCATGCTTCCGGAGGGCGAAAATGTGCGTTCGCTGATGAGCGCAGAAAACAAGGCGAAATACGAAGCGGCTTTGGCGGCAATGGGTGTGCCTGCCGAAGCGTTCGATCGGTTCAAGCCGTGGATGGCGGCGATGACCCTGTCGATGCTCCCGCTGATCCAGCAAGGCTACAACCCTGAACAGGGCGTCGAAAAGACACTAATGCGTCAGGCCGGCGCGCCAGCCACGCGCGGCGCGCTGGAAACGGCTGCACAGCAGATCGACATCTTCGACAATCTGCCCCAGGAGACGCAGCTGCGCTACCTCGCCGAAGTGGTCGAACAGGCGCCCCAGATGAAAGCGATGATCGACGCGATGGTGGCCGAATGGGCGAAGGGCGATGCCGACGCGCTGGCGCGGATCATGAACCAGAACCTCAGTGACCCCATGCTGGCCGATCGGCTGCTGTACGACCGCAATCGTAATTGGGCGGCGTGGATCGATGACCGGCTCGACCGCCCCGGAACGGTGTTCGTGGCGGTGGGGGCTGGCCATCTGGCCGGCGCCAACAGCGTGCAGGATGCCCTTGCCGCGCGCGGTATCACGGTTAGCCGCGTCCAATAATGCGCCGGTGGCTCACCACCTTCCTGCTCGCTCTCGCGCTCGCCGGTTGTGGCGGGCGCGAGACGCGGGACAGCAACGAAAGCGAGGCCGCGCCGGCGTTGTGGGAACTGGCCCATGCGGACGGGCGGCCCGCCGGCTATCTGTTCGGCACCATCCACGCGCTGCCCGCTGGCGCTGAATGGCAGACCGAACGCATTACCACCGCACTGGAGCAGTCGGACAGTCTGGTGGTCGAAGTCGCCGCGCTCGATGACAGCGCGGCGATTGCGTCTATGTTCACGCGGATGGCACGCACGCCGGGCCGGCCGCCGCTGGCAGCGCGGGTCGGAGCCGAGCAGCGTCCTGCTCTCGCAGACGCGCTCGACAAGGTCGGCAGATCACCGAGGGACTTTGCCGACATCGAGACCTGGGCGGCGGCGTTGATCCTTGCCCAGGCTGCGGGTGAAGCGGAAAACCGCGAGAACGGGGTCGACCGGGCGCTGCTGGCCGCTAACCGCACGCGTCCGATCGTCGAGCTGGAGGGTGCCGCGGGTCAATTCGCTGTCTTTGACCGCCTGCCCGAGGCCGAGCAGCGCATCTTGCTCGGTGCCATCGTTGTTGAAACAAATGATCGCCCTGCCCAATCAGAAAGATTGGCGGCGGCCTGGCAGCGCGGCGATATGAAAGCCATTGCGGCAGAGGCGCGCAGCGGGGTGCTTGCCTCCCCGCCTCTACGCGAAGCGCTGCTCGACCGCCGCAATCGCGCCTGGGCTGCCGGGATCGCGGGCCTCGCCGATCAGGGCGGCCGACCCTTCGTCGCCGTGGGGGCGGCACATATGGCCCCGCCCGGCGGACTGCCCGATCTCCTCGCCGCAAGCGGTTTCGCCGTCCGCCGGATCCAGTAGCGCGCTTGCCTTTTGCGGCGCCCCGTCCTATGGGCGCGCCCTTCCCGGCCGTGGTCATCCCTGGAGGCGTGACCGGGAACACGATCAATCAACGCATTTTCGAAAGGCACGTACCATGAGCGACGCTCTGAACCTGCCGGCCGAGGCGCGCGAACGGGCTGGCAAGGGAGCCTCCCGTATTCTGCGCCGTGAAGGCCGGGTCCCCGCCGTGATCTATGGCGGCAAGGAAGAACCGACCCCGATCCATGTCGAGGAAAAAGAACTGGTGCGCCAACTGGGCACCGGCCATTTCATGAACTCGATCGTGATGATCGATATCGGCGGCAAGAGCGTGCGGACGCTGCCCAAGGATGTGGCGCTGCATCCGGTTACCGATCGACCCCTGCATGTCGATTTCCTGCGCCTGGCAAAGGACGCGAAGATCGAAGTCTCGGTGCCCGTCGTCTTCGTCAACGAAGAAGCCAGCCCGGGCCTCAAGAAGGGCGGCGTGCTGAATGTCGTGCGCCACGAAATCGATCTGATCTGCCCGAGCGACAGTATCCCGAACGAAATCGAAATCGATGTCTCGGGTGTCGAGCTGGGCGATTCGATTCACATCAGCGCGGTGACCCTGCCGACCGGCGCCGAAAGCGCCATCACCGACCGCGATTTCACCATCGCGACGATCGTTGCCCCGTCGGCCCTCAAGTCGAGCGAAGACGCCTCGGCCGACGAGGTGCCCGCGACCGAGCAGAACAGCGAAGCCGAATAAGCCTCGCCCCGCTATCGCACATGACGCCGGTCCCTTGCGGGGCCGGCGTCTTGCGTTAGTGGCTTGGGCCGGGCGAATTTCAGAAAGGATCGCGGCCGATGCAGATCTGGACCGGCCTCGGAAATCCAGGCCCGCGCTATGCGCTGCACCGGCACAATGTCGGTTTCATGGCGTGCGACGTGATTGCCGAGATGCACGGGTTCGGGCCGGTGCAGAAGAAGTTCTCCGGCTGGGTCCAGGAAGGGCGGATCGGCGACGACAAGGTGCTGCTGTTGAAGCCAGCGACGTTCATGAACGAAAGCGGCCGCGCTGTGGCCGAGGCGCTGCGCTTCTACAAGCTGGGGCCAGACGCGCTGACGGTGTTCCATGACGAGCTCGACCTTGCGCCGTTTAAGGTCAAGGTGCGGGTCGGCGGCGGGCTGGCGGGGCACAACGGCCTGCGATCTATCGACAGGCATCTCGGCCCCGACCCCTCGACCGGGCTCAGGGCAGGTTTTCGCCGGGTCCGCATCGGCATTGGTCATCCCGGGCACAAGGACCGGGTGACCGGTCATGTGCTGGGCAATTATGCCAAAGCGGAGCTGGACGATCTTGCCGCCATGCTGGGCGCGATGGGTGCGGAAGCCGGGTTGCTGGCAGTCGGAGACGATGCTCGCTTCATGAGCGATATCGCACTCCGCCAGCACGCCGCCGGCTAGCGACGCGGCAGCACAGGCTCCTCCGCCAGCCGGGGCCGCCAGCCCAGCGCCGCCATGCATTCAACGTAGAACCGATCGCGTTCCGCGCCGATGCGGATTGCGTTGACCTGCACCTCGCAAGTTTGTGCCGCTTGTCGGAAGGGTTTCAGAGATGGGTTGCCCATCCAGTCAGCCTCGGCAGTTGTCTGGCAGGCTCCCAGCGTAGCCAGGCAGAGGACCAGGCCGAGCGCAACACGGGGCGAATGCAACGTCATCATGCAGCACGGCATGACCCGGGCGCTGGCGAAATACAAGCAGGGTCGGCTTGTTAACTTCTTATGCGCCAATCCGTCCAGCAATCGGACAGCCTGCGTACGGCGCTGGCAAGACCGGCGCATAGACGTCATCCGGGCGGCGAACAGGGAGCAGCCAGATGATTCGCAAATCCGTTATCCTCGCCGGCGCCGGCCTGGCGCTGACCACCGCCTCGCCCGCCCACGCCACCTGGGATTGGTGGAACTGGGGCGGCTGGACCGGTTCGCACACGCACAATCCGACCTGCGGCCATACGTCGACCTCTAGCACGTCGACGACCTCAACCACCTCGACCTCGACCGGCTCGACCACCGGCGGGACGACCACCGGCGGCAGCACGACCACTGGCGGCAGCACAACAACCGGCGGCAGCACCACCACCGGCGGAACAACCAGCGGCACTCAGGTGCCGGAACCCGGAATGTTCGGAATGTTCGGCCTCTCGCTTGCCGCGGTGGCCTATAGCCGGCGCCGTCGCAAACAGGCCGCCTGAGCTCACGGGCAGGTCGGCGGTTCAGCCGCCGGCTTTTGCCGTCAACCCTGCCTCGCGCGCCGCATCGCGCAGGTAGGGTTCGGCCTTCGCATCGCTGAGATAGGGGCGCAGCAGCGCCGCCGCCTCCTCCCGCCGCCCTTCGGCCAGATGCAATTCGGCCAGGAACCGGGTGGCGGGCACGTAGTCGGGGTGCCGGGTATGCGTGCGCTCTGCTAGAGCCCGCGCCTGCACGCCTTGCCCCGTCCGGTTGAGCGCGTGGGCATAGAGGATCGCCGCATCGGCCGATTCGCGCAGCCGATCCTCGACCCGCTGCAAGGTTGCCCGGACGAGACCCCACTGACCGTCCTGCGCGGCCAGCCGCGCCTTCAGCAGCGCGACCGCAAGGTCTTCGGGTGCGGCAGCATGGGCACGCTCGATCAGCGGGCGGGCCGCGTCGATCTGTCCGGTCATCCCCAGCGCCTGGGCGTAGGCGACCAGCGCGCCGTGGCTGTCGGGATAAAGCCGGTGCGCTTCGGCCAGATGCGTGGTAGCGGAACCGGCATCGCCGAGCGACAATTCGACGCGCCCGGCGGCCAGCAAACCGTCAAGACCGTCCGGTGCCGCCGCCAGCGCGCGCGCCGCGTGCTGCCGGGCCCCCGCGCCGTCGCCTTGTTCGGCCAGAGCTAGCGCATGATCGGCATTAAGCCGCGGATCGTCAGGCGCGGCGGCGAGCCCGGCCAGACGTTCGGCAGCGGCTACCTCCATCCGGCCCGCCACCCCATGCGCCATCGCCCGCAATCGATACGCGTCGGCCGTGCTGTCGTTCGCCAGCAGGGTGAGCGCCGCCGCCGGATCGCCCCGGCGAATATGCGCCTCTGCCCGCAGGCGATCGAGCTGCCCCGGCCCCAAATCGGTGTTCGCCGCGGCCAACCTGTCGGCCATTGCCAACGCGCCCTCGCCATCGCCCAGCGCCAGCGCGGCGCGCAGGCGCAATTCGAGCAATTCGGCATTGGCAGGGTCATCACGCAGGGCAGCGCCGGCCTGGCGGTGTGCGTCGACCCAGCGATTGGCCGCCGCCGCCGCGCGGGCTTCTGCCGCCGGGTCGGTGGACGCGTCCTGGCAAGCGGACATGAGGGCGAGCGACAGGGTAGCGGCGAGGAGCCTGGTCATGATCATCCGCCAGCCATAAAGCTGCGCTCGTTGCAATCCGGCTAACATCGGGATAATGGGATGCGGGCCATTTGTCCTGAAAAGGGACGGGGGCAAAGCACCCCTATGGCTTATCCTGACGCGTTGTTATGCAGGCAGGGTAACCGGAGACTATCTCATGAAGCGTCTTGCCTTTTCCGTCAGCGTGGTCGCACTCGCTTTCGCCTCACCGGCGCAGGCTGATCCGATTACGCTCGATTCGGGCGATGTCGGGACCAGCTTCAGCGTCAATTATAACGGGTTTTCGGGGTCCACCGTCGTCAACGGGCTGACCGCACTGGCCAATTTCACGCTGACGGCCTTTACCGGCAACTCGGCGACGTTCAATTATTCGGTGACCAATACCACGCAGAGCCCGGTGACGTCGCGCATCTCGAGCTTTGCGTTCAACACCAATCCCGATCTGACGGGCGCGTATTCGACGGGCGACTATCCCTACACGGTGCTTGATTCGAATTACCCCAACGGGATCGGCACGGTCGATGTCTGCTTCAAGGCCGGCGGCAGCAATTCGTGCAGCGGCAATGGCGGGCTCACCAATGGCGAAACCGGCAACGGTACGCTCACCATGCTGTTCTCGCAGCCGCTCAGCGCGCTGACAATCGAGGATTTCTTCATCCGGTATCAATCGATCACGGGTGCAGGGTCGGTTTCGTCGGCCACCGGCACCGGCGTCAGTTCGATCAGCGGGGGCACCCAGGTGCCTGAACCCGGGATGCTGGCCATGTTCGGCCTCAGCGCGCTCGGTCTGATGTATGCCCGCCGCCGCCGCACCAGCATGCCAGGGCGTCCGTTCGCCGCCTGAACGCGCTAGCGCGCTTCTGCTTCACGCAGATGCGCGCGAATCGCGGGATTGTCCGGGGCTGTCGCAGCCGCGCGTCTGAGCAAGTCGGCTGCGCGCTCGCGGTTTCCTTGGTGTAGCGCCAGCCAGCCTGCCGTATCCAGGATCGAGGCATTGTCGGGTGCCAGCGCCAGGGCCTTCTCCGCCAATGGCAGCGCCCCGTCGACATCCCCCGCCTGCCCCATCGCATAAGCGAGGTTATTGAGCACCAGCGCGTTGCTGTCGCCGGTCCACGCCCGGATCCGGCCATAGGATTCGATCGCGGCGCGCCATTTCTGCTGGCGGATGGCTGCATCCCCCGCCGCCAGTTCGCGCGCCAGCCGTTGTGCCGGCGGGATAGCGGCAAATACTTCGCGCGCGGCGGAGGCATTGCCACTTTTCTCGGCTGCTTCGGCGAAAGCTGACAGGTCGGCGGGCGAGGCGTCCGGCCGCGCGGCAATCGGCCGCAGCGTCGCGAACGCCGCCGCTGCATCACCTCCGGCCAGTTGCGCGCGCCCGAGCAGGCGTTGCGCGGGAAGGAGGCCGGGCGTTTCGCGGATCAGGCCGGCGAGGATCGTGCGCGCTTGCTCGGTCAACCCGGTTTCCAGCAAGGCGCGGGCATACAGCAATCGCACTTCGGGAAGCTCGCTGCGTTCGAGAGGTTGCAAGGCTTCGCGCACTGCGCGCCATTCGCCCTTCTCCGCCTGCAGCCGCGCCTGCAGATAGATAACCCGCGGATCGTTCGGCGCCGCCGCTGCCGCCTGCGCAATCAGCGGTGCAGCCTCGGCGATCCGGCCCAGATCGCCCAGCACCCCGATCCTTCCGAACAAAGCTGCCTGGCTTTCCGGATAGAGGTGCGCCGCCTTTTCGTATGCGGCGAGAGCCGCGCGCGGGCGCCCTTCGCTGGAGGCGATTCGTCCCTCGGCGATCAGCGGATCGAGCGCCTCGCCATCTGCCGCGAGCGCTTTGTCCACCAGCGCGCGCGCCGCGGGCACCTGGCCCGACCGCAGTGCGAAGATCGCATGGTCCGCATAGAGCCGCACCTTGGTCCCGGTGCGCCCCGCGCCTGAGACAAATAGCTGCTCGGCCGCGCCCAGATCGCCGGTCCCGATCGCGGCCAGCGCTCGTAGGCGGTAGGCCTCGGCGCTCTCGTGCTTTCCGGCCAGCGCGGCAGCCGCAGCGAATTGGCCCCGCAGCAATTGAGCCTCGGCCTCCATCAGGTCGAGCTTGGCGGCTGGGCCACCCCGGGCACGGCGCAACCGTTCGAGCGCCGCCAGCGCGGCCTCGCCATCGCCGCGCTCGAGATGCGTCTGCGCCAGCATTCCCAGCAGCTCGGCATCGCCGGGCGCATCCTCCAGCGCGGCGACCAGTGCGATGCGCGCGTCGTTATAGCGGTGTTCGGCCAACGCCTGTTCGGCGGCCGCACGTTGCTCGGCCGGGCTCTTGCTGCACGCCGTCAGCGCCAGGGCCACCGCCAGCGCGAGAACCGCTCCGCCATGTGCCACGCGCCTGCCCATCGATCGCTCTCCCCCGCGTTTCGCTGGTCTTTATAGCGGCATAAGGTTAAGGGCGCAGCCTTCCTTTCATACCGGAGTTCACGATGGGTTTCCGCTGCGGGATCGTCGGCCTGCCGAATGTCGGCAAGTCCACCCTGTTCAACGCCTTGACCGAGACGCAGGCCGCGCAGGCGGCCAATTATCCGTTCTGCACGATCGAGCCCAATGTCGGCCAGGTTGCCGTGCCCGACGCCCGGCTCGACCAGATCGCAGCGATTGCCGGGAGCGCCAAGATCGTCCCGACTCAGCTCGCCTTCGTCGACATTGCGGGCCTGGTGAAGGGGGCGAGCAAGGGCGAAGGTCTGGGCAACCAGTTCCTCGGCAATATCCGCGAGGTTGACGCTATCGTCCACGTGCTGCGCTGCTTCGAGGATGACGACATCCAACACGTCGCAAACAAGGTCGATCCGATCGCCGATGCAGAGGTGGTCGAAACCGAACTGATGCTGGCCGACCTCGACAGCCTCGAAAAGCGCGTTCCCGCCGCAGCCAAGCGCGCGACGAGCGGCGACAAGGAGGCCAAGCTGATCGCAAGCGTGCTCGGCCAGGCGCTCGATCTGCTGCGCGAGGGCAAGCCCGCCCGGCTGACCGAGCCCAGGGATGACGAGGAAGCGCGCGTCTTCCAGCAGGCGCAATTGCTCACCGCCAAACCGGTGCTTTACGTCTGCAACGTCGCCGAAAGCGACGCAGCGACCGGCAACGCGCTGACCGAACAGGTATTTGCCAAGGCTGCGGCCGAGGGCGCCCAAGCGGTCGTGGTGTCAGCCGCGATTGAGGCGGAACTCGTGACGATGCCGGCCGAAGACCGCACCGAGTTCCTGGCCGAACTGGGACTGGAAGAAAGCGGCCTCGCCCGTGTGATCCGCGCTGGCTACACGCTGCTCGGCCTGCAGACCTTCTTCACCTGCGGTCCCAAGGAGGCCCGCGCCTGGACCTTCCACAAGGGCGCGCGCGCGCCGCAGGCAGCAGGTGAAATCCACACCGATTTCGAGCGCGGGTTCATCCGGGCCGAAACCATTGCGTTTGACGATTACGTCGCCCTGAAGGGCGAGGCCGGCGCACGCGAGGCGGGAAAACTCCGCCAAGAAGGCAAGGAATATCTTGTGCAGGACGGCGATGTCATGCTGTTCAAGTTCAACGTCTGAAACAGGAGCCGCGCCGTGGTCGACAAGTCGGAAAAGTTCAGCTGGCTGGTGCGGCTCGGCTATGCGGCGCGGGGGCTGGTCTATACCCTGCTCGGCTATCTTGCGCTGACAACCGCATCAGCGGCCAGCGCGGGGCAGAGCGCGGCGTTCGATTTTATCCAGAACGTGCCGTTCGGCCGGCCGATCCTTTACGCCACCGCGCTCGGCCTGCTGGCTTACGGGGTCTATCGCTTGCTCGACGCGCTGAGCAATATCGAGCGGCACGAACAGGACGCCGAAGGGCTCGCCGCGCGGTTGGGCGCAGCGGCCAGCGGGGTGGCGCACTTCGTGCTCGCCTGGACCGCGTGGCAGTTCGCCAACGGGACGGTGCAACGCGCGGCTGGCGACACGGGCGGAGCGGAAGCCGCCAGCACCCTGCTCGATTGGGACATGGGCGCGCTGCTGCTAGGCATCGTCGGGCTCGGCCTGTTCGCCGCTGCGGCCAAGCAGGCTTACGACGCCGTCACGGCCGGGTTCATGAAACACATCTCGCCCAGCGCGCCATCCCTCATCGAGCCGCTCGGCCGAGCGGGCCACGCGGCGCGCGCCGTGGTGTTCGCGGTGATCGGCTGGTCGGTCGTCAAATCCGCCTGGTTCGTCAAAGCCGAAGGGGTGCGCGGGCTTGGCGGCGCGATCGCCGCGCTGCGCGAGATGGGCTGGCTCTATACGCTGGTGGCGGTGGGATTGATCCTGTTCGGCATATTCAGCCTGATTTCCGCGCGCTATCGCACAATTCCCGATGTCAGCCGGGCCGATATCGCACCGCGCGTCTGAACTGCACCAAAGGGCTCCACAATGCTCCATTACGAAGACATCGAGATCGGCAGCAGCCACAGCTTCGGCCAATACGAAGTGACGCGCGAGGCGGTAATGGAGTTTGCCCGCCAATTCGACCCGCAGCCGTTCCATCTCGATGATGCGGCCGCCGCGCGGACGCATTTCGGCCGGCTGTCGGCCAGCGGATGGCACACCTGCGCGATGACCATGGCGATGCTGGTCAAAAATATGAGCGTGGTCGAACAGGCCGGCCTCGGCTCGCCCGGGGTGGACAATCTGCGCTGGGTGAAGCCGGTTTATCCCGGCGATACACTGCGCTGCGAGACAGAAGTCATCGCCAAGCGCCGCAGCCAGTCGCGGCCCGACATGGGCCTGTTCAAGAGCCGCGTGAGGACCTTCAATCAGCATGACGAACTGGTTCTGGAAATGGTCTCGAACGGGCTGATAAAGGTGCGCAACCCATCTGCGCCGATCGAGGCCGAAGGCTGACTTTTCAATCGCTTGCGGCGATTTTCCTACATCGATTCAAAGTGCTAGACACTATTTCGCGATTCGTCTCGCGCACTCTTTGACATCGTGATTTAGTCTCAACTGCCGCACTGCGCGGTGCCGTTCGCCTCGTAAGCGACCTGGTCGCGCTCATCGCTGACCACCAGCCGAGCGGGGAAATCGGTCGTTTCGCTGCCGCTCTGCCGCCCCTCGCCCTCCGCAATATCGAGCGTGAAGGCGTATTTCGCCCCGGTATAGCGCCCGCGCGCACCCAGCGGCAGCGCGGCGCTGCCTGCGTCAGGGGCGAAGCGGATCATCTCGCCCTTGATCTTCATCCAGCCGGCCCGCTCCATCGCCAGAAGGACAGGATCGGTGCCTGATGTCTCGGGCACGAACGCGCAAGACGCTCCAAACAGATCGTGCTTCTCGATATCGGCAAAAGCGATGGTCTGCGGGTTGATCGGTTCAGGCGGCACCTGCTGCGCCCGCTCGACCGCAGCAATGTCGGCCGCATCGGCGGCGGCTTTTTGCTCCGCGGTCTGCTCCGGCGCGCACGCCAGCAACGTGAGCGTGACGCCAAGGCCGGCGATGATCGGAAAGGCGCGCATGATATGTCTCCCTCGGCGGCCTAAGTGGCGTGATATCGCAGTCGGATCAACGCTTTCTGCGCGGCCTGCGGATTATCTCGATCGCCAACAACCCTATGTTAAAGCGGAAAAGCGTGCAAAGCTGAGCGCGCCCATCCCCTCATTTCCGCCCGAACAGCTTTTCGACGTCGCTCATCGCCAGCTTCACCCAGGTCGGGCGGCCGTGATTGCATTGGCCGGAACGTGGGGTGCGTTCCATCTCGCGCAGCAGCGCGTTCATCTCTGCCACTGACAACACCCGCCCGGCGCGGACCGAGCCGTGACAGGCCATGGTCGCCAGCACCAGGTCGAGCTTCTCGCCCAGCAGCAACGCGCCGCGTTCGGCGTCGACGCCGTTGGCGGCGAGATCGTCGGCCAGATCGCGCAGCAACTTGCCCGGATCGGCCGTGCCAAGCGCGTGCGGCAGCGCGCGGACCAGCATCGCATCGGGGCCGAACCGTTCAGCTGCAAGCCCCAGCCGGGTGAGTTGCGGCAAGGCCGCTTCCAGCCGGTCGCAATCTGTCTCGTCCAGCTCGACCACCTCGGGGAGCAGCAGCGCCTGGCTGCGCGCTGCTGCTTCGCCCGCGCCCGCCGCCCGCAGCCGCTCAAGCACCAGCCGCTCATGCGCGGCGTGTTGATCGACCAGCACCAGCCCGTCGGCGGCTTCGGCGACGATATAGGTGCCGGCAACTTGCCCCCGCGCGATGCCCAGGGGAAATTGCGCCGCGTCCTCTGGCAGCGCGTCAGCCGGTTCCGCCCTACCGGCAGGGGCGACCGCGCTGGCGGTGCCGGGCCCGGTCCACGGCATCGCCTGCTCGCGCACACTGCCCATCGCAGGCGCCCCGCCCCATCCGGTTCCGGCAAAGATCGACGGTTCAGCGGCAGGTGCCACCGGCTCGGCCTGCCAGCGCCCCATAGCAGCGGCATCGGGCGCCTGCGCGCTGCGCCGGTCGCCGCTGGCCAGCGCCTGCCGCAGGCCGGAAACGATAAACCCGCGCACCGCCGCCGCGTCGCGGAACCGCACTTCGGTCTTGGCCGGGTGGACGTTCACATCGACCTCTTGCGCGGGCAGGTCGAGGAACAGCGCCAGTACGGCGTGCCGGTCCCGCGCGAGCATATCGGCATAGGCCCCGCGCACCGCCCCGGTCAGCAGCCGGTCTTTCACCGGGCGGCCATTGACGAACAGATATTGGTGATCCGCCACCCCGCGATTGTAGGTCGGCAGGCCGGCGATCCCCGACAGGCGCAGCTCTCCGCGCTCGAGCGCAATCGCCAAACCATTGTCCTTCAATTCGCGCGCGACAATCTGCGCCACGCGGTCGGCCAGCGCCTCGCCCGGCTGGACCGCCAGCACGCGCCGTCCGTCATGCGACAGCGTGAAGCCGATGTCGGGGCGGGCCATCGCCAGCCGGCGCACCACGTCGAGGCAGGCGGCATATTCGCTGCGCGCGCTGCGCAGGAATTTGCGCCGCGCGGGGACGCGGGCAAACAGGTCCTCCACCCGAACCCGGGTGCCGGGCGGGATGGCGGCCGGGCCGGCGCTCACCACGGCTCCGTGATCGATGACAATCCGCCACCCCTCGCCCGCGCCGGCCGGCCGGCTGTCGAGCGACAGCCGCGCGACGCTGGCGATCGAGGGCAATGCTTCACCGCGAAACCCCAGCGTCGCGACCAGTTCGATGGCCTCGTCTGCGCCGATCAGGCTTTCGGGAAGCTTTGAGGTGGCGTGCCGTTCGAGCGCCAGCGCCATTTCGGCAGGCGCCATGCCGCAGCCATCATCGGTCACCTCGATCGCGCCGAGGCCGCCCTCGGCCAGCGTGATCCCAATCCGCCGCGCCCCGGCATCAATGGCATTCTCGACCAGCTCCTTGAGCGCCGCGGCGGGCCGCTCGACCACCTCGCCCGCGGCGATGCGGTTGACCAGAGTGTCAGGCAGGCGGCGGATATACGGCATCGGTTTTCGTGCCTAGCGACGAAGGGCTGCAAATTCGAGCCGAAGGGTGCACTTTCCCCAGCATAGCGCGCACAAAATTTTTCCCTTTTCGATTGCGCTTCGTTAAGGAGCGGCCATTCCCTGTCATAAACGGGTTCCGGCCGGCCGCGGGGCGCCGCGGCAGGGGCCCGCCACACCTGTAACGGAAACGACGCCGCCCATGAGCTTCCTCGCCAAACTTCTGAAACTCGGATCGCAGAATATGGCGATCGACCTCGGTACCGCCAATACGCTGGTCTATGTCCAGGATCAGGGGATCATCCTTAACGAGCCCTCGGTGGTGGCGATCGAAACGATCAACGGGGTCAAGCGGGTCAAGGCCGTCGGCGACGATGCCAAGCTGATGATGGGCAAGACACCCGACAACATCGAAGCGATCCGCCCGCTGCGTGACGGGGTGATTGCCGACATCGAGATCGCGGAAGAAATGATCAAGCATTTCATCCGCAAGGTACACGGCAAAAAGAGCCTGTTCCGCTATCCCGAAATCGTCATCTGCGTTCCGTCGGGCTCGACGTCGGTTGAACGGCGCGCGATCCGCGATGCGGCCTCCAATGCAGGCGCCAGCCAGGTGCACCTGATCCTCGAACCGATGGCCGCCGCGATCGGGGCGGATATGCCTGTGACCGAACCGGTAGGCAGCATGGTGGTCGATATTGGTGGCGGCACGACCGAAGTCGCCGTGCTGTCGCTGCGCGGGCTGGCCTACACCACCTCGGTCCGCACCGGGGGCGACAAGATGGACGAGGCGATCGTCTCTTACGTCCGCCGTCATCACAATCTGCTGATCGGCGAAGCGACTGCCGAGCGGATCAAGAAGGATTACGGTGTCGCCAGCGCACCGGCTGACGGGATCGGCGAGACGATCACGATCAAAGGCCGCGACCTCGTCAATGGCGTGCCCAAGGAAATCACCATCAATCAGGGCCATATTGCCGAGGCGCTGTCCGAACCGATTGGCGCGATCCTCGAAGGGGTGCGTATCGCGCTGGAAAATACCGCGCCGGAGCTGGCCGCCGACATCGTCGATCAAGGCATCGTGCTCACTGGCGGCGGCGCGCTGATCAGCGGGCTCGATGTGAAAATCCGCGAGGAAACCGGCCTGCCGGTTAGCATCGCGGAAGATCCACTGTCCTGCGTCGCGCTCGGCACCGGGCGCGCGATGGAAGACCCGATCTATCGCGGCGTCTTGATGACCGCCTGATCGGGGAAAGGGAGACGAGGCGATGAAACCGCCTGCGTCGCGCCGCACCGGTCATTCGCGCCGGGCGCAATATACCCAGTTTGGCGGCTATGTGCTGGCAGCTATCGGCGCGCTGCTGGGCGCGGTGCTCCTCGCCGTATCGTTGTGGCGCCCCAGTTCGTTCAACGGCCTGCGCGGCGCCGCTGCCGAGGTGACGCGCCCGGTCGGCGCTGCCAGCAGTGTCACGCGCACCAGCAGCCTCTCGTTGATCGAGAACATTCGCGGCTATCTGCGCGCCGGTCGCCAGAACGATGTGCTGAAACGCGAAGTAGAGATCGCCCGCATCCGTCTCGCGGAAACCGATGCGGTGCGGCAGGAAAATGCCCGGTTGAAGGCGCTTCTGGGTCTCGCCGACCGCGAGGTCCGGCCGATAGCGGTGACGCGGCTGATTGGCTCGTCCGCATCAAGCGCGCGGCGCTTCGGCTATGTTGGCGCAGGTGCGCATCAGGGTGTGACGGCCGGGATGCCAGTGCGCTCGCCGCGCGGCGTCGTCGGACGGGTGTTCGAGGTCGGACCCAACAGTTCGCGAGTGTTGCTGCTGACCGACAGCGAAAGCGTGCTGCCCGTGCGCCGCTCGACAGACAATGTTGTGGCATTCGCCGAAGGCCGCGGTGACGGCCGGCTGCGTATTCGCCTGGTCAATTTGGGGATCAACCCGCTCCGGGTCGGTGACGTCTTCGTGACGAGCGGTGCCGGCGGCTTTTACCGGCCGGGCATCGCGGTGGCGGTTCTGGTCGAGAAGGCAGCCGATGGCGGGATTGCGCGGCTGGTTGCGGACCCAGCCTCGGCCGATTTCGTCTCAATCGAGCCGGTCTGGCAGCCGGTCGCGGCAGTCGCGGCGCAAACGCCGAGCACCCAGCCAATAGATGCCGCGGAGTTGGCAGCATCGCCCGCTGCCGCCGAGACCACAGAGTGATGCAGCGCAGGGCCTGGGCGACGCGGCGCATAAATCGCGATCATTCGCCGGTACTGGCGCTCGCAGTCCCGGTGGTGTCGATCCTGGCGGCAAGTGTGCTCAGCACGCTGTCGGTGGCGACCGCCGCACCGCTGCTGCCGCCATTTGGGTTTGTCCTGCTGATCGCATGGCGGTTGCAGCGCCCCGGCCTGTTGGCCGCGTGGGCGGGTTTCCCGCTCGGCCTGTTTGACGATCTTGTCAGCGGCCAACCTTTCGGCAGCGCCATGCTGCTGTGGTCGCTGGCGATGATCGCGCTCGAAGCGCTGGAGACCCGCTTCCCGTGGCGCACCTTTGTACAGGACTGGCTCATCGCCGGAGCGCTTCTGCTGTCCTATATCGCGGCTGCGGCGCTGCTTTCGGGCGCCAGCGTTGGCGTGCCGGGGCTCATTGCCCTGATCCCGCAGACGTTGTTGACCATTGCCAGCTATCCGCTGCTTGCGCGGCTCGTCGCCTGGCTCGACCGGCTGCGTCTCAGCCGCGTGCGGAGGATCGGCTGATGAAGCGGCGCGGGCGGCGCATCAATCGGATCGTCAATTCGACCACTTTGCGGAACTCATTCGACCGCCGAACGCTGGTCGTCGCCGGTGCGCAAGCGGCCCTCGGGACGGTGCTGGCCGCACGGCTGGGCTATCTCGCGATCGCTCAAAACGAGAAGTACGAACTAGAATCCGAAAGCAACCGCGTCAACCTGTCGCTGATAACCCCGCGCCGGGGATGGATCCTTGATCGCAACAACGCGCCGCTTGCGTCAAACAAGGCCGATTTCCGCGTCGATATCATTCCCGACCGGATGGCGGATGCCGAACGCGGCGTGGACCAGTTGGCTAGCTTGCTCGAACTTGATGCGGGCACAGTGAGCGACATCAAGGACAAGATTAGTGGGGCGCGCGGTTTCCGCCCGGTCGAGGTCGCCAGCAAGCTCACCTACGATCAATTTGCCGCACTCAGCGTCCGGCTGCCGGAAATGCCCGGGGTGGTCCCGCAGCGCGGCTTCTCCCGTTATTATCCGACCGGCGCCTCGGTCGGGCATCTGATCGGTTATGTCGGCCCCGCCTCTGCCGAAGAGTACGAGAAGGAACGCGATCCGCTGCTGATCACGCCCGGATACAAGATCGGCAAGGACGGGATGGAAAAGCAGTTTGAACAGAAACTGCGCGGAGTTCCGGGAGCCCGGCGGGTCGAGGTGACGGCTCGCGGCCGGATCGTGCGGGACCTCGAAACGCGCGAGGATATTCAGGGCCAGCCGATCAAGCTGACCATCGACGGTCCGCTGCAGGATTATGCTGCGCGCCGGATCGGCCTTGAATCCGGCTCGGTCGTGGTGATGGACTGCCTGACGGGTGACCTGCTCTGCATGGCCTCAATGCCGAGCTTCGATCCGAACAGCTTCTCCGACGGAATCGGCAGTCTCGAATATGCGATGCTCAGTTCGGATGAGCGGGTGCCGCTGCGCAACAAGGTGCTCAAAGGGCTGTATCCGCCTGGCTCGACCGTCAAGCCCATGGTGTCGATGGCATTTCTGGAAGCCGGGCTCGACCCCCACGCAAGCGTATTTTGTGGCGGGGGATTAAGGGTCGGCAACAGAGTGTTCCGCTGCTGGAACCGGCGGGGTCATGGTACGGTCGACATGGCCAAGGGCATTTATCAAAGCTGCGACGTGTATTTCTACCACTTCGCGCAGAAGATCGGGATGCAGCCGATCGCTGACATGGCGCATCGCTGCGGCATGGGCGAGGAATTCCCCCTGCCCGTGGTGAGCCAGTTTTATGGGACTGTGCCCGATCCCCAGTGGAAGCTGAAGAAATTCAAGCAGCCCTGGCAGACCTTCGACACGGTCAACGCGACCATCGGACAGGGCTATATGCTGGCCAACCCGCTGCAACTGGCCGTGATGGCAGCGCGCATTGCGACGGGGCGCGAATTGCTGCCGAGGTTGATGTTCGATGCAACGGCCCCCAAGCCGGGTTCGATGAATTTTCACGGCAATCATGTCCAAATCATCCAGAAGGCGATGAGCGACGTGGTCAACGGTCCGGGCACCGCCGGACGCGCCCGCCTGCCGATCGACGGCGTGCTGATGGCGGGAAAGACGGGCACTGCGCAGGTAGTGGGCCTGAACCGGTCTGACGGTAAGTCAGGGGCGTGGAAGTACCGGGATCACGGTCTCTTTATATTCTTCGCGCCGTTCGACAATCCGCGATATGCCGGCGCGGTGGTGATCGAACATGGCGGTGGGTCGGGTGCGGCATATCCGATTGCGCGTGACGTGATGACCTTCATTTTCGATCCGCAAAAAGGGCTGGATGCGCTGGCCGCGCTCGAAAGGCAGTGGGGGGGAACAGCACAGCAACGACTTGAGGCGCGGTATGCAGCCTACGCTGCTGGTGCGGGCGAGTCGGTGAAACACTCTGCCCCCCGCCGCGATGCCGAAGTATTTGCACGCGTCGATGCCGAGGCGCGTGCGGTCGCGCGCGGTCCGGACCGGCCGGCAACCGCAGCAACCGACCCCGGCCCCGAACCCGATGCCGCGCCCTCGCCCGCAGCAACCGTTGTGCCTGGGGGTGTGCAGTGAACTCGATCGTCCCGGCGCCAGTCGCGCGCCAGCCCTGGGGCATGTTGATCCCGCTGATTGCTCTCGTCATGTTCGGCGGACTTGTGCTCTATTCCGCTGCGGGCGGCAGCATCACGCCCTACGCCGGCTCGCATTTGCTGCGCTTCTGCGTCTTTCTGACGATGGCGATCATCCTCAGCCTCACATCGCGCGAGTTGGTTAAGCTGGTTGCTTATCCCGTTTACGGCGCTGTGCTGGTATTGCTGGTCGCGGTCGAGGCGCTTGGATTCGTCGGCGGAGGCAGCCAGCGATGGCTCAATCTCGGCTTCATGCACCTCCAGCCATCGGAATTGATGAAGCCGGCGGTCGTGCTGGCCCTCGCCCGCTTTTACGACAGTCTGCCCCCCGGAATGACAGCAAGTTGGCGGGGATTGATTCCGGCGGGCCTGTTAATTGCCGCACCCATGGTTCTGGTGTTGCTCCAGCCCGACCTCGGCACCGCCTTGGCAATCGGCTTTGGCGGCGTGGTGGTGATGTTCCTCGCGGGTTTGCCACTACGTTGGTTCGTCTGGGGCGGCATCGGCGCCATGGTCGCCGCACCGATCGCGTTCTTCTTCGGCCTGCACGACTACCAGCGCCGGCGTGTATTTACCTTCCTCGACCCGGAAAACGATCCGCTGGGATCAGGCTATCACATAACCCAGTCGAAGATCGCCATCGGATCAGGGGGCCTCACCGGCAAAGGGTTCAACGAGGGTTCGCAAAGCCATCTCGATTACCTGCCCGAACCGCATACCGACTTCGTGTTCGCCACGATGGCGGAGGAATGGGGCTTGGTCGGCGGGCTGGCCGTCTTGCTTGCCTTCTTTCTGATCCTGCGCTGGGGCTGGTCCGTCTCGCGTGCGGCGCGCGACCGATTGGGGAGCCTTCTGGCTGGCGGTATGGTTGCGACGATCTTCTTCTATGTCGCGATCAATCTTATGATGGTCATGGGGCTGGCCCCGGTGGTTGGTATCCCGTTGCCCTTCATGAGCCATGGCGGATCATCTATGATGACCAACATGATTTGCCTCGGAACGCTGATGATGATCAATCGCTGGAACCGAAGAATGTCTGGGGCTCTGCTGGGATGAGTTGCGATTAGCGCTTGGAAGCTGCGGAACGCACGTTATATGCAGCCCCTCTCGATTCGGTTGCGAGCACAATTCGCCGCGTAACGGGTATGGACGCATAGCTCAGTTGGTAGAGCAGCTGACTCTTAATCAGCGGGTCCTAGGTTCGAGCCCTAGTGCGTCCACCAAATTCTAATTTGTTTGCAGGGCTTTAGCGATTAGCTTACAGAAGCGTTACATTGCCCTTCTCACGCTAGGTAGCTCTCTAGGTAGCAGCCTGACTTTTGTGTCGGCGATCGACATATCGCAAACGAAAGCTCCAAAAAGGCCACGCTTGGAATCCCAGCGCCAATTGCGCAAAAACTTGGCATCGTGTTAGGTTTGGAATATTCGACTGCCGACTTCTGCGTAATGCCGTTGTCAACAGATCGCGCCGGTGCCCGAGAGGGCTTAATTCGGGAACACGGTGAGGACCGGCTTTTGCTGATCCGAATCCGAGGCTGTCCCTGCAACTGTAAGCGGCGAGCGCGATGAACATCGCTTCCACCTTCGGGCGGAAGCAGCCACTGGGCCTCACGTTGAATTCAGCGTGGCCTGGGAAGGCCGTGCATCAAGCTATGACCCGCGAGCCAGGAGACCTGCCGGCGTTTGGTCGCTCTTGCTGCGGTCCAGGGGATGGCCATGGCACGGTAACCTCCGTCTGAGCGACGAACCATTGCGGCTGGGGCCGCATCGGAGACGTGTGTCGGCCGCAAATGGCGTTTCGGCCACCGCATGTTTCGGCCGCTTCTGCGGACTTGTCCCGGCCTAGTCGCTAAACGCCGGAGGATTCATCCGTGTTCACGATATTCTACACAATCGGTTTTGCCAGTGGCACGCTTGCTCTGTCTCTGGCGGGGACATCCTCCTGCGTTTCATCGCCAAACTCGGCACTTGGCTGCAGCACTAAACCAGATCGTGTTAGCAAGGTTCATGAAGGCAAGATCGGAGCATTAAGTGCCCCAAGCGCAGGAAGCGTCATCGGGTCGTGTCCCACGGGGTGGTG
>NZ_JADMNM010000019.1 GCF_016461955.1 Qipengyuania sp. YIM B01966 | reverse complement strand
GCCATTGGTGCTGACGGGGGACACGATAAGGCTGACTGGCTGCTCGGCGATCGCTTGCGATATCCATGGCGTCGCTACATCGCGCGGTGGCGCAATGTTGGCCAAGACCACGTCAAGCCGGTGTGCTTCGAGATTGTTCAGCAGATCGCCAAGCGCGCCTGAAAGTATGACGACCTCGACGTCCTCGCGACCTAGCAAGGGGCGCAGCAAACCGACCAGGAAGTTTCACGAAAGCGTCGCCAGCGACCCTACGCGTAATGTCTGACGCCGCGCCGACGCGCGGTCGCCGAAGGTGTTGAGCAGATTTTCGCCAGTGGCGAAAATGGAATCGGCTTGGTCCATCGCAATGCGGCCCGCTTCGGTGAGAACGAGCGACCGGCCGCGCCGTTCGAAAAGGGGCAGTCCAAGGCGCTCCTCAAGGTGCCGGAGCTGGGACGAGACCGCGGACTGAGACACATTCAGCCGTTCGGCGGCACGCGTCAGGTTCCCCTCGTGCGCCACGGCGTGAAAATACCGCTGGTGGTGAAAATCCAGCGCGACCGTACCATTCAGATAAACGGAACGATAAGCGCATAACAATGTATTTTTATTGAGCCAAATGCGCGGCGTAGAAAGTGGGCGAGTTGCCACTGTTACAATATTGCATTTGCATTTTTCATATCTTGCTTTTGCATGTGACTGTAATGAAGCACTTTTTTGGGGATAGCGAAGCTTGAGGAACGACGGGGGATCATCAGCCCGCGGCAAGATCTCGGTCATCTTCCCGACCCGCCGCATTCTTGAGCGACTGGCGCTGTCGGCAGCTTCGCCAAAGCGCGGGCGCAGGGCAAAGCCGTCGCGGTGTAAACCATCACCCCATGCGTGGAGGAATGCGACGGCGAGACATGACTGCGCATCTCTACGACGCCGGTTATTCGGTCGACGGCCAGCCGCTGACAAGGGTCTTGCGCAGATGAGCGGGCCCGGCAACAGCCGGGTTTAGGATTTGCCCGAGGCGCAAGCCGCCTGCAGGAAACGTCCCACGATCTCCGCGCGTTCGGCCGTTTCAGCTTGGCCGTTGGGCAGGTGTTCACCCGCAACGGTCCGCACGGTGAAGCCCAGCTTTGAAAGGGCTTCGGAGAATTCAGGCCCGCCGGCCTTGTCTTCCTTATCCGCGATGACGACCTCGACATCCGCGGAAGCGCCGACCCGCGATTTCTGCGCCCAAAGCTCTGGCAGCGTGGCGGCGAGGTCGGATTTGCTGGTTTCGAAGAACGCGCGAAGGAAGTCGAAAGTCCGGACGGCTTGCGACGCCCGGTTTCCTTCGGTTCCGATCACATAGTTCGAGACCGACGAACGGCGCATGATACGGTTGCGCGTGCTCCCTTCGTCCAGCCATCGGAGGTAGCCCTGCGGTGCCTGCAGCAGCGGCACGAACAGCAGATGCCGGCCGTCGGGAATGCGCACCTCCGGCCTGCTGACGATCCGCCCCCCGAGGCTTTGCGCAACGATCGACACGTCGGTCGAACTGCTGATTACCGAGAGCAGGCCATCGACCTCGGTTGCCGCGCGGCGTTCGCTGGCGGCCGGATAGGACGACCTGTGCCAGGTTCCCGAATAGGCGGGAGACAGGATCGCGACATCGCAGTCCGCAATAGTCTGCTTCCCTTCTCGTGCCCAGCTTTCGATCCCGGGCCGGAGCAGAACCGTTTCTCCCGGGCCGCCGACGATTTCGACGACGATCTTGCGGACACTGTTATTCCCTTCGCCGACGACGACCCGAACCGGTAGAACCTCACCGGCGACTTCGAGTTCAATCGTTGCCACCACCAGATCGCTCGCGCGAACCGCGACGCAGTCCTGTCCGCGCAGGCTGCGCAGGGCGGCCGGCAACCGTTGCAGGGCCTGTCGGCACCGATCGGGATCGACGGCTGCTCCCCACGAGTCGGTCGATTGGGTCCTTCCGGGTTCGGTGCACGCAAAGAGCGCCATACTCGGAATGAGTATGGCGCTCGCAAGGTAATACAAGGGCCGCTTTTTCATCGTCCTTGCGTAATCGATCTTATTGTTCGTGGAAATCGGGGCTCGTCGGCGAGAACCTCCACTCCGTCTGCGGAGTTTCTTCGTACGAGCCTCCTACGACTACCGGCGTACCGTTGATCGGAACGGTCACGGTTGTCGAAGTGTTGGTTGCCGGATCCTTGATCACGAACGAGCCATCCGCATCGGGTGCGTAGTGGCCGATAAACTTGTCATCCGCGCCGAACAGCGACAGGAACCAGTTGGCTTCCTGCATTATGTCGACATGCGTGTCGCTGTAGATGTAGCCGTAGTAGCCATCGGCGAATTCCACGCGCTCGGGCGCGGTGACGATGATCGTGTCGTCCACGCCATCGCCGTCGCTGTCGATCGCGCCGTCGCCCTCCGGATCGGACAGCTCACCTCCGCCGCCTCCGCCGCCACCGCTGAACCCGGCGCCGCCGCCGGAGCCCAACCCGCCGGCGCTGTCGAACAGTTCTGGATACATCCAGAAGTCTTCCCGAGAGATGCTCGTCACCCAGACATCGAGCTTCCGTCCCGTGACCACGATCTCGTCCGATCCCCCGGATACGGTCGTAATCTCGCTACTCGTCAGCGGCCGAAAGCCGTTGAGTGTGACACTATTCATGAACATTACATTCTCCCAAATGACTTTTAAATGGTCGCACACTCTTCGCTACGACCGGCGCATAAGTACTCCTTTAAGGTTGATGGTTCAACACCCAAATTACAGTTATTTTTTGGAAGCCCCTTGTTTTATAATTCATCTTTCGGTCTTATTTGGTGCTCGGCGCTTTTCGAGTTAACATCCATCGCCGTGATGCGGCCGCCTTCGATCCGCACGACGCGGTCCGCCGCCATTATCGTCGCCGGACGGTGGGCGACCCCGATCCGCGTAATCTTCAATTCTTTCAGCGCGCTCAGGATCTTCTGCTCGTTCGCTTCGTCGAGGTTGGCCGTGCCCTCATCCAGGATTAGCAGGCTTGGTCCGGGGTAGAGCGCGCGCGCGAGAAGGACGCGCTGCAACTGACCACCCGACAGTATCGAACCCATGTCGCCAACCAAAGATTCGTAGCCCATCGGCATGGCTTCGATCTCATCATGGATATGGGCCAGCCGGGCGACTTCTCGCACCCGGTCCATGTCGATAGCCGGATCGAAGAACGAAATGTTCTCGGCCAAGGTGCCGGCGTACAGCATGTCACCTTGCGCGACCGACCCGATCGCCCGCCGGTACCGGTTGCACTTCAGCGAGAATATGTTGCGATCCCCGAGTCGGATGCTGCCGCTGGATGGCTGGAACAGGCCCATGACGATCTTGACCAGGGTCGTCTTGCCGCCACCCGATGGCCCGGTAATCGCCACGAACTCGCCCGGCATGATCGCCAGACTCGCACCTTTCAGCACAAGGGGTTCGTTCTGCCCGTACCGATAACTGACCCGTTCGATGAACATGGGTTTGGTGAAATTAGGCTCCTCCGTGCTCTTCTCGCCATCGGAATCCTCGGTCTTAGACAACGCGATGTCGGCGATGCGGGACAGGTGGACTTTCACGATCTGGAAATTAATTGCCTGTTCGGTCAGCCGCATACCGGCATCCAGGAATTGCTGTTTGTAAGCCTGGAAGGCGAAAATCATACCAATTGTGAGCAGGGTATCGAAGGCGAGCGTAATCGCCACGTAAACGAACACCACGCGCTCGAGAGCGATGACGAATTGCCCGAGTGCCTCAAACCCGGCGCTCAGGCGCCCCAGCTTGATCTGCGCGTTAATCGCATCGGCCTTGGTCTTTTGCCACAGGCGCTGGCGATTGCCCTCCTGCCCGAACGCCTTGATGGCGGCGATGCCGCGAATTGATTCGATGAAGTTGCTGTTCTCTGTCGCCGCGGTGGTTATGGCGTCCAGGTTGCGCAGGCGCAGGGCCTGCAGAAAAGCGAGCCGGAGCATGACGTAGATGACCAGCGCGGTCACGGCGATGGTGGCAAGCAGGCCGGAATACACGATCATCAACGCGAGCGTCAGCAACGCCATGACCCCGTCGATGAAGGCCGCAATCATCCCTTGGCTAATGAGTTGGCTTATGGGCTGGGTAGAACCGAACCGCGAGATGATGTCGCCGACATGGCGCTTTTCGAAATAGTCGAGTGGCAGCCGGATCAGGTGGCGGAACAGGTTGACGATGACTTGGTACGACAGCGAGTTGCTGAGCGTGACGAAGATTAGCGATCGCAACCAGCTGGCCATGAAATTGATGACCGTCAAACCGCCGAAGCCCAGCGCCAGCATCAGCAAGAGGTCGCTGTCGAAGGCCGGGAATACGGTGTCGATCGAAATCTGCAGGAAGAACGGCGATGCAAGGACGACTAGCTGCAGAACCATCGACAGCAGCACGACTTGCCGGATCGTTTGCCAGAAGCCACTGATCGACGACCAGAGTTGGGTGATCCCGAGTTGCTGGCGTTCGATTTTCGGCTTGAAGCTTTCCGATTTAAGCAGGTCGAGCGCGACTCCCGTCCAGTGCCGCGAAACTTCGTCGCGCCCCATGACGACGGCGCCCCGGGCAGGATCGTGGATGTGGTACTGCTGACCACGCAGCCCGGAGACAATCTTAGTCAACACCACGAAATGGTTGAGGTTCCAGTGCAGGACGGCCGGCAAGGCGAGGTGCGGTAAGTCGTCAAGTTCGCCGCGTAGGGGACGAGCGTTGAAACCGATGTCCTCGGCAACCTGCATGACCTGCTTCAGGTCGGCCCCTTTCAGCGACATGCCGTAGCGTTGGCGGAGGGTAATGAGGTCGGTGTGATATCCGTGGTACCCGGCGACCATCGCAAGGCACGCCAGCGCGCACTCGCTAGCTTCCCCCTGGGGGATGTACCTCGTCCTCGCGCGACCGCGAAACTGGAGAAGATCAACCGGGTTCGTCATGCGTTACGATTGAGCACCGCCCGGAGCGGTTGCAGGAGCCACGAGAGAAAGCTCTGTCGTTCGAGAACGATATTAGCCTTCAGCGTCATGCCGGGTTGCAGCGGCGTATCCCGCCCGAACGCGCGAACGGCCTGTCGATCGAGGGCCACCCTGACGCGATAGACTGGCTCTTCGAACGGAAACGGGATTTCGGTTTCGCGCGGGTCGACGGCGATCCGCGAAATCGATGCGATAGTTCCGGTGAAGCTGCCAAAGCGTTGGTAGGGAAAGGCATCATACAACAGGCGTGTCTCCTTGCCGGGTTCCACGAAACCGACTGCGCGGGACGGGGCATAGAGTTCGGCCTCAAGCGTCGCGTCCTCTGGCACGATCACCATGAGCGGCCTTCCCGGGTTGGCGGGGCGGCCGATACCCGTGGCCAGCGCAGTTACGCGGCCGGTTATCGGGGCGGTGATGACGTAGCTCTGCTCACCCTGCAATCGCGCTTCTTCTGCGGTAAGGGAATGCAGGTCCTCCTGGATCTGCGAAACACCCTGTGCGGCTTCGATATCGATGGTGGCCAGCTGCGACCGCGCCTGTTCCGCTTCGGCCAGGCTGCCCGAAAGCTGCTGTTGCAGGCCCGCCAGGGTCTGGCGCGACCCGAGAAGCGTCTGCCGGCGGCGCTCGTACTCGACCCGGCTGACGAAGCCGCGCTCCATGACACTTTCGAGCTTATCGAACAGGTCTTGGTTCGACTTGACGACATCCTGCTGGATCTGGATCTGTCCCTGCAGGCTCCCCGCCCGCGCTTCTGCCGCGGACATGATCGTGAGCAAACGGGACCGTTCGGCCGCACCCCGGCTACGCGCGAGAGCGACCTGTGCCAACGACAGTTCGCGGCGTGCATCAATCGCGTCGAGCCCCCGGCCTGCCACGTCGCCTCCGCTCCGGGTCTCACGCGCCGAGTCCACGACCGCGAGGCGTTCGCCGGCCTCGACCAATCGGCCTTCGGTAACGACCAGTTCCGAAATCGTGCCGCCCTGGACCGCGACGACATTGGCACTTGGAACGTCGGTGACTAGAATGCCCGATACGGTCTCGATCCTGGCATACGTGCCGATCGTCACCCAGATACCGGCAATGGCGATTACAGAGAAAAGCACCGCGACGAACAGCCGGGTGGACAGCGGCTGCGATAAGACCACTTCCCCGTGAAGGCGACCCTTCCGGCTAGCGAATACCTCTTCGCGAAACAGCGACATGCTACCTCTGTTTTTGTGCGCCCGGCTTTTTACTGGGTTCTTGTTAAGGGTACTGGGAGATTACGCAAAAATTCGGACACGGGAAGCTTTTTCGATCGACATCCCTAGGTCTGGGACTCAATCACAGCCAAACGGCGGTGTGCGCGCAGCGGTCGTCACGGGTGTGGATGCGTCGCCAGTCTTTGAGCTTGCCGAACATGTTCTCGACCTTGTGACGCTGACGGTAGAGGTCCGTGTCGTGCGGGATGGGCGTCTTGGGGTTGGTCTTTGAGGGGATGCAGGGGGTGATGCCGCGCTGCTCCGACGCGGCGCGGGACCAGTCGGCATCATAGTCCCGATCGGCGAGCAATGCCTAGACCTTGGGGACGCATCAATCATCAGGGCGGCGCCCTTGTAATCGTTCATCTGCCCTTCGCTGAGCAGCATGATCAGCGGACGGCCTTGGCCGTCGCAGTCGGCGTGAAGCTTGAAGTTCAGACCGCTTTTGTTGCGCCCAATACGTTTGGTTAGAACCCTTTTTTAGTAGGCTTGCCGCCGTCCGGTGCGCCTTGAGATCGGTAGCATCGATCATGATCTGATCGGGCGTGCCGCCCTTGGCCGCGAACTCGGCGAAGATGCGGTTGAACACCCCAGACGGCTTCAGCGGATGAAGCGGTTTTAGGTCGCCTAGTGCGGCCCATAGGCAGTCGGCGCATCACACCAGCGCAACCCATTCCTGATCACGAAGACGATCCGCCGGTCATCGACCCGTGGGATGCCGTGAGAAAAGGGAAAGACAGCTCAATCCGGCGCATCTGCGCCTCACTCAACATCACAGCTCGGACACAAGCAGCACATCCTTGGCCCTGCCAATTAACCAACTGACTCAGTCCTGCGCAAGCCATTTCATGGGCCCTGAGCCTAACACTAAGCGTTAATAGAAAAAGAGGCGAGCTCGGCCGCCATGGTCGGCAGCCCATATGAGGCAAATCAAGCTTGTTCGACTAATGCTCGCGCGCCACATAAAGCAGCGGCATTTATCTCAACAGTGCGAAAAGGCGAGCTAGAGTATATTCGACCGATATGTGAGCCTGATCGGGCGGACGTTAAGACCGCCCTCAAAGGTCTTTGGAGGAAACAAAATAATCTCAGTTGATTTTTTTTCTGAAAACCCGGCTAACCAACCTGTGTCACTAAGCTCACCCTCATTGCAAGATTGTCCGCGAAGTGTTTCGACACCATCCACTAACGCCGGCTCTTTGCTACGCCAAAATTGCAGACAGACCCCGCCCTGAGAAACTGAAGTGACGGTCAAAGCGGAAGGCCCGTCAGTTCGAACGCTATATTCATCGCCACTATCGGACTGATAGAGCCCAGAACGTGGTGCTTCCATAGAATTCTCCGCGAAGGCGCATGCTGAAGCGCTAAGACTGATTAAAGCTATAGAAATTTTTAAGAACATTGCCCCTCCAGTCTATTTCTGGCCCTTGCCCAAATAGGAGCCCTCGCCCGCTGCAGTCACCGTCGTATAGAACGTTGCCGCCACGACAGCGGCAACCCGATAATCCAACCCCCCCGCTAAAAGCGTATTAAATACCATGACGCCAAGGAGACGGTCCGCCTCGGCTCGATCCATGGTCGAGTTAGGGCCATAATTAAGGTCGTGCACATAGCATGCGTAACTTACGTCGATGCCAGCAATTGAGTCCGGAACGAGAAATTGATTCCACCCTGTTCCGCAATAATCTGCGTCAGGATCAAAACCCCCTCCACCATCGCTATCGGCGTCAGAAGTCAAACTGGAAATGTCTGACCCAGGAAGCGGTAAGCAGCCCCAAGGGTTCCCGTAAATCCAACCTGAACCTGGCGCGGTAATCACCCCGCCCGACACGTGGCAGATTTCGTTACTCGACAATGATCTAAACATACCAGCTCCCCCTTTTCTGAGAGATTGGGACGAAAGAACCGCGCTTGTCAACCCACGCACGAGTGTATTCTATTGTTTGATCGCTTATGACCCTAGGCCGTAGACTCATGAGCGCGCCAGCACAGGCGCATTGAGGCGAGTTTGAACATGGCGAGGAGATTGTCGGCGAGCATGTCGCATCGGGTGCCGATGCGGCGGAGGTGCTTCAGTTTGCTGACAAACTGTTCGACCTGGTTGCGCTCGCGGTAAAGCGCCCTCGCGAAGCAGGGCCGCCATTTTCGATTGGACCTGGCGGATATGTTGGGCAACGCGCCCTGGCTCTCGACCAGGGCGCGGATGGCGTTGCCGACATAAGCCTTGTCGCCGAGCACGGTTAGACCTTGGATTTCGCATCATTTCGCGCAGAGGGAACCAATAGGACGTCCTTCCCATGAGGAGGGGTTTTCTAGGTGTAGGCGAGCCTACCTTCAGAAAATTTCGGACATCCGCCGGCGCTCCACAGCGAACTCACGTGAATTTTTGACGGCGCGCGTCTATCGCGAACTTACAGCCAGACCCGCGTTGCCGTCTTCAAAGGAGACGGAATATGGGAAAATTTTTAGTCACTCTGGCTTGGTTGATCTTCGGCCAGACGCCAATGCTGACCATTTTTTACGAAAAGCCTTTCAACGAATTGAGGTTGCTCGGCGATGTCGCGCCAAGTCGCACGTATGGTCACGCTCTCCCCGGCAACCTTCAGATCGACTGTCTCGCTCGCATCAACTGTGGTCTGAGCCCCTAGATTTCCTCC
>NZ_JADMNM010000018.1 GCF_016461955.1 Qipengyuania sp. YIM B01966 | reverse complement strand
TGCCATTGGTGCTGACGGGGGACAGTCCTGCGCTTCGGCACTGGCCCAGAGGGCGAGGACGTTGACGCCGCGATAGGCTTTCCCAGTCGCTGCATTCATGGGGCGCGAAAGCGGGGCGGTGCTGCGATGCCAAGGGAGTGAGAAAGTATCGGTGCCGCGTTCAAGGGCGGCGATGATCTGGTTGGTGATCGTGTCGTAAATGCTGGCGGTTGTGGTGCTAGCCATGGTGAAAATCCTTCGTCCAATCGTTGGGAACGCGGATGAAGGGACGGGCCGGATTGGCCGGACGGGTCAGCGGTTACGCGAAACAGGCAACACGGGAGGGCGTGAGCCCGAATGGAGCGGGCGGGCTGTTGATCCCGCCCGGTACGGGCTGTCGAAGAGGAGCAGTTCATTCCAACGGCAGGGCGAGGGACGCCATGGCCTGCCACCGCCAAGGCGTTTGATCAGCCCAACCCAGCACCCATTGCCTTTGACTTTCCGGCCTCGGGAGCGCTCACGGTCATGGCCGTCTGCTTCTCGCCCGCACGTTCGTAGATCGCGCGAACAAGCCTGTCCTTGTCGTCGGTTACAACCACCGCCTCGGCCCTGGCGCGCGACAGCGCGACATAGAGCATTTTCTGATCGACCAGATTGGTGGAGCGACTATCGGCGTGGATCAGGACGCGCTCGGCGGTCTGGCCCTGCGCGGCGTGGGCGGTCTGGACATAGCCGTGGCGCAAGTGAGTGTCGCGAGGATCAGAGAGATTGAGCTTCTGCTCGCGTCCGTTGGCGAGCTTCACGGTTGCCCGGCCACGGTCGGAATCGATGCGGGTAATGGACCCGCCAAGGCCATTGACCCGCCCGGCCTCGCGGTCGTTGCGCGTGAACTGCACGCGGTCGCCGATGCGGAGTTCCATCGACTTGGGCTCGAACACCTCGGCTTTGCCTGCACCCCACTGCCGAGGATGCCAGTCAACCGACCTTCCATCGCGGCCTTCCAGAGCAATGCGCCCGCGTTCAGGATCGACATCGGCGATCGCAAGGCTCTCGCCCCGGCGCACGCCCTTAGCGGCGTAGTCGCGGCTGAACCGGACAACATCGCCGATGGAGTAGCTGGCTGCCTCGCGCGCTTCGGCACGGGTCAGGCCTTTCGCTTCAAGCGCGTGGAACAGGACGGCCTCCGCTGACAGCTCGCCGCGTCCGGTCAGTTTCGTGCGGATCATGTCAGTGAGCTTGTCGCGGCCCTCGCGCGATGGCTCGATGACCAGGGTTCGCGCGCGCTCTGAGGGCGACAAAGTCAGATAGTGTCGGGCCATCGCCCCAAGGCGCTCATCTGGCGTTGCGCCCTCGATCACCTTGCCGTCGCCACGTTCAAGCGCGGCCAGGGCCTTACCCGCGTGACCCTCTATCGAGGCCATGACGGCTTCGCGGGTCGCGGCATTGGTCTGCCGGACCACGTCGGCAAGTTTCGCGGTCGCCATGCCTGCCTGCTGCAACTGGGCAAAGGCGGCACCCGCGCCGACCGAGCCCAGCTGCTTGACGTCGCCGACCAGAACAAGCCGGGCTCTTGCCTTGTCGGCACGGGTCAAGAGCTTTGCCATGTCGTAAGCTGAAAGCATCGAGGCCTCATCGACAATCCAGACAGCGTCCTGGCCCGCCGTCTTTGCCTCGGGTGCCAGCAAATGCCGCGCCACCGTATCGCCACGCAGGCCGAGCGCTTCCCCAAGAACGGTCGCCGCCGATGCTGTCGGCGCAAGCGCAGTAACGGCGAGCCCATGACGCCGGGCCTCACGGGCATAGGTCGCGAGAACTGTGGTGGTTTTGGCGGTCCCGGCGTAGCCTTGGACAGCAGTGACGCGGTCCCGCGAGGTGAGCAGGTCTGCGGTCGCCCGCTTCTGGTCTTTGGTCCAGGCATAGCCGGATCGTGCCGACTGCCGCGCCGGGCGTTCGATGGTTCGTGCTGCCGCTAGCGGAGTTGAGAGCGATTGCGCCATACCGCGCCCCGCTTCCTCCAGTCGCAGCATGGTGCGCTCGATTGCGATGGCCTGCGGCGTCGTGAACCCGGCAAACTCCGCGCCGCGCCGGTCAAGGAAAGTGCGCGGTACGAGTTCGCCCCGCTCTCCGGCCTCGGCAATCGCTGCGCTGATTGTGCTGTGCCCTGCCTTGCCAAAGGCAAAGTGACCAGCCTCGCGCGCCAGCGTGCTGGCCGCGAAAACGGCCTCTCGCTCAGACAGCTTTGCAGCGGCCCAGGCCACCGCCTGCCTTGCCAGCATTTCCGGGCTGGCGGTTGCTTCGCTGCTCTTGGCCCGCTCTCTGGCTTGACTGATCAGCCTGTCTCGCGCTGCCTTGTCGAACCCGTTGGCATCGGCAGTCGCCCGCCAGTCGGCTCGCAAGGTGCGATGATCCGCACTGGTCTTGGCCTCGCGCGTATCGAGCGCGGCGATCTGCTTTTCGGCGGCACTGGCTTCCGCGCGGCTCGTGCCGCGCTCGGCAAGCCGGGCATCGATTGCTGCGGTGCGCTGGCTGAGCGCATCAATGGCCTTCTCCGAAACCCCTGCGATCTCGAACAGCGAGTCTTTCCCGGCCTCAATCTTGTACCCCAGCGCGGTAATACCGTGCGCCAGTTCCTGGCGGTAGATCGCGCCGATTTCCTTTTGCAGCTGGTAGAAGGCGCGGGGTTCAAGACTGCGCCAGTTGCCATCCTTGTCCTGCGTAGCGTTGATCACGACCGCATGGGTGTGCAGCTGCGGGTCCTGCGCCCGGCTCGTTGCATGGCGGAAGGTTGCGATGGCGAGATTGCCGATCACTTCGCGCCGGACTTCGCCGCCCTGTCTGATCCGGGTTGCCGCCATGTGCTTCTCGACATGGGCGAGCGCCACTTTCACCGCCGCGCCATGCGCCTTGATCAGCCGCTTGTCTCCGGCAACCTCGGCCATGATCGAGACCGACTTGGGCGCCGAAAGGGTGATATCCCAGCCTGGCCGGTGTTCGACCTTGCCATCGCGCGTGGTGCCGAGTTGCTGTCCGGCAACTCGACCTTCGAGCAACTCGGCAAACTTCTCGCGATCGACCTCGCCTGACAGGCCCAGCTTCTCTGCTGCCTCGCCAAACCATTCGGACGGAGCCATGCCGCCTTCGGTGTAATAATCGTCGGCCTCATAATAGCTGGCCGCCTGACCGGCACTCGACAGCGCCGAGACCGATGCAACCATCAGACCGGTCCCGGTTTGGCGTCGGGCTCGGCACCCTTTGCGATCTCGCTGACCCGGCTCCAAAGCGTGCCCGCCGGATCGCCTGGCACATAACCGGGCTGACGCGGATTCCCACGCCGGGTGATGTGATCCGCAGTAAGGCCAATGCGCGCGACTGGCAGGCCATCGGGAAGTAGCAGATAACCCTGATGTGGACTGAGCCGCAGTTCGCTTTCGAGCACGGCGGGGCGGAAGTGGCGCTGGGTCGCGATGGTCGTACGCGGCACCTCACTGCCAATCGACAGCGTGTCGGTGGCAACGCGCAATTCCACCTCGCACTGGCCGATGGTCTCGCTCGCCCATTTGCGCGTTTCCTGATCGACCGTTTGCAGAAACAACTTGGTGTTGCAGCATGCCAGCATGGCCTCGGCGATGTTCGCGCCATAGCGATTGCGCATCTGACCGAGCGCCTGGAAGGTGAGCACGATCGCCGCACCAAACTTTCTTCCTTCTGGCAGCAGACGAGCCAGGTTCTCGACGCGTGGAAGATCAGCCAGCTCGTCGAGTACGAACCAGATGCGGCGGCTCGGCGATGGCGACAGACCCAGCACCGCACTCGCAGCGCATTCGAGCCAGCATGCCATGAGCGGCTTGGAAGCTTCGAAGTAGTCTTCCTTGCGAGGGACGAAGATCCATGGCTTCGCGCCCTCGCAGTCGTTGAGTTTGGCGATGAAGTCGCGGAAGGCGAAGCGGTCCTCTCCCTCGTCTTCGACCTTGAGGAACTGGATCAGATTCGCGGCCTTGGCGAGCATGAAAAGCACACTTCCGGTGGCGCGATCGGCGTCGTTGGCAAAGGTGCGGGCAGACGACGTATGCCCCAGCCATTCCTTCAACTGCTCCTTGTCCTTGACCTGCAAGGCCTCAAGCAAGGCTTCGAGGCTGCAGTTCTTTTCCGACCAGAGCGAGCGGATCATGTTGGCGACAAGAATGCGGCTTGTTTCGAGCCAGACATCGTCATCCTGACTGCTGGTTTCCGATACAAGTTGGCGCGCTATCCGGTCGGCATCGGCGGGATGCGATATCTCGTCGAAGGGCGTCCAGAAGGCGGAGCGCGCATCGAAAGGATTGAGAATGATGTCGCCGCGCGCGGGGTTGTAATAGTGGGCGATGAACTCGCCCGATGTGTCATAGACCAGCGCCGATTCGCCGCGCCTTTCGATGCTGTCGAGCATCTGGCGAAGGGCGGTGGTCTTGCCGCTACCGGTGGTGCCGAGAAAGGCGAAGTGACGGGTCTCGATCCGGCGCGGGACGGGGACCGGGCCGATGCGCAGAGCGTCGCTGCCGCAGAGCAATGTTGTCTGTGCGGCGACATCCTCTTCATCCGCCACGCGGGTGCCGCCAATGACCCGGTCGGCGAGCGTATCCTTGCCTTGTTCGGACATGGTACGCTGGAGGACCCAAACCGTGAACAGGCCTATCACAAAGCCAGTGACTGCACCGCCAACAATCACTTTGACGACCTGCCAGAAGGTATCGGTGAAGAGCGGTTCAGAGGCAAACCAGACGGCGGAAACGGTCCAGCGCTGGCCCTCCATTGCTATGTTCATCTTGATGTCGGTGCCTGTCAGCGAGCCCAGCAAGGTCAGCACATTGGCCCATGCATACTGCAATGCGGTCGTTATCGCGGGGCCATGCAGTAAGAACTGCGGGGCGATGAATGCTCCGGCCCCCGCTGCACCAAGAGTGATCGTCGAAAAGAAGCGAAAACGCTGCTGCCATTGCGCCATGCGCACACGCCACAAGGCATGGGCGCGGGTGACAAAGTCGATGTTCGAATTCATGGCTCAATCTCCAGGGCGAGCGAGCGCTGACGCTCGAATGCGGCGCGCGCTTCCGCTGCAATTGTCTCGTCGGACTTCTTCGTTCCCAGCGCGGCATGGCGGGCGTAGGCGTAGGCCGCGCAGGCGGTGAACAGGGTGCGGTCGAGCACCCGTTCGGTCTCGGCGAGGCGCTCCGATATTGCCCCGATCTCGCGCGCCAGTTCGGCAAGATCAGTCTCTTTGTCGGTGCCGTGCAGGACCGAAAGGAAGCCCGCGTCGATCACCTTCAGGAGCATCGCATACTCCGACATTCCACGCCGGTCGGCGATGCCGGACAGCGACCGTGCCTGCGAAGGATTGAGGCGGATGGTTCGCTTGATGTGGCTCGCCATGATCACCTCCCGCGCGCGCTCGAAGCGCGCTTTGGAAGTGGCAGAATTGCGAGGGTGTGAACGCTTCGTTTCGGTGAGCGCGCTATCCGCGCGCTCCAGAAGCCGCAGAAATCCTCGATGCACACGTGCGTGGGGTGTGTATGAAAATTGCGGGTCCGATACGCAGTATCGTGGCCCCTTCTTTCTCCAGCCTTTCTCCGGTCAATTGGCATGTGCGTCATGCTCCATGCTTGCCGTTGGAGGCGTCGCAGACAGGATCAGATTTCGAGCGACATCGTCGTCGAAATACCGTTCGCGGGACTGGCGTGAAGGCAACCGGCGATCCGCCATATCGGGGCGCGTGAACCAGCGAAGCAGGGTCAAGTCGATTGCGGACCGAACCTCATCTGCGATCGCGTTGGTCTCTTCTGGCGTGAGGTCAAGCCACCCGAATTCGGTACGAAGCTGGCTGCCGAGCGGATATCCGGTTCCGTCCCGGCTCCTGTAGATCGGGCCCTCGACAGTGAGGCAACAATCTTGCCCCTCAAACCGCTCGCGGACAGGGCGTTCGTACCAGAGCCAGGGCTGCAACGTGTGGCGACGGGCGCGCCCATCGGCGTTGTCTTCGACGAGCAAATTGATGAGCTGGGCCGTGCGATCTTCTTCGTCAATCGGAAGGCTGGCGATCAGCCAGCTATGCTTCTGCAGGACTGCGTTGATCAGGGAAAGGATAGACATGGGGGATTGGCTTTCTGCGGGCCATTGCCCGCTTTGGAGGGGTCAATAGCTGCGCAGGGGGAGGGCCTCGATCCACTCCTCGATGTCAGTGGAACGCCAGCGGATACGTCCGCCGCCAATGTCGATGGGATGAGGAAAGGCACCCCGGCGGATGCGTCGCCAGATCGTTGTCCGGCTGCGAATGCCCGTGAGGCGCATGACCTCATGGCAGGTGAGTAATTCAGTATTCGGCACGACAGGCTCCTTTGCTTCAAGGTTCTGTCACCGAAGCCGTGTTCCCCCACGACGATGGGTTGTCCTTCAAATTGCCGTTGCGGACTGTGCGATAAGACGTTCAACTCAGCGCCACCAAGCTTCGGTGACGCGAGCAATGCTATGCGAATCGCAATGATGTAGGAAAGAACAAAAATAGAACATATGCCGTTCCACACTGGCGGATGGACAATGTTGGATCGCTATGGACAGTCCGGGACTGGAAGAATTTTTCCCGCTGGTGTCCGCTTCGGGCCAATGCAGGACCGATTCTACTGTTCTGGTGCAGCGGGAGACCGGTTTTCGCGCGAATCGCAGCTTGAGCCTACATGACAAGCAAACGCTCTTTCGCTTTGCACGTTGATGCGGACATGCAAAGAAAACGCGAAAATCTTTACACGTTAGCGGAATTACGGATGCAGCAACTTGGGCCGGACAATGCCATTTGGGATGATGGCGAATGGATCAGTTGGGACGAGATCAACGAGCAAATCCAGTATAAGGAATGGCGGGCAAAATATCCCAATGCCGATCTATCGCTGGTCTCGATTTTCGAGAACTTGATCGCCACGGCTGAAGATTATCACCTTCACACAGGGAAGCACCTTCAGGTGTATGGCGATATCGGAGAACTCTACGGGGCGATCACGCACGGCATCAAGTTGCACCGCAACTACGCTCAAGGATCTGACGGACGGCTCGGCAATGACCTGGTCGAGGTCAAGACAATCACGCCTTTCAAGAGCAATGACCGGGTCACGCTGAACCTCAGACGGAACTTCAGCATGGTCTTTCTGGTCAAAATCACGTCTGACTTCGAGGTTCGCGGGAAGCTCATTCCACGCAAGGCCTTGCCACGTGTGAAGGGTGACAAGCTGGTTCTTGAATGGGCGGATATTGGGGCGGAGCGAGGGGAGCCCTAGGCGCCTAGCGTTGCACGCAACAGCTGCACTGTAATCGCCTGCGCTTCCTCAACCAAGTGACCGTTATGATCGCGGTACATGAGTTGCTTGATGATTGAGCTAGCGAACTCAGGCTTCATATTCTCCGCAGCTCGAAGGGCATTCGCACATCGATCAACTCCACATTCGCGGAGGGCATTGATCACGTAGTCTTGGCCCAGCTTTTCGTTGGTGGCCGCGATATCGAACATATCGCGTGGCTGCATCGATGCACCGCGATAGTAGACCTTCTTAGCAACTATCTCTGCCGGAGTTTCCTGCCGGATTGTTCGCCCCCGTAGCTCACTGACCTGTGATGGCTCTGGCGTAATGTCGGCACAGCAAATGAAGTCGATTTCACCAATGTCCTCGAAGATCAGTTTGAGGGAACCTGCGCCGTCTGTTTTGTAGGTGTCCGGCATTCGTTCGAGTTCAAACCCCTGCGTCTCGGGATTGAGGTAAGGGAGGAATTGGGGATCGGAAAGGAAGAGGTCGATGTCATGGCTCTCGCGATGATCGATCTGGAGCATCAATGCAGTCCCACCTCCGAACGACCAATCTGGCTCGCGGCCAACGGCTTCGGTGGTTCGCGCGATGATGTCGGATGCCAAATCAAATAGAAGCGGCCATTGGCTCGGCTGCTGTCGAGGCGAGATCACTTTCTCAGGCTGCCAGAGGCAGCGAGTACCCAGCCATCTTGGAAAATTGGCTAGCGACAGCTTTCGCCATATCCTCATTGACCTTCATTTCAGCCATGAAGGCTTTCTGGATCGCTGGTGCCACTTCCGAGAAGAAAGCGAAGACGCTGGCGTCACACGTTTCCACACTCGATGGGTCAGCGATGAGCGCAGCGAGTTGATGAGCGGAATGGTTCGCCCCATAGGGGGCGTTCACCGTTGCCAGAACCTGTGCAGTTAGGTTGCTCATCTTAAACCTGCGGAATCGATCTCAGGGTGAGAATATACGCTTCATGCGTTAGCAAAACAAGAATGTTCGAACATAGGAAGAACGCAGAGGGCCAATCCGCGATTTATCCCGCATTTTTCAAAAATCGCGTTTTGCGGGATAAGAGCCCCTCGATTGCAGACGCGCTCGGACATCGCTGCGATCCCTTAGAGCTCACTCCAGTCATCCATTCAAATTGCGCGAGTGACGGCATCTCGGAAAATTCGTGCATCCGAGAAAACGCCCGAAACGCCCGCTCCTCTCGACGATCTGGCCATCGCAGCCTTTCATCGGACACGAGATCGCTGACTCAGGTACGTCGAAGAGAGGCGTTTGAGGAGCAGGCTTTGGTTTCGCCCGACGAGCCCTGTAGCGCTGCTTTTTGAATTCCCACGGATGAACGTTGTCGTCATTTGCCCAGATGCCGCGTCGATTTCGCTGAGCATCGTCAAGCGCCTCGAAGTAGCTTTCATCGGGTCCATAGCGATCGAGCACCCATGCCCATCCATTGAGGATCATTTCCAATTCGATGTTGCGGTGAGATGGAGCAGTCAGTCCCCGAAAGAATTGCCCGAGCTGGGAAGCCGGGTCGTTAGCCTCATTGCTCTGATCCATCTGCAAATAGGGCACGGCTACGATCCGCTTGTGTCGATCGACAATGCCGCCAGTGTCCATTTTCATCAGAATGGCCAGATCGACATGCTTTCCGCCAATGAGCGATTGAAGGAAGTCACGCGCTTCGATGCCGCCAGGCTGCTCCATCTCCGGAGCATCGATGAACCCCAGCCTGATTGTCACTTCAAGGCTTGCTCCTCGTCGGGGGTTGTCGATACGGGTTAGGAAGCCATCGCCGTCAAAGACCTTGAGGACAGGCACCCGAATGGTTTCGGAACCGGGATCTTCAGGTGCGATAAGCAAACGCCAATTCTCCTCCTCAATGCAGCGAGCAGCATTGTAGCAGAGTTGATTATCGTTTCACTTAGCATGCCCTTTTTCGGAGCTGGTCGGCCATGTGTCCCCCGTCAGCACCAATGGCA
>NZ_JADMNM010000017.1 GCF_016461955.1 Qipengyuania sp. YIM B01966 | reverse complement strand
ATGAGCGACTACAAGGGCGCTGCGCTGATGATAGATGCCTTCCCCAAGGCCAGGGCTTTGCTCGCCGATCGGGGCTACGATGCCGACGGGTTCCGCGCCGCGCTGGCCGAGCGTGGCATAGCCGCCTGCATCCCGTCAAAGAACAACCGCAAAGTCCCCATCCCGCACGACACAGCCCTCTACCGCCAGCGCCACAAGGTCGAGAACATGTTCGGCAGGCTCAAGGACTGGCGACGCATCCACACCCGCTACGACCGATGCGCCCACACCTTCATGTCCGCCATATGTATCGCTGCAACCGTCATCTTCCGGCTGCCGCAATGAGTCCTGAGCCTAGGTAGCTCTCCAGGTAGCTAGGTGTGCGAGACCAATAGCCGGCGCGATAATGACGGATTTGCGCGGGTATTGGGCAAAACTGCGCTCTTACATATGTATTGCCGCAGCTGTAGCGTTCTGGCGCCCGATCATTTCAGATCTTCAACTGCCTCCTTCCTATCCAGAACGTTGGGCGAGTTGGTCGTGAATTGATCTGACGCACTCTTTTCCTTGTCATCTCAGCCATAGTGCCAAGTGTTCGTGAGCGGTATCATCTGCGTCACCAGGAATTGATTGCGCTGGCGCGATGCACCGGCCGGTTATGGCCCGAACAAGACGATCTACAACAGGTTCACACGCTGGAGTCGCCTGGGCGTGTTCAACCGCATTTTCTTCGCGCTCGCCGCCAATGGCGGCTCACCCGACCGGCTGATGATCGACGCCACCCACTTCAAGGCGCACCGGGCGTCAGCAAGCCTGCTAAAAAAGGGCTCTATCCAGACGTACGGGGCGCGGCGGAAGGCAAAGGGGCTTAGAGGGGGTAGCGGGAATCCGCAAGGCGATCTTGCCACGCTGAAACCCGCAGAAGACTGTCGGTTTCTGAACGGGGGGAAGCTGGGTATCCCTTTATGCTGGAAGCTCAAGGCGCGGGGATAGACCCGCGCGAGTGTGGAGGTGAGTGCACCAGGGCACGTCGGCGATGCTCGATCACCTCAGACGCGTCCACTGGTCAAAGACTCCGCCCGCTGGCGAGCACATCGAGATAGCTCTGTGTCCACATCTCGAGGTTTTCTTCGCGGACACAGTCGAACATCGGTCGCCAGCGCGCCTTGCGTTCCTCGAGCGGCATTTCGAGCGCGATCCTGATGTTCTGCGCAATATCGTCGGGGCTGTGCGGGTTGACCTGAAGCGCGTGCCTCAGCTGCTCCGCCGCGCCGGCGAAGCGGCTCAGGATCAGCACGCCGGGGTCTTCAGGGTCCTGCGCGGCGACGTATTCCTTGGCCACCAGGTTCATCCCGTCGCGCAGCGGTGTGACGAGGCCAATCTTGCAGGCGCGGAACGCCCCAAACAGCTCCGCTGCGGAGAGCCCCTGATTGACATAGCGGACCGGCACGAGGTCAATCCGGCTGTAGGCGCCGTTGATCTGTCCGGTCTTTTGCTCGAGCGTTGCGCGGATCTGCTGATAGCTTGCAATATCTGTGCGGCTGGGCGGTGCAATCTGAATGAAGACGAGGTCGTCCACGCGTTCAGGATGGCGCTCGAAGAAACGGCTGATCCCGTCGAGCCGTTCGGGGAGGCCCTTCGAATAATCGAGCCGGTCGACGCCGATCATGGCGGTGCGCTCGCGCGTGCTGGACAAGATGCGCTGCGCCGTCTGACGCGCCTCATCGGTCTCGCCGAGTTCGGTGAAATGGTCGAAATCGATCCCGATAGGGAAAGTCCTGGCGATGGTGCAGTGCCCGCCGATGATGATCTCGCCGCTGTCTTCGTCAACGATGGCGCCGAGTTCCTTGGCGCAATAATGCTGGAAGCTGTCGAGCCACTCGTCGCACTGGAAGCCAACGACGTCGTAGGCGAGCAGCGCACGCACAAGCCGCTCGTGATGGGGGAGCGAGGTCAGCAGCCGGGTCGGCGGCCAGGGAATGTGGAGGAAGAATCCGATGCGGTTTTGAAAGCCGCGGCGGCGCAGGCCATCGCCCATCGGGATGAGGTGGTAATCGTGGACCCAGACGACATCGTCGGGTCGCAGAAGGGGGGAGACGCAATCGGCAAACCGTTCGTTGACCGCCTCGTAGCCGATGCCTGTGTCGCGCTCGTACTGGGCCAGGTCGAGGCGGTAGTGGAACAACGGCCACAACGTCGAATTGGCATAGCCTTCGTAATAGTCGGCTACCTCTGCGGGACTGAGATCGACGGTGGCGAAGGTCACGCCGTCCTCTGTGCTGAGGGCGGGCTCGTCCGAAGGCGCCTCGGCGGTTTCGCCCGACCAGCCGAACCACAGGCCTCCGCGGCTCTTCAGCGCGCCGAGAAGCGCACCGGCCAGCCCACCCTGCGCACCTCCGGCGCCGCGCGCATTCGGCGCGGCCACCCGGTTGGACATAATGACGAGACGGGTCACAGGAAAGTCAGCGGAATATAATCCAGTTCTTGCATAATCGCATCGTGCAGTCGGCCAACGCAACCAGCGAATGGTTTCGTGAGAAGTTCCCCATATTTCGCCGGTCTCGATTTTGTTTTATCGAACAGCCGCAGGGCGTAGTCGCATTGGCAAGCGTCTGCACCAGCAGCAGCGCGGCGAACTCAAGGCCAGCGATTGCCGATGGCCAGCGGTCGAGCATGGTGGGCCTGACCGTCATACGCCCAGCCAATCGCGGACCGCCGCCGGACATGCCAGGGCGAAATGGGCCAGAGGGGCCGGCCGCGCGCCCACCGCGATGGCGAGGCCCCCTAGTTCGCGGACCGCGGCAAAGCCGTCATCGTCGGTCACGTCATCACCGATGAACACCGGGCGCGCGCGCGTGAAGGGCTCGGTTGTCATAAATGCGCGCACCGCCGCGCCCTTGTCGGCCCCATGCAAGGTCACCTCGGCCACGAAGTTGCCCCGCTTGAAGGCAAGACCTCGACGTGCGGCGAGCCCCTCCATGAAGTCAAGGTTCGGCTGCTCGAGCGCTGGCGCGGTGCGTGAGTGCAGGGCGGCACCGTGATCCTTACGCTCGAACCGCGCGCCGCTGATGCGGGCGAAACTTTCTACCTCGGCAACGATGGCGGGGTCGAGCGGTGTTGCCGGCCCATCGAGCGCAGCGCCATCCGCCCGCCGCCGGGCTGCGCCGTGCGAGCCCGCGCAGGCAACCCGTAGCTCACCCAGATAGCGCGCCAGATCGGTAAGGTCGCGCCCGGTAACGAGCGCCAGCCGCCCATCGAGCCGCTCCGACAACTGCACGAGGTTGCCGGCAAGTCCCGCCGGTACGACGATGGCGTCAGGCGTGGGCGCAAGTTCGACCAGCGTCCCGTCGAAATCGAGGAACAGCGCCACAGGACCTGCGGCAATTAGCGTGCGCAAATCCGGTGGGGGCGGAAGCGGGATCGGTTGCGTCATCCCCGCCGCTTGTGAGAATGACCTTAGCCGGTCAAGCGGGGGCCAAAAGAGAGCGCCGATCAAGAATTGTTAAGCAACCACGAGGCGTGCCGCGCGTATCTCAAAGGTTTGCCGCTGCGAGGACCGCCGAATTGTATCATCGCGATCTGTCACCGCCACCCGCCGATGCCGGCGTTCGCTTCAGCAGGCGCGATCTCGACGCGATCATCGCCGGCGCGCCTTTCGCCGGGCGTGTGACGGTCCGCACCTTCCTTCATACGCTCGACGCGCCGCTCAATTATGTGGTCGCTTTGCCGGTGCGGAACGAAGAGAGCTACCTGCCGCGAACCCTAACCGCGCTACGCACTGCGTTGGAGACCGCACCGCAATCGGGGGGCGTCGTGGCGGTGGTTAACAACAGCAGCGATGCCTCCGCCGCGATCATCGGCGCCTGGGCGGCGGAATGCGGGGTGCCGCTGTGCCTAGTCGATGTCGCGCTTGATTCCGAAATACGGAACGCGCCCCATGCGCGGCGGTTGGCGCTCGACGTGGCAGCACGGGTCGCGCCCCGCGGGCTGCTGCTGACGAGCGATGCGGACAGCCAGGTCGCGCCTAGCTGGGCTGCACGAATGCTCGCCATGTGGCAGCAAGGCTGCCGTTTGGTGTGGGAAGACATTCGGCTCGACGAGGCCGAGCTTGCCCACCTGCCCGCGCAAGTGCGCGCGGTGGGCGACGCCGAGCGCGCCTATTTCGCCGCCAGCCACCGGCTGTGGCGCCGCTGGACCGATGCCGCGGTCGCCCCTTTCGCTATCCGCGCTTCTGGCGCAAGCATGGCGGTATGCGCGGCGGCCTATCGCGCGCTCGGCGGGCTGCCGACCCCCTCGGTGGGGGAGGACAAGGCGCTCACCCACGCGATGCTCGAACGCGGCTACCCGATCGGCGAGTTGATCGAGGGCGAAACGGTGACCTCGGGCCGGTTCGACGGGCGCGCCGAGGGTGGCTGCGCCGCCGCTCTGCAAGAACGCGCGACCCACCCCGATCCCGCTTGCGACGAACTGCTCATCCCGGTCAACGCTTTGCGGCGGCGGGCAACGCTGTGGAATGCGCTGCCCGCCGGGCGTGAACGCTACCGCCTGTTCGCCCAGCGGCTGGGGAGCGACGCGCACCTGCGCTCGCCAAGGATGCATTACGGCGAAGTGCTGAGTGAGCTCGCTATCGCCGAGGCGCTGCTCGCGCGCGAAGACGACGGTGCCGCCGTGGGGCTGACCGATGTCGCCTGATCCTGAAGCCTCTCCGCTCCTTCGCGCCATTGCCGAACGCGCGGGCGCAGCCGATCACCGCGAGGGCGATGTCGCCGCCGACGTGGCCGCACTCCACCAGTCGGGGTGGCTCGCCGCCTGCCTCCCCCAAGCGGCGGGCGGTTCGGGCTGGGGCAGCGAGCCGGACGGCACGCTCGCCGCGTTCGACGCCCTTCGCGCGTTAGGGCGAAGCAATCTGTCGGTCGCGCGGCTTTACGAAGGGCACATGAATGCGGTGAAGCTCGTGTCGCTCTATGCCGCGGACGATTTGCGCGAGGAGAGCTTCGCCGCCGTCCGTGCCGGGGCACTGTTCGGGGTCTGGGGGGCGGACGATCCTGCTTGCCCGCTGACATTGCCTGATAACGGCGCGCTGGTCCTCAGCGGTGCGAAGCGGTTCGCCTCGGGCCTCGGCGTGGTGCGCCATGTCGTCGTGACGGCGAAGGACCAACTGCTGCTCGTCCCGGCCGACGATGGCGCGCGCGCCGATCCGTCGGCATGGACGATGGCCGGGATGCGGGCGACCCGTTCAGGCCGGTACGACTTCACCGGCCTCGCGATACCGCCGCGCGCGATGCTCGGCAGCGCCGGCGATTATTATCGCGAGCCCTTTTTCGAAGGCGGTGTCTGGCGCTACTGCGCGGCGCATCTCGGCGGCGCGGAAGCGTTGCACGCGGCGATGTGCGAGACGCTCGCCGGCCTAGGCCGTATTCATGACCCGCACCAGCAGGACCGCATCGCGGCCAGCGCAATCGCCCTCGAAACGGCGCGCCTGTGGCTGCTGCGCGCGGCAACGGAGGTAGAGGCGAAAGGCGCGCAGCCCCACAAGGCGGCTCTCTCGCTGTTTGCCCGCGAGGTGACCGAGAACAGTTGCCGCACGGTCATCGGCGCGGTCGAACGCGCGCTCGGCATGGCGGCGCACGTCGAGGGCAGCGCGATCGAGCGCATGCGCCGCGACCTCGCGCTGTTCCTGTGCCAGGCCGCCCCCGATGCAAAGCGCGCGCGGGCTGTCGGCACCCTGCTGGAGGCCGGTGTCCGGATCGAGCAGCTGTGACGGTGCCGGGCGAGGCCGCCGGCGCGCTGCTGCGTGATGCCGCCGCGGCGCCCTACGCCCACCTCGACGAGCTCACTCCGCCCGGCGGGCTGCTGGTGGTGGTCCCCCACCCCGACGACGAGGCGATCGGCTGCGGGATGGCGCTGGCTGCGGCGGCGGATGCCGGGCGGCGGATCGGGGTAGTGTTGATGACCGATGGCGAGGGTTCACATGCCGGGTCGGCCCGGTTCGGGCGCGAGCGGCTGGTCGCGTTGCGGCAGGCGGAGCTGGCCCGATCGCTGGCCGCGCTTGCCGGCGGGGCCGAGGTGCCGGTTCACCGCCTCGGCCTGCCGGACGGGTGCAGCACGGAAAGCGACCTGACCATGGATCATCTTGAATGCGCAGTCGCCTTCGCCCGCCCGCTCCGGCCACGCGCGGTGTGGACGACGTGGGAGCATGACCCGCATTGCGACCATCTGACTGCCGCCACGCTTGCCCGCCGCCTGGCAGAGCGGCTTGGCGCGGTTCTGTGGCGATTTCCGGTTTGGGGCCGCTTCGGCGAGGAGGTCGCGCATCACGAGGCCGAGCTGCGGCTGTTTGCCTCGCCACCCCATCTTGCCCGCAAGCGCGCCGCGATCGCCGAGCACCGATCGCAGTTCACCGACCTCATCGACGACGACCCCGGGGCGTTCCGGATGCCCGACGCTCTGACCGCGCACTTCGCCGACCACCCCGAGATCTTTCTGCGTGGCTGAGCCCCCCTCCGAGCGCGCGGTGACGTTCGACCGGCTCTATGCCGAGAACCCCGACCCCTGGGCGGTCGAAACCAGCGCTTACGAGCGCGGCAAGCGCGACGAGACGATGGCGGTTCTCGGCGGGCGCCGCTTCACCAGCGGGCTAGAGATCGGCTGTTCGACCGGCATCCTAACCGAGCGCCTGGCACCGATCTGCGAACGGCTGCTCGCCATCGACGTATCGGCCGAGGCGCTGCGGCTCGCGAAGCGTCGACTCGATGCACAGCCGCACGTGACGTTCCGGCATGGCGAGGTGCCCGACGATTGGCCGAAAGGTCAGTTTGACCTGATCGTCTTTTCCGAAGTGCTGTATTTCCTTTCGGCGGAGGAGATCGCCCATGCCTCTGCACTGGCACGGCAGACGCTTGCCGACGACGGGCTGTGCCTGCTGGTCAACTGGACAGGGCCAAACGACCTTCCCATCAGTGGCGAACGCGCAGTCGAGCTGTTCGGGACGCAAGCGTGGCGGGTGGCCGAGCATCGCACCCGCCCAAACTACCGCATCGACCTCCTCGCCAGGGAGCTCGCCGCGCCGACGATGGCTGCGAGATAGACGAGGAGATGGCGGCTGACGAGGCACTTCTTTCGGAAGCGCACTTCGTCCCCACGGCGCATCATCTTGTGCGGGCAGTGTTGGGCCGGTATCAGGGTCGTCATTCTGCAGTCCAACGAGACCCATGCGAAAAGGACGCGGGCTTCGCGGCGGTACCTTCGACTCACTAAATTCGAACCGGCAGGCACTAACCTCATTCTTGGTCGTTACCTTTCCGCCACCCACTGTGCGGCAAGCGGAGACACGCCATGAAAACCAGCAAAGTCTTGAGGTCAGCCTTGGCGATCGGCGCGGTCGCCGTCGCTGGGGGCGTCGCCTGGCGCAACCGCGATTCGCTTGCATCCAAGAATTCGCCGGCCAGTGAGCGCGAAGCCGCGTCCTACGCGCTGATCAACGCGCCGGTAGAGACCGTCGTTGCGCGCTTGAGCAAGCAGGCGGAGTGGACGCGCTTGCTTAACGCCGGGGCGGGCGGCTCCGGCTGGACCGCGATCGTAACACAGGAAGGCGCCAAGGGCACGATCCGCATCATTGCGAGCCGCGATGATGATGAGGTGGCGGGCGAATTGCGCTGCGAGCCGGCCCCGGGAGAGCGCGGCACCAAGGTCCGGCTTGCGCTCGATGAGCCGACGGAAGGCAAGCTGGGCGAAAAGCTCGCCCTGATGAAGGACCCCGCAGGCCCGGCCAACCTGCGCCTCGCCCTGCGCCGGGCGAAAATGCTCATCGAGAGCGGCGAGATCGCCACCGCACGGCGGACACCCCAGATGGACACAGCGGCATGAAAGCGCTAACTTGGCACGGCAAGCATGACGTGCGCGTCGACACGGTGGACGATCCCACGATCGTCAACCCCCGCGATGCGATCATTCGCATCACCGCGACCGCCATCTGCGGTTCCGACCTGCACCTCTACAACGGTGTCATCCCGACGATGCAACCGGGCGATATCCTGGGCCACGAATTCATGGGCGTGGTTGAGGATGTGGGTGTCGAGAGCACGCTGGCCAAGGGCGACCGGGTGGTGGTGCCCTTCACCATTTCGTGCGGCAAATGCTTCTTCTGCGAAAAACAGCAGTTCGCGGCGTGCGACAACTCGAACCCGGCGGAAACCCACGGCCCTTCCGAAATGATGTTCGGCCACCACGCGGGCGGCCTGTTCGGCTACAGCCACATGACCGGCGGCTATGCGGGCGGGCAGGCGGAATATGTCCGCGTGCCGTTCAGCGATGTCGGTCCGATCAAGGTGCCCGACCACCTGACCGACGAGCAGGTGCTGTTCCTGTCCGATATCCTGCCGACCGGATGGATGGCCGCGCTCAACGCCGATATCGAGCCGGGCGATACCGTGGCCGTGTGGGGCTGCGGCCCCGTGGGCCTGTTCGCTATCCAGTCGGCCAAGGTGCTGGGCGCGGAACAGATCGTGGCGATCGACCACCATCCCCACCGGCTGGAGCTGGCCACGCAGTTCGGCGCCATCCCGCTCAATTATGAACAGGTGGACGTGCTGGACGAACTGCGCGCAATCACCGCGGGGATCGGCCCCGATGCCGTGATCGATGCCGTCGGCATGGAGAGCCACGGGTTCGCCAACTTCGCCCTGTTCGACAAGGTGAAGCAGCGCGTGGGCATCGGCGCGGACGCGCCGGCCGCACTCCGCCAGGCGATCACCGCGTGCCGCAAGGGCGGGCGCATTTCGATGCCGGGCGTATACGGCGGCTATGCCGACAAGTTTCCGCTGGGCGCGCTGATGGAAAAAGGCCTGCAGCTCAAGACCGGGCAGACCAATGTCCAGGCCTATACCGCCGACCTGCTGAAACGGATCGAGAATGGCGAAGTCGACACCACGTTCCTGATCAGCCACCGCCTGCCGCTGTCCGAAGCGCCCGACGGCTATCGCAACTTCCGCGACAACCAGAACGAATGGACCAAGGTGGTGCTCAAGCCCTGAACAGCGGCATTGGTAGGCGACCAACTGGGCGACAAAAAAATAGCCGGTTTGGCTGCTTCCCCACTGACGATCCTGTCGCGGGGCTTGAGGAAGCGGGCGAGATTGAGCTCGCGTGCCGCTACGGCAATGGTCACCGACCCTCCACCTGCGCCAACAGGCGCTGAGCGCGTGACAAGTGCGGGCGGTCGAGCATGCCACCCTTCCAGCCGATCGCGCCGACCCCAGGATTGGCCTCGAACAGGGCTACGATCTCACGCGCCTGCGCTACTTCCTCCTCACTAGGAGTGAAGGCGGCATTGATGACGTCGACCTGCGCGGGATGGATCGCCAGCATTCCTGCAAAACCGTCGCAGCGGACTTTCTCGGCTCGTGCCTGCAAGGCATCCAGATCGCGAAAATCCCCGGAGATGGTTTCAATTGCGGCCACACCGGCAGTTGCCGCACCCAGCAAGGTCATGCTGCGCGCCATCTCGTAGGTGAAGCTGTAGGCGCCGTCGGGGTTGCGGTTGGAACTGGCCCCAAGTGAATCAGCGAGGTCTTCTGCTCCCCAGGTCAGCGCCACCACCCGCGGTGCGCCCTTGTAGTCGCCGGTGTGGAACATGGCTTCGGCAGTCTCGGTGATCAGAACGATCACCGGTGTCGAACCGGTCTTGATTCCGTTGGCCGCTTCCAGCGCGGTCAAATAATGGTCGAGCAGCTCAACATTCGCGCGACCGTTGACCTTAGGCAGCATGATACCACCGGGCCTTGCCGGCATAATCGTCACCAGGTCATCCAGCGTAAATGGGCCGTCGAGCGGATTGACGCGCACCCAGATGCGGTCCTGCTCCTTCGCGTTGGCGCAGAGGAAATCGTGAACCATCTTGCGGGCGAGGGGCTTGTTCTCGGTCGCCACCGCATCTTCGAGATCGAGCAGAATGATATCCGCTGGGCCGGCCAGCGCCTTACCCATCTTATCGCTGTCACCGGGCGCGAACAGCCAGCTGCGCATCTTCATCCGTGGTTCCTCGTTTCTCAGTAATTTCGCGGCAGCTCCAGCACCTTTTCGGCGATGAAGTTCATGATCTGGTGCGGGCTTACAGGGGCGAGCGCGGGATCAACACTTCACGCAGGTACCGCTCGACGTGATACTCCTCTGCATAGCGCATGCCGCCCATCGACATGACAGCTGTCTGGCTCGCCTCATATCGGGCCCTGCAACCAGGAATTCTGCCGAGCTTGCCTCCACAGCGCAATGCTCGCCCTTATCGAACAATGCAGGCGCCCGGAATGCCATCAGGTCCGCCGCTGGGTGCCCTGGTCCTGGCCGATCGGGCGGCCGAATTGCCACGTAGATTCTGGCGGTTTTCTGCGCAAATCTCAGGGAGGTGGAGCGGGTAGCGGGAATCCGCTCCACAAATTCACCTTCCGGAAACCCGCAGAAAACCGTGGGTTTTCTCAACAATTGGAACGTGTGTATCCCGCTATGTGAGAGGGTCAAGGCGCGTCATTGGAGATGCTATCCAGACCTAGCGCAATTGATCTGCCTCAAACCATGCCAAACGCGATAACGTAAACAATGCCAATGAGCAGTCTTACCCCTGCGGAAGCGCTTGAGCGACTGCGCGACGGAAACCGGCGGTTTCTGGCTGGCGAAATTGTTACCGAGCCAACAGATCGCGAACGTCGGCTGGAGCTAGCGGCCGGACAGCAGCCCTTTGCCGCCTATCTCAGCTGTTCGGATTCGCGGGTGCCGCCGGAGCTGCTGTTCGGCCGGGGGTTAGGTGAACTGTTCATCGTTCGAAACGCCGGAAACACACTGTGCTCTACGGCGCTCGGTAGCCTCGAATTCGCAGTCAGCAATCTGGGCATCTCGCTGATCGTGGTGATGGGCCATGAAGGATGCGGCGCGGTGCGGGCGGCGGTGTCGCTGGTGCGCGATCATGCGGTGCAGACCGCCAATATCAACAAGGTGTTGCAGCAGATCGTCCCAGCCGTATTGTGTGCCGATCCTTGGGCCGAAGATCTGGTTGATTCCGCCGCGCGTCAGAATGTCCGGCAAGTCGTGGGCGAGTTGCGGTCGCAACCTTCGCCCGCATTCCTCGAACCGCAGCGAGCCGGCACGCTGAAGGTCGTTGGGGCCTATTATCACATGCATACGGGGGAAGTGGAGTTTCTCGCAGACTGAGCGCTCCACGAGCAGCAATTGACCTGCATCACCCCGTGGGTCGTTGGGCCAGCTGATAGTTAGATGCTCACTATCTTCGAGGGCTTTATGCGCCACTTGCTGATCATCCCGTTTCTGCTTGCCAGTGCGGTCGGTGCCGTACCGGCACTGGCGCAGACCGCGCCAGCACCAGCCCCGGCCACTCCACCTTCCAACCCTGCGGGATTAATCACGCCTTACGGCGACTTTCGCCTGCGCCACGAATTTGTCGAGCAAGCCGGCTTGCCAGATGACGCCCACGCGACCACGTTGCGCGCGCGGCTTGGGGTGCGCGTGTCACCAGTCAGCGGGCTGACTGCGGTGATCGAGGGGGAAGCGATCGCCGCGCTCGACAATGCCCTTTATAACGACACCACCAACGGCGTTGTCCGCCGGCCGGTTGTCGCTGATCCGCCCGACATTCTGCTCAACCAAGCCTACCTGCGCTGGCAGGGCGGGCCGAAGCTCACCGCCACGGTCGGCCGACAGGTGGTCAATTACGACAACCAGCGCTGGATCGGCTCAGTCGGGTGGCGGCAAAACGACCAGACGCTGGATGCGGTGCAGATCTCGATCGAACCAGCCCCAGGTCAGCCAATCGCAGCCAGCTTTGCCCACGCCTGGCGGGTCAACCGCGTATTCGGGCCCGATTCCCCGCAAGGCGTATGGCGCGATACGGCCATAAGCATGGCCCGCGTGGGCATCCGGGTGGCGGACGGGCACAATGCACTGGCCTTTGGTTACTGGCTGGACGTTCCCGCGGCGCCTTCCTTGTCGAGCCAGACCTTTGGCGCGCGGATCAGTGGCGGGGCCGCACTGGCGCCCGGTTGGCGCGGGCTCTACGCGCTCGAATATGCCCGTCAGACCCCGCACGGGGGCAATTTGGCGACCAGTGCGCATACTTATTTGCTTGCCGAGCCAGGGATATCGCATGGACCGACCACGCTCAAACTCGGGTACGAGCGCCTGTCGGGCGATGGGCGCACCGCCCTTCAGACACCGCTGGCGACGCTGCACGCCTTCAATGGCTGGGCAGACAAGTTCCTGACGACGCCGGCCGGCGGCCTGCGCGACGTGTATGTTGATCTGGGGCACACTGTCCGTCGTCAGAACATTTGGCG
>NZ_JADMNM010000016.1 GCF_016461955.1 Qipengyuania sp. YIM B01966 | reverse complement strand
GCCGACGGGGCGGGCCATACGTTTTAACCCGCAGGCTCGATGCCGTGCGGTGTGCCTTCAGGTAGGTCGCGTCGATCATGACGGTCGTAGGCTGTGTCTCTGCGGACGCCAGACCCTCCATCATGCGCAGGAAGACGCCCCTCTCGCCCCACCGCTTCCAGCGATTGTAGAGCGTCTTGTGCGGGCCATAGTCCTTCGGTGCATCACACCAGCGCAGCCCGTTGCGATTGACGAACACGATGCCGCTCAGCACCCGACGGTCATCCACCCGCGGCTTGCCGTGGCTCTTGGGGAAATACGGTTGCAGACGCGCCATCTGCTCATCCGTCAGCCAATACAGGTCGCTCATCCACGGTCTCCTCACGGAGCCTGAATCAGATCGCGACGCTCATATCAATGGGTCCTGACCCTAGAGGGGCTTACAAGCCGCATCAGCTTCCAACCCAGGAAATAGCGGAACGGGAGCCGAACTGGGCAAGGATAACTTGCACTGCGTCGCTCAATAACTGCGGCAATCCCCATTCGGATAACGGAAACCGAGCGTATATTGCGAGATGAAGCGATACGGCCTTCCGCTCGAACATGATCGCCGTCGCTGGACAATGGAAGCCGTGGACCGAAAGGGAGGTCCACGAAATCGTAGCCCGATCACGGGAAAGGAATTATCTTTCCCGATTGCTGACCCACATGCTTGCCGTTTTTCGCTGGCGGATGATCGAACAAGATTGGCGGCGCCTCCTCTCGCTGCTTGCTCCGTCAAAGTGAGCGGTTTCGCGCGGGCATCGTCCCCAGTCTACCGTTTCGGCGCCTTTGGGCGCTGCGCGCGGATTTCCGCCAGCAGCACGCCAAGATATTTCTCAGCTTCGGCAGCTTCGCTTTCGGGATAGGCGGCCGTCATGCGTCCGCTCCAATAGCCATAGTCGACTGTCGTCAGGCTGGAACGCCATGGTTTGCCGTCGCGATAGCCGGTGAAAGTTCCGCGATAGGCCTTGAGGCGGCGATTGGTTGGGATCGTCGCCGGTCCTTCCGACACGATGGTCGGCGCGGCAAAATGGGACATCGTAGCCTGACGCATGATCATATAGTGGTCGCGTGGCGGCATCTGGTCGATATGGACCACCGCCATCCGCACCACGATGCGATCGTCGCCGGTGCCGAGTGGCCGGTCGTAGCCGATGGCGATATACTCGCCGCCCGGATCGAATGCCCGTTCCCTGAGGCGGGTAAAGCCCTCGAATTCCTCCGGGAAGCGCAGGCCGCTGGCCACGTGGACAAGAGTTGTGCCGTCCGGCGCCAACTCAAATCCGTCGGGTACCGCGATTGCCGTGGCGTCGGCCGAAGGCGGCGCAGCGGGCGCGGTTTCAGCCAGTGACGGAGCCGCCGAGGACAGCCCCAGCAGGATGGCGGCGGCAAGGGAAACTGGAACGCGCAATGATCGGGACATCGAAGTCAAATCCTCTGGTGAGTATGTCGTAATTAGGCCGGTCTTCGCAATTACGGCAGGGGATTGTTTGGAATCAGGCGGTAAGACGCTGCGATGGACGCGAAGTCGGGATTGCACAACGTCATCGTTCGTTTGTATCCGCTTGGGCATCCTCGCCCGTGAGCACGGTCAGGGATGTGCCTGTACTCCCGCTTTCGAGGGTATCGGCCGTGACGATCAGCGTGCTTCCCGGTTTGAGCACCGACAACAGGTCCCGTCTGAAGTCCTCGGGAAGGATTAGCCGCTCCCGGTCCTGCCGCGAGACTTCCCCCGTCTGTGCACCGCCAAATACAGGGAGGAACATCCAATGCGTCCGGTGTTCGTCGATGGAGGCGAGGTTGAAGGCCTGAAGGCCGGAGATCTTGCCGCGGATGGCGACAGGCGCCGAACCGATTTCGATGCCGTTTCGCAACACCACGGCGCGCTGGTCCGCCGCGCTGACGATTATGGAGATCGGCCCTGTGAGTGCTTTCTCTGGCTGCCAGACCGTCAAAAAGGCATTCCCGAACGACGAGCGCCGGGCCGTATCCTGCAGGATACGGGGAGCTGGGGCAAAGCGCGGAATCTCGCTCGCCTGCGTGATGATGACCGTCAGGCCAAGCTGCGTGACATCATAGAGGTGCTCGGCGAACGTCAGGGGAAACCGGATGCATCCGTGCGAGGCGGGATAGCCCGGAAGATTGCCGGCGTGCATGGCAATCCCGTCCCAGGTGAGGCGCTGCATGTAGGGCATCGGCGCGTCATTGTAGAGGTTCGATCTGTGCGCGACTTTCTTTTGGAGGATGGTGAAAACCCCGGTGGCCGTTTCGTGGCCGGCTGCGCCGGTGGAAACGGTCGAGATGCCGATCAGGACGCCGTTGCGATAGACATAGGCCCGCTGCCTGGCGAGGCTGACGATGATGACCACCGGACCATCGGGAGCCGCTTCGGGCGCCCACAGGAACTCTCCTGGCCGTAACGCTTCCACGCTCGCCGCGATCGATCCTGGATCAAGCGCCATAGCGCGGATCGGAGCGGCGGTCAGGCAGAGCGCGGCAGTCATGGTGCCGGCAAGAAGCGTTCGGCGCGAGAAGCGTGTCGATGGTGCGTGGGATGCGCCGGCCGTTGCCACGGCAGTGAGCGTCGGGGTTCGCAATATGATGTCTGGTGTTGTGATCTTATCCATCCTCTTCTGATCAGGCCATAATATCGGTCTGCTTCGCGACGGCCAGGGAATCCTTGTCGAAGAACATTTCTGTCCGTCCTGCAAATACACGGCGACACGTTCCTTGGTTGGCGGACCACTGCTGCTATGTTGCGTCGATATGACCCCGCGAACGATTCTGTTTCCAACCGATTTTAGCGGTCGCTGCGACCGAGCCCGCGACCGCGCGATACAGCTGGCGAGCGAGTGGCGCGCACATCTGGTTCTTCTCCACGTTCAGAGGGATCCCGATCCCGCAGACATGCTCGACGGACTGCAGGCCGCCGAGAGTCGCCTTCATGCCCGCTTGCGGGCGGAGGTGGCGGACCCGGATATTCCGGTCGAGACACGCCTCGCCACCGGCGCCGTCTCGCAGGCGGTGCTGGAAGCGTCAACCGCATGCGGGGCGAATCTCATCGTGACCGGCATCTCGCGCCATGACGATATCGGGGATTTCCTGATCGGCACGACCGTGGAGCGCATGATACGCCATGCTCATGCGCCGGTGCTTATCGTGAAGGAAAAGACCCAGCACCACTATCGCCGGGTCTTGGTCGCAACCGATTTCTCCGGCTGCTCGGCCCAGGCGCTTCGCACGGCCATGGCCGCATTCCCCGCTGCCGAGATCACTCTCGTTCACGCCTATCACGTGCCGCTGGAGGCACTTCGGGGCCGGGAAGGGCCGGCAGCTGCGCTGCAGGCCAGGATAGCCTATGATCTGGATGCCTTTCTGGACAGGACCGATCTGCCCGCCGACGCACGCGACAGGCTGGATATCAATGTCGACTATGGCGAGGTTTGCGAGGTTGTCCGCAATCATGTGAAGCTGAGCGAAACCGACCTGGCCGTGATCGGAACGCACGGTCGATCGGCCCTGACGGTGGCGGTGCTCGGCAGCACGGCGCGGGCGCTGCTCAGCCGTCTCGATTGCGATGTCCTGCTCGTGCGCCAGCAGCCGCAGGCGGATGCTGCCGTCTGATCCGGATCGTCATCCTTGCCTGCCTGGGGTTGGTCGCGGCGTCGATGCTCGCGACTTGGGTCTACGGCCTGTTCGCCAGTCGCGCGCAGGGGGAGCCTTCCTACGCACTGTCGATCGAACGCGGCCGGACGCCGCTCGATCAGCGTATCGGCGCCACGACGGATGCGCACCCCGGTGAGAGCGGCCTGCTTTTGCTGGACGAGAATCTCGACGCCTTCGCGGCACGTGGATTGTCGGCGCGCAAGGTCGAGCGCTCGCTCGATCTGATGTATTACATCTGGCACGACGATCTGACCGGCCGCCTTCTTCTGGCCGAGGCCCTGTCCGCGGCCGATCGCGGCGTCAGGGTGCGGATCCTGATCGACGACATCGGCACCAGCCATACATCTGATGCGATGATCGCCATGGCGCATCATCCGCATATCGAGATCCGTATCTTCAACCCGACCCGGGCGCGGCAGGGCGGCTTGCGGCGCGGCATCGAAATGATGCTGCGCGCCTTCAGCGTGACCCGGCGCATGCACAACAAGGCCTGGATCGCCGATGGTCGCGTTGCCATCCTTGGCGGGCGCAATATCGGCGACGCCTATTTCGATGCCGCGACGCAAACCAATTTCCGCGACATGGACGTGCTGGTGATGGGGCCAGCCGTCGCCCAGACAGAGAAGATCTTCGACGATTACTGGAACAGCGGCCTGGCGTTGCCGGTCGATAGGCTTTCGCCCTTGAAAGATCCTGGCGCGGCGCTGACGCGGATCGCCGCCGAATTGGGCAACGCTGCCAATGAGGCTGCCGCGCGCCCCTATCTGGAGCGTATCGTCAAACGGCTCTCGCTTCTCGATCCCGAGACCACGCGGCCCGACTGGACTCGCGCCGCCCGCGTGATCGCCGATCCGCCGCGCAAGGTGCTGGGCAAGGAGGGCAAGAACTGGCTGATGCACGACCTGCTGCCGGTCTTCGATGCGGCGCGGGAAAGGCTTGAAATCACTTCACCCTATTTCATCCCCGGCGAGGAAGGCACGGCGGCGCTCGCCGCGATTGCGGCAAAGGGGGTTTCGGTCTCGGTCCTGACCAATTCTCTTGCGGCAACCGATGTCGCCGCGGTCCATGGCGGTTATGCGCGCTACCGTGTTCCGCTGCTGGAGGCAGGGATCAAGCTCTGGGAATTGCGCCCCGAGCATCAGGAGCGGGACTTTTCCCTGCGAGGATCGAGCCGGGCAAGCCTGCACACCAAGGCTTTCACTGCCGACGGGCATATGGGGTTCATCGGCTCGATGAACCTGGATCCTCGTTCGGCTTCCCTCAACACGGAAATGGGCGTCCTCTTCGAGTCCGAGGCCCTGGCCCGGAAGATGGCTGCCATCTGGCAGCGCGATACCGCGCCCTCCCGCAGCTATGAGGTCTGTCTGACGTCGGATGGCGACGTGGCATGGGCCGGGAGCCGGAACGGCGTGCCCGTCCGATACGACCGGGAACCGGAAGCCTCGTTCTGGCGCAGACTAACCGCACAGGCCATTGGCCTTCTGCCGCTGGAATCGCAGCTTTGACCCAAGCAGGCTTTCGGCGCCGTCTTCAATTTTGCGTGTTGCCGACGAATGGACCGTCTGCGACGGGGACCTGTTTCCTTGAGATCATGCGCTTGAGCGCGGATCGTTGTCGGAGCGCAGAAATCTGCTCCAGTCGATCTGGGCGAGCGCAGCAAGCAGGATGATCATGCCGATCTGCATCGCGATGCCCCACGGACTGGTGAGGCGCTCGGTAAAGACGTCACCCAGGCTCGATTTGCGGATCACGCCTGCTGTCGCGGCATAGATCGAATAGGAGACGAGACGCCCGACGAAAAACGCTGCTGTGAACTTCCCCAGCCTGATACCCGCAAGGCCGGCCGCTTCGAACAGTTGCGCCGAGGGAAGCGGAGAGAGCGCGAACAACGCGAGCCCGAAAATCGCGCTTTTCGGGCGGTCCTCGACGACTTTTTTCGCTGCTTCGAGGTTGCGCTTTTGTTTCGCGGGCAAATAGTCCTTGAGAAATCGAAAGCCCCAGGCAAGCAGCAAACGTCCAAGAGCGGCCGCGAGCGCGCCAATGAACACGATCAAGGCGACAGGCAGATCGGTCGTCAGGCCATAGAGAACGATGATCGACCATGTCGGGGGACCGAACGCGGGCAACAGGTTGATACCAAGGACGATCAGGAAGAGAATCAGGCACGCGGTCATTTCGCCTTCGGCGTTATCGCATTTGCGCAGGGTCAGCGAGCCGGATGGGAGAGGTGTCTTTCAGCCTGTCAATCCATGCGTCTACTTCTCGACGCGCGTCCAGATCTGCGACCGGCACCCGATGCGCCCGACGAGGCAGCCGTTCGCCTCGAGCCTGTTGCTGTCGAGTACCGTGACGCGCCCAGTGAAGGTCCGGCCGATATCGGGCACGAAAACGCGGCCGCGCCACACGCCGGGCTGCTCCTGCTCGAAATCACGAAACAGCTGTGCGCCCACCAGAGGATCCGGGCTGCCCTTGCGCGCATCGGCTTTCGCCTTGTCGTTAGCCCAGACGACGACACCGCACATCCTGTCGTCGCACGGTTGCGCGCGGATATGCACACTGTTTGCAGGGTTGCGCCAGATAGTCCCGGAAATGCTCGATGCCGGAGCATTTCCGACCGTTGCCGCCAGGATGAGCAAGACCGAAAGCGGTTTGTATCCTCCGATCATCCTGGCGTTTCCTTTGTTGTTCGGGGCAGGGCACCCTTGCCGCACTAAGTCTATAGCTTACCGATGCGGCGCAGACCCATGGCGAGGATGATGAGGAAGGTTCCTCGCAGCAGGAAGCTCAGGCCGACCGCCAATGCCAGGAAGGCAAGTCCGGTCGCGGGATCGCTGAACAGGATGAGACCGCCCAGAACAGTGTCGAGAACGCCGAGTAGCAGGCGCCAGCCCCGGTCATGCGCAGACTGGAATGCGCCGACGATTTCGAAAACGCCGATGATGAGCAACCAGGCGCCGATCAGCGCGACGAGCGTCAAGGCCCCGGCGAAGGGATTGAAGAAAGTGATGGCGGCCGCGACGAGGCTCAGCACGCCGAGGAGGATCTCGATCCAGCGTGCGCGCCGGGAGAGCGAGGACAACCCGGCCGCGATAGCCAGTATTCCGTATATGAGGAGCGCCACGGCAAGGAAAACACCTGTCGCGAAGCCCGTCGCGATTGGGTTGAGGAGCGCAAAAACGCCGATCAGGATCACGAGCAGCCCATAAGCCAGGACCCAGCCCCAACTGGTCTCCAATGCCGGGTCGGCCATACCATAGGGGCTGGAATAGCGCCTCGATTGTGACGGCATGTGAAGGGCTCCTTCTTGGTGACTCGGAACTTTTGCTGTGAGCGTGTCGACTATTGCCAGAGTGCAACCTCAAGTCGAGCAGGAAGCGCTGATGTCGCAGGAGGCTTCGCTCAAGTGCGTGATGTGCATGAAGGCGGGTTTCAACGCACCAGTGCCACGCCCAGACGAAAACGGGTCGTATGGCGATCATAGTCGAGCAGATTCTCGCCATAGCCGATGAAGCTCTGGCCGAAGAGATAGAAGTCGGGTCCCCCGCCCAATAGCCGCGAGAGCGGATAGGAAAGATCGGCGGCGAGTGCGCCTTTGCCGCTGGAGACGCTGAACCGCGTGGATGTCGTAAGACGCAGGCCATCATCTTTTCCGACTTCCAGGAAGAGCGAGCTATTGCCTCTGTAGCGGCGGATATCGGGATTGTCGGACTTGTCGCCGACAAGGAGGGAGAAGCGCGGAGCTACCGACAGGCGATAGCCGCCGCCCAGTGGGAAGGCGGCCATCGGCGCCACATAGAGCGTGTTGAGGCTGCGGGAATCGAGACCGGAGCGACCGTTGGATTCATGGCGAAAGCCGCCCTGTGCGCTCAGCGAGATGCCGCGTGTCAACGTAGCTGAAGGGGTCAGGTAGAAGAGTTCCGACTGATAGTCGATGTTACGAAACGGCGAGGAATCCGCGCCAAGATCCCAGAACATGCGCTGGGTATAGGCAAAATGCAGTCCGTCGCGCCAGGAAAGTGGCAAGCCCTGGGCGCGTCTCGTTCCGAAAATCCGATATTTGAAGCTGATCTGGATGCGCGCGGCGCTGTCGGTGCCCGGACCATAGACGGCATAGATCGGCTCATAGGCCGACAGGTTGGCGAAAAAGGCATTGCCCGCCGTTCGGTCCGAGGGAGGCGGCACGGCCTTGTTTTCCATCCCCGGTGCGTTGGGAGGCCCGGATTGCACGGCCATGTTCGCTGCCATTTGCGCCCCTTGGTCCGCGGGCCGCAATGCCAGCGTGATCTGCCGCGTGCCCCATGCGGGAACGGAGATCGCGGCGCCTTCCAGCGACAGATTGGTCGTCCGCGCAAGCCGGTAGGTCGCGCGCGTGAAACCGCCAGGTGGAATGATCGGGTTTGGAGGCGTCGTCGCCATGCGTTCCAGCCAGGCGGTGCGAGAGGCGCCGCCCTGCTCCACCTGCGCTTCGATGCGGTCCGGAAGGGCCATGCCCTGCGGATTGCCGCTGTCATTGAGCAGGCGCAGATCGACTAGGACAGCGCCGGTTTCGTCCTCCTGCCCGGCGTCGCTGATGAGGATTTCGACGGGCGATGCGGCATGGGCCGTGGCAGGGGCGGCAAGCGCGATGGTGGCAAGGTTCATCGCGCGCCTCATGATGGATTCTCCCCTAGAATGTGCAAGGTGTGGAGCGCGATCATCCGTTCCTCGTCGGTGGGAATGACGCGCACCGCGACATGGCTGCCGGGCGTGCTGACAAGCGGGGCGCCGGCGGCGTTCGCCTGTTCGTCCAGTTCCACGCCCAGCCATGCGAGGCGTGCGCAGATACGCTGGCGCATCGCGGCGTCGTTCTCTCCGATCCCGGCGGTAAAGACGATGCCGTCCAGCCCGCCGATCGACGAGGCGAGGGCGGCCGCCTCTCGCGCGGCGCGCCAGGCGAACAGCGCCATCGCCTCTTCCGCTTCCGGCGCATCGCTGGCCGCGAGCGCCCGCATGTCGCTCGACAGGCCGGACACGCCGAGCAGGCCGGACTGCCGGTAAAGCATGTCCTCCACATCGGCCGCGCTCATGCCCATGCGGAGCTGAAAGTGCAGGATCACGCCGGGATCGATAGTGCCGCAGCGCGTGCCCATCACCAGGCCGTCGAGCGCGGTGAAGCCCATGGTGGTGTCGATGCTCTCGCCGCCTTGCATGGCGCAGAGGCTGGCGCCGTTGCCCAGGTGCGCCGCGATCACGCGGCCCGAGGCCAACGCCGGGTCGATCTCCGCGAGACGCATTGCGACATATTCATAGGACAGGCCGTGAAAGCCGTAGCGGCGGATGCCCTGATCGTGGAACTTGCGCGGGATGGCCAGGCGCGAGGCGACGTCCGGCTTGTCGTGGTGGAAGGCCGTATCGAAGCAGGCGACCTGCGGCAGGTCGGGTTTCAGCTTCGCGATCGCGCGGATCGCCGCGAGGTTGTGCGGCTGATGCAGCGGGGCGAGGGGGCACAGCGTTTCCAGCCTGTCCAGCAGGTCGGCATCGACCAGGCGGGGCGTGACGAAGTCCAGGCCGCCATGCACCACGCGATGGCCGATGGCGATCACGTCCTGCCCTTCCAGCGGATGGTCTCCCGCCCACCCGAAGAGGTCCGCCAGCAGGTCCGCATGCGTGAGCGCGGCGCCGTCCGGCCAGTCCCGCTCAATGAGGATTTCACCCGTTGCGGAGCGCGCCCGTAGGCTGGGCGCGATGCCGATCTTCTCGATCTTGCCGCCTGCCGAGAGCGTCAGCCCGCCCCGGCCATCGAGCGTGAGGAGCGAGAACTTGATGCTGGACGAACCGGAGTTGATGGCGACGACGGCTTTCATGCGCTCGCCGCTCCCGGCAGGCCGGGCGCGGCCTTGGTGGCGGCGCGCGCCATCAGCACCGCGACGGCGCAGGAGGCGAGGCGGGTGCGCAGGCTGTCGGCCCGGCTGGTGAGGATGATCGGCACGCGCGCGCCCATCACGATGCCCGCCGCGTCCGCGCCGCCCAAGAACGTCAACTGCTTGGCCAGCATATTGCCCGCTTCCAGGTTGGGCACGACGAGGATTTCGGCCTTGCCCGCCACCAGCGAGACGATGCCTTTCTCCTTGGCGGCGGCTTCGCTGATCGCGTTGTCGAAAGCCAGGGGCCCGTCCAGAATGCCGCCCGTGATCTGCCCGCGATCCGCCATCTTGCACAGGGCGGCAGCGTCCAGCGTGGATTGCATCGCGGGATTGACCGTCTCCACGGCGGAAAGGATCGCCACTTTCGGCTTCTCGATGCCGATGACATGGGCAAGGTCGATGGCGTTGCGGATGATGTCCGCCTTTTCATCGAGCGTCGGGGCGATGTTGATCGCGGCATCCGTGATGATGAGCGGCGTCGGATGGCCCGGCACGTCCATGATATAGGCATGGCTGATCCGCCGTTCGGTCCGCAGGCCCGTGGCGGAACGCACGATGGCGCCCATCAGTTCGTCGGTATGGAGCGAGCCTTTCATCAGCAGCTTCGCTTCGCCGCCGCGCACGAGTTCCACGGCTTTTGCCGCCGCTTCGTGGCTGTGGGCGGCGGGCACGACGGGGAATGCGGAAATGTCCTTGCCCGCGTCCTGCGCGGCCTTGTGGATCTTCGTTTCCGGCCCGACCAGGATCGGCGCGATGAGGTTCGCCTCGGCCGCCTCGATCGCCGCCGTCATGGCGGCGGCGCTGCAGGGATGAACCACCGCCGTCGGTTCCGGCACGCCATTGGCGGTCATCTCGATCAGCTTGCGGTAGCCGTCATGGTCGCGCAGGCTGACTTCCGGCAGCGCCGCGCGGGGCCGCCGGACCTTCTCGGTCGGCGCCTTGACCTCGGCCTGGCCGCTGATGACTTCCTCGCCGTCCTGGTTGACGCAGCGGCAGTCGAACAGGATATCATGGTGCGAGCGTTTTTCCGCCACCGTCACCGACGCCGTGATCGTGTCGCCAAGGCCCACCGGCCGCGTGAATTTCAGCGACTGGCTGAGATAGATCGCGCCGGGGCCGGGCAGTTCGGTGCCAAGCACGGCGGAGATCAGGCCGCCGCCCCATAGCCCGTGCGCGATGACGCGGCGGAGCATGTCGGTCGCGGCATAGTCGGCGTCCATATGCGCCGGGTTCACGTCGCCGGACACGAGCGCGAAAAGCTGGATGTCCTCTTCGGTCAGCGTGCGCGATATGCTGGCCGTGTCGCCGATCTTTATCTCGTCGAAGGTGCGGTTCTCGATCATGGTTCCGTCAGCCATTGCTCAATGCTCCAGCACATAATGGCCGGGAGCATCGGCGATCGCCGCATAGCCTTTGTCCGGTGCGCCCATGGGCGGCGGCGCACCAGGTTCTCCCGAACGCGCGGCCAGCCATTCGCCCCATTGCGTCCACCACGATCCCTGTTTCTGTTCGGCACGCACTTCCCATTCTTCGGGATCGTAGGAGGTGCCGTCGACCTCGCGGGTCAACACGCGGTAGCGGCGGCCCTTGTGGCCCGGTTCGGAAACGATGCCGGCATTGTGCCCGCCGCTGGTCAGGACGAAAGTGATATCGGCCCCGGTCAGCAGGTGGATCTTGTGGACGGAATGCCACGGCGCGACATGATCGCGCTCGGTTCCGACCACGAACAGCGGCTTGCGGATGGATGCAAGGTTGATGGTTCGTCCATCCACCCGGTATTTTCCTTCTGCCAGGTCGTCGTCGAGGAACAGGCGGCGCAGATACTGGCTGTGCATGGCATAGGGCATCCGTGTACCGTCGGCGTTCCAGGCCATGAGGTCGTTCATCGGTTCGCGCTCGCCCATCAGATAGGTGGCGAGCACACGCGACCAGACCAGGTCGTTGGAACGCAAGACCTGGAAGGCGCCGCCCATCTGGCTGCTGTCCAGATAGCCCCGGCTCCACATCATGTTCTCCAGCAGGTTGAGCTGGCCTTCGTCGATAAACAGGCCCAATTCCCCCGGCTCGCTGAATTCCGTCTGTGCGGCCAGCAGTGTGACGCTGGCGAGCCTGTCATCTCCGTCGCGCGCCATGGCCGCGGCCGCGATCGAGAGCAGCGTGCCGCCCAGGCAATAGCCCATGGCATGGATGCCCGGCGCGCCGGTGATCGCCGTCACCGCATCGAGCGCCGCCATCGGTCCGAGGTACCGGTAGGCGTCCATGTCGAGGTCACGGTCGGCACTGCCGGGATTGTGCCACGAAATCATGAACACCGTGAAGCCCTGCGCCGTCAGCCAGCGGACCAGCGAGTTTTCGGGCGACAGGTCGAGAATATAATATTTCATGATCCACGCCGGCACGATCAGGATTGGCTCGGGCCGCACCTTGTCCGTGGTCGGTTCATACTGGATCAGTTCGATCAGCTTGTTGCGGTAGACGACCTTGCCTTTGGCCGTGGCGACGTTTTCGCCCACGCGAAAGGCTTCGGCGCCGACCGGCGGCAGGCCGCGCGCCATGTGCTGCATGTCCTCGACCAGGTGCCGGAAGCCGTCGACCAGGCATTGGCCACCTGTTTCCGCGATCTTGTGTTGGAGAACGGGATTGGTGGCGAGAAAGTTGGTCGGCGCGAGCATGTCCAGCATCTGCCGTGCGGCGAATTCCACCATGTCTTCATGATGTTTTGAGACACCGCCAATGCCTGTCGTCGCGGCGTGCCACCATTGCTGGTTGAGCAGGAAAGCCTGCGCGATGAGATTGAAAGGCATTTCTTTCCAGGCGGGATCGGCGAAGCGCCGGTCCTGCGGCAATGGTTCGATGGCCGGTTCGGCCTCGCTGTCTTCCATGCGGCGCTGCAGATAGTCGAAAAGCCGGGCATGCTTGCGGATGGCCTTGGCGCCAAGCTGCATTTGTTTGCCCGGCGACGTGGCGAGATGAATCCCCCAATCGGCCATGGCAAGCAGGAGCGTGGCCGGCGAAAGGCCGAAAGTCGTCTGCGCGATGGCCGCCGATGCCGTGCGGTCGAGCGTTTCGCTGATTCCGTCCAGCGGATCGTCGGAAGGCGGAGGGGACGTGGCCATGACTATATACTCCGAGTTCCGCTGGAAGGTGCCTCGTCTCTCCGACAGGATTCCACAGCAGATGTTTGGGCCGCCCCTCCCGGTTTTTCTTATGCCGAACGGTACTGCATAGGTAAGATAGAATGCAAGCCGCATGGAGGCTTGGTTGCGACCGGACGGCTGTCTGACGGCCAGTCGCAAGGTCGTGTCCCACGGGGTGGTGTAG
>NZ_JADMNM010000015.1 GCF_016461955.1 Qipengyuania sp. YIM B01966 | reverse complement strand
CTCCGCTAATCTACGCCGCGAGTTGTGCCGAATGTTCTGACGACGGACACCCCTGCTGCTTGGCTGGGCTCTGTATCCCGGCGAGACGCTCCTCTCTCGACACCGGAAGTATTACGCCTGGACTGGCTCCATCATAGGGATCGCCGGATTCGGTTCGTTCTGCCACCTCGCCTTCTCGCCCGGCGCTTTCTCCTGAGGGGAGGTCATGCTCCACATAAGGCGACAGCGCCATACGTTCGTATGTCTCAGCGGTTTCCCGCGCGGCGTGGACGACAAATCCGCCGAAGACCACTGCGGCTAGGATTATCGAAAAAATCTTTCCGGAGTTAGATTGTACTCTATCCCGGCCAGCTACCGTGCTCTGTGTCATCGGCACTACTTGCCGAAACATGCCTACGATTCGCTTAACCATACGGCTGAACGCCGTTCTTTTGTCACTTGATCATCTGGCCTCGAGGTCGAAGTGAAAGCCTTGCCCAACCGAGAGGGCACTGGATATCCACTGGCCTTCGGATGGCGAGAACATCGCACTTTCCAGCCATCGGAAGTGTCGCTCGTCGGCGGGTGCCAGCTCTCGCACCGTTGATGCAGGAAGCTCCCTGATCATCTCCACATCGCCACCCGTGACGATGCCGGAGGCGGCCACTTTCGACGACAGGACAACCTGCACCACATGCCATCGGCCAGACATCCGCTGCGAGATGTCGAATTCGTTGCGAGAGAGAAAGAACCTGTCCGAGGTTTTCGCGAAAGCCGTTTTGACCTCGAGGCCCTCGATCTTCGACTGTCCTCCGCACTCGATGTCGTAACCGAAGGCATCCGAAATCAGCGCAACATGTCGTGCCGGCCTGCCGATAGCCCTCAGTGCGTCCATCACAATCAGTTCGCCGGCCCGGCCAAGCTGTCCCAAGAACTCGTCGTCGGAGGAAGCGAGCGCATCGGCATGCACCGCAATGAGCAGATCGTCGAGGTCATCTCCGAGCCACGCCAGCGCATTCAAATCATCAGACGGCACCAGCTCGCGGCGCAGCAGTCCATCCACGACCGCCGCCCGGAGCCATACGGGCGGTCGGCGACGCAGCAACACCCCAGCGATGCCCTTCAGGCTGGAATAGTCCGCCGCATGGCCAAACTGGTTCAGCGGGTGTCCCACGGCGATGGAGGGCAGGCTTTTCGCCAGTCCCCAGTCAAGCAAAGCGTCGGCCGCGCTTGCCAGGTCGAAGGAAAGGGCCGCGATCGTGCTCCGCTGACGCGCAGCCGTGACCCATTGATCACGATTCTGCCGAACACCCAGTCCCGCCACGTGCACGAGCAGGAAGACGGCATGGCACTGACCTCTAGTCGGAGGCAGCCGCATGTTCGGTAACGTGGGCAAGAACCGCCTGGAAATCGTCCTCAGCGGCCGGGGCACCGCCCAAGCCTTCGTCGGGCATCGGAAGCGCAATATCGACCAGTCCGGGATCGTCCATCAGCACCGCGAGCGCTGAGACCTTCTCCACGAGCCTCCCGTTTACCGCATCGTCGATAGAACCTTCGCTGACGAGCAACGTAAACCGCGTCATGGTGTCTTCGTCCAGGCCTAGGCGATGGATACGGTCCTGGCTCTGAAGAAAATGCCCGGCGTTGAAGGTGCGATCCAGATAGACGGCCTCATGGCACCAGTGGTGCAGGCTGACGCCTTCGCCACACGCGGCAGGGTTGGCGAGGAGCACAGAGCAGCCGTCATCGTGACGAAAGCGATCGAACTCACGCTCGCGCGTGACGACTTCGGGTGGCGCTATCTCGTCCGATGAAATCCCGCCGTGGACGACAGCCGGCTGGAACCGCTCGAGACGCCGTTCCAGCAGCTTGAGGTTCCGAACGAAGCTCGACCAGACCAGCACCTTCTCTCCGCGCGCAGCCGCCTCCTCGACGATCTGTTCGACCATCGAATACTTCCAGGGATCCTCGTAATCCGCATAGCGAGCCAGAAGACGGACGAGACTTTCGCCGCCCTTGAGCGGCAGTGGGGGGTGGGTGAACTCCCGGATGTCTCCTTCCTCGGAACCAGCCAGGAGCAGCATCGGATTGGTCGCGGCCTCAAGCAGGTACATCACGATGCGACCGAGGCGGCGCATTTCGTGTCGCGGCGCATCGGGAAGTGCAAACGCCGCACGATACTGGCCGAGCAGGGCGTCGTAGATCGCCTGTTGAATCGGCGGCATCGCCTGCCGGATCACCCTGAATTCGGTCGGAGGCAGGTCGAGCTCGACCTTCGGGGTCCTGACGAAATAGCGGCGGACGGCGGCATTGGTCGCCAACAGAACATCCTGATCGCGACCTTGGCGTTCGAAATACGCAGCGTCGGGGAGGATCTGCCGATCCTGACCAGGATAGAGGAAGCTGATCAGCGCGACGAGATCGTGCGCACCCTGTGGTGCCGGCGTTCCCGTTAGCACGTCCCGGCGGGCGGCCGCGTAGGCAAGATCCAACACGGCTCGACCGTGTTGGCCGCTTGACCCCCTCTTGATGCGATGCGCCTCGTCCAGAATGACCTGCGTAGGGACCGTCGAGACAAACGAACGGACAAAGTCGTAGTCGTTGGCCGTCCTGTGGTAATTGGAAAGCAGCACCACTGCATCCCGGGGCACGATCGTGCCAGGACCGTCATGAACAGCGAACTTCGGCGGAACATCGAAGCATTCGACCAGTTCCTCCTTCCAGGCACCGAATGCAGCCAGAGGGCCTACAACCGCTAACCTTTCGATCTCCCCACGAGCACGCAGGAGGGAAAAAGCCGCGAGGGCGACTGTTGTCTTACCCGCGCCGGGCACGGAGAAGTCCGCCCCGTGTGGCAGATTGACCAAGCGATACAGGTTCACGAGCTGAAATGGCCGTAGTTCACGTCGGAAGCCGGAGTCGCGCAGTTCCTGCTTCAGCGCGTCAAGCTCGTCGTCATCAGGATCGCCCAGTTCAACGACCTGCTCTCGCAACCCCCTGTCACGCGCCATTCGCCTCAACTGCGCCGTGAGCTCTTCCCCCAAGGCGAGCCCGACCTTGAAGACGGATTTCAACTCCCGGATCACAGCGAGCTCAGCAAGAAATACGTCAGCATGGACAACAGTCCTGCTGACGGAGCCGGACTCTATTCCGCGGGCCATCGCTTCCTCGAGGCGCGCCCATGCTCCCGGGCTCTCCTCACCCTCGCGCTCGATGACGACGCGAGGCCTGTCCTGCTTGTAAAGTTCGGCGGTGAACATCTACTTCTGCTCGAGCTGCTCCACGATCTCCCTCAGTTGAGAGACCCGATCGACGAAGCCCGCCTCGTCGAACTCATCGAAGCTGCGCGCCTGAGCAAGAATGCTCAAGGAGCGGCCTGCGTCGCGGATCGCCGCATCCAAGCGTTGTAGCGGAGCATTTACCGCCTTGCTGTCCTTGGTGTCCTCGTCTGCTTCGTTCGCAGCGACTGTCACGGCTTCCTTGACGGTCTCCAGCAGGTTGTCGACCAGCACGGTGTCGCCTCCAGGCAGCGAGATCATCTCGTCCTTGTTCTTGGTAGCGAGGAAGGACAGAACCGCCGAAACGCCCGACGCGCTGGTTTCTTGCGATCCAAGGACGTCGTCCAGCAGATCGTCGGCCTCGTCCGCATCGGCCGTCGCTTCGCCCTTTGCAAGCTCCATCAACTTGGCCAGCACGGGTTCCTTCTGGAATTCGCTCTCGATGAACGTGTCGGCATCAGGCCGCCGGAGCTTGCGAAGGTCGCGGTAGTTGGCATCGGAGATCACGCCGAGGAAGAACGAGTCGCGAACCACCTTCGTCTCCTGGGGCGTCTTGTTCGATACGTAGGCCGACAGCTCCGTGAAGGGGCTCTCCTTGTCCTCGAAGTTGGTGTAGTCGAGTGCGCCGCCGGACATCTCGACCAGCTGATGTAGCTGCTGAAGCTGCGTGTATATCTTGCGCGCCTCATCCTGCTTCAGTCGGACGCGCTTGGCCACCTTGGCCCAATCCTTCCCCGAGGCTTCGAAGATATCCTCAATGAGGAAGCCCTCGTTCACCCAAGAGTATTGCTGACGATAGTCTCGTGAGACCTGCAGTTCCGTTTCGAGGTCAAGGATCTCCTGTGCGGTGACGTCGTTCGGCAGCACGAAGGCGCGGATGTAACGAGCATCCTGCTTGTCGTCCTCGACATACAGCTTTCGCAGGGCGGCACCGCGACGGTTGCCGTTGATCAAAACGCCGTCGGCCGTGATGACCGCCGGTTCGCGCTGACCGCGCTTTGCGAGATCGTCGAAGAGATCGTCCGCGTGTGCCTGCTTAATGAGGATGTTGTATTGCTCGGTCTGCGCAGCATCCGAGAACGGATCGGTGAAGACATCCTTTTTGCCCGGCTGACGGGTCACCTTGATCTGCTCAGCCCGCGTCCGGTGATTGAGGATCGAGAACCTGACCCAGTCCACCTCGAGCGAAACTACTGGAAGTTCCTTCTCGGGCCTGAGCCACTGCGGAAGAAGCTGCCGTGGTGCCCCCTCCGCACGCGTGGCGACGAGCTGGGCGCGATCTTGATCGAGAACAGGGTTCAACGTGCGTCACTCCTGAAAATGGTCGTCTGACCGGGGCCATAGCGCGACGCGATCGTGGCACGTGTCCCGCGTGCGCCTCTCGCGAAGCCCACAAATCCGATGTAGTTGAGGTATTCCGCTTCGACGATGCCGAAGAAGGACAGCAAGGCCTTCGGAAAACCGAGTTCGCGGTTGCCGTTCCAGTTCCAGTCCCCTGGACCAATCTCGTCTATCCCCCTGCGATCAGGCATGACCCATAAGCAAGGGGGCGGCACCTCGGTCTCGCCGATGGAAACGCTACGCGATTTCTTCGGGCATGGCCGGACCGAAGTACCACACATCGAGTTGTGGAAGATGACGCCGTCGACCGCGTCGCTGTAACCTGGGTCGAAGAAACGGTTACGGAGGCGGTTCACGCCCTTCGCAATGTGCTCGCCAGGCTGATAGCTCAGGCTGTCGCACAACCACCAGAGATAGGCCTCGTTCGCCCAGTCGGGACGCGACCACTTCACGCTGCTGTGGTTGCCGTCCGGGCAGCCCTTCTGGATGATCGCCACGCGACCAACGCTCGGAACGTCGAGCTGATACACGGTGTCGTCGCCGTAATCAGGCATGCGAAAGGAGTGGATAACCCCCGCAACCTTCAACGCGCCGAAGATCGAGACAAGGAAATCGCGTCGATCGGAATTGCTCGCCGCCGCGCTGCCCCTGATACGCTGTATGGCGGTAGGAAGAGCGAGCTCGAACTCTCGCCGGGTCAGACCCCGGCGGGTGAGAAAATCGTCATCCTCGACGATCGTCTGTATGGCGTTCACGGCCAGATTGACCACTTCCTCGGGAGGTGCTCCCGCGTGCCGACACGGTGCCGCCTTCTCCATTCCCATCCCGTTCAACTCCGTTTGGATTGCGCACGGAAAGCACACAATATCTTCGCCTTATAGGACGTGCTAACGGAAGCGACAAACAGAACAAAAGGCAAACTTTATTCTTGCTTTGGCGCCTTTTTGGCGCCACTATGGGTAGACACAAGATAGAGGTTCAGCCATGAGCGGCAAGAAGCACACGAGCATCAGGGTAGAGAGCGAGATCATGGACGCCATCGAAAGCGCCCGATCCAAACGGCCCGGTAGCGTCTCCGCGAACACCTGGATCGTCGAGGCCATCGTCGAGAAGCTGCAGCGCGAAGGATTCGCTATCGGGGTTCCGAGCAATGCCTAGCTTCCTGGAATTCTTCGCAGGCGGCGGAATGGCCCGGGCGGGCCTGGGCCGAGAATGGCGCTGTCTGTTCGCCAACGACTTCGATCACAAGAAGGCGGCTTCCTACGCCGCCAACTGGGGCGGGAGCACGCTCCACATCGGTGACGTGGCGAAGGTCGCTCCCTCCCAGATCGACGGGGCGGCGGATCTCGCTTGGGCATCCTTCCCTTGCCAGGACCTGAGCCTCGCTGGCGGTGGCGCGGGGCTGAAGGGCGAGCGTTCTGGCACGTTCTGGCCATTCTGGGAGCTCATGGGAAAGCTCCATGCCGAGGGGCGCGGTCCTAATCTCATCGCGCTCGAAAATGTCTGCGGCACTCTCGCGTCTCATGGTGGGCGCGATTTTGCCGCAATCGGCGAGGCATTCGCTTCACGGGGCTACCGCTTCGGAGCGCTTGTAGTCGACGCGGCGTTGTTCGTGCCGCAGTCGCGACCCCGTCTCTTCATAATCGGAGTGAAGGACGGTCTCGTCATTCCCGAAGCGCTCTGCTCGGACGAACCCGTCGGGCGCTTCCATACCAAGCAGCTGGTCAACGCGCAGGCCAAACTATCGGCAGAGGTCGCGGCCAAATGGATCTGGTGGAACTTGCCAGTCCCGCGGACCCGAAAGGTGAAATTCGTCGATTTGTTGGACAACCCTGCCGGGTCCGACGGCTGGCACACCCCCGCCGAAACCAAATCGCTGCTCGCCATGATGTCGCCGATCAACATGGAAAAGGTGCGGAAGGCGCAGGCATCGGGCGAAATGACCGTCGGCTGCGTTTACAAGCGGACGCGGAGAAACGCGCAGGACGACAAGGTCCAGCGCGCCGAAGTCAGGTTCGACGGCATCTCAGGCTGCCTGCGAACGCCCGCGGGCGGATCGAGCAGGCAGGTGATCGTCATCGTCGATGGGAAGACGGTGCGATCACGCCTCATAACCGCGCGTGAAACCGCGCGGCTGATGGGTCTGAAGGACACTTACTGCCTGCCCCAGAGCTACAATGACGCCTATCATCTGACAGGCGATGGCGTGGCCGTTCCCGTCGTCAGGCACATCGCCAAAAACCTTCTCGAGCCCATCGTGTCCGCAAATGCCGTCGACCAGGCCGACCTCGTCGACCTGATGGCGGAAGCGGCGTAGACCGTCGTCTTGGAGAGAGGTAGAGCCGCGGGACCATGGCGGTAATTCCCTGCTCCAAGAACCAGAACCTGCAGGCGAGCATTCGCGACTTCGCCGAGGTATTGAAGACGCAGGCTCATCTCTTGGGAGACCACGGCCTCGACGAGGCGGAATTCTATCAAAGCGGCATCCTGAGAGGGGCTATCGAACGGGTGCGTGGCCAGTATGCGGCCGACAGAACGGAAAAACGGGACTTCGTGCGACGGGTCTTGAACCATCTGCAAGACGAAGCCCGAATATCCGACTATGAGGAAGCCGACGGCTCAGCCCGCTACGACTTCATGGTGCACATCAACGCGGGGAAGCGGACTGCCATTGCGGTCAAGGGATGCCTCGACGGCAATAACACTAACGTCTTCGAGCGGCCCGACGGCGTTTCCGAATTCCTGATCTGGAGCATATGCACGAACCAGGGTGCCGATCCCCGCAGGAATGCCTGGTCCGGCATACACACACGCCTCAGTGCCGAGATCATCGAACGGCAGCAGCAGGTCGACGGCGTCGTCATATGGGATTGGCGTTGCGGGACGCTGGGAAGACCATGCCCGAAGATCGAACAGACAGGCGTGATGGAACGAAGGACGGTCATCGGCCCATGGCGGCTCGTTCCGCCATGCATCTATCTCATGCCGAGCTCCATCCCGGGCCCCGATAATCCCGCTCCCGTTCCACACTCGATCGAAAGCCTCCCCCTTCTCCAGGGATTGCACGGATCCTTTTCCGGGCTCGGCGACGAGCTGAATCTCGTTGCCATCCAATACAGCGAGGTCAACGGCGTCGCGGGTCGAGCTACAACCGTGACGCGAAGCGGCCAGATCGAGCAATCGTCGGAAAGGACTCCACTACGGCGCCGCTGACCGAAAGCTCGCGGAATGATCCAAAGACCGCACAGAGCGAATCGCCAACGCTCCCCGAGCAGGTTCAAGGCAAGAAGCTGGCGGCCCATCTAATTACAGTCAGTCCAAGGACGATGTAGCCCGAGATCACGGGAACCGAGATCAGCACCACCTCAGCCCAAAACCATGCAGAAGAACCCTTGCACTTTGCTGCGTGTGGGCATGAGGTAATCTGTGAGTCTTGGTCATACCAGTCATCCATAGCCGATCCTTTCACCGACGATTGATTTCGTTAAAATCTTGCGGGTCGGTGTCAGCAGCTATGGACCCTTCTGACCTGACGAACTCCTGTCGCAATCCAAGCGCCAGACGAGCAAACCGCCCTTTCCCTGCTCGGAGCAAACCAAGCCGCGATCGCGCATGTTACGCAGGGCCGCACCAACGCGCTTCTGAATGGTCTTGACCAGCTTGGCATCGGCAGAGTTGAGTTCGCGCTCGGCCATGAGCCGCAAGGTGATCGCCTTGCCGTCGAAGCCCTCACCGGTGGTACGTAGGAGGTGAAGGATCGACCGGGTCACCTGGCCCTTGAACGCGACGTGACGCGGAGGAAGCGGCTTCGCCTTGATCTCGGCAAGATCAGCTTCGGGGTCGAAGAGAAGAATGGTCTGATCGACGTGATCCAAATTGATGAGCGCCTCGCGCAGTTTGTCCTGCAATCCTTCTGCGAGGCCGGCAATTTCGCCGCGCTTCGTCAGCAAACCAGATAGGACGTTGGGGTGGTTAGAATGGGGAAGCTGGGGCAAGGCATCATGATCATCCATGACTCGCTAGGTAGCCAAATTTGTGTTACACTTCAGTAGGATATTTTGTTGCAATAACTCCGCCATACCGCGAATACCTGCGCCTGATCCTGCCAAACCTGTCCTCCGTGAACATCGCGGAAGCCCGTTCGAGCGCGAACCGCTTCAAGAGGCAACCGCGGGCCGAAGTGCTCGCAAGGATCGCGAGATGAGAGTGGTCAAGACGGCGATGACTGCGGGCACGACCCACAGCTGCCGTCGGCGATGGGATCGCGCGCTCATATCTTGATGCGAGCGGGGCGCTCCTGAGGTGGCCCTCCTGCGGACCAGTCGAACATCACCGTCCTACGGCAAGGATGTCCGAAGGCCAGTGAAGCTCAGCGCTTTCCCACAGCCTGTGATCTCGGTTAGCAGAAGGGATGCGCCGACCTGAACCGATAGAGCTCGAGTTCGCCCTGCTGCTCTTCTTGCTCGTCCTGCCGCTTGCCTACTGGGCGGCGAGGAAGGTCCTCGCCTTCGTCGGCATCGGCTAGGCACCAGAGGTCCCGAGGACCTTTCAAGCCACCCTGCCGAAGCCGGGACGGGGCCGCGCGGGAGCGTCCCTAATCGCTCCGGCTGCCCACCCATCAGCCTCGTGATCGGGCTTTAATTGAGTGCTCAAAAACTGCAAAGTGTGCAATGGAAAAAACACCCAACATAAAGGGGAGAGGTCTTTGCTCAAAAGGATAGTGCACATTGTGCACTATTGCAATCCATATCCGTAAACCGCACATAAGGTCGGTCAGAAATGGTCAGCGAAAACTCCATCCTCAAACCGATGCACACCCCAGCCACCATACCATCCTTAGAGGTCCTTCACCACCGGGTTACCTCCATGCCGGTAGTGACCGTTCCTGGACGGGGGGTCAGCGGCGTCCTCACCAAGGCCGCGCAATATGCCTTGAGGAACTACAGCCGCTCCGCCCGGCGCAAGCTCGTGAAGTGGTTCGGCCGCTGGCTCGCGCAGAAGCCCGCGAACGTCGACGACATCCTCGGTCGTTCGACCGCGGACAGCCGCACCGAGATCGAGGATTTCCTGAGCCGGCACGGCTGCAAGTTCTCGTCGATGAAGGGGCCGGCCCATCGGGACGGAATCGTCAAGGTCACTCGGAAGGGCCAAGACACAACCGAGATCAGCATCCTGCTGAACGCGATGCTCGACTTCTACGAATGGCTGGTCGACCACGGCTTCAGAGACGACTCCAATCCCCTCATGGTCGACGGCTACCGGAAGCAGGACATCGTCGAACGGCGCAAGCTAGAAGCGCGCCGGGAACGCGGCCGCAAATTCTTCACGTTCCGGGGCCTGCGCTACGAAACCCATTCGGGCAAGGCCTACCGACCCAAGATGCAGGACCCCAGCCAGGCCCGCGACGCCATCCTGTCGGCGGGGCGGGAGATGGGTTGGCCGCTCGAGGTCGATCTCACCTTCAGCGTGATGGCCGAAAGCGGCTGCCGGATCAGCGAACTGCCCCTGCTCAACGCCTGGGACTGGTGGGAAGCCTCCCGCTTCGGAGACGAAATCGCCGCGCCCAACAAGCAATCGATGGGAATCCGGGTCAAGACCCTGCTGATCAGCGACGACACCGTGCGACGACTGGTCGCGGCCTTCGAAGATCGGCCCGACGGGTACGCGGCCGGGAAAAGCATGCACATGCTCAGGAAATGGGCGACCAGGTGGGATGCCGAGGACAAGCTCACGAAGGTGCTGCTGTTCCCCAGGGCCGACGGAAAGCCGATGAGCGAATGGTCGCTTCGCCAGACCTACTTCAACCGCGCCGCCTTCAGGTCGAAATACCTCGTGCCCCAACTGGACGGGACATCGAAACGCCCGACCCCGCACGTCTTCCGGCATGCCCGCATCGACGAGGAGATCCGCAAGCTCGACGTGCTCTACCCGGATCTCGACGACTTTGCGGCGTCGCTCATCGACTTCGCCGACGACATGTACATGAGCCCGGAGAACATCTTCCGTTACGCCGCCGGCACCCTGCACAAGAGGCGCATGCGGATCCGGCGGGAGGTCATGAAGGCCGATGTCGCGGATCTGAGCCAGGCCATCGCCGAAAAGGCGGGCGAGAACAAGGCCAGGGAAATCGTCGAGAGGATGCGCCAGTGCCAAGGGTAGTCGCCAACATGCGGGCGGCGGAACATCCCGCGATCTCCGCCAAGAACCTCCTCGAGCCTCGCCGGCGCGGCGACCCCGACGCCATCATCGACCTGACCGGATTCAAGGGGCAGCGGCTCCGGATGAAGATCAGGGGGGTGTCCGAGCTCCTCCGGATCGACGAGAAGCCCGTGGCCGAGCTGGCCCGACTGGGCATAATCGAGAGGGTCGACGCGGGGACCGACAAGTACTGGCACCTCTCCTTCGATCCTGCTTGGGGATGCCTCGACCTGTGGGAGCTATGGATCGCTCGCCAGTCCCGGCCCGAGACGCTCGAGGCGTTCGACGCGATACGCACCGTCCGGGACGCTTTGCGCATTCCCAGCCGAACACCGTATCCGTCCTTCGTCACCGACGCCGCCTTCGACTATCTCGAAGCTCTCGACCTCTTCAACGGACGCGAAGCGCGAGAACTCCTACCATTCAAGATCGAGCGTCAGGATCCGACATCGACTGCCCTGATTGAGCGGGTCAGGCGCAGAGCGATCAAGACCCAGAAATCCCTCACTCCCGAAGCTTTCGCCAAGAAGCACCTGCCGGCAGGCCTGAGGAAGCTGCCACTCACCTGCCTCGACGACCGCTTCGAGGACGACTTCGCGGCGCCTTCGCAGCATGCACTCTCGATGCTTGCCGAGATGACGCACCTCAAGGTGGAGGCGGCGATCTACATCTTCCGCCTGGCTGCCAGTGGAACCGGAGTGAAGTACGTCCAGCAGCGAACCGCCAACCTCTTCACCTTCGCACAGAAACTCCAGCCCGTTGAAAATGACGTTCAGGCCGCGGTGCGGACTTGGCTCTCGGGCTTCGCCCAAAGTCTAGAAAGTGGGAAGGTCACACGCGCGACCCTGGATGAGCCTCTCACCGCGTTGCGCATGTTCGAAGACCTCAACAACGCAGCCAGACTCACGGATGCACCCGAGGGTTTTGCGACGCTGGTCCGCTGGAAGGCCGAGGACATAGAAAATTGCCAGCATTCCCTACGGCCAGCCTCGGCGATTAACCAAGCGCAGGAGCGTCAGTCCCGCCTGACCAGTTCCGGTCCACTCGCGGAGCGACTGACCGAGATCGAAGCCGTCATCGAGATCCGCTGGCATGACATCGAGGCGGTCCTCATGAAGACGCGAGGCCTTCTCGACGAGCTGGATCAGGTGCCCTCGGGCCACGTCGGCTTTACGAGCACTTCGCACATTGAAGACGATGGTCGGTCGGAGGGCGCGCCGGGCATTCGCACGGACTACTGGGAGCTATGGCGCCCCGAATCATATCTGGACCGCCTCGCAGCCGAATACTCGACGATCTCGGCGATGCCTTCGATCCTCAGGACCCATAAACGAGGCACGGCCAGCTCGGAGAGTGAACCTTACCACCTTAAGTACGTGAAGAGCGAGCTCGACGGTAGGCCCACGAGCCCACCGTACTTCGTCACGCTCTTCAGCCACGACCTCATGAACGGCTCCTGGCGGCTGCCACGCGAAATTCGCCAACGACGGTTCGAACTCATCCAGGAGTGGGGCCTCCCCGGTGCCAATAGTTCGCCGGCAGGCCTGCTGGACTTCGACGAGCATGCCAAGGCCATGCACCGCATGGCGCTTGACCACGGGGACACACTCGTGCCTATCGAGTCCTTCGCGCTGGCGATGCGCATGGCGCGAGTCGCGTTCAGATGCGGGCGGGACACCGCCATGCGCAGCGGCGAGCTCGTGCAACTGAGAGCCGATGCGGCGAACCTCTTCTTCGACGAGGAGGCCGAGATGGCGTACTGGACCGCGTATCCAAAGGGAGCGTACCCGGACGAGGACGATACCGACGGCGAGGAAGCTGAATCGGGCAAGCGCAGGTATCACGTAGGCGAACGAACGCTCGAGGCCCTTCAGGACCTCCAGTCGGAATTGAAGCAGGTCTTCGGGCTGGAGGCGGTGGCGGAACTCCTGCCGCCTCCCCAGCAGATCAAGGGCAAGGCCGATGCGCAGCCCTACCTGCTGCGGGCGCGCGACCGGGCGCTGGGAGGAGGTGATCTCGCAATCTTCCTCGCCTACCTCACGGCGGGACATGGCAGCTATACCATCCACGACCTGCGGGCCGCCGTCGCGAAGGACCTCTACTCCCGCGGCGTGCACCCGCATGTCATCCAGAACCTGCTCGGTCACGCCCACATGGGACTGACCCGGCGATATGCGAAGCTTACCGACCTGCTCACGCAGAAGCGGAAGAAGAGGCGATCGCTCGGCGAAGGCCGGCGGAAGATGAAGATGCTGGCCCTCGCCAACGCCGCCCATTCGAGGAGAAGCAGGCCATGAGTGCAGTTCCCGACCTCCGCCACATGACACCAGCCAAGCGCAAGACGGCCCAGGCGATCATCGCGGCGCGCGATGAAATCATCGGGAAGGGAGAAAAGCTGACGGCTCCCGCCATCCTCGAGCGAATTCCCGACTTCCATCCGCATGGGAAGGCCATCAAGCGCCGTCAGCTCTACGACGACGACTACGTCGAGCTCTGGCGCGTTCCCAACCCTAGCGCCGATGCGGACGACCAGCTCCGGCGCATTACGGCGGAGCGCAACCGACTGAGAAAGAAGGTCGCCGAGTACCGGGTCCGGACAGCCAAGCTCGAGAAGGCGCTCGCCGAAGCCCGCGAGGAGATTGCCGAACGCATTCAGAGCGCGAGGGAACAGGACGAGCGCATGCATGTCCGTCGTCAGAACATTTG
>NZ_JADMNM010000014.1 GCF_016461955.1 Qipengyuania sp. YIM B01966 | reverse complement strand
CAAATGTTCTGACGACGGACATGCACATATGACCCGCGCGGGATTGGTCTTTAACGACGCGATCGAAACCTCTCGAACGCTCCAATTTGTCCTGACGCCGGGGGGGATGGCCCAGTTTTTCTGTACGAGCAGAGCGGTTGAGAATTACTGATGGGTGTCCTTGTGAGCATCACGCAAGATCTCGATCCCACCATAAACCGCGATGCAGGCGACAGCGATGCCAACAATCAAATCAGGCCAGTTCGCCCCTGTCAGCATGACCGCGATTCCCGCAAGGACGATGCCGCCGTTCGAGACGAAGTCATTGAAGCTGAACGTCGTTGCCGCGCGCAAATTGACATCCTTGTTCTTCAGTTTGTTCAGCAGGCGCAGGCACCACAGATTTACGACAGCAGCCACGATCGCCATGCCGATCATGAGCGCGCCGCCGGGAGTCGAGCCGTTGAGATAACGCTGCACAGCATCGGCCATCACACCGACGGCGAAGATCAGAAGCATCACGCCTGAGAATCGCGCGGCGCCTCGTTTCCAGCGACGTGACCGCGTCAGCGCCAACAGGCTCAAAGCATAGACAACTGCGTCCGAGGAGTTGTCGACACCGTTGGCCAGGAGTGCATTCGAATCCCCCAGAAAAGCCGTCACGAAAAAGCCTGCGGCGATGGCGACGTTGAGCGCCAGGACCAGCCACAGGGTCTTTCGTTTGTCGGCCGAGCCGAGATCGAAATTGGCTTCGCTCATCCCTTGCGCTCCTTTGTGGCCGGTTTCCCGGCGAAAGGCACCTCTCGAAACGCCAGAAGCCGCAGCGCGTTGAAGACCACGATCAACGTCGATCCCTCGTGGGCAATGACGGCAGGCCCGATCCCAAGCCCGAGTATCGTGGCAGGCAGCAACACTGCCACCACACCCATGCTCACGAACACGTTCTGGCGGATGATCCGCCGCGTGCGCCGGCTAAGATCGACCGCGAACGGCAGTTTGGACAGGTCGTCGGCCATCAGCGCGACATCGGCGGTTTCGAGCGCCACGTCGGACCCGGCCGCTCCCATCGCAATTCCGACCGTGGCCGTGGCAAGTGCGGGCGCATCGTTGACGCCGTCACCGACCATCGCGACTTTGCTCTCCGCTGCACGGAGCTTCTTGATCGCCTCGACCTTGTCTTCGGGCATGAGATCGCCCCAGGCGTCCTCAATGCCGACGCTCGCGGCGACGGCCTTGGCGACAGGTGTCGCATCGCCCGACAGCATGATCATTCGCGTGATGCCGAGTTCGCGCAGGCGGGCAGTCGTTGCGGGAGCCGCCGACCGAGGAGTATCCATCAGCCCGATTACGCCAAGGTACCGCGCACCCTGGCGAACGATCATAATGGTCCGCCCCTGGGAACGCAGTTCATCCGCCGAGGCCTTCACTGCATCGGGAAGCGGTTCGCCGCCCGCCTCGGCAAAGAGTTCGTCGCGTCCGATGTGAACGGTCTGGCCGTCGACGACGGCTTCGACACCGCGTCCCGTGATCGATTTAAGGTCGGTCGCCTTCGCGGCCGGGCCCTTGAGCCGCTCCGTCCCATCGCGGACGATCGCCGCGGCGAGCGGATGGTCGCTGAGCGCTTCCACCGCGACCGCCGTCTGCAACAATTCTTGCTCCGTTGCATCGGCCGCCGCAACGACATCCGTCACGCGCGGCCGCCCTTCGGTCAGGGTTCCCGTCTTGTCGAACGCAATAGCGCTCAGTGCGCCCAGGTTCTCGAGCGGCCCGCCGCCCTTCACGAGCACCCCGCCGCGCGCCGCCCGTGCCACGCCCGACAAGACCGCGCTCGGTGTTGCGATCGCGAGAGCACAGGGGCTGGCCGCGACCAGAACAGCCATCGCCCGATAGAAGCTGGCACTGAAGGGTTCGTCGATCACGACCCATGCGAACAGCAGCAGCACCACCAGTCCGAGAACGACCGGCACGAAAATGCGCTCGAACCGGTCGGTGAAGCGTTGAGTGGGAGACTTCTGCGTCTCCGCTTCGCTGACGAGCTTCACGACTTTGGCTAATGTCGTGTCGGAGGCGAGACGGGTGACCTGGATTGCCAGTGCGCCAGAGCCGTTGATCGTGCCCGCGAATATTCTGGACGTGGCCGCGACGCTGTCCGCTGCGGCCGCAGCGGCTGCCGGATCCTCTACCGGCTGCTTGTCGACCGGAACGCTTTCGCCAGTCACCGGCGCCTGGTTGACGCTGCTGGTGCCTTCGATCACGAACCCGTCAGCCGGCAAGCGCTCGTTGGGTTTGACGACGACAATGTCGCCGACGACCAGCGCCTCGACAGGCACTTCCTCGGTGGCGCTGCCGCGCCGCACGACCGCCGTCTGCGGCGCTAGCTCTGCCAGCGCTTCGATCGCCTTCTTGGCGCGCCCCATGGCATAATGCTCGAGCGCGTGGCCAAGGCTGAACAAAAACAGGAGCAAGGCCCCTTCGGCGAATTCCCCCAACAGGGCCGCGCCGGCGGCGGCGACGAGCATCAGCGTATCGATCTCGAAGCGGCGCAGTTTGAGGGAATCGATAGCTTCGCGGACAGTGAAGAACCCGCCGAAGAAGTAGGCGGCAAGGTAGAGCGCAGTGGAGACAACCTCCGGCGCGGCGTCGGCCCAGGACAGTGCAAATCCGATAGCGAGCGCGACGCCGGAGATGAGCGCAAAATACAATTCGGTGTTCGACCCAAATACGCCGCCGTGAGCGTGGCCCCCGCCCTCGGTATGATCATGGGAGTGCTCGGCATCTTTGGCGTGGTCGTGCGCGTGCTTGCCGGCGGGAGTAGCAGTCGGGGTCGTAACCGGATCGGGAGAAGCGCCCGAAGCCTCTGTAGCGCGCGTGTTCGAGCCTCGGCGACTTACGCCGAGCGAGGCAAGCGCCGACGTTATCTCTGCTTCGTCGACGAGGCTCCGGTCGAACTCCACTCTCAGAGCTCCGCTACCCGTTGCTTGCGCCTCGAACACGCCCTCGATGCGGCACAGCGTTTCCCCAACGGTCCGCGCCCGCCGCTCCTGCTCGATCCCCTCGACCTGCCACACGAGGTGCCCAAAGCGAGCGGTCAGCGCGGCCCCGGCCGCGCGCGCCGCCTTGCGTATCTGTTCCAGCCCGACCTTCTCCGGATCGTAATGGACACACAGCTTTGCCGGCTCGTCCCCCATCGCAGCGATCACATGCGCGTCACGCACGCCGTCACGCTCGGTCAGCTCGTCAAGCAGCCTCGCGACACAGCGATCCGCTTCATCGGGAACTGTCGGGAGAAGGAGCGGAAGGTCGAGGCGTGTGCGTGTCGTCACAAAGTGTTCTCCTCGAAGACAGGTCTTGGACGGATCATGCTGGCAGCGGTTCCGACCCAGGTATTCCGTCCTCGAAATCGCCCGGCTGATGGGGCTCCCCGCGCTTCCTCAGGATGAGATGGCTGATCGCGGGAAGGACGTAGAGGGTCATGATGGTGGCGACGATCAGGCCGCCGATGACCACGATCGCGAGCGGCTTCTGGACCTCTGCCCCTCGCCCGGTGGCCAGCGCCATGGGCACGAAGCCTATCGCCGGCACGATGCCGGTCATCAGCACCGCGCGGACCCGCTCCAGAGTGCCTTCGACGATCGCTTCGTCCACCGGTCGTCCAGCATCGATCCGCTGACGGACGCTGGTCATCACCACGAGACCGTTGAGCACGGTCACCCCCGATAGCACGATGAAACCGACCGCCGCCGAGATCGAGAACGGCAAGCCCGCCAGCGCCAATCCAAACGCGCCACCGGCGAGCCCCAGCGGAACCGCCGAATAGACGGCCAGCGAAGAGCGCAAATTGCGCACCGCCAGGAACAGGATGCCAAAGATGAGCAGGAATACCACTGGCACGATCAGGGTGATGCGCTGCGAGGCTGCCTGCAAATTCTCGAACTGCCCTCCCCAGGTGATGGTGACACCGGGTGGAAGCTTAACCTGCGCGACCCGCTCCTGCGCCTCCTCGACATAGGAGCCGAGATCGCGGCCCCTCACATTGGACTGCACGACGACTCGGCGCTGTCCGTTCTCACGGCTGACCTGGTTCAGGCCTTCGGACGTTCGGAAGGCGACCAGCTCGCGCAGCGGGACGGACGTTCCGGCACCGGAAGCACCTTCGGGGAGCTGCACGGGAAGCGAGCCGACCACGTCGAGGTCGTCACGGTTGAGATTGTCGAGCCGGACGATGATGTCGAAGCGGCGGTCACCCTCGAACACCAATCCGGCTTCGCGTCCGCCCAGGGCCGCCGCGACCGTGTCGGTCACGTCCTCCATGGCCAGGCCGTAGCGAGCGATCGCTTCGCGATCGAACTGCACCTCAAGCGTGGGAAAGCCCTCGGTCTGTTCGACCTTCAGATCCGCAGTTCCCTCGACACCGCTCATCGCGGCTGCGACTTCGCCCGCGACGCGATTGAGAACGTCCATGTCGTCGCCAAAGACCTTAACCGCGATGTCGCCGCGGACACCGGCGATAAGCTCGTTGAAGCGCAACTCGATCGGCTGGCTTGTTTCATAGGCGTTGCCGACGAGGCCCCCCAGCTTGTCATCGATCCGGGCGAGAACGTCCTCGCGGCTGTCGACTCCGTCCGGCCACTCGTCGCGCGGCTTCAGGATGATGAAGGCATCGGATGCGTTCTGCGGCATGGGATCGGAAGCGACTTCGGCCGTACCCGTCTTCGAGTACACATAGGCCACCTCCGGGAGGCTGGACACCGCGCGCTCGACCGCCAGCTGCATCTTGGTCGACTGCTCGAGCGAGGTCGAAGGTACGCGCAGCGACTGCATGGCAAGATCGCCCTCGTCGAGGGTGGGAATGAATTCGCGCCCCAGACTTGTGAAGACAAGAAAGGCTGCCGCCATGGTGGCCAAGCCGCCACCAATCCACGGCCAAGGCCGCTGGACCACTCGGCGCAGCACGGGTTCGTACCGCTCCTTGTACCAGGCAACCGCCTTGACCTCTTTCTCCGCGACCTTGCCGCGTATGAGGACGGCGACCATCGCCGGCACGAAGGTCAGCGACAGGATGAAAGCACCCACCAGCGCCAGCATGACCGTGATCGCCATCGGCGAGAACGTCTTGCCCTCGACTCCGGTGAAGGTGAGCAGCGGCGCAAAGGTGAGCAGGATGATTGCCTGGCCGTAGATGGTGGGCCGGAGCATCTCCTTGGAGGCTTCGAACACTTCGTGAAGGCGCTCCGGCAGGCTCAGCAGGCGGCCCTCATGATGCTGGCGCTCCGCCAGCCTGCGCAGGCAATTCTCGATGATGATGATCGATCCATCGACAATGAGGCCGAAATCGAGTGCGCCGAGGCTCATCAGATTGCCCGACACGCCGAAGCGATTCATTCCGATCGCCATGAACAGGAAGGAAAGCGGGATCACGAGCGTCGCGATGATTGCCGCGCGGATATTGCCAAGCAGCCAGAACAGCACCGCTGCCACGAGCAGGGCTCCTTCGAGCAGGTTCTTCTCGACGGTTCCGATCGTTGCTTCGACCAGGGCGGCGCGATCGTAGACCACGTTCACCGCGATGCCCGGAGGCATCGACTTCGCGACCTCCTCCAGCCGCTCGCGCACGTCTTCGGCAACGATGCGGCTGTTCCCGCCCAGCAGCATCAGGGCCGTCCCCACGACCACTTCGCGCCCGTTCATGGAAGCCGAACCGGTCCTGAGATCGCCGCCGCTTTGCACGGTCGCAACGTCGCGGACGAGCACGGGCACCCCTCCACGGGTTCCTATGGCCGTTCGGCCGATCTCGTCTTCGGTGCGAATGCGGGCGTCCGCTCGCACCAGAAAGGCTTCGCCGGCGCGCTGCACGAAGTTGGCGCCGATCGAGATGTTTCCGCGCTCGAGGGCCTCGGCGAGCTCAGTGAACGAGACGCCGTAAGCCGCCATGCGGCTTGGGTCGGGCTGGACCACCAGCTGTTTTTCGTAGCCGCCGATGGAATCGATCCCAGCAACCCCTTCGACACTGCGGAGCTGCGGCCGGACCACCCAATCCTGGATCGTCCTCAGATAGGCTGCCTTCTGCACATCCGTCGTTAGCCGTTCCCCATCGGGTGTGAGGAAGTCGCCGTCGGGCTGAAAACCGGGTTGCCCGGCGATCATCCTCGACTCTTTGGACAACGGCCGTTTGTAATCGACCGTCCACATCAGGATTTCGCCGAGGCCGGTCGACAGCGGGCCCATCTGCGGCTCGACCGCTTCGGGAAGGCTCTCGCGTGCCTGGTTGAGGCGTTCGGCAACTTGCTGCCGCGCGAAGAAGATATCGACGCTGTCCTCGAAGATCACCGTGACCTGGCTGAAGCCATTGCGCGAGATCGAGCGCGTGCTTTCTAGGCCGGGAATCCCGGCCATCGCCGTCTCAACCGGAAACGTGACCAGCCGCTCCATGTCGAGTGGACCCAAGGCCGGCGCCTGGGTGTTGATCTGCACCTGCTTGTTGGTGATGTCCGGCACTGCGTCGATCGGCAGGCGGAATAGCTGGTAGGCGCCATACGCCGCAACGAGCAGGGTAAGGGCGATGACCACCCAGCGAAATCGGACCGAAGCGTCGAGAAGACGATCTAACATAAATACGTTCCTGGGAGGCGTAAGCGGTCGGCAATGCCGAGATCAGCATCGCGGGCGCGGCCGAAGCCTCGAAAATGGGGAGGTGCCTGTATCAATGCTCGGCTTCGCTGGCGCCAAGCTGCGACTTGAGAACGAATGCGCCTTCGGTGGCGATCACGGCGCCGGGCTTGATGCCTCCGAGAATCTCGATTCGGCCACCGCTGCGTTGACCCGCGGTCACGGGGGTCGCCTGGAAGCCGCCATTCACCTGGACGAACACGACATCGCGGCCTTCCACCGATTGGACGGCACCCTCCGGGATGACGATGCGATTTCCAGTCGCGCCACCACGCGGCGTGATCCGGACCCGAAATGCCTGGCCCTGGGTCAGCCCGGCAGGAATGCCCGACGGAGACAGCACCACGGTTGCGGCGCGGCTCTCGGTGTCGAGCGAGGGTGTGGTCGATCGGACCACCGCATCCAGGGTCGCCCCATCGCCCAGCTCGATCACGGCCCGATCGCCTGGGCGGATGCGCTGAGCGTCTGACCACGGCACCGCCGCTTCGATCTGGACGCTGCGCGGGTTGGCGACCTCGAACAGCTCGGTCCCGGCCGATACAAAAGCGCCAAGCTCCGCATCCATCTTGGTAATCCGGCCGCTGATCAGGCTGCGGACGGCAATGTGCCGTCCGTCTGAGGTCACCCCGGCCGCGGTCACCGCCGCCTGGGTGCGGCGCAGCTCCGCCTGAGCCTGCGCAGCCTCGGCCTGGGCAGCCTCGAGATCCTGCCGAGCGGTGATCTTGGCATCGAACAGACGCCGCTCACGATTGAGCGCGGCGGCCGTCTCCTGCGCGCGGGCTGTGGCCGAAGCGCGCTCGGCCATGATCGCGGCCGCTTCGCGACTCTCGAGCAAGGCGACGGTCTCACCGGCACCGACTCCATCGCCGAGGCGCTTGTAGATGCTCGTGATCGCACCGTCCGCCCGAGCGGTCAGGGACGAGCGACCGGTCGGGGGAGCGGTCGCGGTCGCCTGGGCAAGGATTTCGGATCCAAGCGAGCCCGCAGTAATACGCTCGGTCCGAATTCCGACCGCGTCCAGATTTGCAGGCGGAACCGCCACAAACCCTTCGGGTCCGTGCTCCTCCTCGCCCTCTTCCTCGCCCGCCTCGGCTTCTTCGGCAGTCGCACCGGCTGCGGTCGGCTCGTCCGTAGCACGGCCGATAAGTATGCCGCCAACGCCCGCCAGCAAGGCGATGCCTCCGGCGATGGCGATGAGCTTTTTGCGATCATCAGTTGGATTGAGGTCCATGGTCGTGTCCTTACTGCGCTGTCGCGCGCGCGAGTTCCGCGGTGGCTTCGGCCTGCGCCAGGCGAGCTTCGATCAGTTGGGTCTCGGCACTTGTCAGCGCGGCTTGCGCATCAAGCAGCTCGATCAGCTCGATCTTGCCAGCCTCATACGATAGCTGCGCCAGCCGCAGTGCTTCACGACCCTCGGGGATGGCTCCGCGTTCGAGCGCTTCGACACGCGCGTTGGCTGCGCTGAGATTGGCCGTCGCGTTGGCGATCCGGGTGCTGGCCCCCACACGCGCACTGGCCCGCTCAGCCTCCGCGGCGCGGATTTCGGCTCGAGCTGCCTCGATATTCCCGCTGTTGCGGTCCCTGATCGGCAGCGGCATCGAAAACCCCGCGACAAGCGCCTGATCGCCAAGCTCCTGGACATGGCGGATGCCAAGTCCAACCGCGGGATCGAGCCGTCGCTCCGCAAGCTGTTGCTGGAGACTCGCCTCGGCCAGAGCGAGCTGGGCATTGGCGAGCCGTACGTCCAAGGATTCGACCGGTAAGTTTGTGTTTGGGATCGGCTCGCCGAGGTCGCCCGCAATCGAACTGGGAGCTGTGTCTGCACCGAACAAAGCCGCAAGGGTACGGCGTGACGCGGCTTCTTCGGCTTGCGCGCCGCGAAGCTCTGCCGCGGCCTGGCTGGCTGCGGCCTGCGCGCGAAGCGCACGCAGTGGCGGCTCCCGGCCAACTTCGACCAGAATGTTGGCGATCCGTGCGAGCTCGCGCGACCTCTGCTCGTTCTCGGCCGCGATACGCAGCCTCTCGCGCGCCGCGACCGCTGTCGCAAACTGTTGCCTCACCGATCGGGCCAGTTCCGCGCGCGTGACGAGCAAGCGTAGCTCGCTCACGGCGAGCTCGGCGCGTCCGACGGCCTGGCGCGCGGATCTCCGGCCTCCCAAGTCGAGCCGCTGATTGACCGCTACGGTCACCTCAGTGCTTTGCAGCCCGCTCAGTTCCCCGGTGCCCAGAAAGTTCTCAACCTCGACGCTGAGTTCGGGGTTGTCTCTGAAACCCGCCTGACGGAGCCTGCCCTGCGCCGCCGCGACGGATGCGCGCGCCGATGCGATTGCCGGCGACCGTGCCTCCGCCGCGCCCAGTGCCCCTTCGAGGGTAAGGTTATCGGGCAAGGGCTCGTCGCTCGGCACCAGCAGCAACGCATCGTTCCCGGTGCGATCGATCGGCGCGGGTGGACCTATGGTCGGCGAACCCACCTGGGGCGTTGTCGGTGAGCTTACTTGCGCCAGTGCCGCAGCGGGGCCGTAGCCAAGAACTGCAGCAGCAATAACAAGCCGAGCAACTTTGCTCGTGCGACCAATCGCGTTCGATCGCGGGGCAGGAATCCGGCACCAAACGGCGCGGACTCGCATTCGGGAAACCATTGTCGGAGAGCTCCTCTGCTGACACAAAACACGTGCTGCGACAGCAGCACGGAAAGTGTCAGGCCCGAGGTGGCTCTTTATCTAAGGTGATTTCAACTGCGCTGAGCGCAACCATCGGCAGGGCAAAGTGCAGCGTGGTCGCCGCCAATTGCTCCGCCACGTAAGCCTCTCCACGATCCAGCGGAGCCACATTGTGACAATGGCCGTGCGCGCACAGTGCGTTCTGTTGCGCGTCGTCGCCGGACTCTTCGGGTGCTGGCGAAGTATCGACCGACTGGATAGCCTGTTCCACCGAGGTTCCCACATCATCGCACGCAACCGCATCGGACGCGCCGCCGAAAACTACGGCGAACAACAGCAGCAGAGCCGCGAGTGCCCGAAAAGGCGAGGTTGAGCGGAGCGTCATGGACCGCGCGCCATTGCCACTGAAAGCGAACTGAGACAACACCAAAACACCGTCTCGACTCAGATTAACAGTGGAGAGTGGGGAACGAAGAAATAGGCGCATGGGGTCACTTTTCGCTGCATTCTCGGCGCGTGGATCGTTGGAGGAGCGCGGGAGCGTGACCGGTCCATTGCCTCGATGTTAAGTTAGTGACGCCATGAGCAGCGCCTACGGTAGATTACAATTATGCGGTCTGTTCAGAACCACCATCTTCTCGTCGCTCATATCCGCCATCGTGTAGCCGATGCCCCCCGTCCCCAGTCCCGATTGTCGGCGACCTGCGAACGGCATCCAGTCGACGCGGAATGCGGTGTGGTCGTTGATCAACACTGTGGAGCCCGATAGGCGCTCGACACAATGATCGGCGATGTCCAGTCGCTGGGTAAATACAGCGGCCTGAAAGGAATAAGGCAGCTCGTTCGCCTGGGCAATTGCTGCGTCGATACTGTCGTATCCGTAGACACACACCACGGGTCCGAACACCTCCTCTCGCGAAACCTTGGCGTCGCGGGGCGGATCGACCAGAACGGTGGGATGATAGAGCGTCGGGCCGATGCGCTTCCCGCCTGCGGCCAGTCTGGCACCATTCTCGACGGCGGCAGCGACCCAGGCTTCGACCCGGTCGACCTCGGCAGGGCGGATGAGAGGACCGCACTGCGTTTCCTCTTCAGTCGGATCTCCCACCCTCAGTGCCTCTGCGCCCGCGGCCAGCTCGGCAGCGAAATCCGGCAGTTCGGCGCGCGGAACGAACACCCGCTGGACCGAAACGCAGACCTGGCCAGAATGATAAAAGCCCCCTTTCAGGAGCGACGGAATGACGTTCTCGTGCGAAACACCTTCATCGACGATGACCGGTGCCGCGCCCCCATGTTCCAGCGCCACGCGCGTACCGGGTGCGAGCCTGGAACGAAGCATCCAGCCTACTCTCGCTGACCCGATGAATGAGAAGAACGCTGTTCGCGGATCCGTGACCATTTGCTCGGCGACATCGTTCGTGCAGGGTACGAAGCGGCACCATTGTTCGTCGAGACCTGCCTCGTAAAGGATTTCTACGAAGCTCTTGCAGGACAGGGGCGTATCCTTGGCCGGCTTCACCAGAACGGGGCACCCGGTCGCCACCGCGGGGCCCACCTGATGGGCGATCAGATTTAGCGGATGATTGAATGCCGAAATCGCGACCACAGGTCCGATCGGCTCCCTGAAGGTGTAGGCTCTGCGGCCTGCGCCTGCCTCGGTCAGGTCCATCGGGATCTGGCGCCCGCCGCTCGCGAACAGTTCATGCACGCAGAGTTCGACGCTCTGAATGGCGCGGCTGGTTTCGGCACGGGCGTCGACAAGCGGTTTCCCGCCCTCGCGTGCAATCTGCATCGCAAGCGTTTCGGCACGCTCGCGCATGAGCGCGCCGGCGCGTTGCAAAATGGCAATCCGCTCATGAACCGGAATCCACGCCCGCCGGTCTTCGTGCAATGCGCGCGCCTCGTCGAGCCAGCGGTCGATCAGCGGCCACTCGACCAGGTCCACGCTGCCGATGCACTCCTGGTCGTAAGGGTTGAGGACCTGCCAAGTCATTGGGGGCATTCCATCGCGCTCAGCTCATCGATCAAAACTTTGCGGTTCTCGGAGTAATCTACCGGCAGATCCACGAGGTGAACGCCGCCGCTCTCGAACGCATCGTTCAGGGTCGGAACCAGTGCTTGGCTGCTGTCGATCCGGTGGCCCGTCGCGCCATAACTTTTCGCGTAAGTGACAAAATCCGGGTTCGCGAAGCTCAGGCCGTAATCGGGAAACCCAAGTTGCTCCTGCTTCCACCGGATCATCCCGTAAGCGGCATCATTCAGAATGAGCACAACCAGGTTGAGGCCAAGCCGGACCGCGGTTTCTACTTCCTGCGAATTCATCATGAACCCGCCGTCGCCGCAAACGGCCAGCACACGGCGTTCTGGCCAGAGCATCGCCGCCATCATGGCCGAGGGCAGCCCGGCTCCCATCGTCGCCAGTGCGTTGTCGACCAGAATGGTGTTGGGCTCATGCGCGATGTAATTGCGGGCGAACCAGATCTTGTAGATACCATTATCGAGCGCCACGATGTCGTCCCGCCCCATGACCTGGCGCACATCGGCAACCACGCGCTGGGGTATGACCGGGAACCGTGCATCGTCGCTGCCGCGACGGATATGCGCGGCGATTTCTTCGTGCACACCGGCATAAGCTGTCAGGTCGCACGGCTGCTTGCCGCGAAGCCGCTCTCCCAGACCTTCCACCGACCCAGCAATATCGCCGATGACCTCCAGCTGCGGAAAATAGACCTGGTCGACCTCGGCGGCCTTGTAATTGATGTGAATGACGGTTTGCCCGCCGGGCTCCATGAAGAAGGGCGGCTTTTCGACAACGTCATGGCCGATGTTGACGATCAGATCGGCGCGCTCGATGGCGCAATGAACATAGTCGTCCGAAGACAATGCCGCGGTGCCGAGATAGAGCGGACTCGCTTCGTCGAGCACCCCCTTGCCCATCTGGGTATCGAAGAACGGAAACTGGGTATCGTCAACAAACTTGCGGAGCGCTTTGCAGGCGCTGCGCCGGTTGGCTCCGGCTCCCACCAGAAGGAGTGGGCGTTCGGCGGCGAAGATCCGCTCGGCCGCTTCATCGAGCGCGGCATCGCCCGCTACGGCGTAGTGTCGCGGGTGAGGCGCAACGACGGGTTCCGACGTTTTTTCCTCCGCGATATCCTCGGGCAACTCCAGCAGTACTGCGCCGGGTCGTTCTTCCTGCGCCCTTCGAAAACCCTCCCGAATTAGGGACGGTATGCGATTACCGTTCACGATCTGCTTTGCCATTTTGCATAATGGGGTGAAGAGCGCGACCACATCGACGATCTGGAACTGGGCCTGCTTCGAGACCTTGATGGGCTTCTGCCCGGTAATGATGACGAGGGGGAAAGCGCCTAGCGCAGCGTAGGCGGCCGGCGTTGTAAGGTTAGTCGCCCCCGGTCCCAACGTCGCCAGACAGACGCCGGGTTTTCCGGTGAGGCGACCATATGTCGCTGCCATGAAACCGGCTCCCTGTTCATGGCGGGTGACGATCAATCTGATCGAAGATGTGCGAAGCGATTCAAGCAAATCCAAATTCTCCTCACCGGGCACGGCAAAGATGTATTCGACACCTTCGGCTTCCAGGGCGGCGACTAGGAGATCGGATGCTTTCATCAGCAAAGTCTTTCTTGCGTTGTTTGTTCGCAGGCCTGCTGCAGTAGCATTCCGTTGTCTGGCTTGATGGGACACCAGCCACGAGCACAGGGGTAATCTTAACAGGCTCGTGCATCAATTGCAGGAGAAGCCGCCATGACCCGTGCGAGTAGATAACAACGATGCCGTTGGTTCACTGTTCCGCCAACGTCCGAGGACCGCTGTCTTAGCTCACGACTCGGGGAAAACCGCTCTGCTTTCGCCGATCCACGGCAGACCGCCTCTATCCGGTTCTCGACGCAAAGCTCGAGCCTTTGGCCTCCCTTCGATCGCAGACCCAACTCAGGCGCTTCAACGACGCTTATATGGATCTTCGTCCGAGTGGCTGCTCGTCGGTCGAAGGCACCATATCATCGGACCGAAAGGAACGAGGGGGCAGGGCCCTGCGTTAAACGAGTGAGCGCGCCATAGCAGCGCAACCATTTGCCAAAGACCTAGGAGAGATGACGTGGAAATTCGCGAACTGATGACAAAGGATCCGGCATGCTGCAGCCCGTCGGACAGTGTGAAGGAAGCGGCTTCGCTGATGGCAAGCAACGACTGCGGTCAAATTCCCGTGACCAACGCGGAAGGCGAGCTGGTCGGCGTCATTACCGATCGCGACATCGCTTGCCGCTGCGTTGCGGAAGGCAAATCTGCCGAAACCCTGGTCGAAGACATCATGTCCTCTTCACCCATCACAGTGACCACCGATGCCAGCGTTGCTGAATGCTGAAAAAAGATGGAAGACAATCAGGTTCGTCGCCTTCCGGTGGTCGACGATGCGGGCAGGTGCTGCGGGATCGTGTCACAAGCGGATATCGCGCGGCATGCTGGTGAGCATCAGACAGGGGATCTCGTGCGCGAAGTGTCGGAGCCGGCGCAATAATTTGCTTTTGGCGCATATGCTAAAAGCGGCTCCGCTTCGCAATTGAACGCTCGCGCATCTTTGCTGCCTCACGCTATTCAGCGTGAGGCAGCATTGATACCCTAGGCTTTAAGCGGTTCGGCTGGTTCTGGTGCAGATTCGATGGCGGGATTGAGCTTATTTGCTTTTGTACCATTTCTGCGGATCCGCTTTGAGCGCCTTGACGATCTTGGGAAGCGTCTCGCGAAGGGAGCGCTTCGGCCGCCATCCGATGAGCCGCCTAGCCCGATCGTTGGTGACGATGTAATGGGAGCTCGCCTCGTCGATCATCCACTGCTGGACGAACTGCTCGTCTCCAAGCACCTCGTTCTGCAGCCATGCACCGACTTTGGCGACGCCTTTGGGAATCCGGACCGTCGTCCATTCCTTGCCGTGTATTTCGCAATGCACGGTGTCTTGGATCTCGGCGTATCCCACGGCGTCCGACTCCCCGATCAGCAGCGGCAGCTCCGAGGGCAGATCTTTGCGGTGTTCGACGACCCTTGCGAAAGCTTCGGTTAGATCGTCCAGGTGCACCCTGGATTGCGCTGCCCAGAGCATTCCCGCATACAAATGCGCGATTGTCCGGTGTTCGTACACGCCCGCTATCTGCTCGGCCAGGAAAGCGGAGTGGCCCATGTCGTCGTAAACACCGGCGATCCGCAGGAATACTACCGGTATGTGCCGGTGCACCTCACGGAGCAGTTCTTCGGTCTGCAGTTTTGACTGCGAATATGGCCAAGTGGGACCAAGTGGCGACTCCTCGTCGATCCGCTCTTCAAGCCGCGCCGTCGGCTGATGCGCGAGCATGGTGCTTGCGAACACGAACCGCTCGACCTCGAAGACTGGAGTGCCTCCATTAGCCGCTTCGTGCCTTGGACGGTGATTTTCTCGTACAGCGGGTTCGGCTCTCCCGTGATGTCGTAATAGGCAGCAAGGTGGATGACTGAAGCGATCCGGCCGCCGAACTGGTCCCGAACCTTCTTCAACGCGGTTTCCACGCCCTCGTCGGTGCCGAGATCCAAGTCGATTATAGTCGCTGGTTCAGAGGGAGGTGATCCACCAGGACGATCAAGGCCCACGAGAGTGTATTTTCCGGCGAGCTTTCGGATGAAGTAAATCTTGGAAGTCCGAACGGCGGCGGCGCCCGCCGTTCGGGACCTGTTTGGGAAAGAAGTCGGCATGCCAGCGTAGCTCTGAGGGGACGCTGGTTTCGGACCATTCGCAAGAACGTCGAGGCTGGCCATGCTCCGGAACACGCGAGGAAACTTCAATGCAGCAGACAGACGACGAACACGCTGTCGACACGTCGGCAACGCCCGGCACGGCGATAGATCCGGTCTGCGGCATGGCGGTGGGGATCGACGGCGCGCAGCACATTGCGGAGCACGACGGTGCCCGGCACTATTTCTGTTCGGCTCTGTCCGTCGTCAGAACATTTGGCG
>NZ_JADMNM010000013.1 GCF_016461955.1 Qipengyuania sp. YIM B01966 | reverse complement strand
GCCATTGGTGCTGACGGGGGACAGATGAAGACGAGTTCGAAGCTCCCGCAGACGTCTCCCGTACTTCCGCGACGCACGGACACTCCGACAGAAGTGAGTCGCGCGACCATTGTCTGGATTTCCTCGCAATGTAAGAGATACTTCCATGCTTCGTCAGCGCGCTTATGCAGTCCATCTAGATCGGGGGCGGATGGATTTGATCCCGTTTGTGCCAGTCCGAATTGATTGATGTAGCGCCATCGTCCACTGCTGACATGATTTCGGACGAGATTGGTGCGGACGCCCAGATACACTGCCAGCGGACGAAGGCTTTGCTTCGCATGTTCTACCACCCGCCGGTTATTTGAAGAGTGATCGTCGCTTACCATATCGAGAACGTTCAATCCAATCAGGAGCCCATGAAACCGCCCAATCTTAGATCATATGACCCCCTTCTTTCTAAAGTGTTTCGGATCAAGCCGAATCTCTCCAATGTAGCCGGTCGAAACTTATTGAGCTAATTCGACGGGATATGCCGTGCATGCGGGTCAGAAGCATCTCGTTTCTTGCCGGTCCAGAAATCGGCGTCGGCTTCATGCCAGTATTCTGACGCAAGCGGACCGTCCGCTTTCCACCCCAAAACTGGTCATTCACATTCTTTTTTCGGGTAGGCGAATGCCAAGGGAGCAAGCGAGATAATCTCGTCGATAATCCCTTCGGTAACCTGCAGCGCAAGCGGAAAATCGCCGGGGGTGTCGATGCCGTAAAGGTCCGATGGGTCCGGACGGTGATGCCCCAGCATATACTTGCCTTCGATCCATGCGTTGCGACCTAACCGATCGCGTCCAAGCTGTGCCATCGACCGACGGATCAGTTTCAGCCCAGCTTCACGATCGCCTGGCAATCCGAGCGCAGCCTGCATTGCTTCGAACGCCGTCCTTACTGAGGCGACAGTTACGAAGAAACCTTGGTTGCCATCCAACAGCAGTGCCACCTGGCGGGCAATAGGGACCGTAGGACGATACTTGCGGGTCTGAACGCGGCCTTTGGGGTTGAGGTTGAGTTTGCGTCCTGCAGAGTCCCACTGACCTCGCTCCGCGTCGGTCGACACGTCGTGTGCTGCATCCGGGCGAGCCCAGGTGGCTACGCTGATCTGAAGAAAACGGAGAAGATTGCTTCGGTCTGTAATGCGCTTTGCGAAGTTCTTGTCGCTCTCCCCCTCTTTCCGGCCGGGCTCCGTGCAATAGCGAAACATCGACGCGAGTGTTTCGATTGAGGCGCGATAGGTCGGCGTGTGACTGACGTCGCGCGGCTTCTTGGGCGAAAACTGCGCACCGAGGAGGACGTGCTTCTTGCTGGCCGCAAAATTGATTACGGCCGCAAGCTGTCGCACACTTGCTTCGATCGTGCCGGGTGCCCTCCGGCGACACTTCCCGTTGCGCAATTCGATGGGTACTTCAGCGTTCCAGTCCCTGAACTCCTCGATCCACTCTTCGTCGATCTCATCGCAGGTTGTCGCCAGCGCATCCTGCGCTTCGAGATAGGACAAAACATGGCCAAGGCGTGGTCGGATCGCGTCGATGCTGGAGCGATCCTGCCGCTTGTCTATGTATGCTGCGATGGCATCTGTCAGCAGGTAGGCCGGTCCGTTTGTAAGCGGCTGTCCGCAAGCGTGACAAATCGCCCGTCCCTTTTCCTTCGACTCGTAAAGAGCGTCTAGCTGGATTTCGGCCTCGTCACTCGAAGTCGTGCCCGTCGAGCGGCTGCGATTTCGTCCGGCCTGTTCGTCGTACCACACGATCTGGTAGAACGGCGTGCGGAGAGATCCGTCGCGCCGTCGATCCTGCACGAGCTTGTATCGTCCTCTCTGGTAGAGAGGCTGCGTCTGCTTTGACATTGTTTGCTGACCGCCTTGGCTGCGGCGGAGGCGACAAGTTCGCCCACGCCGATTGCATTGAGAAGATCCAGCTGGTCCGAGGTCAGCCTAAGGCCTTTTCCTCCACCGCTCTTCTTCATCCACACGATTGCCAGCTGGCTCAGTTCGGACATGATCACGCTCTCTTTCAACCAACTCGGCAGTTGGTGGAGTTATGAGATTGTTCATTAAGCACGGCGCAAACTCGGACCATGCCGAATAAGCATCTCCCTCACTTCGCTAGACGTCAGCTTGATGATGACGTGGGGCGGCGCATCCGTGATGCTCGCGTGCTGCAGGGCAAGAGCCGCAATGATTTGGCCGCCGCTGCGGGCATAAAACCAAGGACCTTGGCACGCATCGAGAGGGGTGATCAGACGCCGCGCGTCGAGACTCTTCGCGCAATAGCTGCCGCGCTCGAGGTGCCACTGGAGTCTTTGGCCGCGAATTGGACCGACGACGAGCGACGTCGTCGTGACAATTCGGACCATTTGGGGCCTGGATTGCGTCAAGCCCGCCTGAAAGCGGGCGTAACTTTAGCCAACGCCGCGGCTGCCGCAGGTGTCAGTCCGACCACCCTCTCTCGATTCGAGAGAATGCAGACCGACTCGCTATTGATCTCGACCGACGGAGTAACTTTTCAGTCGGACGCTCTGGCTCACGCGCTCAAATTTCGGTCCTGTGATGATTTGTCAGCGGCTTGTGCCGACTTTTACTAATGGCCGCATTGCGCCCCAATTTCGGTCATCCCGACTCTCCCTAGGCTAACCTGCAAGCAGTCGTAGCTGCGGCCTTCGGCGATATCTGCATTTAGGACTGCCCGAGCGGACTTTGATTGACCGCCTTTGGGGTGGGAAGCGGACATTGCAGCAATAAGAACTGTAAGTAAGCAGGTTATCCATCCGGCAGTTGATCTGGAGAGGTTGTTTCCCTAGACGATATGCAAGGGGCGGCTCCAAGCGATGCTGGTCTACCGGCCAGCGTACGAATGGTTCTCTTGGCCTTCGGCCTGTTGTGTTGGAGCCGTCCCCCACACAAATAGAGCATCTCCGTTTCGAATGCGGAGAGACCCTGCATCTTTGATTATCGCTCGTTATCTATGCTCTTGCGAAGCTGAAACAGCTCGGGATCATCTGGCCGAATGCTGCGCCAAAAAGCAAGCCGCGACTCTATGCTAGGCAACATCGCCTTTCGTCCATAAACAATGAACACCCTAGTCATTGCCTTAGTGGTTTTGCGAAACTTTTTGGTTGGTCTAATATAAACGCCAGAGACATCCAGCCCCGTCACGATCTTGCGATCGAACTTGCCTAACAAATGCGTTTTCCTCTTATTTTGAGTAAAACCCGCCTTTTCAAGCGCCTCTCCGACAACTTCCGACATCTGGTGAACCGCGAATTTGTCATCGGATGAAATAGCGATGTCGTCCGCGTATCGCGTATATGAGCAGCCCCGTTTCCTTGCCTCAGCCGATATTAGCTCATCAAAATCGCGCATATGAAGATTAGAAACATGAGGACTTGTTGGCGCGCCTTGAGGCAGTGCGCCATCGCATGAGAGCACCTTCGTCAGTGCGTCCAAATTGGCTTGAGACAGATTTGGAATGAACCTCTGAACTGCCCTCATGATATCGGCGCTCTTTATATGATCGAAGAATGATTTAATATCAGTCTTAAACATATAATCTTTTCTATGATGCTGCCTCGCGTTTTGGACGATACTACATCCTCTAAAAAATGCAGTGGCCTGTTTGTGAGGGGCAGCAACGTCGAGGATCGATGTTAGTATGATCCTTTGAAGTTCTTTTAACTGTTCGGATGGACAGGCGAGGGCTCGCCTTTTTCTGGCAACTCTAATAGATCCTTCAGTATAGAAAAACTCTCTACCGGAGTAACCGTTGAACGCGTTCAGTTTTATGATTGGATGATGCGTTGAAAGCTCTTCAGCGGCGCGCTCGATTTCCTTCCATAGATGATGCCTCGGTGCTTCCGTTAACATCACCTCTTCAAGGCGTGAAACCGGTTCATTTCCTGACATTTTAGTTTCCGTGCTTCTCGAAGGGACTTCATTGTAAGATTGCGAGCGGAGGTAGTCATATTTTTCCGTATCCAAGTCATTGGACGCTTCTGACCCGGCCTTCCCGTTCACCCTTAGCGTTCGCTCAATCAACTCGCCTTCTTCAAAGCGTAGAAGAAGATCGCGTTCGTAAATGCTTGCGTAGCCAAGGTGTACGTATTCGATCTCGTTACCTTGAGGTAGTTGGACTATGCCGCTGAACCAACTTGCGAACACGCGCTCTCCGGAGCTTGGAAAAACTGTAGACAGATTTGCCTTTTCTCCGCTTTCTAATCGACCCTCTAGCTTTATGAGATAAAGCCGGAATCCAATAATCTCCCAGGTACCAACATAACCTCTCCAGCAGTCAGTGCTTCGCATCTGGAACTTAGGACGGACACTGCCGCTCCGAAGAAAATCACTCAATGGCTCAGAGAACATTGGGTGTTCCCCGCCTTCGAAAACCAAACGTTCCGGAGTTTGAGCAGTCACCTTTTTCCTCCGATCGAGCGAGCCTGTACCAAGATCCGGCCCGCTATCGCTCGTAGGGAATCGAGCCTGCACACACACTACCCCGCCCGCAATTAAGCGGGCATTTAATCGCTCCGGTGCATTCTCGATACCTTTGCGTCGGAAATCCTTCGCGCCGGTGTCTCAGCATCTACTTCCGTTAGCGGCCGATTTCGCTGACTTCTGCAATGGGGCCGTGAGCCACATGGCGGCTTTCCGCTTTTTGGCGACCAGAAACGGACGGACCGCTTACGGCCCAACAGCCGTCAGGCTGCTCTTGGCGAAAGCTGCCGGGCAGCAACGCGCCCTAATAGCGGCCATAAAGTCAGGCGAGGACACGCCTGAAAGCTGCCGTTCCAAAGTTTCGTCTGATTGAGGAAAATAAGCCTTCAATCGCAATAGGTCGAAAAATTTTCTTCGCGATGCGTCTTGGTCGCTGAAGTGAGGCGCATGAAATCCTCGTTAAGTTCGGCTTTGCCGTATCGTGACCGTGCACGAATTAAGTTGCTCCTTCATTATGACTTTCGGATGAGCACCACCCCAGCAATCACAAGCGCGCCGCCAGCCAGAAGCCAGGATTGATCGACAAGCAACGCGCTAGCTATGATCAATGCGGCAGCTAGAGGGCCTTTCAAGGACTGACGCTCATTGCGAAGTCCAGTGAGCTGCTCGATACTGAGCGGATCGAGCTGAACCGGCACATATCCTGACTTTGCGATCGAGTTCGCAGTGGCAAGTATGTCGGGCAAGGACGCCGACAAACCCAGCAGCTGACCGCGAAGTCTCTTCAAACCCGACCGAGCGCTGCCGAGCGAGAACCGCTCGGCGAGAAGCTCCGTCATGATCGGCCGGGTCTCTTCGGCGATGTTGTAGTCCGGTGCCAGCGATCGGACGAAGCCCTCTGCAGTCAACAAGGTACGCAGAAGAATGGCCAGATCAGGTGGCAGAACCAGTCGATAATCCCGCAACAGGTCGAAAACGCGGGAAAAAATCTGCGAGAACTCGATGCCAGATAACACGGTCCCCCTGAACTCTCCGATCAACTGATCCAGATCCACCGCGAGCGCATCGCGATCCACCTTCGGCTCCCCCGCCCATGCGAGCAGGACATTCGCGACATCGCTGGTTTCCTCACCAGCGATCGCAAGCACGAGGCGGACGATCTCGTCGCGCCTGGCCTTGGTGAGCGTCCCGACCGATCCAAAGTCGATGAAGCCGACATCCTGCTCGCCGATCATGAAGACGTTACCGGGATGGGGGTCGCCGTGAAATTCGCCGTTCAGGATGATCATCCGCAGGACAGCGTTGGCATAGCTTTTAGCGAAAGCCGCCACCCGCGGGTCGTCCGATGGGCTGCCCAGCGAAGACGCGGGCCTGCCGTACAGGCGTTCCTGAACGTTCACCCGCAGCCCGGTCAGTTCCCAATGGATGGCCGGGGTCCTGACGCCGATGGTATCGAGATATGCGCCGATCCGCTCGCAGGCTCGGGATTCCGCAGCGAGGTCCATCTCCCAGGCAAGATTGCGGCCGAAGGTCCGCAGAAACTCGACTGGCCGGTAACGCGCGATGTCCGGCGACCGTGCTTCCACGATCCCGGCAAGGCGTATAAGGAGGCGCACATCAGCCTCCATCCGAGCGGCAGTGCCTGGCCGCCGAACCTTCACGATGACCTCGCTTCCGTCCCGCAGTCTGGCGGAATAGGTTTGCGCTATGGAGGCAGAGGCCAAAGGCTTTTCGTCGAACTGCGCAAAGTCGCTCCGCCAGTCCTCACCCCAGCTTGAAGCAAGTACGGGCTCGATATCTGCGAAGGGCACTGACGACACCTGATCGTGCAGGGTTGAGAATGCCGTGATCCAGTGTTCGGTAAACAGATCGCTTCGGGTGGCGAGGAGTTGCCCCAGCTTTATGCCGACTGGCCCGATGTCACGGAGGAACGCCACAACTGCAGCCGGACGAAATTCGCGAGGATCGATGACATTGCTCGAAGAGGGAATAAATCCGAGGGCTCCGGCGAGATTCTTCGCGCCGTGCCTCATTAGGATTTGGCCGATCTCCGCGGCGCGAGCGATGCTGCTGATAGGCTTTTCCGGGGGCGATGCCATGATTTTACTCAGCCTCGGCCCGGAGTTGGTCCAGATTTTCCGATACCCTTGCAAGAATCTGCTGCAACGTTCGCTTCTCGTCGGCGGCAATGTCGCGCCAAAGCAGACCATGAAGCCTATCCGCGGAGCCTCTCAGTTCGGGCAGCAGATCGTCAAGCTGCTCCGTGAGGATGAGCTGCCACGCTCGCCGATCCGTCTCAGCTCGAAGCCTTTTCATCAGCCCGCGTGCGCAAAGACCTGCAACCGCCTGGCCGATGGTCGCCGATTCCAGTTCCAGTTTCTTGGCGATTTCAGCCTGCGTAAGGGCAGGATCGCGAAGAAGTTGTCCGATGATCCTCCACTGTGTCTGATTGAGACCGATCCTGGCGACCCTCGCATCGTACACTCTGCGCGCGCCGCGACTGATCTCGTCCATAAGATAGAGAATGCGGTCATCATCGGTGATGACCTTCTGCCGACGCTGAGACCGTGACATGGTATCTGGTTTTTCATCCATAGCGCTGTGTAGTCGGATAGCCTCGGATGCCCAAATGCAAACTGCTAAATGCCTTTACTATCTGGCTCACGGCTCATAGGGCGCGAGACGCGTTCACCTTTTACTGAGGCTGCCGAAAGAGTCAGATGACCGATAACTCCAACCAACCGGAGCAGGAGGGCACAACCCCAACGAAACCGCAATCGCGGCGTGGCTTGCGCATCGTGCTAATCCTCGTTGGTCTTGCCGTGCTGCTTGGCGGGATCTGGTGGTACTACCGGCACGTAAGCTACGGACAATACATGCAGTCGACCGATAACGCCTATGTCGCTGCCGACAGCGTCGTTATCTCTTCCAAGGTAGCGGGATACGTCGAAGAGGTCTTCGTGGGGGAGAACGAGCAGGTTGCTCTCGGCGGAGCCCTCGTACAACTGGATCTGCGGGATTATCAGGCGCAAGCGCAACAGGCGCGCGCACAGATCGCTGCGACCCTGGCCGGTGCCGACACAATCCGTTCTCAGGTAGCTGAACAGGATGCAGCCATTCGCCAGGCGCGGGGCCAACTCGCCGCCGCGCGCGCAGCACTCGACCTCGCGAACGACCAGGTGGCGCGATATCGGCCCCTTGCCGCGACAGGAGCCGAACCGCGGGAAAAGCTCGATCAGTATGAGGCGCAGGCGCGGCAGGCGCGGGCCGAACTCGCCGCTGCGCAGGCGGCGGTCGCTGCCGCGACCGCTCGCCGGGGGACCCTGTTCGAGCAGATCAGCCAGACCCAGGCGCAGGCGGACGCTGCTCGCGCTCAGCTGGAAACAGCCGACCTTACGGTTGAATCGACCTTGCTGCGCGCCAGCAAGGCCGGCCGCGTCGGCGATCTCTCGGTGAGGGTGGGCCAGTTCGTGCAACCGGGTCAACGTTTGATGACGGTGGTTCCGGTGAGGGCGATCTACGTGACGGCAAACTTCAAGGAAACGCAGGTCGGCCTGATCCGGGCCGGCCAGAGCGTCAGGCTCGAAGTTGACGCCCTGCCCGACCTTGAGATCGCGGGACGAGTGGTCAGCATATCGCCGGGAACGGGCGCGGAATTTTCCATCCTCCCCCCCGAAAATGCCACCGGCAACTTTACCAAGATCGTTCAACGGATACCCGTCCGCATCGCTATCGATGCTCCCCCTGAAGTGCGGCGTCTGCTCGTTCCCGGCATGTCGGTAGTGGCTACGGTCGACACCCGGAATGCTGCCGGCGAATTGGAAGAGATCTCGAGTCGGACTCAATGACCGAGATACTGGCAGCGCAGGACACTTCGATCGGGCCGGCCGGGAGCCGAAAGAACGCAGACGTTACTGCCTGGGTCGCTGTGGCCGCGGGCGCGCTCGGCGCCATGCTCGCGACGCTGGACATATCAATCGTCAATTCCGCACTCCCCGTCATTCAGGGCGAGATCGGTGCCACAGGCGCCGAAGGCACCTGGATTGCTACGTCATTTCTCGTTGCTGAGATTGTCGTCATTCCACTGAGCGCTTGGCTCGAACGGCTGTTCGGTCTGCGAACCCTCCTCATCATCGCGGTCAGCGCGTTCACCGCATTTTCTGTGCTATGCGGTGTAGCCACCGACCTTACGACCATGATCATCGGCCGCACGGGCCAGGGCTTCATGGGCGGAGTCCTCATTCCGACCGCAATGACTATTGTGGCTAAACGATTGCCGCCGCACCAACAGCCAATCGGAATGGCGCTGTTCGGCATGACTGTGGTTCTTGGCCCCGTGATGGGGCCATTGATCGGCGGCTGGCTGACCGAGAACCTGAGCTGGCACTATGCCTTTTTCGTCAATGTGCCAGTCTGCGCAATCCTGCTGCTCCTGCTGTTTATCGGGCTGCCTCACGAGAAGCCCAAGTGGGAATATCTCACGGACGCCGATTGGGCTGGCATTCTCGGGCTGATCCTCGGACTGGGCGGTCTGACTGTTGTACTCGAGGAAGGGCACCGTGAGGAATGGTTCGAGTCCTCACTCATTCGCTGGCTAACGGTGGTGACCATTATCGGCTTTGCCTGTTTGATTTACGGACAAGTGAAAGCACGTAAGCCGGTCTTGAAGTTGCAGCTCCTGTTCAATCGACAGTTCGCCAGCGTCGCGATCATGGCGCTCGCCCTGGGCATGGTGATGTATGGTTCGACCTATGTCATTCCGCAGTTCCTCGCGATCATTTCTGACTATAATGCTTTTCAGACGGGACTGGTCATCTTCTGGATGGGTGTCCCGGCCTTTCTCCTGATGCCGGTTCTGCCTCTGATGATCCGCAAGGTGGACATCCGCATTGCCGTCGGCACCGGAATGCTGCTGATGGCGATCAGCTGCTTTGTCAGCACGAGTCTGACCGCCGAATCCGGCGGCGCTGTCTTCACTGAAGGTCAGCTTATCCGCGGGGCCGGAATGATCCTTGCGATGATGTTCCTGAATCAGGCAACGGTGGCTTCGGTGGCCAAGGAAGACGCGGGCGATGCCTCGGGCATTTTCAACGCGGCCCGCAATCTTGGCGGATCATTCGCCCTCTCGGCCCTCGCTTCGTTCCAGGACCAGCGGATCTGGCATCATAGCCGGCGGATGGAAGAGACCCTGAATGCGAACAGCGTTTCGCTACAGGACTATCTCGAAGGGCTGGCGCGAAACTTCGGCGGCATGGAGGGGGCGATGGCCGTCCTGAGCCGCACCCTCCAACGCGAGGCGTTCATAATGACCTACAATGACGTGTTCCTGGTTATGGGGATTCTGACCCTCGCGACGGTTCCGCTGGTCCTCTTCCTGAGGCCGCTTCCAAAAAATGTCTCCCTTTCGATGCACTGAGCCCTACACGATGCGCCACTTGCTACCTCCGCTTGTCACTATCGCCTTGCTAGCTGGATGCACGGCAGGGCCCGATTATGCAGGCCCCCCGGAAGTTGTGTCAGCAGACACGGGCACTCGCTTTGTGCGCGCTGGCAGTGATGTGAGCGCATCTGATCCGGTTGTCGCTCAATGGTGGCTGCTGCTCGGCGATCCCGAGTTGACGCGGCTGGTGGAGGCTGCGCTGTCCGGCAACCCCTCGCTCGCCGCAGCGCAGGCGCGCATTGCCCAGGCACGGGCATCCATCAGGCAAGACCGTGCGGGTCGAATGCCATCGCTTGGGGCACAGGCCACCACCGTGCAGGGCCGGCTTCCTGGTCTCGACCTTCAAGGCGGGGCGCCCCCCCCGTCAGAGCAAACCAATTCCGACGCAGAAACCGATGACTCGCTGAGCTTTTACAATGTGGGCCTTAACGCCAACTGGGAGCTGGAGTTCGCCGGTGGCTCGCGCAGGCGCATTGAGGCCAGCAATGCCCAAGCTGCTGCAACGGTGGCCAATGCAGAGGACGCAAAGGTCCAGTTGACTGCCCAAGTGGCCAGCACCTACGTCAATTTGCGGGAGGCCCAATTCCGCGCAGAGCAATTTGAGGCGCAGATTTCGTTGCAGGAAGAGATCCTGGCGCTGACATACCAACGCTATCAGCGCGGTGCATTGCCGCTTTTCCCGGTAGGCACCGCGAATGCCGAACTGGAGATGCTCAAGTCACAACTTGCCGAAGCTGAAGCGGATATCGCAGTCCTGTCTGATGCACTCGCTATACTGACCGGACAGGTGCCGGGATCAGTTGATGCAGCGCTCACGACTGCGCGCTCCATTCCCATGCCGCCAGAGCAGGTCGCGATCGGCGATCCGGCAAGCCTGGTGGCGCGTCGGCCTGACATAAGGGCGGCCGAACGGTCTCTTGCCGCGTCGACGGCGCGGATCGGGGTGGCCGAGGCGGCGCGGTTCCCGAAATTGTCCTTCACAGGGATCTTGGGCCTCGGCGGATCCTCGTTGGACGACGTTGTCGATGTCGGCGAATTCTCCGCACTCGCGATCCCGCGCCTCCAGTGGAATTTCCTGGATTTCGGCAGGGTAGACGCTGCGATCGACCAAGCCGGGGCAGCGCGCAACGAAGCAGTCGCCAATTACCAGCAGACGGTGCTTCTGGCACTGCAAGACGCCGAACGTGCCTTGGCTCGCTTCGGCCAGCAGCGTGTTGCGCTCGCTGCCAGTATGCAAATCAAGAAGCAGGCTGACGTCGCGGCAGACCTGAACCGCCAACGTTTTGCCGCAGGAGCGATCTCGAAGGCTGACCTCAACCGGGCCCTGCGAGAACAGCAGCAGGCCTCAGCAGACCTCGTCCGGGCAAAAGGTGCCCTTACGCTGGCGTGGATCGCGCTGCAGAAGTCGCTGGGCCTTGGGTGGCAAGAGCCTGTTCGAGATCAATAGTCCCGCCGCGCTGATCAAGTGATCCGGTTGACGAGAAGTAGGCGCCCCTGCCGCTGGCGACCAACTTGTCGTCGGGCTCGAGAACCCGGGTTTCGGCCACCGAAATCTGTCGCCCGATCTTCACGATCTGTCCGTGAGCAGTGAGAGGTCCTGAGGTTGCAGGACGGTGGTAATCGACATGCAGATCGGCCGTCGCTCTCGCCGCGACGCCCCCGGCAAGCAGAGTATAAAGCCCGGTGAGGTCGACCAGTGAAGCCAGGATCCCTCCATGCGCCGACCCAATCATAGGGTTCGACACGATCTCTTCGCGCCATGGCATGGTGATCGCGATTGACTGGTCGGAGCATGTCGCAATCTCCAGCCCAAGCCATCGGTGAAACGGCGCGATATGCAGCATTTCCTGCAAGCGCTCTCGATCAATCATAGCTCCCTCGTCCCCTGTGGCTGAGCCGTATCGGATGAGTGATGGCGCCCGAGGAAATCGACGATAGCGGCGGAGAAGGCATCGTTCGCATCGCCCACCACCATGTGCGTGGCATCGGCAATATCGGTGTATTCTGCATGGGGGGCGAGTTGTCGCAGATGCAAAACGGCCTCTTCGGAAACAAGATCGCTAGAGCCGCCTCGGATGAGGTGAAGCGGAAGCGTGAGATTCGCCGCAGCTTGGCTCAGCATTGCCGAGTGACGTTCTTGGCTGTCTGGGTCGCCTTGTCTGGCTGACATTATATTACGGATAAACACCGGGTCCCAGTGCCAATAGAAGCGCCCATCCGACTTCTGCCGCAGATAGTTTTTCAGACCATCGCTCGCGCCCCGCTTGGGACGATGCGGCATGTAGCGAGCGATCACGTCGGCCGCCTCCTCTGGTGAGGCGAAGCCGCTATCGACATGCTCTTCCATGAAACCAACCACGCGCATCACACCGCTGGGCTCCATGCGCGGGGCAATGTCGACCAATGTGAGTGAAGCAAAGCTACCTGGAGCAAGCTCCCCTGCGGCAATCAGTCCAGCGAGCCCGCCCAGTGAAGCGCCGACCAGCGCTGGCTTCTGGTCCAGGCGCGACGCTGCAGCGACCAGATCCGCCGCGAAGTCGCGCATTTCGTAAGCTCCGCATGGCGACCAATCGCTGTCTCCGTGACCGCGCATGTCGAAGGCGATTGCGCGAAAGCCGGCTTGAGCCAACTCGCTGACCACCCTTCTCCACGCGCGCCGTGTCTGCCCGCCGCCGTGCGCAAGAAGGACGGGTTTAGCGTAGGCATCCCCCTCAGCCTCGGCTGTAAGAGAAATTGCGCCTGCGCCCTCAATCGTAAAGGTTTCTCTCGCCATCACTGGATGGTAGGAAAGGCGCGCTAAATAGTAAACCGATTTAGTTTGTGGCTCTCGGCTCCGTGTTGGCTGTCCTGCAGGGCGTTTCAACGACGGCAAAAGTCTATGCCAAGAGGGGTTTCTCCAGACCATTCTCTAATGCACCGGCTTGCGATTCGGTCAGCAGTCGCTGTCCGCTTAATCCGCTCAAAGATATAAAAGCTGCCTTTCCGCTTCCGGCCCATAAGCGGTCGTTTCTTCGTCAATAGAGAGCCCACGACCTTCGCCGATTCGGCAGTGGGTTCCCTTCACGCTTTCGAAATAGCCCGCGAGCCACGTGACCCAGACATCTGGAGATAATGATCCGGCGATGCGCAACATGCCCCTGTGGCGCACGGTTCAAATAGAAGTGGGCGGCGAACGGAGGGTCGATGCCCTTTACCATGTAGCTCGTTGTGCGCCGTGTGCGTCCGGCAGCGACCTCGCTCGCGTGGCTCGGCCTGAAGCGCGCGAAGGACTTAGCCACGGCGCGCCGGACAAAATAGAGCAGGCGCTCGATCTGGTCGGCGAGCCATTCCAGCAGGGCGTGGGCATGTTTCGGGCCATAATGACGTGGCCCTTCTCTCCGATTGGACGGGTTCTCGAAGACGCGATCGCAGCGAACGGACGCTGGATGCCCTGCCGCTTGCAGTGAGCCTTCCAGCGGCGCCGGATGTTGGCCCAGATCTTCGTGCGGAAGATGTCGTAGTAATTTGAATCAGGGTCGCGAGGCTGCGTGTTGAAGTTGATGGTCAGGAAGACGTTGAGATTACGCTTGAGGGCGGAAGCGAAGCGCTCCGCATGAAGCATCGACCGGGCGCTCTCGGGCCGCAGGCACGAGCGCTTTGGAAGTCGCTTCTTGAAAGCTTCGTGTGCCCAGGGACGCATGTCGCCATGATGATGACGATTGCTTGAATTTGGGTAAAACAGGCACTTATTACCAAATGGTTCGCCCTACGCCCCCTGTTCTCAGAGTTCCTTACAGGAGGGATGGTCGAGGCGAGGCGAGGTGAGCTGCAAAAAAGGGGAGCCGACGACGGCTCCCCTATTCAGTTTTGCAGCAGTGATCAGATTCCCCGTTCCTCGCAGTCCTGCCCTACGAACAGCGTGAGCAGGTGCTCGGTCAGCGCTCCTGCGCGCTGCTCGCGGGCGATCCTGTACCAGTCCTGCCACCGGTCGGGCTGAGCGAGGAGCCAGGCGTAGAGCCGATCCCGGTGATGAGCCCGCTTGAACGAAATCGACCAGTGCGTTTCTGCCATAGGCAGCCTTGCGTTCGCCGCCCCTAGAAGAACAATCATCGGCCGGCCTGGGCCGCCACTGCGCATGAACCTGACCGTGTCCTTGGGCAAAGCGGCCTCCGCCTTCCGAATGGCCGCTTCCATCGCGACCTGGTCGGGTTCGGGCCGAAGCTGTGCGAACGGGTGGAGACCGGAGGGACCGATGGGCATGGCCGCTCGGTCCGCCGGTCTCGTGCTCGCGAGCATGACGAGGATTGCCTGACCTTCCGGCGTCAGCTTGGCACTGGCGAGCGTGGGGGTGGGTTCGATCAGCCGTTCGCCGGACAGCCACGCAGCGTAGTGCGCGGTTGCGTGCCAGCCGTCGCCGAACACGTCGGTTACCACGCCTTCCGTNGTGCTCGCGAGCATGACGAGGATTGCCTGACCTTCCGGCGTCAGCTTGGCACTGGCGAGCGTGGGGGTGGGTTCGATCAGCCGTTCGCCGGACAGCCACGCAGCGTAGTGCGCGGTTGCGTGCCAGCCGTCGCCGAACACGTCGGTTACCACGCCTTCCGTGCACACCACCCTGCGGTCGATCATGGCGAGCACGGTGAGAAGGAACTCGACCTGTTCCTCGTCGACGTGACCGAACTGGTAGTTGCCGGTCATGCCGAGCCGATCGACCCACAGGGCTTCGCGCAGCGACCTCCACCGGTGCCCATACTCGTCGACCAGCGGAGGCAAGCCGCGGACTTCGTCGTCGATGTAGATCCAGTAGCCCCAAGGCAGGTTGGGGTTGCGGCGGTCCTCGTAGGGGATGTCGTCGTACCGGGTCATCGCGAGTCCTCCTTGTCGGGCCGGGGCAAGCCCGACGGTCCGCTGTCCAGCGTCGGGTCCGACGACACTCCATTCTCCCAGTCGAACAGCTTGCGGGCGAGCAGGGTCGCCTGCTCGAATGTGAACCTGGCATCGCGGTAGGTTTCCCCGCGCTCTGCCGCCAGCTTGCGCTTCCCTCCCGCCGGCACGAGATCGCGCGGGCCGTCGAACGTCATGCCCAGCCACCAGGCATCGTCTTCCTGCGGCGGGTTCATTGCCGCCTTCCGCTGGCCATGGGCAATCCGCGCGGAGATGTGACAGATGCTTACAGGTTCAGGGGCATTGCGCTGACAGGGCTCGGCGCTGGAGATCGGCCGGTGGAGGCCCTCGCTGATCTCGCCAGGCACGGCCTTGGACTTGTAGCCGCTGAGCGAATGCGTGGGCGGCACACCGACGTGCGCGCCGTATTCGCCGGTGTATTCGCGGACGACGACGCACGGATAACCCGTCGCCTGGTCGGTCCAGGCGAATTTGTCGGGCTCCCCTTTCCACGGACCGCTACCGATCGGATGATGGTCGTTGCGATAGGCCGCCTCGGGCACGACACTCGTGCCGGGGATGACGGCGGGCGGCAAGGTGCTGACGGTGAGCGCCTTGGCGCGGGTCTTGGCTGGCTTCTTGGCCATGATGAACTTCCTTCAGATACGAAAAAAGACCACCGGCGCGGATATGCGCGGGTGGCTGGAATGGATGGTGGTTTATGCCGCTGGGGCGGATGATGATCAGGGCGGTTTCATGGCTAGGTCTCCTGTGGACGAAAGGTCAGGCGGCGTTGGCGACTGGCGCGCTGACGATCCCGGAGAGGGCTTGCAGCAGCGCCGGCCTGTAGGGACGGGATGTGGCAACGGCGTCGGCGATGCGTGTGTCTATCGCAGCGCGCTCGGCCCTGATGATCCCGGTTGCCAGCAGCCATCGCGCCAGCAGCATGGCGGTTACGGTCACGTCGCACTCGCAATGCTCGCGGATGGCGGTCCACTTGCCGCGCTCGGCGGCTTCTCCGAGCTCCCACGGAGCCATGAGCTTGGCCGGGAGGTCCTGCGCGTGGGCATACTCGTTGAGATGCGGAGCCTTGGCCTTCGAGCGCAGCTGGTCGCTAAGGTCCAGGCGGGCGTGCTGCCAGTGGCCGCCGGAGAGCGACGCTGGCAGCGCGAAGCCCTGGCGCATCGCCACCGCGAGCATGGCAGGAACATCCTTGAACTCCCCGCCCCACGTGACCGGCATGGCCTCGCCGCTGGCCTCGACGAAGCTGGCAAAGCCGCGCACGACATCTGCCTCGGTCATCTCGGGCCGCGACCACGTGTCGAAGCTCTCGACCGCTATCCCGCCGGCGGGCACCACGGCGAGGGTCATGGCGGAGATGCAGCCGATGCGGTGGAACGGCCAGGTCACATCGTCCTTGCCAGTGTCGTTCCCGCTGTCGGCGAGATCCCTTTTACCCGGGTCCGCGGCGTGGCGATCGGCCCGGCGCTGGCCGTCGCGGTCGTAGAGGTACTCGACGTCGAAAACGAGGAAGCGCCGGCTGTTTTTGGCACGATCGAGAATGGCGGAGGCGTCGGCGAGCAGCCGCGCCTCGAAAAGGTCGAGGTCGGTCATGGTATGGTCTTTCGGTCGGGCCGCTCGCGGCTCCTGTGGCTGCGGCGGTTGAGTGATCGGGTTGAAGGAGCGGCTCAGAACCGGTGGCGGTTCACGGCATCCAGCATGGTGCCGCTGGGCTCCGGCAGGCTGGCGGTGACAAAGGCGGCCTTCTCGACGAAATAGTCGTCCATCGGAACATCCTTCCACCAGACCTTGCGGTCCGCATCCCAGTGGTAGCTACGCTGCTTCAGCCAGTCTTTGGCGCTGTATGGCGCGCGTTCGGCACGCACCCGAACCGCGCCCGCGTCGCTCGATTGCAGCAGAAGCTGGAGGTAGGTGCGGCCTTCGTGCCCATTCGAACCTTTGTGCTCGCGCACCGGAAGCTGAAGGAGCTGGAAGAGTGCCCACACGTCGGCCTCGGCACGATGGCCCGAGAAAAAGGCACCGTGATCGGCGAGGAGGTGTTCCAGCTTGCGCGAGGACAGCCCGAACGTGGCCCATGGGACTTCCGCGCATGAACAGGCCCACGGCATCCCTGCGGTGGTCGGAAACTGCCGGTCGACGAAGTCCAAGTCGAAACGCGCGTTGTGAGCCACCGCCAGCGAACACCGCTCCAGCGTACCCAGGATCATCCGCTCGTCGAGGACCTGGCCAGCTAGGTGCCCGTTCGACAGGCCCGTCAGCGCCTCGATCTCCGGCGCCAGCGGGCGGCAGGGATCCTGCAGCCACGACTGCGGCCTGGAATGCCCGATGATTGCTCCATGTGCATCGACGGCCACGTGCATCAGGGCCAGTTCGATGATCGCGTGCGTGTCGGGATCGAGGCCTTCGGTCTCGACATCGAGGATCGCGATCCGCCTGCCGCCTTCGGGCAGGTTGTCGGGCAGGTCGTCATAGGGCTGCGGCAGCCGTTCCAGCACGCGAAAGTCGGGATGGTCGCGCAGCAGCGCGGCCGCGGCGGTCACCTCCGCCGGGCGTGAAAACATATTTGTCATGGGTAGTCTCCGATCAGGTGGTTCATGACCGGGCGAGGCCGAAGGGCCGAGGACACTTTCCTCTTTTTTCCCTTCAACCCCTTCCGGTCACAAACTCGGCTCCTGCCGGGTCTTTTCCTTCGCCATCCCCTTGCGCGGGGTGGCGGTTTTCCTAAGCGAGCTGCATACGAAGCCTTCCGCGTGCAGCATCGTTCGCACCCTGAGCCTATTGGCATTCGTCACCCGCCGCGGCGCACATCCTGGCCAGATGATTCCAAGCCGAGCAATATTTCCTTCTGTTGAACGCGCTCTTCCCGCTGCATCTGCAACGTTCTGGCGCGCTCGATATCGCCCCTGAGGGCGTCCGCTTCCACACCTGCCAGCTTCTTCAACTTCATGCGCGCGACAGGTATTTCCATGATAGCGCTCGTTTCTGCTAGACGCTGCTTCTCATCCTCGCGCAGGTATGCTTCGAGCCAGCGGTCAAGACCCTTATGCAGGCCGGCGCGCAATTCTTTCTTTGGCGCTGGCGAGCCGATTTTCCCGGTCGCAATGCGGGCCCGTTCCTGCTCTGGGTCGAAGGGCTCAGGCCTGTGTGCCGGGCCCGACGATGCCGCTTCGATGGTATCATCAGACTTTTTCTCGCCGTCCGAAGAGCCGGAATGCGCCGAGCGTTTGCCCAGGGATCGAACAAGCGGTTTTCCATCGATCCAGGTCTGCGGCTGGGTTGCGGCGGGCGCGACGGATGCCGGGTCCGGTGAAGGCTGCTCCGATTGCGTCAGGTCCAGGGCTCTTCGCACCGTTGCAACGACTCTGGGCTCGTCGCCAAAATTCCGGAACGCGGCCTGCAATTTCTTGTCGTTGAGGCGAAGGCGCAGTACTTCCTGGTCGAGGTGACCTCGTTCGCGCCTGATGACCTGAGGGTCGACCTCGATTTCCTTGCAAAGGTCTTCTATAGCCTTGGTTTGCGCCTGACGGATCGCGTCTAGACGACGCTCCATGACGCCATGATTGGGTGCTGCGAACATCCAGTCGAAACGCGCATCCTGTTTCTTAAGCACAGTTGAACGCTCGCGCCGGACCAACCGGATGTTCTCGTGCATCACGGTATCGATGAAGAGATCCAGATCAGCCCTAGAAATCAATCTGGTGGGCGGCTCCGTTCCAAGCTTCTGGCTCGCATCGCCCTCAGCGCCGCGATCATCGCCTATGGAACGCGCAGCCTCGATGCGGGCGTAGAACTGCCGCCGTTGCTTCTCCGCCTCCTTGATTAGAGCCGCGGCAATCTCGTCAGACGTTTCAATCTGGGGGATCTCGGCGGACATCATATGATCCAGGCCGGCGAGATGATCGCGCGCTTCCGCAAGCTTGGCGTAATAGGTTTCAAGCTTGCGCTGTTGCTTGTCCGACTTCTTCTTTTCGATCGCCGCGATATGCTTCTCGCACGTTTCCTCAAGCTTGCTTGCTCGTGAGGCTGCGCGAGCGTGAAGTTCTTTCATATGAAGTGCGACATTCTGATGCTCGATTGCCGCGCGCCGGGCCGCTTCGTAGCTGGCAATGTTCTGCGTGAGATCTTCGGTCTCAGTGACGTCGGGAGTAGACGCAGTCAACAGTCGCCGCATGGCAGCAAGATCTTCGAGCAGAACTCCTTCCTGCTGCGCTTTTTCCTGTTCGAGCGAGGCGATGATATAGTCCCACTGCCTTTCCTCGTTGCGAGAGCCTACCTCTGTCGGAATGCCCCATTGTTCGCGCTGGGAAAGCTTGGTCCCCACGTGCTCATCGGTCGCCCGGTCGATACCGATTTCAGAGTGTCCCCCGTCAGCACCAATGG
>NZ_JADMNM010000012.1 GCF_016461955.1 Qipengyuania sp. YIM B01966 | reverse complement strand
GGGCGGGCCATCCATAAAGGGGGCCGGCGGCGGCCCCCTTTCAGTCTGCAGTGTTCAGATCCCCTGCTCTTCGCAGTCCTGCCCTATGAACAGCGTGAGCAGGTGCTCGGTGAGCGCGCCTGCGCGCTGCTCGCGAGCGATCCTGTACCAGCCCTGCCACCAGTCGGGCTGAGCGAGGAGCCAGGCGTAGAGATGGTCCCGATGATGCGCCCGCTTGAACGAGATCGACCAGTGCGTTTCTGCCATGGGCAGCCTCGCATTGGCCGCTCCCAGGAGGACGATCGTCGGTCGGCCCGAAGTATCCTTGCGCATGAACCTGACAGTGTCCTTGGGCAGAGCCACTTCCGCTTTGCGGATGGCCGCTTCCATCGCGACCCGGTCGGGCTCTGGCCGAAGCTGCGCGAAGGGGTGGAGACCGGAAGGCCCGATCGGCATTGCCGCACGGTCCGCCGGTCTGGTGCTCGCGAGCATGACCAAGATTGCCTGGCCTTCCGGCGTGAGCTTGGCATTGGCGAGCGTGCAGGTGGGCTCGATCAGCCGTTCGCCGGACAGCCACGCAGCGTAATGCGCGGTTGCATGCCATCCGTCCCCGAACACGTCGGTAACCACCCCTTCGACNCACGGTCCGCCGGTCTGGTGCTCGCGAGCATGACCAAGATTGCCTGGCCTTCCGGCGTGAGCTTGGCATTGGCGAGCGTGCAGGTGGGCTCGATCAGCCGTTCGCCGGACAGCCACGCAGCGTAATGCGCGGTTGCATGCCATCCGTCCCCGAACACGTCGGTAACCACCCCTTCGACGCACACCACCCTGCGGTCGATCATGGCGAGCACGGCGAGAAGGAATTCGACCTGTTCCTCGTCGACATGACCGAACTGGTAGTTGCCGGTCATGCCGAGCCGGTCGATCCACAGCGCCTCGCGCAGCGACCTCCACCGATGGCCATACTCGTCGACCAGCGGGGGCAGGCTGCGGACCTCGTCGTCGATGTAGATCCAGTAGCCCCAGGGCAGGTTCGGGTTGCGGCGGTCCTCGTAGGGAATGTCATCGAACCGGGTCATCGCGAGCCCTCCTTGTCGGGGCCAAGCAATCCGGACAGGCCGAGGTCGAGCGTCGGATCCGACGACACCCCATTCTCCCACTCGAAGAGCTTGCGGGCGAGCAGGGTTGCCTGCTCAAATGCGAACCTCGCATCGCGGTAGGTCTCGCCGCGCTCTGCCGAGAGGTTGCGCTTGCCACCCGCCGGAACGAGATCGCGCGGCCCGTCAAACGTTATACCCAGCCACCAGGCGTCGTCTTCCTGCGGCGGGTTCATCGCCGCCATCCGCTGGCCCTGGGCCATGCGCGCGGAGATCTGGCAGATGCTCACCGGTTCGGGTGCGTTGCGCTGACAGGGCTCGGCGCTGGAGATCGGCCGGTGCAGGCCCTCGCTGATCTCGCCGGGCACGGCCTTCGCCTTGTATCCGCTGAGCGAGTGAGTGGGCGGCACACCTACGTGCGCGCCATACTCGCCGGTGTATTCACGCACGACAACGCAGGGGTAGCCCGTCGCCTTGTCGGTCCAGGCGAACTTGTCGGGCTCGCCCTTCCACGGACCGCTGCCGATCGGATGGTGGTCGTTGCGATAGGCCGCCTCAGGCACGACATTCGTGCCAGGGATGACGGCGGGCGGCAAGGTGCTGACGGTGAGCGCCTTGGCGCGGGTCTTGGTTGGCTTCTTGGCCATGATAGAGTTCCTTCAGATACGGAAAAAGCCACCGGCGCGGATGTGCGCAGGTGGCTGGATTGGTTGATGGGAATGCGGCTGAGCCGTAGGGTATCAGGGTGGCTTCATGGCTTGGTCTCCTCTGGACGAAGGGTCAGGCGGCTTTGGCGACTGGCGCGCTGACGAACCCGGAGCGGGCTTGCAGCAGCGCCGGCCTGTAAGGACGAGCCGCGGCGACAGCGTCGGCGATGCGTGTGTCGATCGCCGCGCGATTGGCCCTGATGATCCCGGTCGCCAGCAGCCATCGCGCCAGCAGCATGGCGGTAACCGTCACGTCGCATTCGCAGTGCTCGCGGATCGCGGTCCATTTGCCGCGCTCGGCGGCTTCACCGAGCTCCCACGGCGCCATGAGTTTTGCCGGCAGGCCCTGCGCGTGGGAATACTCGTTCAAATGCGGCGCCTTTGCCTTCGAGCGCAGCTGGTCGCTCAGGTCCAGGCGGGCATGCTGCCAGTGCCCGCCAGAGAGCGAAGATGGCAGCGCCAAGCCTTCGCGCATCGCGACGGCCAGAAGTGCAGGGATATCCTTGAACTCCCCGCCCCACGTGACCGGCATGGCCTCGCCGCTGGCTTCGACGAAGCTGGCAAAACCGCGTACGACATCTGACTCGGTCATTTCGGGCCGCGACCACGTCTCGAAGCTCTCGACCGCAATCCCGCTGGTGGGAACCACGGCAAGGGTCATGGCGGAGATGCAGCCGATACGGTGGAACGGCCATTTGACCTCAAGCTTATCATTCTCGTTGGCGCTGCTCACCCGATCAGCCGCTTGATCGCACGCGATTTTTCGCGGATCCGCGGCGTGGCGATCAGCCCGGTGCTGGCCTTCGCGATCGTAGAGGTACTCGATATCGAAAACGAGGAAGCGCCGGCTATTCTGGGCACGATTGAAAATGGCGGAGGCGTCGGCAAGCAGCCGCGCCTCGAGCAGGTCGAGGTCGGTCATTGTAGGGTCTTTCTGTAAAGCCGCTCGCAGCCGTCTCGGCTGCAGCGTTAGAGTGATCAGTGGCGGTAGCGCTGGTGGGCATTCAGCGCGGTCGCTACCGGCTCGGGGTGCCCGACCTCGCGAAAGGCTGCTTTTTCAGTGGCGTAGTCGGCCATGGGCACATCGCGCCACCAGACCCTCTTCATCGCATCCCAGGTATAGCCACGCGCCTTGGCCCAGTCCCTGTCATCGAAGGGCAGGCCATGGGCTCGGATACGGACACAGCCGGCATCACTGCTCCGCAGCAAGGCGCCGAAGTAGGTCCCGGTCGCGGCGCCGACCGCTTCCTCGCCGCTGGTACGCACCTTGGACTGCAGCAGCTGGAAGAGCGCCCAAACGTCGCCCACGGCCCGGTGTGCGTCGTAGAACGCGCCATGTTCGAGAAGCAGGTGCTCGAGCTTGCGACACGGATAGCCGAGGCTAGTCCAGTCGAGCTCTGCCAGGCTGCAGGCCCACGGGAGGCTGACGGTCTGCCGCAGGCGCTTGTCCGCGAACTTAATATCGAAAACCGCGTTGTGAGCGACGACGAGGTCGCAGCGCGACAGGATGCCCATGACGGCCTTTTCGTCGATGCTTTGGCCCGCGACATCCTCGTCGGTCAGCCCGGTGAGCCGGGTGATCTGTTCGGACAGCGGCTCGCCGGGATCCTCACGCCAGCTCACTGGCTTTGAATGGCCCAGAACGGCGCCGTCCGCGGCGAGGGCGACGTGCATGACGGCAAGCTCGATGATCTTGTCGACCTGGGGATCGAGCCCGGTCGTCTCGACATCGACGATGGCGACCCGCCGTCCGCCATCGGGCAGCTCGTCGGGCAGGTCATCATAGGGGCGCGGCAGGCGCTGCAGCACGCGATAGTCGCTGCTCGCGCGCAGCATCTCAGCCGCGGCCGTGAGGTCCGCGTGCGGCGATCGTAGTCTTGGCATTTGAGGTCTCCAGCAATGGGAATTGGCGACCGGACGAGGCGAAGGCCGAGGACAAACCTCTTTTCCTTTCAACCCTTCCGGTCACCTTCTTCCGGCATTGCCGGGCCTTCCTTCTCCTGCTCCCGAGCGCGGCGATGCTGCGCTTTTCCCGGGCGAGCTGCATGCGAGCGGCAGCGGAGTGGCCAGCGCGCCGCCACCCTCCTGCGGCAGAGAGCCCGCTATGTGTCTGTGATATCCCGGCCCCGGTCACGCGAGAGATCGGCGCGGCGTCCGTTATCACCCGCCTGCTGCCCACTCGATTGCTCAGCGTTCTTGACAGCGTCCAGCCAATCGAACTGCTTCAAGTGATAGGGCACGAACTGTGCGGCTATCTCATGGGCTGCGGGGTCTGCTCGCACGTCCGCAAGAGCTTGCAGCAAGGCTGCATCGTCACCGTCAATGTCCGCGTCTATCCATGCGTCGATAAAGTCGTTCAGACCCCACTTTCGCTCAATGTATTTTCCACGACTTCCGAGGCGAGTATTCGCAATGCGGACTCGCTCAGCCTCTTTATCGAATGCCTCATCCCGCGGAGCCGGGTGATTGGTCGTGTGCTCGTCAACCTCTTCCAAAGCTGTCAGGCCCTTGGATGGAGGCACGTGTAACGGCTCAGGCGAGACCTCATCGCCCAAGCCGGGCATGCCAAGCTGTGGCGATGCCGTGTCCGGGACTGACCGCTGGCGATTGGGATCCCGCAAATCTGAAGGAGCAGCCGGCATAGCTTCTCCCATGCCCGCCGATGGCGGAGAAGAAGGGTCCCTAGCTGCAGGTGGATCACTTGATTCCACTTGCTGTGTCATTCGATGATGTTTCAGTTTCTCCTGTTCTGCTTTCCTTGCCCTGGCCGATGCTGCCACGGCATCGAACAGCTTTGATCTGCGCTTTGGTTGGGAGGCGGCTGTCGCTGCCCCTTGTCCACCACCCGCGGCCGCGATAGAAGAAGTGGGACCCGTGGCCGCAGTATCGAGTGTTGTGGACACGATGCCGTTCCGATCTGTAGCCGACCCGCCAGCGGGCCTCGGCTTTATCGCCCGCGTATTCGATGAAGCCATCTCTTGAGCGTGCCCTTGCGGACCGTCGCTGACATTGCCCTTTTTCTCGGACATCTGCTCGTCTGGCGCCGTACCGGCGTCGACCGATTTAGCCTCGTCTCCTTCGCCTGCAACGGGCGGCGATGTTGTCGTCCGGGTTGGCGCGGGGATGGCCTGGCCATCTCCTGAGACCGGCGCATGGGGCGCATCGGTTGAAGGAGTTTCCGCGCGCTGGGTTTGTGAAGGGTTCGGACGGCTGTCTGGTTCGATAGGACGCCCGACTGCGGCCGCGGTTGTCGGTCTCTCTGTTTCTGTCGGTTCAACCGCCAGAGGTCCTTCCTTCGGCTGGACCGGCCTCGGCGCAACTTCACCAATCTCAAGCTGCGTCTGGGGCGGGTTCACTGCTGCCGGAGATACCAGAGACACCGGCATGGCGGGGCGCGAAGCAGGAGCCGGATTGATGCGAAGGATGGGCGGCTGAGGCTCCTGCGTGTCGGTCGATTGCGTAGCGGGAACTGGCGGCGACGGGGAGGTGCTCGCGCTCCTGCTTGCCTCAACAGCGGGTAATCCCATTTCGACGTCAGAGAGGGCTTCCGACACCGCTGGACCACCGCTGCGTCCGGTGTCGACCTTGCCGACATTATCGACCGCGATATCTGTCTTCAATGCGGGCTTAGGTGTCTCCTCCGCTACCGCCGCGGATGGCTCCTGCAGCGGCGCTTGCGCCGCGTCGGATTCCCGCCGCTCTCGCATCAATTCCGAGATGCTTGTCCAGCGCTCCATCGCATCGCCCAAGTCGGGAAGAATGGTATCGTTATCGATGCTCCGAAGCTTGGCGACAGCTTCCAGCATATCGGGGTATCTCGTCACGGCCGAGGTCGCCACCAACGCCATGCAATCGATCGCGGTCTCGATCTGTTGTGCATCGTCGATACGCCACCCGAGCGCGTCGGTTTCGAGAGCCTCCTGCTTCGCTTCCATGCGCAGAACTTCGACGCGCTGGTACTCACTGGAGAAGTGCCTCTCGGTGGCCGCGAGATGCGCCTCGGCTTCCGTGCGACGCTTCAGGTAGGCGAGCCGTTGGCGCACGTCCTTTGGTGCGGCCTCACCATCGGCGATTGCACGAAGAATGCGGCTGCAGTTGTCGATGACGGCGCGCGCGCGCGAGGCGCAGCGCTCCAGCTGAAGTTCGATGAAATCGGCCATGAACCGCTTGTCGATGGCGGCACGCTTGCCGTTCTCGAAGGTATCAATGGTGGCATCGTATCTCGCGCGCGATGGGGCCGCGTTATCGAACAAGGATCGTGCCCGCCAACGTGCGGTCTTTGCCTCGAGATCGACCAGCGCCTTGTCACGCCCGTTGCGAATCTGGGTGATGCAATACTGCGCCTCGTGTCGCTCGTTTTCGATGCCCTTCGTCGTGGGAACGCCGAAGCGTTCAAGGCGGGTTGCCGCAGTGTAAAGTTTCTCGGCGGGCTTGCGGTCTATCTTCAGATCCTCAAAGCCCAGATGGCTCACCTTGCGATGGCTGCCGGCAATGCGCAGTTGATCGTTGCAGAAGCCGGCATAAGCCTTCCTCAGCTCGGTGATGTAGCTAGGGTGATTTACCTCGCGCACCTTGTTCTGGGCGAATGGTTTGCGCGTCCTTGGGTGTCGACCCGTGTCAAAAAAATTCTCCTCGATTTCGAAATCCCAGCGGGGCTCGCTGATCTTCTCGTCGGCAGCGTCCCTGAGGACTCTGCGCAGCCGCTCGTGCTCTTCAATTTCCTTTTCGCTGGCGTTAGCGCGGAGCGGCGCAAGGTGATCGGTTTCTAGCCCCGTGAAAAGCTTGGCGGGCTGATCGTGAAAGAGGATGTGGATGTGCCAGTTGTCGTCGTGATTGTTGTGATCGGGCTTATGGATGACGGCCACGTATGGCAGGTCAATCTTCTCCAGCATGGCGCACATTTCGGCGAGCACCTGCTCCATCTGGCCGATCGATAGATCGGACGGCAGCGCGGCTTCGATCCGGTACTGCACACGGCCGTGCCGCGGCGTCGTGAATGAATAGCCGAACTGCTCGAGGCGGTCCTCTTTTTTGAATTTGGGCTCACCCTTTTTCGGAAACTCCGGGACCACATCCTCGCCGTGCGCGCGCATGATCTCGATGACCATGTCATTGCTGCCGGTCTCGATCGTTTGCGGTCCAGTCTTGCCGACAATCTTGTAGAATTCTTCGACGAACTTGGGTGGGCAGTCCGGCGCCTGCGCAACCTTTTTCATGAGCAAGCCGCACTTGCCCAAGTCGAGAGTCATCCGGTCCACACCGGGGTCGCGTTCGTGCTTCTCCACCGCGCGCCAGAACAGTGCGCGTGTGTGGGGATCATCGGAGATGTTCGTGTAGAGAAGCTTGCGTCCGTTTACCGCAACGGGAACGACCTCATCTCGGTCGATATAGGGGTCGGCTTCGGTAGCCGATCGTGCGGCGTTTTGGCTCTGGTTTTCGATGGGCTTGGCTGCATCGACCTTGTCCATTTCGGGCTCGACGACGATGACGACGGCGCCCTCGCGTTCGATGTAAATGGTGTGACTACTGGCGCGCTGATCCACGTCGCCGTCTTTGCCAGATTGGCTCGGCTGTTTGACGATCCAGGTGACCTTGAAATGGATCGTCTCAATGCCGGTTGTCGACACCGCCTTGATGTTGCGAACGATCGGCACAGGCAGCCGCGTGCGCTGCGCCAGAACGTTGCCTTTCTGATGCACGATCGTGATCTCGTCGTCGGTCCAGTCGAGCTCACCAACTCGTGCGCGAGCGATGATGGGTTTGCCCCCAACTTGTCCCGTGATGTACGTGTCGCGCGGCAGACCGTCGGCAATCCGTCTCTCGAAGATACCGAGTAGGGATCGTCGGGCTAGGACCGCGTCAGCCGGGCCCTTCTTCGCCGAGCCTGTCTTGCCTAGCTTCGTCGATGGCGCAGGCGGCTTTGGCTGCAAGGGGACACCGGTCGCATCAATCGTGCCGGCATCGATGTAGGCGTTGACCTTGGCCTCCAGGGCACGGAGTTCAGCGGCGACCGAGAAAGGGGGCGGGAGATGAGATTGCTCTTTCATCCCAACTTATTGTACCGAGCGTCCGAAACGACAAGCGCCCTGGTAAAAAAACTCGTCCCATCCGCACACGACGGAAAAAGCCACGCGAGCGTGGCTGTCTAAACTGCTGCACCAGAGTGCGGCAGTTTAGACGAATTGCGCGAAAGTTAAATTGACCTTGCTTGGCTGGGGGTGGGCCGATCTTACAGACCGACAGCCGGTATTTGAAAGTGTGCATATGCTCAAAGCGCAATGGATGCAATAAGCCGCGAAATCGGGGGTTAAACGCTCGAAAAGCCGAGTTTAGGCCCCGAAACGGCGAGAAAACGGCATTTAAGCGGATTTTGTCGTGTGCACGACAGCATTTCTCACCTGCACGCATTGCAATGGCGATGGGGCCGCTTTTCGGGCCACAATGTATTCCGTCGATCATGGGGGCGATGCCCCAAAATCGTCGTCCCATCCTATACTGCATTGAGGAAGGTGCGGGAGTGGCCCCGCGACCGTAAATGCGGGGACCGCGGATATGTTCGACGAGGGATCAGGGCAAGGAGGAAGTGGCAGTGGACAGGGCGCGAAAGCAGGTCGCCCGACACGACGGCAATACGCCGCGGATCAGCAGCGCCGCGAGGCTTGGCTCGACACGCTCGGTGTAACCGAACCCGAAGACCGCAAACTGTTCTCTCGGCTGCTCACCTCCGGGATCGATATGACGAGCGTCCTGAGCGAGGCGGATCCGGACGAACAGGTGGCGCTGGCCATGGAGTTGGTCGAGAAAAACAAGCGCAAGTTCGACCGCATGGAGCATGCCTACGTGCCCGAACGCACCGCTGTGCGCGACACCATGCGGATCGGTTCCAAGGCCATGGCGGCGATCGTCGAGGACCGAAACTATGTCCGACGAGCGCTGCTCCTGGTCGCCAGGATCCGGGCCGAACACGAGGCAAAGATCGCACGTCTGACGCTGCTCGAGAACGAGTTGCTGGTGCATTTCGCGGGGCTTACGGAGCGTCGAAACGCAGCCTTTCAGGCTCTCGATTTGGGTCGTGCCGTGACAGCTCGCGTGCTGGAATTTAACGAGCTCTTGCGGTCTCAAACAGATCGGGAGGACGCGCCTTCCGTTGACAATTTTCTGGCGTGGTGCACCTCGCGCAAAGGTAAGAAAAAGGATGCTGACGAGGTTCTCGAAGCGCTTAGGGAGACATTAGTCACGGCGGAAGGGATGGCCTCAAACACCGACGAACTTCGCGACAATCGGTGCGATCACAGCACGTCTGATGAGCCGCCGTTCAACATGGAAGAGACCGACTACAAGGGCCCGATGAATCCTTCGGAAACAGCCGATCTAGACGACACGTCACCAGGTGTGGACGCGGGTAATTCGAACCCAAAGGCGGCTTACACATCTGAACAAGCCGACTGTCTAGCCGCACCCGCACACGGACATCTATTATCGCCAGACATGCGTCCGAAATCAGCTCAGGCAGAAAGCGACGACGTCTCCGAGCAAGATCGTACCTGTCGCGTAAAACCGATAATGTGGCTTGACTTCGACCAACGGGCGACTGGCTATGATGTCATAACATATTTCCAGCCTAGCGATCAGCTTCCCCCTTACGATGAGGCTTTCATGCCTCCCGTTTCGACCATGGTGGAACTGGGTACTTACGCACAGATCGACAACTTCGACCCGGCAATTCTCGCACTGTGGGATACGCCTGCAATCGGTTTAAACCACGACGGCGCAAGTCTGATGCTGGACCGAAAGCTAGCGCTCGCGGTCGCAAGGAAGGCCATCCAGCGTGCGCTAACAGAAGCGGCAAAAGCTGGCAGGGTTATTGACCTGACTGATGACCATATCAGTATGATGGCGCGATTCTGGACGTTCGCCATCGTTGGGCGAAATCGCCCAGAATTGATAATGTCCGAATGGCCGGCGAATTTTTTCAGGGGCGTTCGAGGACATTCGCCTTTTATGGAAGGTAGGACACATTTTTGGGTTAGAGACATGATATCGACGAGGATCTGAACCCCGCTAGGCAGACGGTGGCGTAAGCTTTCAATCTCAAAATGCTGGCCCTTCAAGTCTTGTAGATGGACTCACATTTGCCATCCATCAACGAAACCAGGCGATCTGCCACACACTTTATGCGTTCGCGCCAAGCCAGTCGGTCCAGCCATTCAACGGGGATACCCGTTTCACCGACCAGCGCGCCGATCAGCTGCCCGGTAATCGCCGCGGTGGTGTCGGCATCATCGCCCAGGTTCGCCGCGCGCAGTATCGCCTCTCGGAAATCGCCGCCCTGCCCCACGCACCAAAGTGCTGCCTCGAACGAGTGGACCACATAGCCGCTGCTGCGGATCGCATCGCGCGGCTTGCCCTGCCAGGAACCTTCGGCAATCGCTGCGATGGGCTCGGTCAGATCGAGGGTGCTGGCAGCCTTCATCGCATCCTCTGGCGACGCGCCGCCGATCGCCGCGTGGACGATAACGCTCCACGCCTCGCACGCATCGAGGCAGGCGCGCGCGGCATGGGTAGTGGCGCTCTGTATCCTCGCCGCTTCGCGCATCGGCGTAACTCCAGCCGACAACCCGTAAATTGCCACGGGAGCGAGGCGCATCAACGAGCCGTTGCCGGCAGCGTCGGGAGAGCGTGAACCGGCAATCGGATCGCCGCTCTGCTCGAACCGCGCGAGCGCGGCGCGCGTCGTCATGCCGATGTCGAAGCAGGTGCCGGTCGGACTGTATTCACCATCCCGCCACCAGCGCACGAAGCGCTCCATCAGATCGGCCGGATCGAGTGCGCCGCGCTCGGCGAGGCTTTCGGCGAGCGCCAAGGCCATGCTGGTATCGTCGGTCCAGACGCCAGGCGCGAGGCGGAATGGCCCGCCGCCGGTCATGTCGGTCAGAGGCTCATAGCTGTCGCGCGCCTTGAATTCGAGGGTCGTGCCCACCGCGTCGCCCACTGCCAGTCCCAGCAATGCGCCGCGCGCTCGGTCTCTAATTTGTTCGTCGAGCATGGCTTTGCTCTCCCCGCTCATGCCCCGAACCCCATCGGCTTGCGCCCCTCGCCTCGCGCCTCTGCCTCGGCGCGCAGCCATCCGACGATGACCATCGGATCGCGTTCATCGAGTAGCTTGCGCCGCTTATCAATCACCGCGAAATCACCGGGGGTCTGCCCATGCAAGGTGATACCGCGTGGCAGCGGCACATCGAACCAGCGCAAAAACAGCATAGCCGCTCGCTTCGGATCGAGAGCACGGAACTCGGCATGCATCGTAAACCGCCGCCGGGTCGCGGGATCGAGCCGGTCGGCGAGGTTCGTGGTTGCGACGAAGGGCGCCTTGAGCGCCTCCATCTGGCGCAGCATCTCGTTGACCATGCTCCGCTCCCACCCGCGCTGGGCTTCGCGGCGATCCGACAAGAAGTCGTCTGCCTCGTCGATCAGGAGCAGTGCCCCGGCTCGCGCGGCTTCCGCAAAAGCCTGTGCGATCTGCGTTTCCGTCTGGCCGACGAACATCCCAAGCAGGTCGGAGCCCCGCTTTTCGATAAGTTCGATGCCGAGCTGTTCAGCCAGATGGCGACCGTAGGCGCTCTTCCCTGTCCCACTCGGACCGGAAAGCAGCATGGACCAGTTGCGGGCCGTCGACGCTGCGAGGCGCTTGGCCAGACCGGCAAGGTCATGGTCCGCCGACGAAAGGTTCGGATCGTAAGCCACGGGAAGCGAGAACGGCTCCGGAGGCCGGCCATGGATGACCGTAACGAGCCCTTCGCCAATTGCCTGGGCGTCCCCGGCGTCCCCATGCGCCTTGCCGGCTCCGCGGATGGCGGAGGCGAGGATGGCGGGTGCTGCCGGCAATGCGGCAAGGCGGGAGAGGTCCTGTTCGGACATTGCGATGCCGACAGCCTTGGCGTGCTTTCCCACGATGTTCCGGCGCACGTGCAGCGGCGGGCGAGGAAATTCGAGCGCAAGGCTCATTCGCCGGACGATCGACTCCTCCAGCATCCTCGGTTCGTTGACGATCCAGATCGTCGGGCGCTTGCCATCCTCGATCAACCGGTTGAGCCACAGCTTCGAGCGATGCTCGCGGTCGCCGGGCTCTTCCAGCACGAGGATATCGTCGGCCTCGTCCATCACGACGATCCTGCTGTCATCATTCAGGGTGAGCGCACGCAGCACGGAAAGATGAGCGATCCGCTCGCGCCGCGAGGGTTCGCTTCCGCGATCGTCGGAAAGTCCGGCAAAGATTGCCTTGCGGCCAAGCCGGGAAGCAAGCAGGCGGGCGAACTCGCTCTTGCCCGTTCCAGGGGGACCGTAGAGGAGGATCGCCACGCCTTCGTTACTCGCCACGAGGCGTTCGGCAAGCTCGCGCTGCGGACCCAGATGATCGAAGTCGCTCCACGTCAGCGAAGACTGCGGGGCGGACGGCATCAAGAGGCCTGGCAGGCTTGCAGGTCCCGAACGAACGCCCGCAATGAAACTTAGCAAGGCGTTGGCGCCGATCGACCCGTCGTGCGACTGCTCGATCAGGCCCGTGCTCCACAACCGCGAACCGGTTGCCAGCCGCTGTTCGACCCGAGAGGGCGACAGTCCACTGGCGAAGGCAATGCGCCCGACACTGCAGTTCGAATTGCGTCCAGGCAGCGCATCGATGAAGTTTTCCCAGCATTCGAAAAGCGCATATCGCGCGACGCTGCTGACGATGGCCTTTTCCACATCATCGAGGCCGAGCGTTGCGGCCAGCCAGGAAATGCGGCGATCGAGAGGTGCCGGACCGGGCTTCTTCGGTAAAGCGTGCTTGTCGGCGAGGCTGCGGAGAAGCGGCACGTAGTTCTGCGTCGTCAGCTTATCGAAATCTTCCGGATCGTCCATGACATGGTCGGGATCGTCGATATGATCGTGCCAAACCTCGAGCATGTCCTTGCCACGCCCGCGCAGCTGGCGCGAGGTCATGCGATCGATGGCCGAGCACCAGGCATGGAGGAACACCCGATGCTCCGCGGCGGATGTCGATGAGGCGGCGGCGGAACGGTAGGAACTGCTGCGGCGGCGTCGGGGGCGAAGAGCGGAGTAGATCGTCATGTGATCTATCTAACGCAGGTATGCGACAGGAATGGTCGCAGACACTTGTCATCGAACCGAATATCGAGCCAGCTAAGCGAAATGAACGCAGATGGCAGCGATTGCCTCATCTCTGGCTTCGATCAATCGCGGCCAATCAAAGTCTTTGTCAACAAGATTACCGGGCAACGAAGCCACCATAAAATCTTCCCAACCCGCATCATTATACTTGTAGTTATTTAGTTGCCAATTCTTGGTGATAGATTTCTCGTTTTTCATCACATCGAAAGCCAACTCAGTTGAACTTGATGTCAAAGAGACGTATAGCTGTATTTCATAGTCATTTGAGTTTTCCAAGCTCAGACCAAACGAATTTTGGTCCCAAACATCTTTCGGTTGCAGGTTCGTTCCTTGGTCATCAAGGTCTACGAGCCGAAAGCCTTCTATTGCGAAATCATCCCATAGAGTCTTCCATATGGAATATGAGGCTATTGCATATTCGCTTTTCACGAGCAGGGCTGCCGCACGAGCTTCCAGAAAGTCTCCCAATTCGTCCCATTCTAACCCCGTTTCGAGCGCATCCTTCTTAATTCCTGTGATATGATTAACTGCGGAGTATATCTTTGAGTCGGTCAGATACTGACGGACACTGTCCGGTATGAGTTCGACAGCTTCACGATGGCTCATAATTCTTTCCATAGCATCCTCCTAAAAAAGCGGAATTGTTCTGAATCGTTTTCAGCCCTTGCTATTTGTCGTTCAAGACGAGCGGTGAACAATCGCCATGAGACAAGCTTCCAGTCAGGATTGCTGGAGAGAACATGATCAGTTCCTTGGCAAGGGCCGAAGTCCAACACAACTTTTGACCAGCTGACTGTTGGCCACTTCGCCTCGCAAAATGCACCGTAATCCCTAAGCGGATTATCCTTGAGGTAGCTTCCGAATTTGGCTTCGACTATGACACCGCGTTTCGCACCTTCGGCAATCAATACTAAATCGATCCGATTTCCTCCGATAGAAGTCGGCATTTCGCATTCGATTATTGCTCGGGATGCGGATGGCAGCCGCGAACCGGTCAGCGCTGCATAAAGCGCGGAGACGCCATTTTCACCCGCAGCCAGCGCATAATACGCTATACCCGCCATGATCTGCGTTTCACGCAAACTAAGCCATTCAAAGCTGCAGGCCTGATCGAAGACATGCTCGCCTCCGCCAATGCCGAACCATCGCTTTAAAGTATCGACGTGCCGCTTAGGATCGCTGGCCAACGCCCTCCGTCCATGTAACGCGGCTATGGCGATCTTCGAACGGCGTTTGAGATGGGGCATCCATTTATCGACCCTCGACCCATCCCAATGTCGTGCAATATCTAGGCGCCATTTTTGGCGGTAGCAAAGGAGGGGAAGCGGCGACCATACGCGCGAAATACCTTTCGCAGCTCGCCAAGAGGCCAATTTAAGTCTTTCTGAAACAGCCATCCGCGCACCTGTCTACGGTCTCATCAGTCCTCGCGCCACCGCCACCATCGCCCAAGTATCCCGCTCGCAATAGGCCTTGAGTGCTTCCGCAAGTGCCTCGCGGCGCAGAGGATCGCACTCGGGCGCAGCGGCCTCGAGCCAAGCTTCTTGGGCGTTTCCGCCGTCCGACACCTCCAGCGATGCGTAATCGAGTTCCGGCGCAATCGTCGGCAGGACGGCCTTGATCGACCAGCTGCCGCGCTGATCGCGATGATACCAATGCTCACGCGCGATCGGCAACAGGTCGACCGTTGCCGCTTCAAGTGCGAGCAACGGCTCGGCAAGGTCAGGAAACCAGCCAGCCAAGTCGCGCAGCACGCGCTTCTCGAAGCTGGCGTTGTAGGCGATCACGCAGGCACCTGGCGGGATCATTTCTACCAGCGCCTCGGCACAGGCACGGCGGGGATCGGTGCTGTCGCAGCTCAGAAATTCGTGATGGGTGATCGTGCCGTCCTTCGCCTCGAGGTGAAGCGAGAACTGGAACGGGATTTGCTGATATGGCCGCGTGCCGATCCAGCGCGGGACCGCGGCGGCGATGGTTTCGAAGTCGAGCCAGGCCCGCGGCCAGCCCCAGTTCTTCATCGCCTTGCGCGCACCCTTGGCATCGTGGAACGGCACGTCGTCGCGCGTGGCAGTCAGAATGCGGGCGTTGCGCGGATTGAGATCGTCCTCGTCGAGATCGAGCAAATCCTCGATGCCCTGCTCGGCCCATTTCTTCCCGCCACCGTACGGCAGCAGCGTTACCGGCCAGTCCGGCCCGGTCGGCTGGTCGCGCCTGCACCAGGCGCTAAACTCGCACTCGAATGGAGACGAGCAATGCTCGCCGATCTCGACCACCGGCTCCTCACCCGCAAGCACCTCGCGCGCGGCGGCAACCACGTCGGCGCGACCTTCGATGATCGATTTCAGAGGCCGTAGCAGTTCGGCATCAGCGAAGAGGCCTGCATAGTCGCCCTCTCGCGTCAGTTCGAAATCGCGATCGATATGGCGAACGCTGGCGCTCTTCAGCGGCAGGCCGCAAGCCTGCAAGACCCAAGCCTGTGTGGCGAGGTCGCCGCGGTGGTAATCCTTCACGCCCGTCGAACTCTTGACCTCCGCCGCATGCCAACCCTTCTTGCGGCGCTCGAGCACGTCAACCCGAACGAGCACGCCGTCATGCTCGAACGTTGCCTCGAAAATCGGCCCGGGATGACCTTCGGCGATCAGCCGGGCGGTTTCCGCAACGGCAGCGCCAAGGTCTGGCTCGGCCTCGACCATGACGCCGGAAGGGTGAAGCGCACAGGCGATGTCGCCAACCGCATTGCCTGATGCAAACCGCGCTTCGGCACCGGCATCGTGTTCCGCCAGATCGCGACGATGGACCGAAAGCCAGAGCTTCTTTGGACACTGCTCGAAAGAGGTGATGCGAGACTTGGACAATCCGTACCGGAAAGACTGTGTCGGTTTCATCCCCATTAATTCTCACGGCGACATGACAGAACCGGTCGCATCAATGCAGCGCCGCCAGAAAGCTGGTTGGGGTCAGCGTGACATGGGCCTGCATTGGCGGACGCAGGACGAAGGCGGAAGGCTGACGAGCGAAATCCCAGACCCGGACGAGTTGCCATGCCTCGAGCCGTGCATCGGCTACAGCGAGCTCGTTGGCGCTGAGATGAAAGGGCGTGCGCTCCCAGCCGTTCGTGGTCTTCACCTCGATCAGCTTTTCGCGTCCATCCGGCTCGAAACTGGCGATATCGTAGCCGAAACCGTCACCATCCTCCTGCGACGTCCAGCGCGCCCGGCGGGCAAGATCCTCTCGCCCAACCGCACGGAGGTGACGCTGTTCTTCCGCGAAGACGGCCTCTTCTCCTGCCATGCCCAAGGCTCGGTTCCTCGCATCGCGGGCCGCAACATCGAACTTTCGCCCGATGGCGGCCATGAATTCGGGATCGATCAGTGGCGGTTCGTTACGCTGGGAGGGTGCGGCACCGAAGTGGATCAGACGTTCCGGCGTCGGACCTTGGAACGGCATCTGTCCACTGTTTCCATCGGCAACGCGATTGGACGAACAGCGCGGCCTCAACCAGTCCTCATGACTATCGAGCCAGCGCAGAACCCCGTCCACCAGCGCGCCCTGAAATTTTGCCTTGGGCTTGTAGCCGGTAATCCATGGCTGACCCAGGCCGAGCATTACTGCCGAGATGTTCTGGTGCTTGAATTCGATCGAGCCGCGATTGCGGGGGATGGTAGCTTGCAAGGCTCGGTTCCGCTCGGCCTTGTTGACAGCGATACCGGCAATCTCGGCAGCCAGCATGGAAAAATATTCCTCGACTGCTGCGTCGATCTCGTTCGATGACCAGTCACCGCCCGCCATGACCTGTCAGTCGACCACCGGATAATTGGGCATGGTCCATTCCTCGTCGGGGTTATCCATCATCAGGTCGATGAAGACCGGCAACAGACAACCGAGCAAAGCTGCTCCATCACGGACCTGATTTCGGTTGGCGCTGCTGTCCCAGGTCGCTCCCCCGTGCACGAGCTGGTTCCTGAGCACGTAGAGCCGGTCGAACAGGATCGAGAGAACGAGAGGAGTATCCCGCTGCGCCAAAGCGCGGTTCGCGGCGCGCTTGGCGGCTTCGAAGGTGATCTCCCAACCGCCGCCGCCCATTGCGCCTGCGTGGTGCTTCCAGAAAGGCGCGAAGACATAGCGGTTGTCGAGCAGGAGGCGGATTTCCTGGCTGAAGCGATCCCAAATCACGCCGTAGATGCGGTTGTCGCTATCCATCCGGACGAGCGCGGCGAAGAATTCGTCGAAGCGCGCTCGTTCGTTGCCCGCCCCGTCGAACGCACGATCGAGATCGCCCGCATAGGCGGCATTGAACCCGATCCACAACAGGATGAAGCGGACATCGAGATCATCCTGCTCCGCATCCGCGCGGCGGAGCCAGCTGAGCGCGCGGTGTACACGAAGGGTCAGCGGCAGCGGAAAACCGTCGCGCAATTGGCGCTGCTTGTCCTTGAGTGTTTCGCAATGGAGCGGGTCGCCGGGCGGGTAGCGTTGCGGCATGGCCTTATCGTGCTCCTGCAGACGACACGAGATCGTCGAGGAATTCGCTGCCTGGATCAATTCCGGTCACCAACAGGCGATCGCGCGCGCGAGTGCAGGCGACGTAGAGCAGGTGGCGTTCGGTTTCGTAGGCCGTTTCCAGCTCGCTGATATCGCCAATCGCAGCGAGGCGGGCAGGCTCTGGCAGCACGTCTTCGTCGCATGCCATTACGGCGACGGCGCGGAACTCAAGCCCCTTAGCCCCGTGCATGGTGGCAATGTGAACACCATCATCGGCACGCGGATCGCATCCGCCTGCCTTCACCGCGGAGCGGGCGCGCGAGAGTTGCTCCTCACCTCGCACGAGGATTCCGATGTCGTGAAGCGCAATACCCTCAGCCTGACAGCTATTGAGCCATTGCGCGACTTCGTCCCGCTCGGCAGCCTCGCTGGCGAGCAATTTCACATTAGGCGGCGGACCGTCGAACACCGAGACCGTGCCGCGGCGGCCCTCCTCTATCCCGTCCATATCGGTGATCGCAGGCGGCAGCAGCCTGTCGGCCATCGCCCTGATCTGGTGCGAGGTGCGATAGTTGACCTTGAGCGAGTGGCTCCGTCCGCGCACGTCGAGGCCCAGCTTCGCCCAGCTGAACGGCAAGCGGAAGATCCGCTGTCCGATATCCCCGGCAAGGAACAGCGCATCGGGTCTGCCGTGCCCCGCAGCCGCCAGGAAGCGGACTTGCGCCACAGTCAGATCCTGCGCCTCGTCCACGACGATGTGCGAGAACGGCAAAACCGCTCCCTCCCGCACCCGCCGCTCCAGCTCGGAATAGATCATCGCCCACGTCACCAGCCCGCGTTCGGCCAGCGTGCGCCTCACATGGGCGAATACCTCCCACGCGGTTTCGCGCTGCTGCGTGCCGAGCCGGGTCCGGCGGCCGATGCGGGGCAAGCTGGCGTAGGCTTCTGGATCGGTGACGCCCCAGGCATCGACCAGTTCTTCCCATTCCTCGAACAGGAATTGCGGCGTCAGCGCACCGCCCAGGTCGTTCTTCAGGGCTTCGGCAATGAACGCCTTGACCTGCGATGATGTTGCGCGGTTCGGCTGGCCGATCATCCTGGTATAAAGCTCGGTCGCGGCCTGATCGATTGGGCGGACTACGATCCGCTCTCGCAGCCGGGGGTCCGCTTCGGTCAGCAGGTCACGCTTGCGTTCGAGAGCCTGAGCCAGCGTCTTCGAGAACGTGGTGAGCAGCACCGCTGCCCCGTTGTCCTCCTTCGCTAGATGAACCGCGCGGTGGAGCGCGACGATCGTCTTGCCCGTGCCGGCAGAGCCGGTGACACGGGTCGGACCAGTGGCCGCCTTTTCCGCCAGTTCGCGCTGCGCCGGATGGAGGAAGACCGCCCACTTCTCGAATGGGGCATCGAGCGCGGCCTGCAGTTCTTCTATGTTATCGAGCAGGCGGAAGCGGCGCTGGGCATCGGGATGTGCGAAGGGACTGGCGCCCGGCTCCGCAGGTCGCACGACATGGTCTTCGAGCTTCCCCCCTGTCGCGAAATCGTAGAGCGCCTCGGCTGCCTCGGCGGGCAAGCGATCAAACAGCGTGTCGAGGTCGCTGTCTGCCATCTCGCGCACGGGCTGCAGCCAGTCACGCGGGACGCCGACGTCCAGCATGGCGTCATCGGTCAGCGCCCAGAACGGTTGCACCGGTTTGTCAGGGGTGGACGTCTTCGGCGAGGTGGATTGCGGCGCAGCGCCTTCCTGCACCTCGACCAGCTCTACGATCTGCATGGCCCCGGTGCGCTCGTGCGGTTCGATCCGCCGCCGCTCGGCCCAGCGATAGGCGTCGTCGTGGTGCCCGACATAGGCGAGCAGAACATCCTCCCCCTCGCGCCGCATAATGATGCGGATGTCCTGGCTGACGCGGGCCGACCAGATGTGTTTGTCCGCCACATTGAGCCGTTCGAGACTCAGCCCCGCCCCGCGCGGGTCCATCATCAGGTCGACCGTGGTGATCTTGACCTGCTTCTGCTCGGCATGGCTGAGCTTGCCGAGCGCGTCGGCGAAGGTGGAGGCGTAGTGGAGGGTCACTTCGCTGTGTTGTTTCGTCGTGGGACGACCGCGACCCACGGGAATATAATCCGTGAAGGCATGCGCCCACTGAACTTGAAGCCCGTGTTTTCGATATCGAGCGCGCGTCCTCCGTTCGTTCCCTGTCGGGGCACACACATCACTTTGCGATCATTCCACAAGTCGCCGTGGAGAACCCAGATCAGTATGTGTTCGATCTCTTCCCGGATTAGCTTGCGGGTTTCCCCGTTCGGCTTCCGTCCAGGCGTGGCAATTGTCCCGATACTGATGCTGGTTTCGCCATACTGGCTACGAATATCATTGACCTTGGGGTGGTTACGGAAGCGTTTTTGGAGGTCGTTGGTGATGCCGATATACGCGATGCGATCCTTCGTGGTCTGATTACCATGGTTCCGGACTATCGCGTAAAGATAGCCATTCCTGTAAATATCACTCTCGTTTTTGACTGGGAGACTGCCATCCCGCGCAATGCGGACTGGCCGGGACCAATCGATCGTAATCGGCTGAAACAACGGTCGACCATTCGCGTCCTCGAAGAGATCCTCATCCTGCCCGAAGTCTGCGATCCTCAAGTTCCGATGCATCTAAACCTCCAGCACTTTCATCACCTCGTCGCCGAGGTGGTTCACCACCTTCACCGCCACCCGCCCCTCCTTCGGCCGCGCGAACGGGCGTGACCTCGTGCGGTTGAGCGAATCCCACGCCTCCTGGTCCACCTCCGCCTTCAGCGTGGTCTTCAGCGCCTTGTAGGGGTCGTTCGCGCCGGGGAAGTAGGCGTGGCGGACGAAGAAGCTTTCGTAGTTGTAGTCGGTGTCGACGAACCACACGGCGATGTCGTCGGCATCGCCGCTTTCGATCTGGCCGCCCTTGTACATGTCGACGCCCTGCACCTCGATGCTGATCATCCCGTCGCCCTCGTCGTGCACCACGATGTCGGGTTCGCCGAACACGGTGAACAGGTTGCCCGCGCCGGTGTTGGCGAGGTCGGGCATGTGGAGGTCGGGATTGATCCGCGCTTGCAGCACGGTGAGCGGGCCCATCCGGTCCATCTCTCCGGCGTGGGCATCGAAGTTGAACGCGGCGGCGATCAGCAGGTCGAAGCCGGCGTCCATCGCCTCGCGCGCGGCGGCGGTCAGGTCGGCGCGGCTGACGGTGCCGTATTCGGGGCCGACGAAGATCGCGGCGCGACGGGTGGGGGCTTCGGATTTGGCACTGGTCCCAGATTCGTCGCCCTCGGCCTCGGCTTCCGTGAGCGACTTCTGGCGCACCGTGCCTTCGGCGACGAGCCACTTGCCGGGCCACAGCGTGAGGCTTTCGAACACGAGCCGGTCGGCCTTGTGCGCCTGCTGGACGCCGCTCTTTTCGAGATTGGCGAGGACCATCTGGGCAAAGTCGGCGCTTTCCCCGCTGGTGCCGGGCTGGCGGCGGCCCTCGGCGGCCTCGAGCTCGTCGAACAGGCTGTCGTCGACATCGACCGCGGGGACGCGGTGGGGCGAAAGGCTCTCGACCGTGAACGGCCCCGCCACGCGCACCTTGGCGTTGTCGGTGTAGGGCTGGTCGTAGAGATATTCGGTATCGGCCTTGGCGGCGATCGAGGCGTCGATTTCCTTCTGCCGGGCGATGCGTTGTGTCCACCAGTCAGCGTGAGCGGAGCGCGCGGCTTCGGGCCAGTCGGCGCCCGCTTCGCGCGGCACTTCCCATTCCTGCCACTCGGTGCCGAGCGCATTATTGAGCGCCTGCCGCAGCGGTTCGAGGCGGGTCTGGTAGTCTTCCCAGATCGTGTCGATCTCGGCGTTGTTGGCGATGGACTTCAAGGTGATGTGCGGCACGCGCTTGTAGACGAAGCCTTGGCGGATGCGGCCCTGCGTCGGGGTGTCGCGCGGCGGGGTGCGGGTGACCTCGCCTTCCTTCAGCTGCCCCTCGCGGCTGTCGGCGAGCAGATACCAGGGATAGCGCGCGCCCATGATCCGCGCCCGGGCGAGCGCGAGCGCGACCCGGCTCGTGTCGATCGTGATCCACCGCCGCCCCCACGCTTCCGCGACATAGGCGGTGGTGCCCGAACCGCAGGTTGGATCGAGCACCAGATCGCCGGGATCGGTGGTCATCAGGAGGCAGCGTTGCACGACTTTCGGCGACGTTTGCACGACGTAGGTCTTATCCGTTGTCAGACCTGCCATCGCGGTGTCCATCCAGACGTTTTTAATTCGGTCGCCAGGGGACTCAGCCGAATACATTTTATACATCAGGCTGTTTCCGGCAGCGGTGATCCGACCAGTCTTCGCGGCGAGATTGACCAATGCTTCGGGTGCGACACTCCAGTGACGATCGCTGCCGGGACTGAATTTCTTGCCTTTAATTTCGAGAGGTGAGCTCCGTGTCGAACTTGCCCCCTGCGAGTTGCAAGGAGCCAAACGGTAGCGTCTCCATCCGGCTTCCTCGCGCTCCTGAAGTTCCGCTAAGGAACTTGGAACTTTTATTGTTTCGCTGGCGCTCTCATCATCAAGGTATTTATAGTCGCGGTCAAAGTTCGCGCCATCAGCCTTGTCATTAATCAGCGCCCGGACTTTTACGTTCTCACGATCCTTTGCATACCAAACAAGATAATCGGTGACATTCTCTAGCGTAAGGTCGGATTTTCCTCCGGACTTTTGAAAAGCAATAAGGCCGGCGGCGTTCTCCTCCCCAAACACCTCGTCCATCAGCGCGCGCACGCGGTGCACGTTCTCGTCACCGATCTGGACGAAGACGCTGCCGCTCTCGGTCAGGAGGTCGCGCGCAACGGTCAGGCGGTCGCGCAGATAGGTGAGGTAGGAGTGGATGCCGTCGCGCCAGGTGTCGCGGAAGGCCTTCACCTGCTCGGGCTCGCGCGTCAGGTGGTCGGCCTTGCCGTCCTTCACGTCGCGCGAGGTGGTGGACCACTGGAAGTTGGAGTTGAACTTGATGCCATAGGGCGGGTCGATATAGATGCACTGCACCTGGCCCTTCAGCCCCTCGCGCTCGGCCAGCGATGCCATCAACTTCAGCCCGTCGCCCAGGATCATGCGGTTCGACCAGTGCTGGTCATGCGCGTAGAACTCGGTCCGCGCATCGGGATCGACGCCGTTGAAATCGGCGAACAGGTCCGGCGCGGCATCATCTGCGGCGCGGGCGGAGGCGCGCTTCAGATCCTCGATCAGCGCCTTGGGATGGATCTTCTCCTGAATATACAGCGGCGGCGCCTCGACCACGAGGTCCGACCAGTCCGCCACATCCTTCCCCCGCCACACCAGCTGCGGATCGAGATCACGATTGCGCCGCTCGTAAGCGACCTGGATCGGCCGCTTCATCTCCGCCGGCACGAACGTTTCCAGCTCCGCCGTCGGCGCATTCCGTCGCGTCGCCTCGTCGTGGGTGAGCGTGTCGACGGTGAGGGGTTTCTTGGGCATTAGTTTGATAGCTCCACATCGACCGCTTTCTTCCATTTCTGGAGAATGGCTTGATTGTCGATCAACCAGCGCCGCAGTTTGTTCGCCTGGAATATTCCGGCACGCAGCACATCCGCTTGAGCGGCAAAATCTGATTGGTTGTTGGCCGGCTTTGTCGGAAGCGACATGACAAGGCCGGGCGCCGGGGTCCGCTTCGAAGGTGGCTTCGTGGAAAAGCTCGCACCGACTTCGGCAGCATCGTTCTCGAACATGGCGCGAAGGTTTTTCAAGGCCGGCCCCCACCCAGCAAAAGTGGCCGCGACATAGTTTGCGCGGTTATCCTGCCCTTTGCCGAGTTCATGAGCGAACCGCCGTGGCCTTATCTCAGGCGGCAATATCGATAGAGACGTTGCGGCATCGAAAATCATGGAAACACTTTCGTCCGGATTGGCCGCCTTCCGCATGCTGGGACCGGGAATGAGCTCAGGTGCGGTTTCGGCGACCAACGCGCAGTATCGAGCATTGAAATCTCCGATCACCTCATTCGGAACCGGCTCGTAGCCCCGTCGTGACTTTCCGATCGCCTGTTCCAGCACGTTACCGCGAAACCGATATCTCCGAGGTTCACCGCTTTCGGCTCCCTCCCTCGCGCGAAAGTATTTCGCCAATTCCTCATAGGAAACGATCGCATCGAACTTTCCGACAAATGCGCGGTGTCGGGTGGCGTACGTTTCCGGACAAACGATTAGCATAGCGCGCCTTTGATATGCGTTGGCAAGCACCGCCAGCTCTTCCCGGTAACTTTCTGCCTGATCCTGCTGCTCCGATGCGTCGAGTTTGTTCTCGATGAGGATGGCCGCGTTCGATCCATCCACAAAATCGATCTCACAGAAGATGTCTATTTCGCGTCTATTGCGCGTGCGCCGCTTGCTGTGAAGCACTGTGGCCGATCTGATGGCCTGGTCCCAACCAGCATGACCTGCCATCCAACTGACAAAGTTGTGACACGAATACAGTTCCTCCACCAACAACAGGTCGATGTCTCTTTCGGTTGCGTGTGTCAGGGTCGGGATGAATTCGTTACTCATGCGTCAGCTCCTCGACCCACCCCATCCATCCACTCGCGGATCACCCGCTCGAACTCGGTTTGCATCGTCCACTTCTCTGTGAACTCGGCAAAGGCCCAGCGGCCCATCGTGCCGAGGTTGTTCACCCCGGGCACCCAGTAGGTGTGCATCGTCTCGGCCTTGTCCTTGGCATCCTCGTTCCGAAAGCCCTTGATCTCGACCACCAGGTTGAGTGGGTCTTCCATCCCCTTTCCGTCGTCGATCTTCAGAACGAAGTCGGGGCGGTAGCGGCGTGCCTCGCCGCCGGCCCGGTAGGGGACTTCGAAGCCGAGGTTGTGGTTCTTGACCCAGGCGAGCACGCGCGGGTGCGCGTCGGCCACGCGGCAGAACTCAAGCTCCCAGTCGCTGTCGGCGATGGCGTAGTTGAAGTGGCATTTCGGCCCCGCCTCGTAACGATCCTGGCTGGTGTTGAAGCCGACGTGCCGCGTGCTCCCCTCGCGGTTGTAGGGATCGAGCATGGCGAGCATGCGGTTGCCGCCCTCGGTCCCGCGGATGAGCGCGGCCATGATCCGCTCTGCCACCCGGTCCGCGATGTCGTAATAGAGCAGCTGCGCTGGCTGCGTATCGCCCTTGCAGACGAGGTGTTCGCTCATCCAGCGACGGACGATCTTGCGCATCTCCATTATGAGCGCGGGATTGGGCACCTCGCCATCCTCCGTCAGGAAGCGGCGGACGATGCGGTCGGCCAGCTTCCAGACGATCGCGCTTTGGCGCTGCTCTGAGAGGTGTTCGAGGTTGAACTCGGCCGTCTCGCCGACAATGCCCGAATTGAGCGTGATCGCCGCGCCGACGAGGTCGGGTGTCAGCTCGAGCGCTGAGTCCGGCGTAAACTCCGCCCGCAAGGTGTCGCGCGGAAGTTCGGTGCGATAACCCTCGACGCGCGGGAAACGGATTTCCACCTCGTCGCGGTCGGGGCTGATCGCCTCCACCCGGACCATCGGCGGGGGCGGCTTGATCGGCGCCTGCACCGCCTGCGCGGTAAAATCGAAGGGGATGCCGAAGATGTCGGCATATTCGACGTCGAACTTGTCTTCGGCATTGAGCTGGTAGGAAACGCGGCGCAGAGCACGGCCGATCACCTGTTCGCACAATAACTGCGTGCCGAAAGCCCGCACACCGAGCACGTGGGTAACGGTGTTGGCGTCCCACCCCTCGGTGAGCATCGAAACCGACACCACGCAGCGGATCGCCTCGCCCAGTTGGCCCGGCCGGCCGACGGTGTTCATCACCTCGCGCAGGATGTCGGTGTCGGACACCTTCTCCGCCGCGGCGCGATCGCCGGTGCGCTGGATCAGCTCGTCCTTGAACCGCTCGATCTCGGCCGCTGCGGCATCCTTGAATTCGGCACTGACCGCCTCGCCGCTCTCGATCTGCTGGCTGTCGATCAGCAGCGTGCGCATCTTCGGCAGCGCAACCTGGTCAGCGTCGAAATTGCGGAACAGCTCGCATTTGCCCTGCATCAGCGAGGTGTTGCCGTGGCTGTCTGTCACTTCGTAGCCGGCGATGTAATCGTGCACGAGCTTGCTGGTCGCGGTGTTGTTGCACACCACGATGAACACCGGCTCCACCGCCATGCCGGCATCGCGCCACGCCTCGAACGTCTTGACGTAGTGACCATACAGCGCGTCGATCGCGGTGAGCAGTTCGTTGGGCAACTTCTGCGGGTCGAGGTCCTTGCCTGCCGAGCGCCCCTTCTTGGGCAGATCCTTGCCGACGTGTTCCCACAGGTTGCGGAACATGGGTGTGTCGCCGCCCTCGACATTGTCCATGATCGGCACGCGGGGGAGCTTGACGATCCCGCACTCGATCGCGTCCATCAGGCTGAAGTCGCTCATCACCCAGCCGAACAGCGAGCCTTCGCGGTAGCCGGAGCCCTTGAGAAAGAACGGGGTGGCGGAAAGGTCGTAGACCATCGCCAGGCCGAGCGTGCGCTTCACCGCCTCGAGCCCGCTGATCCATAGGCGGGCAGCTTCGTTGTTTTCCTTCGCCTCGGCCTTCTCGTCACCCTTGAGCGCCTTTTCCTCCTCGGGCGTCAGCGGGCGCTCGCGATAGCAGTGGTGCGCCTCGTCGTTGAGGACGACGATATTCTTCATGCCCATCAGCGCGCCCGCCACGCGGCGCAGCATCGCGCCGTCGCTCTCGGGCCGGGTCGAGGTGGCGAGCGCCGCCTGCTGCACCTTGTTGAGGCTGACCTCGTCCTTCTTTTTGAAAGCGTGGTAGTTCGTGATGACGATCTTTGCCTGTCCGAGATCGCGGAGCATGTCCTCCGGCACGATCTCGCGGCTCTTGTAATAGCTTTCCGGGTCGTTCGGCTGGAGGACGCGCAACCGGTCCTTGATCGTGATCCCTGGCGCCACGACGAGGAACCCTTTCGAGAACTTTTTGGCGTTGGGATGGCGGACCGCGTTCAGCGTGTGCCAGGCGATCAGCATCGCCATTACTGTCGTTTTGCCCGCTCCCGTCGCCAGCTTGAGCGCAAGGCGCATCAGGTCGGGGTTGGAAGCGGCATTGGCGGCTTCGAGGTGCGTCCAGAACCGGCGGCCCTGTGCGGACGATTTGGGCGCGACCTCGGTGAGCCAGATGACCGTCTCGACTGCCTCGACCTGGCAGAAGAACGGCCGCTGATTGGCAAAATCGTGCGTGCGCCAATGTCGCAGCAGGCGGGCGGTGGTCGGTGTCACCTGCCACTGGCTTTCGGGCAGGAGTCGCCAGCTCTCGACTGCCGAGCGGATGCCGTTGATCGTCTCGGTCGGATTGTATTCCTGACCGCCCTCGCCCTGGAGAAAATCCGACTGTTGGGCAGTGGCGGTCTTGCCGCGGGTAGCGCGAGCCTTCGGGATGGGTGTGGTTAGGTCACTTCGCCGACGACCCGGCTCGATCACGCCGGTGGGTTGGCCTCCGTCACCCAGCGCCCAGTGCCGGTCCGGCTTGGCATAAGGCGAATTGAGGATCGGGGATTCGAAAAACGCTTCGCTGCTCACTTGATCATCGCCTTCTCGATCCCTCGCCATTCGTCCTCATGGCTGCCTTCATGGTTTGCCATGCCCGGTTTCGTCAGGCAGCCCTTGGGCACGGTGTAGCTGTCGATGCGACGCTCGGGTTGTTCGCGCCATTGGATGTTCACCGCCCACATCTTGGGAAAGAAGTAGAGGCTCGAATAAGGCAATTGGTCGTGGATCCACCACGCCAGCTTGCGCCAGTCGCCCTCGGCCTGGAATGTGTCCCAGAACGCGGGGACGACGATGCAGGCGGTCGCGCCCATCCGGCCCTCGGCATCGCGGCGATCCCAGATGTGGTCGGCGTAATTCGCCTCGTTCCGCGCGCAGTTGTAGCCGTGCTCGTTGCCGAATGCGTTGACCGCGCAGCTGCGACAGGCCGAGCGGATGGCGATCCGGCCGAAGCGGTCCTGCAGCGGCTCGAGCAGGTCCTCGCACAGCCGCGTGCCCGCCGCGATGGCGAGTTCCGGATCATCGGGCACATTGGCGAGACCGTGGATCGCCGCGATGTCGGAGAACAGGAAATTGCGAAGAAAGAAGCTCTTCGACAGGCGCGTTCGGCCGAGGTCTTCCAAGGCTTTGACGGTGGCCGGCTGCTTCATGGCAGATCTTCTTCGCGATACTCACCGACGACCCAGATAAAGCTCTGGATGTCCAAGTTGTCCCTTGGATGCAGATCGGAAATTGCCGAACGTGTCTGGTCGACCAGTGTGAGAAGGTCAGCATAGCCGGCAGCACTGGGAGTTGCGTCATAGTCGTGATGAAAAGAAAGACCGGTGCGCTGGGAAAAATCGAGTGTCACCGTCGGCTTCAAATACATCTCGGCTCGAAAATTCCACAAAAACGGCAGATAGGTGATCAGTGGCCACGAGATCCTGCCATGTGGCGACAGCGCACGGATCATGCCATCAATACCCAACTGCCGGTCACCCTGCAGAAAGCGAGCAGCGGATTTGACGAACTCTGGTCCGTCCGCACTCAGGAGCGTCTCCCTCAAGCGCGCAGTCTCAAAGGAGGATAGCATGTTGATCCAGATAGCGCTGCGCGCGACCCGTTTCGCATCATCGTCATTGGCGTTGATGGCGTCTTGCGGCGAGAGGGCGGCATTCAATGATGCAGCTGCTGCCTCTTTGTAGGAACGCTCCCCTTTCGAACCGGAATCGCCCGCAAAGCCGCCAGGTTTGAAGCGAAGATATCGCTTCATTGCCTCCTCGAATCCAAAGTAGTTCGGCTCCAATTTGCCTGCCTGATTGCGGAGTGCTGCGAGGAGCTGCTCTTCGTCCGAATGCCGTATGATCTCGCTTCGGGATCCGTCGCGGATCACCGTTCCAGCCCAACCATCGCCTTGTGGTTGCCAGCGGAGTTGCGCTTTCCCGTAATTTTCAGACTTGGTCATTTGCTCACGCCTTCCTGGATCGAGAGCTGCCTGTTGATGTTTGGCACGACAAATCTGGTCGCAAGCCTGAAATCGCCGCTTTCCCAGCTTCCAATCGCTCGCGCATGACATCGCGCAAATCCTCTGGAGCGACGATCGCCACCTCACCGCCCCACGTGAACAGGTGTTCGGCCATTTCGCGCAGGCCTCCGCTTCGGAATCGAATGAGCAGGCCGCCGTCCCCCGTTTCTTCGATCGTCTGCGTTGGGTGGAAGCTCCAGCCCCGCGCGCGATCGGCGGACGTGGCCGCTACCTGTAGCACCACGTCATGCGTGTCCTCGCGCCAGACGCCGAAGCTCTGTGCCAGCCATCCGTCGAGATCCCACCCCTCGGGCGTGCAGCCGAGCTGATTGCTCGAACGCACCTCGCTCATTCGGTCGAGGCGAAACATGATGGGCGGCTCGTCGCGATCGGGCATCTGGCCGACCAAGTAGGGGACCGAGCCGTGGATCAGGCCGAAAGGTATAACGCGCCGCCATGCTGGCTTGGTCGCGCTTTCTGCCCGGTAATCGAATTCGAGACAGCAGCCAGCGAGGATCGCGCCCTGAATGGTGGCGATTGTCTCGGGCGCGGCGACACCGGCGGGACCAGGACCGACCATCCCGCGCTGCAACCGCGCCAGCGCGTCGAGATCTGGGTCGAGCCGCCGCTTCTCGCGATCATCAAACGCGGCCTTGACCTTGCCGAGCAGGCTTTCGAGCTGCGGCGCATGAGCCGCGCCCTTGCGCTTCAGGGTCGCGACCTCAGTCTGCAGCGCCGCGATCTCGGCAGCGTTCGGGCGGGTGTAGATGCGGCGCAGGCCATCAGGAATGCGGAAACGCTTGCGCCGATCGTCGGCCAGTTCCTCGAGATCGAAAGTCTCGCGAATCACATCGCGCAACCGTTCGGCAGTGCGTCGGTTAACCTCGAGCTCAGCAGCCATCTCGTCGAGCGTCAGCCCATCGACCGTATCGGCCAGCAGGTGGACGAGGCGCAGCAATCTGCGCGATTTGGCCATTCGATCGGTCATCGGCGCCCCCATGTCCGAGTCGAGAACGACCGGACCTGTCGCAGAGGCTTGTCGCGTCAAATACCTGCCGAGACAAGTAATTCTGAAACGGTATGCCCATTTCGGCGGTAATTGTCGCCGAATTCTAGCACTTCTTTCAGCGCGCGAATGATCGTATCCCTGTCAGCAGCAATATCGATCTGCGCGATGCGCAGCTTTTCTCGTCCTCCCGCCATACCGAAGGCCATACGCTCACCGGCTGTTGCCGTTGGCGCAGTTGGATACAGCAGCAGGAGGTCATCGCATCGATAGAGCCGGGCATAAGCCATGAGCTGGTAGACGTCGGCTTGGCTCACCCCGCCCTTCCCCTCAAACGGTTCCGCCAACGACTTCCACTTCGTATCGACGATCGTGAGCACGCGGTTCCCGCGGCGCAGGATGATGTCGGGCTTTGTCTGAAAGGTGTTTCCAATGCAGTCCTCGTTTGCGACCCACGGCCCGAGGCAGTGCCGCAGCCCGCCCTGCGCGACCACCTCGATGTCGCTAGCGGCCAGCGCCCGCCGCAGCATCGCGGCGACATAGCTTTCGAACAGGTCGTTCATCGCGAACAGGAGTGTGACGCCCTCAGCCGCGCGCTCGCGGTGATGGGTTGTTTGCCACTCGCGGTCGAGCAGCAGGCGCGCGAGTCGGAAGAGGCTTGCCCAACGCCGATTGGTCCGGTCGATCCGCACGCCTTTCCAGTCGAGGCGGTTTGGGGGCACCAGAGGGATGTCGGCCAGCACGTGGCGCAGTTCGCCGAGCGTGCGGCGGGTGTCGGCGGCGCGGGCGTGCTTACCCAGGAAGACAACCGCGCTCGCCATGATCCGCATCAGCGGAGTGTCAGCATCAAGGCGATCGTAGCGGCAGGAGAGCCGGTCCGAGCGCACGGCGTTGCGTGTGAACTGGCGCACAACGTCGAGCCGACCGCGCAATGCGGGCAGATCCTCTTCGCAAGGCTGATACAACCGAGGGAGCCCCCGCCGAACCTCTGCGAGGAGCTTGTCGGCGAACTGGCGGATCAGGATTTCGAGCAGGGTCGAACTCTGCCGGTGCATCGCGGAGGCATTCCCGGTGTCAAGATCGAGACCCAGCGCCACGTCGAGCATCTGGACCAGGCGACCACGCACTGTCGCGGCGCTCTCATCGGGAGCATCCGGATCCACCTTGGGCAGGATCTCGAGGCTGCACCCTCGAGCGGCCACCATACCGACCATCTGCCGGGCGACGATCCGGTCATGACGGTAGACGAGGATGTTGGTCGCATCGCGATGCGCCAGCGGGTGCGCGCACGCTGCGGCATGGAGCGCGCCCGCCTGGTCGCGCGTGAAGCCATTCTTCCCCAGCTGGAGCTCACCCCATTCACGGACGGTGTGGTGGCTCATTTAGGTTCGCCGATTGCCTCGTCGTCGCTAGCTGCTTCGACTGAGGCAAGCATAGCCTTTCCAGACACGAGCCGATGGTAGGCTCCCTCATCGAAGACCTGTTTCACGCGCCAGGACTTAATCGGCTGGCCCTCCCCCATCGGATCCTTGATCTCGGAGCAATCGAGGAAGTTGCCGCCCTTGTCCTTCTCGCCCAGCACTGCGGCGAGGCGGTTCCAGTCGTCAAAAAAGTATTCCTGCAGCAGCGGGATGACCTTGTCTCGCATGACCGCATCGACCTTGGCCTTCGTATCGCATCCGATGAAGAAGGCATGCCCGATCAGGTGATCGCGATCGACAAGGTATTCGATCCGCTGGTTCATGGTGTCGAGCACCTTGGCGAGCGGCAAGCCGCTGTCCGCCTCAGCTTGCTGGAAAGCGGGCACGGAGGTGTCAGGCGCGATTTCCTCGAACCGGAACCGGCGGCGCAGCGCGGTGTCGAGCAGCGCGATCGAGCGGTCGGCGGTATTCATCGTGCCGATGATGTGGAGGTTGGACGGCACCCCGAATTCGCGCTTGGAATAGGGCAGCCGCACTTTGAGCGCATTGGGCTGGCCGAGCCGCTTGTCCGGTTCGATTAGGGTAATGAGCTCGCCGAATACCTTGGAGATGTTGGCCCGGTTTATCTCGTCGATGACCAGGACGTAAGGCTTGGCATTCGATGTCGTTTCATTCTCATCCGGCGCCTCGTTGACAAGGCGCGCAAGCGCTGTCCAATCGATCGCCGCAGGATCGAGCCGGTATACCGAGTGGCGCCGAAACCACTTCGGATAGAACGCACCACGATCTTCGCCTGAATCGTCGCGCCAAAGCCAGCGCACTCGTCGCCGATGGGGATGCCTTTCCGCATCCGCGTGGAATTCATAAGGGCTCGTAACTTCGCCAAGTGCTCGAAAGCGGTCGCGTCCGTCGGAAACAACGACATAGTCACCTTCCTGCATCCATGCGCGGAGCGCGTAAAGCTGCTCTACATTGGCATCCTTGCCGGTTGCGTCCGGATCGACATCGGCCTGCCATCTGTTCAGGATGGCGCTGAACTCGTCATACTTTGGATCGCTCCAGTCGATCGTGCCACCCCAACCCAGCGTGATCTCGTTGGCGTCGAGTGCTTGGCGGATTTCATCCTCTTCCGAACCTTTCTCACCCAACGCGATCTTGAAAACCGAGCGCTTCGGGTCGAGTGCGCTACCAGCATTGCTGCCTCGGTCGAGCACAGCGCGTTGCGCTAGGTCCCGAAAAATGCCGGGATGAACGCTGAGACTGAGGCCCTTGTGATACTCATCCGTGTCCGCCTGCCCGTCTTCGCTTGCGACCGGCGGACGCAGGCCCTCGACAAAATCCTCGTAACTGAAATTCTGGTGGAAAGTGACAAATTCGATGCGTCCGTCCTTACGCAAGCGTTCGTATTGCTGGCTCAGCTCGCTACGAACCGCGCTCGGGTGCTCGCCGCACAGTCTCACCGCTTCTTCCATCGTGCGAAATGTTTTGCCGGTACCGGGAGGGCCGTAGAGGATTAGGTTCACAGGTGCCATTTCAGCCCTTTCCTCGTTGTTCGCCTGAAGATCGGAATGCCCACGCCAGACATTTGGCCAGTGTCCATCGCGACCGGCATTTTCAATTTTGCAGCGCCCGGCGATCTCAACAACGTCTGGCTCGGTTAACCTGAACACACGTCCAGTTCCATCAACAGGGATAAATACAGGTGGGCTTCGCTGGATAAGTCCGAAGCGTTCGGAAGCACGTGTTTCGGCGGCCTCACGCCTGCCTATGACCAATTCATAAGGCCTGGTTGCATAGAAGAAGATATCCAGCCCTTGTGCATGGCATTGTTCGACAAAATTACGAAATGCTTGCGACTCCTGGTCAGTCCACCCGGCGCGAGCCACCTTGAAACCTTCGTGCCAATCAAAATGGCTCCAGGTATCTGCATCGGGATACTTCGGTTCATTCCCGCCCAACGCCACCCAGACGAATCCCTCCACGTCGAACAGGTCTTGCGGCTCCCACCCGAATTCCTTGTCGAGCAGGCCGAGCAGCGCGCGCATGAGCTGAAGCCATTCGGCGAGGTCGGCTTCGCGAAAATCGTTCTGCGGGAAAAGCCTTCGCCCGAAGAAGCGCCTGCCCATCTCCTCGATCTTGGCGATCTTGAACCAGCTTGCCTCCTCGGGATGTAGCGTGGCCCAGACGGTGATCGAGATAGACAGCACTTCCCCGCGTCGCAGGCCGGCGATGCCGGCATCGCGGAGCGCTTCAAGTTCGCGGGCGGCGAAGGCGATTGCCTCTTCCGCGGGCGCTTCGCTACGAACCAGCTGACCCAGCGCGTTGTAGAACCGATCGGTCAATGCTCTCTCGGCTGATTGCACTTCGGGCAACGTCCGCCAATTCAACGGCACGCCCTGCTGGCCGCCAACGAGGATGCGATAAATACCCCCACCCGCCGTCCGGTCGTCATCGCCGCTCGCAGCGATCGCGCGGGCATTCTCGATCAGCTGGTTCTTGTAGCGTCGCTCGATGTCCCAATAGGCGCCCACAGTCTCGCGAAACGATCGGAAGCCGGTCATCTGCCGTAGGAAATTGTCGCGCGCTCGCTGAAGTTCAGGCCAGTCGATGACGACGAACCCGAGCTCTTCCAAAGTGGTCTTGCATAGGCTTCCGCCTGCGCGTGCATCGATGCCTTGCTCACGCATAGCCCAATGGACAATCGCCTTGCTGGGATAGCGCCGACCCGCGTGGACAAGCCAATACCTGTTCGGCAGCCTGCGATCTTCCATGCCGCCGACAAAGGCATCGGGTGAACCCGCGGCATCGCAAGCCTCTATTGCGGCCAGAATGGCTGCACGGTCGAGGCCTGACAAGCGCCCACTGGGGTGCTCCTGCGCCTGGCAAAACCGACGATAGGTCGTCAACGCAGATCGGTAGGAAGCGAGGTTCTTGTAGATGTTGCCGTCGATCGTCAGGGCCGTCGGATTAGGCCTACCGGAGGCGGCATCTGCGCTCGTGTAGGCGAAGGTCGCAAGCAGCGATGCCATTTGGTCATCACGATAATGCGCGTCGAGATCGCCATGAGCTTGGTCGACCCGTCGTGCGTCGGACATCTTCGTGCCGATACTGCGAGGAGCAAGCTCCTGCGTCTCGAGCCACGCTCTGTATTCGTTATCCCTCACCCGTCAGGCTCCATCGGATTTAAAGACCTTCATCTTCTCGGATGCTGCTGCGTCAGAACCGGACGCAGATTACTTTTGCGAGAATGCTACCGGAGGGTTGCCACATTGTAAGCCTAGGCGCGACAGGTCATTGCCGCCTTGAACGCTTGCCGCGATTGTCTGGCGACGAAGTGCGACGGCTCGGATCGGTAGGATGGACGGGAAGAACCATAAGCGAATTTTTGGGGGTATGATTTGGGGTAAATTTTGAGATGCGCCGCGGTTGAGTGAATTGATTTCAGATGGTTACCCGTTAAATGTGGATCCCTCCGTCTCCGCCATCATCCCTGATCATCGCTGACACCTACGCTTCGCTGCAAGCTGCCGAGAAGGTGACAATGAAACGGGGGTATTCCGAAACTCCTGCAAGAGCGCTTTCCCGGCGGTATCGTAGGGGCTTTCGCGCGTTTTGCGGTGTCGTGTGTCACCTTCCGTTGCTGGGTCATGGTGAGCGGCTGTCCGGTGGATGAGAGCGCATAGGGGCGGGCTTGCGGCATGGCGCCACCATGCCCGCCCAGCGCGGTGTAGGACAGCGCGTCAGATCGCCGCCGTCAGCCGCACCCAGCCGCCGCGGGCCGCACCGGGGAGGCGCTCGCCTACCGCGACATCCGATCCGGGCACCCGGTTGCGGCCCGCGAGGTGCGGGCGGTAGAGCCGGTTCGTCAGGTTCTCGATACCCCCCGCCAGCTCCAGCCCGCGCGTCAGCCACAGCTGCCCAAACAGGCCGAGCACCGCATAGCCTTCGCTGACGCTTTCGCCATTGGTGGCCGACACGTTGTTCTGCGCCGCAGCGGCGAGCAATTCGGCGCCGACGACCCAGCGCGGCCCCTCCCGCGCGGCGGCAACGCGCAGATTGGCCGGGGCGACGCGGTAGAGATCATCATCAATGTCGCGCCGTTTCCCGCGCACGAAACTGGCCGTCCCCTCGACCACCAGCACGCCCAGCGGCCGGGCGGTGAAATCGAGATCGAGGCCATACAGCTCGGCCGAGACGTTGCGGAACATCAGCGGGGTGGCATCGCCGCTCATCGCGGCGACGCGTTCGGACGCGCTGTCAAGCACGCCGGGCGTGCCGTCATAGGGCGTGCCCTGGATGTAATCCTCCACCCGGCGATAGAATGCGGTCGGGCGCAGCGTGAGGGCCCGCGTGGTCCAATCGAACCCGGCCTCCGCGATCCACGCGGTTTCCGGGCGCAGCGCCTGATTGCCGAGATAGATATTGCCATCAGCCAGGCCATAGCTCGCCTCGGTCGGCAGCCAGGCGAAGCGTTCGAGCACGCTGGGCACGCGGGTCTTGCGCGCCAGCGTCAGGCGCGGCGCAAAGGCCGCGTCCTCGGCCCACAGCTTGAGCACGGCGTCCCATATCGTATCCTCGGCCGCGCGCGCCGAGGCTGCGTAGGCGGCAGCAAGCATCCGCGGCATGGCCGGCACGGCTGCCCCCAGCTGCGGCAGGCCGGCGCTCTGGCGGGTGCGGTCGAGGCGCAGCCCGGCTTCGACCGCCCAGCCGCCCAGCGCCGTGCGGGCCTGCACAAAGGCGCCCGCCCTGCGGCCATTCATATCGGGCTGCGAATCGATGAAGAAGGCGGCGTTGGCGGGGTGGGTGATGCGCACGAAGCGGTCAGCCCACTGCGCGTCGGCCCCGACCAGCAGGTGCCGCGCTGGTGTGCCCAGCCGCAGCCGCGCCTCGGCGGTGAAGCTGTCGGCATCGGCGTAGGTCGCCCGCGCGCTGGCGGGCGTGGCCACCGGGCGGCGGACGGTGATATCGTCCATCAGGTGCCGCACCGCGACATGGCCCATTCGCAGATCAAGCCGCGCCGCCGGTGCGATCTCGCCCCCAAAGCCGGCCTGCAGGAAGTCGGTATCGAAATAGACAATGTCGAGCGCGTAAGGCGGGTTGCCACTGGGGTCGGTCTCGCTGCGGCGATATTCGATGAACGCCTCGCCCGGGCCGGCGCGGAAGCCGCCTTCGACGCCCATCAGCGCCCGGCGGTAGGCGGTGTCGCCGGCGCGTCCACCGGGGAAGCGGTAATCCTCGCCCTCCTCGCGGCTGGCGATCACGCCCAGCCGCCAGCGATTGGTCGCCAAGCCGGCGAGCCCGCCCACGGCAAAGGAGCTGTTGGCTGATCGCGCATGGATCGCGGCCGCGCCGTGCGCCCCGGCCTCGCTGCTATCGGTGAACCGCGCATGGAGCAGCCGCGCATCGACCGCTCCGGCGAGCGCCGGCCCATCGGCCACAGGGGCAACGCCGCGTACAATGGTCAGCGATTCGACCAGCACGGCCGGCGCATAATGCAGCGGCGGGTCCATCGCGTTGGGACCGCCGGTGGCGAAGCTCTGGCCGTTGATGCGGCCTGCCACCCTTTCGCCCGCCAGCCCGCGATAGGACAGTTGGCCCGAGAGCGGCCCGTTGATCGCCGCCGCCCCGCCGGGCGCGCGCGCGGCGATCGTGGCGGCATCGGCGGGCAATGCAATCGGGCGCGGCGCTGACAGCGTGTCGGTCGTGGCGGCGGCCGGGCGCGCGGTGACGAGGATGGTGTCGGCGAGCGGCGTGGGAGGGGGGCGGCGGGGTGTGCTCGGCCCGCGCAGGGTGGGCCAGCGCAGCGGCTGGCAGGGCGGCAGTGATGATCGCCGCGCCGCGGCGGCGGAACGGGGTCTTGGGCATGGTGATGCGATCCCTCGCAAAGGAGACAGGCGGGGCCGCGCGAGCGTGTGCTCACGCGGGCGGGTTTGGCTTACCTGTCAGCGAGGGGCGGTGCGGTTGGCGGCGGCCAGGCATGGGCCGGAGCGCCCGGGGCTTGCGAAGCAAGCAGTGCGGCGGCCGCCAAAACGAGCGGCGCGGGAGCAGGCAGCAGGGGCGCCAGCGGGGGCGGCGGGGCTAGTGCGGGGCTGCCCAGCCCGGCAAACGCGCAATGCCCGTTCGCCGCGCTCTCCTGCAGGGCGGGGACGTGCTCGCGCGGAATGGTCAGCTGCGCCAGCCTCATCCCGCCTGAGGCATCCGAACAGATGCTCAACGTCAGAGTCAGACTGTCGCTGCGGACCATCATCCCAGCCGGGATCAGCGCGCGAAGCGCAAGCGCAAGCGCCGCCAGCGCCAGCCACAGGGCGGCATAGCGGTGCATGGTCTGGCGGAGCGCGGTCACCGCCGGCCTTTGGCGCGGGTCGCGGTGCGCCGCACCCCTCTCAGCGGGAGAAAGCGAGGCCGAGCCAGAATGTGCGCGGTGCGCCCAGATCGGTGCTGTTGCCGACCCGGCGAGTGACGATGCGGGCATCGGTCAGGTTTTCCGCCCGCGCGACCAGCGCCAGATCGCGCATCAGCGGCCAGCGGGCAAAGGCGTCGAGCAGGGTGGCGGGCGGCAGACGGTCGGCCTCGTCATCGGCCTCGTATTGCGCGGAAACATGGTGCAGGCGCAACGACAGGCGGCGCCTGTCGTCGGGCTGCCAGGCCAGCGTCAGCGCGCTGGTGAAGCGGGGTGACTGAGCCGGGCGATTGCCATCCAGCGCGGCGGAGGCGCCCTCGCCCACGATTCGAGCGGCGGCGTAATATCCGGCCGCGTCCAGCCGCCATACCCCGCGCGTAGCCGCTACCACCGCTTCCACGCCGCGCGCGCGGATCGCCGGCAAGTTCTCGCGGCGGCGCAGATTGGGGCCAATGGGGAGATTGGCGATCGCGCCGTTCAGGCGGCTGTCGAACGCGGTCAGCGTCATTTCGACGCCCGCAGCCGGCCGCCAGTCAAGCCCGGCCTCGATCCCGCGCAGCACCTCGTTCTCGAGCGTCGCATTGGCCTCTGTCAGCACCGGAAACACCGCGAACGGGCGGTATAATTCGTTGAGCGTCGGCTGGCGAAACCCGCGATAGGCGGCCGCGCGCAGCGCCAGCGCCGGGCCCGCCTGCCATCTGGCCCCGCCGCGCCAGCCCAGCTGCCAGTCGGCGCGGTCGGCAAAATCCACGGCGCGCTGCACTGCCCCGTCGCTGGCCCGTTCCTCAAAGAACCCGTCGCTGATCCGCCCGCGATCGAGCCGCACCCCGCCGGTCAGCAGCACCGGGCCAAGGCGTGCGTCATGCTCGGCGTAGAGGCCAAGATCCGCCACCTGCCCGCCGGCGCGGCGGCGCGCGGTGATCCGGCCGGTGGCGGCGTTGAAGGCCGTTTCGCGTACGAAGCCGCTCGCCTGCCGGTAATCGACCCCCAGCCGCAGCATCTGCCTTTCCCCCAGTGGCGGGCGCAGTTCGAGCTTGCCGCCCAGCCCTGTCGCCGGGGTCGCCCCCTGATCGAGCACCGGGGTAAAGCGGGTGGCGCTGATCACCCGATTGGCGAAATCGCGCGCCTGAACATAAGCCAGCGCCTCGACCTGCCAGCGCCGCGATGCGACCAGCCGCAAGCTCGCATCCTGCCCGCTCGCGGCGCTGTCGGCCCCGGCAAAGCGGAGCGTGCGGCGGTCGTCAAACGCGGCGATGCGGGCCTGCAATTCCACCTCGGGCGCGAGCGGCACCAGCGCCCGCGCCTGCCCAGACCATGCACTAAACCGCGCCGGCACGCTGGCGGCGACTCGCTCGGCCGCTGGCGTGGTCCAGAACCCGTCCCCGCGATCGTGCCGCAGGTCGAGTGCGGCCCAGCCAGTGCCCAGGGCGCCGGCGATCCCCCCGCTGGCCTCGCTCTCGCCGCGATCGTTGATCGCCAGCGCCGCCCGCGCGCTGCCGGCCTGTTGCGGGGTCAGGCTGGCAAGCTCGATCACCCCGGCGAGCGCGCCGGCGCCGAACGGCCCCGCCCCGCCACCGCGCCGCACCCGCACGGTGCCGATCCGCTGCGGGTCGAGCGCGGGGAACGGGACATGGCCGAAGAACGGGTCGTTCATCGGCACCCCGTCGAGCGTTACCAGCGCCCGGCTCGACGCATTGCCGCCCAGCGCGCGCAGGCTCATCCCTTGTGCGGTCGGATTGGCCGCGCGACTGTCCGAACGGCGGAACTGCGTCACCCCGGCATCGGCCAGAACGTTTTCGAGCCGCCCGCTGGCGGCTGCCACGATGCGCGCGCGGTCGAGGGTTTGCACGCCATAGGCCGGCTCAGCCGGCGGATCAGCCAGCGGCTGTCCGGTGACCACGATTACCGGCGATTCGTCCGGGGACGGAGCGCCCTGCGCAGCCACGAGCGAAGGGGTTGCAGCCATAGCGAGGCCGCCGAGAATGGTTGGCAAGGCGCGCATCGCTCAGCCGTAGCGGGCCATCACCGACAAGGGAACCGGTCCTGATCTGCAACGGGTCTGGCCAAGGACCGCCACATGATTTAGCCTCGCCCGCAAGGAGAGACGCGATGCTGGCAACCGCCCCCGATTTCGACGTGCTGATCGTTGGCGCCGGGATTTCCGGCATCGGCATGGCCGCGCATCTCGAAATGCATTGCCCGACCCGGACCTATGCCATCGTCGAACGCCGCGCCGATCTGGGCGGGACATGGGACCTGTTCCGTTATCCCGGCATCCGTTCGGACAGCGACATGCACACGCTTGGGTTCAATTTCGAACCGTGGAAGCATGAAAAATCGATCGCCGACGCGCCGGCGATTCTGGATTACCTCAATCGCATCGTCGATGAGCGCGATATCCGCCGTCACATCACCTTCGGCCGCAAGGTGCTGAGCGCCGACTGGCGCGAGGACGTGGCGCGCTGGCATCTCGAAATGGAAGGGGAGGATGGCGCGCGCCATCAGGCGACCGCCAACTGGTTGTATCTGGGCGCAGGCTATTACGATTATGACGAGGCCTATGACCCTGGCTTTGAGTTTGGCAGCTTTGCCGGGCAGGTGATCCACCCGCAATTCTGGCCCGACGATCTCGACTATGCGGGCAAGCGCGTTGTGGTGATCGGCTCGGGAGCGACGGCGGTGACGATCGTCCCCTCGATGGCCGACAAGGCCGCGCACGTTACCATGTTGCAGCGTACGCCGACCTGGATGTTCTCGCGCCCGGCCAAAGACGGGATCGCCAATTTCCTGCGCAAGATATTGCCCGAGGAAACCGCCTACCGGCTGACCCGGTGGAAGAATATCCGCCTGCAGGACTTGAGCTTCAAGCGCGCGCGCAGCCAGCCACAGAAGGTGGCGGATTATCTGACCAGGAAGATCAAGCGCGCGCTGGGTGACAAATACGACCAGCAGGCGTTCACGCCGCCCTATGGCCCTTGGGACCAGCGGCTGTGCCTGGTCCCCGATGACGATCTGTTCCGCGCCATCCGCGGCGGCAAAGCGAGCGTGGTCACGGCCAAGATCAACCGGTTCGTCGAGGACGGCATCGAACTCGACAATGGCAGCATACTGCCGGCCGATATCATCGTCACCGCTACCGGCCTCAAGCTGGCGGCGGCGGGCAAGATCGCGCTATCCTGCGGCGGCCAGCCGATCGATCTGACGCAGCATTATTATTACAAGGGCTGCATGTTCTCGAACATCCCGAACCTCGCGGTGGTGTTCGGCTATCTCAATGCCAGCTGGACGCTGCGCGCCGATATCAATTCGGACTATGTCTGCCGCGTGCTCAACACGATGGAGCGCCAGCACGCCGAGATCGCGGTGCCCGTGCTGCCCGACGATGTGATCTTGGAGGATGACGACATCTTTGATTTCTCCTCCGGCTACATCCAGCGGGCCAAGGCAATCATGCCCAGGAGCGCGGTGAACTATCCCTGGCGGCTCAATCAGGAATATGTCGCCGACCGGCGGCGCATGGCCGATGACCCGGTGGAGGACGGGATCCTTGACCTGCGCCATGCGCGGCGCGGGACCGAGGCGGGCCATGAGTTGCAGGCGGCCGAGTAGGCGCTTGGCCACAGGTCCGCTTTCCCCTACCGCCGGCGCATGGTCAGCCCCGCCCCTCCGCGCATCTGGACCGCCGCACTGATCGTCATCGGCGACGAAATCCTTTCGGGCCGCACGCATGACAAGAACATCGCCCAGGTGGCGAGCTGGCTGCAGGTGCAGGGTATCCGCCTCGCCGAGGTGCGCGTGGTGGCCGATGTCGCCGCCCGTATCATCGCGGCGCTCGACGCGCTGCGGGCCGAGAACGATTACGTTTTCACCACCGGCGGGATCGGGCCGACGCATGACGACATCACCGTCGATGCCGTGGCCGAGGCGCTGGGCGTGCCGGTGGTCATCCATCCCCAGGCGCGCGCGATCCTCGAGCGCTATTACGCGGACAAGGGCGGGCTTAACGAAGGCCGGTTGCGGATGGCGCGGGTGCCCGAGGGGGCGGAGCTCATCCCCAACCGGATGTCGGGCGCGCCGGGCATCCGGCTGGGCAATCTGTTCCTGATGGCCGGCGTGCCGCATATCACCGCCGGGATGCTCGACGCGCTGACCGGCCAGCTTGAAGGCGGTGCGCCGCTGCTCAGCGAAACGCTGGGCGGGTTCATCCCTGAAAGCGAAGTCGCCGATCTGCTGCGCACGGTCGAGCGGGCGCACGAACAATGCCAGATCGGCTCCTATCCGTTCTTCCGCGAAGGGCGGGTCGGGGCCAATTTTGTGATCCGTTCGACCGATGCCGGGGAACTGGCGGCCTGCGTTGACAGTCTATCGGCTGGGCTGGCCGAAGCCGGCTGGGATTTTACCCCCGGCGGCATCTGACAGCGCTTCGCCCGCTTCGGGCAGAAGGAACGCGCGATGATCGAATTACCCGGGATGCAAGCGTTCGATATCCTGCCGCATTTTGTCGCGCTGATAATCGCGTTTCTGCTCGCACTGCCGATCGGTTGGAACCGTGAACGCGAAGATCGTAGTGCAGGTCTGCGCACTTTCCCGCTCGTGGCGGTGGCCAGTTGCGGCTTTGTCCAGGCAGCCGAAAGTTTCGCCCTGGACGAGGGCGAGGTCATGACTGGCGTGCTCGAGGGCCTCATCACCGGCGTCGGCTTTATTGGCGGCGGGGCGATCCTCAAGCATGGCACCTCGGTCCTCGGCACGGCCACGGCGGCGAGCCTGTGGGTGACGGGGGCAATCGGCGTGGCGGTCGGGCTTGGCGCGCTGGACGTGGCGGTGACGCTGGCGGCGCTGACGGCGATCACGCTGTTCGTGATCTCGCCGCTTTCCAGCCATCGCGGCGATGTGGTGGCGCAGCAGAAAAACGGTCTCGATCAAGGCGCCGACGAAGCGAACGACCCCGATCAGGCGGACGGATAAGGCATAAGCAAAAGGCCGGAAGGATTGCTCCTCCCGGCCCGTGCGTTTGACTCGCCCCACCGGACTGTCAGGTCCGTTTGAGGCGCAACCAGATTAAGCGCCTTCGACCTCGGCGGTGTCGAGCTTGAGGCCCGGGCCCATCGTGCTGGTGAGCGAGATCTTGCGGACATATTTGCCCTTGGCCCCGCTCGGCTTGGCCTTGACCACAGCGTCGGTCAGCGCCTTGAAATTGGCCTTCAGCGCATCGTCCGAGAACGACAGCTTGCCGATGCCCGAATGGATGATGCCCTGCTTCTCGACGCGGAATTCGACCTGGCCGCCCTTGGCATCCTTGACCGCCTGTTCGACATTCGGGGTCACCGTGCCTAGCTTCGGGTTCGGCATCAGCCCCTTGGGGCCGAGCACCTTGCCCAGCCGGCCGACGACGCCCATCATGTCGGGCGTGGCAATGACGCGGTCGTAATCGAGATTGCCGGCCTGCATGTCTTCCATCAGGTCCTCGGCGCCGACCTTGTCGGCCCCGGCGGCGAGCGCCTTTTCGGCATTGTCGCCGCGCGCGAACACCGCGACGCGGGCGGTCTTGCCGGTGCCCGACGGCAGCGAAACCATCCCGCGGACCATCTGGTCGGCATGACGCGGATCAACGCCCAAGTTCATCGCAACCTCGACGGTTTCGTCGAACTTCTTGCTGGCGATGTCGCGCAACAAAGTCAGCGCCTCGTCAAAGCCGTAAAAGGCTTCGGCATCGAGCCGTTCATTGAGGGCCTTCGCCTTCTTGGAAACGTGTGCCATTGTGTCAGCCCTCCACCACTTCGAGGCCCATCGAACGGGCGCTGCCTTCGATGATCTTCATCGCCTGATCGATGTCGTTGGCGTTGAGATCAGCCATCTTGGTTTCGGCGATTTCACGCACCTGCGCGCGGCTGACCGAACCGGCCGACACCTTGCCCGGCTCCTTCGAACCCGACGACAGCTTGGCGGCTTTCTTCAAAAGAAAGCTCGCCGGCGGAGTCTTGGTGACAAAGCTGAACGAACGGTCGGCATAGACGGTGATGACCGTCGGGATCGGCGCGCTCTTTTCAAGGTCCTGCGTGGCGGCGTTGAACGCCTTGCAGAATTCCATGATGTTGACGCCGCGCTGGCCCAGCGCCGGGCCGATCGGGGGTGACGGATTGGCGGCGCCCGCGGGCACCTGCAGCTTGATGTAGCCGTCGATCTTCTTGGCCATTGCTGGCCTCCTTTCTCACTGTCGCGCCCGCGCCGGCAGGCCGGCAACGCACGCTCATGGTTAGCGGTCTGGCGGGCGGAGGCGATTGGCCCCGCCCTCCCGCATGGGTTCCCTCTTTCGGTGGGAAGCGGGGCCCATACCGAAACGGGCACGAATTGCAAGCTGTGCGCCGCCGAGGGGAACATCGGCCGCCAAGGGCGATTGTCTCGGTAACACACATGGAGAGAACGCATGAGCCATCACGACCACCATGAAGATGACGCCGAACTGAAGCGCGATTTCTGGAAGGCCCTCATTTCCGACAGGACGCTGATGCTCGGCGTTCAAGGCCATGAAGATGGCGCGACCCGCCCGATGACGGCGCAGGTGGATCAGCCCGACGGGGCCGACAAGGGCGATGGCGGAACGATCTATTTCTTCGCTTCGAAGAACGAGGGCGTTGGCGCGGCTCTGGGCGCCGGCAGCGACCGGGCCATTGCCTCGTTCCAGTCGAAGGATCATGGGATCTTTGCGTCGATCAATGGCCGGCTGGTGGCCCATAACGATCGCGCCACGATCGAACGCCTGTGGTCGCCCTTTGCGGCGATGTATTACAAGGACGGCAAGGAAGACCCCAACCTGCTGCTGATCCGCTTTGACACCGAGAGCGCCGATCTGTGGCGGTCGGACACAAGCGGATTTTTGAAGGCGGCGGCCTACAAGCTGATCGGCAAGGATGCCGGCCAATTAAACCCGGAAGATCGCGCCGAAGTCGCTCTGTAAGGACCGCTCTGGCAACGAAAAGGCGCCGCTCCCGGAAAGGGGGCGGCGCCTTTTTTGTGCGCTTAAATAAGCGCGTTTACTTGACCAGTTCGACCTGTTCGAAATCGAGTTCGACCGGCGTTGCACGGCCGAAGATCGACACGCTGACCTTGACCTTCTGCTTGTCGAAATCGAGCTCTTCGACCACCCCGTTGAAGCTGGCGAACGGGCCGTCGAGCACCTTGACGCTGTCGCCGATTTCGTAATCGACATTGACGTGCTTCTTGGGCGCGGCCTTGGCCTCTTCCACCCCGCCGAAATACCGCGCGGCCTCGCGTTCCGAGATCGGCTGCGGCTTCTGGCCCGAACCGAGGAAGCCGGTGACCTTGGGGGTATTCTTCACCAGGTGATACACATCGTCGGTCAGGGTCAGCTTGGCGAGCACATAGCCGGGCATGAACTTGCGTTCTGTCTGCACCTTTTTGCCGCGCTTGACCTCGGTGACGGTTTCGGTCGGCACTTCGACCGCTTCGACCGCATCCGACAGGCCGAGCCGCTCGGCTTCGGCGATGATCGAATCGCGCACCTTGTTCTCGAAGCCGGAATAGGCGTGGATGATGTACCAGCGGGCCATGGATGATCCTGTATTCGGGTGAGGTGAGGGCCGCTCAGGCCAGCGACAGCAGCCATTGCATGACCGCGCCGAACAGCGTGTCGATGCCAAGGAAAAAGACGGACAGCAGTACCATCAGGATGGCGACGAAGATCGCCGTGGTGACCGTTTCCTGCCGCGTCGGCCAGACGACCTTGCGCCCTTCGCTGCGGACCTGGCGGATGAATTCGCCGGGACTGGTCTTGGTATCGCTGTCGGCCATGTGCCTCTCGCCTGCTCGAATCGCTTCAGTGCCGCCTGCCGGATAGGGCCTATCGCCGCCCCGGCCGAGGCCGGGAGGGGCTGATAAGGTTTCCGATGTCGGAAGACAGCGCCGCATCTAGGCGGCGAGTGCGGCAAAATCAAGCAAGCGGTAGCGCGGCGCCTTGCCGCCCGGCGGCACCGACAGGTTCAGGCCCGGCCGATTAGGCGTTCGACCAGCCGGTCCCAGCGGTTCTGCTGTTCCATCGGCTGAATGCGGCCGAACTGGCGCATCCGCAGCGACGGGTCGGAATAAGGGCGCGGCGAGGCCCAGCGGTCAGGTGTGCTGCTGCGGAAGGAATAGCTCGACATGGCACGCTCCATCACGAACGGGGCAATCACCGTCCGTCGTGGATAACGCTCAATCCGTCGCAATGTTCCGAGAGCGGCACCTGGCAGGAGTGGCAGGATTCGAACCCGCGGCCCTCGGTTTTGGAGACCGATGCTCTACCAGCTGAGCTACACTCCTCCAGGCGAAGGCGCATCTAGAAGCGCACCGCCCGCTTGGCAAGGCGGTTGCACCGCACGCGGCGCTCGGCAGCGGGCGCGCCGGGTGCTAGCAGGCTGGTACCATGCACGGTTCCCACCCCCCGCCGATCGCGCCCGACCTGCTGCTGCAAGCGTATCGCCTCGGCATCTTCCCGATGAGCGACGCGCGCGACGACCCCGACATTTTCTGGGTCGAACCCAAGCGCCGGGCGATCATCCCGCTCGACCGCTTTCGCCCTTCGCGCTCGCTGGCCAAGGCTATCCGGCAGGATCGCTACCGCGTGACGCTTGACGAGGATTTCGACGGAGTCATCGCCGCGTGCGCCTCGCCGCGCGCCGACCACGCGGAAAGCTGGATCAGCCAGCGCATCGCCGCGTCCTATCGCCTGCTGCACGCCGCCGGGCACGCCCATTCGGTCGAATGCTGGGACGGCGAGCGGCTGGTCGGCGGGCTTTATGGTGTCGCGTTCGACCGGGTATTTTGCGGCGAATCGATGTTTGCGCGGGCCGACAATGCCTCAAAGGTCGCGCTCGCCTGGCTCGTGGCGGCGCTGCGGCGGGCAGGTTTCACCCTGCTCGACTGCCAATTCATGACCGCGCATCTGGCGACGCTCGGCGCGATCGAGCTGGCGCAGGCTGATTACGTCTCGTTGCTGGACGTCGCCCGCTCGGCTCCGCCGGCCTGTTCGCTGGCCGAGGCTTTTGGCGAGCTGGCGGGGCGCGGCGATGGCTTAGCTCGCTCATCCCCTGCGTCGCCCGATGCTGCCGGCGCTGGTGCATCCTCCTCGCCCGGGAAGCGCATTTTGCAGTCCTTGACCCAGACGTCATAAATCGGGTGTTCGACCACGTTGAGGCTGGGCGAATTCTTGAACAGCCAGCCGGAAAACACCCGCGGCCAATTGGCGTCCTCGGCGCTGCCCGGCTTCCTCACAAACACCTGCACGAACGCGCCGGTCTCGCGCGGCATCTCCCACGGCGCGGTCCGCTCGCAGGCGGCGAGGCGGAGGACGACGTCGCCCACGCGGCGCTGTTCACCCGGCTTGATCACCAGGTCCTGCGACAGGTTGTTGCGCTTGTTGAGCAGGCCGAGCACCGCTTCGCGCTCGGCCATCGGGGTGCCCGGCTGTTCGGTCGCTCCGGCGGCGGGCGTGCTCGCCGCGCGCGGTGCTGCCGTGCGCAAAGCCGCGGGCACCTCGGTCGAGGTCGGGCGCGGTTCGGGCGCCTCGCGGCCCGAACAACCGGCCAGCGTCGCCAGCGCACCGGCAAGCAGAGCGGGGCGCCGCCGCATGGTCAGGCGTCCGGCGACCAGGCTTCGTAATCGCCGGTGGCGCGGGCGCGCTGCCCGCCGCGTTCGAGCGCGCCTAGCGGGCGATAGGCCGAAGGCGTGCCGGTGACGTTGGGGGTGTAATCGACCTCCCAGATGCGCGGCGGCGGGAGATTGCTCTCGGGCACATCGGTGCCGGCGCCGTGCAGCCAGCCATGCCATTCGGCCGGCACGCGGCTGGCATCGTTGGCGCCCTGATAGATCACCCAGCGCCGTTCGCGCCCGTCGGGGCCGGGCTTGCGGCTGCGGAAATAGCGGTTGCCCGAAGCGTCGGTGCCGACCTGCTCGCCGTGCCGGCGGCTGTGGAGGAGGGTGCCGATCGTGGCCCCGTCCCACCAGGTGAAAATCTTGCCGAGGAATGACATGGCCGCGCGGTTAGCGCATCGCGCGCGCAGCGCCAAGCGCGAAGCGCCAACCACAGTGCGCGAAACGCGTGAAACCGCGCGCTACCAGGCGACCCGGTCGCCCGCGCGAATGCCGAGCTGCGCCGCGCGCCCGCCGGGAATCTCCAGCACCGCGATGGCCGCGCCTTCGGACAGTACCGGGTCGCGCGAATAGGGCACGGTAATGGCGGCGATATTGGCGATCCGCCCGCCTTCGGCGATGAAGATGATATCGAGCGGGAGCGGGGTGTTCTTCATCCAGAAGCTGAGCTGGCCCGGCGTGCGATAGGGGAAGATCATCCCCTCATCGGGACCCAGCGCGGTGCGGAACATCAGCCCGCGCGCCTGCTCCTGCGGGCTCGCGGCGACTTCCACCCGGAACGCATGGGCGCGCCCACCGGCGCTGGTTATGGTCAGCGGGATGACCGGCAGGCCCGAGACGGCGTGCGTCGCCGCCAAGCTGGTTGCCGGCGCTGGTGACGATTGCGTCGCTGCTTGCGGCGAGCAGGCGGCGAGCGTCAGCCCGGCCGCGCCCGCGATCATTAGCCTCAACCACCCCATCAATCCCACTCCCCGCGCTGCGGCCCATCCTCGGCGCCTTCGCCCACCCATTCGTCGAGCGCCTCGGCCGATGGCGCATCCAATACATGACGTGCGTCGGCAAAGCCATGCCCGGCGCGCAGCATGGCGGCGAGCTGCTTGTCGCGCCGCGCCGGATCATTGGCCAGCTCGCCAAACGGGCCAAACCGCCGCCGCCGGGCGAGCGCGACCACCGCCGAGCGCCGGGCGGCCTCGTCAGGCGCCACTTCGGCGCGCAGGGTTTCGCCAATGCCCGCGCCAATCAGCGCCTGATCGACCCGCCGCGCGCCATAGCCGCGCCGCAGCAGCCCCTCGCCCTTGCTGCGCGCATAAGCGGCATCGTCGAGATAGCCGATCTCGGCATAGCGGGCAGCGAGCGCGGCAAGGTCGGGCGGCGGGCCGGCATCCTCGGCCCAGCCGCGTTCGCGCAGCTTGCGCGCGAGATAGGCGGTCAGCTTGCCCGAGGAGGTGGCAAAGCGCGCGACATAGGTCAGCGCCAGCTCTTCCAGCCGCCGCTGATCGAGCGGCATTGGTGGCCGGCGCTCGCCCCGTTCGCGCCGCCGCGCCCTATTGCCGTACCCCGTCATCGGCCATAATGGTGCCACACTCTCTGCCGAATGGGAAAGTTTCTGCGGGTGGCGCCGATAATCCGGCGCGCCTGCCGGGGGAGAGCCAAGCCATGCGCCGCCCGGCGCATCATGCACGGAACTTGCTACAACCATATGACTGACGCCGATTTGCTGCCGACGCCGAATGATTGCGCGCTGCCGCGCCGGCGCGCGGATTTCGCCACCTTCACCGAAGCGATGGATTATGCCGCGCGCTCGGAAAAAGGGCTCAATTTCAACGATGCGCGGGGCCAGTTAGCGGGGGTCTACCCCTATGCGCGGCTGCGCGAGGATGCGCTGGCAATGGCTGCGCGGCTGACCGATGCCGGCCTTGAACGCGGCGACCGGCTGGCGCTGGTGGCCGAGACCGGCCCCGAATTCGCCGCCCTGTTCTGCGGCGCGGTCTATGCCGGGATCTGGCCGGTGCCGCTGCCGCTGCCGACCACCTTTGGCGGCAAGGATTCCTATGTCGACCAATTGGCGGTCCAGCTCGCCAGTTCTGATCCCAAGCTGCTGATCTACCCGGCGGAAATCGGCGCGATGGCGCAGGCCGCGGCCGAGCGGCAGGGCTGCGAAGGGGTGGATTGGGAAAGCTTCGGCCAGCGCGAGACGACGCTGCGCACATTCCCGGCGCCGGCGCCCGACGATATCTGCTACCTGCAATATTCCAGCGGCTCGACCCGCTTCCCGACGGGCGTGGTGGTGACGCACGAGGCGCTGCTCAACAACCTTGCCGGCCATGCCCATGCGATGGATGTGGGCGACAATGAGCGCGTGGTCAGCTGGCTGCCCTGGTATCACGATATGGGCCTGGTCGGCTGCTTCCTGTCGCCGATCGCCAACCAGATGTCGGTCGACTATCTCAAGACCGAACATTTCGCCCGCCGCCCGCTGGCCTGGCTCGATTTGATCAGCCGCAATCAGGGCGCCACGCTCTCGTACTCGCCGACCTTCGGGTATGACATCTGCGCGCGGCGGATTTCGAGCCAGAGCAATGTCGCCGAACGGTTCGACCTGTCGCGCTGGCGCACTGCGGGCAACGGGGCCGACATGATCCGCCCCGACGTGATGCAGTGCTTCGTCAATGCCTTTGCCGATGCGGGATTCAAGGCGCGCGCCTTCACCCCCAGCTACGGCCTCGCCGAAGCGACGCTGGCCGTCACCGTGATGCCGCCGGGCGAAGGGATCCGCGCCGAGCTGGTCGAGGAAGAGCGCCTGTCGGGCACCCCGCGCGATCTCAGCCGGCCGGCGCGCTACCGCGCGATCGTCAATTGCGGCAAGCCGGTCAAGGACATGGAGGTCGAGGTCCGGGCCGAGGACGGCGCCGCGCGCGGCGACCACCAGATCGGCAAGGTCTGGTGCCGCGGGCCCAGCGTGATGCACTCCTATTTCCGCAATCAGGAAGCGACCGACGCGGCGCTGGTGCCAAGTGAAGACGGCAAGGGAGCCTGGCTCGATACGGGCGACATGGGCTACATGGCCAAGGGCTATCTGTTCATCGTCGGCCGGGCGAAGGACATGATCATCATCAACGGCAAGAACCACTGGCCGCAGGACATCGAATGGGCGGTGGAACAGCTGCCCGGCTTCAACCACGGCGATATCGCGGCCTTCTCGGTCGAGACGGAGACGGGCGAGGAAGCGCCGGCGGTGCTGGTCCATTGCCGCGTTTCCGACCCCGAGGAGCGGCTAAAACTGCGCGAACAGATCCGCGACAAGGTGCGCTCGATCACCGGGATGAACTGCGTGGTCGAACTGGTCCCGCCGCGCACCCTGCCGCGCACCAGCAGCGGCAAGCTGAGCCGCGCCAAGGCGAAACGGATGTATCTCGGCGGGGAGCTGGTCCCGATCGATCTCGCCGCCTGAAGGGCGGCGCAAGAGCGCTATCCAACAAAACGCAAGCAGGGCCGTTTCAAGCCCCGTACAGACGCTTTCCTACATTGCCGCCGGGGTAGCCCAGCGGGCCTGCATTTGCGCCCCACCGGCCTCGCCTGAGGCGGCCACGCCCGTTTCCCCCAGCCGTTCGAGGGCGCGCTGCCGCGTCGCCGGGGTTCCGCCGCTCAGCACCACCGGCAAACCGGTGCGGGTACCGGCCCAAGCTATGAGCGCGAGCGCTTCGGAGCCCGCTTCGCTGGGCTCCGCGCCGTCGAATGCGATCGCCGGCAAGGCGGCCGGCGGCGGCACCAGCTCTATCCGCCAGCCTTCGCCCCGCTCGCCCAGTTGCGCCACCACCCGCTGTTCAAGCGCGCGATAGGTCGCCAGCCCCGCGCCGGGTATCGCTTGCGCGCGCGCCACCGCGCGCCGCTGCGCCGGATCGACCAGCACCTCGCTCTCCTCCACCCCGGCGACGAGTGCCAGCGCCTTGGCCAATTGCCGTGCATCTGCGGCCGAACGCTCGGTGCTGCGTGCCTCGGCCAGTTGCGCCGCCTCGGCCGCGCTGGCCGATGTTCCCACCTGATACTGGGTGAGCGACAGATCGACCGCCCGGCCCAGCTTTGCCGCCAGTCCCTGCTCGGCCTCGCTTTCCGCCCCGGGCTGCAATTGCGGAGTCAGCACGGTCGCGGATATGGCGACCGGATCGGTGTCGTACTGGACGTCGAACCCCGACAGACGCGACTTGTTACCGAACCGCTCCATCAAGGTGCTCTCGATCGTGCGCGAGGCCTGCGATTCCCAGGCGATCTGGCGCAATGCGATGCCGAGCGGCACCGCCAGCGCGAGCAGTGCAATTACGATAAGCGCATTCTGCGCGCGCGACTGCCGTTCGGATAGAGCGGTCGTGAACCCGTACAGCCGCGCCATCACCGCCGCGGTCAGTGCGATCGCCACAAGGTTGGTGACGAACAGCAGCAGCGCGCCCGAAAACACCGTCCAGTTGAGCGTCGCCAGCCCGAACCCGACAACCGCCAGCGGCGGCATCAGCGCCGTAGCGATCGCCACCCCGACCACCGCCCCTTCGCGCCCGCGGATCAGTGCGTATGCACCCGCCATTCCCGAAAACAGCGCTACCAGCAAATCGAACAGGTTTGGCCGGGTCCGCGCGGCAATTTCGCTGGTGACCGTCTTGAGCGGTGAAAGCCACACGATCAGCGCACAGAACGCGACCCCAAGCAGCGCCCCGACGGCGATGGAGCGGGCGCACTTGCGGAGCCAGACATAATCGCCCGTCGCCATGGCAAAGCCGAGCCCGATGATCGGGCCCATCAACGGCGCGATCAGCATTGCCCCGATGACCACCGCTGGCGAAGACAGGATGAGGCCAAGGATTGCGATGCCCGCCGACATCAGCGTCATGAACACGAAGCGTGCCGACGGATCGGCATCTTCGCGGCGCAGTTCGACGATACCTTCCTGGTTCACCGTCCCGATGACCGAGGTGCGCCACCATTCGCTCAACTCGCGAATGGAGAAAGGGACTGGCCCGCGCGTACTTTCACTGGTCATGGCCGCCCCTTCGCCTCGTTCGGCTGGCGCCTTTACGCCGCCCCCTGCTCCGCGCCAAGTCTCCCGCGCGTTGCGCTTGAAAGCGGTGCCCTGCGCACCTAATACAGTTTCACGAGCAAGGGGATAGCTGATGGCCACCACGCAGACGACCACCGCGACCGACCTGGAACTGACGCTGACCCCGCCCGATCCGGTGCCGACGGTCGCGCCCGAAAAGGCCGCCGGGCTGGTCCCCGTGGCGGACGAGGTCCGCTCCAAGCTCGACGAGAAGGTCGATAGTTTCGTGGCCGATCTGCTGGCGCAGGATACCAATTCGCCCGAATTCGGCCGCAAGGTCGATCAGCTGACCCATATGGGGCGCAAGGAAATCGCCGCCGCCTCGCAAATGTCGAACCGCTTTCTCGACCGGCCGGTGCGGGCGATGGACAAGGATCAGGGCGTCGGCGCCAACCTTTCCGAACTGCGCCGCGTGGTCGAAGACCTCGACCCGGGCAAGCGCGGCAAGCTCACTACGCCGCGCAAGATCCTCGGCATCATCCCCTTCGGCAACAAGCTCAACACCTACTTCCGCAGCTATCAGAGCGCGCAGACGCACATCCAGTCGATCCTCGGCAATCTCGCCAGCGGCAAGGACGAGCTGCTGATGGACAATGCCGCGATCGACGTCGAGCGGCAGAAGCTGTGGGAGGCGATGGGTAATCTCGAGCAGATGATCCATATCAGCCGCGCGCTCGACACCAAGCTCGAGGAAAAGGCGCTCGAACTCGACGCGACCGACCCGGCCAAGGCCAAGACGATCCGCGAAACCGCGCTGTTCTACGTCCGCCAGCGCACACAGGATCTGCTGACGCAGATGGCGGTCAGCGTGCAGGGCTATCTCGCGCTCGACCTGGTGAAGAAGAACAATATCGAACTGGTCAAGGGCGTGGACCGCGCCAGCACCACCACGGTCGGCGCGCTGCGGACGGCGGTGACGGTGGCCGAGGCGATGACCAATCAGCGGCTGGTGCTGAACCAGATCACCGCGCTCAATTCGACCACCGCCGGGATCATCGATTCGACCAGCACCATGCTGCGCGACCAGACCGGCAAGATCCACGAACAGGCCGCCGCCAGCACGATCCCCTTGGAAACGCTGCAGCGCGCGTTCCAGAATATCTACGACACGATGGACGAGGTCGACAGCTTCAAGCTGCGCGCGCTCGATTCGATGAAGCAGACGGTCACCACCCTGTCGGCCGAGGTCGAGAAGTCGAAGGGCTATATCGCCCGCGCCGAAGGGCAGGCGCAGGCACAGGCGCGAGTCGAGGAAAGCGCGCTGTTGACCATCGAAGGCCGCTGAGCCGGTGGCCGACCTCTCCCGTGACAGCGACCGCGTGATCGGCGAGGCGCGCGCGCTGGTGGCCGACAACCGCGCCGGCGGCCGCCACCGCCGCGCGCGCGGCACGTCGATCGGCAACCAGAGCGCCAAGCTGAAGGCACGCCATTATGCGGCCAAGCTCAAGCGCATCCTGCTGGCTATCGGGGCGATCCTGATCGGCGCGATCGTGGCGGGGACGGTGCTGAACGGGATCGGCTTTGGCGGCATCGTACTGACCGTGCTGACCCTGATTTTCGCGATCGCGGTGTTCTCGGTCTATCCGCGAATGAAGGTGCCCGCGCGCGCCGACCTCAACAAAGGCGACGTCCAGCAAATGGTCGGCCGCACCGAACTGTGGCTCGAAGCGCAGCGGCCCGCGCTGCCGGCCCCGGCGGCCAAGATCGTCAGCGATATGGGCGTGCAGCTAGATGCGCTGGGTCTCCAGCTCGAGACGATCGACCAGAACCATCCCGCGGCGCGCGAGGTGCGCGCGCTGGTGGGCGAGCACCTTCCGCAGATGATCGATTCCTACCGCAAGGTGCCCGCCCATCTGCGCAGCGAGACGCGTGCGGGCAGTTCGCCCGACCAGCAGATCACCGAAGGGCTGGGCAAGATTTCGCGCGAGATCGACCACGTCACCCGGCAACTGGCCGATGGCGCGCTGGACGATCTTGCCGTGCGCGGCCGCTATCTCGATTACCGCTATGGCGAAGGGGGCGACGGCGCCCCCGCTCTGTCGCCCCCTGCCAAGGATACACACTGATGCGCGTGCCGATTCCCCACAACCTCGACAAGGACACCGTGCGCGAGCGGATGCGGACCCGCAGCCACAAGATCGCCGATAACATTCCAGGCGGGATGGCCGATGTCCAGACCAGCTGGCCGACCGAGGACCGGATGGCGATGGTTATCAACGCGATGGGCCAGGTCGTGCGCGGTCATGTCGATATCGAGGACAATCAGGTGGTGTTTCAGGTCGATCTGCCGCCGGCGCTGTCCTTCGTCGAACCGATGCTGCGCGGCGCGATCGAACAACAGGGTCAAAAGCTCATCACCAAGAGCTGAGCGCCTCAGGCGGCGCTGCGCACGACCAGCAACCTTGCCTCGGCGCCGGCTTTGGCGAGAGCGCCGTCCTGCAGCATTAGCACCTGTCCGGCGGCAGCGCAGATATTGCCCGCCGCCAGCGTTCCTGCCAGCACCATCACCAGCGCCGGCCCGGCAATCGCCGCCCCTCCGCTGCCCAGATGGTCGAGGATGAAGTGCGGGCCATCGACAAGGCGCAGATCGGCTTCCTTGGCGACGTGGCGGCGCAGCGCGGCGGGATGCGGTCGGCGGATCGCCACGCCCAGCGCCGCATCGAGGTGCAGCGGCCGCCCGCGCCCATAATCATAGAAGCGATAGGTCACATCGCTCGCTTGCTGGATTTCCGCCAGCACCAGCCCGGGCCCGATCGCGTGGATGGTGCCGGCAGGGAGATACAGGAAATCGCCCGGCTGCGCCTCATGCCAGGCAAGGAGCTGTTCGACACTGCCGTCGAGCGCCGCCTGCCGGAGCGTATTCTGCTCGACCTCGTCGACCAGCCCCACGCCCAGCCGCGCGCCTGGTTCGGCCGCCAGCACCAGCCAGCATTCGTCCTTGCCGCGCTCTCCAGCGGGCGCGGCATGGTCGGGCGGATGCACCTGCACCGAGAGCTTTTCCGAGGTGAACAGCAGCTTGGCGAGCAGATGATCCAGCGGCGGCGGCGGCGCGAACCAGACCTCGCCCAGCCGCTCGCCCACCGGCGCGACGAAGGGGGCGGGCGGCGCGGTGCGGCCCCATGGCGCGACGCGGGGGTCGGGCGGCAGCAGCAATGCGCCGGTCATTCCCCGCGCGCCCCCGGCAAGCGGCCGACCGCCTGCGCCCCCTCGGCCGAGGTGACCAGTACCTCGCCCCCGCGCACCACCACGATCACATTGTCCAGCCCGACAACCGAAACGCGCGGCCCGTCGCTATCGACCATGACATTGCGGCTGTCGGCCAGATCGGCCCGCCCGGCGACGTAATTCCCCGCTGCGTCGCTACCGCGCGCCTCGTGGAGCGCGCGCCAGCTGCCGATGTCGGACCAGCCCATTGCCGCCGGGACCATCGCGGCGTGGCCCGCGCCCTCCATCACCGCATAATCGACCGATTCCCCGGTGATGGCGGCAAATGGCGCGGGCGCGGGGTGGAACAGCGCCCCCTTCTGCTGTCCGGCGGCGACCGCTTCGGCCACCAGCGCGGCCATCTCCGGGCGCTGGCGGCCAAGTTCTGCCATGAACGCGCCAGCGGTGAAGGCGAACAGCCCGCCATTCCAGTCATACTGCCCGTCGGCCAGAAAGGCCTCGGCGCGGGCCTGGTCGGGCTTTTCGACGAACTGGTCGATCCGCCAAGCGCCTTCCCCCAACGGCGTCCCGCGCTTGAGATAGCCGTAACCGGTTTCCGCGCGGTCAGGCGTTATCCCGAAGGCGACCAGCCAGCCCTCGCGCGCCAGGCCTGCCGCGCGGATTGTCGCGGCGCGAAAGGCGACCTGGTCGGCGATATGGTGATCGCTCGGGCAGACCAGCATGACTGCTTCGGCCGGTAGCAGCGCGGCCGCCAGCGCGATGGCGGGCGCGGTGTTGCGGGCGGCAGGCTCGACCGCGATCCGCGCGTCCGCTTCCCCCGCTCCCCACCGCTCTTCGATCAGCCCGACGTGCGCCCCGCCCGCGACCACCAACGGCGGGGCGAACAGCGCCGGGTCTGCCGTGCGCGCCAGCGTCTGTTGGAACAGGCTGCTCTCGCCCAGCAGCGGCAGGAACGGCTTGGGCCGCGCCGGCGTGCTTGCCGGCCACAGCCGCGTGCCGCTGCCGCCGCACAGGATCACCGGATGGATGCGCGTATCAGTCACCGGCCGGCCCTAGCAGCGAGGCTTTGCCAAGCGGTTACCCGGCCCGCCCGCATCAGCCGGGCCGGAAATCGACGCGATAGCCATAGCGCGTCTCGACCGGGGTGCCGTCTGCGGTCTTGGCCGGGTTGAAGCGGATCTTCTGCATCACCAGCGGGCACACCCGCGCGGTCGCTTCCGCATCGACTTCGCTGCGCGCGACGCTGCAATCCTTCGCCCGGCCGTCGGTGGTAACGGTGAAGGATACGGTGACCGATTTGCCGAACCGGGTCTGCCGCCCGCCCGGCGGGGTCGGAAAATCGGCCGCGGTGTTAAGCTCGCCCGAACGGACCGAGGGACGCACGGCCACACCGCCGCCGCCCGCGCCCGTGCCCCCGCCGCCAGCGCCGCTGCCCTGCCCGCCCGCGCCCGTGCCGCTGCCGGCGCCGGCGGCACCCGTGC
>NZ_JADMNM010000011.1 GCF_016461955.1 Qipengyuania sp. YIM B01966 | reverse complement strand
GGTAGAAACTTCGGGCTCAGACCAATTCCGATGGTGATCGGTCAGTTTCTCGCCGGTCTGAAACCCGCTCTTATAGCATCTTCTTCGCTGCAGAAGAGCTGCTCCGCGCGGACCTTGGCCCAATCGCGGTTGGTCGGAAGATGATATATCTGCTCGCCGCGATTGTTGATGTTCCCACGGATCTGGCATTGTGTCGACGGCAGGATTGCCGCGCGCGCACTTGGTTGAGCAGCCTGTCGCCCGGCCCGATAGGCTGACGGTGTTTCGAATGTGCCTGCGTAGGCACCGGAACGCGCTTCACGCGCCGAACGTTCGACATCCAGATAATCCAGCGAGTACTGTAGGAGCGCAACTGCAAGGCCTCGTCGGATCATCTCGCGAGCAAGGTCCTTCGACCCCACCAGACAGGTTGCGACTGTACGATTGTAGCTGTCCGCCGAACGAGGAGTGCAGCGCACTTCCCGCCCGGCGACGAGCCTGCCAAGTTCGATTGTTGCCTGCTGGCCGCACTCAGTACTTTCGCGGCCGGCGCTGACGCATCGCTGGTGAGCTTCGAATGAGTCCATGCCGAACAGTCTGACCGGCAGGCCGTTGATACGCAGGGTGTCACCATCCACCACTGCGGCGAAGCCGACGATTTCGGTCATACTAGATGCTTCGCCCATCAATGTTGCCGGAGCTGAACCGGCAGGCGAGCGGTCGCGATTGAACCTCCCGTCAGGGATCGAGGAAGGTGACGGGACCAGCACACTGTTCGCAGGGGTGTTGTCCGCCCGGCCGGCGTAACGGGACGGAGTTGAGGAACCTCTGTTATCACCGGCTCCTGTCGACCGGGCCGGGTTTTCGCATGCCACGCCGTCACCATCTCCATCCATATGTGCACCATATCCGGGCTGGCCGCGGCGTAGCGGAGTAACGCCGGCCTGGCGGGCTTCAGTGCAGTTGCGGAAGGCGGTCCGCGACGTTGGAGCCTGATAAGCGCGTGCCGGGGCCGGCCGGACCGGACGTGCCGTGCTGCCGCCGTGGCAATGGCGGGTGCCGACACTCCGGTTGTAATGACAGCCATCTGCCGCAGTCCGGCCGGGATGAGCGTCAGATGTCGAGGCTGAAAAAGCCCATGTGAGCATCGCGCCGACGAAGAAGAGGAATCGCGCCATGGCTTATGTTACCATAAACCTGTTTCCTGAAACGCGTTTATTCGGCACCGGTCACGATATGGACGACCCGGACAAGATGGAGCTGGAGGCAATCCTGCTGTTCCTGCTCTGGATCATTCCGCTGGCCTGGTGGGTGCTGGCGGGCCTGTTCGCGATGTTCGGCACGCAGCACTGAAGCAAGTCCACCCCGCTCCCGCGGCTGTGTTGAATATCTCGGTCGGGACGGAGGGGGCCCGCGGTGGCCGGACCGAAGTCCATCACCGCATCGTGGCAATTTCCGGCCGGCGCCGGAACGTCTGTGTCAGGCGCAGCCCGCCGCCGGTCGCCATGCAGATGATCTGCGTCTGTATCTGGAAAAAGGCATGGCGACGCAGGTATTGCGACGCTCGCTCGGGAGCGCGCGCGCCCTTCAGTACGGAATATCCACAGCGTTAAACGCGGTCACTTCCTGCCCGGGAATGATGACCGCCGATCGCCAGGTGGATTGCGCGAGCGATTTTCCATGTGTTTGTTCCGGCAGCGGAAGAGCCGCGCGGTTAACCACTGCACCAATGTTGATGACATCACTCACAGTAACGTACTGGACGCGCTGCGCCTCCTCAATGTGCTTGGAGGAAGCCCCCTCGATCAGCGTAACGACGATCTTTCGCACGGCGGCAGCGCAGCAATGATCGGCGCGGGCACGGTGGCATATGCTGCAGGTGCGGTCGCAGCCGGCGTTTCCTCCGCGATGGTCGCAGGCGAAATGGCCGCCACCAGAATGGCAGCGCCATATACATGCCGGTATGCTAGGGGACCCAGGCCATGTATTTGGGGCACCCGATTAGGAGTGCCCCCCGCGAAACTCAGTATGGAATTTGGGTCGCTGTAAAGGCAGTCACCTCCTGGCCGGGCAACATTACCGCCGAGCGGCCCGAGATCAGGATCGACCCGAGCACGGCGCCGAGCGTGTTGCCTCGCCCCTCCTGGCGGTGCATTCCGCGCAGCGGGTAGTCCTGGCCGCGAACGGTGACGCTGTTGAATGTAACCTCGAATTTGCCTGATTTACCGCCAATCGCGCGCCCAGTCTTCCAGGTGATCGTCGCCTGAACTGCGGAACCGCGTGGGATGACCACCGCACCATTATCGACCACATCGCCAACGGTAACGAAATTGACGCGCTGCCCTTCCTCCACATGCTTCGAGGAGATTTCCTCGGTTGGAGTGACAACGATCTGAGTTGACGGCGGCAATGCGCGTGTCGCAGCCGGTGCAGCGGGCGCGGTTGCAGGCACTTGGATAACCGCAACAGGTGCCTCCTGCGCCACGGCCGGTACAGGCGAAACGGCTGCCAGCAACATGGCAGCGCCAAACACGTGCTTCATCGAATGACCCCCTAAAAATAGGCTGACCCCAGTCAGCCACTCCAAAGTGGTTATGGCTGCAGCTGGCGGCGGTCAATCGATTCGAGGTGTTGACCGCCGTTCCTGTTCCGTTCCATTCCGCAGCGATGGGGAATCACCGGCTCGATTTGCTCTGCGAGGTGGCGCGACATGGCTTCACCGTCGAGCTATCGTGCCGGTCTTGCCCGTGGACCATTGTGGTTGATCCCGACGAGTTGGGCAGGCGCTTCGACAAGCCAGGGGGGTTCGGGGTGAAGTTGTCGCTTGCTCAGGTCGGGCAGCGGGTCCGATGCAGCATCTGCGACCGGCGCGGGGCACGGGTCAATCCATCGCAGCGCCCTGTTGACCGGCAGCCCTCGGAGCGCAACATAAAGCGAATGCGCCGACTGCTGCGAGGGTAATGATTGATGTGCAACCTCTACAGCAACCGCCGCACCGCGGCCGAAATTGCCGACCTGTTCCGGGCGATCAATAACGCCGCCGGCAGCAATCATGGCGAGCTGGTCTATCCGCAATATCCGGGGCTGGTGGTGGCGGGGGGCGAGGTCCGTTCGATGACCTGGGGCTTTCCGCTGGCGCAGCGATCGAAGAAGACCGGTCAACCACTCAAGCCGCGCCCGGTCAACAATGCCCGCACCGACAAGCTCGACAGCTTTATGTGGCGCTTCAGTTTTGCCGAGCGGAGATGCCTGATCCCGGCTGATGCATGGGCCGAGGCCGAGGGCGAGCGCGGCGCGATGACGCGCACCTGGTTATCGCTGCCGGATCGCGAGGCCTTCGCCATTGCCGGCATCTGGCGCGATAGCGATGAATGGGGACCGGTTTATTCGATGGTGATGACGGATGCCAGCGAGGCGTTTGCCGCAGTCCATGACCGGATGCCGGTGTTGCTGGCCGCTGACGATCACGCTGTGTGGACCGATGGCTCACCTGAGGCTGCGTTTTCGCTGTGCAAGCCGTGGCGCGGGGCAGTGACCATAAAGCGCACCGAAGAAAGCTGGAGCCGGAGCAAATGAGAAAGCAGAAATAGCGCTTGGCCACCAGTGGCAAGTGCTTACCAATGCAGTGGAAAGTGCGGGTGGAGCACAATCGCCGTGAGTTCCGCTGCCTGTGGGGGCCCATGAGGGACGAAGGTGGGCACTCCAATCATGGGTGAATTTTCGTCAATCTGCCTCGCTGACGTCCGCTTTGGGCCCCAACTTTTGCCGTTGCATCATAGGGCCATGCAGCTTCAAAGCAGTCGTTGTGGCGTGGAGCCTTCCACACGCACTCGAGGTGAGTTGACGTCGCTTAATCGCAGGCCCGCCCTTTAAGTGCGCGCAAACTCTTTGAAGGAGGGTCCGTCATTGAGTCGGAACTCGACCTCGTAGCTTTTGAACGAGACTGAGGGCACCGCGATAAGCGCGTAGTGGAGCTTGTCTTCCGCGCCTGACGCGATCACTAGCCCCTCGACGATCTCACCGTCCTGACCGAGATGGGCCTTGATCACCCGGACAAGTCGTCTGACGCAGTCGTCGGCCAAATCCTCCACTAAATCGGATCCAGCGTACATTCACACGATTGGAAAGGAACTATTCGCTTGTCAAACCCGGAATGCCAGTAAAAAGTAAATCTCAGAGGGGGGAGGAAGACTTGCGCATCCTGTCGTACAATCCCGGCCATGACGGTGCCGTGGCCCTGATCGAGGAAACACGTCTGTGCTTTTCGATAGAGTCCGAGAAAGGATCGAACTACCGTCATTCCGCTGTCTCGGTGGCGGACGTTCTTGACGTCGCGGGCGAGCTGTCGAACGTTCCGGACGTCATTTGCATGAGCGGCTGGTGGCCGCTCGACCATTACGAGTTCCTCCACGGATCCCGCCGAAATGGGGGCTATCGCGGCACAGGCGAGGCGCTCGCCATCCACGAGACGGCACGGTTCCTGCGAGGGCAAGCCGACTATTTCTCGTCCTCTCACGAGCGCTCCCACATCATGTGCGCGTTTGGGATGTCGCCGCTGCCCAAGGGGACGCCCTGCTACGCCCTCGTGTGGGAAGGGGAGATGGGGACCTTCTACGAGATCGACATAAGGGGCGAAATCCGCATCCTCAGTGATGTCCTGACGCAGCCAGGCAACCGCTATGCCCTAATCTATGGGCTCGCGGATCCCACGTTCCCAAAGGACGGGCCCTATCCCCGGCAATCGGATGCCGGCAAGCTCATGGCGCTCGCCTCGTTTTCAAAGCGCTTGGCGGCCACGGCGGAAGAGCAGGCGCTTCTGGAGTTCCTCCTTGACGGACCTTACCGCAACCTTTCGGACTACCCGCTCCTAGAACAAGCTCCCCATCGCGATGCCGGGGTCGAAGATCCCGACTTTCGAGACTTCGCGGGTATCTATAGCGATGCCATCTTCTCGCGCTTCGAAGCTTTCGCGCGCGAGAACCTCGAGCCCGGACGCCCGCTCATCATCGCGGGCGGCTGCGGCCTGAACTGCGACTGGAATAGCGGATGGGCCAGGAGCGGCCTGTTCTCAGAGGTGTTCGTCCCTCCTGTCCCGAATGACAGCGGAGCAGCCATCGGCACTGCAATCGACGCCCAGTACCGGCTGACCGGCGACCCAAAGATCGCGTGGGATGTTTATGCCGGCCTCCGGTTCCGCGCAGATGTGCCGTTTGAGCGCGATGCCTACGACGTCCTCGAACGCGACAACGCGCTCGTGGCCGATCTCCTCGCGCACGACCTCATCCTGGGATGGGTACATGGCCGATACGAGATAGGACCGCGCGCGCTCGGCAACCGCTCGATCCTCGCCGCGCCGTTCCGCGATTCGACGCGTCAGCGGCTAAACGTCATCAAGCAACGTGAACAATTCAGGCCTATCGCTCCCGTATGCCTTATTGAGGATGCGGAGCGATGGTTCGGCTGCCACGGCGAGAGCCCGCACATGCTTTACACCTTTACGGCGACGACCGATCGCCTCTGCGCCGTCACCCACGTCAACGGGACGGCGCGCATACAGACCGTCACTGCGCAGTCCAACCGCGACCTGCACGCGCTGCTGACCTCCTTCCGGGCGAGAACCGGCTTCGGCGTCCTCTGCAATACCTCGCTGAACTTTAAGGGGAAGGGCTTCATCAACGACATCGGTGACCTCGACGTCTACACCAGGGATCACGGCCTCGATGGCTTCGTCGTGGATGGCCGTATACATCTCCTCAGGCAGTCGCCGAACTACCAAGCCTACCAGCGCCTCAGCGCAAAGGCACCCGTCCCGGTCCTATCGTGCCTTGCCACGCCAGCGTGACCCCGGGTGATTCCGAGAGGGCCCGGTTGCGCATCGCCTCGCTCCATCCCGGGTTCGAGAATGACGAGAAGCTTCGGTCATCCGCGATCCACGACATCGTCACGATGGAGATGGGCGCAGACCCTGCCTGCCAATCCTGCGGGCCTCCAGGAGACATACCGCGCAACCTAGTGCGCTTCTGGCACGACCACTCCGCGCTTCCGGAAGATGTGGCCGATTGCATGTCGACGTGGGATCGGCTTGCCGGAGACGGCTTCGCCATACGGATTTTCGATGATGCCGCTGCGCACGGCTACATATTAGAGCGCTACGATCACCTGCACGCACAGGCGTTCCTCCGCTGCAGCCATCCTGCGATGCGCAGCGACTACCTGCGGCTGTGCGTGCTGGCCTGCGAAGGCGGCCTGTACGTCGACTGTGACGACGTGCTTCTCGGCAACGGCTGGACCCGCCTTTTCGAGGACGGCAAGCTGAAACTGCAGCCACTGTGCTACGACATCTCCGCTGGCGGCATGATGGATTCCGCAAACATCTGGCGAAGCGACCTGCCAGCCGGCGAGCGCAACTTCTACGTGAACAACGATCCCATAGCCGGGCCTGCCGGACATCCGATCCTCCTGAAGGCCCTCCTGCGGGCGACTGATTTACTAGTGGCGGCCGAAGGCCGACCGGAGATTCAGGCCACGACCGGCCCCGGCAATCTCACGACGATCGTGGCCGCGCATGCCCGCGAGCTTCTCGCGCGAGACGACGCGTTAGACTTCAGCCTGATCCGCGACTGGGAGAAGATCGCGGAGATGCGCTGGGATCTCTCCTATCGCGGAGACGAGCGCAACTGGCGCAACGTCTACGGATGCTGAGGCGGTCGTTGGCAGGAATGGGAAGGTGAGGCTCGAGCGGCCCGCCAAGGCCTTCATGGCCGCCGCATTCCGGCTTTACCGTAGGCTGGCGACTACGCTGCCAGGTGGACGGTTGGACGCCTTCGGCAGCGGCGTTGGGCAGATCGGGACAATTGTCGTCATCAATCTCGACCGACAGCATCGTCGACTCACGCGGACGTTGCGCGAACTGAGCCGCTTCGAAAGCGCTGACGGCCGACGCCTAGCCGATTTGGTCACGCGTCTGCCGGCAGTTGACGCGCGGGATGGCAGGGCGATTGCCGCGACCGCGGACGTGGATCCGCGCTACGCATTGGAGCACCAGCTGCACGTGCAGCCGGACGAGAGGCTCAAAGCCTGCTTTGGAGGCGCCGCGGCCGTGACGATGACGCGCCAAGAGGTCGCAGTCGCCAAGTCCCACATCGAGGTCTGGAAGGCGATTGTGGCGGGCGACGCGGAGCACGTCCTCATCGTGGAGGACGACATTTGGTTCCGACTTGGGGCTGCCAAATCGATCGACCGGGCCTGGCGAGAGGCCACGAGCCGCAGCGATGGACGAGGGCCGACCATGCTCTATCTATCCTACGAGGACGCTGGCGGGACCTGCGAGCGCGCTGACGTCAGCGAGCACGTGTTCCGTCCAATTCGCGGTCTTTGGTTCCTGTGCGGCTACGTCATCTCCCGTCGCGGAGCCGAAATGCTCCTAAGCGCCATGCCGGTTGTGGGTCCCGTGGACATGTGGATGAACCGGCAATTCGATCGGATAGGGGCGCTCGCCATGACCAAGCCGGCGATCCTCCAGCGCCCAGACGCAGGATCCGACAACGCTTATTCCGTCTTACCCTTCCTCGCCACGGCGGGCATCGTCGATGCGCAGACCCTTCCCGGGCCCGTCAGGCCCTCCAAGGTCCGGTTGATCGCCTGGACTCGTCGCGGCGCGCGCGAGCCGCTAGCCATGGCGCTATCTATGCTGGGCCTGCGAGTGCTCGCGTGCGATGGCGCAGAGACGGTCACATGCGGAGATGCACTGGCAGACCTGTTCGACACTTTCGACGCCATCGTTGATCCGCCTTTTCCGCCTGAAGAGCTGCCCGCGCGGCTCGAAGAACTTGCCACCGGTCTGATCTTGGAACCCTCGAGCGCGAACGTGGTCGCTCCACCGCACGGTCGAGCCTTAGCATGGACCATCCTCCCGGAAGACGGCCCGGGGGATCACTGGTGGCCACCGATCTGCGCGCTTACGCAGACGAGTGCCCCGACCGAACCCTTCCCCCTCGGCCCGCCGAGCGATTGGCGGCTGTTCAGGGACGGCAGGATATCCGTCAGCTTCCCGACGGATGACCTTTCGACAGCCTCGCCTCTGCCGATGGACGATACTCCTTGGGCAATCGCCAATATGGAGGGCTGGCCAATACAGATTCGCAAATTGCGCTTCCCGAATTTCAGGGACCACCTCGAGGAACGGTGGCCGCTCACGACGCCTTCGAGCGAGATGCCAGCGATCCTCGGAACCTTTCCGGGCAATCGTGCCATGTTCCGACCAGACGCGGTCGATCACGGGGCATTGGGCGCGGCCGTCTCGCTAGCCCCGACTGACGCGGGCAATCGCCCCTTCCGCTCCGGCGCGCTGGCGTCGACGCGGCGTTTCCTTCACGGTTGCTTTGAGATCGAGATGCGCGCGGCGCGGGGCCCAGGCCTGGTGACTGGCTTCTTTCTGCACCGATCGGCTCCCCGACAAGAGATCGACGTGGAGATAACGGGCAATAATCTGCGACGCGTACTCCTCAACGTGTACTTCAACCCTGGGGATGAGGGGGCAGCTCTCGATTACGGCTATCGAGGCTCCCCCCACTCAATCGACCTTGAGTTTGACGCGAGCGAGGCGTTTCACCGCTACGCGATAGAGTGGTCACCCGACCGGATCCGCTGGTTCGTCGACGACATACTGGTTCACGAGCGCGGGAGTTGGGATCCGACGCCCATCCCCCACCTGCCGATGGCGCTTCACGCAAACCTGTGGGCACCACGCTCGGTAGAGCTAGCTGGAGCGGCAGAACCCTCCCTCCAAAAGGCGACGGCCTACTTCAGAAATGCAACGGTGAGCGATCAGCCGCAACAGCCAGGCGACACGAAATTTCGCCGCGCTTGATTCTTAAGTCGTTGCTTCTGCGTCCGACTTACAGCAACTTCATCGCTTGAAGCCGGTCGGCCGGCACGTTGAGCTTTGATCGGGGGATGCATGGAACTTGAGGCGCTTGTTCGGGAGTTGCGCCCGGATCATACCATTCTGTTGTTCGGAGCTGGCTCTTCGATACCCTCAAACGCTCCAACGCCCCAAGCAATCATCGATCACCTTTCGCGCCGCTTCTCAATTCCCTCTGCCGGGTTCAGCCTCGCCGAGTTTACGGAGCTCATAGAGCAACGCTCGAAGGACAGGCGGAGGATGATCACGGAGGTGCGCAGCCTCTTCAAGAACCTGAAGCCAACAGCCGGATTGCTAAATCTGCCTATCTACGATTGGAAATCAATCTACACGACAAACTACGATGACCTTATCGAGCAGACTTTCAAGAGAAAGGCGAAACCCATCGGCCTTTTTACCTCAAATTTCGACTTTGGAAACACGAGTCGGACTGCCGAGACTCGCCTCTACAAAATCCATGGAACGCTCGAAAAAGACGTCGCATTTGGTGACCAGTCTCGCATGATTTTGACGGAGTCAGACTACAATCTGGCCCAAGATTACAGAGAACACATGTTCACTGCGCTGCAGATGGACATGGCTGAGTCGGATCTGGTGATCATTGGCAGCTCACTGTCGGATGACGACATAAAGCCTCTCATCACTCGAGCACTTCAGCTTAACACCAAGGCGATGGTCGGCGGCCGAATTAGCCTGCTAATGTATCAGCGGGATGAGGCTCGCGCTGACCTGTACCGCGGCCAAGGGATTAATGTCGTTTTCGGCGGCATTGACGATTTCTTCGTTCAGTTGGCGAAAAGATCGCCGGGGCCTCAGTTCGACTACCTGCCTTCGGATTCAATCATCGAGAACTACCCCAAGCTGGTGCCGACCGTGACGGACGTTAAGCATCAGATCGATACGGCCGTTCCGGACGTAAGCCGCATGTTCACTGGTTGGCCGGCGAACTACGCTGACATTAACAAAGGGCTGACCTTCGAACGCTCTGTGGCGGCGAACATGATTGCGCAGGCGATGGGCGGAGAGAGCATTTGCCTGACGTTAGTAGGCGCTAGCGGCGTGGGTAAAACGACCGCAGGGCGCCAGGTGCTTACCTCATTGACGAAGCAGGGAATGAGCTGTTGGGAGCACCGCGTCGATCTCGCGCTAGACTCCTCGGAATGGGTTTCGTTAGCGCGTACGCTGGCAGAGGATGGGAGGAGGGGCGCGCTCTTCATTGATGAGGCTCATATGCACCTTCGTGAGGTCAACGACTTAGTCGATGGCCTTTCGCACGCTGAAATCTCATCTCTCGTCATAATTCTCGCGTCGAGCCGCAACCACTGGAAGCCGAGGATCAAGTCTCCGAATATTTACAAGCGCGGCAAGCTTTACATCCTCTCCAAGGTTGATGGCGCGGAGATCGAGAGGCTACTATCACTCGTGGACACCAGTGCCGATCTGGCAAAGATCGTGGAGACAAGTTTCTCAGGGTTTAGTCGAGCAGAGAAGCGCCGCCGTCTTACGGATCGCTGCGAGTCCGACATGTTCGTATGTATGCGTAACATCTTTGCATCCGAAAGCTTCGACAACATCATCCTACGCGAGTTTGCAGAGCTGCAGGAACAGTTCCAAGACGTATACCGTCTCGTGGCTGCCTTGGAGAACGCGGGCGTGAAGGTTCATCGCCAGCTGATCATCCGCCTGCTCGGCATCCCGATGCAGAGCACAATGGCCCTGCTCGACAACATGACCGATATCGTCAGCGAGTACACGATCAACGAAAAGCGCCATATCTATGGGTGGCGAGGACGCCACCCGGTCATCAGCGCTATCATCGCGAAATACAAATACGGCGAAGTGGACAAGGTCGTGGCTCTCTACGACCAGGTCATCGACACAGCGGCGCCATCCTACGATATCGAGGTACGTTCGCTGATCGAGCTCTGCAATGTCTACACCGGCATTCCGAAACTTGCGGACAAGAGCGTTCAGAACCGGCTGCTTCGCAAGATCGTATCTTTGATCCCGGGCCAACGCGTCCCTCGGCACCGCCTGATCCGAAACCTAACTGACATGGGCCACTATGATCAGGCCCAAACCGAGATCCGCATCTTCGAAAACGACTTCAAGATCGACGCGCCAGTCACTCGTATGAAGATCGAACTGATGATTGCACGGGCGACGAACAGCCTTGGCATTCTCCTCGAGGATCGGCTTGCCATCCTTGAAAAGGCGAAGGAGCTAGCGGTCGTGGGCACGCGGCGTCATCCCAACTCGGCCGGGGTCTTCTCGGCCTATTGCAAGGTTGGCATAAGTATTCTTCGCTATGGCGGAGAACGCGCGGCGTTCGATGATGCGATCGACAAGCTGTATAAGGCGGCAGACCGCTTGGCCGACCCGGAGATGAATTCGCTGATAAGGCACTTCGAGCGCCTCGAGGCGAATATCCTTTCCGAAATGGGGTCTGATCAGATGGAGGCAGAGCTGATTGGAGAGCTTGAATAACTGACGTCCGCTCTGAGGCGTTGGCCTCGGCAATTCGTCATGGGCATCTGCGATAATCAAGATCATAAAACAAAGGTCCGCTTACAACGCATAGTGACCCGAAATTTGTCAGACAGCTAACGGCCCTATTCTGTTGAAAAACTCCCCTTGCGGACGGGCTAACCTGCTGATTCATTTGACCCGGCATTCGGGAGATCGGTGATGATGGGTGAGCGGACGGTGATGCAGGAGGCGCTGTTCTACAGCTTCCGCATCGAGGACCATGTGCCGAACGATCACCTGCTGCGCGCGATCGACCGGTTCGTCGATCTTTCCGGCATCCGCGAGCACCTGCGGCCCTATTACAGCGAGACGGGTCGGCCATCGATCGATCCCGAGCTGATGATCCGGATGCTGATCATCGGCTATTGCATGGGCATCCGCTCGGAGCGGCGGCTGTGCGAGGAAGTGCACCTCAACCTCGCCTATCGCTGGTTCTGTCGGCTCGATCTGGACGGTGCGGTGCCGGACCACTCGACCTTCTCCAAGAACCGCCACGGCCGGTTCCGCAACAGCGACCTGTTGCGCAAGCTGTTCGAGATGACCGTCGAGCGTTGCATGGCCGAGGGGCTCGTTGGCGCCGAAGGCTTTGCGGTCGATGCCAGCTTGATCCGCGCCGACGTGCATCGCCAGCGTTCGGTGCCGGGCGAAGAAGGCCTGCCGCCCGAAGCCGCCGGACGTGCGGTCACCGAGTATCTCGAGGTGCTCGACGATGCCGCGTTCGGCGGATCGACCCCGGTTCGGCCCAAGCGCATCAACCTCACCGATCCCGCTGCGCGCTGGACCGCGGCGACGCGCGAGCGGGCGTTTTACGCCTACAGCACCAACTACCTGATCGATCTCGACCACGCCGTCATCGTCGACGTCGAGGCGACGACCGCCATCAGGCAGGCCGAGGTGCTCGCCCAGCGCCGGATGATCGAGCGCACGCAGGACCGCTTCGGCCTGTGGCCCGAGAAGCTGGTTGCCGATACCGCATATGGCTCCGCGCCGAACCTGGCCTGGCTGGTCGAAGAGAGAGGCATCGAGCCGCATATCCCGGTGTTCGAGAAATCCGCGCGCAACAACGGCACCTTCGAGCGATCGGCCTTCACTTATGACCACGAAGATGGNCCGCGCCCGGCAGCAAGACTGTCAGGCCTGCGCCCTGCGGCAACGGTGCACGCCCAACATGCCAGCCCGCAAGGTGACCCGGTCGGTCCACGAAGGCGCACGAGATCTTACCCGCGAGATCACCGCCAGCGATGCCTTCCTCGTCTCCAGTCGCCAGCGAAAGAAGGTCGCGATGCGGTTCGCGCACCTCAAGCGCATCCTCAAGCTGAACCGCTTGCGTCTGCGCGGTCCCAATGGAGCGAAAGACGAGTTCCACCTCGCCGCAGCAGCCCCGAACCTCCGCAAACTCGCCAAGACGAGGCCGAGGCCGGGCCTCGCACCCGCCTAGCCGGACGGCAAGGACGCTCGTCCGCTGTCAGTCGTCGCTGTCCGACCGCTTCAGCAGCGACTTCTTCAACGGACTAGGCCCAATTTCTGTCGGCGAAAATCTACAAAGAGGCCGCCAACGTCCAGACATCTGGTATTCCCATTGCAGGGTAGACGCTGCCGTAAATAAGGTGTCTCAGTGCAACTCGGCAACAAGCTTTCGCACCAATCTATCGATGCGTGCGTCATGGTCGGACTCTGCTTCAGGACTCCTCTTCGCACAGCCAGTAGTCCAATAGTCCGGTGGGACAGAGAAACCTTGGCTAAATTCTTCGCCACCCGGGGGGGCGTTGTACCAGCCGTAACCGAGAAACGCGTCTCCCTCCTCTATGCAATGGCAATCGAAAGCCAAAAGTGGAAAGTGATCTGCTAGGTCCTCAAAGAGATGAGTCGGAAATTCGCCATCGGTGTCGAAGCTAAATGAGAACTCGACAGGGCTATCCTGCGAAAATTGCTGAAAATTCAGGACCTCCTGGCCGTGACGTCGAACTGGCTCAGGTTCTGCGGAAGTCGATGCCGACGTCGGCACATCGATCGAGCACCAGCAACCGTCCCAGCCAGACTGGCCGTCCCTAATTACCGTCTCCATCGGATTCAGGCACTGGCTACGGAAACGTTCGATCTCGATCTGAGGACCGTATATGGTTACGTTGTTCCAGACATCGGACATGAGAATGTGCTCCACAGTTGAACAGTTATCCACCGGCGATTCTCGCTGGGTGTAGGCATATCCTACCTGCTCAACTTGGCGTCGCCGGTAGTTGCATTTAGCGCAATGACTGCTTTGCGCCCCAATTTCGGACATTCGCGTTGCTTGTGTCCGAACCCAAAAGCTGCCTTTCGCGTAGTTGTGAGGGATACAGGCTCAGCCATTGGAAGCCATTGGCTTGAAATTGCTAGCGATTGTGATTCGTCACCAAGCAATGGACGGGCCGGTCGCTGACGGCCGCTGTGCCTCGCTGATTCTCAGTCGGTTCGAACTGACCTCAGATTTGCATCTTCGAACCCACCGCCAAGTGTCACAAATAGCGTGGCCCTGTTTTGCAAGGCTGCCCTTCGCGTGGCGAGCAGCTGCTGGCGGGCGCTGAAAAGGTTGCGCTCGGCATCGAGCACTTCGAGATAGTCCGCAACACCTTCACGATAACGCAGTTGCGCAATCCGCGCGATCCGTTCCTGTGCCTCTACGGCCCGTTCCAGCGTGGCCACCTGTTCGTCGAGGTAGCGTCGGCCTGCCAGCGCGTCGGCCACCTCGCGGAAGGCACCCTGAACCGTCCGGTCGTAGATCGCGACTTGTTCAACCTCCAGCGCACGGGCGAGATCCAGATCGGCCTCGCGTGCGCCCCAGTCGAAGATGGGCAGGCTGATGCTTGGTCCGAAGCTCCATGTGAAGCCATCGTTATCGAACAATCCGTCGAGACTGCTCGATGCGATACCCGCACTGCCGGTCAGTGAAATCGACGGGAAGAAAGCGGCGCGCGCTGCACCGATATTTGCCCGTGCGGCGCGCAATTGCTCCTCGGCCTGGAGAATATCCGGGCGGACGAGCAGCAGTTCGGACGGCAGGCCCGCCTGCAACCTGCGGTCATCCATCTGCGCACCCAAGGTAAGTCCCAGCGGTAGCGCATCGGGGATCTGCCCGCCGACCAACACGGCAAGCTGGTTGCTGAGTTGGGCAAGCGCGAGGCGTTCTGCAGAAAGTTGCTGTTCTGCCTGCGTGAGCAGTGTCTCGGCCTGACGGAAGGGAAGCGCGGAGGTGACGCCGGCATCGAGGCGCAGCTTGGCGATGCGCAATCCTTCCTGCCGACTTTCCGCGGTCGCCTCGGCAAGGCGGACCTGCTGTTCGGTTTCGAGGATTTCGAAATAGGTCGTGGCCACATCGGCAACCAGCGATAGGTAGAACGCGCGCTGCGCCCAGATGGTCGACAGATACTGTGCCCGCGCGGCTTCGCTGAGATTGGCGACGCGTCCCCAGAAATCGAGTTCGAAACCGGTCACGCCCACACCGACCTGAAAGCGATTGGTGGTCACGGAATCGGTGATCGGCTGTCCATCGGCATCGACGCTGGACACAGGCTGCCGAGTGCGAACGCCGCTGCCATCGGCGACGACCGTCGGGAGGCTGCGGCTGTCCTGAATCTGGTATTGCGCCCGCGCCTGTTCGATCCGCGCGGTGGCGGCAACAAGATCGCGGTTGTTTTGCAGCGCGGCTGCAATCAATGCTTCGAGCCGCGGATCGGCGAACCAGTCGCGATAGGACAGCTGCGACGCGACTGCGCTGCCATCCGGACGCAAGCTTGCATCGAACGCCGGTGCGGTAGCAGGTTCGGGACGGACATGATCGGGGGCCATGTTGACACAGCCCGAAAGCGCGGCGGCCATGGCGACAACGCTTATCTGAAGCGGCTTCATGCGCTTTCTCCTTCGGCAGGTGTCGGGCTTGCACCGACACCGTGACCGGTTGGCTTGGGATTCTGGCGGCTCACCTTCCGGCGGACCAGCAGATACAGCATGGGGATCAGGAAAATACCGAACACGGTCGCGGCGATCATGCCACCTGCCACCCCGGTACCGACCGCGATGCGGCTGGCTGCGCCTGCACCGCTGGCGAGGATCAGCGGGACCATGCCCATCGTGAACGCAAGAGAGGTCATGATAATCGGGCGCAAACGCAGACGGGCCGCCGATTTGACCGCTTCTATTCGCGTCTTGCCTTCCGCCTCTTCCTCGATCGCGAACTCGACGATCAGGATCGCGTTCTTCGCCGCAAGCCCGATGATGGTGATGAGGCCGACATTGAAGTAGATATCCGCCGACAGCCCGCGCAACATCGAGAACAGGACCGCGCCGAGCACGCCCATCGGCACGATCAGAAGTACGGCAAAGGGCACTGCCCAGCTCTCGTACAACGCGGCAAGAACCAGGAACACGATGACGACGGACAGGCCCAGGAGAAGGCCGATCTGGCCACCGGCCTGCCGTTCTTCATAGGAAATGCCGGTCCATTCGAACCCGATGCCTGCCGGAAGCTGGCTGGCAAGCTGTTCCATCTCGTCGAGCGCGGCGCCGGAGGATTCTCCAGGCGCGGCCATCCCTGAAAGCGTCATCGAAGGATAGCCGTTATATCGCGCAAGGCTGTTCGGCGCGGCGGACCATTCGGCCTGCGCGAAAGTGCTGAACGGCACGAGTTCGCCCTGCTGGTTGGGGATACGCAGCGCCATCACGTCTTCGGGCGTCATGCGATATTGCGCATCGGCCTGTACCAGCACCTGCAACACGCGGCCATCGAGATTGAAATCGCTGGCGTATGCAGAACCGAAGTTGATCGACAGGGCATTGCTCACTTCCGTCAACGACAGTCCGAGCGCGCGGGCCTGAACACGATCGATGGTGACTTCGACGGTCGGGCTCGCGGCCTGGTCTTCTGGACGCAGGCCGGTGATGAGCGCGCTTTGCGATGCCATGCCCAAAAGCTGGTCGCGTGCCGCAGTAAGCTGTTCGCGCCCGACACCGCCGCGATCCTGCAGTTTGAGCGTAAATCCGCTCGCCTGACCGAGAGACTGGATCGACGGAGGCTGGATGACAAAAGCGATGGCGGAATCGAGCGCCGCGAAATTGCCCATTGCCTGCTGCATCAGCGATTCCGCGCTGCTTTCGGGTGCGGTGCGTTCTTCCCAGGGTTTGAACGAGGCGAACATCATTGCATTGTTTTGACCCTGCCCGAAGAAACTGAAACCGCGAATTACGACGAGGTTCTCGACCTCTTCGCGCGCCAGCCAGAATTCCTCGATCGGATCGACGGCCTCGTTGGTGCGGTCCACCGTGGCGCCCGAAGGCGCCTGGACGGCGGTGATCAGGTAACCCTGGTCTTCGGTCGGCAGGAAGCCACTGGGAAGCCGCATGAACAGCAGGAGAGTTACCGCGGCAAGCGCGAGGAATACGGCAAAGGCCCGCATCGGGCGCGCAAGTATGGTATCGTTGGCGCGCCCGTATTTTGTCGTCATGCGCGCGAACCACCGGTTGAACCGCGCGAAGAAGCGGGCGACCGCAGCGCGGACACGCTCCAGCATACCGCGCCAACCGGTTTTCGGTTCACTTTCAACAATTGATTCTGGGCTATCAAGTGCTTCATCCGCATCGTGATCGATCAGCTTGAGGAAGGTCGCGCACAAAGCGGGGGTCAAAGACAGCGCCAGCACGGCGGAGAAGAAAATCGAAATCGCCAGCGTGACTGAGAACTGGCGATAGATTCCCCCCGTCGATCCGGGGAAGAACGCCATCGGGATGAAGACAGCGATCAGCACCAGCGTGATACCGATGATGGCTCCGGTGATCTGGTCCATCGCCTTGCGCGTGGCCTGCAGCGGCGGCAGCCCCTCCTCGCGCATGATGCGCTCGACATTCTCGATCACCACGATGGCATCGTCGACCAGGATGCCGATTGCCAGCACCATGCCGAACAGCGACAACACGTTGATCGAGAAACCGAAAATCCACAGTCCCAGACAAGCGCCCGCCAGAGCGATCGGCACCACCAGTGTCGGGATCAGAGTCGCGCGCCAGTTCTGGAGGAAGAGGAACATGACGAGGAAGACGAGCGCCATCGCTTCGATCAGTGTTACGACAACTTCATCCACGGACGCCTCGACGAATGGCGTGGTATCGTAGGGAATAGACCAGGCGGTTCCTTCGGGTAGCCCGGTCGCTAGTTCCTCCATTCGAGCCTTGACGCCCTCTGCCGCAGCAAGGGCATTTGCCCCTGTAGCGAGCTGGATGGCCATGCCCGCCATGGGCTGGCCGTTCAGGGTGGTGGAGGTGGAATAGTTCTGTGCGCCCAGTTCGACGCGCGCGACCTCGCCAAGGCGCACGACTGCTGCGCCCGAATTTGCGCGCAGGATGATGTTTTCGAATTCCTCCGGCGTGGAAAAGCGCCCCTCGGTCGTGATGCTGGCCGTGATCTGCTGGTCGTCGACATAGGGCAGCGCGCCGATCGAGCCGCCAGCAGTCTGGGCGTTCTGTTCCTGAATGGCCGCTAGAACCGCGCTGGGAGAAAGATTGTAGGAAGCGAGTGCCTCGGGATCGAGCCAGATGCGCATCGCATATTGCGAGCCGAACAGCGTAACATCGCCAACACCTTCGACACGGCGCAACTCGTCGACCACCTGATTGGATGCGATATTGCCGAGATCGGTCGTGTCCAGCTGCCCGGATTCGGAGGTCAGCGCGACGATCATCAGGAAGCCGGCATTGGCCTGCCGCACCGTGATACCCTGACGCCGTACGGCCTCCGGCAAACGCGCCTCGACCGTGCTCAGACGGTTCTGGACTTCGGTCTGCGCAATATCGATGTCGGTTCCGGCCTCGAACGTCAGAGTGATGCTCGCCGTTCCGTTCGACTGGCTCGATGACGACATGTAGAGGAAGCCCTCCACGCCGTTGAGTTGCTGCTCGATGACTTGCGTTACATTCTGTTCGAGCGTTTCGGCATCAGCGCCCGGATAAGCCACGCTGATGGTCAGCGAAGGCGGGGCGACTTCCGGATATTGTTCGATCGGCAGCGAACGCAGGGCAATGAAGCCTGCCAGCAGGATGCCGAGAGAAACGACCCATGCGAAGATGGGCCGGTCGATAAAGAAGCGAGCCATGGCTTATTCGCCCCGACCGGCTGCACTGGATTGCTTGGCGGGCGTCGCAGGCTGCTTTCCGGCCGCAGGTTTTCCGCCAGAGCGCATGGCCTGGACGGGGACACCGGGGCGGATTTTCTGAAGATTGCTGACGATCACCGTATCGCCTGCCTTGAGACCTTCCTGCACGATCCAGCGACCGTCCACCAACGCTCCCAGTTTGATCTGGCGCACTGCCGCCATGCCTTCACCGTCGATCACGTAAACCGACCCGCCGGTATCGCTCACCGTTACCGCACGTTGGGGAATTGAAATTCCGTTTTGCCGTTGGCCAGCAAAGATCCGCGCACGCACGAACTCCCCGGGAAGAAGCAAGCCGCTGGGATTGGGAAATTCCGCACGAATTTCGACCGTACCGGTGTCCTGGTCGACGGAGAAGGCAAGAAAGTCTATGAAGCCTTCCACCGGGTGTTCCGCACCGTCCTGATAGGTCAGGCGGACAGGAACCCGATCGTTCTGGTCGAGGTCAATCTCGCCCGCGCGCACGGCACGGCGGATCTCGAGCACCTCGCTAGCCGATTGCGCAAAGCTGACATAGACCGGCGAAATCTGCTCGATAGTTGTCATCAGCGTACCTTCCGCCTGACTGACCAGAGCGCCTTCGGTGATGTCCGCGCGACCGGCGCGTCCTGCGATAGGGGCGCGTACCGTGGTGTAGCCGAGCTGGAGGTCTGCTGCTTCGAGCTGCGCGCGAATCTGCGCCACGTTGGCCGCCGCTTCGCGCGATGCAGCAACGGCGGCGTCGTATTCCTGACGGCTGATGGCGTTTTCGGCCACCAGTGGACGATAGCGTTCGACCACTGCGCTCGCGTTGGCAGCGGTGGCTCGGGCACGCTCGAGGCTTGCTTGCGTCTGGGCCCTGCTTGCCCGCAATTCACGCGGGTCGATGCGGAACAGCGGCTGGCCTGCACCGACATCGGTTCCTTCCTCGTATAGACGTTCCTGAACGATACCCGTCACGCGGGCGCGGACTTCGGCAGTGCGAACCGGCTCGACACGTCCCGGCAATTCGATGACGTTGGGAATCGACTGATTCGAAACGGTATAAACCTGAACGGGCACAGCCTGCTGTTGCGGGGCCTCTTCAGGCTGGGCACAGGCGGCGGCGAGCAGAGTAACGGCCATGCCGACGAACAGACGATTCATGCTAGGATTCCCAATACAGCTTGTGTGCAGGCTTCACGTGCAATGCTCATTACGCCATTTCTTCGCAAGTGCGGAAATTGCGGTTTGGAGATAAAATTGGCCGAATACGAATGTGGTAGGTTGGATAAACGCCGTGATGCGATCATTGCGGCAGCGCGAGACCTGTTTATCAAGAACGGTTATGAACGCACGACGCTCGGCCAGGTTGTTGAACAGGCGGGGGGATCTCTCGCAACGATCTACAAGCTGTTCGAGAACAAGGACGGGTTGCTCAGCGCGGTTGTGTTCGAAAGCGCGGCATCGAGCGAACTCCTGATCCAGAAAGCAGTGGCTGGATCTAGCGACCCGGCGACGATTCTGCATCGATTGGCACGTGACTTGAGGGACAGCTTTCTTTCAAACGAGGTGCTGGCACTCGTGCGGGTCGTGATTGCCCGAAGTGTAAGCGACGTGGATTTCGCACGCAGATTTTATGAAAAGACGGCAAGTTCCACGCGCACATCCTTGCAGGACCTGTTCGAGCATTGGCAGCGCGAGGGCCGCACGATGAGCTCCACACCCTTCGTCTTGACCGAAACTTTCCTGAGTATGTTTCTGGGCGACACGCACAAGGAGGCGATAACGCATGGAGCGGCACCGCAACTTTCACCCGAGGAACTGGATGCCCGGACCGACCTCTTCCTGAGAGGTGCGGGCCTGCTCTAAAGCAACAGGCCAGCCTCGCGTTCCGGCGCAACTGCCAGTCACTGCGTCGGCTTGACTAACGCCGAGTGGGCTTCGCGAATAACGACGAATGTCTTGAAACTCCGCACGCGTTCGTCATTGGCGAAAAGTTCGATCACGGCATCGTCGTAGTGCTCCATGTCACGCGCCACCATGCGGACGATCAGGTCGATTTCTCCCGTGACATTGGTGCAGTCGACCACCTGGGGGTGGTCCACGATCTTCGCCATCAGCTCGCGGATTGTCGGACCGTCTTCGCGGTCGAGCATCACGGTGACGATCACGGACAGGTTCCAGCCCAGCGTCCGTGGCTTCACGATCGCGACCTCGCCTTCGATCGCACCGATTTCGCGCAAGCGCCTGATACGGCGATAGCAGGCCGGCGCAGAAAGACCGACCGTCTCCGCAAGCACTGAGGCAGGCTGACGCGAATCGCGTTGTAGAAGTTCGAGAAGGTGGAGATCGAACCGGTCGAGATCGGATTTTTCAGCGGACATCGCTTACTCGATAAACTTTATCGCAAACGCTTCAACTTCGATCACGATTCAATCCGGCCGACGCTAAAATCAAGCGATGGAGAAACTCAGATCCCTACCTTCCGAAACCACGGAAAAATTCATGGCCTTAGGTGCGGTGCTGGTCGCGATGACCTGCATCAGTGGCGGAGCGACAATCGCCAAGCAGCTGTTCCCGTTAGTGGGACCGTCCGGAGCCACGACATTGCGACTTGGCTTCGCGGCGGTGATCATGGCCCTGGTATTCCGGCCCTGGCGGCTTTCGCTGAAAGGCAATTGGCGAACATTGGGCATCTACGGGCTGTGCCTCGCGGGCATGAACCTTGCCCTGTATTCGGCGTTGCAATTCATACCTCTTGGTATTGCCATTGCCATCGAATTCATCGGCCCCCTCGGCGTAGCCATCGCTACCTCACGGAAGAAAGCCGACTTTGTCTGGATCGGACTGGCAGCAACCGGCCTGGCCATGCTCCTGCCCATACATTCGGCTGCCACTGCGGTGGATTACCGTGGCCTAATTCTTGCAGCATTGGCTGGCCTGTTCTGGGCTTGCTACATAATCACCGGCAAGCGAGCAGGAGAACAGCACGGACCCGCTGCGAGTGCGGCCGGCATGATCGTGGCTGCAATCGTCGCTGCGCCTATCGGCATCGCGCAATCGGGTCAGGACCTACTGCTTCCGGGTGTCCTTGTTCTCGGACTGGTTGTCGCGATTGTGTCCAGCGCAATTCCTTACAGCCTAGAGATGGTCGCTCTGAGCAAGCTGCCTTCGAACACCTTTGGCACGATGATGAGCGCGGAACCGGCAATCGGCGCATTGATCGGGATGCTCGTTCTTGGCGAAGTTCTCGGCATCACCCAGTGGGCGGCAATCGGCCTAATAGCTGTGGCGTCGGCCGGAGCGGGGCTCAGGTCGAACCAGAAAAATCGTGAAGGGTCGTTGAAACTGGACCAGATTGGTCCGGGGCAGGCGCCTGTCTGACGCTGTTGTCGATGGCAGCTAAGATCGTGCACAGAGCCAATTCCAGACATTCCGCTACCGGCCCATTAGTTCGTCATCATCTTAGGTCCTCTAGATAAGCGAACAGTCGGATCGGTCACCACCATCAAGGTCGCTGAGCAGGACCAACCATCTGCCAAGACCGACGGCATCCCCATTGCGGCACAGTCGAATGACCCCCAAGGTTGTCCAGCCTTACGACGGGCAATTCGCGCAAGGCAGCGCGTGACACTGCAGGATGATCGCCTAATATTCACCCGTCATGCGCAGGAACATCCTCGTCACGTTCACCGATGGAGCGACACACGTCTATGAACCGGCCTCATCGGTGCGGATCGTCAACCGTGGCCCGCGATCCGGACCATACAAAGATTTCGAAAAGGTCTCGTCCGACCCTCCGCAGTGGGTCGGCTTCGGTTCGTTCGAGGCGCGCATCCTTGCCATCGGTCACGTCGTCGAGATGCACAGCGGATTGAAGACGGTCGTGAAGGTGACTCGGGACATCGACGCCCCGCCAGGCGACGCAGTTCCGCCGGGGATCTCGACCTGATGCCCATCTACGAGGAGTGGTGCGAAGTCGACAACACGGTCGATGGTCGGAAGCGGCTTTGGAAGCTGACCGAGCGTGACGGTGGACGCGCCGCCATCGCGAGTCGTCTCGCCGGCATCGTCCGCACCCACTATGACACGCAGGAGCGCATTGCCGACGACATCGAGCATCTTGGATACGAGCGGGCGGCAGAGATGTTACGCGCGCTCATGCCGCAGACGCCGCGCGCGCGAGCGGGTGACCTCGGCGAGATTCTGGCCGTCGAACTCACCGAGGAGCATTTGGAGTTCCGGGTTCCAGTCCGTCGGCTGCGCTACAAGGACGGTCGCGAGGTCCCGATGCGCGGCGACGACTTCATCGGGGTGAATTTCGCTGATGAGGACGGCGGCCTCTGGCTGCTGAAGGGCGAGGCGAAGAGCCGACGGCGGCTCGGGCGCCAGACCATCGAGGAGGCGCGAGAGGCACTGGCGCGCGATGGCGGCCGCTGCACGCCTCACTCTTTGCTGTTCATCGCCAATCGGCTGCTTGAAAGTGACGCCGAGGACAAGCGCGCGCTCGGACGGCTGATACGCAACGAGGTGGCGGAAAGTGCGCTTCCCCGGCGGCGCATAGACCACGCGCTCTTCACGATGTCCGGCAACGGAGTGCCCGCATCACTCGACGAGGACTTCGAGTCGGCCGACGGGCGGCGCGGACACGAGGTCGTCAACCTCCACATTCCTGACTACGACGAGTTCCTATTGGAAACCTACGAAGCGGCTGGCGCGCTTGGAGACGATTGAAGAGTTGACCGACTTCCTGCGCGACGCGACCGCGCCGGAGGCACGGGAGCGCCTGCTCGACCGCGGTGGCGCATGGTCGCTGATGCGGGAGGACGGCGTGCTACCCGACGGGGCACCCAACTTCGCCCGGAACATCGCCGTCGACCTGGCGGAATACGGCTTCTCGGTCCTGCGCGCAGCGCTTGCGCTCCAAGAACTCGGTGAGGAACGCGATCTCTCGCGAACGGGGTTCGAGAGAGCGGCGTCTGCCTTCGAGGCCCTCGTGCGGAACGGCGACCCGCAGGCCACCGAGCGGGGGTTCCATAGGACGGTGGCGGCGTGCTGCTACCACCTTGCAAGCTACTCCGCGATTGCATTCTCGATGTTCGCCGAGGCGCCGCCGGCTATCAACGCATCACCGGCCGAACAGGCACTTTCCGCCCTGATCCTGCGCGACCTCGACCGCCTGCGGCGCATCGCCCGCGATTGGCTCGAGGATCCCGAGCACGACGACGGGTTCCTAGCCGATGCGCTCGCCGAGCGAGACATCGCACCCGACGACGCCATCGCGACGATCCTCAACGGCGTGGTCTGCCGAGCGCTCGCCACCTTTGACCTGGCCCTGCAGTCTGGCGAAGCCGGGCTCGTCGCCGAGGCCATGGCGCTCCTCGCGCAAGGCCTTGCCATCGCGGACAACTCCGGCAACGTGCCGTTGTGGTGGATCCTCAAGCTCGCGCGAGCTCTTATCGGCGACCTGTGGTCGCACTCCCTCCACCAGACCCTGCCGCGCGACCCTCCGGCCGGCGGCGAGGAGCGATACGCCGAACTGCGGTCGCTGCTGATCTCGACGCTCTACGCGCGGAGGGCGGCCGAGCTCGAGCTCTGGCCTTCCCAGCTCGAGGCCGCGAGACGGGCGACCGATCTGACGGACGATCTTGTCGTCGCGCTGCCGACCAGCGCGGGCAAGACCCGCGTCGCCGAACTGACCGCGCTGATGACACTGGCGACCGGCAAGCGCGTGCTGATCGTCACACCGCTGCGCGCCCTATCCGCGCAGACCGAACGCTCGTTCCGTCGCACCTTCGGCCCGCTCGGCTTCGCGGTGTCGTCGCTCTACGGCGCCAGCGGGGTCTCGGAAGGCGACCAGGACGCGCTGCGCAGCCGGCCCATCGTCATTGCGACGCCGGAGAAGCTCGACTTCGCCCTTCGGTCGGACCCGGCCATAATCGACGACGTCGGGCTAATAGTGCTCGACGAAGGACATCTCATTGGACCGACCGAACGCGAGATCCGATACGAGATCCTCGTACAGAGACTGCTGCGCCGGGGCGACGCCGCCGATCGGAGGATCGTCTGCCTTTCGGCGATCCTGCCGGACGGCGAGGCGCTAGACGATCTTACCGCCTGGATCCGGGACGACGCGGAAGGAGAGCCGATCAGATCGCGCTGGCGCCCAACGCGGCAGCGGTTCGGGTCGATCGCCTGGTCTGGCCGGACTGCGAGGCTCGCATTCGACAATCGCGCCGACGGGCCCTTCGTCGGCCGCTTCCTTGATCGCCTGCCCGCGATACGGCCTGAACGGAACGCCCGGCCCCGGGACGTTAAGGACTTGACACTCATGTCGGCGTGGAAGTTCGCCGAGCAGGGTAAGCGCAGCCTCATCTTTTGCACGCAGGCCAACTGGGTGGAAGGATACGGGACCCGCGCCGTTGAGCTGGTCGAGCGCGGATATCTCGAGAGCCTGATCGACGACCAGGCGCCGCTCGCGCGCGCTGTTGAGGTCGGTGCCGAGTGGCTCGGCGCGGACCATCCAGTAGTCGCCGCCATGCGCGTCGGGGTCGCGATCCACCATGGGAAACTTCCGCAGCCGTTCCTGCGCGAGATGGAGCTACTGCTCGGCTCAGGTTCGCTGAAGGTGATCGTGGCCTCGCCGACGCTGTCGCAGGGCCTCAATCTGAACGCGGCCGTTCTCTTAGTGCCCTATCTCGTACGCGCGCAGCAGACGATCTCCGGGGAGGAGTTCGCGAACGTCGCCGGACGCGCGGGGCGCGCCTTCGTGGACGTCGAGGGGTATGTCGCGCATGTCATGTTCGACCGGCTCGACTACAGGCTCGGCGAGTGGAGGAGGTTGGTGCGGCGCGCGCGGGCGCGCGATCTCACGAGCGGCCTCTTTCAGGTCGTCGCCGCTGCTATCGACCGCCTCGCGGATCAAGGCGTCTTCGACCGCGACGACGCCTTCGAGTACCTCGCCAACTCGCGCGATGCTTGGACTGGCGTCGCAGATGCCGCGCCGGAAGAAGAGGAGGACGAGGACACCGAGGCGCAGTCGCTGGAGGACCTCGTCGACCGGCTTGATGCGATCGTGATCGGTCTGGTCGAGGCGCTAGATGCGGATAGCGCCGAACTACCGAAACTCCTCGACGAAGCGCTCAACGGCTCGCTATGGTCCCGCCGCCTCGCGCGTGAGGACGACGCGGAACGTGAGTCGCAGCGAGGGCTGATCATCGCGCGCGCCAAGCTCATCTGGCAATCGACGACGGCCGAGACCCGGCGCGGACACTTCGCTATGGGCGTCGGACTGGAATCGGGTCTCGCGCTGGACGCCGTCGCCGACGAGCTGGGCGACCTTGTCGACGCCGCCGACCGCGCCGCGCTAGGCGGCAATGCCGACGCCCTCGGTGACGCGCTGATGTCGTTAGCGGAACGGCTGCTCGCGATAAGGCCTTTCGTGCCCAATCAGGCGCTGCCCCCGGACTGGGGACGCACACTCAGGCGTTGGGTATCTGGCGGCACCGTTGCCGAGATTGGTCCACAAGGGGTCAGACTGGTGGAAGAGGCCTTCGCCTACCGGCTCGTATGGGGCCTAGAGGCCGTTCGCGCCCGCCGGATGGTGACCGGCTGGGATCCCGAACCCGGTGCGGGCGGAGCGGCCGCGTCGCTGGAAACGGGAGTGCCGCAGACGATGATGTCGATGCTCGTCCGCGCCGGACTGCCGTCCCGCGAGGCCGCGATGGCCGCCGTGCGAACGGGTGGCGCCCAATACGTCGACAGCGCGGAGATGCGAGAATGGCTGGCAAGCGAAGAAGTGGCAGAGCTAACCAAGGGCGCGTGGCCGACCCCGGCGACCGCCGAGCTCTGGCGGCGCTTTCGCGCGGAGGCGACAGGCGCGAGCGCCCCGCGCTGGAACCACGACGTCGTCAGGCGCCAGGTGGCAGGCGGCGAACTGCCCGCGACCGGGACCTACCGCGTCGAGCTCGATCCCGCGACGCGATCCGCATGGCTGTTGAGTGGCGACTTTAGGCGGGTGGCCCGCCTCAGGATGCCGGTCCGGGACAGGCGCGATGCTGTCTGGCGCGCGCGCGTGGAGGAGGGAGATGATCGCGTGATCGTCGAGCGGCTTGGGCCCGGCCACGCGCGATGGGGGTAGGCGGCAGTCCGCTTTGGCGGGCTGGAGCCGAGGGACACCGGCCCGATGCAGGAGGGCGCGTTACGGACACTACGCGCCCGAATGCCTGACAGTCGGGGAATTAAACGCCAGATGCGATAGCGCGCTAAACGATCGTCCGATCTCCATCTTCGGTAGCCCACGAGCCGCCATTCCGCTTTCGGCCCAATTCCCGCCATTTCGCCACTCTTCCACAGCAAATGTCTGAGTGAGTGTAGGCATATCTAACCTGCTGATGAGCGGGCCGCCGGGCGCGGGCAAATCGCTGATGGCGGCGTGCCTGCCGGGCATCCTGCCGCCATTGACCCCGGCCGAGGCGCTGGAGGTCAGCATGGTGCAATCGGTCGCCGGCACGCTCGAGGGCGGCGCAATCAGTCGCCGCCGCCCGTTCCGCGCGCCGCACCATTCGGCCAGCATCGCGGCGCTGACCGGCGGCGGGCTGAAGGTGCGGCCGGGCGAGGTGAGCCTGGCGCATCTGGGGGTGCTGTTCCTCGACGAACTGCCCGAATTCCAGCGTGCGGTGCTCGATTCGCTGCGACAGCCGCTGGAAACCGGGAAGGTCGATGTGGCGCGGGCCAACGCGCATTTGTCTTACCCTGCGCGGGTGCAATTGGTGGCGGCGATGAACCCGTGCCGCTGCGGCCATCTGGGCGACCCGGCGCTCGCCTGCAGCCGCGCGCCGCGCTGCGCGGCCGATTATCAGAGCAAGGTATCGGGCCCGCTGCTGGACCGGATCGACCTCCATGTCGAGGTGGACCCGGTGCGCGCCGCCGATCTCGCTTTGCCGCCGCCGGCAGAAGGCAGCGCCGAGGTCGCCGCGCGGGTGGCCGCCGCGCGCGCCCGGCAAACGGCTCGCGCCGCCGAATCCGGCGCGCGGACCAATGCGGAACTCGATGGCGAGGCGCTGGAACGCTTCGCCACACCCGACGATGCCGGCCGCACCCTGCTGTTCCAGGCGGCCGAAGCGATGCGGCTATCGGCACGGGGATATACGCGGATGCTGCGTGTGGCACGGACAATCGCCGACCTCGCCGGGGTGGAGCAGGTCGGGCGCATCCATGTCGCCGAAGCGCTCAGCTATCGGCGGCAGGCGCCTCGGGCGTAAGCGCGGCGTACCAATCGGCGTAGGGCGTGTTCTTCGCCATGCGGCGGTTGTAGTCGGGCGCGCCGTCGTCCCACCAAACCGGCCCGCGTTCGCCCAATGCCAGCTTGGCCTGATGGACCGAGGCGCGCGCCTCCTTGAGTGCAGCCTCGTCGCCGCCGCGCAACGCGGCTCCGACCGCGCGCCGCGCCGCCATCAGAGCGCGGACCAGCGCCTCGCGCTCAGTAGCTGGCAGAGCCGGATTCGTGCAGCGCCACAAGCGCCCCCGGACCACAAAATAGCGGCCGTCGGGCGTAATCGGCGGAGGCGCGGCCTCGCTCAGGCGGCTTCGGCGTGGGCATGATCCGGCTTGCCGACGCTCGCCCGGTCGATCAGGCACAGATCATGCGGGCCGAGCACGCGCCCGTCATGCGCCAGCATCGATACCGGACCGATCGGCATATGATCGCGCTCATCGACCAGCACCGGGTTTTCGATTACTTCGCCGCCATATTTCTGGCCCCATTGGCGCAGCGCGACCATCGCGGGGAGCAGATCCAGCCCCTTTTCGGTCAGCCGGTATTCCACCCGACGGCGGTCTTCCGGGCAGGGTTCGCGCAGCAGGATGCCGTGTTCGACCAGCTTGACCAAACGGTTGGAGAGGATGTTGCGGGCGATGCCCAGTTCCGACAGGAATTCTTCGAAATGGCTGACGCGGTTGAAGGCCGCGCGCAGGATCATGAACGACCAGCGTTCGCCCATGACCTCGAGCGCTTCAGGCAGCCCGCAGGCGCAGATTTCCTTCAGTGGTTCGCGCATAGCCATCGGCGATATCTCCCGGCCGGAATGTAACCGGTTTGCAAGGAACGGCAAATCGCAATGTAAGTTTCACATTGCAACTTTGTTCGCCGCAAAGTAGGTGGCGATTCGCAACTGACCATCCCTCTGCCAAGGAAGCTGTGTTATGTCCATCACCCATTACGCCCGCGCGCTCGCGCCGATTTTCGCCGCTGCCCTGTTTGCGGCGCCGGCGCTCGCCCAGACGAACGCGGCGCCATTCTACCGCGCCGAGCTGGCCGCCCCGGCCACCGCGCCGCGGGCCATCGCCGGCGGGGTCATCTGGCAGTGCAGCGGCACCACGTGCACCGCGGCCAAGGGCAATTCGCGCCCGCTGGTGATGTGCGCCCGCCTTGCCCGCGAAGCCGGCCCGATCACCAGCTTCACCGCTGGCGGGGAAGCACTGGCGGCCGAACAATTGGCCCGCTGCAACCGCTGAACCGCACCCTCTCCTCACCTCGCCCCCGGCCGCAACGCCGGGGGTTTTTTGTCAAAGCAAACCGCGCGTCACCAGCTCGGCTTCGAGCGCCCCCGCATCGACAAACAAATGCGTCTGCCACCCTTCGCGTGCTGCCGAGGCGATGTTGGCGGCATTGTCGTCGATGAACAGCATCTCGGCGGGGGCGAAGCCGAAGCGGCGGGCGGCGAGCGCGAAGATCGCCGGGTCGGGCTTGGCCAGCTTCTCCACCCCCGACACCACGATATCGGCAAAACGGTCGAGCATGGGCAGGGTCGGACGGAATTGCGCCCAAAATTCGGCCCCGAAATTGGTGATGGCAAACAATGGGATAGCGCCCACGGCCAGCCGTTCGACCAGCGCCTCCATCCCGGCAACCGGGCCGGGGATCGTCTCGAGAAAGCGGGTGCGATAGGCCTCGATCAGCGCGCGATGCTGGGGGAATGCGGCGATGCGTTCGGGAACCATCTCGTCGAGCGGGCGGCCGGCATCGTGCTGGAAGTGCCATTCAGGCGTGACGACCGTCGCCAGAAACGCCTCCAGCGCGGCCTCGTCATGGATCAGCTTGGCATAAAGATGGCGCAAGTCCCACTCGACCAGCACGCGGCCGACATCGAACACGACGGCCCGGATCTTAGCATCAACAGCAAGCGGCCCGCGCTCCGGCGTGGAGGGGGGCCTGCTGCTTGACGCGGCCGGCATTGCCGGCACCGGCGAATCAGCCCTGGCGGGCCTTGAACCGCCGGTTCGTCTTGTTGATCACATAGGTGCGCCCACGGCGACGGATCACGCGGTTATCCCGGTGGCGATCCTTCAGCGATTTGAGGCTGTTGACGATCTTCATGGCTATACCTGCAAAACAAACCGGCACCGGAAGACATATCCGGTGCCGTCATGGGCGGCGCAGGTAGAGGCCGCCCCCCAACAAGTCAAGCGCCCGGCGCGGGCGCGCGCTGGGCCAAGTGCCGCTCCCACGCCAGCGCATGGGCAACGATCGTGTCGAGCTCGGCAAAGCGCGGCTGCCAGCCCAGCTTGGCGAACAGCAGCGCGGGGTCGGACACCAGCTCGTCGGGGTCGCCTGGCCGGCGCGGGGCCAGCTCGCGCTTGATGCTGGTGCCCGCCACGCGGTCGACCGCATCGAGCACCTCGAGCACCGAAAACCCCCGGCCATAGCCGCAATTCATCACCAGCGACCGCGCCGGGTCGGCCATCAGCGCGCCCAGCGCCAACACATGCGCATCGGCCAGATCGGCAACGTGGATGTAATCGCGCACCCCCGTCCCGTCGGGCGTCGCGTAATCGGTGCCGAACACGCTGACCGCCGCGCGCTTGCCCAGCACCGCCTCGACCGCGACCTTGATCAGATGCGTCGCCCCGGCGGTGGATTGCCCGCTGCGCCCCGCCGGATCGGCCCCGGCGACGTTGAAATAGCGCAGCGCGCCGTAATTGAAGCCATGCGCGGCGCTGGCATCGGCCAGCATCCGCTCGGTCATCAGCTTCGACCAGCCATAGGGGTTGATCGGTACGGTCGGCGTGGTCTCTGTCACCCGGCTGACCTGCGGCACGCCATACGTCGCCGCGGTGCTCGAAAACAAAATATGCGGCACTCCGGCGGCCACCGCCGCGGCGATCAGCGTGCGGCTGCGACCGGTATTGTTGTCGTAATAGGCCAGCGGATCGGCCACCGATTCGGGCACCACCACCGAACCGGCAAAATGCATGATCGCCCGCGTGCCCTGTTCGGCAAAGATCCGCGCGAGCAGCGCGCTGTCGGCGATATCGCCTTCATAGAACGCCGCCCCGTCCGGCACCGCCCAGCGAAAGCCGGTGACGAGATTGTCGATCACCGAGACCGGCCAGCCCGCATCCAGCAGCGCCAGCACCGCGTGGCTGCCGATATAGCCAGCGCCCCCCGTGACAAGCACGGGGACGCGATCGGGTTGGGGGCAAGCGGAAAGTGCGTCAGTCATGCCCGCCGCCTAGCTGCCGTGCGGCCAGTTGCAAAGTGCCGCTGGCGCGGCCGCTGCGCCGGGGCTAGGACGCGGCCCGCATCCCTTCCCCAAGAGAGTGTCCCCAACGTGACCGATATCCAGATCGACGCCCAGTTCGACAGCGGCAATATCGAGGTGCTGAGCGTCAAGGGCGCCACCGCCCGCCTCGCCATCCGCCGCGATCACCAGTCCGAATTTGCCCAGTGGTTCCACTTCCGGGTGGCCGGCGCAGCGGGGCGCGAGCTGGAACTGAAGATCACCGGGCTCGAAGCGAGCGCCTATCCGGCCGGCTGGCCGGGTTACCACGCGGTCGTCACCGAGGATCGCGACTATTACGCCCGCGCCGCCTCGACCTATGACAAGGACGAGGATGGCGGCACGCTGACCATCCGCTACGCCCCAGCGAGCGAGCTCGCCTGGTTCAGCTATTTCGCGCCCTATTCGATGGAGCGCCATCACGATCTGGTGGCCGAAACCGCCGCCAGCGAAGGGGTCGATTATCGCAGCCTTGGCCGCACGCTGGATGGGCAACCGCTCGACTGTCTCGAACTGGGCGAAGGCAGCTTTCAGGTCTGGCTTTACGCCCGCCAGCATCCGGGCGAGAGCATGGCCGAATGGTGGATGGAAGGCGCGCTCGAACGCCTGACCGATCCGGCCGACCCCATCGCCCGCGCGCTGCGCCAGCAGTGCCGGTTCCACATCGTCCCCAATGTGAACCCCGATGGGTCGCGCCGCGGGCATTTGCGGACCAATGCGGCGGGCATCAACCTCAACCGCGAATGGGCCAATCCCAGCGCCGAAAAATCGCCCGAAGTGCTGGCGATCCTGGCCGCGATGGACGAAACCGGGGTCGATTTCGCGATGGACATCCACGGCGACGAGGCCATCCCGGCCAATTTCCTCGCCGGCTTCGAAGGAATCCCCAACTGGACCGACGTGCTCGGCGAGAAGTTCTATCGCTACCGCGCGATCCTCGCCCGCCGCACGCCCGATTTCCAGACCAACAAGGGTTATGCCGTCTCGGCGCCCGGCGAAGCGAACCTGACGATGAGCACCAACCAGCTCGCCAACCGCTTCGGCGCAGTGTCGATGACGCTGGAGATGCCGTTCAAGGACAATGACGATCTGCCCGATCCCGAACAGGGGTGGAGCCCGGAACGCTCGATGCAGCTCGGCCGCGACTGCCTCGGCGCGCTGCATGAATGGCTGGCGGGCGGCCAGCAGGGTGACAGTTGAGGGGGTCGCCGTAGTGTGACTTTCAGTGCGGACTTCCTTTCTCTATCCGTGGTTTAACCGTAGTTTCAGCGGCGGGCGTTGTGACCTTTCGGGGCATAGGTGTCACCCGCCGCTGGATTGCCACGGCGCCTTGCGGCGCCTCGCAATGACGAGCGGGCGCTTTGCCACAGTCCGCCCGCTGTAGGACAGTGCGCTAGACCAGATCGGCCGGGCCGAAAGCGTGCGGCAGCAAAGCGGAGAGCTTGACCCGCCGCACCTCGGCCGGTCCGACGCACAGGATATCGGGGTCGGTTCCGCCGAGCTGCGCCAATTCATTGAGCACCTGCCGGCAGCGGCCGCACGGGGTGATCGGCGCGTCGCCCTCGCCCATGCGCGGGCCGGTGACGGCGACCGCTTCCAGCCCGCCACGCAGGCCCTGCCCCAACGCGCGGGCGACCGCGACCGTCTCGGCGCACAGCGACAGGCCATAGCTGGCGTTTTCGACATTGGTGCCGGTCACCACCGCGCCCCCGGCAAAGCGCAGCGCCGCGCCCACCGGGAAGCGCGAATAGGGCGCATAGGCACGTTCAGCCGCAGCGCGCGCAGCGGCGATCAAGTCGTCGTCAGTCATCCCCGACCTATGCGGCGGCGGGAAGGCGGATGGCAATACCGGCGGCGTGTGGCGGCAAACGTCGCCCGCCGCCCCCCTACCGCCGCGCAACCACCCAGCGCAGCGGCTGTTCGCCGGCCAGCGTCGGCAGCGCCGCATTGGCGGTCCACAGCATCCACGGCCGCCCGGCATAATCGGGCTCGAACCGTGTGCGCGTCAGCCACAGATGCCGCTCGAACCGCGCGGCAAGGCCGTAGGTTTCCTCGAACGCCGGGGCGACTTTCAGGATCGCCGGTTTGCCGGCATGTGTTTCGAGCTGGTTGATGAGGATCGTCAGCTCGCTTTCCACCGCCGCATCGCTGACGGGCTGCGGGCACTCGCTGCCCAGCGCGGCGAGTTCGATCGCCGGGGGCAGCAGCCGGTCATCGCGCGGCACCAGCACCGAAAAGCGCGCGGTCTGCCGGTCGGCGGGGACGCACGGGTCGAAACTGTGCACCGCACCGACCAGCAGCCCCGCCTCGCGCGCGGCGGCGAGATTGGCGGCAAAGGCCGGGTCGCCCCGCCCGCCCCCGCGCGTCGCGTCGAGATAAGCGAAGCTGCCGCCCAATGCCTTGACCGCGCCGAAATCGACCGCCCCATCGGCGGCGGCAACCTCCACCCCCTGATCGGGCCAGCGTGCCTCGTCGGGGCGGAAATTGCGCGTCGTCCACCAGTACCAGCCGCCCGCCAGCAATGCGGCCAGCAGCACCGCGCCCGCCAGGTGCCAGCGCCACCGCGCGCGTGAAGCCTTGCGTCCCAACTTCGCCCCTCAGCCCTTGATATGCAGCACGCAGATCAGCGTGAACAGCCGCCGCGCGGTGGCGAAATCGGTTTCGACCTTGCCCTCCAGCCGTTCGAGCAGCAGCTCGGCGGCGTGATTGTGGATGCCGCGCCGAGCCATGTCGATGGTTTCGATCTCGGCCGGGGTCGCCTTGCGGATCGCCTGATAATAGCTGTCGCAAATGGCGAAATATTCGCGGACCGGGCGGCGGAAGCGCGCAAGGCCCAGCACCAGCACCTCGAGCGGCGCGCCGCTCTCGTCGGCGATCTCCATCGCCAGCCGCCCGTCGCGCACCGCCAGCAGCAAACGATAGGGGCCCTGATGCCCGGCTTCGGACGCGCGCAGCGGGCGGAAGGTATTTTCCTCGATCAGATCGAAGATCGCGATCCGCCGTTCCTGTTCGACATCGGCATTGCGCCACAGGATCGTCGCCTCGTCGAGCGCGATATGCGCGATCCGCCAGCTGGCGAGCGGCGGGGAAGAGGGCGTCGGGACGGCGGTCATGGCGCGGCTGCTTTCGCAGAGGTGGGGGGATCGGGGCAAGGGGCGATGATGCCATCCCCGCTATCCACAGGGCGGCCAGCGCGATTGCCGCCAGCGCCCCCTTGCGCCGCGCCCGGCCCGGCCGCAAGGCTGCCGACATGGCCCTTCCCGACCTGATGATCCGCCCAGAGAGCAGCGCCGCCGCCAGCGCGGGCGAATCGCCTGCCGGCCGTGCGCTGCCCGCCAATCTCGAGGCCGAGGCGGCGTTTATCGGCGCGGTGCTGATCGACAACCGCATCGTCGAGGATCTGCCGACTCCGCTGAGGGCCGAGCATTTCTTCGAACCCGTCCACCAGCGCATTTACGACCGGATGCTGACGCTGATGGATCGCGGCGCGGTGGTCACCCCGGTCACGCTGAAACCCTATTTCGACAGCGACGAAGGGCTCGGCGCGCTGGGCGGGGTGACCTATCTGGCCCGGCTGACCGCCGACGGGCAGGGGCTGCTGGCGCCGCGTGAACTGGCCGAACAGATTTACGATCTCGCCTTGCTGCGCGAACTGGTCAGCGTCGGGCGCGGGCTGGTCGAAGGCGCGCTCGACACCTCCGACGCGGTCGCCCCGATGGAGCAGATCGAAAAGGCCGAGGCCGCGCTGTATCAAGTCGCCGATGGCGCGGGCAATGCGAACGAGGCGGAAAGCTTCGGCGGCGCGACGCGCAAAGCGCTCGGCATGATCGAGCTGGCGATCCAGTCGGGCGGCAGCATTTCGGGCAAGACCACGGGCCTTGTCAGCATCAACGAGCGGATCGGCGGGCTGCACGACAGCGATCTGATCATCCTGGCCGGCCGGCCGGGCATGGGCAAGACCTCGCTGGCGACCAATATCGCCTTCAACTGCGCCGACCGTTTCCTGCGTGACAAGCGCGACGGGATCGACAAGTCGGTCGGCGCCGCGGTGGCCTTCTTCAGCCTCGAAATGAGCGCCGACCAGCTCGCCACCCGCATTCTGGCCGAACAGGCGGGCATCAGCTCCGAAAGCCTCAGGATGGGCAAGATCAGCCGCGACGAATTCCAGTCGCTGTCGTTTGCCAGCCAGCGTTTGGCCGAACTGCCGCTCTACATCGACGATACCCCCGCGCTGACCATGGCCGGCCTCCGCACCCGCGCGCGGCGGCTGAAACGGCGACATAATATCGGGCTGGTGGTGGTCGATTACCTTCAGCTGCTGCAAGGATCGGGCCGGGCGAACGACAACCGCGTCAACGAGATTTCCGAGATCAGCCGCGGGCTGAAAACGCTCGCCAAGGAACTGGGCGTGCCGGTGATTGCGCTCTCGCAGCTCAGCCGCGCGGTCGAACAGCGCGAGGACAAGCGGCCGATGCTGTCGGACCTGCGCGAATCAGGCTCGATCGAACAGGACGCCGACATGGTCTGGTTCGTCTATCGCGAGGATTATTACGTTGCCGCGCGCGAACCGAAGATTCCGCAGGGCGACGACGACATGAAAGCGCACGAAGCGCACGCCGCCTGGGCTGCCGAAATGGAGCAGGTGCATGGCCTGGCCGAACTGATCGTCGCCAAGCAGCGCCACGGCGCCACCGGCAAGGTGCGGCTGCGGTTCGAGGCCAAGATCACCCGCTTCTCCGACCTTGCCAGCGGGGAGCATCCGGGCGGCTACGACTGATCGCGCGGGCCGTCCGCGCGGCGGCGTCACTGGCCGAGCCCGTCACTGGCCGAGATTAAGCCGCCGCGTCACCGTGTAATCGACCACACCGACCAGCGCCCAGCTCGCCCCCCAGCGCAGCCGGTTGAACCAGGTCGCGTGCTGGCGATGGAGCGCCGGCGTGATCGCCTCCGCCCCCGCAAGGTGCCCGTCGATAAAGGCGCGCAGCTGTGCAGCCAGCGCCGCATCCTCGATCCGCACCATCAGTTCGAGATTGATCAGCAGGCTGCGCATGTCGAAATTGGCGCTGCCGAAATAGCAGACATCATCGACCACGATCAGCTTCGTGTGCAGCTTGCAGGCGCCGAATTCCCAGATCGCCACCCCGCGCTTGAGGAGATAGGTATAAAGCGAGCGACTGGCCCCGATGGTCGCGCCATTGTCCGACTTGCCGGCCAGCACCAGCCGCGCTTTGCCGCGTTTCTCGACCGCCGCGATCCGGTGCAGCAGGCGGGGCGGCGGGGTGAAATAGGCCATCATCAGATCGAGCCGGCTGGCCCTGATAAGGTCGCGCGCGACAGTGCGCGCCCAGCCGCGCCGCAGCCGCCTGGGCCCGCCCAGCAGCACCTGCACCGGCCCGTCACCCGGATCCCAATCGCGCAGCATCCGGCGAATCAGTCGCCACCGTTGATGTTCTGCGGCGGACCAGGTCTTTAGCTGATCAAACCACCGATCGATGGCTGCTGCCACCGGCCCTTCGATCACGATGCCAAGATCGGTCCACCTTTCGTTCGGACGGTCGGCGAAATAGGATTCCTCGACATTGAATCCGCCGATCATCGCCCGCGCACCGTCGGCGATGACCATCTTCTGGTGATTGCGCACCAGGTAACGGCGCGACCAGCGATCGGAAAACACCGCAAAGGCGCCTCCCGCCTGCAGCAAATCGGCGAAGAACGCCTCGCGTGCATCGGCCCCGAACCCGTCGACCAGCACGCGAACCTCAACCCCGCGCCGCGCCGCAGCGACCAGCGCGTCGCGCACCTGTGCACCCGCCTCGTCGCGGGCGTAGATATAGAAGCACAGATGGAGGCTCGCCCTGGCCCCCGCGATCAGGTCGAGCAGTGCGGCCAGTCGTTCCGCGCCCCTCGCAAGGAAGGTCAGCCGGTTGCCATGCGCCTCCGCGGTGAAGGCGGGGGGCTCGGTGAAACCTGCCGCCGCTACCGGCGCCGCGGCAGGCTGAGTGCAGGCGGGATCGGCGGGTTCCATCGCCGCCAATTTGCCTGCCCGCGCCGCCGCCAGCAACCGCGCGATTTCCTTGACTGCTCGCCCGCCTGCCGCTAGGGTGCGCGCTTTCCCGCAGCAACCGTATCTATGGAGTGCCGGATGGCGCGCGTTACCGTCGAAGATTGCGTCGACAAGGTTCCCAACCGTTTCGACCTCGTCCTGCTCGCCGCCCAGCGCGCGCGCGAGATTTCGGGGGGTAGCGAGCTGACCATCGACCGCGACCGCGACAAGAACCCCGTCGTTGCCCTGCGCGAGATCGCCGAGCAGACCGTCCGTCCGGGCGAACTGGGCGAAGCAATCGTGAGCGGGTTGCAGCGCATCCTTCCCGATGAAGAGGACGAGGCGGATGAAATCGGCAGCCTCAGTCAGTCGGCCGAAGCGTTGCGGATCACCGCTGCCGCACCCGCCCGCTCCAATTCGGTCGGCGGCGATTACGACGGCTGATCGGCTGCCCGTCATTCAACACAACAGGCCCGCCCGGCACCGCCGCGGCGGGCCTTTTGTTTGCGACACGCATCTGACCGCGATGTTACCACGACGCCGGGGGCTTGCGCGCAGCGCCCTTCCCGCGCCACAAGCGGCGCCATGGCGGTAATCGCGATCCATTCGGCCAAGGGCGGCGTCGGCAAGACCACGCTGGCCGCCAACCTCGCCTGGTGCGCGGCGACCATTTCGTGCCGGCGGACATTGCTGTGGGATCTCGACCCGGCCGGCGGGGCGGGCTTCCTGTTCGAAATAGAGGCGAAAGCGGGCAAGGATGCCGGCGCCGTGTTCGACAAGAGCCGTGACCCGGCCAAGCTGATCCGCCGCACCGCCTATCCCCGGCTCGACCTGCTGCCCGCCGATGAAAGCATCCGCGCGCTCGACAGCCAGCTTGCCACCATCGGCAAGCGCAAGCGGCTGGCCAAGCTGACTGCCGGCCTGGGCAAGGATTATGACCGGATCGTGCTCGATTGCCCGCCCGTGTTGGGCGAATTGGCGGCGCAGGTGATCCGCGCGGCAGACCTGGTGATCGTTCCCCTGCCGCCCTCGCCGCTATCCGTCCGCGCGCTAGATCATGCCCGGGCAGCCATCGGCGCGGAAGAGGGCCATGCGCCGACCCTGCTGCCGGTCATCACCATGCTCGACCGGCGGCGCGCGCTGCACCGCGATTTCGCCGCGGCCAACCCCGATTGGCCGGTCGTCCCGCTCGCCAGCACGGTCGAACAATGCGCGGTGCGCCGCCAGCCGGTTGGCGCCTTTGCCCCGCGCAGCGCCGCTGGCCGCGCCTTTGCCCAATTGTGGGCGGCCATCGAACGGCGGCTGGCCGAACGGCGCTGACCCGCGCTATGGCGCCGCGGCGGAGGGCGCGTGAATGAGCGATATGAGTGAGCTTGCTGGCGATGCGGCAAGCGGGGCGTTGCTGGCCGGCGCCGTCGAACCGGCAACCGGCCATGCGCGGCCCGCCAACGCCGGAAACTGCGCCAATTGCGCGGCGCCGCTCACCGGTGACTACTGCGCGCAATGCGGGCAGAAGGCGCATCTCCACCGCACGATCGGCGGCTTCCTGCACGATCTGGTGCACGGCGTGCTCCATTTCGATGGCAAATTGTGGCGAACCTTGCCGCTGCTCGCGCGCCGTCCCGGGCAACTGACCCGCGATTACATCGACGGCAAGCGCGCCCGCTATATCTCGCCCGTCGCATTGTTCCTGTTCACCGTGTTCGTCAGCTTTGCGCTGTTCAACGCCGCTGGCGGAACCCATCTGCGGACAATGGCGCCGGAAAGGGTTGCTGCTGATGCCGAGGCCGGTGTCGCTAGCCTCGAGCGGGAGATTGCCACGCTCGAACGGCAGCGGAACGCTGCGGTTGCGCAAGCGGCATCGACGGCTAAAATCGAAGCGGACCTTGCCGAAGCCCGCGCGGACCGCCACGCGATGCGTCGGATTGCCGCGAGCGAGGACCCGGTCGCCGCCGCGCTCGATTTTGCAGGCGATCAGAGCGCGAGCGGTTCGCTATATGGCATGGTCAGCAACGCGTGGCGCAAGGCCAAGGCAAATCCCGGCCTGCTGATCTACAAATTGCAGACCAACGCCTACAAGTTCAGCTGGCTGCTGATCCCGTTAAGCCTGCCTTTCATGTGGGCGCTGTTCCCGTTCAGCCGCCGGTTCCGAATGTACGACCATCTGGTGTTCGTCACCTATTCGATAGCGTTCATGACCATGCTGGTAGTGGCGGCGAGCCTGCTTTATGCCGCCGGGCTGAGCGCGCTGGTGGCCATCCCTGCGCTGTATGCCCCGTTCCACCTCTATCGCCATCTACGCGGCGCCTATGGGCTGACCCGCGCAGGTGCCTTGTGGCGCACAGCGGCGCTGCTGGCGGTGATCGTCGCCGTGCTGGTGCTCTTCGGGCTGGCGATGGTCGCGCTGGTGATGAGCTGACCCCGCTGCCGGCGCTCCACGCGCGGTCCGCAACCATCCGGTAATCGAATGGCGTTGCCAAGGCGCGGGGTCAGGCGCCTTCCAGGCACGGCGCGGGGACCTTGAGCACGAAACTCCCCGTCACCGACAGGGATAGCGGCGGCGCATCAGGTCGGCAAAGGCCTGCGTGACGGTGACGCGCGGGCGCTGGGCGGCGGGATAGCTTTCGAAATGGCCGAGAAATTCGTTCTGGCCAATCTGCTCGCGCGGCGGTGGGCAGGAATGCGGCGCGCGGCCGGCCGCGCGGTCAGCGGCGAGGCGCCCCCGGTAGAGACGCGCGCCCGCCCCGCTTCGGACCGCAATAAGCGGTAATCGGCATGAACCAGCGCCAGCGGCCCACGCCGTTTGAGCCCATTGGCTTTCTCAAGGAAGGTCGCGACGCTCATGTCACCAGGCGCGGCCAGCGCCGGCGGGGCGAGCGCGGCCAGCGGCAGGGCCAGCGCCAGCGCGAAAAGAGCCAGGCGACAGGTCATACGAGGTCCGTTCAGGAAAGCTCCCGCGATCTGACGGGCGCTGCCTGTATGGCGCATGACCGGCGCCGCGTTATCAGGCACCTTGCGGGGCAGCGTCGCCTTCACCGCGAAACCGCTTGCCCGCGCGCGGGATCGACGATCCAGTCACCGGGCGCACCACCGCTGGGCCGCTCGGCTCGTCGGGCCGGTCGAGCTTGCCGTCAGCCAGCAGCTGCTTGATTTCCTCGCCGTTCAGCGTCTCGTATTCGAGCATCGCCTGGGCGAGTAGATGGAGCTTGTCCTCCTGTCCCTTCAGCACCTCGGTCGCGCGGGCGTGGGCACCATCGACCAGGGCCTTGATCTCGCTGTCGATCAGCTTGTTGGTCTCGTCGCTGCCCATGGTCCGGGCGCGCCCGCCCATGCCGAGATAGCCTTCCTGCTGCTCTTCGTACTGGAGCGGCCCCAGCTTGTCGCTCATGCCCCATTTGGTGACCATGTTGCGCGCGAGGCTGGTGGCGTACTGGATGTCGGAACTGGCCCCGCTCGATACCTTGTCGTGCCCGAAGATGATCTCTTCGGCCACGCGGCCCCCCATGCTGACAGCAAGGTCGGCGTGCATCTTGTCGCGGTGGTACGAATAGTTGTCGCGCTCGGGCAGGCGCATCACCATGCCCAGCGCGCGGCCGCGCGGGATGATCGTTGCCTTGTGGATCGGGTCCGATGCCGGCTCGTTCATGCTGACCAGCGCATGGCCCGCCTCGTGATAGGCGGTCATCTTCTTTTCATCCTCGGTCATCACCATGCTGCGCCGTTCGGCGCCCATCATTACCTTGTCCTTGGCGTCCTCGAATTCCTGGTTGGCGACCAGCCGCTTGTTGCGTCGCGCCGCCAGCAGCGCAGCCTCGTTGACGAGGTTGGCGAGGTCCGCGCCCGAAAAGCCGGGGGTGCCGCGGGCGATCGTGCGGGCGTTGACGTCGGGCGCCAGCGGCACCTTCTTCATGTGCACGCCGAGGATCTTCTCGCGCCCGTCGACATCGGGGATCGGCACCACCACCTGGCGATCGAACCGGCCGGGCCGCAGCAGCGCCGGATCGAGCACGTCGGGCCGGTTGGTGGCGGCGATGATGATGATGCCTTCGTTCGCCTCGAACCCGTCCATTTCGACCAGCAGCTGGTTCAGCGTCTGCTCGCGCTCGTCATTCGAATTGCCGAGGCCGTGGCCGCGATGGCGGCCGACCGCGTCGATTTCGTCGATGAACACGATGCACGGCGCGTTCTTCTTCGCCTGTTCGAACATATCGCGCACGCGGCTGGCGCCGACGCCGACGAACATCTCGACGAAGTCCGAACCCGAGATGGTGAAAAACGGCACGCCCGCTTCACCCGCGATGGCGCGGGCGAGCAGCGTCTTGCCGGTGCCGGGCGAACCGACCAGCAGCGCGCCCTTGGGAATCTGCCCGCCGAGTTTGGCAAAGCGGCTGGGATCGCGCAGGAATTCGACAATTTCCTGCAATTCCTCGCGCGCTTCGTCGATGCCGGCGACATCGTCAAAGGTTACGCGGCCCTGCTTTTCGGTCAGCAGCTTGGCCTTGGACTTGCCGAACCCCATCGCCCCGCCCGCGCCGCCGCCTTTCTGCATCTGGCGCAGGGCGAAGAAGGCGATGCCCAGAATCAGCAGGAACGGCAGCGACTGGATCAGGATATACATCAGCACATTGGGCTGCTCGGCCGCCTGCCCCGAATAGCGCACGCCGTTTTCCTGCAACAGATCGGGCAGACCCGTATCGTTGCCGATCGGCACGGTGGTGAAGGCCTCGTCATTCTTCATCGTGCCGCTGATGCGGTCGGGCGCGATACGCACTTCCTGCACGGCACCTTCGGCCACCTTGGCGCGGAAATCGGAATAGGGGATCGAGGCCGCCGGGGTCTGCGCCCCGCCGCCGAACATCGACACCATCAGAAGCAGCGCGAGAAACACCCCGCCCCACACCATCAGGCTCTTCATCCAGGGATTGGGGGCCTTGGGCTCCTTGTCCTCGCTCATGATCCGGCAGTTCCTCGCATTGGGGGGTGGGGAGAATGTAGGAGAGCGCGGGTGAATGACAAGCTAATCAACCCTAACTGGCGGAACCGAATCGTACCCGGCGCGCTGACTCGGCGCACAGGGGAGGCAGTGATGGCAGCAAGGGCGTATTGGCAGGGGCAGATCAGGCTGGCGCTGGTGTCGATCCCGGTGGAGATTTTCAGCGCGACCAAATCCGGCGCGCGCGTCCAGTTCAATCAGATACATGAGCCCACGGGGAAGCGCGTATCGTATGAAAAGGTCGTACCCGGGATCGGCCCGGTAGACCGCGACGATATCATCCGGGGCTACGAAATCTCGAAGGGCAATTACGTCCTGCTCGAGGATGCCGAGCTCGATGCGGTGAAGCTCGAAAGCAAGAAGACGCTCGAATTGGTCCAGTTCGTCGATAGCTGCGAGATCGACCCGCTCTACTACGAAAAGCCCTATTACGTCGTCCCCAAGGACGATCTCGCGGAAGAAGCGTTCATCGTGCTGCGCGATGCATTGCGGCAGGCGAAGAAGGTTGCAATCGGCCAGCTCGCGGTGCGCGGCGGCGAAAAGCTGGTGGCGATAAAGCCCTGCGGCAAAGGGCTGCTGCTCGAAACGCTGCGCTATGCCGACGAGGTGCGCGCCGGGCACAGCTTCTTCACCGAAATCGACGACATGACCCCGCCGAAGGAACTGCTCGACCTGGCAACCACGCTCATCGACCAGAAGACCGCGCCGTTCGATGCCAAGGAATTCACCGATCGCTACGGCATCGCGCTGCGCGAACTGATCGAGCAGAAGGCCAAGGCCAAGGGCGGCCAGCTCGCCATCGAAGATAATGGCGACGCCGGCGGGCGCGGCGGTTCGAACGTGATCGACCTGATGGCCGCGCTCAAGAAGTCGGTTGGCAAAGCGGCCAGTGGCAAACCTGCGACAAAAAGCGAAGGCAAAGCAGCCGCAGCCAAAAAGCCGGCGGCGAAGAAGGGGGCAGCCGACAAGTCCGCCACCACGCCCTCCCGGCGCCGCAAGAGCGCCTGATGGCGAAAGCAGCCACGCCGCAGACAGACCCGCTGGCCGCCTATAACGCCAAGCGGGATTTCGGCCGCACGCGCGAACCCGCGGGCAAGGCCGCCCGCAGCGACAGCGGCAATCTGTTCATCGTCCAGAAGCACGATGCGACGCGGCTCCACTGGGATTTGCGCTTGGAAGCCGGTGGCGTGCTCAAAAGCTGGGCGGTGACCAAGGGTCCCTCGCCTGATCCCGAGATCAAGCGCCTGTCGGTCCGTACCGAGGATCACCCGCTGGCCTATGCGGAGTTCGAAGGCGTCATCCCCAAGGCCGAATATGGCGGCGGTACGGTGATGCTGTGGGATCGCGGCACGTGGGAGCCGATCCCCGGCAAGAGCGCCGACACGATTGAGGAAGGACACCTGCATTTCATCCTCCACGGCGAGCGGATGAAGGGTGAGTGGCTGCTGATCCGCCTGAAACCGCGCCCCGGCGAAAAGCGCGAGAACTGGCTGCTGCGCAAGATCAAGGACGAGTTTGCGGCCGAGGGCGATCCGCTGGTCGAGCGCGAACTGACGAGCGTGCTGACCGGGCGGACAATGGCCGAAATCGCCGCCGATACCGCCGGCACCTATGCGCTGGCGGGCAAGAACCGCGATGCCTTCACCGCGGAGATGACCAAGGCTGCCAAGCGCAACGCCAAGGCCCGCGCGCCGGCTCGGCGCCGCAGCAAGGCCGGCAGCAAGCCGCCGTCTTTCCGCCAGCCGCAGCTCGCCACGCTGGTTGACAGCGTGCCGGTGGGCAATGGCTGGATGCACGAGATCAAGTTCGACGGATACCGCGCGCTGATCGCGGCCTCGGGCGCGGAGGTGCGCGTCTATACCCGCACAGGGCAGGACTGGACTGACAAGTTCGCCCCGCTCGTGGCGGAATTTGCGGCGCTCGATCTGCCGCCCGCGCTGATTGATGGCGAGATCGTCGCGGCGGGCGATGATGGTAGCCCCAGCTTTTCAACGCTGCAAGGGATGCTCAAACGCGGACATGGCGCGCAGAAAGCGGGCGATGCGCTGCAGTTCCACGCCTTTGACCTGCTGGAGGCAGACGGCGAAGACCTGACCGCGCTGCCCAATATCGAGCGCAAGGAACGGCTGGAGGCGCTGCTCGCTAATGCCGCGCCGCCGATCCATGTCGCGGATCACGTGATCGGCGCGGGCGAGAGGCTCTATGCCGCGATGTGCGGCGCGGGTCAGGAAGGGATCATTTCCAAGCGCATCGACGCCAAATATTCCGGGCGGCGCGGCAAAGCCTGGGTGAAGGTCAAGTGCACTCGCCGGCAGGAATTCGTCATCATCGGCTACAAGGCCTCCACCGCGCGTGGGCGGCCCTTCGCCTCGCTGCTGCTCGCCCAGCATGAAGGCGGTGCGCTGGTTTACAAGGGCAATGTCGGCACCGGATTCACGCAGGAGACCATGGCCAGCGTCGCCGCCGCGATGAAGCCGCTCGAACAGGACATGCCGGCGGCGGAGGTGTCACGCACGGCGGCACGCGGTGTCACCTGGCTGGCGCCGGAACTGGTGGCGGAAGTCGCATTTGCGGAGTTTACCGGCGACGGCAATGTCCGCCATGGCAGCTTCCTCGGCCTGCGCGGGGACAAGCGCGCGGCCGATGTGTCGCCGGAAGCCCCCGTCGCCGCGCCGGAGGAGGCCGACGTAGCGATCTCCAGCCGCGAGCGGGTGATCTTCCCTGAAACCGGCCAGACCAAGGGCGAGCTGGCCGACTATTACGCCGCCATCGCGCCGGTGATGCTGCATTTTGCCGGGCGCCGTCCGATCAGCCTGGTGCGCTGCCCGCAGGGTCGGGGGAAGAAATGCTTCTTCCAGAAGCACGATAGCGGCGCGTTTGGCGACGGCGTTCACCAGATTGCCATTCGGGAAAAGGACGGCGGGTCGGAAGATTATATCTTCGTTGAGGATACCCGCGGCCTGCTGCAATGCGTGCAGATGGGCACCATCGAATTCCACGGCTGGGGTGCGCGATCGAACGATGTCGAACTGCCCGACCGGATGGTGTTCGACCTCGACCCCGACGAAGGGCTCGATTTCGCCGATGTGAAGCGCGCGGCGGTGGACATTTCCGACCGGCTGGCGGACCTCGGGCTGGTCAGCTTCCCGATGCTGTCGGGCGGCAAAGGCGTGCACGTGGTGGTGCCGCTGACGCCCGGCCATTCATGGGAAGCGCACAAGGATTTTGCGCGCCGCTTCGCCGAGGCGTTGAGCCTCGCCGAACCTGACCGTTTTGTCGCCACGATGAGCAAGGCCAAGCGCGTCGGGCGCATCTTTATCGACTGGCTGCGCAACCAGCGCGGCAGCACGGCGGTGCTGCCCTATTCCGCGCGCGCCCGCGAAGGGGCGCCGGTGGCGGTGCCGATTGCCTGGGGCGAACTGAAGGACATGGACAACGCCCACCCGTTCAACATCGGCGACGCCAAGCGTCTGCTGACGCGGGCTTCTTCTAAATCGCTGACCGGATGGGGCTTTGCCGACCAGACATTGCCCGACCTCTAGGTCGGGCGCTTCTTCACCAAAGCCGAGCGTTCGCAGCGGCACACCAGTTCGCCGCGCTGGTTGTGGAGCTCGTGACGGAAGGTCACGATTCCCGCATCGGGCCGCGAGCGCGAGGGGCGCAATTCCGCGATTGCGGTCGAGGCGCGCAGCGTATCGCCGATGAACACCGGCGCGGGCATCACCACCTTGTCATAACCGAGATTGGCAACCAGCGTCCCCAGCGTGGTGTCCCCCACCGACACCCCGACCATCAGCGCAAAGGTGAAGGTGCCGTTGACGAGGATCTGCCCGAACTCGCTCGCCGCCGCCGCCTCGGCATCAAGATGCAAGGGCTGCGGATTATGCGTCATGGTCGAAAACAGCAGATTGTCAGTCTCTGTCACCGTGCGGCGGATCGCGTGTTCGATCCGCTCGCCCAATTGCCACTCGTCGAAATACTTTCCGCCCACGGCCGCGCCTCTCACATCGCCCGCGCGATGAGCATCTTCATGATCTCGTTCGATCCGCCATAGATCCGGCTGATGCGGCTGTCGCGGTACATCCGGGCGATCGGGTAATCGTTGATGTAACCCCAGCCGCCGTGGAATTGCAGGCACTTGTCGACCACCTCGCTCTGCAATTCGGTGACCCAATATTTGGCCATGCTGGCGGTGGTCACGTCAAGCTCGCCCTTGAGCAGCTTCGCGATGCAATCGTTGATGAAGATGCGCGCGGCGGTGCCCTTGGCCTTGAGGTCGGCCAGCACGAATTGCGTATTCTGGAAATCCCAGATCGTCTTGCCGAACGCCTTGCGCTGCTTGACATAGTCGAGCGTGGTGTCGAGCGCCTTCTCGATCCCCGCCATCGCGCCCATCGCGATCACCAGCCGTTCCTGCGGCAATTCGCCCATCAGCTGATAGAAGCCGCGCCCCTCGACCCCGCCGAGCACGTTTTCCGCCGGCACGAACACATCGTCGAAGAACAATTCCGAGGTGTCCTGCGCGTCGAGCCCGATCTTGTCGAGCTTCTTGCCGCGCTGAAAGCCTTCGGCGCCCTCTGTCTCGAGGCACATCAGGCTGATCCCCTTGGCGCCTTCGTTGGGATCGGTCTTGGCGACGACGATGATGAAGTCCGCTGTCGCGCCGTTCGAGATAAAGGTTTTCGATCCGTTCAGCCGATAGCCATTGCCATCCTTGAGCGCGGTGGTGGTGATGTTCTGGAGATCGCTGCCGACACCCGGCTCGCTCATCGCGATGGCGCTGACCAGATCGCCCGAGACGAGGCGCGGCAGCCATTTCTTCTTCTGTTCTTCGGTGCCGTGGCGGACCACGTAAGGCAGGATGATGACGTTGTGTAGGCTCGACGCGAAGCCTTCCACCTCGTGCTTGGCCTGCTGGTCGAGCACCACCATGTCATGCCGGAAATCGCCGCCATGCCCGCCATATTCGGCGGGCACCGACACGCCGAGCAGCCCCGCCGCGCCGGCCTCGCGCCAGAATTCGCGTTCGACCTGCCCCGCCTCGCGCCAGGCGAGCACCCGTTTCTCCGGCGCGTGCTGGGCGAAGAACTTGCCCACCGCATCGGCATAGATCGCGATCTCCTCGTCATCCATGAAGGCGGGCTGGGGAACGTCGATCACGGGCATGAAGGGCTCTCCGGTTGATTATCGCTTGCCCCCCACCGTATCATCTCGGTAGCGATCCGCAACGCAATCTGCCGGAGAGAATGATGGAGCTGATCGGCCCGACCTCGCAAAGCTTCATCTCGCAGCGCACAAGGCTGCATTATGCCGATTGGGGCAATGGCGATGCGCCGCCGCTGATCCTGCTGCATGGCGGGCGTGACCATTGCCGCAGCTGGGACTGGACCGCCGAGGCGCTGCGCCGCGACTGGCACGTCATCTGCCCCGATCTGCGCGGCCATGGCGATAGCGGGTGGAACGAAAACGGCCATTATCCGATGGCGGGCTATGTCTACGATCTGGCGCAGCTGATCCATCAGCTGGGCCTCGCACCCGTAACCATCATCGCCCATTCGATGGGCGGCAATGTCACCTTGCGCTATGCCGGGCTCTATCCCGACAATGTCCGCAAGCTGGTGGTCATCGAAGGGCTCGGCCCCGGCCCCAAATACGAGGCGGAGTTGGCGGCCAAGCCGTTCCACCAGCATTGGCGTGACTGGATCGACAAGAAACGCGAAGCCTCGGCCCGGACGCCCAAACGCTATGCCAATTTCGACGAGGCGCTCGACCGGATGCACGAGGCCAATTCCTACCTCAGCCGCGAGCAGGCGCGTCATCTGACGCTGAACGGCGCGATCCGCAACGAGGACGGCACCTGGAGCTGGAAGTTCGACCCCCACCTCCACGCCTGGCCACCCGACGACCTGACCCGCGCGCAACTGCACGAGCTATGGGCGCGGATCACCTGCCCGACGCTGCTGATCAATGGCGCCGACAGCTGGGCCGGCAACCCCATGCGCGATGGCCAGCTGGCGCATTTCGGCGCCAATGCCAAGACGAGCGAATATGACCGCGCCGGCCACTGGGTCCATCACGACCGGTTCGACGATTTTGTGGCGGAGGCGGGCGCGTTTATTGGTTGATCAGCCAAGCCATATGTCAAGTACGGGGCGATTATCTGGAAGCTTGATGTTCTGGGCGGTCTGCGCGTGAGCCACAAGGCTTCCGCGTATCGACTCACCCCACCGTACCAGCCTCGCGCAGTGTCGCGATTTCTTCCGTGCCCATCCCCAGCGAGGCGAGCAACGCATCGCTGTCGGCGCCCGGCATCGGGGCCGGCGCGGGCGTGGCTGTGGCGGTTCGCGAATAGCGCGGCGCGGGGGCGGGCTGCGTGTCGCCGGCGACCTCGACGAAGGTGCCGCGCGCCTGGTTGTGCGGATGGGCCGCCGCCTCGCGCATGGTCAGCACCGGGGCATAGCAGATATCGGTATGCTCCATCGCCGCGTCCCATTCGGCGCGGGTTCTGGTCTTGAACAGCGCGGTAAGCTTCTCTTTCAGCGCCGGCCACTGGCCGCGGTCGTGCTGCGCGTCGAAGGCGGGATCGTCGGCCAGCCCGGCGATGCGGCGCAGCTCGGCATAGAATTGCGGCTCGATACTGCCGATGCTGACGAACTTGCCGTCGGCGGTTTCATAGGTGTCGTAGAAATGCGCGCCGGTATCGAGCATATTGGTGCCCAGCCCCTCGCCCCAGATGCCCATATTGGCCATGCCGTGGATCATCGCCATCAGCACCGCGGTGCCATCGGTCATCGCCGCGTCGATCACCTGCCCGTCGCCGCCGCGCGCGACATGGAGCAGCGCCGAAACCATCCCGAAAGCGAGCATCATCCCGCCGCCGCCGAAATCGCCGACCATGTTGATCGGCGGTGTCGGCTTCCCGCCTGCGCGGCCGAAATGCGCCAGCGCGCCAGCGAGCGCGATGTAATTGATGTCATGCCCGGCATAGGGTGCGTAAGGGCCGGTCTGGCCCCAACCGGTCATCCGGCCATAGACCAGCTTGGGATTGTCGCCGAGCAGTTCGTCGGGCCCCAGCCCCAGCCGCTCCATCACGCCTGGGCGGAAGCCTTCGATGATGCCGTCGGCGCTCGCCGCCAGCCGCCGCGCCAGCGCAACGCCCTCGGCGCTTTTGAGGTCAATGGCGACCGACTTGCGCCCGCGCGCCAGAACATCCTTGGGCGAGACCGGCTGCGAGCCGCCGCGCCCGCCGCTGGCGCGGTCCACCCGGATCACCTCCGCGCCGTGATCGGCCAGCATCATCCCGCAGAACGGACCCGGCCCGATGCCGGCAAATTCGACGATCCTGAGGCCAGCGAGCGGGCCCGCCATCTTACTTGCCCGTCCAGTTCGGCTTGCGCTTCTCGGCAAAGGCGGCCGCGCCTTCGCGGGCATCGGCCGAAGCGAACACCGGCAGGATCAGCTGCGTTTGCCGGTCATAGCGTTCGCCCATCGGCCAGCCGCGCGATTCCTTCATGATCTGCTTGGAGATACGCACCGCCAACGGACCGTTTTCGGCAATCCGGCGGGCGAGTTCCAGCGCACCGTCGAGCGCCGGGCCATCGACCACCCGGTTGATCAGGCCCAGCTCGTAAGCGCGCTGGGCCGTGATGAAATCGCCGGTCAGCGCCAGTTCCATGGCGATCCGTTCGGGGATCTGGTCGGGCAGCATCATCACCCCGCCGGCGGCGGCGACGAGGCCGCGCTTCGCCTCGGGAATGCCGAACTGCGCGCCGGCATTGGCGACCACCAGATCGCAGGCGATCATCAGTTCGAGCCCGCCGGCCAGCGCATAGCCCTCGACCGCGGCGATCAGCGGCTTGACCGGCGGCTTCTGCACGATCCCGCCAAAGCCGCGCCCTTCGATATGCGGGCTTTCGCCGCGCAGAAAGCCCTTGAGGTCCATCCCCGAACAGAAGGTGCCGCCCGCCCCCGTCAGGATGCCGACGCGCAGATTTTCCTCCGCATCCAGCCGGTCCATCGCCGCCGCGATCCCTTCGGCCGCGGCCTTGTTCATCGCGTTCTTGGCTTCGGGCCGGTTGATCGTGACGATCAGGACGCCGTCTTCCTCGCGGGTCTGCACTTCTTCGGTCATCGCGCCTCTCCAATCCCAATCTGCAACCTATTGTGCCCTTGCTGGCCAAGCCTTACGCATACGTCAACCCGATTCCCATCAGAGAGGATTGAGCATGGCAGAGGCATATATCATCGACGCGGTCCGCACCCCGCGCGGCATCGGCAAGGTCGGCAAGGGCGCGCTGGCCGCCAGCCACCCGCAGCATCTCGCCGCCACCGTCCTCAAGGCGATCAAGGATCGCAACAATCTCGACACCAGCACGGTCGATGATGTGATCTGGTCGGTATCGACCCAGCGCGGCAAGCAGGGCGGCGATCTGGGGCGGATGGCGGCGCTCGATGCGGGGTATGACGTGACCTCGTCGGGCATGACGCTCGACCGGTTCTGCGGCGGCGGCATCACCACGGTCAACCTCGCCGCGGCGCAGGTGATGAGCGGGATGGAAGATTGCATCGTCGCCGGCGGGACCGAGATGATGAGCCTCACCGCGCAGATGATGCAGGAGGACATGGCCAGCGGCAAGCCGCCGCTCGGCATGGGGTCGGGCAATGCGCGGCTGCAGAAGGTGCATCCGCAATCGCATCAGGGCATTTGCGGCGATGCCATCGCCAGCAAGGAGGGATTCACCCGCGAGGAGCTGGACGAGGTCGGCTATCGCAGCCAGCAGCGCGCCGCCGCGGCGATTGCCGAGGGGCGCTTTGCCAAATCGCTGGTGCCGGTGGTGAGCGATGATGGCGCGACCATCCTTGACAAGGATGAATATCCGCGCCCCGAAACCACGCGCGAAGGGCTGGCCGAATTGCAGCCGGCCTTCACCAAGATCGCCGACGTCCCGCTCGACCAGGACGGCACCACATTTCGCGGGCTGGTGAACCAGAAATACCCCGATCTCGAAATCCAGCATTTCCACCATGCCGGCAATTCGTCGGGCGTGGTCGATGGGGCGGCGGCGCTGCTGATCACCAGCGGTGATTATGCGCGCGAACACGGGCTGAAGCCGCGCGCGCGGATCGTCGCCACCGCCAATATGGGCGACGACCCGACGCTGATGCTGAACGCGCCGGTGCCGGCGGCAAAGCGCGTGCTGGAGAAGGCCGGGCTGAGCGTCGAGGATATCGACCTGTGGGAAATCAACGAGGCGTTCGCAGTGGTCGCGGCCAAGTTCGTCCGCGATCTCGGGCTCGATTGGGACAAGGTCAACGTCAATGGCGGCTCGATCGCCCTGGGCCATCCGATCGGCGCGACCGGGGCGATGCTGATTGGCACCATCGTTGACGAGCTGGAGCGGACCGGCGGTCGCTATGGCCTCGTCACCATGTGCGCGGCGGGCGGAATGGCCCCGGCGATCATCGTCGAGCGGGTGGACGGTCTCAGCGAAGGATAATAGCGGCGCACGCCGGCGCGCCGATCAGAGCGCGCCGACCTCGGCAAAAATTTCCGCGCGCAGCCAGTCCACGCAGGGCGCATCGCTCGCCAGCCGCAGCGCCCCCAGCACGCGCTGCCAATGGCTTTCCGACCCATGCGCCAGCCGCATCGCGTGCAGCCGGCGCGTATAGAGCTGCAGGTCGTGCTCGGCGCTGATGCCTATTGCGCCGATCACCGCGTGGGCGGCTTCGGCCATGTCCGCCGCGGCGGCGCTGGCCACTGCCTTGGCCGCAGCACACGAGGCGAGGTTCGGCACCGCGCAGGCCTGCTCGACCATCAGCCGCACGGCGACGACCTGCTCGGCCATGACCGCCAGCATATGCTGCACCGCCTGCTGGCGGCCGACCGGCTTGCCGAACTGGACGCGGGTATTGGCGTGATCGATCGCGAGCGCCAGCACCCGCTCGCTCGCCCCGGCAATCGCTGCGGCCGCGATCAGCGCCGCGAGATGCGGCCCGGCGCCGGAGGGTGGCAGCTGCGCGCCGCTAAGCGCGCTCTCGATCGTGAGCCCGCCGCTATCCACAACCAGCACGTGATTGGCAACCAGCCGGAAAGGTTCGGCCCCGAAAATGCCCGCTTCCGGTGTCGCCAGTGCGATGCGTCCGTCGGGCGGCGCGTCCAGCCAGGCGCGCGCAAGCATCGTCTGGCCAACCGGCAGCGGCACCGCATGGCGGCCGAGCGCGATCAGCAGCGGGGCGATGTCCGCCAGCGCCAGCCCCGCACCGCCTCGCGCCTCGGGCACCAGCGCGTCGAGAAAGCCCGATGCGGCAAAACCTGCCCACATCGCCTGCGCCGCGCCGGTGTCGCCCGCCTCGACCGCGCGCACCGCTGGCGGCGGGCAGAGTTCTTCCAGCATCCGCTCGAACGGTGCGGCGAGTTCGGCAACGTCCATCAGCGTAGCCCCAGCCCGCGCGCAATGATCCCGCGCAGCACCTCGCGCGTGCCCCCGCGCAATGAAAAGCTTGGCGCGATTTGCGTGAGATAGGCCAGCGTGCGGAGCAATTCGGGCGCCACCGCCTCGCCCTTATGGCCTGCGAGAGCGTCGGCGATAACGCGCGGCACATCCTGTTCGAACCGTGTGCCGAGATCCTTGACCAGCGAGGCCTCGACCACCGGGCTGTCGCCTTCCGCCAGCCGCGCGGTGCAGGCGATCGACATCGTCCGCAAAGCAGCCATCCGCGCGGTCAGCTCGCCGACCAGCGCCAGCGCGGCATCATCGCTGCGCCCGGCGGCGCGCAGATGGGCGATCCAGGCATCGAGCAGCACAACGCTCGAATAGATCCGCTCCGGCCCGCTGCGTTCGAAAGCCAGTTCGGCGGTGACCTGCGCCCAGCCCGCGCCCTCTTCGCCGATCAGCGCATCGGGTCCAAGCGCCACATCTTCGAAAAACACCTCGCAGAAATGTTCATCGCCGGTGAGGTCGGCAATCGGGCGAATGGTGACGCCGGGAGCCTTCAGATCGACGATCAGCTGCGACAGGCCGCGCTGCCGGTCGTCCGCGCTGCCGGAGGTGCGGACCAGCGCGATCATGTAATCGAAATGCTGCGCCCCGGTGGTCCAGATTTTCTGGCCGCTGAGCCGCCACCCGCCCACCCCGTCCCGCTCCGCGCGGCTGCGAACGGCGGCAAGGTCCGAGCCCGCTTCCGGCTCGCTCATGCCGATGCAGAACAGTTGCTCGCCCCGGCAGATCGCCGGCAGATGGCGCGCCTTTTGCGCCTCGGTGCCGTAATGAAGGATCAGCGGCGCGCTCTGCCGGTCGGCGATCCAGTGCGCCGCAACCGGCGCGCCGACCGCCAGCAATTCCTCGACCACCGCGAAACGCGCAAAGGCGCCGCGCCCCTGCCCGCCATATTCGGCCGGCAGCGTCAGACCGAGCAATCCGGCCGTGCCCAGCCGCCGGCTGAAGGTAGCATCGAACCCCATCCACGAGCGCGCCCGGCGGTCAGGCGGCAGGTCCGCGATCTGCTCGCGCACCACCGCGCGCACCCTCTCGCGCAGATCCGCGTCGCTATCGGGCAGGCGCGCCCAGCCGAAGCTTTCGAACATCGCTGTGTGCGCCCCTGCTGCCCGTGACCGGCCTTGCGCCTATCGGCTGGCCATGCTCCAAGTCCAGCGCGAAGGTGGGTGAGGGAGCGTGGCGGTGATCGACCGGCGGGAGGCATTGGGGGCGCTGACGTTGGCAGCGGGTGCGGCGCTCGCCCCGCTGACGCTCCACGCCCGCCCCCGAACCGACACGCGTCTGCCGCCCGCGCTGTCTCCCGGCGACATGGTCGGGATCATCGCACCTGCCGGCGCCAGTGGCGGGGCCGAGCGGCTCGAACGGGTGCGCCATACCATCGCTGGCATGGGCCTTGTGCCGCGCATGGGGCAGTTCGTGGGCGAGCAATTCGGCTATCTCGCGGGCACCGATTCCCAGCGCGCCTTGGACATCAACGCCTTCTATGCCGATCCGGAGGTGAAGGCGCTGTTCGCCATTCGCGGCGGATGGGGCTGCGCGCGGCTGCTGCCGCTGCTCGATTGGGAGAGTATCCGCCGCCATCCCAAGCTGCTGATCGGCTATTCCGACATCACCGCGCTTCACCTCGCTTTCGCCGCGCGCGCCGGCTTTCCCACGCTCCACGCGCCCAATGCCGCCAATAGCTGGCCGCGCACGAGCTGGGAGAGCCTGTGGTATCTCGCCTTTGCCGGCGCCACGCCGCTGCTCGGGCCGGCAGGTGTCGCGCTGGCGGGCCGCATGCCCACTGCGCCCGACGGGCCGGTGACCGGGGGGATCACCACGATCACCCCGGGCCGCGCGACCGGCAGGCTGCTGGGCGGCAATCTGACCGTGCTGACCGCGCTGGGCGGCAGCCCCTACCTGCCCGATTTCGCCGGCGCGATCCTGTTCCTCGAAGATGTCGGGGAAGAAGAATACCGCATCGACCGGATGCTGACCCAGCTGGCGCTCGCCGGCGCGCTGGGTCGCGTGGCCGGGGTGGTATTCGGCCAATGCAGCCGCTGTACCGCACCGACCCCGCCGACGCCGGGCACCGGCTTCGCGCTGGACGACATACTTCGCCAGCATCTCGCCCCGCTCGGCGTGCCGGTGTTCACCGGCGCCAATATCGGCCACGTCCGCGACCAGCTGTCGCTGCCTTCGGGCGCGTTGGTGGAGATGGATGCGGATGCCGGCACGATCCGCCCCCTCGCACCGATCGTGCGCCGTATTGGCAGCGATTGAACGCGCCGATGGCGCTCGATAAGCCGCCTGATGCTGAAAGGACCGTCCCGCTCATGACCCAGCTCCGCCGCGCCGCCATCGTCGCCCCGCTCCGCACTGCTGTCGGCAAATTCGGCGGCGCGCTGGCCGATGTCCAGGCGGGCGATCTGGCCGCGACCGTCATCCGCGCGCTGATCGAACGCACCGGGATCGATCCCGCCCGGGTCGATGACGTGGTGTTCGCCCAAGGGTACGGCAATGCCGAGGCCCCGGCGATCGGGCGCTGGGCATGGCTCGCGGCCGGCTACCCGATTGAAGTGCCCGGCTATCAGCTTGACCGGCGTTGCGGTTCCGGCCTGCAGGCGGTGATCGATGCGGCGATGATGGTGCAGACCGGCGCGTCGGACATCGTCGTCGCCGGGGGCGTCGAGAGTATGTCGAATGTCGAACATTACACCACCCGGCTCCGGAAAGGGGTGCGCGCGGGCAGCCTCGAACTGCACGACCGGCTGACACGCGGGCGGCTGATGTCGCAGCCCCCGGCGCGTTTCGGGGTGATCAGCGGGATGATCGAAACAGCCGAAAACTGCGCCCGCGATTACGGCATCACCCGCGAGGCGGCGGACGCCTATGCCGTGCGCAGCCATCAGTGCGCCGCCGCCGCCTGGGCAGCCGGGCGGTTCGATGACGAACTGGTCCCCGTCGCCGTGCCGCAGCGCAAGGGCGATCCGGTGATCTTCGCCCATGACGAAGGCTACCGCGCCGATGCCAGCATGGAAACGCTCGGCGCGCTGCGCCCGCTCGAGGGCGGGGTGGTGACGGCGGGCAATGCCAGCCAGCAGAACGATGCCGCCGCCGCCTGCCTGGTCGTGGCGGAAGACCGGCTGGAGGAGCTCGGCCTCAGCCCCATCGCCTGGTTCCATTCCTGGGCCGCCGCCGGGTGCGAGCCGAGCCGGATGGGAATCGGACCGGTACCGGCGGTCGAGCGATTGTTCGCCCGCAGCGGGCTTGGCTGGGACGATATCGGCGTGGTCGAGCTGAACGAAGCCTTCGCCCCGCAAGTGCTCGCGGTGCTCAAGGGCTGGGGCTGGTCGGAGGATGACAGCCGCCACGACATTCTCAATGTCAACGGCTCGGGCATTTCGCTGGGGCATCCGATCGGCGCGACGGGAGGACGGATCCTCGCCAATCTGACCCGCGAAATGCAGCGGCGCGAGGCGCGTTACGGCCTTGAAACCATGTGCATTGGCGGCGGCCAGGGGATTGCTGCCATGTTCGAACGCGCGGCATGACGGCTGGCGCCACGATTGATGCGGCGCAGCGTGCTCACGCGCTGGAGGCGGCGCGCGACTATCGCAGCGCCGCGCTGTCGGCACTCGAGCAGCGCCTTGCAACAGCGCCGATGGCCCAGCAGCAGCGCGCGGTGCATGGCTTTGCCTGGATCGCAACAGCGGTGGCTGCCCTCGAAGCGGTGCACCAGTGGGCCGCAGCCGGCGGCGGCGCGAACCCGGTGGACGCGCTCGTCACCACGCTCGCTTATGCCGAAACGCTGGGGCAGCTCATCGGCGGTCTGCCGATGGGTCAGAACGAGCTGCTGCGCCCGGCCGATCTCGACCTCACCGATGCTGCCGCGCATTTACGCGACGCCTCGGCGGCAATTGTCAATGCCGATTACGCAGCCCTGCGTGCCGAATTGACCGCTGCGCTGGCTGCCGGACAATGGCCGTCCGAGAGTTTCGGTGATGCCGACCTCGACGCGATCCGCGAGCAATTCCGCCGCTTCACCGACGCCGAAATCCTGCCCCACGCGCATGGCTGGCACCTCGCCAACGCGTTGATCCCCGATGCGGTGGTGCAGGCGATGGCGGATCTCGGCACCTTCGGCGTGTGCATTCCCGAGGTGCATGGCGGGCTTGGCCTCGGCAAGCTGGTGATGTGCGTGGTGACCGAGGAACTGTCGCGCGGCTGGATCGGCGCCGGATCGCTCGGCACAAGATCCGAAATCGCCGGCGAGCTGATCGTGCTGGGCGGCACCCCGGCACAGCAGTCGCGCTGGCTGCCCCTGATCGCCAGCGGTGCGGTGCTGCCGACGGCGGTGTTCACCGAACCTGACACCGGCTCCGACCTTGGCGCGCTCGAAACCCGTGCCCGTGAGCGCGCTGACGGAAGTTGGGAAATCCACGGCGCCAAGACCTGGATCACCCATGCCAGCCGCTCGGACCTGATGACCATGCTCGCCCGCACGCTGCCCGACGCCGCCGGTTATGCCGGCCTGTCGATGCTGCTCGTTCCCAAGCCGCGCGGCACCGAGGCTGATCCCTTCCCGGCCGCCGGAATGGCAGGGAGTGAGATCGAGGTGCTGGGCTATCGCGGAATGCGCGAATATGCGCTGTCCTTTGACGGCATGACCGCCCCGGCAGACGCGCTGCTCGGCGGCGAGCAAGGCAAGGGCTTCAAACAGCTGATGCAGACCTTTGAAGGGGCGCGCATCCAGACCGCCGCGCGCGCTGTCGGTGTGGCGCGCCGGGCGCTCGAGCTGGGGCTGGATTACGCCCAGGCGCGCCGCCAGTTCGGCCAGCCGATCCTGGCTTTCCCGCGCGTTTCCGACAAGTTGGCGATGAGCATGGTCGATATCGTGCTGGCGCGCGAGCTGACCTATGCCGCCGCGCGGGCCAAGGATGCGGGCCGGCGCTGCGATATCGAGGCCGGCATGGCCAAGCTGCTCGCCGCGCGCACCGCGTGGAGCAATGCCGATGCCGCGCTCCAGGTGCATGGCGGCAATGGCTATGCCCTCGAATTCGAGATCAGCCGCGTGCTGTGCGACGCGCGCATCCTCAACATCTTCGAAGGGGCGGCGGAAATCCAGGCGCAGGTAATCGCCAAGGGTCTGGTCGGCCGTCGCGATTGACCGGCCCCGCCACCGGCGAGCCCCGACCGGACCTGATCTGCTGCAGGGTGGTGCCCAGAAGAGCACCCGAACCGTCAGGGTCGGATGATGAAGGTTGACGGTCAACCTTGGCGATGTCGGGTGCGTCTTCATTGGTCATCAGATCAGCGTTGCACAGATTGGTGTGGCGTCAAGCGGTGTGCCGTAGGTTAGTGCGTGAGTGGCCGGGAAGATCGTGGACATGACCGTGCATATCGACGCCGAGGATAGTCGTGCAGACCGGCGTGATCGGGGGTTCGGGAAGCTTCGGTGTGCGGCGGTGCAGGATGATCAAGCTGGCCACGGCAGCTATGGTGTAGATACCGGCAAAGACCACTCCGATGACGGCGACGATGAGGGTGGGATCGGGCATTCATTTCTCCTGTTTTGATGTCCGCCTTTTACCATCAGACGATTCCCAACTCCCGGGGTTTTGGGGTCCACCGCGATGCACCGCGCATACAAAAAGGGCGGCCCCTCGGGACCGCCCTTCTCGTCATCGGTAATGCCGGTCAGTCGAGCTTGAAGTAAGCCCGGAGCGAGCGGAAGGTCGTCGGCGTCACGGCATACTGACCAATGCCATCCTCCGCACTGTGCCAGTCATCCCACGCGAACAGATAGGCTTCCTTATCCCCGGTCACCGTGCGGGTGCGCTTGGTCACCCGACCTTGGAAGTGACCGTAGTTCTCGATCCCGGCGTCATCGAGCAGCTTGGCGTGGATTACCGGCCCGTGCTCGGCGAAGACCTTGAGGCCCGCGATCGTCTCGTCAGAGCAGCCAGCCATGAACTCATCGATCTGGTCGGGCGCGAGATCGATGACATCTTCGAAGTCGTCCTCGTCGAAGCCGACCGGTAATTCGCCGGGGACCGCCTTGGGCTTCGACGACAGGGAGGCGAGCAATTCTGCTCGCGTTGAAGGGGAGAACGAGTTAAAGTCTTCCTTGGTAAGCACGATAAGCATGGTTTTGACTCCGTGTTTGGGTTTTCCATTTGAGGGGCCAAATTGCCGTTTGGCCCCTCAACACCTGATTTGACCTATCCAGTTTGGATAGTCAAACGGTTTTTTCGCACCCCCAACGGATTTTTTCACCGGCCAAAATCCAGTTCGGCTTCATTATGCCGACAACGCTCGATAGACGCTTGCCCGAGCGATCCCCATCTCGCGTGCGATAGCTGCTGGGCCGAGCCCGGTGCTGTGAAGCTCCTTCACGCGGGCAGGATCGATGGTGGCCTTGCGTCCCTTGTAGCGTCCGTCTGCCTTTGCCTTGGCGATTCCTTCGGCCTGTCTTTCTCGCCGGATGTCATTTTCGAACTGAGCAACGGCTCCGAGGATGGACATCATGAGTTTCCCGGTCGAGCTATCGGTATCGACACCCGACTGGTTCAAGCACTGGAACGCGACCTTCTTCTCGGTCAGCTTCTCGATGATCCGGTGAAGATCGCCCACCGACCTTGCCAGACGATCGAGCCGGGTCACCACCAGCGTGTCGCCTTCCCGCACGAAGTCCATCGCCTGCGCCAGTTCGATCCGATCCTTGGTCGAGCGTCCCGAGACCTTCTCGGCGAAGACCTTCTCGCACCCGGCCTTGCCCAGATGATCAAGCTGGATGTCGAGCGATTGCGAGGATGACGAACAGCGCGCGTAACCTACCAGCATCGGGTCTCCTGTCTCGTTTGAGCTTAGACCTCGATTCTCACACGCCTCATATTTTGTCGAACTATTTCAATGAGACAGCTATTCCGTGTCACCGCAGGTGACCAGTGCGGGTTTACCCATATGGACGCATGGATGACATTCCCGTCCACGGCCCATCTATCGGGGCTGCGCCCCAGATCGTCACAGGGAGGGTGAGGGACCGAGGACGACAGCACTCGATTCCTCGCGCCATCTGCAAGTTCAACATGCCAACTGGGCGAAGGCGGGACATCTCGATGTCGCGGCTTCGAACCAGTTGCGAAGGGTGAGACGGGATCGCGCAGCGAGACCGGTGAGCCCGCCGTCCATCATCCCATGGTGACCCCCATTGCCACGATAGCATTGGCCAGCCCTGACGGGCTTGCCGCTGGTTCGCTCGGATCGGCTCGACTTCCTGCTGGCGCAGGAACCGGGCGCAAGCGCCCTGTCGCCCCAACCCGTCGCGACCAGTCTTTGTGTCCGACCTAATCCTTATCTCTCTTAGAGCATTCAATCGGACGCTTCGAAACAGATGGGCGGAGGATAATTCAGGGAAAAAGGACTCTCGGCTGTCCGTCGTCAGAACATTTG
>NZ_JADMNM010000010.1 GCF_016461955.1 Qipengyuania sp. YIM B01966 | reverse complement strand
AATTAAGGGGCGGGCCATCCATAAACGGATATGCGTTTCGCCCGTGACCAGCGGGTTATCGGCAAAGCGCGGGTCTGCCTGCGCATCGGGCACCTGAAGCGCCTCGGACCCGAGCATCGCATGGGCACAGAACGAGGTCGGTCGCGGCGTTTCCAGCGCATCGAGCCCGGTACGGGCGATGAACCGCTGGCGTTCCTGTTCGACCAGGCTGACAAGGCAGATCGGCGCATCGCACAGCTGCGCGGCGAAGGCGGTGATCTCGGCCAGTTCGGGATCGTCCTGCAACGCATCGACGCCGAAGGCGGCCAGCACCGACAGGCGCTCGTCCTCGCCGCAAAAGGCAGGGGAAGGGGCCGTTCCGGCGGGCCATTGCTGGGCGACAGGCGCATTCATCGGCAGCGCCCATACCGCTTCTGCCTGCGATTCCCAAGTGTTGCTCTGCCGCGCACGATATTTGCGCCGCGCCCCCCGCGCCGCTATGCGCCGGAACGCACGAGGAGAGACTATGCGCGCCACCCCCGATTTTGATTTCCAACTCGGCGAAAGCGCCCAGATGATCCGCGAGGCGGCGGCCCGCTTTGCCGACGAACAGGTCGCCCCGCTGGCCGAACGGGCCGATCGCGAGGACTGGTTTGCGCGCGAATTGTGGCCGGCAATGGGCGCGCTGGGGTTGCATGGCATTACCGTCGAGGAAGCGGATGGCGGGCTGGGCCTCGGCTATCTCGAACACGTCATCGCGGTCGAGGAAGTGAGCCGCGCCAGCGCCAGCGTGGGCCTTTCCTATGGCGCGCACTCGAACCTGTGCGTCAACCAGATCCGCCGCTGGGGGAACCCCGAACAGAAGGCGCAATATCTGCCCCGCCTGATCAGCGGCGAACATGTCGGCAGCCTGGCGATGAGCGAGGCGGGTGCGGGCTCGGACGTCGTCTCGATGAAGCTGCGGGCCGATGCGGTTGAAGGTGGTTTCCGCCTCAACGGCACCAAGTTCTGGATCACCAACGCTTCGGAAGCCGATGTTCTGGTGGTCTATGCCAAGACCGCGCCCGAAGGTGGCAGCCGGGGCATTACCGCGTTTCTGATCGAAAAAGATGATGCGGGTTTTTCCATCGGCCAGAAGATCGACAAGATGGGGATGCGCGGCAGCCCGACCGCCGAACTGGTGTTCGACGATTGCTTCGTGCCCGAGGATCGCGTGATGGGCCCGCTGCACGGCGGCGTCGGCGTGCTGATGAGCGGGCTTGATTACGAGCGCGTGGTGCTCGCCGGCCTTCAGCTCGGCATCATGCAGGCCTGTCTCGACACCGTCATCCCCTATCTGCGCGAGAGGAAGCAGTTCGGCAAACCGATCGGCAGCTTCCAGCTGATGCAGGCCAAGGTGGCCGATATGTATGTCGCGCTGCAATCGGCCCGCGCCTATACCTATGCCGTCGCCAAGGCGTGCGACGCCGGCCAGACCACCCGGTTCGACGCTGCCGGCGCAATCCTGCTGGCGAGTGAAAACGCCTTCCGCGTGGCGGGCGAAGCGGTGCAGGCGCTGGGCGGCGCGGGCTATACCAAGGACTGGCCGGTCGAACGCTATCTGCGCGACGCCAAGCTGCTCGACATCGGCGCAGGTACCAACGAAATCCGCCGGATGCTGATCGGGCGCGAACTGATCGGAGCGGCGGGATGAGCAATCTTCCCAGGAAGAAGATTTATCCCCTCGTGGGAGAAAGCCAAAAAAACCGTGACGGGACTTACCGGCAAGCAATTCTCCAACGGGCAATGCCTGGCGAGCACATTAAGTTGGCTAGGGAGCCGGACAACGAGCACGATCGGAATTGCGTGCTTGCAGTGAACGAGGAAGGTTGCGCGATCGGATCACTGAGCAAAGAAGACTCGGCGATCATTGCGCCGCTGCTGGACTCGGGATTGAAGCCGACCGCCTTTATCCATGAACTGACCGGCGGAATGCGCGACTACCCAAACTTTGGTTGCGTTGTGAGCATTGTTTGGGAGGGCAGAGCCAAACCAGAGCCAAAACGCCTCAAAGGTGAGCAAGAGTTCTACGAGCATGCTCCGCTCTGGGAAACGCGGTCGACGCGATCTGAATCCACAAAGCGAAAATCGGCATCATCGGGCGGGTTTCTCCAATCCTTGTTGAAAGCTCTACTGAAGTGACCGCTCCCATACTCACCACCAAACTCGACCGCGACAGCGCCGAGGCGAAGGCGCGGTTCGCGCACAATAAGGGGCTGGCGGACGAGCTGCGCTCCAGGGTCGCCGAGGCGGCGCTGGGCGGGCCCGAGAAGCATCGCGAGCGACATGTGTCGCGCGGCAAATTGCTCCCGCGCGAGCGGGTCGAGCGGCTGCTCGATCCGGGCTCGCCGTTCCTCGAGATCGGGCAGCTTGCCGCCAATGGAATGTACGAGGGCGACGTTTCAGGCGCCTCGATGATCTGCGGGATCGGGCGGGTCAGCGGGCGGCAGGTGATGATCGTCGCCAACGATCCGACGGTGAAGGGCGGATCGTACTACCCGATGACCGTGAAGAAGCATTTGCGGGCGCAGGAAGTCGCGCAGGAAAACCGGCTGCCCTGCATCTATCTGGTCGACAGCGGCGGGGCGAATCTGCCCTATCAGGCCGAGGTCTTCCCGGACCGCGATCATTTCGGTCGCATCTTCTTCAATCAGGCGAATATGAGTGCGCTCGGCATCCCGCAGATCGCCTGCGTGATGGGCAGCTGTACCGCGGGTGGCGCCTATGTGCCGGCGATGAGCGACGAGACGGTGATCGTGCGCGAACAGGGCACCATCTTCCTCGCCGGCCCGCCGCTGGTGAAAGCCGCGACGGGCGAGGAAATCAGCGCCGAGGATCTGGGCGGCGGCGACCTCCATGCGCGGAAATCGGGCGTGGTCGATCATCTGGCCGAGAATGACGAACACGCGCTGACCATCGTGCGCGATATCGTCAGCCACCTGGGCGAAAACCCGCAAGCCGCCCGCGCGGTCGAGCTGCGCGAGCCGAGACCGCCCAAATTCGACGCCGACGATCTTTATGCGCTGATCCCCGATGATGTCCGCGCGCCTTATGACGTGCATGAGGTGATCGCGCGGCTGGTTGACGGCAGCGCGTTCCACGAATTCAAGCAGCATTTCGGCAGCACGCTGGTCTGCGGCTTTGCCCATATCTGGGGGATGCCGGTCGCGATCCTCGCCAATAATGGCGTGCTGTTTTCCGAAAGCGCTCAGAAGGGGGCGCATTTCATCCAGCTTGCCTGCCAGCGCCGTGTACCGCTGCTGTTCCTGCAGAACATATCCGGCTTCATGGTCGGCGGGAAATACGAAGCTGAAGGCATCGCCAAGCACGGCGCCAAGCTTGTCACCGCGGTCGCCACCGCCACCGTACCCAAAATCACCGTGCTGATCGGCGGCAGCTTCGGCGCGGGCAATTACGGCATGGCCGGCCGCGCCTATTCGCCGCGCTTCCTGTTCAGCTGGCCCAATGCGCGCATCTCGGTGATGGGCGGCGAACAGGCGGCTTCGGTGCTGGCGACGGTCCACCACGACGCGGCAAACTGGACCCCCGAAGAGGCCGAGGCGTTCAAGGCGCCGATCCGGCAGAAATACGAGGATGAGGGCAACCCCTATTACGCCACCGCGCGGATGTGGGACGATGGGGTTATCGATCCGGTGCAGACCCGCGACGTGCTCGGCCTGGCGCTGGCCGCCACGCTGGAGGCGCCGATCCCGGAACGCCCGGCCTTCGGCGTGTTCCGGATGTGAGCCGCCGCCCGGCTTTCCTCTCGCGGGCCGTCCATCGGATCCTGATCGCGCTGTATGATTGGCGCGGTTACCGCTTTACCGGCGTGCCGCCGGGGGTGACGAAATGCATCATCACTGGCGCGCCGCATACCTCGAACTGGGATTTCATCTTCGTGCTTGGCGGGGTCAGGGCGCTGGGGTTGAAACCGGCCTTCATGGGCAAGAACACGCTGTTCCGCTGGCCGATGACGCGGTTCATGCACGATATGGGCGGCATTCCGGTCGATCGCAGCCGGCGCGGCGGGCGCTATGTCGAACAGGTTGCCGCCGCCTTTGCCGAGGCGGACGAACTGGCGCTGGTGATCGCGCCCGAAGGCTCGCGCAGCGGTGACGGCATCTGGCGCAGCGGCTTCTGGCATATAGCCAAGGCCGCCGGCGTGCCGATCGTGCCCGCCTGGGTCGATCAGGCCAACCGGCGCGGGGGAATTGGCGAGCCGATCTGGCCGAGCGACGACTACGCCGCCGACCTGGCGCAGATTGCTGCCTTCTATCGCGCTCACCGGCCCGATTGTCCGCGTTTTGAGCGGCTTGCCGCGCAGAGCCGGCGATTGGCAGCGGACCTTCATTAATCCGCCAGAAACAAAATTGCCATTGCGCACCTCATCGGGCGAAACGAACAACGCGTTCGACCGTTCGGGCAGCGAGTTCAACCAACGAGGAGTCCCCTTCATGCGCACTCAATTCGCCCTTGTCGCCCTTGCCCCGCTGGCCCTTGGTATGGCGGCCTGCGGCAAGAAGGAAGAGACCGTCACCACCCCTGACGACACGACGGCGACGGCCACCACGGCCGGCACCCCGACCACTGCGGCGACCGATTTCCCGGCCGTGGCGGCCAATGCCCGCACCAGCGTGCAATATGCCGGCACCTATACCAATGGCGCCAATTCGCTGACCCTCAACACCGACGATACCTACACCTTGGTGCGGGACGGCAAGACCTCCAACGGGACCTTCAACTGGTATTCGGACAACAGCCGCATCCTGATCCGCGACGGCGGCACCACCCACGTCTTCGCCATCGCCAATGGCGCGCTCTACAAGCTGGCCAGCGCCGATGCGCCGACCACCGGCACGATGACCGCCGAACAGACCTGGCGCCGCACGGCAAACTGATTTCCCCAAGGGGGCGGCAGCGCCTCCGCGAGCAGGCGGGCGGCCGGAGCGATCCGGTCGCCCGTTTTGCTATTCGCGGGTGAGATCGGCGATCCGCCCCGTAGCCGGTAACGCCAGCGCCGGATGGGCGGCGAGCCAGGCCTCCAGCGCGTCGAGATCGACCGCCCCGGTCACCGCATCGCGTCCCTCGTTGAAAAGCGTGAAGCTGTCGCCACCGGCGGCGAGGAACGAGTTCATCGTCACCCGGTAGCTGGCCGCAGGGTCGATCGGCTGGCCATCGAGCGCCGCGCGGACCACGCGCGCACCCGCCGGCCGGCCCATGTCGAAGGCGTAGGTGAAGCCGGCGGAGGGCGAAAAGGTCTGCACGAAGCCGTCATCATCGAACTGTTGTTCGAGCAGCGCCAGCAATTGCGCGCCGGTAAAGCTCTTGGTGACGAGCGTGTTACCGAAGGGCTGGACGGCGTAGATGTCGCCATAAGTGATCACACCACCTTCACGCGGGGTCAGTGCGGCGCGGATGCCCGAATTGTTCATCAGCGCAATCTGCGCGCCCGCACCGCGCGTGGCGGCCAGCTGCGCGTCGGCGATCATATTGCCGAGCGGGGTTTCCTCGGTCGCCGGCCCGCCCTTGCGTCCATCCCCGGTAATCCGCCCGACCGGCCGTTCGGACGCGGCCCGCGCCGCTTCGACATAGCGCCCGACATAGGCGGCGATTTCGGGATGCGGGGCCAGCGTATTCAGCGCCGGGTCGAGCGGCAGCGGATTGCCGCGCGCATCGCGCCCTTCGCTCTGCACCACGATATTGTCCGCCCGCTTCGCCACCACCCCGCGCACCGGATCGACGCTGAGGACGATGTCGGTCAGGAACGAGCCGCCATAGCCGGCACTGGTAACAAGGAACGGGCGCGCCGGATCAATCGTGCCGTAATCACAGACATAGGTCGCATGGGTGTGACCCGAAATGACCAGATCGACCCGCGGATCGAGCCGGGCAAGGATGCCGAGCAGCGGGCCCGAAACGCCGCCGCAGCTCTTGTCATTGTAGCCGACCTCGGTGCGCATCCCCTGATGGATCGCGACCACGATCGCATCCGCCCCCTCGGCTTCGAGCCGGGGAACCAGCGCGTTGATCGTCTCGGCCTCGTCGGCAAAGGTCAGCCCGGCGACCCCGCTCGGCGTGACCAGCGTCGGCGTGTCCTTCAGCGTCAGCCCGATCACGCCGACCGCCACCTCGCGCGCGCCGGTGCCGAACCGGCGGATCGCATAGGGTGCGAACAGCGTGCCGCCATCGGGTGTGCGGACATTGGCGGCAAGGAACGGGAAGCGCGCGCCGGGATAGGGGTTCTCGACCGCGCAGGGCTCGCGCAGGGTCAGCTTTTCGCAGCCGCCCTGCTGGATGCGGCGCAATTCCTGCCAGCCACGATCGAATTCGTGATTGCCGACCGCGTTGAAATCGAGCCCCAGCCGGTTCATCGCCCCGATCGCCGGTTCGTCGAGGAACAGCGAAGAGGCCAGCGGACTGGCCCCGATCAGATCGCCGGCCGCAATCGCCAGCGAATGTTCGCTCCTGGCGCGGATCGCCTGCACTGCGCTGGCCAGCCAGGCGACCCCGCCGGTCGGCACCGGCCGGTCGCTGCCCTCGGCCTGGCGGATCATCACCGGGCGGCGGATCGGTTCAAGATTGCCGTGAAAATCATTGAGCCCGACAATGCGAATCTCCACCGGTTCCGGCGCCGCGGCCGGTATCGTCGCGCAGCCGGCCAGCAGCGCGGCAGGCAGCAGGGTGACAAAGGCGACACCGTGTCGCCTTTGGTTGGATTTCGCAAAGGTCTGGCGCATAAGGCTTTTTCCGGCTTTGACGGCGGGTGACATGGCGGGCGGCGACAGGGGCACCGGCCGCGCCGCCTGATCGCGCGACCTTTGTGCCAGAGCGGGCCGGCGTAGGACAGGGCGTGTTGCCGCCTTTCGTCATTGCCCCGCGCTGCGGGGCTGTGCGTCCGTGGATTGCTTCGCTCCGCTCGCAATGACGAGGGATACGTAGGTCGTCATTGCGAGGCGCCGCAGGCGCCGCGGCAATCCAGGGCGGCAGGGCCAAGTGCCTAGATTGCTTCGCTACGCCCGCAATGACGAAGTGATGATGCGCGCGCGAACCACTCCCGTCACGTCAGATGTCGAGATTGGCGACGTTCAGCGCATTGTCCTGGATGAATTCGCGGCGCGGTTCGACCACGTCGCCCATCAGCCGGGTGAAGATCTCGTCGGTCACGTCGGCATCCTCGACCTTGACCTGCAGCAGCGCGCGGTTGTCGGGGTCGAGCGTGGTTTCCCACAGCTGTTCGGCATTCATCTCGCCCAGCCCCTTGTAACGCTGGATCGAAAGCCCCTTGCGCCCTGCGGCGAGCACCATGTCGAGCAATTGCGTCGGGCGCGAGATCGTGCCGGCCTGACGGACGGGTTCCTCGCCCGCAGCTTCCGCGTCGTTCTCGCCCGCCGGTTCGGACGGCTCGGCGGCGGCGCTTTCGCGTGTCAGCCGCACCGGCGCGGTATAGCTGGCGGCCTGTTCGGCGGCGAGCGCGTGCAGCTTCCTCGCCTCGGCACTGCCGAGGAAGGCGCCGTCGATCTCGTGCACATCGGTCACCCCGCGCCATAGCCGTTCGAAGCGGACCATTCCGTCCGCGCCGAGCGCTGCCGACCAGCGGGCATCCTCGTCGCCCGCGGTCAGCCGCGCGGCGGCGAGGTCGAGTGCGCTGGTCCGCGCCGGCCCATCCGCTTCGGGATCGAGCGCGCCCGCCAGCGCCATCTGTTCGACGATCCCGCTATCATAGCGGCGCGGCACGAAGGCGAGCAGATTGCGCATCCTCAGCGCATGATCGACCAGTTCGCGCAGTTCGTTCTCGCCGCGCCGGCCGGTTTCGGTTTCGAGCAGCCGCCCGGCAAGGCCCGCATCGACCAGATAACGGTCCAGCGCGGCATTATCCTTCAGATAGACCTCGCTGCGGCCCTTGCTGACCTTGTACAGCGGCGGCTGGGCGATGAACAAATGCCCGGCGCGGATGATGTCGGGCATCTGGCGGTGGAAGAAGGTCAGCAGCAGCGTGCGGATATGTGCGCCATCGACATCGGCGTCGGTCATGATGACGATCTTGTGATAGCGCAGCTTGTCGAGATTGAATTCCTCGCGCAGACCGGTGCCCATCGCCTGGATCAGCGTGCCGACCTCCTTGGACGAAATGATCCGGTCGAACCGCGCGCGTTCGATATTGAGGATCTTGCCCTTGAGCGGCAGGATCGCCTGCGTCTTGCGGTCGCGGCCCTGCTTGGCGCTGCCGCCGGCGCTGTCGCCTTCGACCAGGAACAGCTCCGATTTTGCCGGGTCGCGTTCCTGGCAATCGGCCAGCTTGCCGGGCAGGCTGGCAATGTCCATCGCCCCCTTGCGCCGGGTCAATTCGCGGGCGCGGCGGGCGGCTTGGCGGGCGGCGGCGGCATCGATGATCTTGGCGATGATCGCTTTCGCGTCGGCCGGATTTTCCTCCAGCCATTCGGTCATCTTCTCGCTCATCAGCGATTCCAGCGGCTGGCGCACTTCGGAGGAGACCAGCTTGTCCTTGGTCTGGCTGGAGAATTTGGGGTCGGGCAGCTTGACCGAAACGATCGCGGTCAGCCCTTCGCGCATATCCTCGCCCGACAGCGTGACCTTTTCCTTCTTCATCAGGCCCGAGCGCTCGGCATAATTGTTGAGCGTGCGGGTCAGCGCCGCGCGGAAGGCGGCCAGATGCGTGCCGCCATCGCGCTGCGGGATGTTGTTGGTGAAGGTCAGCACGTTCTCGTAATAGGAATCGTTCCATTCGAGCGCGACGTCGATCCCGATGCCGTCCTTTTCCGCGCTGACCGAGATCGGCTCGGCGATCAGCGGCTGCTTGTTGCGGTCGAGATATTTGACGAAGGCCGCGATGCCGCCTTCGTAATAGAGGTCGTGCTCAGCCACTTCCTCGTGGCGCTTGTCGCGCAGCAGGATGCGCACGCCCGAATTGAGGAACGCCAGCTCGCGATAACGATGCTCGAGCTTGTCGAAATCGAATTCGGTGACGTTCTTGAACGTGTCGGTGCTGGGCAGGAAGGTGACGCGCGTGCCGGTGCGCTCGCGCCCGGCAGGGCCGCGCACTTCGAGCGGGGCGACCGCATCGCCATGTTCGAAGCGCATCCAATGTTCCTTGCCATCGCGCCAGATGGTCAGTTCGAGGAATTGCGACAGCGCGTTGACCACCGACACGCCGACCCCGTGCAGCCCGCCCGATACCTTGTAGGCGTTGTCGTCGCTGGTGTTCTCGAACTTGCCGCCAGCGTGGAGCTGGGTCATGATGACTTCGGCGGCCGAGACGCCTTCTTCCTTGTGCATCCCTGTGGGAATGCCGCGGCCATTATCCTCCACCGAGACGCTGCCATCGGGGTTGAGCTCGATCAGCACCAGGTCGCAATGGCCGGCCAGCGCCTCGTCGATCGCGTTGTCAGAAACCTCGAACACCATGTGGTGCAGGCCGCTGCCATCGTCGGTATCGCCGATATACATCCCTGGCCGCTTGCGGACCGCGTCGAGCCCCTTGAGGACCTTGATCGAATCGGCGCCGTAATCGCCGCTGCGGGGGGCATTGGGGTTGGTGCTGGCAGGGGTATCGTTCATGCCGATCATATAGGGATGAGCGGCCCGTTTCCCAAGCGCGGAACGCCCCGCTTCCACAGCTGCCACAATTGTTTCAGCGGCAACTACTTGATTCGCGAGCGGCGCTGGCGCAAGCCGGGCCATGCTCTCGGTGCTCGACATTTTCCGGATCGGCATCGGGCCGTCCTCCTCGCACACGGTCGGGCCGATGCGGATCGCCGCGCTGTTCGTCCGCGCGCTCGACAAGGCCGGGGTGCGCACGGCGACGGCGCGCGTGGCGATCGACTTGCAGGGCTCGCTGGCACTGACCGGGATCGGCCATGGCACGCCCGAGGCGGCGATCCTGGGGCTGATGGGGTTCGAACCCGAGACGACCGACCCCGACGAAGCCGCTGCCGCGCTGGCGGACCTGACGACACGCGGAGTGCTTGCGCTGGGCGGAAGCGGGCCGGATATCGCGTTCGAGAGGCAGCGGGACATCGCCTTGTCGGGGCACATCATCCCCGTGCTGCATCCCAACGGCATGGTGCTGACCGCCTATGCCGCGGCGGGTGCCGCGCTGTATTCCGGCACCTGGTATTCGACCGGCGGCGGCTTTGTCGCCAGCGAGGCGCAACTGAGCCGCCCGGCCAAGGACGACCGCGTCGCCGCCGGTGCCGCCGTGCCCTACCCGTTCGGTTCGGCCGAGGACTTGCTGGCGCTGTGCGCGCGCGAGGGCCAGCCGATCTGCCGGATCGTGCTGGCGAACGAAGACGCGATGCGCCCGCGCGCCGATACCGAAGCCGGGCTCGACCGGATTGCCGCCGCGATGGAAGCCTGCATCGCGCGCGGGCTGACGCAGCGCGGGCTGCTCCCCGGCGGATTGCAGGTGGAACGCCGCGCGCCCGATCTGTGGGCCAAGTTGGAGGCCAATCCGCAATCGAACGAGCGCGAACAATTGTTCGACTGGCTCAATTGCTATGCGATGGCGGTGAACGAGGAAAACGCTGCCGGTGGCCGCGTGGTCACCGCGCCGACCAATGGCGCGGCGGGCATCATCCCGGCGGTGATGCGGTTCTATTGCGGGGAAGGTTCATCGGCCGATTGCACCCAAGCGCGCCGGCGTTTCCTGCTGACGGCGGGCGCGATCGGCCTGCTCTACAAGCAACGGGCGAGCATTTCGGGCGCGGAGATGGGCTGTCAGGGCGAGGTTGGGGTCGCTTGTTCGATGGCCGCGGGCGCGCTCGCAGCCTTGTGGGGCGGCACCCCGGCGCAGGTCGCCAGCGCGGCGGAAATCGGCATGGAGCACAATCTGGGCCTCACCTGCGACCCCGTCGGCGGGCTGGTGCAGGTGCCCTGCATCGAGAGGAACGCGATCGGCGCGGTCAAGGCGGTCAACGCCGCGCGCCTCGCGCTCCACCGCACCGGCGCGGAAACGCTGGTCACGCTCGACCAGGTGATCGAAACGATGCGCCAGACAGGGCTCGACATGTCGAGCAAATACAAGGAAACGAGCCAGGGCGGGCTCGCGGTCAACGTGATCGAGTGCTGAGTTGGGCTCGGCCCGGTATGTGAGGGTGGTGGGCAATGCGCATGATCCGGACTTTCGCCGCAACCGCGCTGTTGACCGCGCTGGCGGGCTGCGCCGATCCGCCGCGCGATCCTGCCCAGACGACTGAGCGCGTGCGCGACAGCGGTATCGTGAGGCTGGGTGTCATTGCGGGCGCCCCGCCCGATGCGCGCGCCGATGCGGCGGTAGCTTCGGTCGCCCGCGCGCTCGGCGCCCGGGTCGAGCGGCGCGAGGACCACACCGAGGAACTGCTCGAAGCGCTCGAACTGGGCGAACTCGACCTCGTCTATGGCCATTTTTCCGACGCCTCGCCCTGGGCGACGCGAGTCCATTTCGGCGACCCCCCGGGCTGGGGGCGCAAGGCAGGGGCTACCGAGACGGCCCCGCGCTTTGCCTTTCGCAACGGAGAGAATGGCTGGATCATGCGGCTCGAACGCGCCGGTGGCGCGCAGTGAGCCGACAGCCACCCGAGATCGCAAAGGATTTCCGCCACGCGATCCGCCTCGAATGGTGGACGCTGGTGTGGATGAGCACCGTCATCGCCGCGATGTGGCTGACCATGGGCGGCAGCAAGGCGATGCAGTCCGCGCTGATCGAAGATGTGCTGAGCCTGGTGCCGGCGCTTACATTTCTGCTCGCCGCGCGGTTCGAGAACCGCGAGCCGACGGCCAAGTTTCCCTTCGGCTTCTACCGCGTCAACTCCCTCGCCTTCCTGGTCTCGGCGGTGGCGCTGGGGCTGGTGGGGGCGTTCCTGATCTATGAAAGCGCCACCACGCTGCTGGCGCAGGAACACCCGACGCTCGCCCCGGTGGAGATGTTCGGGTATCAACTGTGGTCCGGCTGGCCGATGATCGCCGCGCTGGTCTATTCCGTCGTTCCGCCGGTCATAATCGGACGGATGAAGGAGCCGGTCGCCAAGCGCCTGCATGACAAGGTGCTGCATACCGACGCGCTGATGCAGAAGGCCGACTGGCAGACCGGCCTTGCCGGCATTCTCGGCATCACCGGGATCTATTTCGGATATTGGTGGGCCGACAGTGCGGCAGCCTTGTTCATCGCGGCCTCGGTGATGAAGGACGCGCTGACCAATATCCGCATCGCTTCGGCTGAGTTGCTCGACGGGGCTCCGCGCGCGCTCGACAGGGCGGATATCGCCGCGGATGCGCAGCGGCTGCACGCGCGGCTCAGCGCGCGCTGGCCCGAGGGGGAGGTGCGGCTGCGCGAATCGGGGCGCTACATCGTCGCCGCGGTGGACGGGGTCGGGCCTGACAGCGCCGAAGTTCCGCCGCTCGAAACGCTGATGGGTGACGATGACGGCTGGCGGCTTTCCCGGCTGGGGCTCGCCCCACGCCAGGCCGCAGCGGACGAATAGCCGCGGCGGCCCATCGCCGGCTTGCGGGCGCGCAGCCTGTGGTTAGGGTGGGCGGCATGACCGACAGCCCCGCACCGCTTCTAGCCGCCGAATACGGCTCGTTTTCGCACATCATCGCCCACTGGGCCGCAACGCAGCCCACTGCGCCGGCGCTGGCGGACGATGCCGGCACCCTCAGCTGGGGCGAGGTGGGCGATCGGGTTGAACGGATCGCCGCGCGGCTGCAGGCCGGCGGGCTGGAGCGCGGGCAATCGGTGGCGATCCTCGGCACGAGCAGCGTGGCCTATGCGCTGATGTTCCTCGCCGCGGTGCGCGCGGGCGGGGTGGCCGCACCGCTGACCACCAGCGCCAGCCCGGCGCAACTGGCCGGCATGGCCGCCGATAGCGGCGCGCGGCACCTGTTCATCGACCGCGCCAAGCTTACCGAGCTGGGCGATGATTTCATGCCCGACATGACCCATATCGTGCTCGACGAGGAACTGGACGCCTGGATGGCGCCCGTCGGCACGGTCGCGGCGCCCTATGATCCGGCCCCCACCGATCCGTTCAACATCATCTATTCGTCCGGCACCACCGGCACGCCCAAGGGCATCGTCCATTCGCATCTGATGCGCTGGCGGCAATTCGCCACGACCGCCGCGGCGCTAGCCGCATCGGGCGGACCGGTGCGGGCGCTCGCCTCCACCCCGCTCTATTCGAACACCACCATGCTCGCCTTCCTCTCGCCGCTGCTGGCGGGCGGGTTCGTACGGATCATGGGCAAGTTCGACGCCGCGCGCTGGCTGGCCCATGCCGAGCGGGACCGCACGACGCTGACCATGCTCGTGCCGGTGCAATATCAGCGACTGCTCGGCTCAGACGCGCTCGACGCCACCGACCTGTCGGCGATGCGGCTCAAATATTGCACCTCAGCGCCCTTTTCCGCCGCGCTCAAGGCCGAGGTGTTGCGGCGGATGCCGGGCGGGCTGGTCGAAGCCTATTCGATGACCGAAGGCGGGGTGGTCTGCACGCTGGCTGCCCACGAATTCCCGGACAAGCTGCACACGGTCGGCCGCCCGGCGCCGGGCAGCTATCTCAAGGTGCTGGACGACGAGGATCGCGAGGTACCGCCGGGTACGGCCGGGCATCTCGTCGGGCGCAGTGGCACGATGATGAGCGGCTACAAGAACCAGCCCGACAAGACGCGCGAGGGATACTGGACCGACCCGGCGACGGGTGAGATCTGGCAGCGGATGGGCGATATCGGCCGGGTCGATGAAGACGGCTTCGTCGAGCTGGTCGGCCGGGCGAAGGACATGATCATTTCGGGCGGGTTCAACATCTATCCGGCCGACCTCGAGGCCGAACTGGAAAAGGAACCGCAAGTGGCCGAAGCCGCGGTGATCGGGGTCGAAAGCGAGCAATGGGGTGAAACCCCGGTCGGCTTCGTCGTGCTGGCCGACCCCGCCGCCGATGTCGAGGCGGTGCGCGGCGCGGTCAATGCACGATTGGGCAAGACGCAGCGCCTGTCGGCGCTCCACGCGATCGAGGCAATGCCGCGCAGCCATATCGGAAAGCTGCTCAAGACCGAGCTGCGCGCGCTGATCGCCGGGGTGCAGGATAAGGGGCCGGCGACGGGGGATCGGGGGGGGGAGAGGAGCCCGGCCGCCGGCTTGACCGTCATGTAGGCACGCTCGCCACCACGGCAAATGCGAAAAGCCGAACAGGTGTTGCGTTTGCTGCAACGATCTGATCGCGTCCCGTTCGCTTTACGACGCCCGGTGCCTCGCCTATCCGCCCGCCATGACGCCCGACCAGCACCCCGATTCCATCCTGATCGTCGATTTCGGCAGCCAGGTGACCCAGCTCATCGCCCGGCGCGTGCGTGAGGCCGGGGTCTATTGCGAAATTGCCTCGTTCACCCAGGCCGAAGCCGCGTTCGCGCGGATGCAGCCCAAGGGGGTCATCCTCTCGGGCTCGCCCGCCAGCGTGCCGTCAGAAGGCAGCCCTCGCGCGCCCGAAGAGCTGTTTGAAGCCGGCGTGCCGATCCTCGGCATTTGTTACGGCCAGCAGGTGATGAGCCATCAGCTTGGCGGCGAAGTGCGGCCCGGCCACGAGACGGGCGATGGCGGCGAATTCGGCCGGGCGTTCCTGACCGTGACCGAGCCGTGCGCGTTGTTCGACGGGCTGTGGCAGGTCGGCGAACGCCACCAGGTATGGATGAGCCACGGCGACAAGGTGACCCGCTTTGCCCCCGGCTTCCGCATCGTCGCCACCAGCGACGGCGCGCCCTTCGCGGTGATCGCGGATGAGGACCGGCGCTTCTACGGCACCCAGTTCCATCCCGAGGTTGCGCATACGCCCGACGGGGCGAAGCTGATCGCCAATTTCGTCCACCGGGTCTGCGGGCTCGCCGGCGACTGGACCATGGCCGCCTATCGCGACACCAAGATCCGCGAAATTCGCGAACAGGTCGGAAACGGGCGGGTAATCTGCGGCCTGTCGGGCGGGGTGGACAGCTCGGTCGCGGCGATCCTGATTCACGAGGCGATCGGCGATCAGCTGACCTGCGTGTTCGTCGATCACGGCCTGCTCAGGCTGAACGAGCGGGCACAGGTCGAAAGCCTGTTCCGCGACCATTACAACATCCCGCTGGTGGTGGTCGATGCCGAGGAACGCTTCATGCGCGGCCTCGCCGGGGTCACCGACCCCGAAGCCAAGCGCAAGTTCATCGGCGGCGAATTCATCGCCGTGTTCGAGGAGGAAGCGGCGAAGCTGGGCGGGGCGGAGTTCCTCGCCCAAGGCACGCTCTATCCCGATGTCATCGAAAGCGTCAGCTTCACCGGCGGGCCGAGCGTGACGATCAAGAGCCACCACAATGTCGGCGGGCTGCCCGAACGGATGAACATGGCGCTGGTCGAACCCTTGCGCGAATTGTTCAAGGACGAGGTTCGCGTGCTCGGCCGCGAGCTGGGGCTGAACGACCAGTTTGTCGGCCGCCACCCGTTCCCCGGGCCGGGCCTCGCCATTCGCATCCCCGGCGAGGTGACCAAGGAGCGTTGCGACGTGCTGCGCAAGGCCGATGCGATCTATCTCGAGGAAATCCGCGCGGCCGGCCTGTATGATGCGATCTGGCAGGCCTTCGCCGTGCTGCTGCCGGTCAAGACCGTCGGCGTGATGGGCGACGGACGCACTTACGACAATGTCTGCGCGCTGCGGGCCGTGACCAGCGTGGACGGGATGACCGCCGACATCTATCCGTTCGATGCTGGCTTCCTCAGCCGCGTCGCCACCCGCATCATCAACGAGGTGCAGGGCATCAACCGGGTGGTGTACGATTACACCAGCAAGCCGCCGGGCACGATCGAGTGGGAATAAACGCGCGGCCGGGCACAAAGGCCCGGCCGCGTGTCAGGTGTCGTTTTCGTCAGTTGAACGCGAACTGGCCGCGGATTGCGCCGTTCGGGTAATCGCTCGTATTTATCTGGATGTAATAGGCGGCCGGGTTGCTCTCGATCCGGTCTTCGGTCCATTCGGCGCGGCCGACGCAGTTCTTCCAGCCGCCCTCATTGGCCTGGCTGAGGTTCAGCACCGCAGGCCCCGTTGCACCGGGGGCGCCGCGGTGAATGCGGACCGAGGTGACGCTGCCCAGATTGCGGACATTATTGACGTCGTAACACACCTGGTTGAGCTCATCGGTGACGGTGAGATCGGCCGTGGCATAGCCATCGGGATCGCCGCGTCCCACCACCTGTGCCCCGGTAAGCGTCGCGTGCCGGGTTTCGGCGACCAGTTCGGCCGCGCCTTCTTCCAGCGTCGCGCAACCTCCCAGCATGGCCGCACCGCTCAGCGCCAGCGCGCCGGCCATCAGCTTGAATTTTGTCATCATCCTTCTCCTGCACCTGGGGCCGCTTCATGATGAGCGCTGCCCGGCAGGAGAACGCGCTGCGGCGCCCTAGCGTTCCGGCGCTCAGCTGGCGGTGCGGACGCGGCGGTAGGGGACGAAATCGGTCAGGAATACCGTCCCAGTCTGCATTCCGATCATCGTGTCATACGTATGGACGATATCGGTGTTGCACAGGCGATTGCCGAAGGTGCGGGTAAGCAACGCATCGCTATCATCGAGAAAGCGCGCGTCGCGCGGTACATTGACCCACAGCGTGTTACCCTGGCGAAAGACGATCGCGGTGCCGTCGATCACTGTCGATTGCATCGTCGGGAACGAGCGGATGCAGCTTTCAGGTGCCCCCGGTACACGCCCTTCGAGCATGCGCGCGAGCCGTTCCTCGCCCCGAGTCGGCTGCGGCGCATCCGCCTGTGCCGCGGTGCCAGCGGCAGCGGTCATCAGGCCGGCAAGGACAAAGGCGGCGAGTGTGCGAATCGGGCGGGCCATGCGACATCTCCGGCAGCGCACAACGCGCTGATCAGCGCATGGTGCGCGCGCGATCCTTAACCGGCGCTGAGTATTATGCTGGTGGAGGGACGGGCGTGTCTGCCGGGTCGGCACCCGTGTCATTCGGTGCGAACGTTTCGCCCGTCACGGCCGGATCGGCAGGGCCGCCGGCGAGGATGAAGCGGCGGTCGCAATAGCCGCAATCGACAAAGCCATGCTCGTCGATCTCGAGCCAGACGCGCGGATGGCCCAAGGCGGCGGCGGCAAAGCGGTCGCCGCCGCGGATCGCGCCGGCCCCGTCGCACGACACGCGGGCGGTTTCGACCAGGGTGGTTTCGGGCGGCTGAGTGATCATCTGCGCGCGCATAATCCGCCGCACTGTGCTTGGCAATTACCGCGCGGGGCCGGGCCTACTGATAGGCTATCTCTACCCGGAAGGTGCCGACATAGAACCCCGGCGGCTGGTTAGGCGGTACGGTCAGCCGGCCACCGACCCGGAAGTCGAAATCGGTGCTGAAGAAATAGGCCGGCAAGCCAAAGCCGCCGCGCCGCTGGAAATCGGTCGTGAACGCAGTCACCTGCATGGTATGCGCGGGGTTGGTGCGGCTCGTCAGTACGATCGTGTCGGTACCGTCGGGGCCGAGATAATTGAGATAGTCGCGGCCGATCCGGCGCTTGATATTGAACACTGCCGGATGCGCGCCGCTCACCGCGACAACCCCGCCCGACGTGCTGACAAAGCCGTCAGGGGCGATGGTGATCGAGCCGCTTCCCGCCCCGCTGCCGGGAAAGATTCGCCCGAAATCGAGGTCTTCGACCGTCATCACCCGCAGACTGTCGCGCACGCGGATCGTCGCAATGCCTTGCGTACTTCCCGCCGCCGCCTGGAGCGGCGCGCACAGCAGCGCGCCCGCCAGCCCGGCAGCAGCGGCCCCCCGCCAGTCGCACAATGTCCGTCCGTGTCCCATCCACTGGCGGTGTTAGCGGGAAAGCAATGACGCTGGGGCAAACGCAGATGGTTAACACCGCCTCAACGCTCGCCCGCTTGTCGCTGGCGGCCAGACCGCGCTAGGGCGGCCGTATGGACACGCCTGCCCCACCCGCCATCGAAATCCGCGATCTCGTCAAACGCTATGCCCCGGCCAAGGGGCAGGCGGAGGGCAAGCTGGCGCTGAAAGGGGTCAGCTTCGACGTCCCGCAGGGCGGCATCTTCGGCCTGCTGGGCCCCAATGGGGCTGGCAAATCGACGATCATCAACATCCTGGCCGGGCTGGTCCGCAAGACCGGTGGCCATGCGGCAATCTGGGGGTTCGACATCGACGAGCACCCGCGCAACGCCAAGCGCAGCATCGGCATTGTCCCGCAGGAAATCGTTTTCGACCCGTTCTTCACACCTTACGAGGTGCTGGAAAACCAGGCTGGCTTTTACGGTATTGCCCGCGCGCTGCGGCGGAGCGAGGAGCTGCTGCGCGCGGTGCATCTGGCCGACAAGCGCGACGCCTATGCCCGAACGCTGTCGGGCGGGATGAAGCGGCGGCTGCTGATCGCCAAGGCGATGGTCCATGCCCCGCCGATCCTGGTGCTCGATGAACCCACCGCCGGGGTCGATGTCGAATTGCGCCGGCAGCTATGGGAACTGGTCACGCAGCTCAACGGCGAAGGGGTAACGGTGGTGCTGACCACGCATTACCTCGAAGAAGCCGAGCAATTGTGCGACCGGATCGCGATCATCAATCATGGCGAGCTGATCGCCAACAAGCCGACCCGCGAACTGGTGGGCATGATGGGCGAAAAGGTTGTCGAGGTGACGCTCGACCGTGACATTGCTGCTCCGCCGGCCGACCCGGCCTTCCTGCGCAGCGAGCTGGCGGGCGAACGCAGTGTGGCGATCACTTACGACAAGGCGCAGGTGACTGCCGGCCAGGTGCTCGCCCGCCTGCAGGCGCTGGGCTACGCAATCGAGGACGTCACCACCCGCGAGGCCGACCTCGAGGACGTGTTCGTCCAGCTGACCGCCGATCAGCCAGGCTGATTGTCAGCTGCCCCGCGCTGAGCTTTTGCCCCGCCGCCCGCGAGCCGCTTTCGCGGCGCCAGTCCCGATAGGCGTGCCGGCGGATTTGGGCGCGGCAATGGCGGCACTGGCCGGTCAGATCGGCGCTGCCATCGGCTGCCGGGCGCACGCGGTTGCGGTCAGCCTCGTGCCGGTTCAGCAGGCAGTGCAACAGACGCATGAGCCGCGACCCTCCGCGATCGGCCGGCTCGCGAATCGCCGCCGGCTGTCGGCACCTGCTTGCGGCGCGTCTGCGCAACAGCCATGACGGGGCAATGACAGAAGTTCGACACGAGGCGCCGATGCGGCATGACGTGATCGTCGTGGGCTCGGGCGCGGCCGGGCTGACCACGGCGCTGGCGCTGGCGACCACCCGCAAGGTGCTGGTGCTGGCCAAGGGCGGACTCGACACCGGCTCGACCGCCTGGGCGCAAGGGGGGATCGCCGCCGTGCTCGATGCCGGCGACACCTTCGAAGATCACGTGCGCGACACGATGATTGCCGGTGCCGGCCTCAATGACGAGGAGGTTGTGCGCCACGTGATCGAAAGCGCGCCGGCGGCGATCGACCGGCTGTGCGATCTCGGCGTGCCGTTCAACCGCGAGAGCGGCAATCTCCACCTGACGCGCGAAGGCGGGCACAGCCACCGCCGCATCGTCCATGTCAACGATGCCACCGGCTGGGCGGTGCAGGAGGCGCTGATCCGCGCGGCGCAGGCCAATCCCAACATCACCCTGCTGCCGGGGCGCGCCTGCATCGACCTTATCACCGGGCGCCATGCCGAGAAATATTCGGGCTCGGGCCGGGTCTGGGGGGTCTATGCGCTCGACCAGGACAGCGGCCAGGTCGAAGCCCATGTCGCCCGCGCGACCGTGCTGGCGACCGGCGGGGCGGGCCGGGTCTATCAGTTCAGCACCGCCCCGCGCGGCGCGACAGGCGACGGAATCGCCATGGCCTGGCGCGCCGGCGCGCGGGTGTCGAACATGGAGATGATGCAGTTTCACCCGACCTGCCTCTACCATCTCGAAACCAAGAACTTCCTCATCACCGAGGCGGTGCGCGGCGAAGGCGGGCATCTGATCAATCCGCGCACCGGCAAGCGGTTCATGGCGTTCTACGACGCCGACCGGATGGAGCTAGCCCCGCGCGACGTGGTCGCCCGGGCGATCGATTCCGAAATCAAGCGCTTCGGGCTCGATTATGTCCATCTCGACATCAGCCATATGCCGGCCGACTTCGTGGCGGCGCATTTCCCGATGATCCACGACAAGCTGCTATCACTGGGCATCGACATGACCACCGGGCCGATCCCGGTGGTCCCGGCGCAGCATTATACCTGCGGCGGGGTGCTGGTGGGGGTGGATGCGCGCACCGACCTGCCGGGCCTGTGGGGCGCGGGCGAATGCACCGAAAGCGGGCTGCACGGGGCCAATCGCCTCGCCTCCAACTCGCTGCTCGAATGTTTCGTGTTCGGCGATGCCGCCGCGCGCGACATCCTCGCCTGCTGGGACGAACTCGACCAGCCGCCGGCGGTGCGCGCATGGGACGAAAGCAGGGTGATCGATTCGGACGAAGAGGTGGTGATCAAGCAGAACTGGACAGAGATCCGCCGCTTCATGTGGAACTATGTCGGGATCGTGCGGACCACCAAGCGGCTCGAACGCGCGGCGCACCGGATCGACCTCTTGCGGCGCGAGATTGGCGAGTATTACGGCGCCTTCCGCGTCACCACCGACCTGATCGAATTGCGGAACCTGCACCAATGCGCCGAGCTGATCGTCCAGAGCGCGCTCAGGCGCAAGGAAAGTCGGGGCCTGCACTATACGCTCGACCATCCGCAGACCGACGCGGTGGCCAGGGATACCGTGCTCGTTCCCTGATGTCCCTGACGCGGGTTGCACCGCGCGCAACAGCGGGTGCGCGCTCGCCGATTGACCGGCCCCTGGCAACGGGCCGAAACTGATCGCTTGAAGCCGGCGCAACCGGCGAGTCGCGCATTCGAGGGAGAGGCACCCATGGCCACACGCAAGACCGGTACGAACAAGGACAGCAAGCCTGCCCGCCGGCGCGGCCCGGCGCGGACCAAGCTCGCCGCGACGCCGCTCGACAAGGGGCTGGCCGACGAGCGGGTCGCGGCCAAGCGAGAGGCGGAGGTCGCCGCTGCCAAGGGCGTGGTCGCCGGCGGCAATCCGCCCACCGGCGAGGGGGTCGGCGCGCTGGTTGCGGGCGCTGCGCCCGATGATGCCGTCCGCCTGCGCCGCGAGCTGGGCCTGCCCAAGCCCGAGGGCCGCCCGCGCCGCACCAGCAACGAGCTGGCCGACGACTGGCGCGACGGTTGCTATCCCTACAAATACAAGATGCTGCGCAAGGATTACGAGCGCGAGAAGTTCATCCTCCAGACCGAGCTGCTCAAGCTGCAGCAATGGGTCAAGGAAGCGCAGCAGCGGGTGATCATCCTGTTCGAAGGGCGCGACGCTGCCGGCAAGGGCGGCACGATCAAGCGGTTCATGGAGCACCTCAATCCGCGCGGCGCGCGCGTCGTCGCGCTGGAAAAGCCGAGCGAGGTCGAACGCGGCCAATGGTATTTCCAGCGTTATGTCGGACATCTGCCGACCACCGGCGAAATCGTCATGTTCGACCGCAGCTGGTACAACCGCGCCGGGGTGGAGCGGGTGATGGGCTTCTGCACCGAGGAGGAGTATCGCGAATTCCTCCGCCAGGCCCCCGAATTCGAGCGCAATCTGGTGCGTAGCGGCATCCACCTGATCAAGTTCTGGTTCTCGGTCAGCCAGGAAGAACAGCGCCGCCGGTTCAAGGAGCGCAAGGTGCACCCGCTCAAGCAATGGAAGCTCTCGCCGGTCGATCTCGCCAGCCTCGACAAGTGGGACGATTATACCCGCGCCAAGGAGGCGATGTTCTTCGCCACCGACACCGCCGACAGCCCGTGGACGGTGATCAAGAGCGACGACAAGAAGCGCGCCCGGCTCAACGCCATGCGCTATGTGCTCCATTCGTTGCCCTACAAGGGCAAGGACAATGACCGCATCGGCCAGGTTGACGATCTCATCATCGGCCGGCCCAACATCATCCACGAACGCGGCGAATATCGCTTCGGCCGGGGCGGCAAGGACGACTGAGCGCCCCTAGGCGCACAAACTTGCCGGGCTCGATTCGATTGCTACCAAGAGCGGCGCGGCGATCTTTGCCCGGCAAAATTTTTGCCCAATTGCATTTTCCGGCTTGCGCGGCGCGCGGGCCCAGCAAATCCGCCGCGTCGCGGCGTTGCAGCAGACTAACACACCCTTGCGGAAGCCCGGTCCGGCACGGTTAACCGCCGCAAACCCTATTGCGCGCGAGTCGTGTCTGATTCACTATCTAGTGGTTGGACGCCTGGGGGCACCAACAAGAGGTTGTAATGAGCGGGGCGATAAAGCCGGCCATCTCGGCGTTCCGATTCGCGCCGGTCAACAGGCTCGGGGCCCGCTGGCGGGGATAAGTTTTGGCCCGGCGGGGGCCCGCAGATGCTAGGGCGGTCAGCCGCCTGATTCGAACGGAGCGGGAACATGAGGTCCCGCCCAAACGGGGGTGGGAATGGAATTGAGAACCGGGGACCAGACGGCGATGCATCTTGATCATGACGATACAGCCGCCGCCACCACCGCGCCTGAGCGGGCCCCTGACATGGCAAGGACGAGCGCGATGACGATGGACCGCAGCGACAAGGGTAGCGAAGCGCTGGTAACCGCCGATGGCGCCGCCGCGCTGGCCGGTGCGGCACTGGCGGCGGCAGCTTCTGTCGCCCCGGCCGAAAGCGATTCCAGGAAGGTCAACGATCGCCGCTTCACCATTGTCATCGATGCCAGCCGCGACGCGCTGCTGACCGATTTCGGCAAGGCGACGCTCGATGATCGCTATCTCCTGCCGGGCGAAGGCTATCAGGATCTGTTCGCCCGCGTGGCCGATGCCTATGCCGACGATCAGGATCATGCCCAGCGGCTGTACGACTATATCAGCCGGCTGTGGTTCATGCCGGCAACCCCGGTGCTGTCGAATGGCGGGACCGGGCGGGGCCTGCCGATTTCGTGCTATCTTAATTCGGTCGATGACAGCCTCGAGGGGATTGTCGGCACCTGGAACGAGAATGTCTGGCTTGCCAGCCGCGGCGGCGGGATCGGCACCTATTGGGGCTATGTCCGCGGGATTGGCGAGCCGGTTGGCCTGAACGGCAAGACCAGCGGCATCATCCCCTTCGTGCGGGTGATGGACAGCCTGACGCTGGCGATCAGCCAGGGCTCGCTGCGGCGCGGATCGGCCGCCTGCTATCTCGACATCAGCCATCCGGAAATCGAGGAGTTCCTCGAAATCCGCAAACCCAGCGGCGATTTCAACCGCAAGGCGCTGAACCTCCATCACGGCGTGCTGCTGACGGACGAATTCATGGAAGCGGTCCGCAATGGCGCCAAATTCGCGCTGCGCAGCCCCCGCGATGGCAGCGTGCGCGGCGAGGTCGATGCCCGCAGCCTGTTCCAGAAGCTGGTCGAAACCCGCCTTGCCACCGGCGAGCCCTATATCGTCTTCTCCGACACGGTGAACCGGATGATGCCCAAGCATCACCGCGATCTGGGGCTCAAGGTTTCGACCTCGAACCTGTGCAGCGAGATCACCCTGCCGACGGGTCGCGACCATCTCGGCAATGACCGCACGGCGGTGTGCTGCCTGTCCTCGCTCAACCTCGAAACCTGGGACGAATGGGCCGGCGACAAGGCCTTTATCGAGGACGTCATGCGCTTCCTCGACAATGTCCTGCAGGATTATATCGATCGCGCGCCCGACGAGATGGCGCGGGCCAAGTATAGCGCCGCGCGCGAACGGTCGGTCGGATTGGGCGTGATGGGCTACCACTCCTTCCTCCAGGCCAAGGGCCTGCCGATGGAAAGCGCCATGGCCAAGGTGTGGAACCTCAAGATGTTCAAGCACATCAGCACCGCGGCAAACGAAGCTTCGATGGTGCTGGCGAATGAACGCGGCCCCTGCCCCGATGCCGAGGACATGGGCGCGATGGAGCGGTTTTCGTGCAAGATGGCGATCGCGCCGACCGCCTCGATCTCGATCATCGCCGGCGGCACCAGCGCCTGCATCGAGCCGATCCCGGCCAATATCTACACCCACAAGACGCTGTCGGGCAGCTTCGTGGTCAAGAACCCCTATCTCGAAAAGCTGCTCGCTGCGAAGAGCAAGGATTCGACCAATGTGTGGAACTCGATCCTCGAGAAGGGCGGCTCGGTCCAGCACCTCGATTTCCTGACGGCCGAGGAAAAGGCGGTGTTCAAGACCAGCTTCGAGATCGATCAGCGTTATCTGCTCGAATTCGCCGCCGACCGCGCGCCGTTCATCGACCAGGCGCAGAGTTTGAACCTGTTCATCCCCGCCGATGTCGACAAATGGGATCTGATGATGCTGCACTTCCAGGCGTGGGAGAAGGGCATCAAGTCGCTCTATTACCTGCGCTCGAAATCGGTCCAGCGCGCCGGGTTCGCCGGCGGGGTCGAAGCCGACAACACCTCCGACGCCCCGCGCATCGAGGTCGCCCCGGTGGGCGGCGAAACCGATTACGAGGAATGTCTGAGCTGCCAGTGAGGGCCGCCTCGCCCGATCATGCGCTGGATCAAAGACAGGGCTTTGCGGTTCTGGCATGAGATAGGGCAAGGGCGGGGAGCATCCGCGCCGGGCAGGGTTTTGAAGGGGCAGTTGGCATGGGAAATCCGTTTATCTGGGTGATGCTGATTTCGGCATTGCTGTTCCTCGGGACGGCGGGGCATCTGATCACCAACATCCCGACGCTCGCGGAAATGTTCGGCAAGCGCCGGCGCGATGCGCATGATGGCGAGGTGATTGTCGACCGCCGGTCCGAAGGGCACGGCGCCAGCCACACCACGATGTGGGCCTCGCTCGCGCTGCACGTGCTGGGGATTATCGGGCTGGTCGTATCGACGCTGGGTCTTGCGGGCATGGTGTTCAAGCGCGACCCGGCGCTCGACGGCGCGCCCGCCGAAGTGACCCCGCTGCCGGTCGATGGCGGCGAAGGCGTTGCGCCGGGCGGCGGCGATCCGCGCGCGGCCGCCGGCACGCAGGCCGGGTCGGTGGTCACTGGCGAAAAGCCGCAACCTGCCGGCGCGGTCAAGGCGCTTGAAGAGCGGGCTGCCCCGGGTGAGCCGGCGGCGCCCGCAGCGCAGCCCGGGGTGCCGCCCAGGCCGGGCGAAATCCCGGGTAACCAGACCCGCCAGTAATCCGCGCCGGGGCGGCCGGCGCGCCGCCTAGTCCATCTGGCGGCCTTCGCCTTCCTGCGGTTCGTCGAGTTGCCCGCCATCGACCGGGCGCGGCGCGGGGGCGGGGCTGTTCTTGTCCAGGGGTGCAGCCTCATCAGCGGCGGGCGCCGGCCCGGTCCGGTCCGGGCGGGTTGCCAGGGACGGGCGTGGCCGTTCGGGCGGCGGCTGGCGCTGCGGTGATGCGGGCGTGCGATCGGCCCCTGCCAGCTCGCGGTCAGTGCCCGTCGCCGCGATTTTGACCGCCGGCGTCGGCTCGGCGGTGTTTTCCAGCGGGGCGTCCTCGCCCGAGATTTCGGCAGGGTGGGGGTCGGGCATGGTCATCGCGGTGTCGCTCTCCTCTGGGGCGACAACGCACCGGGCCCCGCCCCCGTTCCGCCGATCGCGCCGGCCCCCAATGTTCGCGCTTTATCCCCCACTTCCTCGCCCCACTTCGCTATCGAATCGCCGGCGATTTTCCGTATAGTGGAGGTTCGCGATCACGCCCACGGAGACACAAGATGTCGTTGCTCGAAGCCCGCAAGACCTACAAGCCCTTCGAATATCCGTGGGCCTACGATTTCTGGAAGCGCCAGCAGCAGATCCATTGGATGCCCGAAGAGGTGCCGCTGGGCGAGGATTGCCGCGACTGGGCGCAGAACCTTTCGGCGCACGAACGCAACCTGCTGACGCAGATCTTCCGTTTCTTCACCCAGGCCGATGTCGAGGTGCAGGATTGCTACCACGAGAAATACGGCCGCGTGTTCAAGCCGACCGAGGTCAAGATGATGCTGGCCGCGTTCAGCAACATGGAAACGGTCCACATCGCCGCCTATTCGCACCTGCTCGACACGATCGGGATGCCCGAAAGCGAATATGGCATGTTCCTCGAATATGAGGAGATGAAGGCCAAGCACGATTATCTGCAGCAATTCGGCGTCGACAGCGACGAGGATATTGCCCGCACGCTGGCGATGTTCGGCGGCTTTACCGAAGGGCTGCAACTGTTCGCCAGCTTCGCCATGCTGATGAACTTCCCGCGCTTCAACAAGATGAAGGGGATGGGGCAGATCGTCAGCTGGAGCGTGCGCGACGAGAGCCTCCATTGCGAAGGCATCACCCGCCTGTTCCACGCCTTCGTCACGGAACGCGACTGCCTGACCAAGACGGTGCGCGAGGATATCATCGATTGCTGCATGAAGACGGTGCGGCTGGAAGATGCCTTCATCGACCTCGCCTTCGAGGACGGCCCCGTCCCCGGCATGACCGCGGGCGAGATCAAGCGCTATATCCGCTACATCGCTGATTGGCGGCTGGAGCAATTGGGTCTGCCCAAGCAGTTCCTGATCGAGGACCACCCGCTGCCCTGGCTGACCCCGCTGCTGAACGGAGTGGAGCACGCCAACTTCTTCGAAACCCGCGCGACCGAATATTCGAAAGGCGCGACCAAGGGCAATTGGCAGGACGTCTGGGCCAGCTTCGACAAGCGCCAGTCCGCCCGCCGGGGCGAGGTCGAGCCAGCCAACGAGGCCGGCGCCGATGCGGGCGAGCCGGACATGTTCGAAGCCAAGGGCGTGGCGGCGGAGTGAGATAAGGTTGACGCCACGGCGGACAGGGACCAGAAGATCTCGTTATGTTCGCTTCTGACAGCCCGCTCGCCGCACACCTTGACCTGATACGCACCGCGCGTGGGCGGCAGTTCGGCACTGCGTGCGCGGCTGGGGCGGAAAGCGCCGAGTGTATGCGTTTGCAGGCCGAGCTTGCCGAACTGGCCGGCACCTATCGCGCCGAGCTGTTGCGACCCTGCGCCCTGGATGACGGCGCGCTGCCCGCTGATGGTTTCCGCCAACTCTGCCGCGCGCGCCGGACGGCGCTGGCGCGGGAGGTGGACGCGGCCGAACGGCGCGAAGCGGCCACCCGCCGCGCCGCAGCCGAACTGCTTGGCGAACATCATGCGCTGGCCCAAGCGGCGGAACGCTACCGCGCCGAGCTCCGCCGCGCCGCTGACCGGCGTGAGCAAACACGGGCTGACGATTGGGCGGGGCGCAGTTTATCCGCGCGACGATAGCTGGTGCGGCGCTTTCGGGGCGCGCAGCATGAGCGGCGCGGTCACACAGCGCGATGTGGCGGCCGGCCTTAGCCCCGCGCAGCGCGCGCAGCTGATCTATGCGCAGGCCCGCAGCGAGATGAGCCAGCGCCTGTGGCAGGCGGCGCTGGGCGATGATGAGGGGGATCGGGCCGGCAGCAGGGCGCAGGCCGCCGATCTGCTCGGTTTTGGGGGGCAGGATTGCCGCCACAGCTGCGCGGTTGGCGGGCCGATGATCGCGGCGCTGTCGTCGCCGCCTGTTCCGCAGGAGCCGGAAACGCCGCCGCCCGTGCCGCTCGTGCCGCTCGCTGCCGTGTCCGCTGCGACGTCCACCCCACCCTCTGTCGCCGGCGCCGGTCTGGGGCCGAATGCGGCGCTGGCGCCGGCGCTCAATGCTGCGGCCGAGCGCACCGGGCTCGCCCCATCCGCGCTGGCGGCGATTATCGATGCCGAGGCCGGCAAGCACCCCGACGGGCGCTGGAACACCCATTCGCGCAACCCCCGCTCGAGCGCGGCGGGGCTGGGACAGTTTCTCGCCGGCACCTGGCTCGACCTCGCCGCGCGTCCGGGCAGTTGGCTGGCCCAGCGCGTGCGCGAGGCGGGGCTGACCGATGGCGCGGGGCGCGTGCTGCCACAGGCGCGCGCACGGGTGCTGGCGATGCGTTATGATCCGGTGGCCTCGATCGAGAGCATTGCCGATTTCGCGCGCGGCAATCTCGACCGGCTGGCGCGGTCGGGTGCCGCGATCGGCGCGGGCGAGGAAGGGCAGGCGCGCGCGGCCTATCTGGCGCATCATCTCGGCCTGGGCGATGCGCTTACCTTCCTGCGCGGCGGGATCGGCGAAGGGCGCGCGCGGGTGCTGCTGGCGGCGCAGATCGGCAGCGATGCGGCCGCGCGGCGGATTGCCGCCAGCGGCAGCGCGGCGGCGGCGCACCGAGAATGGCTGGGCAGTTATATCACGCGCAAGATCCGCCCCGACCGCTACGCACTCTGACCCCCGTGCTGCGTATTACCCCTTACGCAAAAGCACGGGGGCCTTGGGCAAAGAGGTCTTACCCATAACCGCCGCATTCTCCCCTTCGACACGCGACGGGACGTGTCCTGACGGGGGTTCGAAAAATGTCCAAGACCACGCGCAAACTGGAGGAGCTGGTGCTGGCCGCGCTGGCCAACCGCGCCGCTGCGGGCGATGCGCCCGGCGCCCGGCAACGCGCCGAATATGACCGGCTGTTCAGCGGTATCCTGACCCTGATCGCGCCGCGCATCCGCCATTTCATCCGCCAATACGGCTTGGCCGACCACTGGGACGATGCCGAACAGGTCTGCGCCATCGCGGTCCATACCGCGCTCGCCAGCTACGATCCGGAGAAGGCCAAGTTCACCACCCATATCAACTGGCAGCTGCGCGGCGAACTGCAGGGCCTGCGCTTCCGCCTGATGGCCGATCAGCGCCCCTCCGCCCGCAAGGTCGCGGCCAGCACCATTTCGCTCAGCACGCTGGTCGGCGGCGACAGCGGCGAGGGCAGCACCACGATCGAGGACACGCTGGAGGATGAAGGCGCGCTCGACATGGCTGAAGCCGGCGCCAGCGCCTATCTCGCGCGCTCGGCCACGGCGGCGCTGATCGATGCCTATATCGCCGAAGACCGCGCCGCCGCGATGAAGCAGCTCAAGAAACGCGCGCGGCCGTGCAAGGCGCTGGTGCGCGAGCAGCGGCCCGACCTGCCGGTGGGCTTTCGCGCCGGCAACGCCTTCATCGATCCGCGCGAGATCGAGCGGCTGGAGGAACGGCTCGAACGCGACCGGCTGATCGTGGTGCGGACCCTGTTCGAACAGGACAGCCAGTACCAGATCTCGTCCGATACCGGGCTTACCCGCGAACGGATCCGCCAGATCAGCCGGCGCGCGGCGCGCGGCATGGCCGGGCTGTCGCAGCGCGATCCGCGTTTCCAGCTGGTCGCCGAAGGGCCGGTCGCCGGCCACGCCTGAGCGGCCAGACCGGACTGTTGTTCAACCGAGCAGGAACACCGCGTGCTCGGCCCGCCAGCCCGCCGCCGCCGGGCTGGTCAGCCGGTCGCCGCTGAGGAACCAGGCCTGTTCGACCCGGATGCCCCTTTGGGCGGCAAAGGCACGGAAATCGCGCACGGTGACATGGTGGATATTGGGCGTCTCGTACCACGCCACGGGTAGCAGCCGCGTCACCGGCATCCGCCCGCTCCACAGCAAGCTCGCCCGCACGCGCCAATGGGCGAAATTCGGGAAGCTGACGAAGGCCCGCTTGCCAATGCGGAGCAATTGTTCGACCACATCGGCCGGGCGGTGCATGGTCTGCAAGGCCTGCGACAGGATAGCGTAATCGAACGCCCCATCGCCATAATCGGCAAGGTCGCGGTCGGCATCGCCCTGCATCACCGACAACCCACGCGCGACGCAGCGTTCGACGCAGGCCCCGTCTAGCTCCATCCCCCGCGCATCGACCCCGCGCGCACCCAGCGCCGCCATCAGCGCCCCATCGCCGCAGCCGATGTCGAGCACCCGCGCGCCCGGCGCGATCTGTGCGGCAATGATGGCGAGATCCGGGCGCAGCGCCGCGCTCATCCGAGGAACCCCGCCACCACCCGATCAAGCGCCGGTACGTCGAGCAGGAAGCTGTCATGTCCGAACGGTGCGCTCAGCTCGACGAAGCTGACCGGCGCCCCGGCAGCGTTGAGCGCGTGCGCGATGTGCCGCGATTCGGCCGTCGGATACAGCCAGTCGCTGTCGAAACTGACGAGGCAGAACCGCGCGTCGCAGCCGACAAAGGCATCCGCCAGCCGCCCGCCATGTTCCTCGGCGAGATCGAAATAATCCATCGCCCGGGTGATATAGAGGTACGAATTGGCATCGAACCGGCGGGTGAAGCCGCTACCCTGATGGCGCAGATAGCTTTCGACCTGAAAGTCCGCATCGAAGCCGAAGGTCTTGGCATCGCGGTCCTGCAGGCGGCGGCCGAACTTGTCGGTCAACCCGTCTTCCGACAGATAGGTGATGTGCGCTGCCATCCGCGCCACGCCGAGCCCGGCATCGGGCGCGCGGCCGGCGGCGTAATAGGCGCCGCCCGCCCAGGCCGGATCGGCCATGATCGCCTGCCGCCCGACTTCATGGAAGGCGATGTTCTGCGCCGAATGGCGCGCCGTGGTGGCAATCGCCAGCACCCGCGCGGCCCGCGTCGGAAAATTGGCGGCAAGGCTCAGCGCCTGCATCCCGCCCATCGATCCGCCGACCACCGCGTGCAGGCGCGCGATCCCCAACCCGTCCAGCAGCGCAACCAGCGCGCGGACCATGTCGCGGATGGTGATCACCGGAAAGTCGAGCCCGTAGGGCTGCCCGCTTGCTGGCGCGATGCTCGCTGGCCCGGTCGAACCCATGCAGCTGCCGATGACATTGGCGCAAATCACGTGATAGCGGGCTATATCGATCGGCAGGCCCGGCCCGACCATCCGGGTCCACCAGCCGGGCTTCCCGGTCAGCGGATGCGGGTCGGCAAGATACTGGTCGCCCGTCAGCGCATGGCACACGAGGATGGCGTTATCGCGCGCCGTGTTCAGCTCGCCATAAGTGCGATACGCAATGACGGCGCCATCGAGCACGCGCCCGCTATCGAGCGGCAGCGGCGCGGGCAGGCGATAGACCGGGCTGTGCAGGGGCGCATCCATGAAGGCTCCCGATTGCGGGAGGGGGCACAGGCTGTCAATCGCGGCCAAGCCGCGCTATCGCGGCGCGCCATGACCCCCGCGCCCGACCGCCAGCCTTCGCCCAAACCGTGGATCGCCGCCATCGCGCCCTATGTGCCGGGCGCGGCCAAGGCGGCGGACGGGCGGGCGCTGATCAAGCTGTCGGCCAATGAGAACCCGCTCGGCACCAGCCCGGTCGCGCTGGCGGCGCTGTCCACAACGGGCGATCTGGCGCACTATCCCGATCCCGACAGCACCGCGCTGCGGGCCGCCATCGGGGCGTTGCACATGATCGATCCGCAACGCATCGTCTGCGGCACCGGATCGGATGAATTGCTCAATCTCGCGGCGCAGGCCTATGCCGGGCCGGGCGACGAGGTGCTGTTCACTCGTTACAGCTTTGCCGTCTACGATATCGCCGCGCGCCGCTGCGGGGCGACGCCGGTGATCGCGCCCGATCGCGAATACGGCACCGATGTCGATGCGCTGCTGGCTGCCGTTACCCCGGCGACGCGCGTGGTGTTTGTCGCCAATCCGAACAACCCGACCGGCACCTGGATCGACAGAGAGGCGATGGCCCGGCTGCACGCCGGCCTGCCGGCGGAGGTGCTGCTGGTGATCGACCAGGCCTATGCCGAATATCTTGCACCGGGCGAGGATGATGGCGGGCTCGCACTGGCTGAGCAACACGAAAATGTGCTGGTCACACGAACCTTTTCGAAGATCTACGGGCTTGCCGGCGAACGGATCGGCTGGGCGACCGGGGCGCCCGCGCTGATTGCCACGCTCGGCGCGATCCGCGGGCCGTTCAACGTGACCACGCACGGCCAGCTCGCGGCGGTTGCGGCGCTGGCCGATCAGGCCTTTGTCGAGCAATCGCGCGATCACAATCTCGCCGAAGGGGCGCGATTTTGCGCTGCGATCGCGGCGCTCGGCAATCACGGGCTACGCGCGGTGCCAAGCAAGGGCAATTTCGTGCTGGTGCTGTTTGAAGGGCGGCTGAGCGCGGCTGCCGCGCTCGCGGCGATCAATGCGGCGGGCTATGCCGTGCGTCATCTGCCGGGTCAGGGGCTGCCTGATGCCTTGCGGATTACCATCGGCAGCGCGGCGGATATGGCTGCGGTGGCCGGCGCGCTGGCCGCGGCGTGCGGGGCTCCATGAGCTTCGAGCGCGTCGTCCTGATCGGTCTCGGGCTGCTCGGCGGCTCGATCGGCCTTGCGATGCGCGAGGCGCTGCCCGGCACGGTGACCATCGGGTATGATGCCGATCCCGCAACCCGCGCACGGGCTCAACAGCGCGGTTTGACGCAAAGCGTTGTCGAGAGTGCCGCAGAGGCCGTGGTAGGTGCCGATCTGGTCATCCTGTGCGTCCCTGTGGGCGCCATGGCGTCGGTCGCGGCCGAGATTGCCCCGGCGCTGCGAGAGGACGCGATTATCAGCGATGTCGGATCAGCCAAAGGGACAGTCGCCCGCGCGCTGGCGGCGGCGCTGCCGGGGCATCAGATCATACCCGCCCACCCTGTGGCCGGGACCGAGCGCAGCGGACCGGATGCGGGCTTTGCCGAACTGTTCCGCCGCCGCTGGTGCATCCTCACCCCCGGCCCCGAGGTCGATCCTGCCAGCCTCGCCCGGCTCAGCGCCTTATGGGAAGCGCTAGGCGCGCGGGTCGAGGTGATGGATGCCGACCATCACGATCTGGTCCTCGCGGTGACCAGCCACATCCCGCATCTCATCGCCTATACAATCGTCGGCACCGCTTCCGACCTCGAACAGGTCACCGAGAGCGAGGTAATCAAATATTCGGCCGGCGGTTTCCGGGATTTCACCCGCATCGCGGCGAGCGATCCGACCATGTGGCGCGACGTGTTTCTCGCCAATCGCGGCGCGGTGCTCGAAATGCTCGGCCGCTTTACCGAGGATCTCACCGCCTTGCAGCGGGCGATCCGCAATGGTGACGGCGATGCGCTGTTCGACCTGTTTACTCGCACCCGCGCGATCCGCCGGCAGGTGATCGAACAGGGGCAGGACGATGCTCGGCCCGATTTCGGGCGATCTGACCATTGATAGCAGAAGTGACGGTCAGCCCGGATTGAGCGCGTTGAGCGCCTCGCCGACCCTGCGCTCCATTTCTTCGCGCGGCAGGCCCGGTGCGATAATCTCGCCGAACCGATACGTGATCGTCCCGGGGCGCTTCCACCGCCGGTGATAGAGCGGGCCGCTATCGACCGCTACTGGCACCACCGGCAGACCGAGCATCTTGTAGAGTCCGGCAAAGCCTGCCTGCAGCGGCGCGGGGCCCCCGTGGGGCACTCGGGTGCCTTCCGGGAAGATCACCAATTGTCGGCCTTCAGCGGCATAGCTGCGTGCCTGCCCGACCATCTGGCGCAGCATCTTAGCGCCCTGTTCGCGTTCGACCGCAACCGCGCCCCAGGCACTCGATGCTGCTGCCCAGCCGGGAATTCGGAACAGTTCGGCCTTGGCGAAGGGAACCGGGCGGTCGAGCAGAACTGGCGCGTCTATCGCCTCGAAAAAGCTTTCGTGCTTGATCGCATAGAGCGCCGGGATTCCCGGGTTAACCCCCTCGGTGCGGACCGCGATGCCGAGCAGGCGTGTCACGCACCAGCGATGCCAGTTCGACCACGCCTGGATTGGCCCGCGCGCCCATGGGGCGTGGATCGTGCCCATCAGTCCGGCAAACGGCACCAGCACCGCCGATCCGCTGTAGAAAGCGACATAGAAAGCCAAATTGCGCAGCGCGATCACAGCACATCGCCCGCCACCGCCGCCAGCCGGCTGGCGATCAGCTTGTGATACTCAAGAAACAAGGTCCTCAGCGACGGTTCGGACCTGACCGCATCCTCGACGATCGACACATGGGCCGGGAGAGTGCGCTCCAGCTCGGCCCGGGCGCGGCGCATATGCCAGTCGGTCGTCACCAGCCGCAGACTGCGCAGGCCCTGTTCGCGCACCCAGTCGGCGGTTTCGGCGGCGTTGCTGCGCGTATCGACCGCCGCGAAGCCGAGCGTGACGCAGCATTCCATCGTTGCCGGCGGCACGTTGAACTCCGCGGCAAATTCTTCGGGCCTGACTTCGCGATCAACGCCCGAGACCAGCATCATGCGCGCTTGCCCGGCGTCAAGCACGTCGAGCCCGCGCGCGATTCTGCCGCTGCCGCCGGTCGGGACGATCACCGCATCGGTCTTCACCGCGGCTGCAGGCTGCGGAAGCGCGGTCACGAACCACAGGAACCCGAGCGCCCAGACCAGCGCGATCGCGGCGGCGAAGCGGCGTATCACAGCACCCGCCCCAGACCGCGCAGCACGGTAACCCGCGCGGTCACCAGCGCCAGCGCGAGCCCGATCAGCGGCACGCTGGCGATCACGATCCAGTCGGACAGGGAGAGGCCGCCGCCACTGACCAGCCCGGATTGCAGCTCGCCGAACCGCCGGCCCAGCAGCAGGACCGCGCCGCTACCCAGAGCGAGCCCGGCCAGGCCCCCCAACAGCGCGTCGACGCCCACCGAACGCTGGAACAGGCGGGCGATCTGGCGATCGTTACCGCCCAGCAGGTGAACGATTTCGATCGTGTCGCGATTGGCGCCGAGCGCGCTGCGCACGGCGAGCACCACCGCCGCCGCGCCCGATGCGGCCAGCAGAATGACCAGCAGCAAGGCCGCCAGCCGCAGCGAGACGATGGCCGAGAAGACCGGCCGCAGCCAGCTCGACTGCGCGTCAATCCGCGCACTCGGGGCGATCGGCGCGAGGCTGGCGCGCAGATGGGCAAGCTGTTCGGGCGAGGCATCCCTGTTCAGCCGGACGTCGATCATCGCCGGCACCGGCACGCCCTGTTCCCCGACATGATCGCCCAGCCACGGTTCGAGCAGCGCCTCGATCTCGGCCTGCGGGATCGCGCGGACCGAGCGCACGGCAGGGTCGGTCACCAGCGCTCGGCGGGCGCTCTCCGCGTCGCGCGCGCGGCCCACCGGGTCCGCATTGACGATCTGGACAGTGAGCCCGCCGGCAAGGTCGCTGCGCGCCTGCTGAACTATATTGCTCAACGCCAACCCGCCGGCGACCGCGATCACCGTCAGCGTGACCATGATCGCGATCACCCACGGCATCGGCCCCGCCAGCCGCGCCTGCGGCAGGAGCGCATCGGCGCGCGGGCCGGGCAGATGGGTGCGCCAGCTTCTCATGCGCCGGCTTCTTCGCTCGGCGCAGGGCGCGGGGGGTACCGCAGCGCCCCGGTCGGGTCGGACAAAGTGCCCCGGTCGAGCCGCATGATCAGCGAATCTGGCACCTTGCGCAGCAGATGGACGTCGTGTGTCGCCACGACGATGGTGGTGCCCAGCCGGTTGAGCGCCTCGAAGAGCCGCAGAAGCTTCAGGGCCATGTCGGGATCGACATTGCCGGTGGGCTCGTCCGCGACCAGCAATTCGGGCCGGCCGATCACTGCCCGCGCGATCGCCACGCGCTGCTGTTCGCCGCCTGACAGGCTCGCCGGACGCGCTTCGGCACGGTGGGTCAGGCCCACCCACTCGAGCATATCGGCGACCGGCTTGGAGATCTCACTTTCGGCAACGCCCGAGATGCGCAGTGGCAGCGCAACATTATCGTAGGCCGACAGGTGCGGGATCAGGCGGAAATCCTGAAACACCACGCCCAGCCGCCGGCGGAACCCCGGCAGGCGCGCGCGCGGCATGGTAATGATATCCTCGCCGAACATGCGGATCGCCCCGCGCGACGGCCGCTGCGCCAGATAGAGCAGCCGCAGCAGCGACGTCTTGCCCGCCCCGCTTGCCCCGGTGAGGAAGTAAAAGCTGCCCGGATAAAGCGTGAAGGAAACGTTGCTCAGCACCTCGCGCTCGCTGCCGTAACGCAGCCCAACATTATCGAACGTCACGATGTCGCTCGCGCCGGTCATCGATGGCGCGCCAAGGCTAAGCGGGATCGGGGTGTAAGGCGCATGATCGGCGCGTCCTATAGCCGCGCTGCGATGTGGAAAAAAGGCGTTGCCGGGCCATGTCACCGACCGCGAGCCTTGTCGGGCAGGGGGGTTTGCGTAAAGCAAGGACATGATCATCGCCTGCCCCGCCTGTTCGACACGCTATGTCGTGCCCGACAGCGCCGTGGGCGCGCAGGGCCGGACGGTGCGCTGCGCGAAATGCCGGCACTCGTGGTTCCAGGATGGGCCCGAGCAGCCGGCGGCCGTTGAGCAGGCGCCGCCGCTCGCCGTTGCTCCGCCGCCCGCCGTTGAGACGGCTGCGGGGCCCGTGCCAGCGCCTGCGCCGATGCCTGCGTTCGAACGACCGGCGGCGGCCGCGATGCCCCCGCCAAGTCCGGTCGACGAGCCGGACACCTCGCCCTTCGATCACGCGCCACTCTTCCGCGCTCGCCGCAACCCGGCCCGGATGTGGACGCTGGCAGCATCCCTGTTCGCGTTGGTCGCCATCGGCACGATCGCCGCCACCAGTTGGTTCGGCTTGCCCGACTGGGTGCCGGTCGCGCGTCCTACTTTCGGCGCGCAGCAACCCGATTTGCTGCTCGAATTTCCCGGCGACCAGCAGGATCGCCGCACCCTGCCAAGCGGGGTGGAGTTTTTCGGTGCGAGCGGGACGATCACAAATACCGGGCGCGAAACCCGCTCGATCCCGCCGATCCTGATCGTCCTGCGCGATGGCCAGGAACGGATCGTCTATACCTGGGAGGTTGCGCCCCCGCAGGCGACGCTCGCCCCGGGGGAGACGGTGGCGATCAACGAGGCGGTGACCGATGTTCCGCGCTCGGCGCGGGTCGCGGAATTCGGCTGGAAACCCGACTGACGCGCGTCCTCAGCTGAACTCGGCCCACACCGTGCCGGCCGCATCGCGGCGCACGGTGACCTCGGGGCCGGGCTGCGTGTCAGCACGCATGACGATCTCGCGCACTCGGCGCGTTGGCAGCACGCGAACGCTGGCGCGCGCCTCCGCCCGTGCAGCCGGGCGCACCGTGGCATCAGGCACCAACGGTGCGGAACCACTGACGGCAAGCAGCAGGAATACGGCGGCAGGGGTCATGCGCATGGTTAGCGCGCGGTGAACCATCTGGTAAATGCGGGAAAACACCTGTCCCCGACCGGGCCAATGTTCCCCTTGCCCGGCGCCAGCCCCTTTGCTAGAGGCGCGCGCCTACCCCGCAGGTCCGCCCTGGCCGACCTGATGACTGTGCGGTCGTGGCGGAACTGGTAGACGCGCAACGTTGAGGTCGTTGTGGGCGAAAGCCCGTGGAAGTTCGAGTCTTCTCGACCGCACCATTACTGGCTCTTGCTCAGCTTGTTGGGAAAAACCTATTCACAGATAATACTGGCAGTGCACCCAACCCTTGCACAGGTGTCTGACCTCTGCATACTCGGCGGCGCGGATAAGGTAGCTTCCGCCGAAACGCTTGACCCGTGCCGCCGCCGCCGGCGGGAGCCCGGTCATAAGCGCCGCCGGTCGGTGACCCGTGCAGTGATGATGAGTAATTCGCCGAACGGGAGGCAGGCAAGCAGAATGAGTAGATCGCCCTTTTCGCCAGACGTCCGCCACCGGCACGCGTGACTAGTGGCTGGCGTGATTTGCCGACCAGGTTGTCGCATTCGCGCGCGTGCTCGATTTTTCGTGAGACGTTCGATCCCCCACCCCGGCGTCGAGCAATTCGGCGCGCGCGTTCTTGATCAGGCCGAGGGCTTTGGCAATCGCCTCGGCCGACGGCGCATGGATGGCTAGATTGCCCTGTCGATCGACATCAATCGGGCCATTGGGGCAATAGCGCTCGTCATCCCATCCCACATGGCCAAGCACCGGATAGAGACAAATCCCCTCCACCGGGATCCCGCGCGCGATGGCGGCCGCGACCTCCTCGCCGATATAATTGATCCAGGCGCTGCGCTCGTCGCCTTCGATCCCCGTCTCGGAGATCATCAATGGTCGGCCATAGCGGGCATAGACTTCGGCGAGGAGGTCGCGCAGCCGCCGGCGCCGCGGATCGGTCCACGCCATCGGCTGCTCGCCATGGACCCATTGATTATTGTGATAGAAATTGACCCCGACAACGTCGAGCAGATCAGGCGACCCGTCAAGCTGCGGCCACTGCTCGCCGGTCAGCATGTCGAACGCCTGGAATTGTGCCAGCCGATGCTCCTCGGCGCGCGGAATGGCATGGGGCTGGTCTGCATGTGCCATGATGTGGATCATCGGCTCGCAAGTGAAGAAGCGGGTCGCCGGATGTGCCGCTCGAATTGCCCGGGTCGCCTCGATCGTCGCCCGCGCCAATTGCACCTTGAATTCGTGGCCCCGCTCACGGGCGAAGGGATTGAGGTAGGCGACGTCACCGCCCGCCCACGCGAAAAAACTGATTTCGTTGATCGGGCACAGCAGCATCGGCCCGTCGCTGTCGCGTGCGATCCGATCTGCAGCTGCCACGGCAAAATCGGTGAACCGGTTGACGAAGTCGGTGCCCAGAGGATCGAGATCCTCAGGATAACCATAATGCATCAGATCCCAGATGACCGTGGTCCCGGTCGCGCGCGCGGCAGCCAATTGTTGGGCGATGCTGCTCCAATCGTAGTGCCCGGGCGTCTGTTCGATAAGGTGCCAGCGCAGCCCGTCGCGAACGGTGGTGATCCCCAGCCGTGAAACAGCCCGATAATGCGCGACAGCGTTTGTGTCATGCGCGCTCAGCGCAATCATGTCGCGCCGCTGCCGATCATGCGCCCGCCGGTGGGAGGAACATTCGAAGCCGCCCAGGATCGGCGAACCAAACAAGGGTGGCGCCTGGGTCAGCTCGCGTTCGGCGGCAACTTCGGCCAGCAGGGCCGACCATTGCGGCAGGACGGCCTCGGTGGCGTAAACGCTGGCCACTTTTGCATGCAAGGCGCGGCCCAGCCTTTGGCGCAGGGCTTCATCGCGCGCCAACCGGGTTATCGCCGCCGCCACCCGGGGCGGATCCTCGTGCGGGACGAACAGGCCCGACACCTGGTCGGCAATCTGTTCGAGCGCGCCATTGTCGGGCGTGGCAATCACCGGCAGTGCGGCGGCGCCCGCTTCGGCGATGACGTGCGGCATCCCTTCGCCGCGCGACAGCCAGACGAAGATGTCGAGGGCAGCGAGTAGCTGCGGGATGTCCTGCCGGTCGCCGAGGAACTGAAGCCGACCATCGAGGCCTGCCTCGCGCGCCCGAGCGTACAATGCATCGGCATATTCGGGCATGAACGCATCGGGGCCGCCTATGATCACGAAATGCGTGCGGGGATCGGTGCGGGCGACCAGCGCGGCGGCGTCGATGAAATCCTCGACCCGTTTCTTGGCATCGAGCCGGCCGACCCAACCGACGAGCACACCGTCTGAGGCGATACCCAGCGCTGCACGGGTCGGTATACGGTGCGCCGGATCGAAGGCACGCATATCGACCATTGACGGTATCTTGAGCGCATGGTGCTCGCGCCCGGGCATCTTGCTGGAAGCGGCCTCGCGGATCGTTTCGCACACCCCGACATAGCGGTTGGTGAAATGTTTAGGGCCAGCCAATGCTTCTGACACCAGCCCGCCATGTTCGATCAGCGGCGGGCGGTAGTGCAACCGTTCTAGCGCCGGGTAGATGTCAGCCACGTTCTGGCATGAGACGACCACATCGTACGCCGGCAGTTTCGAGGCGAGGTAGGTGACCGTTCCTTCGAAATCGAGGTGATAGGGCGTAGTATCTACGTTGACGCCGGCTGCCCGCAATTGGTCGTGCGTCTGCTCGGGCATGCCGGGCTTGCGAAAGCAGGCGACCACATCGATCACAAAGCGCGCCGGATCGAGCCCTTCTGCCAACAGACGGACTTCGGTCTCTTCGCCGCCCACCACCAACCAGGCGAATACGAACAGGACGCGGATCGGCGCCGGCGGCGGCTCGCCGCGGACGAACGAGACACGCCCTGTCATGTGTAATCGAAGACGATCTGGATGAAGTCGGGCCGCTCGGCGACGAGGTGGCGGAGAAAATCAGGCGCTTCGTCGAACGGGACGACATGGGTCACCAACTGGTTGCCGATAGCCGGTCCGCGTTCGGCCAGCAGGTCGATTGTTTCCCGCCCCAGACGCTCGTGATCCCACAGGCGCTCCATCCCCGGGGGCACGCGGCCGATCTGCGCGCAGCGGATCGAGAGCCAATTATGGTGGAATTCCTCGCCAAGGCGGACGGGATCTGCGCCCGCCTGGTAGAAAGCAAGATCGATAACGCAGCCATGCGGACGCAGCGCCTTCATCGCTTTGTGGAGGCTTTCACCGCTCGCGCGGGTCTGGAACACCAGATCCGCCCCGCGCCAGCGAGCCTTGGCATAATCGACCGCCTCGTGTTCCTCCATGGCCAGCATACCGAGCGTTTCCGCCCGTAACCGCCGGAAGGGCGACGGGTCGGCAATAACCACCTCGCTCGCGCCGGCGCGCTGGGCAAACAGCGCAGTGAAAAAGCCGACGATACCGGCGCCGAACACCAGCACCGGCCGCCCCGCCAGCGAACTGCCGAGCCGCGTGCTGCCCGCGCCGGACAGCTCGTGATCGGCATAGAGCAATCCGTTGGCCGCGATAGGCCCCATCTGCCCGACATAGATGCCAAGCATTGGATCGATCGTATCGGGCAGGACAAAGAACCGGTCGCGATCAGGCGCGATGACATGGCCGCTTTTGTGCCCCCAGGCGCCGGCAATGGTTGTTCCGGGCCCCGCACCGCGGGTTTCCCCTTCTATCACCGTGCCGACTTCCATGTAGCCGACAAAGGGTACGGGATAATGCATGCCGGCCTCGCCCTGCACGAAGATGCGCCGCCCCTCGTCCCAGCGCGAATGGAGGTAAGGGTTGGTGCCCTTCATGAAAGTGAGTTCGGTGCCCGCCGAGAACCCGGAATAGGTCGTCGCGAGGCGCAATTCCCAAGGGTGCGGCGGATGTTCGTCATAACCCGCGAAATAGGGCACGCCCGGCGCTTCGAAACCGAGGCTGCGGATATGGCGCACGCTCATGCGGCCTGCTCCAATGCGCGCTCTGGGGCAGAAATCTTGACCGCCTGTCCCGAGGCGACCGATTGCCCGATGGCATCCATCACCCGCAGCGTCTCGACCGCGTCGCGATAGGTGCAGCGAATGCGGTTTTCGCCCCCGCGCGCCGCATCGACAAAGGCGCGGTCCTGATGCCACACGGGGTCGGAGCGATTGCCCGTAACGGGCCGTCCTGCCCCGACATCGATCATCACATTGTGGTCGGTCAGTTCAATCGCGAACCCGTCGCCAAACAGATGGAGCCCCACCCGATGGTTCCACCCGAGCAGGCAGGTCGCGGCAAAATTGCCAATCGCACCATCGGCAAAAGCGAGCGTGGCGATCGATGCCGTGGCGACATCAAGCTCTGGATGCGATGCACGGGCACTGTGCTCGGCAAGCCCGTACGCGCTCACAACATCGCCGCATAGATAGCGGGCCAGATCGACGATATGCGTTGCCTGCTCGAGCATCTGTCCGCCCGATTGCTCCTGGCGCCACCACCATGCGACCGGCGGAGTCGAATCGAGCCAATAGCCGGATACCAGCCGCGGCCGGCGCTCACCCATGGCATGGCGCACATCGTCGAGCGTATCGAGCCAGCGCCAGTGATAACCGACCGCGGTGACCAGTCCGTGGGCATCGGCGGCGGCCGCGATCCGCTCCGCTTCGCCGAGCGACAACGCCACCGGCTTTTCGACGAAGAATGGCAGACTTGCGGCGATCACGGCATCCTCGATCGGTCCATGGGCGAAGGGGGGCACGCAGATGAACACCGCATCCACCTCGCCTGATGAAAGCATCGTCTGCCAGTCGGCGTACACCTTGGCGCCCACCTGTGCCGCAAAGTCGTGGGCGCGCTCGGTGTCGGTGTCGCAAGCGGCTGCGATGCGCACATCCTCCATGGTCTTCAAGACATCGCGGTGGCGGCAGGCGATGCCGCCTGCGCCGATGAAACCGATACGAAGCTGGTCCACAGAGGGCCCCTTTCTGGCGTGAAGCGAATAAAGCTGGGCGGTTTCTGCCGCCATGCGCTCGGCAGCGAATTGGCGCTGCTGGCGGTCCCGCGCGCGCGTCGCCCGCGCCCGGCATCGGGCAGGATCGTCGAGTGCGGCGCGGATTGCCCGGGCGAGGGACGCCGCATCGTCGCCGGCGACCAGCGCGGCGGTGTTTTGGTCTAACGCTTCGTCGACCCCGGGGGCGGAACGCGCGACAATCGGCAGTCCAGCCGCCATTGCCTCGAGCAGAACAAGCGGCAGACCTTCGAAATCGGACGCATGGACGTAAAGATCGGCCTGCTGCATCAACGCAGCAACATCGGCGCGCTGCCCCATAAGTCGGACATGCCCCTCGGCGCGCGTTCGCTGGATGTGCGCGATGATCCGCGCGCGGTCCGGCCCGTCGCCGACCAGCACCAGATCGACACCGCGGCCTTCTGCCGCCAGTTGCATCACCGCATCGATCAGCAAGGGCTGGTTCTTTTGCGCAGCCAGGCGCCCGACATTGAGCAGCATCGGTCGGGAGGCAGTCCGCTCGAAACGCGCAGCACCGGGGGCGACACAGTGGGGCGGGACAATCCCGTTACGTATGACCGCCAGCGGCTGCGAGGTCAGGCCGCTCGCGGCATAGGATTGTGCCACCGCATCGCTTACCGCAATTGTCGCCGCGACTGACTGGTGGGCAGCTGCATAATCCGACTGCTCGTCGGCATCGGTCAACAGCTGGGGAAGATGCTCGGTGCGGATGAGCGGGACTCCGGCCGCAGCTGCCGCGCGGGTGATCGTATGCCCTTCCCAGCCGATGCCGGCGTGAAGGTGCACAACATCGAACCCGCCCTGCCGAAGATAGAGGGCAAGCGCATCGGCATCGCTTGGCAGATCCTTGACCGCGAAGCGGCCGCGCGCATTGCAAAACAGGTCGGTATGTGACGGCGCGAGGATTACGCAATCGTGGTCGGGCAACGCTTCGGCGAGCGCCAGCATATGGACGCCCATCCCGGATGGTGCCGGGCTTTCCGTTGCCAGACAGATGCGCATCAGTCGGCCACCCGGGCCTGCCGCATCCCCGCTTCGGCGGGGCTGAGGCCCATGCGCCGATAGGTGGCCAATGCCTGTCCGACGACCTGATCCATATTGTAATACCGGTAATTCGCCAGCCGCCCGACGAACGTCACCTCCCGCAGTTCCCGTGCGAGCTGCTCGTAACGCTTGAAAAGGTCCTGATTTTCGGGGCGCGGAATGGGATAGTAGGGGTCACCCTCGGCGGTCGGGTATTCATAGCTGATTGAGCTTTGCGGATGGTCCTGCCCGGTCAGCTTCTTGTATTCGGTGATCCTTGTGTAGGGAGTAGCCTCGTCCGGGTAATTGACCACCGCCACCGGTTGATATGACGGCGTGTCGTGCGTTTCATGATGAAACCGCAGGCTGCGATAAGGCAGCTTGCCGAATCGGTAATTGAAATATTCATCGATCGGCCCGGTGAAGACCGTGTGATCAGCCAGCGTCGAGGGATCAAGTGCGGCAAATTCCGTGCCCAGCCGCAACTCGATCGAGGGGTGATCGAGCATGCGCTTGAACATCGCCGTGTATCCATCGGCCGGCATCGCTTGAAAACTATCCTGGAAATAGCGGTCGTCCCGATCGGTCCGCGTCGGCACGCGGCTGGTGACCGTCCGATCAAGCTGCGAGGGGTCGAGCCCCCATTGCTTGCGCGTGTAACCGCGGAAGAATTTTTCATAAAGCTCCTGACCAACCACCGAAACCACGACATCTTCCGAAGTGACAATCGGTTCACGCGGTTCAGCCCGCGCGGCCAGAAATTGTTCGGCCGCAGCATCATCGGTCAGCGCGACGCCGTAGAGCTTTTCCAGCGTGGTGCGGTTTATCGGCATCGGCACCAGCTGGTCGCCGACCTTGGCGAGCACCCGGTGTTCATAGGGCCGCCAGCTGGTGAATTGCGACAGATAGTCGAAGACTTCGCGGCTGTTGGTATGGAAGATGTGCGGGCCGTAACGGTGGATCAGCACCCCGGCCGCATCGGTTTCGTCATACGCGTTGCCGCCGACATGCGGTCGCCGGTCAACGACCAGCACCTGTTGTCCGGCATCGCGCGCCAACCGTTCGGCCATCACCGACCCCGCAAAGCCAGCGCCTACGATGAGCGTGTCATAAGGTTTTGACCCACGCAGGATCGCCGGCGCAGCGCCGCCCGCTCCGCGCTGTGCATGTCGTTTGCGATAGCATTGCGCCATCAGCGTGCTCATCTTTCCTTGGGTTTGGTCCCAGCTGATGCGGTTCAGGCGCTGGTCGATATCGGTCAGCCACGCACCCTGCGCCGGCAGTGCGCCGAAACGGCGGACAGCCTGGGCAAACTCCTCTGCGTCGGCGGCGATAGCGACGCCCTCTGCACTGCCCCAATCTGCGATGACGTCGGCGATCGGGGTCGAGACCACCGGGCGGCCTCCTGCGAGATATTCCGGCGTCTTGGTCGGGCTGATGAATCTGGTCGCTTCGTTGAGCGCAAACGGCATCAGCGCGACGTTCCAACGCGCCAGCATGGCGGGCAGATCAGCATACCCGCGCGGACCGATCCAGCTGATATTGGGGCGTTGCGGCAATGATGCAGGATCGATCTTGACCACCGGCCCGACCATTTCGATCCGCCATTCGGGCAGAGCATCGGCCATGGCCGCAATCAGTTCCAGATCGAGCCGCTCGTCGATGACCCCGAAGTACCCGGCGGTCCGCTGTGCGGGATCGCGCGCCGTGATCGTGCGCGCAGCCGCAAAATGGGCGCGGTCGACCGCGGAGGGAAAGGCATGAACGTTTGGATTTCGGTTTCGCTTCGCCTCGTAAAGGCTTTTGCCGCCGGTGAAGACGATGTCTGCGCGCGCCAGCAGAGCCGCTTCCTGGGCGATCAACTCAGCATCCGCATGGGCAAACGCAGAAAGTTCGTCCATGCAATCGTAAACTGTCAGTTCCGCCCCACCGTTGGCCAGCACAGGAAGCATCGCCGCAGTATAGAACCAGGCAATTGGGGTGCGCTGCAAGGTCTGTTGCTGGAAGAGCCGATACAGCTCGGCCAGGGCATTCGCACGTGCCGGCTCGGTCCAGGAATGCGGCACACGGGGGCGCAGGGCGGTAATCTTGTCCTCTGCGAAGTGATGATATTCGAGGTAGGGCAGGTGGTGATCGCACGGGATCGGCTCCTCCCAGAACCACACGGCCCGCTCGCTGGCGAAGCGGCTCAGCAAATGCTGCGGCCGCTGGCGCACGAAGTCCCACCGAAGATGCGAAAAAGCCACGAGCGGAACTTCCTGCGGGATCGCCTCGGGGACGTGCGGGGCATCCCGCGCTGCAGGTGCACGGTCGCCCGTAAGGTCGTCGACAGGGCGCAGTTGGTGGTCTTTAAGCATCACAATCCTCTAGGGTAATTGGGGCACGGCCGAGCGCATGACGGGCGGCAACGGCATCATCGTAGATTGACAGGAAGCGCGCGGCCGACACTGGCCAGCTCCAGCGGGACAGGGCAATTTCCCGCGGGCGGTAGTGATCCAGCTGCTGCAGCATCCTGGTAACGGCGGCAGGCCATTGCGCCGGGTCGGCGACCTCCCCGGTCCCCGGTAGGAGGTATTGCAGCCCACAGGTCAGCTGGGCGTTGGCCAGCACGGGCAGACCGGCCAGCATGTATTCGGTGATGATCGCCGGAGCGCCATCATCGACCCCCGCGACAATCCCGATCCGCGCGCGGTTCATCAGCCGATTGACCTCGGCGAAGGGAACCACAGGCGGCATTACGCAATCAATCGGGAGCTGACGCGCGGCGATCTCGTCGCGGAACGCCTCGGCCAACTCGCCGTAACCGAACACGCATAGCGCCGACACCGCGCCATCCAGCCGCTCAATGGTGTCGAACAGGATATCATGGCGTTTGTAGGGCTGGGCGGCCGCGGCATAGATCAGGTCGTAATCCTTTTCGCCGGATAGCGGGCGGAATTGATCCGTCCCGGCAAATTCGGGGCCGACCGGCAGGATCGGTGTGGGCATCTCGGGATGCCGCCGGTTGACCTCGTCCGATTGCCATTGGGCCCCAGTCAGCACGATGTCGCACCGTGCCGAAACCTCCTCCGGCACGCGCAGCGCTGGCGCATCGATCGAATTGTAAACGATGATCGACCGGTCGGCCGCGTCGAGAACAGCTGGCGAAACGCCCAAGCCATAGATGAGCAGCAGGGCAGGCGCGCCGTGCCGCGCCAAGTGTTCCGCCATGGCGCGATTGTCGAACGGCGCGGTATGCTCGCCCAATGGAAAAACCCGTCGGACGAGATGCGGCGAACAGCGGCGCGCGATCGGCCGATCAAGGCCGTTGCCATGATGCCAGACTTCCACTTCGGCGAACCGGCCGGCAGCAATCAGCGATAGCGGCAGCCGTTCGAGATATCCCCCTTCGACGACGACCGCCGCGCTACAATCATCAACGGTGGGTTCGTCGCCTGACCAGCCGTCGGGAATATCGGCGAGGTGTTCGATCCGGTCCGAGATGACGATGATTCGCCCTGGGTGGGCAGCTCCGCGCCTCATGCCGCGTCCCCGATCAGCGCGTCGAGGGCATTGGCAGCATCCTCGATCGGCCGGGTGTCGGGCCGGCGATCAGCAATGATACGCTCATCGCTCACCCGCTGGCCGGCGCCAGGTTGGAGGGCGATGCCGGCATCGCGCGCCGACAGGGCGAGGCGCTGGGTCGCCAGCAGGGTCAGCGCCGGGGCTGGCAGCGCGCCATAGCGATCTTCCAGTTCGTCAGCGAACCGGTCGAGTTCGGCAGTGTCGTCAATTCGGGCAAGACTGACATACGCCGCGATCCGCGCTTCGCTGTCGACGATCCAGTCGTCCGGAAGCAGCGCGTCCTCACCGGTGGAGATTTTCGGCAGCGGCGGCGCGGGCTCCCCACCCGCCAATTGGCGCAACGCATGGGTAAGCAGCGTCTGGTACAGTTCCAGCCCGATCAGCTTCAGGTGGCCCGACTGATCGTCGCCGGTCAGATCGCCGGCGCCGCGCATGTCGAGATCGTTGGCCGCCACCGCGAACCCTGCCCCCAGAGCGGAATGCGTGACAAGCTGGTTGAGACGCGCCCTTGTCTTCTCGGTCAGCGCTGTACCCGGGGCACTCATCATCAATACGTGCCCGCGCCGTGCCGACCGCCCGACCCGGCCGCGCAACTGATGCAATTGACCGACGCCAAAGCGGTCGCAGCCGGCGATGACCATGGTGTTTGCCCGCGGCACGTCGAGGCCGGTTTCGGTGATGCTCCTCGCCAGCAGAATATGCTCGCGCCTCCCGGCAAACCCGATCAGCGCCTCATCGGCTTCGGCCGAGCCCATCTTGCCGTGCACGGTGATCACTTCGAGATCCGGCACCAGTTTGGCGAGCAACTCCTGGATTGCCGGCAGATCGTCGATCCGCGGCACCACGACGAAGGATTGCCCGCCCCGGGCATTTTCGCGCAGCAGGGCCGCGCGCACGGCTACCTCGTCGATCGGCACTTCGACCAGCACGCGCGCTGCATCGGCGGCCAGTGCGTCGATAAGCGACGGTGCCACCGGCAGATCGTCTGGTAGCAACTTACCAAGCCGGCGCGCGAAGAAGCGGACATCGCGCACGCTGCCGGCGATCACCACTTTGCGCCCGGCGTCATGCTCGGCGGCAAGACACGTTTTGAGTGCCTTGATCGGTCGGCGCTTGCCAGCAAAGCGCGGGGTATCAGCCCCCTCGATCAGCGGCTGTGCAGCGTGTTCGGACAGCGCTTCATCCCACACCTTGGCCGAAATGCGGAGGGCGGCAGCGACAGGGTCGATTTCCTTGGCAAGATCGAGCAGGCGCGCACGCGCCTTGGCGAAACCCGGATCGACCAGCACCATAGCGCCGGCAGCATGCGCCAGCAGCGTCGCCGCGTCTTTTGGTACGGGCGGTGCGGAGGCGATCCCGAAAGAGGCGCGCTCGATTTCCTCAAGGGTGGTTTGCGACAGCGGATCATAAAGGCGCAGCGAGCGGACGCGGCCATCTTCCAGTTCGATCCGCACCGGACGCTGCGCATCGACGGGATAGACATTGAGCACGGCGCCCGCATCCCCTACCTCGCCCGGCTCGTCGATCCGCTCGTCCGCGCGATAGCCGATGGCGATCAGTTGTTCGCGCAAATCGGCCAGATCAATCTGGTCGCCAAGTTTTACCAGCGGTGGTTGGGCCACGAAGGCCTCAGGTGGCGGATATGCGGCAATTGTCGCCCCGGCCCCGCAAATCAGAATCGGCGGCACATCATGCGGCGCACCCATCGCCGTCAGCGCGGCCACCCGCTGCCCGGCATTGACCGCCGAAGCACCCGCGCTGTCACCGGGAAGCGCGTCTGTCGCGGGGCAGCAGAGCACCGGTATATGGGGAAAGGCGCCTCGGGCCAGCAGCGCCAGTCGCTCTGCATCATGGTCGGCGGACAGCAGCACGACAAGCGGCGCTTTGCCGACATGGGCGGCCATGCCAAGCAGACAATCTGCCATGCGAACCAAAGGGGCGACTTTCATTGATGCGTGCCGCGGTTGCGGCCGCATCGAACAAACAGCGGACAGCAACCAACGTTCCGCACCTAATGTTGTTTAATGTTGAGGCTCCGAGGCCGCATTCTTGAAGCGGCCCAGTCCGCGATCAGTGTCGCACAGTCGATCCCAGAAGCGGAAATAGAGGCCGTAATTGCAATTGTAGCGATCATGGTGCTGCTGGTGATGCGTAGCAGTGATCAGGTGGCGCCCGGCGCGCCCTTCGACCAGCCAGCGGGGGAACAACTCCCAGCCCATGTGATTGAGGGTGCCCATTACGGTCATGATCGTCAGCCACGCCCCTACGACCCCCAGATGCATAGGCAGCACGAATACGGTCAGCGGCACGACGATCGCGCCGGTAATCGCCTCGAGCGGGTGGAAGCTCATCGCTGCCCAGGCGGTCGGCGGGCGGCTCGCATGGTGCACGGCGTGCACCCGCCGGAACACCGCCGGGCGGTGCATCCACCGGTGAGTCCAGTAAAACCAGCTATCCTGGATGAACAGCGCCAGCAGCAGCGATAGCGGCAGCCACCACAGCGGATAGGCGCCCAGGTCGGTATAGATGCGCGTCCAGCCGCGCTCCTGCCAGGCCCAGACCGCCGCCGCCGCCGGCGCGGCATAGATCGCCGTGCTGGCCAGCGACCAGCCGATTTCGCGGCGGATTTGCCGGGCCAGCCCGTCATGCAACTGCGGATGGCGGCGCAGGCCGAGCCAGGCGAACGCCCCGCTGACCGCGAGATAGCGCACCGCCACGATCAGCGTCATCGCGATGATCGTCGAAAAGAGCGTCAGCCGGGTCATTGCCGCGCTTGCATAGCAGGGTCTGACCACTAGAACACCGCCATGTGCAAAGGGCCGCTGATTATTGCCGGGGGCGGGCTGGCCGGCGGTCTGGCGGCGCTGGCGCTGCAGCGCGCGCAGCCCGAGATCGAGTTCGTGCTGGTCGAAGGCGGCTCCAGCTTTGGTGGCAACCACACCTGGTCGTGCTTCGACACCGATGTGCCGCCGAGCGCGGCCGAACTGCTCGCCAGCCTGTCGCCGAGGCGCTGGCCCGCCCATCAGGTGCGCTTCGGCGCGCACAGCCGGACGATCGAGATCGGCTATCTGTCGGTCGCCAGCGAGCGCCTGCACGAAGCAATCATCGCTCATATCCCGCCCGAACGGCGCCGCCTCGACAGCGCGATCGCGCGATTGGCCGCGGATCATGTCGCGCTGGCTGACGGCAGCGAGATCGCCGGCAGCGCGGTAATCGATTGCCGGGGTCCGGCCGGGCCGATGCCGGGGATGGAGCTGGCCTGGCAAAACTTCGTCGGGATCGAATATGATGCCACCAGCGGCGTGCCGGCAGTCCCGATGGTGATGGACGCTACGCCCGACCAGATCGGCGGCTACCGTTTCGTCTATCTGCTGCCGTTTGCGGCTGACCGGGTGCTCGTGGAGGACACCTACTACACGCTTGACCCGGCGCTCGACGTTCCGACCGTCAGCGACCGGGTGGCCGCGCTGGCGGCCGAGCGCGGCATCACCGGCACGCCTGGCCGAACCGAAACCGGGGTGCTGCCGCTGGCGCTTGACGGCGATCCGGCCGTGTTCTGGCCAGAGAGCGATCCCGTCCCCCGGCTCGGCATGGCCGGCGCCTTCTTCCATCCGACCACCGGCTATTCGATCGGGCTGGCGCTCCGCAATGCGGCCGAACTGGCCGCGCTGCCCAATCCGCTGAGCGCGCCCGTGCTCGCGCAATGGTCGCGCGGCGCGTTTCTGCGCCATTGGCAGGCGACGAGCTTTTTCCGCCTGCTCAACCGGATGCTGTTCTGGGCCGCCCCGCCGGGCGAGCGCCGCCGTATCTTCGCGCATTTCTACCGCCTTGATGCGGACACGGTGGCGCGGTTTTACAGCGGGCAACTGACCGCGCTGGACAAGCTCCGCATCCTCAGCGGCAAGCCGCCGGTTGGAGTCGGCGCGGCGATGATGGCGCTGGCGGGGCGCAGGCCGTCGTGGCGCCAGTGATGGAAACCGCGTGGAGCGGCCCACGCGGCGAACTCGTCGAGGTCACGCGATCGATCATCGCGCGCGGATCGACCAGCTTCGCGATGGCCAGCAGGCTGCTGGCGCCGCAAGTGCGCGAACGCGTCTGGCTGCTCTATGCATGGTGCCGCGCGGCGGACGACCTGACCGACGGGCAGGAGGTCGGGCATAGTGCCGCCACGCCGGGCGCCGAGGATGCCCGGCAGCGGCACGCAAGGCTCACCGCTTGGACCCATGCGGCTCTCGACACTGAGGTGTCGGTGCCGCTCCCTTTTGCCGCCCTGCGGCAGGTAGCGCGCGAAGTTCCGCTCGACCGCGCGGCAATCGCGGCGCACCTGTCGGGCTTCGCGCTCGACGCGGCAGGCTGGGGGCCGCAGACGACCGACGACCTGCTCGATTATTGTTACCGGGTGGCGGGCGCGGTGGGGGTGCTGATGGCGCCGATCCTCGGTGCGCCAGCGGGTGATGCCGATACGCTCGACCGCGCGGCCGATCTCGGTATCGCGTTCCAGCTCGCCAACATCGCCCGCGACATCGTGCCCGACGCAGCGCAGGGCCGGTGCTATATTCCCGCCGAATGGCTTTCCGCCGCCGGGGTCAGCGCACGCGCGCTGGCCGGGCCGGAAACGCGCGCGATCAGCGCCATGTTCGCCCAAGGGCTGGCGCAGATGGCGCTAAGCTATCGCCGGTCTGCGCGGGTCGGCGCGGTGCGGTTGCCGTTCCGCTCGCGCTGGGCGGTGCTGGCGGCCGAGGGCATCTATGGCGCAATTGGCGAGGCGGTCGCCGCGCGCGGGGCCGCAGCGTGGGATGAGCGGGTGATCGTGCCGAATACCGCCAAGCTCGCCGTCGTGGGCCGCAGCCTGTTCGGCGCTGCCGGTCGAGCGCCCGAAGCTACTGCGCGCGACGGGCTGTGGCAGCGCCCGCCGGTTTCAGCCGCCGCCTTGCGGTAGGCGCTGGCGGCCTTCCTTTGATTGCTCCAGCTCGGCCAGCAGGCGCGAAATGGGCGGCGCATAGAGGAACCCGAAACTCACCGCGCCCTTTCGGCTGGCAATCACATGATGCAGCCGGTGCGCCTGGACGATCCGCTTGAAATAGGGCGAGCGGGGCACGATCCGGTGGGGCAGCCGGCGATGGACGATCCAGTCGTGGAACCCGAAATAGATCGCCCCATAGGCGGCGATGCCCGCGCCGATCGCCGTGGCCTTTGGTCCCCAGCCGCCATGCACCCCGGCCCAGATCAGCGCGATCGAGGGCAGAGCGAAGATCGCCGCATAGGCATCGTTCCATTCGAACCAGCCGGTCCGTTCGCGGTGATGGCTGGCATGGAGGAACCAGCCCGCCCCGTGCATCACCCACCGGTGCATGGCATAGGCAAACAGCTCCATGAACGCGACGGTCAGCACGAACAGGGCGACAAGCGTGAACATGGATCTATCCTAGGCCGGGGCGATCAGATCATCAAACCGGCAGTCGCCTTGGCGCTGCCGACCACGCCCGGAATGCCGGCGCCCGGATGCGTCCCCGCGCCCACCAAATACAAATTGCCGAAATGATCGTCGCGGTTGTGCCCTCGGAAGTAGGCGCTCTGCAGCAGCGTCGGCTCGAGGCTGAAGGCACTGCCGAGATGGGCGGACAGATCCTGCGTGAAATCCTGCGGGGTATAGCAGAACTGCACGGTCAGCCGGTCGCGCAGGCCCGGCAGCACCGTCTGCTCCAGCCGGTCGAACACCACCTCGCGGTAGCGTTCGGCCTCCGCGTCCCAGTCGACATCGCCCTTGGCGAGATTGGGCACCGGGGCAAGCGCATAGAAGGTCGAGTGGCCCGGCGGGGCCATGGACGGATCGGTCGCGGTCGGGTGGTGGAGGTAGAGCGAAGGGTCGCCTGCCACCACCCCATGCTTGTAAAGATCGTCGAGCAGCGGGCCGTAGCGGTCCGAAAAGATGATCGAGTGGTGCGCGATCTCGGGATAGTGGCCCTCCAGCCCGAAATGGACCACGAACAGGCTGGGCGAAAACCGCTTGCGCTCCAGCCGGCGCACCGCCTGGCGGCCGCGCGGATGATCGCCAAGCAGGCGATAGGTGTGGACGATATCGCCGTTTGACGCGACCATGTCGGCCTGATGCGCGCCCGACGCGGTGATGACCCCGGTTACGCGCTTGCCGGCATGGGTGATCGCCTGCACCGGCTCGCCGCAGTGGATAGTGCCGCCCAGCCGCTCGAACAGGGCCACCATCCCCGCGACCAGCCGGTTGGTCCCGCCGCGCGCGAACCAGACGCCGCCCGATTTCTCGAGGTGGTGGATCAGCGCATAGATCGAACTGGTGGTCATCGGGTTACCGCCCACCAGCAATGTGTGGAAGGAAAAGGCCTGCCGCAGCTTGTCATTGGAGATGTGGCGCGAGACCGCGGAATAGACCGACTGCCACGCCTGATAGCGCGCTAGCGCGGGGGCAGCGCGGACCATCGAGCCGAAATCGAGGAATGGCACCGCACCCAGCTTCTCGTAGCCTTCGCGATAGACGCCCTTCGAATAGTCCAGAAAGCGGCGATAACCGGCGACATCGCGCGGCTCCAGCGCGGCGATATTGCGTTCGAGCACATCATTGTCGCCGGCGTAATCGAACCGCGTGCCGTCGTTCCACACCAGACGGTAGAACGGTTCGACCGGGATCAGTTCGACATCATCGGCCATCTCGCTGCCCGACAGCGCCCATAATTCGCGCAGGCACGCCGGATCGGTGATAACGGTGGGGCCGGCATCGAACACATGGCCTTCGCGTTGCCACACATAGGCGCGGCCACCGGGCCGGTCGCGCGCTTCGAAGATCGTCGTGGCGATCCCTGCGCTTTGCAGCCTGATGGCGAGCGCCAGCCCGCCAAAGCCGCTGCCGATGACGATCGCCGTGCGGTGGGGGCCGCTCATATTACGCGCTCCTGTTGGCCGGTCCGCAGCGCCGGCACCGGCGCGGGACATCACACTTGCCCTATCGGGGCGCGCCGGCGCGGCGGCAAGCCTTTGCGGCCGAGATTCTGCGCGCGCTACGCGTCATCCGGCGTTAAGCTGGGCAAAGGCAGCCTGCTGGGGCAGAGCCAATAGGGGGTAATGATGACGCGAAGGGTGTGGCAGGCAGGGATTGGGGCAATCATCGCGGCGGCGCTGCTCGCCGGACCCGCGCAGGCGCAGGAGCAGGAGCGGATCGCTCCGCCGCGCCCGCCGCTTCCCGCCCCGCCGACAGCGCCGGTGGCGCCCAACACCGATCCGCTCGCGAACCCGTCGCTGGTGGCCTATCCGCGCGGGGTCAGGACCGAGGAGAATAAGGTCGCCCTGCGGCTGCTCGATTATGCGCTGACGGTGCGGCCGCGCGGCGCGCTGGCCGATTACGACCTTGAAATGCGATTCGCCGGGCATGGGCGGGAACAGCTTGAAGGGCATCTCAATGTCGCGCTCCCGGCGGGCGCGATCGTCACCGGTTACGCGCTCGACATTGGCGGGGTGCTGATCGATGGCTCACTGGTCGAGCCCGCGCGTGCGGTCGCGGCGTATGAGGCGCGGGTGCGCGAGCGGGTGGACCCGGCGATCGGCCAGGTCGACCGGGCAACCGGCGGCTTTTCCACCCGCGTGTTCCCCATCGGTGCCGAAGGGCGGCGCATCCGCCTGCGCTTTGTCGCGCCGATTGGCGAGGGCGCGATGCTGCCGATCCGGCTCGACCGACACACGCAGAGCTGGTCGGTCAGCGTTGAACCCGACCGCGAAGGTGGGGCCACCGCCGCGCTGGGTGGAACGCGGCTGACAGGCACGGCGCGGGGGCGCGGGGCGATGGCGCGCGAATTGCGCGTGGCGCCGGATGATGCCCGCCGCCCTCTTGCCGCTGCGCATCCCCAGACCGGCGAGCGCAGCTGGCAGATCGGCGGCCGGCTGCCCGCGCGCGAGGCCGCTGGCGGCGGGACCTTGCGTATCCTGTGGGACCGCTCGCATTCGCTGCAAGGAGTCGATCGCGCGCCGCTTATCGCACGGCTCGAACAGGCGGTGGCGGCGCTGCGCCCGGCGCGGATCGATCTGGTCGCGTTCGATGCCGAGGGGCAGACGACCAGCACCGTCGCACCCGAAGCGCTGGCCGCCGCGATTGCCGCGATCCGGGCGGGCGGGGCGAGCGGGTTTGACGCGCTGGCGGCATTGCCGGCGGCCGATCACTGCATCCTCGTCAGCGACGGGCGCGCCAATCTGGGCGGCGCCTTGCCGCAACTGCCTTGCCGCAGCTTTGCCATTCCCGCCGGGCGCGGCGCCGACCGGGCCGCGCTTACCGCCGGCGGCGCGCAGATCGTCGAGGCCGACGGTGCGCGGTTCGACTGGCTGCGCCCCGCCGTGACGGCAGTTGCCGGGGCCAATGGCGCACCGGTCGAATGGCTGGCGCTGCCGGCCCCTGCGGGCGAATGGCGCGCGGTCATCGCCGATCCGGGCGCGGCTGAGGTTACGGTGCAGATTGGCCGCGAGCGCCAGCGGATCGCGCTTTCGGGCGAGGCGTCGCCGCTGGCCGCGCCGCACACGCTGCTTGCCGCGCGGCGGATCGCCCGGCTCGACCCGTTCACCCAGCGCAGCGCATTTCTGGCCGAAAGCCGCCGCTACGGCGTGCCGTCCGAAACACTGGCTTACGTGGTGCTCGAAAGCCCGCAGGATTACGTCGCCAACCGGATCGAGCCGCCGGCAAGCTACCCGAAATATGCCGAATGGCGGGCGCGTGCCGACGAAGCGGCACAAGCGGCAGAGGAAGCGCGGATCGACCGGTTCGCGGTGGTCCTCGCGCGCTGGCAGTCCGAGGTCGAATGGTGGCAGCGCCGGTTCGATCCCGCTGCCCGCCCGGCCGAAAACCGCCCAAGTTCAGGCGGCCCGCCGCCGCCGCCGATGCCTGTGCCCGTTGCGGCACCCCCACCGCCTCCACCCCCACCCCCCCCTCCGCCAGCTGTGCGCGAGCAGGCGGCACCGTCGAGCGACAGCGCTGCCGAGCGCTTTGACGATTCCGGGAGCATCATCGTCACCGGCAGCTCTGTCTCGCGCCGCACAAGTAGCGACGCGGCAAGCGCCGAAAGCGTGGTTGAAGAGGATGGTTCGATCCGCATCGCAGTCGATGCATGGCGCCCGTCGCGCGACTATATCGACGCCTACGATGCCGCGCCCGCTTCCTTTGAAACGGCCTATGTCGAATGGGTCCGCAAGGCGGGCGGGGTGCCGGCCTTCTATCTCGACACGGCCGACTGGCTGCACCGCAAGGGGCAGGCTGCGCGGGCGCGAGAGGTGCTGCTCTCCGCGCTCGACCTGCCGACGGCCGATCACGCCACCATCGGCGCGGTTGCCGCGCGGCTTGAACGCTGGGGCGGGGCGGCCGATCTCGCCGTGCGGCTGCGCGAGCGTCAGGCGCAGCTCGACCCCGACCGGCCGCAGCCCAGACGCCTGCTGGCGCTCGCGCTGGCCGAACGTGCGCGGTCCCATCCCGCCACTGCACGGGCCGATCTCGAGCGCGCCATCGCGCTGCTTACCGAAGTTGCGCTCACCAACACCGATCCGCGGTGGGACGGTATCGAGGTGATCGCCTTGCGCGAAGCCAATGCGCTGATCCCGCGCCTGCGCGCGCTGGGCGGCGAGGTGCGGCTCGACCAGCGGCTGATCGCCAATCTCGACAGCGATGTGCGGGTGGTCATCGAATGGGACCGCGATGCGACCGATATCGACCTGTGGGTCGAACAGCCCAATGGCGAAACCGCGATATACTCCTACCCGCACACGTTGATCGGCGGGCGGCTGTCGAATGACATGACCAACGGGTTCGGGCCGGAGGAATACTGGCTGCGCCGTGCTCCGGGCGGGTCTTACAAGATCAAGGCCAATGTGTTCGCTTCCGACCGACTTGATCCCAACGGCTCCAGCCGGCTCCGCGCCCGGTTGATCCGCGATTTCGGCCGCCCGACGGAGCGCGAGGAGGCAATCGATTTCGACCTCAATGCCGGTACCGCACGCACACTGGATGTCGGCACGATCCGCATCGAAGGCGGCGTACGGGCCGAACCTGTCCCGCCACGTCGCGGCAAGTGAGGCCGGCGCTCAGCCGCCGGTAAAGCGCGGCGGGCGCTTGTCGAGGAAGGCGGCGACCGCTTCGGCGTGATCGGCGGTGGTGTGCGCCACCGCCTGCATCGCCGCGGCCATTTCGAGCAGGGTGCCAAGTTCGCTCGAGCGTCCTTCCCACAAGAGCCGCTTGGTCATGCGGACGGCGTGCGGCGGGTTGGCGGCGATGCGCTGCGCGAGCCGGCGCGCGGCGGGCAGCAGATCGTCCGCGGCGACCACCTGCGACACCAGCCCGCAGGCCAGCGCGTCTGCCGCATCGATCGGATTGCCGGTCAGCGCCATCTCCGCCGCCTTGGAAAAGCCGACCACGCGCGGCAGCAGCCACGCCCCGCCATCGCCGGCGATGATTCCCAACTTGACGAAGCTTTCGGCGAATTTCGCATCCTCGGCCGCGATCCGTAAATCGCACATACAGGCAAGGTCGCAGCCCGCGCCCATGGCCGCCCCGTTTACGGCGGCGATGATTGGCACCTCCAGCTTGGCGAAGGCCAGCGGAAGCCGCTGGATGCCGGTCTTGTAATTGCGCCGCGTCCGCACCGGATCGCCGGCATTGAGCCCGGCGCCGGGCACCATCGACTGGATATTGCCCCCGGTGGAGAAGCTCTTGCCCGCGCCCGTCAGGATGGCGACGCGCGCCTCGGGGTCGTCCTCCAGCCGGTCCAGCGCGGCGAGCAGCGCCTCGACCATGTCAGGATCGGAGATGGGGTTGCGGATTTCGGGCCGGTCGAGCGTCAGGGTGACGATGCCCCCATCGCGTTCGTAGCGGACGGGCGGGGCAGCTTGGGGTTCGGTCATCGCGCTCTCTCCGGCAACAGGAACGGCCCTTCGCGTAGCGGGCGGCTGCCACCTCGCCAAGCGGGCGTGCGGCGGCTAAGGGCCGGCGATGCGCGATTTGCTGGTCATCGGCGGGGGGATCAACGGTGTCGGGATCGCCCGCGATGCTGCCGGGCGCGGGCTTTCGGTGACACTGGTCGAGCAGCACGATCTGGCCGCGCATACCTCGTCGGCCAGCAGCAAGCTGATCCATGGCGGCCTGCGCTATCTCGAACAGTACGAATTCCGGCTGGTGCGCGAGGCGCTGCGCGAACGCGAGGTGCTGCTGCGCGCCGCGCCGCATATCGTCCGCCCCTTGCGGTTCATCCTGCCACACGACCGCCATCTGCGCCCGCGCTGGATGCTGCGGGCAGGTCTGTTCCTCTACGACCGGCTGGGCGGCGGTCGGTCGTTGCCGGCAAGCGCGGCTGTGCCGCTGGCAGGAGGCCCGCTTGCCCCGCGCTTCACGCATGGCTTTGCCTATTGGGATTGCTGGGTGGAAGATGCCCGGCTGGTGGTACTGTCCGCCCGCGACGCGGCCGAGCGCGCGGCCGACATCTGCCCGCGCACGCGCTGCGTGGCTCTTACCCGCCATGCCGATCGCTGGGTCGCGCGTCTCGTCGGCCCGGAGGGCGAGAGCGAGATCGCCGCGCGCGCATTGGTCAATGCCGCCGGCCCATGGGTTGACGAGCTTGCCCGCATGGCGCTCGGCCCGGCGACGCCGCGCCGCGTGCGGCTGGTCAAGGGCAGCCATCTCGTCGTGCCCCGCCTCTATGATGGCGACCATGCCTATATCCTCCAGCAGCGCGATGGCCGGGTGGTGTTCGCCCTGCCGTTCGAGGGGCGCTTCACCCTGATCGGCACCACCGACACCGCGTTCGACGGCGATCCGGCCACCGTGGCGATCGACGCGGCCGAGCGTGCCTATCTGCTTGCCGCCGCCAGCGACGCTTTCGGCCGGCAGGTGGACGAAAGCGAGGTTCACGCGACCTATTCCGGCGTACGTCCGCTTTACGATGATGGCGCGGCGCGCAATTCCACCGTCACCCGCGACTATGCCTTCGCGCTCGATAGCGCGGGCGGCGCGCCGCTGCTGTCGGTCTATGGCGGCAAGATCACCACCTATCGCAAGCTCGCCGAACACGCGCTGGCGCGTCTGGCGCCGCATATCCCGGCGATGGGGCCAGCCTGGACCGCCGGGGCGGTGCTGCCGGGCGGCGATCTGCCGGCGGGCGGGGCCGCCGCGCTGGCGGCGACCCTTAGCGAGCGGCATCCGGCGCTTGTCGGCGGCGTGGCGCAGCGCTGGGCGCGCAGCTATGGCACAAGGGCGCTCGATATTCTTGCCCCCGGCGCGGCGCCCGGCCCCGAAATTGCGCCTGGCCTGTTCGCCGGCGAGCTCGAATATCTTGCCGCGCAGGAATGGGCCGCCGGCGCCGACGACGTGCTCGACCGGCGCACCCGGCTCGGCCTGCATTATTCTGCCGGTGAACGCGCCGCGGTCGCCCGCTGGTTTGCCAGGCGGCTTGAAACCGCCGGCGCTGCAGTCCAAGGCGCGCTCGACCCTCCCCGGTAGCGAGACCAGCCATGACCGACCACGCCCCGCTCGACCGTTCCGCGTTGCGCCGCGTCTATCGGCAGGACGAGGCGGCGTGTATTGCCGAGAGGCTCGATCAGGCAGCCGGCTCGCGCGCGGTGCACCCGCAGGCGGCGCGCATCGCCGCCGGGCTGATCGAGGGCGCGCGCCGCCGCAAGGCCAGCGGGATCGACGCCTTCCTCCAGCAATACGGCCTCGCCACCGAAGAAGGCATCGCGCTGATGTGCCTTGCCGAAGCGCTGCTGCGCGTGCCCGATGCCGAGACCGCCGACGCGCTGATCCGCGACAAGCTGGCCGGGATCGAATGGGCCGAGCATCTCGGCGCCAGCGATTCGACCTTCGTCAACGCGGCCACCTTCTCGCTGATGCTGACCGGCGAGGTGCTCGATCGGCCCGAGGCCGCGCAGCGCGGCATGGCGGGCACGCTGCGCCGCACCGTCAGCCGGCTGGGCGAGCCAGTGATCCGCAAGGCGACGCTGCAGGCGATGCGCATCTTGGGCGGCCAGTTCGTCTATGGGCGGACGATTGACGAGGCGCTGCAGCGCGCCGCGCCTGAACGGCGCCGCGGGCTCGGCCATTCGTTCGACATGCTGGGCGAAGCGGCGATGACCTTGGCCGATGCCGAACGCTACCGGCTGGCTTACGAGCAGGCACTGGCGCGCGTCGCGGCGGAGGGTGATGGCGACCTACATTCCTCGCCCGGCATTTCGGTAAAGCTGTCGGCGCTCTATCCCAAATACGATGTCTATCACGCCGATGCGGCGAAGGCGGCGCTGGTGCCGATGCTCCGCGCGCTGGCCGAGCGGGCGCGCGATGCCAATGTTCATTTCACGATCGACGCCGAAGAGGCCGAGCGGCTCGAACTCTCGCTCGACATCATTGAGGCGCTGGTCGCCGATGACAGCCTGTTCACCCGCGCTGACGGCAGAAACTGGGAAGGCTTCGGCCTCGCCATCCAGGCCTATCAGAAGCGCGCCGTCCCGCTCTGCGACTGGATCGTGGCGCTCGCCCGCCGGCATGGCCGCAAGCTGTTCGTCCGGCTGGTCAAGGGCGCGTATTGGGACGCCGAGATCAAGCTGAGCCAGGTCGGCGGCTATGCCGATTACCCGGTGTTCACCCGCAAGGTGGCAACCGATGTGTCGTACCTCGCCTGTGCCGCGCGGCTGCTCGATGCGGGCGATGCGCTGTTCCCGGCCTTTGCCACGCACAACGCCTATACGATCGGCGCGATCACCGCGCTCGCTGCAGGCCGCTCGTTCGAATTCCAGCGCCTCCACGGCATGGGCGAGGATGTTTACGAAGAACTCGCCCGCACCCAGCGCGAGGCGGGAGGCGCGCCGACGCGGGTGCGGATCTATGCGCCGGTCGGCTCGCACGAGGATCTGCTGGCCTATCTGGTGCGCCGGCTGCTCGAGAACGGGGCCAACAGCTCGTTCGTCAACCGAATGGCCGATGCCGATGTGCCGGTCGGCGCGCTGGTGATCGACCCGGTCGGCGAACTCGCCGCCACCGAGCCGAAGCGCAACCCGGCGATCCCCCTGCCGGGCGACATATTCCCCGGCCGCCGCAACAGCGCCGGGGTGGACCTTGCCGATCCGCTGGTGCGCGAACCGCTGCTCGCGCGGCTCGCCGGGCTGGCTGGCAAGCTGTGGGAGGCCGCGCCCACCTTTGCCGAGGGCCCTGCCGGCGAGACGGTCGCCATCACCGCACCGCAGAACCGCAGCGACCGGGTCGGGACGATGCGCGTTGCGACTGCGGCCGACGTCAGTGCCGCGATCGGCCGCGCCGCCGCCGCGCAGCCGGGCTGGGACGCGTTGGGCGGCGCCCGCCGGGCCGACCTGCTCGACGCCTGCGCCGATGCGTTCGAGGCCGAAACTGACGCCTTCCTGTCGCTATGCCAGCGCGAGGCGGGCAAGACGCTGATGGACGCGGTGCTCGAACTGCGCGAGGCGGTCGATTTCCTGCGCTATTACGCCGCCGAGGCGCGCACCCTGTTCACCCGCCACGAAGTGCTCCCCGGCCCGACGGGCGAGGAAAACCGCCTCTATCTCGCCGGGCGAGGGGTGTTCGCCACGATCAGCCCGTGGAATTTTCCGCTGGCGATCTTCATCGGCCCGGCCGCGGCCGCGCTGGCGGCGGGCAACACCGTGATTGCCAAACCCGCCGAGCAGACCCCGCTGATCGCCGCGCTGGCGGTGCGGCTGTGCCACCAGGCGGGCGTGCCGGCCGAGGTGCTGCAACTGCTTCCCGGCGGGGGCGAGGTCGGGGCGGCGATCACCTCCGACCCGCGCATTGCGGGTGTCGCCTTCACCGGCTCGACCGCCACCGCGCAGGCGATCAACCGTAGCCTGGCCAACCGCGACGGCCCGCTCGGCATCCTGATTGCCGAAACCGGCGGGCAGAACGCGATGATCGTGGACAGCTCGGCGCTGCCCGAACAGGTCACCCGCGATGTCGTCGCCAGCGCGTTCCAGAGCGCCGGGCAACGCTGCTCGGCGCAGCGCGTGCTCTATGTGCAGGACGATGTCGCCGACCGGATGGTGACGATGATCCGCGGTGCCTTCGAAACGCTCAATGTCGGCGACCCGGCGCAATTCGCCACCGATGTCGGCCCGGCGATCGACGAGGAAGCGCGCGCTTCGCTTGAGGCCCATGTCGCCGACCATATTGCCGCTGGCGATCCGGTCTGGCGACTGGCACCGGGCGCGGGGGCCGATCAGGGCACCTTTGTCGCCCCGACGATCATCGAGATCGGGTCGATCGCCGATCTCGACAAGGAGAATTTCGGCCCCATCCTCCATATCGCCCGCTTCGCCGGTGACCGGCTGGAGGCGGTGATCGACGAGATCAACGCCATCGGCTTCGGTTTGACGCTGGGCCTCCACAGCCGGATCGACGCGACCCGCCGGCTGGTCGAGGCGCGGGCGCGGGTCGGCAACCTCTATGTCAACCGCAACCAGATCGGCGCGGTGGTCGGCAGCCAGCCATTCGGCGGCGAGGGGCTGTCGGGCACCGGGCCCAAGGCCGGCGGGCCGCATTATGTCGCCCGCTTTGCCACCGAGCGGGTGGTGTGCATCGATACGACGGCAGCGGGCGGCAATGCCACGCTGCTGGCCGGCTGAGCTTCACTGGCGGTTAAGCGGCGGCGCGGCTAAGGGGCGGGCATGAGACGGTTTTTCGCCCTGCTGCTCGGCCTGTGGGCGCTGGCGCTGGCCGGCCCGGCAGCGGCCGAGGTGCGCGTCAGCTTCCACAGCTTCAACGGCTCGGTGGTGGTCGGGCGTTACCCCCATGCCTTCGTCGTGTTCGAAGGGACGCTGGCCGATGGCACGCCGGTGAACGAGAATTACGGCTTCACCGCCAGGGTCGCCGGCCCGGCCGTGCTGCGCGGCCCGGTCGAGCACGAAATCATGGTCGAACAGCCGCGCTATATCCGCAGCACCAACCGCCATTTCACGCTGCCGGTAAGCGATGCGACCTATCGCCGGATGGTGGCCGAAATGGTCCGCTGGCGCGATGCACCGGGGCGCTATTACGATCTCGACACGCGCAACTGCATCCATTTCGTCGGGCGGATGGCCGAGCTGGCGGGGGTGCGGGTGGATTATCCGGCCAATCTGCTGCGCCGGCCCAAGGCGTGGCTCAACCACATTACCCGGCTGAACCCGCAACTGGGTGCCCGCGAAATCCGCTGACCGGGTGACAAAGGCGACAGGTGTCAACTTTGTGACCTTCCAGCAAACATTATATAAACCAACATGATGCGATGCTGCGCCGTGCGGGTGACGGGTGACAGATAGCGGGCGACAGGGGCACCCGCCTGGATTGCCGCGGAGCCTGGGGCGCCTAGCAATGACGAGGCTGGGGCCTGTCCGCATGTCGTCATTGCGACCCCGGCCCGGAGCCGGGAAGCAATCCAGCCGCCGCCGCGCGCCATACAATCGGCAAGGTCAAAGAGCGCCCGCACCCTACCACACCTCCGCCCCTGTAGGAAAACCGGCACCCACGCGCCGCGCCCCCTTGCCCGGCGCGGCGGGGCGGGCAATGCCGGCATCATGGCGATTCTTTCCGACCGGTGGATCCGCGAGGCGGCGACGACCCGCGGGATGATCGAACCCTTCGTCGAAGCGCAGCGGCGCGACGGCTGCATTTCCTACGGCCTGTCGTCCTATGGCTATGACGCGCGGGTGGCCGACGAGTTCAAGATCTTCACCAATATCGACAATGCCGTGGTCGATCCCAAGGATTTTGCCGCCACCAGCTTTGTCGACCGGCAGACCGATGTCTGCATCATCCCGCCCAACAGCTTCGCGCTCGCCCGCACGGTCGAATATTTCCGCGTGCCCGAGGATGTGCTGGTCATCTGCCTCGGCAAATCGACCTATGCGCGCTGCGGCATCATCGTCAACGTGACCCCGCTCGAACCGGGCTGGGAAGGGCACGTGACGCTGGAATTTTCCAACACCACCCCGCTTCCGGCGAAGATCTACGCCAATGAAGGCGCCTGCCAGTTCCTGTTCCTCCAGGGCAATGAACGCTGCGAGGTCAGCTATGCCGACCGGGCGGGCAAATATATGGGCCAGCGCGGGGTGACGCTGCCCCGGCTTTAGAATGCCCCGGCTGCAGCCCGCCCCCGGTTGTAGGCTGGCCCGGTGGCCCACTGGCCCTGCGCGGCGCGGCGTGATAATTGTGTGGCTTCAAGGGGAAGGAGCCACACGCCATGTCCACGCTTGCCGCCATTCTCGGCCGCATCCTGCTCGCCGCGATCTTCGTTATTTCGGGCATCAACAAGCTGCTCGATCCGGCCGCCACCGCGCAGATCCTCGAAAGCGTCAGCCTGCCGGCCAATTTCGCGCAAGGCGTGGGCATATTCGAGGTGGCGGCCGGGCTGCTGCTGGCGATCGGGCTGATGACGCGGCTGGTGTCAATCGTACTCGCGGGGTTTACCCTGCTGACGATCTTCTTCTTCCACAACCAGTGGGGCGACCCGGTACAGGTCAGCGCTGCGCTGAAGAACCTCGCGATTACCGGCGGGCTGCTGCTGATTTTTGCCTATGGTCAGATGCGCGGATCGTATGACCACATCCGCAGCGAGAAGCGGCTGCACGATGCCAATCTGCGTGCTGCCCATGCCGAGGGGGTCGCCGAAGGCGCCACGCAGGCCCCGCGCCCCGTGGTGGTGGAGCGGCACGAGCCGACCATCGTAGACCGCGGCCTCGATCATGACGGCGACGGGCGGATCGGCTGACCCGCCCACATATCTGCGGCCAGCCGTACGTCAGAAGCTGGCGCGCGCGCTGATCCTGAAATTGCGCCCGGCGAGCGGGGCGAAATCCTTGGTGAAGCTGGCGTGCCGGCGGGCATCGACGTCGAAGATGTTGTCGACCGCCGCCACCAGCGTCAGATTGTTCGATCCGGGCCACGGCTTGAACGACAGGGAGGCGTTGACCAGCGTGAACCCGTCGGTCGGCGTTTCGTATTCGGCCACGCGGTTCTGCGCGTCGAACCATTGCACTTCGACCCGTCCATCGACCACCTCGCTCTGCGCCTCGAGCGCGCCGAGCAGGCTCAGCGGCGGGATACGCGGCAAGGGCGAACCATCGGCGAGACTGGCGCGGACATAATCGCCGCGCAGATCGGCCAGCAGCGATATGGGGCCCATCTGGCCCAGCGGCAGGCTCACCTCGCCCTCGACGCCCAAATAGTCGGCATCGCCCTGGCGGTACTGGAACACCGGCAGCCCGTCTTCTTCCGCGCCGGTGGCGGCGAGGTAGATGTAATCGGCAAACCAGTTGCGGAACAATGCGAGGCTGACCGTCGCGGGCCCGGCCTTGCCGCGGACGAAGCCTTCGAGGCCGAGCGCGCGTTCGGTATCGAGACCGAGATCGCCGACCTCGAATGCCTGGGTGGCGATGTGCGGGCCGTTCGACAGCAGCTCCTCGGCGGCCGGCGCGCGTTCGGAGCGCGAGGCGCTGATCCCGACCCGCAAGCCCCCGGGCACCTGATAGGCAAGGCTGGCCGCGCCCGACACACTGTCGAAGGAACGATCGAAGCCTGTCGGCACCGAGCGGATGTCGGCCCGTTCCCAGCGCCCACCCAGTTCGAGCTGCCACGGGCCGAAGCCGACTTCCTGCAGCGTGAACAGTGAAAGCTGGCGCGTGTCGTTGGGGGCAATGAACGCCTCGGCTCCGGTGGCGGCAAAATCGCGGGTGTAATACTGGATGCCGCTCGCGCCGCGCCATGTGCCGCGGACATTCTGTTCAAGCTCGGCCCGCGCCTCGATCCCCTTGACGTCGAACACCGTGCCGATCTCGTCGCCTTCGAATTCGGTGTGCGTGTAATCGGAGAAGCCGACGCGCGTTTTCAGGCGGTGGAACAAGCCATCGCCCAGCGGCAGCACCCCGCGCAGATCGGCGCGATATTGCCGAAGGCCGATGGTGACATTTTCCTCGCCATGCTCTTCCTCGCCGCCGCCCTCGTGATGATGGCCGGCACCGGGGCGCAGCGGGATGCCATAGGCGGTGTCATAAACGCCGAAGGAGGCGCCCAGCGACCCGCCGCCGGCGAAGAAGGCGAAACCGGCATTGGCGCTCCAAGTCTCTGTCGCGCTGTTGGGCAGCGTACCGCGCGCATTGGCGAGTTCGGTCAGCTCGCCGGCTTCATCCGCATGGCCCTCGGCCAGTTCCTCGGCCGCGTTGGCCAGCACCTCGGCGCGCAAGGCTGGGGCCAGCAGCTTGCCGCCAATGGCGAGATCGTCGGTCTTGCGCCACGCGCCATCGAGATGGACGACGAACTGGCGGCCCAGCGGCAGATCGACCGAGGCGCCTGCCTGCCGCAGGTCAGCCGCGCTGTCGGCCCCGGCGATGAGGTCGAAATGAACCGGCTCGTTCAGCCGGCGCAGCGGGATACGCTTGTCGATCACATTGATCGCCCCGCCAATCGCCTGCCCGCCATAGAGCATCACTGCCGGGCCGCGCAGCACCTCGATCCGCTCGGCAGTCAGCGGGTCGATCGAGACGGCGTGGTCGGCCGAGGTGTTGGACGCATCGATCGCGCCGATCCCGTCGACCAGCACCTTGACCCGCTCGCCTGAAAAACCGCGCAGCACCGGGCGCGAGGCGCCCGGCGAAAAGCTGGTGGCGGACACACCCGGCTGCTTGGCCAGCACCTCGCCGATCTGGCCGTGCATCTCGCGCTGCAATTCGGCCGCTTCGACCACCGAGGTGCCGGCGATGATGTCGAGCTGCTCGAGCCCGGTGGCGGTAACGACGATCTCGCCTTCGGTATCGACGCGGCGGTCATGCAGATCGTCGGCCGGCGCGGCAGATTGCGCCAGCGCAGGCGACGCGGCGAACGCCAGCGCGGCAAGGCTGCCGCCAGCAAGCAGGCGGACAGGACGGGTGAAGCGCGTGCTATGATATGACATATCGTGCCGCTAGCCGAAGCTACAGCTGCTCGCAAGCGCTTATCGGCCAGGCTGACCCGCGCTGCGATATGTCGATGCTGAAAGAAAACTGGAGCGGGCGAAGGGATTCGAACCCTCGACCCCAACCTTGGCAAGGTTGTGCTCTACCCCTGAGCTACGCCCGCTCACGGCGTCACGGGGCGGCTGGCCCCGGTGGGAAGCGCGCGGTTAGCAGCGGTTCCCCACGGCGGCAAGGGGAAATTGCCCGCCGGCGCGGCCCCATGATTGCCCGGCGATTTAACGCTTCACTTTCGCGCCCGCCGCCCCACATTGGCGCCGACAGTTTGCCGCAGGAAGGATCAGCGCATGGCCAGTATGGGCCTCAATCTCGACGAGCAGAAGGCCGTGGACCGGTTCCGCACCGAGGTGGTCGAACCCTCGATGACCAAGCTCGTAATCCTCGATTTCTGGGCCGAATGGTGCGGCCCGTGCAAGGCGCTGACCCCGGTGCTGGAAAAGGTCGCCGCCGACTATGCCGATAAGGGCGTGGTGCTGGCCAAGATCAATGTCGACGAGGAACAGTTTATCGCCGCACAGTTCCAGGTCCGCTCGATCCCCACGGTCTATGCGATGTTCCAGGGCCAGCCGGTCGCCGACCTGACCAATGCGCGCAGCGAATCGCAGCTGAAGCAGACGCTCGACCAGTTGCTCGCCCAATTGCCGATCGATGGCGCGGCGGGCGATGCGGTCGCGCCCGATGTCGGCCAGTTCATCGCCATGGGCGAAGAGGTGCTGGCCGCGGGCGAGGCCGAGCGGGCCGCGGGCATTTTCCGCCAGGTGGTCGAGATGGCGCCGCACGATGCCGCCGCGCAGGGCGGGCTGATCCGCGCGCTGGTCGCTGGGGGCCAGGCGGACGAGGCGCGCGCTGTGGCGGGCGCGCTGCCGCCCGAGATTGCCGAGAGCGCGCCGGTGCGGCAGGCGCTCGCCGCGCTCGAGCTTGCCGCGGAACGCGTCGATGACAGCGAGTTGCAGGTGCTGCGAGCCGCCGCGGCCGAGGCGCCGGCCGATATGGACCGGCAGTTCGCCTTCGCGCAGGCCGCCTTTGCCGCCGGCGAGCGGGACGAGGCGGCCGAGGTGCTGCTGCGGATGATCGCCAGCGACCGCGAATGGAACGAGGGCGCCGCGCGCGCCCGGCTGCTGCAGATGTTCGAATCGGTCGGCCTTGAAGATCCATGGACGGTCGCCACCCGCCGCTGCCTGTCGCGCGTGCTGTTCGGCTGACGGGCTTCGCAATGGCGCGGCGCCTGTCGATCTTCCCGCTGTCGGGCGCGATCCTGTTTCCCGGGATGCAATTGCCGCTGCACATTTTCGAGCCGCGTTACCGCGCGCTGGTGTCCGATGCGCTGGCCCGCGATCGGCGCATCGCGATGATCCAGCCGCAGCGCGCGGCCGAGGGGGCGGAGCTGTTCACGATCGGTTGCATCGGGCGCATCGGCGAGGTCGAGGCGCTCGAGGATGGCGGCTTCAACCTCGTGCTCGAGGGCGAGGCGCGCTTCCGCCTGCTGCGCGAACTGGAGGTGGCGACCCCGTTCCGCCAGGTGGAAGGCGAGGTGCTCGACGAGCCGGCGGGCGAGGTGCTGAGCGCGGTCGAACGCGCCGGCTTCGAACAGGAAGCCCGCGCCTTCGCCGATGCCCAGGGCTACAGCGTCGATTGGGATTCGGTTGCCCGGCTGGACGATGAGACGCTGATCAACGGCGTCTCGCAAATTGCCCCGTTCGACCCGGCCTCGAAACAGGCGCTGCTCGAAGCGGGTACGCTGGGCGAACGCTGCGAATTGCTGATCCAGCTGATGCAATTCTACGGCCTGCGGAACAGCGACGAGGACCGGGTGACGCTGCAGTAGGGTGCGTCTGATTTCAGGCGCTGCGCGTCTGATTATGAATGACCGACGTGGGGTGGTTAACTGACTGTCGGCCCTCGGATGTAAATCGACGAGCCGGACCTTTCATCAACGTCGAAGGTTGAGCCAAATGCGACCTAACTGCTCTCAAGGGAATCGCAGAAGGCTCAGGACAATCGAACTGTTCTTGTTTGTCCAGCGGCTCCAATTGCCACACGCCGCCGACCGATTGGAAAGATTAGGCCCACTTAACGGTGAAAAGGCGGTAATGCTCAACGAGCGGGTGGTGCTTTATCCGGTCGAGGCCGTCTTTTGTCATCGGCATATCGAAGCATGTCAGCAAAAGGCAAAGCGCCTCAACGGCAAAGATTGAACGGGCGAAGGACTCGCTCTCAGCATCGTCTTTGGGCTCATAGTGGCCATGAGCGACCTTTCCTCGAAAGTCGCGAATAGCCGCGATGAGGTGGTCCGGCATATCTTTATGGACCACGCGTGGGCCAAACCTGTCTGCAACTCTTGCAATGAGCCGTTCAAAGCGTTCCCGATGTGATTCAAGCGTCAACCGTTCGAGGGCCTGCGGAATGCGAGCCTTCAACCGATCTTGGCCAAGTTCATCAGCTGCTTGTAACGCCGCATCCGCAATTGTTTTGATGATCCTGTCATCGGTCACGCGAACGGCTTTGGCTGTTGGAACTTCCTCAAGCCATTTGCAGGCGGCCAGCATCCGTTCTGCGCTGATCTCTCGTTGCAGACGAAGACATTCGATCATCAAAGCATTGGACCGCGCCCATTCCGGATCGCGTTCAATCCAGAGGCGAAGGCAGGCGCAGAACGCACGCATCTCTTCTTCATCGAAAAGGCCAGCGAAGGCGCGATAAGAGCACGCTTCCCCGTCGTCCTGGTGCGATTTTCTGAACCACATTTCTGTGACCGAATGGTCGCCAAGAAAGTCACCCGTCTCGACGCTTGAGCGCATCTCTTCATCGGAAACGCGCCGGATGCGTATGTCTTCGGGGTGCATTGTGATGCCAAGCGCCGACGAAACGAACCGTACAATGGTTTGAACGTCTTCGAGATAGGTCTTGATCGAACGCGGCTGAGCAAAATCGATGACAAACACGGGCGCTTCCACGCGCACCCGCTCGGAGGCCATGGAAACGGTGCTGCGATAGCCCAGCCGGACGGTCAGTCCGGGGAGCTCGACCGCGAAAGCGTAAGTGTCGATCTCGCTCCGAGGTGAATTGGACTCCAGCTCCTTGATCTTCGGGTCGTAGCGGAGAAACGCCTTCACGCGCGGCAACTCAAAGGTGACATGCCGGATGGGATCGTCGGGTTTCCATTCGTCCGGGCCGTGTATGAGAGTGCTCGTAGAGATGGTTTGGTTGTGGGTCGTCTCCGTTCTCGATGAGCAGCTTCCCGGCCCACCAAAAAAGGCATTGTGCATCGTCGTATAACTATTGTCTTCGAGCCGGAGCGGGAGATGCTCAGTGTCCCTGTCGATGAAGAAAAAGTCATCGAAGGAGACCAACCGCACTTCGATCCGATCGTCAGAGAGGCGAAGCTCGCCCTGGACGGCACGGCCTGTCACCTGCTCGCAGCAGACATAGTCCGTTTCCTTTCCAAGCCTATCGCGTGCCATGTCTGCTCTTAAGTCTAACTCGCAGTTTCGCTTCGTCAGCAATCGGGTCGCACGCCGACACCCCGCACGCCCCCTCAAACCCCGAAGCTGCCCCGCAACCCGTCGATCACATATTGTGCGGCGAGCGCGGCGAGCAGGACGCCGAGCAGGCGGGTGATGACCGCTTCGACGCGGTCGCCGAGGATGCGGATCAGGGGGCCGGCGGCGACCAGGGCGGCGGCGGTGATCAGCAGCACCGCGCCCAGCGCCGCCAGCACCACGCCGCGCATGTTCCAGTCGCCCGCTTCGTTCATCAGCAGCATGATTGCCGCGATCGCGCCCGGCCCGGCGAGCATCGGCATGGCCATCGGGAACACCGAGACATCCTCGATCTCGGGCGTGGCGGCGACTTTCTCGGCCCGTTCCTCGCGCCGCTGAGTGCGCTTTTCGAACACCATGTCGAACGCGATAAAGAACAGCATCAGTCCGCCGGCGATGCGAAAGGCGTCCAGTTCGATATGGAGCGCGGCGAGCAATTCCTGCCCGAACAAAGCGAAGATCAGCAGGATGATCGCGGCGATGAAGGTCGCCCGCAGCGCCATGGCGGTCGCCTGCGCGCGGCTGGCGCCCTTGGTCAGCCCGGCATAGATCGGCGCGCAGCCGGGCGGGTCGATCACCACGAACAGCGTGATGAACGCCGAGACAAAGATTTCGAACACCGCGCGCTGCCTCAGGCCGGCGTGCAGCTCGGCGCGGTGCCGCCGGCACGGGCGGGCGGGGCCGGTTCGCGGCGGGCGAGCACGGTTTCGCGGCCGCCTGCGCGGGCGATGGCGACCCGCACGGTGCGCGAACAGTCGGCGGCGATGCGGGTTTCCCAGGTCAGCGTGCCATCGTCGGATTCGCCGCTGCCCCAGGCCTCACCCCGGCGCACCTTCTGGCGGAACTGGCGCGCTGCCGGGCAGTCGGCGACGATGCCGCTGGCCATTTCGGGCCGCTGTGCGCCGGGCCGTTCGGACAGCGCCTGGTCGAGCACCCAGCGATAGGAGCCATCGCGCTGGCGCTGCCAGATGGTGAGGAATTCGCCCTTGCTGCCATCGGGATGGTCGGCCCAGCCGGTGCTGGCGGCGAACGATCCGTCACAGCTCGACCACACGCGGGTCGGGCTCCAGATGATCGGCTGCGCCGGATCGGCCCAGCCGGCGAGCGAGCGGTGGACGTTGACGAGGCCCGGATTGGGCCACAGCGCATCGGGCGTGGCGTATTCGCGGAACGCGGTCCAGGTGCCGCGTTCGCGCGCCGCGCGGGCAAAGGCGAGCTCGGCCGCGATCACCGCGCTGGGGTTGGCCGAGGGGCGCAAGGGGCCGTGATTGGGCAGCGGCCCCTCTACGCAGGCGGCGGTCGCGGCGATGAGCGCAGCGGTGGCGGCAAGTTTCGGCCAGATCCTCACAGCGCATCGCCCTCCATTTGCAGCCCTGCATGGCGATAGGCGGCGACCAGCGTGTTGCGCAAGAGCACCGCGATGGTCATAGGCCCGACCCCGCCGGGGACCGGGGTGATGGCCGCTGCCACCCCGGCTGCCTCGTCATAGGCGACATCGCCCACCAGCCGCCCCTTGGGCGCATCATCGGTGGGCGCCAGGCGGTTGATGCCGACATCGATCACCACCGCGCCCGGTTTCAGCCAGTCGCCGCGGATCATCTCCGGCCGGCCGACTGCGGCGACCACGATATCCGCGCGGCGCACCACCGCCGGCAGATCGGCCGTGCGGCTATGCGCGATGGTGACGGTAGCATTGGCGTTCAGCAGCAATTGCGCCATCGGCTTGCCGACAATGTTGGAGCGGCCGATCACCACCGCTTCCTTGCCCGAAAGATCGCCCAGAGCATCCTGCAGCAGCATCAGGCAGCCGAGCGGGGTGCAGGGGACAAACCCCTCCTGTCCCACGGCCAGCCGGCCGGCATTGTCGATATGGAACCCGTCCACGTCCTTGTCCGGCGCAATCGCGGCGATCACTGCCTGCTCGTCGATCCCGGCGGGCAAGGGGAGCTGGACGAGGATGCCGTCCACCGCCGGATCGGCGTTGAGCTGGGCAATCAGCGCCAGCAGCTCGGCTTCGCTGGTGGCGGCGGGCAGGCGATGTTCGAAACTGGCCATGCCGGCCTCAAGTGTCGCCTTGCCCTTGGCGCGGACATAGACCGCGCTTGCCGGGTCTTCGCCCACCAGCACCACGGCGAGCCCCGCCTTGCGCCCGGCCTGGGCGGCAAAGGCTGCGGCCGCCACGCCGACGCGCTGGCGCAGACCTGCAGCGAAGGCCTTGCCGTCGATGACCGCCGCGCTCATGCCAGCGAATAAGCGAGATTGCGCAGCACGATCATCACGATCTGCAAGCCGATGATCAGCACCAGCGGCGAGAAATCGAGCGCGCCGGTGCGCGGCATCAGCCGCCGGATCGGGGCCAGCACCGGATCGAGCAGCGAATTGATCGCGTTATAGAGGGTCATCATGAATTCATTGCGGCCGCTGATGGCGTTGAATGCCAGCAGCAGCCCGATCACCATCTGGACGATCAGCAGCATGACCAGCACATTGGTCAGCAAGTCGACGATCTGGATCAGCGTTTGCAGCAGCACGGGTCAGCCTGTCTTATGCCCCGCGCGGATGGTGGCGGGCCGGTCAAGGCGGCTCTACAAGATCGCGCGGCGGCTTAACAGCCCGCTTATTCGGCGGGATCGCTGGCGGTTTCGCCTTCGCCGGCAGGTTCTGCCGCGGACGGTTCGGGGGTTGGCACCAGATTGAGCGACGAACCGGTCAGATGCCAGCGCAGTTGCCATTCGCGCGCGCCGGGCACATCGTTGATCCGCCGCCAGGTGAGCGAGCCCGAGCGCGTTTCGCCATCACCGGCACGGTCGCTCACGGTAACCTCGACCGTGCAATAGACCGATCCGGCAGCGCCCTCTTCCTGCGCCGCGCCAATGCCGAGGCGCGGGCGCAGATAGGGGCGATAGGCGGCTGCCAGGCTGGTGGGCGTCATCTTGCTGCGCTGCGACCAGCTCGCGGCGGCGGCAGCGAAATCGCGCGCGGCGATCGCGGCGCCATAATCGGCGGTGGCCTCGCGGCAGGTGCGTGTCTCGGCGCTCGGTGCGTCCGCCGCCGGGGTTGGGGCATCCGCTGGATCGGGCGCCGGCGAAGGCGCGGGGCCGGCGGTCGGCGCGGTGACGGGTGTCGGCGTTGCGGCAGGTGCGGGCGCGGTGGGCGAGGGTGCGGTTTCGGCGGGCGCGGGCGCAACCGGCGTGGCCGCGCGGTCACACGCGGCCAAGGCTGCACAGCCGATCAGCAGGGCGATCGAACCGCGCATCATGCCGCCCGGATCAGCGTGCCCGCGCCGCGCGAGGTGAAGAATTCGAGCAGCATGGCGTGCGGCACCCGTCCGTCGAGCACGACCGCCGCATCGCAGCCCGCCTCAACCGCATGGATGCAGGTTTCGAGCTTTGGGATCATCCCGCCGCTGATCGTGCCATCCTCGCGCAAACCGGCAATGTCGGCAGGCGTCAGATCGGTCAGCAACCCGCCCTGCTGGTCGAGCACGCCCGGCACATCGGTCAGCAGGAACAGCCGCGCCGCGCCCAATGCGGCCGCAATCGCGCCAGCCATGGTGTCGGCGTTTATATTGTAAGTATGCCTGTCAGTCCCGGCGCCGATCGGGGCGATCACCGGGATCATCCCGGCGGCGCTGACCGTGTCGATCACCGTGGTATCGACCGCTGCCGGCTCGCCGACGAAACCCAGATCGACCGCCCGCTCGATCAGCGAATCAGGGTCGCGCGCGGTCCGCTGCACCGGGCTGGCAGTAACGAGCCCGCCATCCTTGCCGGAAATGCCGATCGCCCGCCCGCCGGCGGCCGCGATCCAGCCGACCAGTTCCTTGTTGATCGCACCCGACAGGACCATCTCGGCCACCTCTGCGGTGGCCTTGTCGGTCACCCTCAGGCCATCGACGAAGCGGCTTTCCACGCCCAGTCGGCTCAGCATGGCGCCGATCTGCGGGCCGCCGCCATGAACCACGACCGGATTGATCCCGACCGCCTTCAGCAGCACGATATCCTCGGCGAAATCGCGCGCCGCCTCGGGGTCGCCCATCGCATGGCCGCCATATTTCACCACGAAGGTGCGCCCGGCATAGCGCTGGAAATAGGGCAGCGCCTCGATCAGGGTTTCGGCCTTGGCCAGCATGGCGGGGTCGGTGGTGTGCATCACGCGAGCGATTAGCCCGCTCTGCGCCCCGACGTAAAGCGCCAGCTATCGCCGCGGGGCCCGCCCGGCTATGCGGCGGCGGATGAGAGGATGGCGCCGGGCGCCGCGCGGGGGCCGGCCGCTGCGGTTCGACGAAGGCTGGCAGCGCCGCCGCGCGCGCTGGCGCGCATGCGCGCATGGCGCTGGTGGCTGGTGCTGGCGGCCATCCTCGGCGGCATTGCGGCGCTGCGCTGGCTATGGCCCGCCGCGCCCCGAACGGGCGAGGAACTGGCCGGGCCGGTGGCGGTGTGCGGGGGAGGGCGCGCGGCGATCTGCGCGCCCGATGGCGATACGCTGATCATCGGCCAACGGCGCGTCCGGCTGACCGGCTACAACGCGCCCGAGATTGCCGGAGCCTGCGCGGCCGAACGCCAGCTCGCGCTGCGGGCGCGGGGCGATCTGGTGGCCTGGACCGCGCGCGGCCCGTTCCTGCTGGATGGCGGGGCCGACCCTCCGCGCGACATCTATGGCCGCGAATTGCGCGCCGCCTGGCGGATCGGCCCCGACGGGCGCGAAGATGATCTGGCCGAAGCGATGATCGCCGCCGGTTCGGCGCGGGCGGACGGGGATCGCGACTGGTGCAGCCGCTAGTTGCCGCGCGCCCGGCTTGCTGGCACATCGGGTCGATGCGAATGCCTCAGATCGCTCTCCCAGCCGTTCTCGGCGCGCTCGCGCTGGCGGGCTGCGCCACCCTGCCGGCCCCGCTGCCAGCGCCCCAGGAGGCGTTCTGGAGCGCCCTTAGCAGCCATTGCGGCAAGGCTTATGCCGGCCAGCTGGTCAGCACCGAAGCGGTCGATGCCGACATGGCGGGGCAGGCGATGATCATGCAGGTCAGCCAGTGCAGCGCCGAGCGGATCGCCATTCCGTTCCATGTCTTGCGCGCCGATGGCAGCTGGGATCGCTCGCGCACCTGGCTGATCACCCGCACGCCCACCGGCCTCAGGCTGAAGCACGATCACCGGCACGAGGACGGCAGTGCCGATGCGGTCACGCTCTACGGCGGCGACACCGCCAGCGCCGGCACCGCGCGCGCGCAGGATTTTCCGGTCGATGCGGAAAGCATCGCCGCGTTTCGCGCCAATGGGCTGGACCGCTCGGTCACCAATGTCTGGCGGGTGGATGTTGACCCGGCCGGCACGCGGGGCGCGACATTCGCCTATCAGCTGACCCGCGCGGCGCCCAATGACCGGCTGTTCCGCGTCGAATTCGCCGCCGACCGCCCGGTTGCCCCGCCGCCTGCCGCGTGGGGCTGGTGAGCGGCGCGGCGCTTTCCCCCGCGGCCGACGCGCCGGACGGGCGCGGCGGCTGGCTGGCGCTGGCCGGCGGCTTTGTCGCCGCCATGCTCGTGGTCGGCGCGCTCAATTATCCCTTCGGCCTGTTCGTCGAGCCGCTGAGCCGCGAATTCGGGCTGAACCGGGCGGAGGCCAATCGCGGGCTGGTGCTGATCCTGCTGGGGATGATGGTGTGGAGCCCGCTCGCCGGTCAGCTTCACCGCCTGTGGCCGGCGCGGGGATGGCGGCGAGCGCGCGCAGCCCGGCCATGCTCGGCGCGGCGCTGGCCGGTCCGCTGGCCGCGGGTGCGATTGCCGCTGGCGCGCTGACGGTCAACATGCTGGTGACGGGCTGGTTCGTCGCCCGCAGCGGGCGCGCGCTCGGCATCGCCCTGCGCCAGCAGCAGATCGACGTGCAGACAGCGGCGTGGCTGATGTCGGCAATGACCGCCTCGGCGATTGCCGGCAAATTGCTGGTCGGCTGGGCGGCCGACCGGATGCGGCTGCTGCCGCTGTTCGCGATCGTCATCGCCTGTCATCTGGTGCTGCTGGCCGTGCTGTCGCTGACCGCGGCGGTGCCGGTGCTGTTCATCACCGTGCTGACCGTGGGCCTTGCGCTGGGCGGGGTGTTCCCCTTGTGGAGCCTGCTTATCGCCAGCCGCTTTGAACCGCGCGAATTCCCGCTCGCTTACGGGACCAGCGCGGTGATCACCACGGCGGCGACGATGGCGATGGTCGAAGTCGCCGGCCGGCTGTTTGACGGGGCGGGCAGCTACCGCCCGGTCTGGCTGCTGCTGGCCGCGCTCGCCACCCTGTCGCTGACCATCGCCATCATCGTCCTGCGGCGCGATGCGGCGCCGCTGCGCGCGGTCACAACGTCCGGTTGAGCGCGATCGGCCCGGCGCCCTCGGCGGTGCTGAGCGTGCCGCTGGCGGCATAGACGATCCCGCCACGCCCCGATGCCCGGCGCGCTTCGCGGGTCAGCGCGGCGAGCAGGTCGCTCGACAGATCGAGCTGGCGCTGGAGCATCGCGGCATTGACCTCGGCCACTGCGATCAGCTCGCCAATGGTGGTGGCAAGATCGGCCTGCTCGTCGCCTGACAGGCGGTTGGGCCAGTCGGGCCCGAGCGCGTCAAGCTTGACGAATTCCGCCTCCAGCTGGCCGGCCAGCACCTGCTTGGCCTGACCCAGCGCGGCATGATCGCCCAGCCGGGCGGTCTGCGCCAGTTGCGCGGTTTCGTCGTCCATGATCTGCGCCAGCGAACGCGCAATATCGAGCAGCGCGGCGATCATTGCCCGCCTCCTTCGATCCGCTCGATCTGTGCGGCAACGGCAGCGGCGATGCCCAGGCCACCGCGCGCGGCGATCATCGTGCCCAGTTCCTCGGCCATCACGCCGCGAAACATCGCCTCGCCCTCACCGCCCGAAAATTGCGGATCGAGTTCGACCGATTCGAGCATCAGCTTAGTCACCTGCCCAAGAAACACCGCCTCGAAATCGCGCGCGGTGTCGAGCCGCTGGGCAGGCGTGGAGGGCAGGGCGGCGGAGAGGGGAGCGAGTGCGGTCATTGGACGATAATCTCCGCCTGAAGCGCGCCGGCGGTGGCCAGCGCCTGAACGATTGCGATCAGATCGCGCGGCGAAACGCCCAGCGCGTTCAGCCCGTCGACGAGCGATTGCAGCGATGCGCCGCCGCCGATCCGGGCCAGCGCCGCGCCGCTGCCATCATCGACCGCCAGCGCGGTATCGGGCGTCACCACCGTTTCTCCGCTTGATAGCGGCGCGGGCTGCGACACGAACGGGCGCTCGGCGACCGAGATCGTCAGCCCGCCCTGCGCGATGGCGACCGGGCTGATCCGCACATCGTCGGTCAGAACGACCGTGCCGGAGGCTTCGTTGATGACGATCCGCGCCGGCTGTTCGACCGCGATGGCAAGGTTCTCGATCCGGCCGATCAGGCGCATGATATCGGGCCCGGCGACGGCCAGTTCGACCGTGGCCGGGTCGCTCGCACGGGCGATGCCGGGGACCTCGCGGTTGATCGCCTCGGCAATGCGGTGGGCGGTGGTGACATCGGGGTGGCGCAGCGCAAGGCGCATGGCGCGCGCATCGTCGAGCGCAAACGGCACCTCGCGTTCGACGATCGCGCCGCTGGCGATGCGCGCGGTGGTCGGCACCCCGCGGCTGACGCTGGCGCCCGCGCCGCGCGCGGCAAAGCCGGCAATCGCCACCGGACCCTGCGCCATCGCGTAGATCTGCCCGTCCATCCCGCGTAGCGCGCTGGCCAGCAGGATGCCCCCCTGCAGGCTGCTGGCATCGCCCAGCGCCGAAACCTGCACGTCGATCCGCGAGCCACTGCGGGCAAAAGCGGGCATGGTCGCAGTCAGCGAGACGGCGGCGACATTCTTGGTGCGGAGCGGCGTATCGCGGGTGTTGATGCCCATCCGCTCGAGCATTGCCTGCATCGATTCCTCGGTGAACGGCACGTTGCGGACCTTGTCGCCGGTGCCGGGCAGGCCGACCACCAGGCCATAGCCGACCAGCTGATTCTCGCGGACATTGTCGAACTCGACGATATCCTTGATCCGCACCTGCGCTTGCGCCTGCGCGCTGGCCATCGCCGGCGCGGCCAGCGCCAGCAGTGCCAGCGCGGGGCCGAGGAGGCCGCCAATCCGTGGCATGGAGCGCATCTGCCGTCCCTCTTTCCTGCGGGGGCCGGTTTGGCCCGGTGCATCGCTTGCGCCTATTATAGGACAGGGTCGGCGCGAGAGGCGCGCTAGGCAGTAGCACGGGGGGCGGGACATGAGCGGAGCATTGCCGCCACTTGGGCCGCCGCTGGGCTCCGTTCTAAGCGCGCTTGGCGCCCCGCGCAGCGCTGCCACAACGCCCTCGGCCGTAGAGTTCCTGCCGCCCGCGCCGCCCGCTCCTGCCGCCGCCAATGCGCCGCTGGGGGTGCCGATGGCGGCCATGCCCGCTTTGCTGGCGATGGCCAGCGATCCGGCGCGCGAACTGCGCCGCCGCCTCGTGCGCCCGGCTGAGGAGGCGCTGGAGCGGCTCGACGCGCTCGATCACGCGGACGAAGCCATGCCGGTCGCGGCGCTGGCCGCCTTGCGCGGCTGGCTGGAGGAGCCGCGCGATCCGGCCGATGATGCGGCCTTGCGCGCGCTGATGGACGAGGTCGAATTGCGCGCGCGGGTGGAACTGGCGAAATACGACCGCCGCGTGTGATCTAACGCTGCGTGGCGGCCAGCCGCATGACGTAGGAGATGATCTCGGCCACCGCGGCATAATGTTCGACCGGGATCGGCTGCTCGATCTCGCTCTGGGCGAACAGGGCGCGGGCGAGCGGCGGGCTTTCGATCACGGGAACGCCCGCCTCGCGGCTGATCTCGCGGATCCGCAGCGCCACCGCATCGACCCCCTTGGCGACCACCACCGGCGCTGCCATCGCCGCGTGGTCATATTGCAGCGCGACCGCGTAATGGGTGGGGTTGGTAACGATGACGGTCGCCTTGGGCACCGCGGCCATCATCCGCTGGCGCGCGCGCTGGCGGGCGATCTGGCGCATCCGGCCCTTGATCTCGGGATTGCCTTCGGCCTCCTTCGCCTCCTGCTTGACCTCTTCGCGGGTCATCATCATCCGCTTGCGGAAGGCGCGGTGCTGCCACAGCCCGTCGCCCAGCGCGAGCGCGGCGGCCAGCACCGCCACTACCGCCAGCATCCGCCAGCTCAGCTCCGCCGCCAGCGCGCCGATTGCCGGCACCGGCGCGCCGACCATTCCGCCCAGCACCACCAGTTGCGGCCACACCGCCAGCAAAGCCGCCGCCAGCACCAGCGCCAGCTTGATCAGGACCTTGGCAAATTCGCCCAGCGCGCGCGGGCCGAACAGCCGCTTCAGCCCGGCGGCAGGCGAAAGCTTTTCCCATTTGAGCGCCAGGCGCGCGGTGGACCAGCTGGGCCGGCCCTGCGCCAACGCCCCGACTACAGCCGCGAGCATCAGCACAATAAGCAGCGGCAAAATCGCCCACAGGCTGCCGCCGAGCGCCTGGCCCGCCAGCAGGCGCCCGTCGCCCGCGCTGTGCAGCCGCATCTGGCCAGCGCCGCCCCACAGCCCGGCGGCCATTGCAGCAAGCGCCTGCGTGCACCACCCGGCCACCCCGACCGCCAGCGCCGCGCCCCCCAGCATCGCCGCGTGGCGCGCCTCGGCGGCGGTGGCGGTCTGGCCCTTCTTGCGCGCATCGGCGAGCTTCTTCTCGCTCGGGGCAAAGCTCTTCTCGCCGGCATCATCGGCCATGTCAGAGCGCCCAGCCGCCGCGCACGAACGCTTCCATCGCCTCGGCAAAGGCGAGGATCATCGCGCCCCTGATCACCCCCATCAGCGCGAGGCCGAACAGCAGGGTCAGCGGCTGCGCGATGAAGAAGATCTGGATCGTCGGTGCAAGCCGCCCGGCAAGACCGAGCGCGAGGTTGAATAGCAGCCCGAAGATCACCAGCGGCGCGGCGAGCGACAGACCGAGCGCCAGCGCGCGGCCCGTCACCGCCACCAACAGCTGCGCAAAATCACCCGCCGGCGGCAGCGTGCCGGGGGGAAACAGGCGGTAGGAATCGACCATTGCGGCGATCCACCAATGGTGGAGGCCGGCCGCGAGGCAGGCGGTGGTCGCCGCCAATGTCAGCAACCGCGCCAGGATCGGCACCTGTCCGCCCATGCTGGGATCGGGCGCCATCGCCGCAGTCAGCCCGGTCTGCAGGCTGGCAATCGATCCGGCCACCGTGATCGCGGTGAACAGGATGCGGATGATCATCCCGATAGCGAGGCCGATCAGCATTTCGCCCACCACCAGCAGCGCCAGCGCGATCTCTCCCATCGGGAGCGTGATATGCTTTTGGACCAGCCCGGCAATCGCCGCCGACAGGCCGAGCGTGATCATCAGCCGCACGCGCACCGGGACTGCGCTGTCGGCAAAACCGGGCAGCGCCATCACCAACGCACCGATCCGCGCGAACACGGCGGCAAGGAGGTAAAGCTGCGGCAGCATCGCGGCGGCGCTCACTGAGTTATCGCCCGCGCGTAATCAGCTGGCTGGTCTCGGCCATGAACCCGCCCATCGCGTGGCCGATCATCGGCAGGCTGAGCAGGAACACGCCGCCGATCACCAGCAGCTTGGGCACGAAGGTCAGGGTCATTTCCTGCACCTGCGTCAGCGCCTGCAACAGCCCGATGCCGACCCCGACGACCAGCGCCGCCAGCAGCATGGGGCCGGCAATCGCCAGCACCACCCAGAACGCCGACTGGGCCAGCGCCGCGACTTCGCTGCCGCTCATCAGATCTGCATCCGCATGATTTCGCCATAGGCGCCGACCACCCGGTCGCGCACGGCGACCACCGTGTCGAGCGCCTGTTCGGCGGCGTTGATCGCGGTCACCACGTCGATCAGATCGCCCTTGCCGGCGAGCTGGTTGATCCCCGCCGCCTCGGCCTGGCGCAACGCGCTGGTGGTACTGCCGACCAGTTCGCTGACCATCTGCCCGAAGCCCGGCGCCTCTGGGGCTGACGAGGGAGAGGTTGCGGGCAATCCCTCGCCCACTGGGTCAGGCCGCAAGCGGGCATAGGCGGTGGCTGCGTCCAGGGCGCCAATCGACATTGTCTGTTTCTCCTGATGGGGTGGATTTATTTGAGCAGATCGACTGTCCGCGCGAGCATTGCGCGGGCCGCCTGGATCGCGCCCAGATTGGCTTCGTACGATCGCTGCGCGGCCTTCATGTCGGCGCTTTCGATCAGCGAATTGACATTCGGTAGGCGGACATAGCCCGCCGCATCGGCCGCCGGGTGGCCGGGCTGATAGGACAGGCGAAAATCGCTCTGATCGCGAGCGATGCCGGTGACCTCGACCCCGGTTTCCGCCCCGTCCAGCGCCGCGCGGAAACTCGCCACGCGGCGGCGATAGGGATCGCCGCCGGGCGTATCCGCGACGGAATCGGCATTGGCGAGATTTTCCGCCACCACCCGCATCCGCACCGATTGCGCGCGCAGGCCGCTGGCAGAAATGGCGAGCGAGCGGTCGAGATCGGCAGGCATCGGTCAGTCTCCCCAGTGTTCCGGCTTTCGCCATCGTAGGAAAAATTTGCCGGGTGGCGGGGCGGGGGGCGGAAAAATCTTCCTAGGATGGGCCCGAGGGAGACATTGATCATGACGCTGCCGGCCGCCGATGTGCCGCTCTTTACCGAGCTTGAAGTGGACCTCGCGGTGGTGCTGGGCCAGGCCCGCGTGCCGCTGCGCGAAATGCTCAAGATGAGCCGCGGGGCGATCATTGCGCTCGATACCGCGTTGGACGATCCATGCGCGGTGATGGTTGGTCTGAGCCCGAAGTTTCTACC
>NZ_JADMNM010000001.1 GCF_016461955.1 Qipengyuania sp. YIM B01966 | reverse complement strand
GGAGGAAATCTAGGGGCTCAGACCATGGTCAATGGCCGAATGGTCGCGCGCGGCGAGGTCGAGGTGAATGCCGAGGCGATGGCGCTGGCGATCACCGAAACGCACCGGGCGGGGGCAGCCTGATGGACCTCGTCTCGCTGATGCGGATAGTGGGCGCGCTCGCCGTGGTGCTGGGCCTGCTGGGCGGCGGCGTATGGGCGCTGCGCCGGTTCGGCGCAGGCGTGCCGGGGCTGGCCGGCATCGCCGCGCCGCGCGCACGCCGGCGGCTGGAGGTAGCCGAACGCCTTGCGCTTGATCCCAAGCGGAGCGTGGTGCTGCTGCGCGCCGACACGCGCGAATATGTCGTCCTGCTGGCAGGCGATGAGGCGACGGTGCTGGGCGAGGGCGATCTGCCGGCGGTGATGGCCGAGCCGGAGCCCGCCCCCAAGCCCACGCCGCTTGCGCTGGTGACCGATGATTACGCGCCGCGCCCGCTGCCGCTCGCCCTCCAGCTCAGCTCCGCGTGGCACGCGCGGCGGGACGCGGCGTGATGCGCCGCTGCCGCGCGGGCGCGCTTTCTATCGCTGTCGCTATCGCCTTGCTTCCGGCGGCAGCGCACGCACAGGGCATGGGCCTCGACCTTGGCAGCGGCGGGCCGATGTCGGGCAAGGTCATCCAGCTGGTGCTGATGCTGACCGTGCTGAGCCTAGCGCCCGGGATCCTGATGACCGTGACCTCGTTCACCCGCATCGTGGTCGCGCTGTCGCTGCTGCGCAGCGGGTTCGGCGCGCCCGGTGTGCCGCCCAACCCGGTGATCATCAGCCTGGCGCTGTTCCTCTCCTTCTTCGTCATGGCGCCAACCTTTTCCACCGCCTGGGAGCAGGGCATCGAGCCCTATACCAAGGGGCAGATCAGCGAGGAGCGCGCATTCGAGGCAGCTGCCGCGCCGTTCCGGCAGTTCATGCTGGCCGAGGTTGGCCGCGAAGAACTGGCGCTGTTCGCCGACCTCGCCCAGGATCGCCCGGTCGAGGCATCGGCGGTCAAGCTGACCACGCTGGTGCCCGCATTCATGGTGTCCGAACTGAAGCGGGCGTTCGAAATCGGCTTCCTGCTGCTGTTGCCCTTCCTGATCATCGACCTTGCCGTGGCGGCAGTGCTGATGGCGATGGGGATGATGATGCTGCCCCCGCCGACCATCTCGCTGCCGATGAAGATCATCTTCTTCGTGCTGGTCGATGGCTGGGCGCTGGTCGCCGGGTCGCTGGTGAAGAGCTTTGCCGGCGGGGGTGGGTAGCCGCCTCAGGCCAACGACGATATCGGCCACCTCATCGACCAGGAAACCGGCCTGCTTGTCGCCGATCGTCACCACCAGGATGCAGCTGCGATCATGCAGCACCGAGGGCGGCCAGCCGAGCCGTTCGGCCAGCCCGACCACGGGCACCACATGGCCGCGCAGATTGGTCACGCCCTTGAGGAACGGCGGCACGCCGGGTAGCGGGGTCGGGTCTTCCCATTCGCGGATTTCGACCAGCGCGGCCATCGGAATGGCGAACATCTGGTCGCCCAGGCGGAAGGTGACGATCTTCATGTCCGACGGGCGGGGATCATTGTCATGCTCGCTCATGCTGCCAGTCCTTTCAGGGCAAATTTCTGCGCGCCGCCGGCGGCCAGCAGCGCATCGATATCGAGGATGAGGGCAATCGAACCGTCGCCCAGAATGGTCGCGCCGCCGAGCCCGCGGATCGGGTGGAGGTTCTGGTCGAGGCTCTTGATGACCACCTCGCGGCGGTCCTCGATCGTATCGACCAGCAGGCCCACGCGGCCCGCCTCGGTCTCGACGATGATCACCACCGTCTCTTCGCAGGCGCCGCGCTGGTGGGGGAAGCCGAACAGCTCGCTCGCCCGGCGCACGGGAACATAATCGCCGCGCAATTCGATCACCTCGCCTTCGGTGGAGACGGCGCGCACCTGGTCGGGTTCGGGGCGCACGGTTTCGATCACGCTGGCGAGCGGCAGCACGTAACGCTGGCCCGACAGGCGCACGATCATCCCGTCGAGGATCGCCAGCGTCAGCGGCAGGACCATGGTGAAGGTCGTACCCTCGCCGGGGACCGAGGCGATCTCGACCCGGCCGCCCAGCGCCTCGACATTAGAGCGCACCACATCCATCCCGACGCCGCGGCCGGAAATGTTCGAAATCGTCTCGGCGGTGGAGAAGCCGGGGGCGCAGATGAGATTGTCGATCTCCTCATCGCTCAGCATTGCGTCGGCGGGGATGATGCCCTTCTCGATCGCCTTGGCGCGCACGCGGGCGCGGTCGATCCCGCGGCCATCGTCGCGCACGCGCAGAAAAATCCGCGCGCCTTTCTGCTCGGCGGAAAGCTGCAACGTGCCCCGGCGCGGCTTGCCTGCTGCCTCGCGCTGCGCCGGCGGCTCGATACCGTGATCGACGGCGTTGCGGATCATGTGCGTCAGCGGCTCGCCGATTTTTTCGATCACGCCCTTGTCGACCTCGGTGGTCTCGCCGATCATCTCCAGATCGACTTCCTTGCCGGTATCGGCGCACAGTTCGCGCACGATGCGCGGCACGCGGCTGAAGGCCTGGCGCACCGGCTGCGCGCGCAGCGACATGACATTGTCCTGAATCTCGCGCGTCAGCCGGGCCAGTTCGGGCAGCTCGACGCGCTGCTGGTCGGTGGGCGAGAGGCGGTCGAACAGGATCGAATTCCGGATCACCAACTCTCCGACGAGGTTGAGCAGCATGTCGAGCTTGCCGACATCGACGCGGATCAACTGCGGCACGCCGCCATCGCTGGCGGCTGCCGGCGGCGGGGCGGCGGGCGCTGCGTCCGGCGGCGGCTGGGCATTGTCCACCACCAGCGTCGGCGCGGCCAGAACGGCAGGTGCGGGCGCCTCCTCGCGGGCGATGGTGAGGCTGCAATCGGGCGGCATGAAATCGAAGCATTCGCGCAGCGCCGCCTCGTCGCATTCGGCGGGCGCGCCGAGCCGATAGGTCAGATAGGCGCCTTCCGGGTCGAGATCGCGCAGCGGCGGCACCACGCTGTCGATGGCGGTGAGCTGCGCGCCCAGCCGCTCGAGTTCGCGGATGACCAGCAGCGGCTCGCCGCCATGCGCCAGCGCGGCGGGCGAGGGGGTGAAGGTGATTTGCCACGCGCCGGTTTGAGATGCGGGCGCATCAAGATCGTCGAGCGCGACTGCGACCGGCTCGAACGCAAACGGATCGTTGTCGAGGTCGGCAAGGTCGATGGCGACCGGGGTGAAGCCGTTTTCGTCCGCCACCGGTTCGGCTGGCGCCGAGGGCGCACCTTGCCCCAGCGCCTGCTGCAATGCAGCCAGCATCGCCGCATCGTCGGGTGCCGGCCCCAGCCCGCGCGCGGCGGCGACATGGTCGCTCAGCACGTCGAACGCGGCCAGCATGGTGCGGCAGACCCGATCGTCAGCCGCAATCCGGCCGGCGCGGACTTCGTCGAGCAGGTTCTCGAACACATGGGCGAAATCCTGCAGGCCCCCATGGCCGAACGCCCCCGCGCCGCCCTTGATTGAATGGACCGCGCGAAAGACGCCGGCGATCACATCGGGCGAGGCATCGCCTTCGGCCATGGCCGAAAGGCCGGCTTCGGCGGTGGCGAGGCCTTCTTCGGCTTCCTCGAAGAAGATCGCCTGGATATCTTCCAGCTCGCTCATGGGTAGACCCTCCGGATCGCAGCGCCGAGCTTGTCGGGGTCGAACGGCTTGGTGATCCAGCCGGTCGCCCCGGCGTTGCGGGCGCGAGCCTTCTTCTCGTCGGAAAACTCGGTCGAAAGGACCAGGATCGGGGTGCCGCGAAAGCGCGGCTCGGCCCGCACCGCCTCGATCAGCTCGAACCCGTCCATCCGCGGCATATTGATGTCGGTGATGAGGAGGTCTGGCGCAACCTCGTGCATCCTCTCGAGGCCGTGGACGCCGTCCTCGGCATCCTCGACCGCGAAGCCCTGCTTCGCCAGCGAAGCGCGCAACAGCATCCGCATCGACGGTGAATCATCGACCGCGAGTATCCGTGTGGTCATGGCCGGGCTCTTTCGCTGGCGGTTGGTCGGATCAGGGCGAGAAGCGCGGAAATCTGTCCCGCCAGCCCCTCGCTGGCGCCGTGCACGCGCAGCGCCGGCTGCTCGGCCTGTGCGGCGAGCAGCAGTTGCAGCCCTGCCTGCCCGATGCTGAGCGTTGCTGCGGCATCGAGCGCGGGCGGCCTCTCGCCGTCGAGCGCGAGCACCAGCGCGGCGCGCAGATCCTCGGCGGCGGCGGCATTGAGATGCGGCGGCAGGGCAAGCGCGCCCTCAGGCGGTGGCAGGTCGCAGATCATTCTTGGCCTCGTCCAATGCGGTTTCGAGTTGCTGGAAAGTCGGCGCGTTGTCGGCCGGGGTCATCCGCCGGGCGATCTCGATCGCCACCGGGATGGGCAGCCCCTGGGCGAAGCCGATGATCGCGGTCTTGGCGATGTGATAGGGCCGCGCTTCCTGCTCGACGATCTCGAGCAGCTTCCAGGCGAGCGGCCCGACGAAACAATAGGCCAGCAGCACGCCCAGGAAGGTGCCGACCAGCGCCCCGCCGATCATTCCGCCAAGGATTTCGGCCGGCTGGTCGATCGAGCCCATGGTCTTGATGACGCCCAGCACGGCGGCGACGATGCCGATCGCGGGCAGGCCGTCGGCCATGATCTGCAGCGCGTGCTGCGGGGCCAGCGCCTCGTGATGATGGCGCTCGATATCGGCGTCCATCGCCTCGGCCATCTGGTGCGGATCGGTGAAATCGACCGTCATCATCCTGAGGTAGTCGGCGACGAATTCGATCAGGTGATGGTCGCCCAGCAAGCGCGGATATTTGCCGAACAGGCTGCTCTCGGCGGGATCGTCGAGATGCGGCTCGATCGCGGTCGCGCCGCCGGTGCGAAAGGTGGTCAGGAGCGCAAACAGCAGCGTCAGCAGGTCGCGGTAATCATCCCCCTTCCAGCGCGCGCCCTTGAAGGCGTGGACCACCCCCTTGCCGGCCTTCTTCACCGTTCCGAGCGAGTTCGACACCAGAAACGCGCCGAGCGAGGCGCCGCCGATCGCGGTCAGTTCGTGCGGCAAGGCGTGGAGCACGATGTCCATCTTGCCGCCGCTCCACAGGAAGCCGCCGAACACGCAGGCCAGAATGATCAGAAAGCCGACCCCGTTCAGCATCGCAGCAGCGCCCATACCCCTTGCAGCCGGGCCGTGTTGCCCGGTGATCCGATGGGCAAATCATAGGGCAGGGGCGAGGCTACGGGCGGGGCGGGCGGATGATTTTTGCGCGCCGCCTGCCGGGCGCCCGCTGTCCTAAAAAGCGAGGGAAGCGGCCGGGCCGCATGAGGAGAAGCACGGGATGTCGCTGAATGCCTACCGCTCGGCCATGCGGATTGCCGAAACTCCGCGCGCGGCGGAACACCGGCTGATGCGCGAGATTACCGGCGAGTTCGCCGCCGCGATCGATCAAGGGGCGAGCGGCGCGGCACTGATGCCTGCGCTCCACCGCAACCGCGAGATGTGGGGCGTGTTCAGCGCCGCCTGCGCCGCGCCGGGCAATGCGCTGCCGGCCGAATTGCGCGCCGGGATTATCGCGCTCGGCCAGTGGGTTGACCGCCATAGCAGCGCGGTGATGCAGGGCCGGGAAAGCGCGGCCGATCTGATCGAGGTCAACCGGACGATGATCGAGGCCCTAGATCCGGGGCACCGTGGGCAGCCGGGCCAGCCGGGCAGCGCCCCTCAGGCTTCCAGTTCGACGTCCCAGTAAAGCCAGTCGCGCCAGGTTTCGTGCAGATAATTGGGCGGAAAGGCGCGCCCGCGTTCCTGCAATTGCCAGCTGGTCGGGCGGATCGGCTGGACCAGCTTCATGCCCGCCTGTTTGGGCGTGCGCCCGCCCTTCTTCATGTTGCACGGCGCACAGGCGGTGGCGATATTCTCCCAGCTCGTCCGCCCGCCCAGCCGGCGCGGGATCACATGGTCGAAGGTCAGATGCCGCCCGTCGCCGCAATATTGGCAGGCGAAGCGATCGCGCAGGAACAGGTTGAAGCGGGTGAAGGCGGGAAATTCGCTCGGCCGGACATATTGCCGAAGCGCAATCACGCTCGGCACCTTCATGTCGAGCGAGGGCGAATGCACCTGCCGATCGTAGCTGGCGATGATATCGACCCGTTCGAGAAACACCGCCTTGATCGCGGTCTGCCACGGCCACAGGCTGAGCGGGTAATAGGAGAGCGGGGTGTAATCGGCGTTCAGCACCAGCGCCGGGCACGAGCCGAGATCGCGGTACGGATCGTCATCCGCACTGCGGAAGCGGGCTGCCCGTTCGATCAATTCGGCCTTGAACACCTCAGCGTCCCTCCCCGATTGGTTCGAAGGGAGCATTTGCGCGATTTTGCGTCAACCCTGTGACGCAGGCGCAATCCACAGGCGCTTTTCATGAGGATTTGCCGCGAGTCGCGCGATATGAGCGGGCAGATGGAGGTCACCCGCTTCGCGCCAAGCCCCAATGGCCCGCTGCATCTGGGCCATGCACTGTCAGCCATTGTCGCGCACGATCTGGCAGCTGCGCGCGGCGGGCGGTTCGTGTTGCGGATCGAAGATCTCGACCCTGTTCGAAGCCGCGCCGAATATGCCGCGCAAGCGCGGGCGGATCTCGCGTGGCTGGGGCTCGGCTGGCACGAGGTCGCCCCGCAAAGCGCGCGCCACGCCGCCTACGCCGCCGCGGCCGCGCGCCTGGGCGATGAAGGGCTGCTCTACCCCTGCGCCTGCTCCCGCAGCGAGATTGCCGCTGTCGCCACCGCCAGCGGCCCGGAAGGGCCGATCTATCCCGGCAGCTGCAAGGAGCGGGCGCTTGCGCCCGAAGCTCCGGTTGCCTGGCGCCTCGACGTGGCCGAGGCCATGCGCCGCACCGGGCCGCTGACCTGGCACGACGAGTTGGCGGGCGAGCAGGACGCCGATCCGGCGCTGTTCGGTGATGTCGTGCTGGTGCCCAAAGAGGCGCCGGCGGCCTATCATCTGGCCGTGGTCCTCGATGATGCGGCGGACGGCGTTACTTGCGTTACGCGCGGGGCGGACCTGTTCGCGGCGAGCCACGTCCACCGACTGCTACAGGCGCTGCTCGATCTGCCCGTGCCGCGCTGGCACCATCATCCACTGGTACTGGGCCCGGACGGCGACAAGCTTGCCAAGACGCGTGGCTCGCCCTCGCTGGCCGCGCGGCGGGCAGCGGGCGAAGATGGCACCGCCCTTGCCCAGCGTCTGCGAAAAGGTGATTTGCCGGCTGGCTTTTCGCTCGGCGTCCCCTAGATTGCAGCCATGAACACCTTTCTCACCATCGTGCTGATCCTGCTGATGATCATGGTTGTCGTCTCGCTGGTCCGCGGGGTGGTCGCCTTCATGAAAAGCACCAAGATCGATCTCGAGACTGGCCGGGGCGAAAATGCCACCGAAATGCAGCTGCTGCAGAACAAGATGATGTTCGCGCGCATCAAATATCAGGCGCTGGCGATCGTGGTCGTTGGCGTGCTGCTGATGCTGGCGCGCTGATCCTAACCCCGCGTGGTCAAGCTCAACAAGATTTATACCCGCACCGGCGATGATGGCACGACCGGGCTGGTCGATGGCTCGCGCACGGCCAAGCATGGCTTGCGAATCGAGGCGATTGGCGCGGTGGACGAGGCAAACAGCGCGATCGGGCTGGCCGCCACCGGGGTGGACGGCGCCCCGCACGATGCGCTGGTGCGGATCCAGAACGATCTGTTCGATTGCGGCGCCGATCTTGCCACGCCGGGCGCGGATTTTACCCCTTCCGAAATGGTGCTGCGCATCGTCGCGCCGCAGGTAGCGTGGCTCGAGGCGGCGATTGACGCGGCTACCGCCCGGCTCGAACCGCTGACCAGCTTCATCCTGCCCGGCGGCAGCGAGGCAGCGGCCCGCACCCATGTGGCCCGTGCGGCGGTGCGGCGGGCGGAGCGGGCCGTCACCGCGCTCGCCGGTGCCGAGCCGGTCAATCCGCAGGCCCTCGCCTATCTGAACCGCCTGTCCGACTATCTGTTCGTCCTCGCCCGCGAGCTCAACGATGGCGGCCGCGCCGATGTGACGTGGATTCCCGGCGCCAATCGCTAGTCAGCCCGTCAATGGCGCGCTAGGGCGCCGGCTTTGCTGCACTTGCGAAGGACACGGGGATGAAGACGGTTGCGGTCATCGGCGCGGGACAGATGGGCACTGGGATCGCCCAGACCATCGCCCAGAACGGGATTCAGGTGCTGCTGTCCGATGTCGATCTGGCTCGCGCGAAAGCTGGGAGGGAGGCAGTCGATGCGGCGCTGACCCGGCTGGTCGGGCGCGGCAAGCTCGAAGCGGCTGATGCCGAAGCGGCGCTCGGGCGGATTACCGCGGTGGCCGATTATACCCCGATGGCCGATGCCGATCTGGTGATCGAGGCCGCGACCGAGAAGGAAGAGATCAAGCTCGGCATCTTCCGCAAGGTGGGCGAGGTGCTGGCGCCCGACGCGATCCTTGCCAGCAATACCAGCTCGATCCCGATCACCCGCATGGCCAATGCCGCGCCCGACCCCGCGCGGTTCATCGGCCTCCATTTCTTCAATCCGGTGCCGGTGATGGGCCTGATCGAGGTCATTCCGGGCCTTGCCACCAGCCCCGACACCGTCGCCCGCACCCGCGCCTTTGCCGAGGCGCTGGGCAAGCAGGTGGTACAGGCCGAGGACGAGCCGGGCTTCGTCGTCAACCGCATCCTCCTGCCGATGATTAACGAGGCGGTGTTCGTGCTCGGGCAGGGTACGGCCAGCATCGCCGATATCGACACGGGTTGCCGGCTCGGCCTCAACCACCCGATGGGCCCGCTCGAACTGGCGGATTTCGTCGGGCTAGATACCTGCCTCGACATTGTCCGTGTGCTCTATAACACCACGGGCGACAGCAAGTATCGCCCTGCGCCGCTGCTGATGAAATATGTCGAAGCCGGTTGGCTGGGCCGCAAGACCGGCCGTGGTTTCTACGATTATTCGGGCGAGGCGCCGGTTCCCACCCGCTGACGGGAACCGCGCGGGCCGCGCGGCGGTTCATCGGCGAAGGAGATTTCCCGATGGCCGATAACGACAAGCAGCGCCCGACCGAATTTGCTGGCGAGAACGCGCAAACCGCAGGTCTGGCGCCCGAAAACGAAAATCGCGAACAGAATGACGAACCGGCCCAGGCCCAGACGCTGGCGGACGAAGCGCTGCGCCTGCACCGCGCCGGCGTGCAGATCGAGGAGCCCGGCGCCGAGACCGACAGCGGCTCGGCGAAAGCCCCGTCTGCCAGCGGCGAGGAGGGCGACATCCAGGATCTCGTCGATCACATGAACCAGATGGAAACCAGCGGCCGGATCGACAATTCGGCATTCGCCGGGTCCGACAATCACGACGACAATGTCGATGCGCTCGGCCGCGCATCGAAGGTGGACGATCTGCGCGGCGACGGCAGCTGACCTTAACCTGCGGCGTCGCGCTTGAGTTCGTACAGTAGCTCGAGCGCCTCGCGCGGGGCAAGCGCGTCAATGTCGAGCGCCTGCAAGCGTTCGCGCAGACTGTCGCAGGCGGCTTCTTCGGCCTCGCTCGCGGCGGCGAATAGCGGCAGATCGCCTAGCCCTGCGGCAAGGCCGCCGGTTTCGGCGCGGCCTTTCTCCAGCCGGTCGAGGATCACCTTGGCGCGCTTGATAACGGCGGCCGGCACCCCCGCCAGGCGCGCAACGGCGAGGCCATAAGACCGGTCGGCCGGCCCATCGGCGACCTCGTGCAGCAGCACGAGCTCTCCCTTCCATTCCTGCGCGCGGACATGGTGGAGGGTAAGCGCGTCGCATTGTTCCGCCAGCCGCGCCAGCTCGTGATAATGGGTCGCGAACAGGCAGCGGCTGCGATTATTATCATGAACCGCCTCGGCCACCGCCCAGGCCAGCGCCAGCCCGTCATAGGTCGAAGTGCCGCGCCCGACCTCGTCAAGGATGACGAAGCTGCGCGTGGTCGCCTGGGCGAGGATCGACGCGGTCTCCACCATCTCGACCATGAAGGTCGACCGCCCGCGCGCCAGATTGTCGGCCGCGCCGACCCGGCTGAACAGACGGTCGACCAGCCCGATATGCGCTTCCTCCGCCGGGACGAAGCTGCCCGCCTGCGCCAGCAGCACGATCAGCGCGTTCTGCCTGAGGAAGGTCGATTTGCCGCCCATGTTGGGCCCGCCGAGCAGCCACAGGCGGTTGTCGGCCGTCAGGTGGCAGTCATTGGCGACAAACCGCTCGCCGGTGCCGATAAGGGCGCTCTCGACCACCGGGTGGCGCCCCTTGGTGATCTTGAGCGCGGTGCTGTCATCGACGGTTGGCCGGCTCCAACCCCCTTCCGCGGCGCGTTCGGCCAGCGCGGCGGCAACGTCGATCCGCGCGACGGTCGCAGCGGTCGCGGCAATCGGCGTGCGCGCCTCGGCGGCCGCTGCGCACAATTCCTCGAAATGCGCCTGTTCGGCGGCCAGCGCATGGCCACCCGCCTCGGCAATCCGGCTCGCTTCCTCGTGCAATTGCAACGAGTTGAACCGCACCGCCCCGGCCATCGTCTGCCGGTGGGTAAAGCCGCTATCGGCCGCCATCAGCGCATCGGCGCGGGCTGCCGGCACCTCGATGAAATAGCCGAGCACGCCATTGTGGCGGATTTTCAGCGCGGTAATGCCGGTCTGCTCGCGGTAGCGCGCCTCGAGTGCGGCAATCGCCCGCCGCGCATTGCCCGATACGGAGCGCAATTCGTCAAGCGCGGCATCATAGCCCTCGGCGATGAAGCCGCCTTGCCCGCGCTCGGTCGGCGGGGCGGGCACCAGGGCGCGGCTCAACCAGTCGGTCAGCTCGCCATGCCCGCCCAGCGCCGGGAGCACCGCACCGAGCAAGGCAGGCAGTTCGCCGCGCTCGCCGAGCAGACTGCCGACGCTCCGCGCGGCAACCAGCCCGTCGCGCAATTGGCCCAGATCGCGCGGCGACCCGCGCCCGGCGACGATCCGCCCCAGCGCGCGGCCGATATCGGGCATCGCGCGTAGCGCTTCGCGCAGTTCGGCGCGCAAGAGCGGATCGTCATGCAGCCAGCCGACCAGCGCCAGCCGATCCTCGATTCCCGAGCGGTCGGTCAGCGGCGCGGCGAGATCATCGGCCAGCAACCGCGCGCCGGCGCCGGTGACGCAGCGATCGACCGCTGACAGCAAGCTGCCCGCCCGCCCGCCGCCCTGCGCGGCGAGGATTTCGAGGCTGGCGCGGGTCGCCCCGTCCATCGCCAGCGCACTTTCAGCCGGTCGCGCAACCGGCGGCAGCAGCAGTGGCAGCGTGCCGCGCCCGACATGGTCGAGATAGGCGATCAGCCCGCCTGCCGCCGCCAGCATCGGCCGGGTAAAGCTGCCAAACGCATCGAGCGCGGCGACCCCGTGCACCGCCTGTAAGCGCGCCTCGCCCGCCTCGCTGGCAAAGGCCCGCCTGGGGCGCGAGGATGCTTCCTCAGGCGCTTCGGGCCAGTCGTCGGGGGCTACCAGCTCGCTCGGGGCAATGCGCGCCAGCGCGGCTCCCAGCGCGTCCTCGGCGCATTCTTCCAGCTCCATCCGCCCGGTCGAAATATCGACGCTGGCGATGCCGACCGCACCGCGCACCGTGCAGACCGCTGCCAGCACATTGGCCCGGCGCGGTTCGAGCAGCGCCTCTTCGGTCAGTGTGCCGGCGGTGACGAAGCGAACGATATCGCGCGCCACCAGCGCCTTCGACGAGGGCGTCCCTTCTCGCCGGGCGCGGGCCTTGGCCTCGTCGGGCGTTTCGACCTGTTCGGCAATCGCCACCCGGCAGCCGGCCCTTATCAGCCGGGCGAGATAGCCTTCCGCCGCATGGACCGGCACCCCGCACATCGGCACCGGCGCGCCGTCATGCTCGCCCCGGCTGGTCAGTGCGATGTCGAGCACCTGCGCCGCCCGCTTCGCATCGTCGAAAAACAGCTCGAAGAAATCGCCCATCCGGTAGAACAGCAGGCAATCGCCGGCCTCGGCCTTGAGCGCCAGATATTGCGTCATCATCGGGGTGGGGGTGCCGGCCATCGCCCCGGCCTAGCGCGCACGCCAGCGATTCGTAACACCTGCACCGCGCCCTATCCCCCGCGCGCCGGACGCGGTAGGGCAGGGGTGCGAGCGGCATAGCAAGGAAGGCAGACCCCGTGTCCGAGGACAAGCAGACCAGTTTCACCAATCGCGAGGCGCTGTTTTATCACGAGACGATCCGGCCGGGTAAGATCGAGATCGTGCCGTCAAAGCCGATGGCCACCCAGCGCGATCTGGCGCTGGCCTATTCGCCGGGGGTCGCCGCCCCGGTCGAGGCGATTGCTGCCAATCCCGCCGATGCCGCGCGCTATACCGCCAGGGCCAATCTGGTGGCGGTGATTTCCAACGGCACCGCGATCCTCGGCCTGGGCAATCTCGGCGCGCTCGCTTCCAAGCCGGTGATGGAAGGCAAGGCGGTGCTGTTCAAACGCTTCGCCGATGTCGATGCGATCGACCTCGAACTCGATACCGAAGACCCCGAGGCGTTCATCAATGCGGTGGCGCTGATGGAGCCGAGCTTTGGCGGCATCAACCTCGAGGATATCGCCGCGCCCGAATGTTTCGTGATCGAGCAGGCTTTGCGCGAACGGATGAACATTCCGGTGATGCATGACGATCAGCACGGCACCGCGATCATCGCCGCCGCCGGCCTAATCAATGCCTGTTATCTGACCGGGCGCAAGCTGCAAGACGTGCGGATGGTGGTCAATGGCGCGGGCGCCAGTGCGCTCGCCTGCACCGCGCTGATCAAGGCGATGGGCGTGCGGCACGAGAACGTCATTGTCTGTGACCGCAAGGGGCCGATCTATCCCGGCCGCGCCGATGTCGACCAGTGGAAGAGTGCGCACGCCGTTCCCACCCAGGCGCGCACGCTGGAAGAGGCGCTGCGCGGGGCCGATGTGTTCCTCGGCCTCAGCGCGGCCGGCGCTCTGAAGCCCGAATGGGTCGATGACATGGCTTCCCAGCCGATCATCTTCGCAATGGCCAATCCGGTGCCGGAAATCCTCCCTGAAGAGGCGCGGGCGGTGCGCCCCGATGCGATCATTGCCACGGGCCGCAGCGATTATCCCAATCAGGTCAACAACGTGCTGGGCTTCCCGTTCATCTTCCGCGGCGCGCTCGACGTGCAGGCCACCACTATCAACGAGGAGATGAAGATTGCCGCCGCGCGCGCCATTGCCGAGCTGGCGCGCGAGCGCGTGCCCGACGAGGTCGCCGCAGCCTATGGCGTGCAGCACCAGTTCGGCCGCGATTACATCATCCCCGCGCCGTTCGACCCGCGGCTGATGGAACGGGTATCGAGCGCGGTGGCGCAGGCGGCGATGGACACCGGGGTGGCGCAGGCGCCGATTACCGATTTTGCCGAATATGCCCACCGGCTGAAAGCCCGTCTCAACCCCACCACGGCAATCCTGACGCGGATTTACGAGGACGCGCGGGCAAATCCGAAGCGCGTGGTTTTCGCCGAAGCGGAAGAGGATGTCGTGCTGCGCGCCGCGATTCAGTTTCGCGATTTCGGATATGGCATCCCGGTTCTGGTGGGGCGCACGCCCAAAGTGCGCGACAAGCTGGTCGAATTGCAGGTCGACGACCCGGACAGCTTCGAGATCCACAACTCGCTCGAGAGCGAACTGGTCCCCGACATGGTCGCTTTTCTTTACGCGCGGCTGCAACGGCGCGGCTATACCGAGCGCGACGTGCGGCGGATGGTCAACCAGGATCGCAACACCTTTGCCAGCCTGCTGGTGGCGCTCGGGCACGGGGATGCGCTGATCAGCGGCACCACCCGCACCTTTGCCACCACCATGCGCGAAGTGAGCCGAGTGCTCGATCCCAAGCCCGGCGCGCTGCCCTTTGGCATCCATTTGATGATCGGCAAGAATTACACCGTGTTCCTCGCCGACACGACCATCAACGAACGCCCCAGCGCGGCCGAGCTGGCGCATATTGCGCGCGAAACGGCTACCGTGGCCCGCCGTTTCGGGCATGAGCCGCGCGTCGCGTTCCTGTCCTATTCGACCTTCGGCAACCCCCCGGGCCGCTGGCTCGAGGGCATCCGTGATGCCGTCCACCTGCTCGATGAAGAGGGCGCAGATTTCGAGTATGAAGGCGAGATGGCCCCTGATGCCGCGCTCAATCCCAGGGTCATGGCGCTCTATCCCTTCAGCCGCCTGTCGGGGCCGGCCAATGTGCTGATCATGCCGGGGCTGCAAAGCGCCAATCTCAGCGCCAAGCTGCTGCGCGAACTCGCCGGCAATGCCACCATCGGCCCGATGCTAATCGGGATGCAGAAACCGGTCCAGATCGTCCCGATGACTGCGATTGCACCCGACATCCTGACCCTCGCAGTGCTCGCCGCGGCGGGCGTGGTCGGCTAGGCGGCGCTCAGCCCCACGCGCTCCACACGCCGTAGAGGCTGGTGGCGGTCAGCACGATGCCGACCGCGACCAGCATTACCTTGGGCGAGACCCGCTTGGCCGCGATCGCCCCGAGCGGTGCCGCCGCAACCCCGCCGATCAGCAGGCCGAGAGTCGCCCCGGCAAGGTCGGCTACGCCGAGGTGATAGATGAAGGTGGCCGAGATGGTCACGGTCAGAAAGAACTCGGCCGCATTAACCGTGCCCACGACCTTGCGCGGTTCGGCACCCTGGATCAGCAGGTTGCTCGTCACCACTGGCCCCCAGCCGCCGCCGCCCGCCGCGTCGAGGAAACCGCCAAGCAGTCCCAAGGGCGCGACAAAGCGCGCCGGACGCAATTTGGGTGGATAGAGTAACCCCCGCGCCAGCAGCCAAAGGCCGACGCCGGCGAGATAAAGCAGCACGAACGGCTTGATTACGCCCGCGTCGATCGAACTGAGCAGATAGGCTCCGGTCGCGCCGCCGATCATGCCGGGTACCACCAGCCGCGCGAACAGCCGACCGTCGATGTTCCGATGGATCAGGTGGCTGATACCCGAGGTTGCGGTGGTGAAACATTCGACAATGTGCACGCGCTGCGAGGCGAGGGCGGGGGGCACGCCGATCACCCCGACCATCAGCGTGCTGGAAATGACCCCGAACGCCATCCCCAGCGCGCCATCGACCAGTTGCGCGGCAAACCCGACCAGAATGAACGGCCAGACCGCTGCCCAGTCGATCGCGCTGAAGTCGATCCCGAGATCCATCGCCGCCGGATTCCTCTGCCGTTCGGCGGGATTTTAGCAGATCGCGGCAGGCCGGCCAGCAACGCTTTCTTCGCGCCGGCGATAGCGGAAATACCACACCTCGTGGCCGTAGACGTTCCGCGCCTTCGCCTCGTAACGGGTTTCGCACCAGCCGCCGGGGCGGTTCTCCCAGCTGTTCCGGCCATCGACCAGCCATTCGAACGCGTCGCGGTGCCGGCGCATCACCATCAGCGCATGGCGCAGATAGACTGCATGATCGGTCCCGAAGCGCAGTTCGCCGCCGGGTTTCAGCTTGGCGGCGAACAGCCGCACCGGGCCGTCATTCATCATCCGCCGCTTGGCATGGCGGGCCTTGGGCCACGGATCGGGATGGAGCAGGTAGATGAAGCTGAGCGATCCGTCAGGCACCCGGTCCAGCGCCTCCAGCGCATCGCCATGATGCAACCGGACATTGGCCAGCGCGCCGTCCTTCACATGAACCAGCGCCTGCGCCACCCCGTTGAGGAACGGCTCGGCCCCGATGAAGCCGTGATCGGGCAGCAAATCGGCGCGAAAAGCGAGGTGTTCGCCCGCCCCGAAGCCGATTTCGAAATGCATCGGCCGCCGCTCGCCAAACAGGCGCTCGGCCGTGACCGGGCCATCGGCCGGCACGGCGATCTGCGGCAGCAAATGATCAACCAGCGCCTGCTGACCGGCGCGCAAGGGCTTGCCCTTGGCGCGGCCATAGAGCCGGTTAAGCGTGGTCGGATCGCCAGGCTTGTGCGCTGTCATGGGAAGGAGGCCCAAGTCATCGCCGCGCCTGTCGCATAAAGGTGTGCGCTAGGAAAGTGCCCCTAAACGTGCGCCTCATCTAGACAAAGCGGTCCGGGGCGGTAGAATAGCGTGCAAAATCAGGGGGGTAGGATGAAGATCAGGAATGCTGCGCTGGCTGCTGGCGCCGGCCTTGTCATCATTGCCGCGATTGCACCGGCCCACGCACAGCGCCCTGCCCAGCGGGGGCAACAGCGGGAACCGGCCGAGGCTGCGCCCCCGGCACGCGGACCCGCCCCGAGCTGGGCTGTACTGTCACCGTTGCGCGATGTGCCGGCCGAACAGGACGGGGCGGTGTTTCTCCGTCGGCAGGACGTCCAGGTCCATCTGGACGACACCGGGCAACACGAGTTCATGGCGATACGTGCAAGGATCGCCCATGCCGCCGCGCTGTCACTGGGCAACATCCGGATCGAATGGAACCCGGCTGCCGGGCGTCCGGTGATCCATGCGTTGGCCATCCACCGCGGCGACCAGGCGATCGACGTGCTCGACCAGGCGACATTCGAGGTATTGCGCCGCGAGGACCAGCTTGAGGCGGCCTGGCTCGACGGCAAGCTCACTGCGACCCTGCGGGTACCAGATCTGCGGGTCGGTGACGAATTGGAACTGTCTTACACCACTGCGCGCAACGATCCGACCATGGGCGCGGATTCGGCCGGCCTGCTGTTTGTCGCCCCGACCCCGCCGCCGGGCCGGCTGGCGCTTGGCATCAGCTGGACCGCGGGGCAGGAACCGACCATCCGCGCGCCGCAGGGTTTGGCCGAGGCCGCCACGCGCACCCCGCAAGGCTGGCGGATCCAGCTTGACGATGTCGCGCCGCAGCCGCCCATCGCCGATGCGCCCGGCCGGTTCCATTGGCGCCGGGTGGTTGAATATAGTGATTTTGCCAGCTGGCAGGATGTCTCGCGCAAGTTCGCCCCGCTGTTCACCCGGGCGAGTGCACTGCCCGCCGGTTCCGCCGTGAAGCAGGAGGCCGCGCGGATTGCGGCGACGCACAGTGATCGCGAGGCGCAGATGCGCGCCGCGCTGGAACTGATCCAGGGGCAGGTCCGCTATATCTTTGTCGGGCTGGATGCCGGCAATCTGATCCCGGCGACGGCGGACGAAACATGGCAACGGCGCTATGGCGATTGCAAAGGCAAGACTGCCCTGTTGCTGGCGCTTCTGGCCGAACTGGCGATCCCTGCTGAAGCGGTGCTGGTGTCCAATGCCGGCATGGATGACGGGATGTCCGGCCGGCTTCCTGCACCGGGATTGTTCGATCACGTGCTGGTCCGCGCCACGATTGGTACGGAGATCTATTGGCTCGACGGAACCTTGCCCGCAGTGGCCGGCGCCGCGACCGAACCGGTCATTCCGTACCGTGCGGTGCTTCCGCTGCGGGCCGAGGGGGCGGGGCTTGAGTTGCGAACATTCGCGACGCCCGCACTGCCCCAGTCGATCACCCTGCACGATATCGATGCCAGCGCCGGTTTCGACGTGCCCGCCCGCGTGGTGCGCACGACCATCGTGCGGGGGATTGAGGGGCTGCGCGAGCACGAGGCCTTGTCATCCCTGCCCCGGGCCCAGCTCGCCGAAGCGTTCACGCAAAACGCCGCAGCGGGCGGATGGGTCGCAGTCGAAGATGTCCGCTGGACCTATGACCAGACGGCAAGGGCCAGCATCCTGAAAATCACCGGCACGCAGGAGATTGACTGGACGGCCTCTGGCGATGACCGCTCGATCAGCCTGCCCGGCGGTGGTTTCAACCCTCCCGGACGGCGGATACGCTCTGCCGGCGAGCAGGCTGTCGTACCATTCGCTAACAATCCCGAATTCTCTTGTGATGTCACCACCGTGCGCCTGCCACTCGGTACAGCGGAAACGGATTGGAGCCATTCGGGGGCGTTCTTGCAGGATTACTTTGGCCGCATGTTCTATCGGGCTTTTGAAATCCGCGATGGTAGTGCGCGGATGATCCGTGGGTCATGGACGACGCAGGCTGAAATTACCGCTGCGGCGGCCGCGGCGGATAATGCGCGGCTCGGCGATTTCGATAACAGCATGGCGACCATCCGCTACCGCCCTGGCCGCGCCGCTGCGAACAGGGGCAATGATACGCCAATCCGGGTCCTCGTCATCCGGTCTGGAGAAACACGTCCATTTGTTGCCGAAAGCGTTCCAGCCGTTGCCGAACAGGATTGGTTGGCCGCGAACGTACCGTGCCGCCCCGAGATTTGAGCGGCGGGACCATGCCGTCCGAAGCCGCTTACGCCGCTTCGGCCTGTTCGTCGGGATCGCGCAGCACGTAGCCGCGGCCCCAGACGGTTTCGATGTAGTTTTCGCCGCCGCAGGCCAGCGCCAGTTTCTTGCGCAGCTTGCAGATGAACACGTCGATGATCTTGAGTTCGGGTTCGTCCATCCCGCCATAGAGGTGGTTGAGGAACATTTCCTTGGTCAACGTGGTGCCCTTGCGCAGCGACAGCAGCTCGAGCATCGCATATTCCTTGCCGGTCAGATGGACGCGGGCGCCATCGACTTCGACCGTCTTGGCATCAAGGTTGACCGCCAGCTTGCCGGTGCGGATGACCGACTGGCTGTGCCCCTTGCTGCGGCGGACCACGGCATAGATGCGGGCGACCAGCTCGTCGCGGTGGAACGGCTTGGTCACGTAATCGTCGGCGCCGAAGCCGAAGCTGCGCAGCTTGGAATCCATTTCGGAAATGCCCGACAGGACCATCACCGGCGTCTGCACCTTGGCAACGCGGAGCTTCTTCAGCACGTCATAGCCATGCATGTCGGGCAGGTTGAGGTCGAGCAGGATGATATCGTAATCATACAGCTTGCCCAGATCCAGGCCTTCTTCCCCGAGGTCCGTCGTATAGACGTTGAACCCTTCGGTGGTGAGCATCAGCTCGATGGCCTTGGCCGTGGTCGGCTCGTCTTCGATCAACAGCACGCGCATGGCCGCTTCCCCCCTATTGCCCCGGACCGGCCCGTTTCCCGTCGGACGAGGTCTTGACGCTCATTAACCACACAAGGTGTGAAGGGAAAAGGTTAATAACGCGTAAAGGGCGGTTGTCTGCCGAGTCGCGCCGGCCTGAGGGCTTCACAGCGCCGCCAGCTTGCGCGCGCGGCGGCGCTGCACCGAGCTGCCGATGCCTATCGCCTCGCGATATTTAGCGACCGTCCGGCGGGCGAGGTCGAAGCCCTGCGCACGCAGCAGATCCACCAGCGCGTCATCCGACAGGATGGCGCTGGCAGGCTCGGCCTCAATCAGCGTGCGGATCGCGGCCTTGACCGCCTCGGCGCTGGCTCCGGCGCCGCCCTCGCCCGCCATCTCACCCGTGCGGGCCACGCCGCTGGAGAAGAAATATTTGAGTTCGAACGTACCGCGCGGGCAGGCGAGATATTTGTTGCTGGTCACCCGGCTGACGGTGCTTTCATGGAGCGACACCGCCTCGGCCACCGCGCGCAAGGTCAGCGGGCGTAGTTCGGATACGCCCTTCCTGAAGAAGCCTTCCTGCTGGCGGACGATCTCGGTCGCCACCTTGAGGATCGTGCGCTGCCGCTGGTCGAGCGCGCGGATCAGCCAGTTGGCGTCGGCCAGCCGCTCGCGCAGCCAGCTGTGCGCGGCCTTGCCCACCTCGCGATGGGCGGTCCCGCTCCGCAGTTCTGCGTAATATTGGCGGTTGACCACCAGCCGGGGCAGTGTCGCCTGATTGAGCGCGATGTCCCAGCCATGCTCGCCCGCCGGAGCGGGGTTGATCAGCACATCGGGGACCACCGCCGCGCCCGCCCCGCCGGTGCCAAAGGCCAGGCCCGGCTTGGGATCATAGCCGCGCAGTTCCGCCAGCATTTCGGCAAAATCCTCGTCATCGACATCGCACATCCGTTTGAGCCGCGCGATTTCGCCCCGGCCGAGCAGATCGAGATTGTCGATCAGCCGCGCCATGCACGGATCGTAACGATCAGCCTCGCGCGCCTGCAGCGCCAGACATTCGCCGAGGCTGCGCGCGCCCACGCCCGTCGGTTCGAGCGACTGGACCACCGTCAGCGCGCGCTCGGCTTCGGCCAGCGGCACGCCCAGCGCGTCCGCCGCGTCGCGCAATGGGCCGACGAGGTAGCCGGCCTCGTCAAGTTGGCCGATCAGATGGCGGACAATCGCTTCCTCGCGCGCGTCGCCAGCCGCCGGGCCGACCTGCGCGAGCAGATGTTCGGCCAGCGTCGGGCCTTCGCTGGCACCGCGCTGGTCAATGGCCGGGCCGTCCTCCCCAGTGCCGCCGCCCCCGGCGCTCCAATCCCCGGTATCGCGGTCGCGGTCGAGCGCGGCGGGATCGATATCGAGCGCAGACTCGCCGCCCCCCGCAGCGTCGGCAGCCGGCTCCGGCGGATCGGCGGTCGGCGGCGGATCTGCCGGCAGGTCCGCGGGTTCACCGATTTCAAGTAGCGGATTGGCCTCCAGCGCGGCAGCCAGATAGGTTTCCAGCTCGAGGTTAGATGCCGCCAGCAGCTTGATCGCCTGCTGCAATTGCGGCGTCATCACCAGCGATTGCGATTGCCGAAGGTCGAGGCGCGGGCCCAACGCCATCATAGGTTACGCCCCGACGGGGAGGGTGTCGGCACCGGGCACCAGCTACAGCGTGAAGCTTTCGCCGAGATAGAGCCGGCGCACATCCTCGTCCGCAACCAGCGCTTCGGGTGTGCCCGCAAACAGCACCTGCCCGCCATAGATGATGCAGGCGCGATCGACGATATCGAGCGTTTCGCGGACATTGTGGTCGGTGATCAGCACGCCGATGCCGCGCGCTTTCAGATCCTTCACCAGATCGCGGATGTCGCCGATCGACAGCGGGTCGATCCCGGCAAACGGCTCGTCAAGCAGCATGATCGAGGGTTTGGCCGCCAGCGCGCGGGCGATTTCGGCGCGGCGCCGCTCGCCGCCGGACAGCGCCATTGCCGGGCTGGCGCGCAGCCGGGTGAGGCCGAATTCGTCGAGCAACCGCTCCAGCTCGGCGGCGCGGGTCTGCTCGTCGGGTTCATTCAGTTCGAGCACGCAATTGATGTTCTGCTCGACCGTCATTCCGCGAAAGATGCTGGTTTCCTGGGGCAAATAGCCGAGCCCGAGGATCGCGCGGCGATACATCGGCAGGCGGGTCACATCGACCCCGTCCATCAGGATGCGCCCGGCATCGGGGCGCACCAGACCCATGATCGAATAGAAGCACGTCGTCTTGCCCGCGCCATTGGGGCCCAGCAGGCCAAACACCTCGCCCTTGCCGACCGATAGCGAGATATCGGTCAGCACAGCGCGCTTGTCGTAGCTCTTGGCGATCGAGATCACCTCCAGCCCGCCCTGCGGGATCGGCGCCAGCGCATCGGCATGGGCGCCGCCGTCGGCGCCGGTTGTGGGCAGGGCGGGATCGTGCAGCGCAGCCATGACAGCCGCGTCCCTAGCACCGCGCGCTTGCCTTTGAACCCCCGGATTCGACGAAAGCGCGCATTTTGGCCCACCAATTGCATGACCTGAGCAGCCGGGATTGTCCGCGCGCGGGACGGGGCATCCCGTGATGCTTGCGCCCACGCCGCGGATTTGGAATAACCTGTCGCAGGACAAGAGAGGAGAGCGTGAATGGGCGAGGCACCGGGGGGCGCCGCCACGGACCGGGGGCACGGTTTCGCGATCGCACGGGCAGGAACCGGCCGCCGCGCGCGCGACTGGCGCCGCGCGATGAGCGACAATGTCGCCTATGCGCTGCTGGTCTATACCGGGCTGCAGATCTTCGTCACCGTCCATGCCCTGCGCGAAGGGATGAGTTCGTTGCTGCCCTATTTCGCGCTCGGCGTGCTGGTGGCCGCGATCATCCCCGCCTGCCGCTGGTTCGAACGCCGCTGGCTCGGCCTGTCCGACAGCGCAGCCGCCGATCCGGCGCTGCGTGGTGCCTTCCGCCGCGATCAGACGCTGCTGTGGCTGATGGCAATCGCCCTGCCGCTGGCGCTGACATTGCTATTCCGGCTGCTGTTCGGCAGCGAATAAGGGGTGCTCCGCGCCGCCCTGGCCCTCGTCGCGTCGATCCTGTTGCTGGGCGCCGGGGTACCGGCCCAGGCACTCGTTCCCGCCACCGCCACCGAGAGCGCTGCTGTCGACGATGCGGCTGGCCCGCAGATCGACAATATCGTCGATAATGGTGCGGATGGCCGGATAGAGGGGCGCATCAGGGGCATCTTTGCCGAACTGCCCGCCTTTGCCGGTGTCGATGTGGCGGTCGAGCAAGGCGTGGTGAAACTGTCGGGGCTGGTCCCTGCGGAACAGGACATTGCCCGCGCCGAGGCCATCGCCGGCCGCGTCTCAGGCGTGGTGACAATCGAAAACCGACTTGAACGTGATCTCTCGGTGGACAGCAGCCTTGCGACGCTCAGCGGGCTGCAGGGTAAGCTCGACGGGATTGTGCGCGCTCTGCCGGTGCTGGCGCTCGCGCTGGCGGTAGCGGTGGCGATCATTGCGGCCGGCTATCTGCTGGCCCGGTTGGTTAGCAAAGCCAGCCGGTTTGCCCGCAACCCCTTTCTGGCCGATCTAATCGCAAGCCTGATCCGCTTTGCCTTCATCATTGGCGGGGTGGTGGTGGCGCTCGACATGATCGGGGCGACCGCTTTGCTCGGCGCGGTGCTGGGCGGGGCGGGGGTAATCGGCATCGCGCTGGGTTTCGCAATGCGCGAGACGGTGGAAAATCACGTCGCCTCGCTGATGCTCAGCCTGCGTCAGCCGTTCCGCGCCAACGACCACGTGCTGATCGGCGACCTGGAAGGGCGCGTTATCCGTCTGACCACGCGGGCGACCGTGCTGATGACCCTCGACGGCAATCACCTGCGCATCCCGAATGGCCAAGTGTTCAAGGCGGTGATCACCAACTACACCCGCAACCCGCAACGCCGGTTCGACTTTGTTCTGGGCGTGGATGCCGACGAGAATTTGCAAGATGCGATGGCGCGGGGGATCGAGCTGCTCAAGGCACTCCCCTTCGTGCTCAATCAGCCCGAACCCGGCGCGCGGATTGTCGAGGTGGGCGATTCGGCGATCGCCATCCGCTATCTGGCATGGATCGACCAGACCGAAGCGGACTGGTTCAAATCGAAGAGCCAGGCAATCATCGCCGTGAAAGAGGGGCTCGAGGCCGCCGGCTTCGGCCTGCCCGAACCGATCTACCGCCTGCGCATCGACCCGCGCACCAGCCCGCTGCCCCTGTCGGGCGTGGAGGACGCCCGCCCTCGCAGCGGCGACGCGCCCGACCCTGCCCCTCCTCCCAAAACGCCAGCCGGGTCGATCGAGGCGCCTCGCTCTCCCGCCGATGTCAAACCCGAGAGCGAAATCGCCGAAATGGTCGAGCGGGAGCGGCGGGCCGGCGGCAGCGAGGATAAGGATCTGCTCGACGACGGATGCCCGGTAGAATAGCCCTTATTCTAAGCCAACTGCCAACCGTCTCAGCCGAGTAGATCGCGCCCCATCCACACCGCATTCGAACCATAAAGCGCCAGCTTTTCGCGCATCGCGGGGGACACCGGTTGCGCGGCAAATCCCAGCCCCTGCCAATAGGGCGCAGCGCCGGCGACCGCGATCAATTGCGCCCGGCAAAGACCAGCCTGAACCGCCAGCGTAGTGGCCTGTTCGACCAGCAGCCCGCTGATCCGCAAGCCGCGCCCGGCTGGCGCCACTGCCAGATCGTGGAGGAACAGCACCTCGTCTTCGGCTGCCGGTTCGACCAACCTGCCAAGGGGTGGGGGCGTATCCGCCGCCCAGCCATGCGCGATAAGGTAGCCGACCATCTCGTCATCGTGCCAGGCGGCCAGCGAACAAGACGAGGGGAGTTGCGCTCGATTGGCAAGCACTTCGGGCGGTTCGACCAGTTCAGGCGAGTGAGCAAGCGTCTGGATCGCCATTGCGGCGGGAATGTCGCCTGGCGTCAGTCGGTCGATGACAAGTTCGGCCCGCATCTCTGCGGTCCTGCTACGCCCCGCCTTTCGCCTGCGCCCGCTCGATGCTTTCGATCACGATGCGCTGCGCTTCCGCAGCGTCGCCCCAATGGCCGACGCGGACCCATTTTTCGGCTTCAAGATCCTTGTAGTGGGTGAAGAAGTGCTCGATCTGCGAAAAGATGATCGAGGGCAGATCCTTCGTTTCGGCCACATCGGAATAATAGGGAAAGGTCGTGTCCACCGGCACGCAGACCAGCTTTTCGTCGCCGCCATGTTCGTCTTCCAGATGGAGCACGCCGATCGGGCGGGCGCGCACGACGCAGCCGGCGATGAACGGGCTGCGGCTGATCACCAGCGCGTCCAGCGGGTCGCCATCGTCTGATAAAGTGTGCGGGATGAAGCCGTAATTGGCCGGATAGCGCATCGGCGTGTGCAGGATGCGGTCGACAAACAGCGCGCCGCTGTCCTTGTCGAATTCGTACTTCACCGGCTCGCCGCCGGTGGGCACTTCGATGATGACATTGAGGTTATGCGGCGGATTGTCGCCGACCGGGATTTTGTCGATACGCATGGCCAGCGCCCATAGCGGGCCGAATGTTGCACTGCAACGAAATGAGCGGCAAAAATCGGTCGTGCTTGGCGTCGGTGGTGCTTTCGCGCTAAGCGCCCGCCCGCCATGACCACCAGCACCCCTCAGGCCATTCGCGGCACCCAGGACATTTTCGGGCCCGAGGCCGATGCCTTCGCTCATGTCGTCGAAACCTTCGAGCGGGTCCGCAAGCTGTATCGCTTCCGCCGGGTGGAGATGCCGGTATTCGAGCGCACCGAGGTGTTTGCCCGTTCGATCGGGGAAACCACCGATGTCGTCTCGAAAGAGATGTATTCGTTCGAGGATCGCGGCGGCGAATCGCTGACGCTTAGGCCCGAATTCACCGCGGGCATCGCGCGCGCCTATCTCACCAATGGCTGGCAGCAATATGCGCCGTTGAAGCTCGCCACGCACGGCCCGTTGTTCCGGTACGAGCGCCCGCAGAAGGGCCGGTATCGCCAGTTTCACCAGCTCGATGCGGAGATCATCGGCGCGGGCGAGCCGCAGGCCGATGTCGAATTGCTCGCCATGGCCGACCAGCTGCTGAAGGAACTGGGCATCGCTGACGGGGTAACGCTCCAGCTTAACACGCTCGGCGATGCCGACAGCCGCGAGGCGTGGCGTGCTGCGCTGGTCGCCTATTTCCGCGATGTGGCCGCCGACCTGAGCGAAGATTCGCAGGAGCGGCTGGAGAAGAACCCGCTGCGGATCCTCGATAGCAAGGATCCGCGCGACAAGGCCTTCGTGGCGGATGCGCCGCAGATTGACGATTTTCTGAGCGGCGAAGCGCAGGACTTTTTCGGCAACGTCACCGCAGGGCTGGACGCGGCGGGTGTCGCCTGGACGCGCAACACGGCGCTTGTCCGCGGGCTCGATTATTACCGCCACACCGCGTTCGAATTCGTCACCGACCGGCTGGGCGCGCAGGGCACCATGCTGGGCGGCGGCCGCTATGACGGGCTGATGGAAAGCCTCGGCGGCCCGGCGACGCCTGCGGTCGGCTGGGCGGCGGGGATCGAGCGGCTGGCGATGCTGGTGGGCGCGCCAGCGGACGTAGGCCCCGACGTGGGTTTCGTCGTCGAAGACGACGGGGCGCTGAGCTTCGCCGTCAAACTTATCGGCATAGTTCGAGCGAACGGGTTCTCTGCCGAGTTGATTGCCAGCGGTTCCCCTCGCAAGCGCTATGACAAAGTCATCAAGCTGAAGCCCCGGACGGTGGTCGTGACCGACATGCATAACGGCGTTGCGGTCCCGTCTTTTCGTACATTGGCCGACGCAGAAGCCGAGCACAAAATCAGGGCACTATTGGAAACGGTGGTTCCTTGACCATCACCGCCGAACGTCTTGACCAGATCGCGCATCGCTTTGCCGAGATCGAGGCGCGGCTGGCGTCCGGCACGCTCGAAGGCGAGGCCTTTGTTGCCGCCAGCCGTGATTATGCCGAGCTTGAGCCGGTCGCCAAAGCCGCCGCGTTAGTCGCCGCGATGCGCGAGGAGGTCGCGGCGCTCGGCGAGATGCTCGCCCTCCCTGAATATCGCGCAATGGCGGAAGAGGAACTGGCCACCTTGCGCGCCCAATTGCCCGAGCGCGAGCGCGAGCTCGCGATTGCCATGCTGCCGCGCGACAGCGCCGACAGCCGCTCCGCCATGCTCGAAGTGCGCGCCGGCACCGGCGGCGATGAGGCGGCGCTGTTCGCCGCCGATCTGACCCGGATGTACGAACGCTTTGCCGCCGAACAGGGTTGGCGCTTCGAACTGGTCAGCGCCAATGCCAGCGATATCGGGGGCTTCAAGGAAGTTGTCGCGCAGATCACCGGAAGCGGCGTGTTTGCGCGCCTCAAATTCGAAAGCGGGGTCCACCGCGTCCAGCGCGTGCCGGTGACCGAGAGCGGCGGGCGCATCCATACCAGCGCGGCGACCGTGGCGGTGCTGCCCGAACCGGACGAGGTCGATGTCCAGATTGACGACAAGGACCTCAAGATCGACGTCTATCGCGCGTCCGGCGCCGGCGGACAGCACGTGAACACCACCGACAGCGCGGTCAGGATCACGCATCTGCCAACCGGCACGGTGGTCACCTGCCAGGACGGGCGCAGCCAGCACAAAAACAAGGACAAGGCGATGCAGGTGCTGCGCGCCCGCCTGTTCGAAGCCCAGCGCGAGGCGGCGCAGGGCGCCGAGGCTGAGGCCCGGAAAGCGATGGTCGGCAGCGGCGACCGGTCGGAACGCATTCGCACCTATAATTTCCCGCAAGGCCGCGTCACCGATCACCGCATCGGGCTGACGCTGCACAAGCTGCCCGAGATCCTCGCCGGGCCGGGGCTGGGCGAGCTGGTCGATGCGTTGATTGCCGAAGATCAGGCCAAGCGGCTGGCGGCGATGGATGGCTAAGCCCCCAGGCCCTCGGTGGTGAGGGCGGCTCAGGCCCTCCGCGAGGCCGCTGAGCGGCTTGCGCCCGTCAGCGACACGGCGCGGCTCGATGCGGAGTTGCTGCTGGCGAATGCGCTGGGGTGCACGCGCGGCACGCTGCTGCTCAACCGCATGGCGGACCCGGTGCCGGCCAATTTTGCGGCCTTGATCAAGCGCCGTCTGGCGAGCGAGCCGGTGGCGTATATCACCGGGGTGCAGGAGTTTTACGGGCGGCCATTCGCGGTCAGCCCGGCCGTGCTGATCCCGCGCGCCGATAGCGAAAGCGTGGTCACTGCGGCGCTGGCGCGGATGGACCGCGCGGGCCGGGTGCTCGATTGCGGCACCGGCTCTGGCGCGCTGCTGCTGACCTTGCTGGCCGAGCGGCCGGGATGGAGCGGTATCGGCATCGATGCCTCGGCCGAAGCGCTCGCGGTGGCAGCCGCCAATGCCGCAAATCTCGCGCTGGACGATCGGGCGGCGCTGCGCCGCGCAGACTGGACCCAGCCCGGCTGGAAGGACGGGCTCGCCCCGTTCGACCTGATCATCACCAATCCGCCCTATGTTGAAGCGCACGCCGCGCTGAGCCGTGAGGTGCGGGATTACGAGCCCTATGCCGCGCTGTTCGCCGGTGAGGACGGGCTGGCCGATTATCGCGTGCTCATTTCCCAACTTGGCAGCTTGCTGGCACCCGCTGGGTGGGTCGTGCTCGAGATCGGGGCAACTCAAGGGGCAGCGGTCAAGACGTTGGCCCGGGAGGCGGGTTTTGCCGGCCAGATTCTGCCCGATCTCGCCGGCCGTGACCGGGCGGTTGCGCTGCAAAGAGCCGGCACAAGCCGGGGATAGCGCGAGGCCATTGCCGGTTTTTGCTTGGCAAGAGAGACGCAAGGCTTTACCCGATGAGGCCAAGGCCCCCGCCAAGTGGCGCACTCGCTTAATGGCGGTCAGGCCTGGCTCCCACATTGCAATGCACCGGTTGAGTGGACGGATGGTGCGACGGCAGCTTGGGACACCGCGACCTGCATGTGCAGGGGCGGAAAGGGGTCATGCGACTGCGGGCAGTGTGCCCGGCCAGTCCCGATTGAGGAAGACGCTTCCCTTGAACAACAATAACCGGAACAACAACAATCGCCGGCGCGGTCGTGGCAACAATCGCCAGCAGGGCGGCGGCGGCCAGCTTAACCGGATCGACAGTCGTTCGCGCGGCAATGCGCCGCAGATGCTCGATAAGTACAAGAAGCTGGCGCAGGACGCGGCGCATAATGGCGACCGGGTTCAGGCGGAATATTACCTCCAGTTTGCTGATCATTATTTTCGCGTGATCGCCGATAACAAGGCGCGGCAGGACGAGCAGCGCGGCCGGCGCGACGATGGCCGCGACGGTCAGCGCGAGCGCGGCGAACGCGATTTCGCCCGCGACGAGCGCGACGACAATCGTTACGAAAACCGCTTCGACGGGGGCTACGATCAGAGCGACGGCGAGGATGAGGGCGAAGCGCGCGGTGCGTCCCGCCGGCAGCGCGAGCAGGCCGAGGATCAGGCGCGGACCCCGCGCCGGCCCGAGCGCCCCGTAGCGTCCACTGGCGAGCAGGACGAGGCCGAGAGCGGCGAGGATGCGGGTAATCCGTTCCTGCGCGACGAACCGCGCAGCCGCGCGGCGGCCCCGCGCAGGCGCCGCCCGCGTGCGGCCGCTGCCGAAGATAACGCCCCGGCGTTCGACGCGGCGATCCTTCCGCCCGCGATCCAGACCGGCATGGCACCCGATGAGGACGGTGATGCGGATGGCGACGATATGCCCGCCCCGCGCGCCGCGCCGCGTCGCCGCCGCAAACTGACGGTTGACGAACAGGCGGCCGACACTGGCGAGGTTGGCCACGGTGATGAAGGCGATGACGCGCCGCTCAGCGCGGTCGGCTGAACGGCGCGCGCGGTCTGCTCGCCTGTTTACCGCCCGCGCATCATGGTGCCGCTCGACACACCCCGATCCCGCGCCCTGCCAGCGCGGTTAAGCGCGCTTGCTGCCACCCGGTCGCACCTCGCGGCGGCGTTGTGCGGCCTGCTGGCCGCATGCGGCTTTCCCCCGCTGGCCTTGTGGCCGGCGACATTGCTGGCGGTTGCCGCACTGGTCTGGCTGATAACACGAGCGCCGCGTCCGCGTGCCGCGTTCGGGCTTGGCTGGGCGTTCGGGTTCACCCATTTCGCGCTGACCAATAACTGGATCGCGACCGCATTTACCTATCAGGCTCAGATGCCCGCCGCGCTCGGCTGGGTGGCGGTGATCGGGCTGGCGGCGTTCCTGGCGCTGTATCCGGCGATGGCGGCGGCCGGTGCGGCGTTTGTGGCAGGACGGCGCGGCCTGGTGACCACCGGCTTGGCGCTTGCGGCGCTGTGGGTGCTAACCGAATGGCTGAGAAGCTGGGTCTTCACCGGCTATGCGTGGGCCCCGCTCGGGCTGAGCCTGCTGGGCGGCTGGGACCGGCCCGGCCTAGCTGCCTTGCTGCCCTGGCTCGGCACCTATGGTCTTTCCGGCCTCGTGGTTGCGCTCGGCACGGGGCTTGCTGCGCTGGCCGCGCAGGGACGGCGTCTTCGCCTGGCAGTGGCGACATTGCTGCTCGCCGCAGGCATGTATTGGCCTTCGCCGCCCGCGGCCCCCGGAGCGGTCGCCTATTCTCTGGTGCAGCCCAATCTGCGGCAAGAAGAGATCGACGATCCGGCGAAGTTTGAAAGCCAGTTTGGCACTATCGCCGCCCTGACCTCGCCGCGCCGTGATGAAGGCCTCCGACTGGTGCTGTGGCCGGAATCGGCCGTCCCCGATTTCCTGCGCGATGGCTATCCGCAAATCTATTATGACCGCATGACCGCGGGCGGCGACCCGCGTTATGCGCGCTGGCGGATCGGCCAGACAATTGGCGCGGGCAGCCTGCTGCTGACCGGGGCGGTCGATCTGGAGGTGCAGAACGGGCGCGCGGTCGGGGCGTATAATTCGGTCACTGCGCTGACGCATGAAGGGCAATTTGCCGGCTCCTATGCCAAGGCGCATCTGGTCCCGGGCGGGGAATATCTGCCTTTGCGCTCCATCCTCGCCCCGCTGGGCCTGTCGCGGCTGGTGGCCGGAACGCTCGACTTCATTCCTGGGCCGGGGCCGCAAACGCTCGACCTGGGGCCGTGGGGGCGGGCCGGGATGCAGATCTGCTACGAAATCGTCTTTTCGGGGCAAGTAGTCGATCGCGCGAACCGCCCCGATTACCTCTTCAACCCGTCCAATGATGGCTGGTTCGGCGCCTGGGGCCCGCCACAGCATCTGGCGCAGGCGCGGATGCGCGCGATCGAGGAAGGGCTTCCCGTGCTGCGCGCCACCACCACCGGAATCAGTGCGGTAATCGACGCGCGCGGCGTGGTGCGCGAACATATCGGTCGAGGCCGCGCGGCACGGGTGGACGGATGGGTACCGCCTGCTCTGCCAGCTACCCTGTTTGCCCGGCTGGGCAACGCGCTGCCGCTTGGCCTGGCGGCGGCGCTGCTGGCCGCGCTGCTGCTTGCCATGCGGCGGCGCCGCGCCTAGAGCGCCATGCACATTTAACGATATCCTTATATGAGGCTCTCATGCGCGCCGATTATCTGTTCACGTCCGAAAGCGTTTCGGAAGGACATCCCGACAAGGTCGCCGACCAGATTTCGGATGCGATCGTCGATCTGTTCCTGTCGAAAGACCCCGAGGCGCGGATCGCCTGCGAGACGCTGACCACCACGCAATTCGTCGCATTGGCGGGCGAAATACGCTGCAAGGGCGTGTACGAGAACGGCCAATGGGTGCCCGGCGCGCAGGAAGAAATCGAGCAGACTGTGCGCCGGACGGTGCGCGAAATCGGCTATGAGCAGGATGGCTTTCACTGGGACAAGTTCGAATTCCTGAACCGCCTGCACGGCCAATCCGCGCACATCGCGCAAGGCGTCGATGCCAGCGGCAACAAGGATGAAGGCGCGGGCGATCAGGGTATAATGTTCGGTTACGCGACCGACGAAACCCCTGATCTGATGCCGGCGACGCTCTATTACAGCCACAAGATTCTCGAACGGATGGCGGCTGACCGGCATTCGGGCGCGGCGCCGTTCCTCGAACCCGATGCCAAGAGCCAGGTGACCTTGCGCTACGAAGGCAGCCTGCCGGTCGCGGCAACGGCAGTTGTCGTCTCCACTCAGCATGCGGCCGGTTATGACGAGGGCGAGAAAGAGGCCGAACTGCACGCTTATGTGAAGCGCGTGGTGGCCGACGTGATCCCGCCGGTGCTGCTGCGCGAGAGCCAATATCACATCAACCCGACCGGCAGCTTCGAAATTGGTGGCCCCGATGGCGATGCCGGGCTGACCGGGCGCAAGATCATTGTCGATACCTATGGCGGCGCGGCCCCGCATGGCGGCGGTGCGTTTTCGGGCAAGGATCCGACCAAGGTGGACCGCTCGGCTGCCTATATCGCGCGTTACCTCGCCAAGAATATCGTTGCCGCCGGTTATGCGACGCGCTGCACCATTCAGCTCGCCTATGCGATCGGGGTGTCGAAGCCGCTGTCGCTCTATGTCGACACGCATGACACCGGCACGGTCGGCGACGACCGGATCGAGCAGGCGATCCTCGGAATCGAGGCGCTCGGCGGGCTGACGCCGCGCGCGATCCGCACGCATCTGGGGCTCAACAAGCCGATCTATCGCCAGACTGCCGCCTATGGCCATTTCGGGCGCAAGCCCGAAGGCGATCTGTTCCCGTGGGAGCGGACCGATCTGGTCGACGCGCTGAAGGAAGCGCTGGGCTAGGCCCGTCTGGGTGACGGGTGGTCGAGCGCCAGTTCGGCCTCGGAAAAGGTGAGCGGGCTGCGCACGCCTGGGATACCGTCCAGCTTGATCAGCATCCCGCGCGCTGCGGTCTGCCGGTCGGCCAATGCCTGGTCGACCGAATGGATCGGCCCGGCCGGAATGCCCGCCGCCGCGCAGGCCGCCAGCAGGTCCTCACCATCGCGCTGGGCGGTTGCTTTGGCAATCAAGGCATCCAGCACGGCGCGATTGGCAAGCCGGTCGGCATTGGTCGCGAAACGCGGATCGGCCAGCAGATCGTCGCGGCCGAGCACGGTCAGGAGCTTCCTGAACAGACCGTCATTGGCCGGTGCCAGCACCACCTCGCCGCCTCTGACCGGGAACACGCCATAGGCGCTGACCTGGGCGTGCGCATTGCCCATCCGCGGCGGATTGTCGCCGGTGGCGAGGTAATGCATCGACTGGCTGGCGAGCAGCACGACTGAACAATCGAGCAGCGCCATGTCGACATGCTGGCCGCGCCCAGTCCGCTCGCGCATCGCCAGCGCCGCCTGGATGCCGATCACGCTATAGAGCCCGCAGGCAAGGTCGCTGATCGACACGCCCATCTTCATCGGCTGACCATCGGGCTCGCCGGTCAATGCCATGAACCCGCTCATCGCCTGAATGACGAAATCGTACCCCGCCTCGCCCGCGCGCGGCCCGGTTTGCCCGAAACCGGTGATCGAACAATAGACGAGACGCGGGTTGGTGGCGGCAAGCGCCGCATAGTCGAGCCCGAATTTGGCCAGCGCGCCGGTCTTGAAGTTCTCGATCACCACATCGGCCCCGGCGGCCAGCGTCTTCACCCGCGCCAGATCGTTCGCCGCGCCGAAATCGGCGGTGATGCTGCGCTTCCCGCGATTGGCCGAATGGTAATAGGCGGCGCTGCGCTCGCCATCATGCTCGATCCACGGCGGGCCCCACTGGCGTGTGCCATCTCCCTCGGGTCCTTCGACCTTGATGACGTCGGCCCCTAGATCGGCCAGGATCTGGCCCGCCCACGGCCCGGCCAGCACACGCGCCAGTTCGAGCACCTTGAGCCCCGCCAGCGGCGCACGAGTGTTACGTGGTTCGCTGAGCCACATTGCGGGTGCTCAGGCGAGGTAATGCGCGGTGGTCTTGGCGGCGACCTCGTCCGCGCTGACGCCCGGGGCGGTTTCGATCAGGCGGAAGGGGCTGGCATGGTCGGCCCGCTGAAACACGGCGAGATCGGTAATGATCATGTCGACCACATTGCGGCCCGTCAGCGGCAGGGTGCATTCGGGGATGAATTTGGGGCTGCCATCCTTGGCGGTGTGCTCCATCACCACGATGATCTTCTTGACCCCCGCGACCAGATCCATTGCCCCGCCCATGCCCTTGATCATCTTGCCCGGGATCATCCAGTTGGCGATGTCGCCATTTTCCGCGACCTCCATCGCGCCGAGTACGGTCAAGTCGATATGCCCGCCCCGGATCATCGCGAAGCTGGCCGCGCTGTCGAAATAGGCGCTGTGGGGCAATTCGCTGATCGTCTGCTTGCCGGCATTGATCAGGTCGGCGTCTTCCTCGCCCTCGTAGGGGAAGGGGCCAATGCCGAGCATCCCGTTTTCCGATTGCAGGGTCACCTGCATCCCTGTGGGAATATGGTTAGCGACCAGCGTCGGGATGCCGATGCCGAGATTGACGTAGAACCCGTCCTCAAGCTCCTGTGCGGCGCGGGCAGCCATCTGGTCACGGGTCCAGCCGGCCGGCCGGGGGGTGGGGTCGCTCGCCATGAAATGTCCTTATTGCAATGGGGTCGGCACGAGGAACCACACATCGCCGAGCAGCGCGTCAAGCGATGCGGCAGCCTCGGGGCGCCGGAGATATTGAAACAGCGGGTCGAAATCCGCGCGATCGTCGCCCAGTACCGCCTGCAGGCAGCGCCCCGCCAGCGCCCGCTCACGCGCGGCGGGTTTATCCTCGCCGGTCTGCAGCAGCGCGATACGGTCGGCGCCCGCCGGGTCGAGCCCGCGCGCGGCGAGCAGGCCGCGCAGTTCCTCCTCGGCAATCCACGGCAGGCCCGACAGCCAGACGATCTCGATATCCGCTGCGCGCAGATTGGCTAGAGCTGCGGCGAGACCGGCATCGCCTGCTTGCGTTTGCGCACGCGCGGCGTCGAACAGCGCCCCGGCTGGGTCGAGATCGACCAACACCGCGCCGCGCTGCAGCCCGCAGGGGCGAGTGGTGGGCCTGAGGCTGGCGGGGTCGGCCAGTACGGCCGAGCGGCGCCGGGCGCTGAGGGGATCGGCCGCGGCCAGTTCCATCGCGCGCGCGGCAAAAGCGGCATAGGCGGTGCTACCCCCCGCTGCGCCCTGCGGGAGGATGTCGGCTGCCGTGGGTGGCGGCAATTCGGTCAGGTCGGTCAGCCGCGCCTCTACCGGTTCGACGCCGGGCAGCCCTGGGTCGCCTTCCTCGACCGGGACGGCCGCAGGCGTAGCGGCGCGCAGGGCCGCCGCGCCTTCGCGCAAGGCGCGCCGTTCAGCGACCTCGTCCTTGATCTGCTTGCCGACGAAAATCCCCCCGCCGACAATCGGCGCGACTGCGGCAACGCAGCCGCCGAGCAGCAGCGGCGCCGCGCCTGCCAGCAGCCAGCGTGACACCGGCAGCTGCATCGCGTCAGGCCGCCTCACGCGGCCGGGTGGTGACGAATTCGATCTTCTTGTCGTACGGCGCGCCGACGATCATCCGCTGGACATAGACGCCGGGCAGATGGATGCAGTCGGGATCGAGCGCGCCGGCCGGGACGATCTCTTCCACCTCGACCACGCAGACCTTGCCGCACGTGGCCGCCGGCAGATTGAAATTCCGCGCGGTCTTGCGGAATACGAGATTGCCCGTTTCGTCCGCCTTCCACGCCTTGACGATCGCAAGGTCGGCAAAGATGCCATGTTCGAGGATGTAATCCTCGCCGCCGAAGCGCTTTACTTCCTTGCGCTCGGCCACCAGCGTGCCGACGCCCGTCTTGGTGTAGAAGCCGGGTATGCCCGCTCCTCCGGCGCGCATCCGCTCGGCCAGCGTGCCCTGCGGGCAGAACTCGACCTCCAGTTCGCCCGAGAGGTACTGCCGCTCAAATTCCTTGTTCTCGCCCACATAGGACGAGATCATCTTCTTCACCTGCCGCGTGCGCAGCAGCTTGCCGATGCCCTCATTGTCAATTCCCGCATTATTGCTGGCAAAGGTCAGCCCGGTCACGCCGCTCTCGCGGATCGCGTCGAGCAGGCGATCGGGGATACCGCAAAGGCCAAATCCGCCGCTGGCGATGACCATGTCGTTGCGCAGCACGCCTTGGAGGGCGCTGGCGGCATCAGGGAAAAGCTTCTTCATGGGTTCTCCGCTTGCCACGCTTGTCTAGAAGATGGCAGCAGACCTGTCACGCCCGGCGATGCAGCAGGTTAAATGGTGCGCTGCACCATGTGAGCGATATAGAACGGCGGGCGGAAGCTTCGCGAAATCAGATAAAGTTTATGATTATCAGGCGGATGACATGATACGCAATGATTGTTGCGCCAAACGCAACAGGCAGTGTGGTTTTCGCACTTGCGAACAAAAACGTCATGGCCCAGATAGGTGGGGCCTTTCAGGCATCCTCTCCCAAGACTTTACAGGCCCGGCCGGTTTATCCGTCCGGGCCTTTTTTCTTAGGTCGCGCCCTGGGATCGTACATGGCGCAGGAACCGGTCAACCTGGTCGCTGAGCGCATTGGACTGACGGCCCATCTCCGTTGCCGAACCGAGCAACTGGCTCGCCGCTGCACCGGTTGCCAGCGCAGTGTCGCGCACCTGGTCGAAATTGTCGGCCACATCCTGCGCGCCGCGCGCGGCAAGGTCGATGCTGCGTGCAAGGTTGTGTCCGGCGACCGATTGCTGATCGACCGCGCTTGCAATCGACACCGCCGTCGCTTCAAGCTGCTGGACCTGTTCGCCGATGGACCGCAAGGCGCCAACGCTGTCCGACGTCGATTCCTGCATGGTGCGGATCTGCTCGGCAACCTGCTCGGTCGCGCGGCTGGTCTGGTTGGCGAGATCCTTGACCTCCGCCGCGACCACCGCGAAGCCGCGCCCGGCCTCGCCCCCGCGGGCCGCCTCGATGGACGCATTGAGCGCCAGCAGATTGGTCCGCTGGGCGATCGTACGGATCAGCTCGACAATCTGCCCGACCTGCTCGGCCGATAGCGACAGCGCGCTGAGCGTGGCATCGGCGCGCTCGGTGGCCAGCGTAGCGTCGCGGGCAAGGCCTGCGCTGCTCGCGGCCTGGCGGCTGATTTCGCCGATCGACATCGCGAACTCGTCGCTGGCTGCCGCAGCCGCGGTGACGCCGGCCGACGTTTCGTCCATTGCCCGCGACACCGCTTCCGCCTGGGCGGATGAGCGCCGCGCGGTTTCAGCCATCGCGCTTGCCGTGCCCTGCAACTGCCCGGCGGCGCTGGCGACCCCGCCGACGATCCCGGCGACGCTGGTCTCGAACGTCGCTGCCAACGCGCGCAGCTCGTCATCCTGCCGCGCGCGCATTGCGTCACGCTCACGCCGCGCAGCCTCTTGTTCCTTCTGCAATTGACCAATCCGGTGCGACGCGCGCAGGAACACCTCCATTGTCCGGGCCATATCGCCGATCTCGTCATGGCGTTCGCGATAGGGAATCGCGAGATCCTTCTCCCCTTCGGCCAGCCGCTGCATCTCGCCCGCCAGCACGCGCAGGGGCTCGACCAGTTCGGTGCGCATCCGTTGCAGCGCCACCAGCAAAAGGGGGACGGTAAAGGTCGCAACGATGATCACCACCAGTTCGAGAGCGGCGACGATGCCGGGCGCCAGCCAGCCGCGCGCACCGACCATGCCAAGCCAGCCGGCCATCCCGCAAACGGCCAGCGCCGCCGCCGCGCCGCCCATCGTCTGGGTGAATTTTTTGGCCAGCGGCTGACGGTCGAAATACCGCGCGGCCTTGCGGGCCGCTTCCGGGTCCGGCGCGGGAAGGTTAATCTGAATGGCGTCGAAGGCGCGAGCGTCCTCCTCGCTCCAGCCGACGGCGGCAAATTTGCTGATAGCGTTCATGCGATCTTCCGTTCGTGCGTGCGGCGCAGCAGCGCCGTCAGTTCAGCGGCCGGCATGGCACGGAAATAGAGCCAGCCCTGCAAATTGTCGCAACCCGCCGCGCGCGCGAGATCAGCCTGCGACTGTGTTTCGACACCCTCGGCGGTCACGTCCATTTTCATTGCCCGGGCCACGCTGATCGAGGACAGCATGACCGCGCGGCTGCTTTCGCACCCCTCCGCCTCGGCAATCAACGAGCGGTCAAGCTTGAGCTTTTCGAAGCGGAACTGGCGCAGGAAACCGATTGAGGCGTAGCCGGTGCCGAAATCGTCGAGCACCACATCAACCCCGAAGCTGCGGATCAGGCGCAGGCTGCGCTCGGCTACCACCGGGTCGAGCACGAGGCAGGTCTCGGTGATCTCGATCTCCAGGCGCTCGGCAGGGAACCTGGTTTCTTCGAGTATCTGGCCCAGCGCGATGGGGAATTCGGGATTGCGCAATTGCGCCGCCGAGATGTTGACCGACAGTCGGATGCCGTCCCATTCCAGTGCATCGGTGCACGCCGTGCGCAACACGAACAGGCCGATCGCGTTGATCAGCCCCGATTCCTCGGCCACCGGGATGAACACGTCGGGGCCCAAAGCGCGGCCATCAGGCCGCTGCCAGCGGATCAGCGCCTCGGCCGCGACCACCCGGCGGGTACAGGCGTCGACCAGCGGCTGGTAGAACACCTGCAACTCGCCCCCGGTCAGTGCCCGCCGCAACTCGTCATCGAGCACCCGATTTGTTTCGAGATCGCGGTCGAACTCCTCGACGAACCAGGTGCAGCGCATCTTGCCACCGCGCTTGGAGGCGTACATCGCAAGGTCGGCCTGCCGCAGCAATTCAGACGAATTGGTTGGCCCTGCGCTGCGCGTGATGCCGATCGATGCGCCGATGACGATCTTGCGATCGTCAAGCGCCACCGGCGTCGCCAGCCGCATCAGCAGCGAGCGGCACAGCCCCTCGAGAATGGTCGGCGCCAGCGGCCCGGTCGCCACCACCGCGAACTCGTCGCCGCCGAGCCGGTAGGCGCGCGCTGTTGCGCCGCAAATCTCGCTCAGGGTCTGCCCGATGTCGCCGATCAACATATCGCCGACGAAATGCCCGTGATGGTCATTGACCAGCTTGAACCCGTCAAGGTCGATAAGGGCCAGCGCCACGTTATTCTGGCGCTTGAGATGGCGTTGGACATCGTCATGCAGCGCACGACGGTTGGGCAGCAGGCTGAGCGGATCGATCAGTCCCATCTGCTCGAGCTTCTCTATCCGGCGCAGGCCAAACCGGCACAGCAGCAGAACGGCCAGCGCGTAAGCGATGCCGCTGCCCACGATATAGAGGGCGATTTCGCGGGTGGACAGCGCCTCGCTGCGGGCGAGCAGCATGGCGCCGGACAGGAACATGCCCGTCAGCACCGCAATCGGTAACAGAACGACCACCTTGGCCGGCAGCCAGCTATGATCGGCACCGCGATGCACTCAGCTCTCCCCTGCGCGCAGCGATAGCGACATGACGGCTAAGGAATGGTGAACCATCATCCGCGCCCTCCGGCGCGGCGCGGTGCCGGCTGCGCAGCGCCAATTGCCATACGCACAAACAGCCCCGGCAAACCGGGCCGCGGCGCCAGGGGCAGACCATGCCCGCTTTCAAGCGTTTCGCCCGAACCGAGCAGGAGCACGCCGCCTTCGGTCAACGCCGAAACCAGGCGACCGAGCGCAACCGCGCGCGTGGCCGGATCGAAATAAAGCAGCACGTTGCGGCAGGTAATGAGGTCGAACGGAGCGTCGTCGGGCGGGCGGTCGAGCAGGTTGTGAATGCCGAACTGGATGCGGCCAAGCAGCGCCGGATCAGCCTGCCAGCCATCATCAGCTTCGGTAAAATATCTGACGGTCTCGCGCATTGTCAGACCGCGCTGGATTTCGAACTGGCTGTACCTGCCCGCCCGCGCCTGAGCGATCGCCGCGCCCGAAATGTCGGTGGCCAGGATCGCCGGCGACAGGTTGCGCGGCCCGGCGGGCACCTGATCGCCCAGTATCGCCAGCGACAGGGGTTCCTGCCCGGTCGAGCACCCGGCACACCAGAGCGACAGCCGCCGGGCCGGTGCCCGCGCGGCCAGTTCAGGTAACTCCTTGTCGCGCAGCGCATCGAAGATCGCGCGGTCGCGGAAGAAATAGGTTTCGTTGTTGAGCAGCGCCTCGACCACCTGATCGGCCAGCGTGCCGGTCCGGTCCTGCGCCAGCAGGCACACGAGGTGATCGGCATTGTCGATCCCGTGCCGCCGGAACAGCGGCGCCAGGGCGCTATCGATTCGCCAATCGCGTTCAGGGGCCATGTGCTGCCCGGTTCGCGCGCGCATCAGATCAGCCAGGATCTGGCGGGAAATTCGGCTCACGGCCATGTGGCTGATACCCGCGGCGCAGCAGCGGTCCGTACGCCCAGTTCGGCCGCGATCAGAGCAGGTGGCAGCACCGCATCGGCAAGGCCCGCCTCGGCCACGGCGCGGGGCATCCCCCAGACGGCGCTGCTGGCGCGGTCCTGGGCGATCAGCGTGCCCCCCTTCGCGGCCAGCACCGCTGCGCCCAGCGCGCCGTCACGGCCCATACCGGACAAAATAACCGCAATCGCCGCCCCGCCCAGCGCATCGGCAAGCGATTGCAGCATCGGATCGACCGAGGGGAGACAGCCGCTCGGTGCAGGGGCCGGGTCGATCGCCGCCACCAGCCGGTCGCCCACCTCGCCAACCAGCAGGTGCCCGGTGCCGGGCGCGACATAGATCCGGCCCTGTTCGAGCACCGTCCCGGTCTGCGCAACGCTGGCCGGTCGACCTGCCGCAGCGGTCAGCTGCCGCGCGAATACCTCCATGAAGCTCGGCGGAAGGTGCTGCGTGACAAGGATCGGCAGGTCGACCGCTCGCGGCAGATCGGCCATCACCTGGCACAGCGCATGGATGCCCCCGGTCGATGCGCCGAAGGCAATGATGCGCGGCGCCTTGCGATCCTGCCCGTTGGCGGGCCGGGGCCGCACAGCAGTGCTGGCGCGCCCGGCGCAGCTTTCGCCCACTGTCTCGTCCGTACCCCGCGCGGCGCGGCCCAAGACGCGCACGCGCTTCAGGAGGCTTTCGCGCCAGCGCGCGTTGAACCCGCCCGATCGCGGCTTGGGCATGGTGTCGGCCGCGCCCAGCGCGAGCGCCCGCAAGGTTGCTTCGGCGCCGATTTCGGTAAGGGCGGAAACGACCAGCACCTGCACTCCGGCACGCGCTGCCAGCAGGCGCGGCAGCGCTTCCATCCCGCCCATGCCGGGCATTTCGAGGTCGAGCACGATCACGTCGAGCGGCCGGCAAGGCAACTCGGCCAGCGCCCGCTCGGCCGAGGCGGCGGTGGCGGCGACAACCATGTCCTCCGCGCTGTCGATCAGGCGGGCAATCGCGGTCCGCGTGGTCAGCGAATCGTCGACCACCATGACCTGCAGCGGCCCGCCGGCGGTAAGGGCCGGCCGGAACGGCGGAGGCTGGGCCGGAGAAGGCGAGGCGTCGGGCATACGGGCGCCCCTCAGGCGAAGCCGACGAGCTGCAGCTTGATCTGCAAGGTATCGTGATCGAACGGCTTCATGACATATTCGTCCGCCCCCGCGGCGATCGCCTCACGAATATGGGCGACGTCGTTCTCGGTCGTGCAGAACACCACCTTGGGCCGGTCGCCGCCCGGATGCGCGCGCAAACGAACGAGAAACTCGATCCCCGACATGACCGGCATATTCCAGTCGAGCAGCACCAGCGCGGGCATCGCGGCGATGCATTTGTTGAGACCGTCCTGGCCGTTTTCGGCCTCTTCGACGACGAAACCGAATTCCTCGAGGATATGGCGCGACACCTTGCGGATGACGCGCGAATCATCGACGATCAGACAAGTATGCATTGGCTGCGACCCCATATGTGCGTCTGCTGAAAGCTGCGTGATAGTGGATGGCATGGCGATTGGTCCGGGCATCTCAGGCAGCCATCGCCGGCAGCCCGGCGACAAGCGCGGGCAGATCGATCAGCAATGCCGGACCAAAGGCGGTGTCACCTGCCCCGCGCGCGACGCGCTCCCAGCCAGGACCGGCGCGGCCGATGATCGGTTCCGGTTCGCCGGCCAGGTCACTGACCCCGGCGACATCATCGACCAGCAGCGCATAGGCGTGGCCGTCAATATCGGTAATCACAGCTTGCTGACCAGCGGGTAACGGGCCGGGCGCGGCGGCGAGGCCCAGCGCGGCCCGGCTGTCGATTACGGTCAGCGTGCGGCTGCGCAGCGCGGCAAGGCCGAGGATGTGGGCGGGCGCGCGCGGCACCGGCGTCAGCGCGCCGAGCTCGACCACCGAATGCACGGCTGCGGCATCGATCGCTGCCGACCGGCCCGCCAGCGTTACGCAAAGCACCGGGCCGCTCATCGCGCGGCGCCGATCAGGGCGGGTCGATGGGCCGCGAACAGCGCGTCGCAATCGACCAGCTCGCATAGCGCCCCGCCAATCATCGCGCTGCCCAGCAGCGGTTGCCCGCTGCCCAGCGGCGGCAGCACGGGTCCCTCAAGCAGGGCGGTATCCTCGATCGCATCGATGGCGAGGGCAATCTCGCCCGCCGCCGGGTTGTCGGCGGCCAGCCGCAAGATGGTGAGTGGCCGGTCGCCGGGCGCGATGCCCGTCTCGCATCCGGCGAGCGGCAGGATCGCCCCGTCAATGGCGATTTGCGGCCGCGCACCGCCGCAATCGGCATCGGTACGCGCCACCCGCTCGATCCGCATCACCCGGTCCATCCGGATCGCGCGTCGGCGGCCGGCGAGCGAGGTGTAGACCAGCACGGTCAGGCCGGCCGTGCGCGGCCGGTGGCCCTGTACGCGGTCGGCGGCCGGGGCGGTGGCGGTGCGATCGGCGTGATCGCGCAGCATGGCGTGGGTGCGCGCGATGCTCGCCATGTCGAGCATCATCACCGGCTCCCCGCTGTCGAGCAGCGTCGCGCCGGCATACAGGCCCAATTGCATGATCGCCGGAGCGACCGGCTTGATCACCAGATCCTCGTGATCGAGCACGCGGTCCACCGCGAGCGCAAACAGGTCACCCCCCGCCAGCCGGATCAGAACCAGCGGCGCGTTCTCGGCAGCCTGCGCGGCGCTGAGGCCAAGGACGTCGGCCAGCGAGAGGCAGCCCATTCGCCGCCCGCGAACATTTGCCAGCAGCGCGTCGCCCATGCGGGCGAAGTCGAGTGCGGCATTCCCGGCGTGGACGATCTCCTCCACCACCCCGCGCGGGATGGCGAACATCTGCCCGCCGCTGCACACCGTCAGCGAGGGCACGATGCTGAGGGTCAGCGGCAAAGCGAGGGTGAAGCGCGTGCCCTGACCGGGCTCCGAGCAGACCTTAATCGCACCGCCGATGCGCTCGATATTGGCGCGCACCACATCCATCCCGACCCCGCGCCCCGAGACCGCTGTCACCGCTGCGGCAGTGCTGAGGCCAGGGTGAAAGATCAGTTGCTGGCGCTCGCGCCGGTCATAGGCTGCGCCTTCGGCGGCGGTGCACAAACCTGCCTCGACGGCCTTGGCCACCAGCCGCTCGCCATCGATTCCCCGGCCATCATCGGTGATTTCGAGATGGATGCGATTATCAGCCTGGCGGGCGTGCAATTTCAGCACGCCTTCCTCGTGCTTGCCCGCGGCGATCCGCTGATGCGGAGGCTCGATCCCGTGATCGACCGCGTTGCGGATGATATGGGTCAGCGGGTCGCGCAGCATCTCGATCAACTCGCGGTCGAGTTCGACATCGCCGCCCTCGCAATCGACCAGCACCTCCTTGCCGAGATCGGCCGCGAGGTCGCGCACAAGCCGGGGCAGCGCGCCGAACAAGGTGTCGATGCGCTGCATCCGCATCCGGGTTACGCCATCGCGCAGGCTGTCGATGATGGCGGACAGCCGTTCCAGCGTGCCGTCACCGGTATCGGGCGCGCCAAGCCGCAGGGTGCGGGCCAATTCGTTGCGCGCCAGCACCAGGTCGGAGACATCGCTCATCACCCGGTCGATCAGGTCAAGCGGCAGGCGGATGCTGCGCTGGGGCGCGGTCGGGGCCGGCGCGCTGGTGCCAATGGTTTCGGCGGCAAGCAGCGGTGCCATGTCGCGCAGCGCGCCGGCCCCGTCCTCCAGCGCGGCGATCAAGTGTTCGTCATCCCCGCGATCAAGGTCGGAGCCGCCTTCGATCGCGTCGGTCAGCTCGCCGATCCGGTCGATGATCGCCAGCACCGCATCGACCAGCCGGACATCGACCGTGCGATTGCCCGAGCGGACGTCGGCCAGCGCGGTTTCGGCGGCATGGCTCAGCCGCTCGAGCCTGGGAAAGTCGAAAAAGCCGCAATTGCCCTTCACCGTGTGGACGAAGCGGAAGATGGTATCGAGGCTCTCGCGGTCGTCGGGCGTGCGCTCCCACGCGACAAGCTCGCCGGCCATCGCCTGCATCATGTCGCGTGTTTCGGCCACGAAGTCGGCCAAAAGATCGTCCATGCCCGCACCCCCCTCGCTTGAGGGTGTAGGCCGAGATGGTTAACGATTGGTCGCCAGCGCGCTTTGCAGGCCCGGCTCTTGTGCGCCGGCGCGGCGCTGTGCGATAGCTAGCGCAGCAGCACGAAGGAGACGACAGGTGGCCACCCAGATGAAGCCGCGGATCGAATGCAGCGCCGAAGAATGGGAAGCGCGGCAGGACCTGGCCGCCTGTTACCGGATCTTCGACCACCTCGGCTGGTCGGAATCGATCTACAACCACATCTCGGTCCGCGTGCCGGGCGAGGCGGGGGCGTTCCTGATCAACCCGTTCGGCCTGCTCTATAGCGAGGTCACCGCCTCGAACCTCGTCAAGATCGACATCGACGGCAACACGCTGGCGGGCAATTACCCGGTCAACAAGGCGGGCTTTACCCAGCACGCCTATTTCCACCGCCATCTCGACTGGGCGCACGCGATCTGCCACACCCATACGACCGAAACGATGGCCGTGTGCAGCACCGAACACGGGCTGCTGCCGACCAATTTCTATGCCTGCAATTTCATCGGCCAGATCGGCTATCACGATTTCGAAGGGGTGACGGTGCGCGCCGAGGAGGGCGACCGGCTGCTCGCCAATCTAGCCGACAAGCGCATCCTGATGCTGCGCAACCACGGCCCGGTGGTGATGGGGCGGACGATTTACGAGATGTTCCTGCAAACCTGGGCGCTGCAACGGGCCTGCGAAATCCAGTGCGCGACGCTGGCGATGGGGCAGCCGATCCATGTCGGCACCGATGTGATTGGGGTCCACCAGCGCGATCTCGGGCAGGTGCAGGCGCCGGGCGGGGCGGGCTATGCCGATTTCCAGGCTTGGAAACGGCGGATCGACCGTATCGACCCCTCGTGGCGCGACTGAGCGCCGGGAACGCCGCACCATGCCGGGGATGACGGTCAATGGCCGGCCGCTCGATTTCGCGCTCGACCCGGCGATGCCACTGCTGGTCGCGCTGCGCGAGGCGGCCAACCTCACCGGCACCAAATATGGCTGCGGCGCGGGCGATTGCCATGCCTGCACCGTGCTGGTCGACGGCACCGCGATGCGATCATGCCAGCTGACGCTGGCGGCCGCCGAGGGGCGCGATATCGTCACCATCGAGGGATTGAGCCGCGACCGCTCGCACCCGGTGCAGCAGGCGCTGGTCGCCGACCAGGCGATCCAGTGCGGGTTCTGCACTCCGGGTATCGTGATCGCGGCCGCCGCGCTGATCGCGCGCAATGCCGATCCCTCCGATGCCGACATCCGCGCGGCGCTGCCCAATCTGTGCCGCTGCGGAGTCTATCCGCGCCTGGTGCGGGCGGTCCGGCGGGCGGCGAGGCTGGCGCGCGCCAGCGCCCCTCAGCGCCCCGCTCAGCCCCTTTCCAACACCGCCGCCACCCCGGCACCCTAGAACGCGAATCGCACGCTCAGCGAGCCGTTCAGAGGCTCTCCCGGCTGGATATTGCTGTTGCCGTGCGCGCTCGGGTAATAGCGTTCATCGAGCAGGTTCTCGATGTTGAGCTGCACGCTCACCTGCTCGCTCAGCGCGTAATAGGCCGCCAGATCGACCCGCGCGAAACCGGGCAGGCGAACGGTGTTGCTGGCGGTGGCGTATTGCCCGCTCTGCCATAAGAGCCCGCCGCCCAATGCAAAGCGATCGGTCAGGTCGTAGCGGGTCCATGCGGACAGCTGGTGGCGCGGCAATTGGCCCGGCACGCGCCCGGCGGGCGCGGCGGCGGAATCGGTCAGATACTCGCCGTCCATCAGCGCATAGCCGAGATTGGCCTGCCAGTTCGGCCTGATCCGCCCGACGAGGCCGAGTTCCACCCCCTGCACGCGGCTTTTGCCGGTCAGCACGGTGAGGGCCGGATTGGCCGGGTCCGTCGCGCGGCTGTTCGACCGCTCGAGCCGGAAAAGCGCCGCGCTCAGCACCAGATCGCGGCGCGGCGCCCACTTGATGCCGGTTTCCCAATTGACGAACTTTTCCGGCGCCAGATCGGCGGTCACCGTGTCGAGCGCGCCGAACTGGTCGCCCGATTGCGGCAGGAAGCTGGTTGCGTAGCTGGCATAGAGCGAGACATCTGCGGCCGGCTTGCCGATAATCGCCGCGCGCGGGCTCCATTTGCGGTCGGTCCGCGAGAGGCCGGCCCCGGTCAGGAGGTTGGTGCTGGCAAGTTCGAAAGAATCGTGGCGCACACCGGCCAGCACCTGCACCGGCCCGAAATCGAGCTGGTTCTGGAGATAGGCGGAGAAGGTCGTCAGTTCGGCCGCAGTCGCGCGGCTGCGGACCCCCAGCCGGGCCGCCGGCACGGCCAGGGCGCGCTGCAACGGGATCGTCACGGTGCGCAGGCCGCCACCGAAATCGACCTCATAACGATCCGCCGTGGTGTCCTGTGTGCCGGCATCGAACCCGGCAACGATGGTATGCCGCACCCCGCCGGTCGTCGGCGTCCACACCAGATAGCCCTGACCCAGCCAGTTGCGGCGGTCGGTGTTCGAGGCATAGCCATTGAGGGTGACGGTGGTGCCATTGGTGGCGGCGGGCACGACGTTGCCGTAATATTTGTCGTAATCGCCCATCAGCCCGCCCAGGCTGAGCGTCAGGTCAGCGCCCAGCCGCTGTTCGAGCCGGAGCTGCGCGGTATGCGTCTGCGCGCGGCTCTGGTTGAAGGCCGGATCGCCGAAGAACGTCTTGTCATGGCCGGCAAGCGGCGCGGTGCCCAGCGACGGGATCCCGCGATCGGTGGTGCGGCGATCGTCGCCATAGGAATAATGTGCGATGACCCGCGTGTCGGGCGCCAATTCGGCGGTGACAGTGGGCGAGACACCCCAGAAGCGGCCGTCATAGACGTCGCGGTGGTTGGCGAACTCCTCGTAAGTCGCATTGAGCCGCGCCGCGGCCGTGCCTGAAAGCGGACGCGCAATGTCGCCCGTAACGGCCCAGGCGCCGAAACTGTCGAGCGTGCCGGCAAAATCCGTGACCGCCCGGCGCGGATCGGCGGTCTTGCTGACACGGTTGATGACCCCGCCGCCCCCGCCGCGCCCGAACAGCAGCGCATTGGCGCCCTTCAGCACCTCGATCCGTTCGACATCATAGAGCGGGCGGTAATATTGCGCGTCGTCACGCATCCCGTCGAGGAAGAAGTCGGCGGTGGTGTTCTGGCCGCGCAGATTGATCTGGTCGCGGTGCCCTTCGCCGGTGCCGATCGTCACCCCGGGGACATAGCGCAGCGCGTCATTGAGCTGGCGGGTGGCCTGATCATTGAGCTGGTCGGCAGTAATCATGGTGATCGTCTGCGGGATGTCGATCAGCGGCGTCGGCGCCTTCGCCGCGGCCGCCCCATCGCCATGCGCGTAGCCATGCGCTGCTGCGGTTACCACGATTTCGGGCGGCAGGTAATCGCCCGGCGCGGCATCGGCCGCTTCGGCGTGCGCGACGGCGGGCGCGATTACGGCTGAGATGGCTGCGCCGATAAGCATGGCGGCTCGAATGCTCACAATAAGACTCCACTTGCGAATGATTATCAAAATCGCCCTTATTGCGATTCATTCGCAGGTCAACCGGAAACATTGCGTGGCCCGCGATGCGCCCTATGCTCGGGGTATGAAAGCAACCATCTGGCACAATCCGAATTGCAGCAAATCGCGCGCGGCTTTGGCGATGCTCGAAGCCCGCGGCGACATTGCGGTGGAGGTCATCCGATACCTTGAGCAGCCGCCTTCGGCTGAAACGCTCGCCGCGCTTTATGACCGGGCCGGGATGCACCCGCGCGAGGGGCTGCGGCTAAGTGGAACCGACGCGGCCAAACGCGGCCGGCCGGATGCCGATGCCGCGACCATTCTCGCCGCCATGGCGGCCGATCCGCGCCTGATCGAACGCCCGCTGGTCGAAACCGACAAGGGTGTCCGGTTGGCGCGGCCGACCGAGGTGCTGGAGGAAATTCTCTAGCCGCGCCCTTCGAGCACGGCGTCGCTTTCGAGGCTGGTCCGCCCCAGCAGCAGCACCGCCAGGCACAGTGCCGCGATCAGGCCGAAGCCCAGCCACGGGTGCCAGCCATAGATCAGCACGCCGAGGCTGGGGGCGAAGATATAGGCCGCACCTGCGACCGAGGCGATGATCCCGCCAATCTGGCCCTGCTCGGCCCGCGTCACCGCGAGTGAGGAGCCGGCGGTCACCCCCGGCCGAAGCAGGCCGAAGCCGAGCGATGCGATCGCCATGCCGAGCGCAATCGGGTGCAACTGGTGCGCCGCACCGACCAGCAGGGTACCGACCACCGCCAGCCCGGCACCCCACAGCGTCGACGCCTTGGGCCCCAGCTTGAGCATCGGGATCAGGCCCCATTGCGCCAGCAGCGTCGAAATCGCGCCCGCCATCAATACCAGCCCGATCGGCCCGGCAGCGGCATGGGCATCGCCGCGCAGGCCCAGCCGGTCGAGCACGACAAAGCCGATCACCCCGACCAATGCCGCCTGCGCATGGCCGCCGAGCAGGCTGGCGACCAGCCACGGGCGCAGCCTCCGGTCGGTCCAGCGCAGATGCGGGATATCGCCCACCGGCAGCGCGCCCGCATCTTCCGCTTCATCGTCGGCATCGTCGCGGCGGCTGGCCATCCCAGCGTTCGAGCCGGCGCTGAAGGGCGCGGCAATGACCTCGCCGCGCGCCGCATAGCTTGGCGTGTCATCGGGCAGAATGGCCCGCAGCGCTATCAGAACCACCAGCGCGATGGCCGAGAAGATCACGAACGGGCCCACCAGCCCCAATCCGTCGAATACCAGCAGCGGCGCCAGCGCCGGGCCGATCACTGTGCCGAGCCCGAAGCTCGAGGCGACCAGCGCCAGTGCCCGTGTCCGCTCGCTGCGGGCGGTGCGGCTGGCGACATAGGCCTGGACCGCTGGCGGCGCGGCCGAGCCGAACCCGCCATAAAGGCTGCGCGCGGCGGCAAACAGCACCAGCGTCAGCGTCGCCGAAAGCGCGCCGGCGAGGCCGAACCACAGCACCAGCCCGCACAGCGAGAACGACAGGATGAATCCGATCAGTCCCAGCGCCATCATCGCCTTGCGACCGCGCCGGTCCGAGCGGCGCGCCCAGAACGGCGCCATCAACATCCACAACACCGCAGACCACGTATAGGCCGTGCTGATCCACACATCCGCTACGCCGAGATCGGTCCCGATCGAGGGCATCACCGATTGCATCGCGGTATTGCCCGCCGCCGTCACCAGCATGACCATGAACAGCAGTGCCATGCGCCCGCGCGAAATCGCGCTGCCCGTTCCCGGCGCCGCTGCCGGCGCGGCAGGGGGGAGGTCGTTTTCCGCCATTGCGCCCGCGCTAGCCTTCGGTGGGCAGACTGGCAATCGCCCGCCGGCGATGCTTGCCAAGCGGCGGCGAATTTGCGATTTCGCTGGCATCCTTGGCCGCGACCTTCCGGCGGCGCCTGCGAGTAAGCCATCTTGAATTCGACCAACGATCTGGCAGCGCCGCGCCTGCCACGCCGCCGCTCACTGGCCCATCTGTTCGGTCAATGGGGCGTGTTTTTTCGGGGCTTTGTCGAACATCCGCGGATGGTCGGCTCGATCATTCCGTCTTCCCGCTTCACCATCCGCAAGATGCTGGCGCCGGTGAAATGGGACGAATGCCGGCTGTTCGTCGAATACGGGCCGGGGGTCGGCACGTTCTGCGGGCCGGTGCTCGAACGGTTGCGGCGCGATGGCGAGCTGATCGTGATCGACACCAACCCGCTCTATATCGACTATCTCAAGCGCACCTTTGCCGACAGCCGGTTCCACGCGGTGCTGGGCTCTGCCGAAGATGTCGAGCAGATCGTCCGCGCTTTGGGCCACGACCACGCCGATTACGTGCTGTCGGGCCTGCCCTTTTCGACCCTGCCCGATGGCGTGGGCGACCGGATCGCGGCAGCGACGCACCGGGTGATCCGGCCGGGCGGGGCCTTCCTGGTCTATCAGTTTTCGAGCGCCGCACGCGATTTCATGGCGCCCTATTTCGCGCGGATCGAGCAGGGGTTCGAACTGCTCAACATCCTGCCCTGCCAGCTGTTCTGGGGCTGGAAGGACGACGCCGCCTGACCGGCGACCCTTCTATTCGATTGGGGCAGGCGGTGCGGCGGGCTCTGCACCGGCAAGCTGGCGATGCACCGCGGCGAGCGCGGCGAGGATCAGCACCGCCCATGCTGCATTTAGCAGCGCGGCAACGAGGCCATTGCCGATCAGCGCGCCTTCGGGGCCGAACAGAGCAAAGATGAGCCCTGCGATCATCGACACGACGATAAACGCCACCGTCACCGCCAGCGCGATCAGGAAGATGAACAGGAACAGCCGCAGGCTGTTGCCCCGGGTCAGCTGCCAGGACCGGCGCAGCGCGGCCACCGGATTGCGCTGGCGGTCGATCATCAGCACCGGCGATACCAGCGCGAATTTGGTCATCAGGTAGATGAGTCCGACGATGGCAGCGATCAGCAGCAGTGCACCAGCGGCGGGCGACACAGCCATAAGCGCGAGCGGAATGATCAGCAACAGCCCGGCACCAAACCCTGCGATCAGCTGGCTCCCGATATAAGGCAATAGCGCGCCTGTGCCCTGCTTCAGCGCCTCGCCCACGGTCGGCCGGCGCGGGCCGAGGAGGTCGAGCAGCGCCAGCATCCCGACGGCCTGCGCCAGGCCGATCAGCAGGAAGACCCACCAGTGCCGGGCGTAAAAGCTCCGCAACGCGTCCATCGCTGCCTCGGGATCGCCCCCCGGTTTGCCCGCCATGGACAGCCCTTCGGCCATGTCGGGCAGCAACAGCATCATCCCCAGATAAGGCAGGAAGAAGAACAGCCCGGCGATGATCAGCACCGTTTCGCGATTGGCCGACAGCATGGCCAGCGCCTCGTTCCACGCCCGGCTCATGTCGAATTTGCGCGCCATCTCGATACCCCTCATGCTTAGCCCCTTGATAAGCGGCCCGGACCGCGCCACGCAATGGCCATGACTGCGCCGTCCACGCCGCCGACCCCAGAAATTTGCCGCGAGAGCAAGCTCGTACCCTATCGCGCGGCGCTGGCGGAGATGGAGGCGCGTAACCGGGCGATCGCTGCGGGCGAGGCGGCCGAGCTGGTCTGGCTGCTCGACCATCCGCCGGTCTATACTGCCGGGACCAGCGCGGCGGGCGCCGAACTGCTCGATCCGCGGTTCGAGGTTGTCGAGGCCGGGCGGGGCGGGCGCTATACCTATCACGGGCCGGGCCAGCGGATCGGCTATGTCCTGCTCGACCTGTCGCGACGCGGACGCGACGTGCGTAATTTCGTCCATTCGCTCGAAGGCTGGGTGATTGCGGTGCTGGGCGATCTGGGCCTCGCCAGCTGGCGCGCGGAGGGGCGGGTCGGCATCTGGACCACCGACATTGACGGGCGCGAGGCGAAGATCGGCGCGATCGGTGTGCGCGTGCGCCGCTGGGTGACGATGCACGGCTTGTCGCTGAACCGCGCGCCCGATCTCGACCATTTCAGCGGCATCGTGCCCTGCGGGATTGCCGAACACGGCGTGACGAGCCTTGCACGGCTGGGGATAGATATTACCAGCGAGGAACTGGACCAGGCGCTGCTGGCGCGCCTGCCCGATTTCCTGGCCGCTCTCGGCCGCTGCGGAGACAGACCCTGATGCCTGCTGTGCGCCTTACTGCCATCCTTGCCCTGCTGCCGGCGCTGGCTCTGGCCGCCTGCGGCGGTTCGGGCATCGATGCCGGCACGGCCGAAGACAGCAAGGGCGAGGTGCTGGGCGGCTCGATCAGCGACGCCATGCTGCCGCTCGACACGGTGCGCTCGCAATCCGCCCCGGCCGAACCCGATGCGATACCGGAGGCTGACGGTTCCGGCGATGGCGGGGCGGAGCGCGCGCCCGGCCAGGCTGACGATACCCCCGCCGCCGCCGCGCCGTCCGCGTCGCGCCCCCTCGCCGATGCGGCGCCGGAGCCGGACGCGGCGGCGGCCGATGGGGCCGACGCGCCAGAATAGCTCAGGCGGCGCGTTCTTCGGCCAGCGTCGGATAATCCACATAGCCTTCCGGGCCGGGCAGATACCAGCTGACCGGCACGTTGACGTTGGGCGCAAAAGGCGCCCCTTCGGCAATGCGCAGATCGAGGTCGGGGTTGGAGATATAGGGCCGCCCGAAGCTGACCGCGTCGCACCGCCCGGCCGTGATATCCGCCTCGGCCTGCTCCGCCGTATAGTCCGAATTGAGAACCAGTTTGCCGGAGTAGAGCGAGCGGATCAGCGGGCTCTGCTTGGGCACATCGGTGTTCCCGAAGGTGCCATCGGGGCCAGGTTCGCGCAGTTCAAGGAAGGCAACCTTCAACTCCTCGACCACCCGCGCCGCCGCGCCGAAGGTCGCCGCCGGATCGCTATCGTCGCAGCCTTGCGTCTCGCCATTGGGCGACAGGCGCACGCCGACGCGCTCCGGCCCCCAGACGCCGATCAGCGCGCTCAATGCCTCGCGCAAAAAGCGCGTGCGGTTTTCCGGGCTGCCGCCATATTCATCCTCGCGCAGATTGGTCGAATCGCGCAGGAACTGGTCCACCAGATAGCCATTGGCGCCGTGCAGCTGGACGCCATCGAACCCCGCCCGCCGGGCATTCTCGGCGGCCTTGGCGTAATCTTCGATCACGCGCGGAATTTCGGCCAGCGGCAATTCGCGGGCGGGTTCGTAATCCTTGCGGCCGGTGGGGGTGTGCGCGTGCCCCGGCGCGCAGGTGGCAGACGGCGAGACGCCCGGCTTGCCATCATTGAAATCGGCATGGACCAGCCGTCCCATATGCCACAGCTGAAGAACTATACGTCCGCCCGCTTCGTGCACGGCATCGGTGACGCGGGCCCATCCATCGACCTGTTCGTCGCTCCAGATGCCCGGCGCGAAAGGCCAGCCGAGCCCTTCCTGGCTGATCCCGGTTGCCTCGCTGATGATCAGCCCGGCCCCGGCGCGCTGGCTGTAATAGGTCGCCATCATCTCGTTCGGGACCATCCCCGGCGCCGTGGCGCGCCCGCGCGTCAGCGGGGCCATGAAGATGCGGTTCGGGCAGTGAATGGCCCCAAGATCGATCGGCTGGAACAGCGCGTCATGCATTGCAGGCGAATCCTTTTCGCTGGTTTCGTGTCATTTCCGGGCTAGGGGCGCGCGATGAGCAGTGCAACCAGCCCGCATGACAACGAATCCTTGGCCCCGCGCGCGTGGCACTTGGCGGCCTTGCTGCTGGGAAATGCCTTCCTCGCCCTGGGGCCGTGGCTGGTGCGGCTGACCGATACCGGCCCCGTGGCTGCGGGTTTCTGGCGCATGGCGCTGCCGCTGCCGCTGTTCTTGTTCCTGGCCTGGCGCGAGCGCGGCGCCAACCGGCCGACCCGGCGCACGGCAATGTTGCTGATCATGGCAGGAACGGCCTTCGGGCTTGACCTTGCGAGCTGGCATACAGGGATCGAGTTGACGCGGCTGGGCAATGCCACCCTGTTCGGCAATGCGGGCAGCATCCTGATCATGCTGTGGGGTCTGGTAGCGCTGCGCCGCGCGCCCGATGGCAAGGAATGGCTGGCCTTGGCGGCGGCCTTTGGCGGGGCGGCGCTGTTGATGGGCCGCAGCCTCGAGATTTCGGCCGCGACGCTGGTCGGTGACCTGTTCTGCCTGCTCGCCGGGGCCTTCTATGTGATCTATATCCTGCCGGCACAAATGGCCCGCGCGACGTTGGGGCAGTGGACAGTGCTGACGATGATCAGTCTTGCCGCAGCGCCCGTTCTGCTGGCAATCGCGCTGTTCATCGGCGAACCGGTTGTCCCGGGTGACGCCGGGTGGCTCCCGGTGGTTGGCCTGGCCCTGTCCAGCCAGGTCATCGGGCAGGGGCTACTGGTCTATGCGCTCAAGCACTTTACGCCGCTGATCATCGGCATGGCGCTGTTGACCCAGCCGGCGCTCGCCGCGCTGAGCGGATGGCTGGCGTTTGGCGAGGTGCTGGCGCCGCTCGACTTGGTCGGCATGGCGCTGGTCAGCGCGGCGCTGGTTCTCGCCAAAGCCGGCGGGAAAACCTAGCGCGCCCCCAGATCGCCCTGGCCGACAGTCCCGCTGGCCATTTCCAGCATGCGGTCGAGGCTCTTCTTCGCCGCAATCCGCAGGCCTTCCTCGATCTCGATCCGCGGTTCGAGATCGCGCAGCGCGGTGTAAAGCTTCTCCATCGTGTTCAGCGCCATGTAGGGGCAGATGTTGCAATTGCAGTTGCCGTCGGCGCCGGGCGCCCCGATGAACCGCTTTTCAGGCACCGCCTTTTCCATCTGGTGCATGATGTGGGGTTCGGTGGCGACGATCAGCGTATCGCCGGGGAAGGTCTTGGCGAATTGCAGAATGCCGCTGGTCGAGCCGACATAATCGGCGTGATCGATGATCGCCGGCGGGCATTCGGGATGCGCGGCCACAGGCGCGCCCGGATGCTGTTCTTTGAGCTTCAGCAGTTCGGTTTCGGAAAATGCCTCGTGGACGATGCACACGCCCGGCCACAGCAGCATCTCGCGTCCGAACTTGCGGCTGAGATAACCGCCCAGGTGCCGGTCTGGACCGAAAATGATCTTCTGCTCGGGCGGGATCTGGCTGAGGATCGTCTCCGCGCTCGAACTGGTGACGATGATATCGCTGAGCGCCTTCACCTCGGTCGAACAGTTGATGTAGGTCAGCGCGATATGGTCGGGATGCGCTTCGCGGAAAGCGCGGAACTTGTCGGGCGGGCAACTGTCCTCGAGGCTGCACCCGGCGTCGAGATCGGGCAGCACGACGATCTTGTCGGGGCTGAGGATCTTGGCGGTATCGGCCATGAACTTGACGCCGCAGAAGGCGATCACGTCGGCATTGGTGGCGGCCGCCTTGCGGCTCAGCTCGAGGCTGTCCCCCACGAAATCGGCAATGTCCTGGATTTCGGGCTTCTGATAATAATGCGCCAGGATCACTGCATTGCGCTCTTTGCGCAGGCGGTCGATTTCGGCCAGCAGGTCGGTTCCGGTCGGCAGTCTGGTATTGAAGGCGGTCATTATCATCCCCGTCAGGCGCGAAGGCTCGCGCGTGTCGTTATAGAACGGTGCAGCAGCTGCCAGCGTTCCCGTATCAGCGCGGGGCTGGCGCCGGCTGCTGCGCGGGCCGGTGCGAGCTTCGCGGTGCCGGGGGGCAGCGCAGCGGGCGCTTCCCCGTCAAAACGAACCTCGACCGTCACCTCCCCCTTGGCGACGCTCGCCAGCGGCACGGCGAGGTTCTGGCGCAGTGCCTCGCGCGCGGCCTGCCGGGCGAGCGCCAGCACCTCGGGGTTCTTGGCGAAGGCAGCGGCTTTCGCTTCGGCCTGAAGCGAGTTGTTGCGGCTGAGGTCCTGCGCGGCATCGCGGGTGACGAACACCCCCTCGGTGAACACCCGCGCGCGGCCTTCGTCGATATTGGGGCGCGAGATCCGGAGCGGCGGGAGGATCACTTCGAGCGTGCGGCTGGCCTCGTCCCAGCGCAGCCGGTCGCGGTCCATCTGCGCCAGATCGACGCGATATTCGACCGTTGCCGGCACAATCGTCGCCTGCCGCGACTGGAGAATCGGCACCCCGGCCACGCCGCGACTGTCGGTGCTCTCGGCGACCACCTCGAACCGCGAGGAGAACACGGTCAGCGAATTCTGCTTCTGGAAGGCGAGCATCGCGCTACCGACCGGATCGCCTTCCTCGGTCTCGAAGAACGCTTTCCAGCCGAGCCACGCCACCGCTGCCAGCAACGCGACGATAATCAACCACGGCACGCCCTGAACGCGCGCGAGATTGACGGGGGCCGGGCGGTCAGTGTCGGTCATGCGCTGTGCCATATATCTCCTTCGCGGCGGGCGAGCCCGCGCCGGGCCAGATCTTCGAGATGCGCCCACACGCTGCCTTGCGCTGCGCCGTTGAGCCGGGGGTCGAGCCCTTTGTACATCACCGGCACCATCTCCGCGATCCGCTGCGGGCCGGCCTCGAGCAGGCGGCGGATCTGGTTTTCACGCTGGCGGCGATGGCCGATCATCCCGCGCACCAGCTGGCGCGGATTGTCGATCGCCGGCCCGTGCGCCGGGTAATAGATGCGGTCCTCGCGCGTCTGCAGGCGGTCGAGGCTGGCGAGGTAATCGGCCATGTCGCCTTCGGGCGGGACGACCACGCTGGTCGACCAGCCCATCACGTGATCACCGGTGAACAGCGCGCCGCTTTCTTCGAGCGCGAAGCACAGATGGTTGGCCACATGGCCTGGCGTGGCCAGCGCGCGCAAGGTCCAGCCGTCGCCCACCAGCGCCTCGCCATCGGCCAGCACCCGGTCGGGCGCATAAGCGAAATCGAACGGCGCATCGGCGCGCGGGTGATCGTCGGCCATCGCCAGCGGCGCGCAGCCGATGATCGGCGCGCCGGTCTGCGCGGCGAGCGGCGCGGCGGCAGGCGAATGGTCGCGGTGGGTATGCGTGCACAGGATCGCGGCGATCCGCGCGCTGCCGACCGCGGAGCGGATCGCCGCGAGATGCGCGTCCTCTGCAGGGCCAGGATCGATCACCGCCACATCCGCGCCTGCGCCGACCAGATAGGTCTGCGTGCCCGTATAGGTATAGGGCGAGGGGTTGGGCGCGAGCACGCGGCGGACCAGCGGTTCGAGCTGTTCGGCCGTGCCGGTCGGCCAGGGCTGGGGGGGGGGCGCCATCGACCCTATGTGGCGGGTGGAAGGTGCTGTGCCAAGGCCTCTTGGCGGCAGGGCTGCGGCGGTTACAACGCGGCCATGGGCGAACACATTCTGGTCATCGACGCGGGCACCACCTCGACCCGCGCCATCGCGTTCACTGCCGACGGGCGCGCCGGCCCCACCGCGCAGCGGCCGCTGACGCAGCATTATCCCCGCCCCGGCTGGGTCGAACACGACGCGAACGAAATCTGGCAGGCGAGCCTCTCCTGTGCGCGCGAGGTTATCGCCGCGCTCGGCGGGCCGGACCGGATCGCGGCGATCGGTATCACCAACCAGCGCGAGACGGTGGTGGCATGGGACAAGGCCAGCGGCGAGCCGGTTGCCCGCGCGATCGTCTGGCAGGATCGCCGCACCGCCGAGATGTGCGCCGCGATGAAAGAGGCCGGGCGCGAGGCGGAGGTGCAGGCGGCCACCGGCCTGCTGCTCGATCCCTATTTCTCGGCCACGAAGATCCGCTGGCTGCGCGATCATGACGCGGGCGTGCGGGACGTGCCGGCCAATCGCCTCGCCTTCGGCACGGTCGAAAGCTGGCTGACGTTCAAGCTGACCGGCGGGGCGCATCTGTCCGACGCCAGCAACGCCTCGCGCACGCTGCTGCTCCGGCTGGACGGGGCCCAGCTCGACGCGGATCTGTGCCAGTGGTTCGGGATCGACCGGCAGACGCTGCCGCAAGTGGTCGATACGCATGGCGCGCTCGCCGTCACAAGCGCAGAGGTGCTCGGTCGGCCGATTGCGCTGTGCGCGCTGATCGGCGATCAGCAGGCCGCGACGATTGGCCAGGGGTGCCTGACACCGGGCGAGGCCAAGGCGACCTATGGCACGGGCGCCTTCATGCTCGCCAATATGGGCCAGACGCTGCCACGGTCCGATCACCGCCTGCTCGGAACGGTGCTATATCAGCACGGCGGGCAGCGAACCTATGCGCTGGAAGGATCGGCCTTTGTCGCGGGCAGCTTGATCCAGTGGCTGCGCGACAGTTTGCGGATCATCGGCAATGCCGCCGAGACGGAGGCGCTGGCCCGATCGGTCGAGGGCAGCGGCGAGGTGGTGGTGGTGCCGGCACTCGCCGGGCTGGGCGCGCCGCATTGGCGGGCCGACGCGCGCGGGCTGATCGGCGGCCTCAGCTTTGCCAGCGGCCGGGCCGAGATCGCCCGCGCCGCGCTGGAGGCGATGGCCCACCAGACGCACGATCTGGCCACTGCGTTCGCGGCCGATGGCGCGCGCTGGACGCGGCTGCGCATCGATGGCGGGATGAGCGCCAATGACTGGATGGCGCAGGACATTGCCGACATTCTCGCTCTGACAGTCGAACGGCCGGCCTTTGTCGAAACCACGGCGCTCGGCGCGGCGATGCTGGCGGCGGTCGGGGCGGGCGTCCACCCCTCGCTCAACGCCGCGGCGGCGGCTATGCGCGGCTCGGTAGCCGAATTCACGCCGGCAATGGCGGATGATGTGCGGGCCGAGCGGCTGGCCCGCTGGCACCGCGCGGTGGCGCAGGCCTGAGAGCTAGTTCCCGCCGCTCGCCGTCAACCGTTCGCGCAGCCGTTCGACCGCCGGCGGCTGCATGATGAAGCTGTGGTGCCAGTCGGCATCGAGCCGCGCGACCCGCGCATGAAGCCGCTCGCTATCGCCGATCAGCTTGACGATCGCGGCGGGCAGCAGCGCCAGATTGTCCAGTTCGGCGGCGCGTGCCGGCGCCAGCAGCGCGCAGCGGCGCAACTGGAATTCGCTGATCCCGCCATCGTAATAGGACCGCCGGTTGAGCAGCCAGGCAAGGATGTGCATCACTCGCGTCGTCGTTCGAAGGCCCTCGACCGACAGGGCCAGCCGCACGGCCGGATCGTCGGCCGCCGCTTGCGTATCGCCGGCGCGGCCGAAGCCGTCGCGCACCGCATCGGCAAGGCCCAGCGCCTCGACATATAGCGCCTCGATGATCGGCCGGGTGATGCTGGCGGTATTCATGGAAGGCCCCGCGATAAAACCGCGCGGCTGCCGGTGGGAAGGGTGCGGACCGGGATTTCCCAAGTTTTCCGCTCAGCCGCCACAGGGCTGCGATCAGGCGATAATGTCAGGAATCAGCATATCCTCGACCGCCGCGATCTGGTCGCGCAGGCGCAGCTTGCGTTTTTTCAGCCGGGCGATCTGCAACTGGTCGACATAGCCCGACTGCGCGCCCGCATCGCCCAGCGCCGCGATCGCCGCGTCGAGATCGCGATGTTCGGTGCGCAGCGCCTCGAGCCTTTTGCGCAATTCCTGCTCGGTCACGCCGCACTGTGCCCCTTACCGCTCGCCGGCGCTTCGTCGCGCCTGGCCCCGCGCTTCGTCGCTTAAGCGAATATCCGGGCTTCGCAAGGGGCCCGGACTATGATTTGATGGTCTTTGCGCGGCTCGTATCCAGCGCAAGCGCGAGTCGCCCCGTCCGGGCCGCTTCCGGCTGCGGACCAACAAAGGAGAGCGACACGATGGCCTCGTCTCACGTCCACGCCCTGCAGACCAAGCATGCCGGTATCGAGACCATGCTGCGGGCCGAACTGGCGCGCCCCGCGCCCGACGCGGCGACCATCCAGACGCTCAAGAAACAGAAACTCCGGCTGAAGGAAGAAATCGCGGCCGGATAAGGGCTTCGCCCGCGTTCCCCTCGGCGGCGAAGCTGCTATAGCGGCAGCATGAGCGCAGCCGCGGCCGCCCGGTCGATCCTCAACCAGTTGCACGAGGTCATGGCCTCGCGCCTTCACGCGCAGGCCAAGCTTGACCGGGTGGTCGAGATTATCGGCACCGCGCTCAATAGCGAGGTGTGCTCGATCTATCTCCTGCGCGAGGGGATGCTTGAACTCTATGCCACGCGCGGGCTCAACCAATCGGCGGTGCACGTTACCCGACTGGCGATGGGCGAAGGGCTGACCGGCACCATCGCGGCCTATATCGACACGCTCAACCTCGCCGAGGCGAAGGCGCATCCCGATTTTTCGTACCGGCCCGAAACCGGCGAGGACAAGTTCCATTCCTTCGCCGGTGTGCCGATCGTCTATCGCGAACGCGCGGTCGGCACGCTGTGTGTCCAGCACGTCGAGCCGCGCCGCTACGAAGATGTCGAGATCGAGGCGCTGCAGACCGTCGCCATGGTGCTGAGCGAGTTGATCGCACATGCCGAACTGGTCGATGCCGAGGACGGCGTCGGCCTGACGCCCGAGATGACCGGGCCGGCGATCATCAGCGGGCAAACGCTGGTAAAGGGGCTGGCCGCCGGCGCGGCGGTGTTCCACCAGCCGCGGATTACAATCGAACACGTCGTGGCCGAAGATACCGAGGCCGAGCGTCAGCGGGTCTATCGCGCGTTCGACCGGATGCGCGAACAGATCGACCAGATGGCCAGCCAGGCCGAGTTCGGCGCCGCCGGTGAGCACGAGGAGGTACTCGAGACCTACAAGATGTTCGCTTACGACGAAGGCTGGTCGCGGCGGATCAACGAGGCGATCGATTCCGGGCTGACCGCCGAGGCTGCCATCGAGCGGGTCCAGCAGCGCACCAGGATGCGGATGCGCGAGATCGACGATCCCTTGCTAGCCGACCGGATGCACGATCTGGAAGATCTGTCGAACCGGCTGCTCAGGATCGTTTCGGGGCAGATCGGCACGGCGGCGAGCGCGGGTCTGCGGCGCGACACGATCCTCATCGCGCGCAATCTCGGCCCGGCCGAACTGCTCGAATATGATCGCCGCCGGCTGAAGGGGGTGGTGCTCGAGGAGGGTTCCCTCACCGCCCACGTCGTGATCGTTGCGCGGGCGATGGGCATCCCGGTGCTCGGCCGGGCGCGCGGGATTCGGGGCGTCGTCAGCGATGGCGACGAGATCCTGCTCGATGCCGATCGGGCGACCGTCACCGTGCGGCCCGCGCCGCCGATGATCGATGCGTTCGAGGCGCGCTTTGCCCGCTCGCGCGAGCGGCAGGCCGCCTACGCCGAATTGCGCGACGTCGAACCGTTCACCCGCGACGGCACCCGCATCCAGGTGATGATCAATGCGGGCCTGCGCGACGATATGTCGCTGCTGAGCCTGACCGGGGCGGACGGCATCGGCCTGTTCCGCACCGAATTCCAGTTCCTCGTTTCGGCCACCCTGCCGCAGCGCGAGCGCCAGACGCGGCTCTACCGCGATGTGCTCGACGCCGCGGGCGAGCGGCCGGTCATCTTCCGCACTGTCGATATTGGCGGCGACAAGGCGGTGTCCTATCTGCGCTCGGACATTGCCGATCAGGACGAAAACCCGGCGATGGGCTGGCGCGCGCTGCGCCTCGCGCTCGAACGCGAAGGGTTGTTGAAGGCCCAGGCCCGCGCGCTGCTCGAGGCGTCGGCCGGGCGGGTGCTCAACGTGATGTTCCCGATGGTCTCCGAACCGTGGGAATTTGCGGCGGCCAAGGCAGTGTTCGAGGCCCAGATCGCTTTCCTGCGCGGTCAGCGCCGGCACCTGCCTGACGAAATCCGCTTCGGTGCAATGCTCGAAGTGCCCGCATTGGCCGAGGTGCTCGATCTGCTGCTGCCGCAGATTCATTTCCTCTCGATCGGCACTAACGACCTCACCCAGTTCCTGTTCGCGGCCGACCGCGCCAATCCCAAGCTCGCCGAGCGCTATGACTGGCTCTCGCCCGCGATCCTGCGCTTTCTGCGGCGGGTGGTGCAGGCGAGTGCCGGCTATCCGGTCGATCTCGGCGTCTGCGGCGAGATGGGCGGGCGCCGGCTGGAGGCGCTGGCGCTGCTCGGTCTCGGCTATCGCCGGCTGTCGATCACACCCGCCTCGGTCGGCCCGATCAAGGAACTGGTGCGAAAGGTCGATCTGGCGGAACTGGGCAGGCAGATGACGCTGTGGCTGGCCCAGCCCCCGCCCGATCTGCGCGCGGCGCTGACGGAATGGGCGACGGCGCGCGGGATCGAAACGGACTGATGAGCGCAGCCGCGCGCCGCTTCGTCGTAAAGGCTGCGGGCGCCGCCAGTGCGCGCTTGACAGGCGCTGTCCGCCGGGGCTTTCACCGGGCAAGGGGATCGGGGCGGCGCCGGATCAAAAACCGGCCTGACGGGATGGGACGCTGATGGTCGACGACGAGGGTTATCCGGGCGGGGAACTGCCCCTGATGGGTGTGGGCGAGCGCTTGCGCCGCGCGCGGGAAGCGACCGGCAAGTCGCTGGCCGAGATCGCCGCCGAAACCCGCATCCCGCAGCGGCACCTTACGCTGATCGAGGATGGCGCCTTCGATGCCCTTCCCGCACGCACCTATGCGGTGGGCTTTTCGCGTTCCTACGCCAGCGCGGTCGGCCTCGATCCACGTGCAATCGCCGATGACGTGCGCGCCGAACTCGGCACGGCCCGCACGGCTGACGCGCCCCAGCGACTGCGCAATTTTGAACCAGGCGACCCCGCGCGCGTACCATCGCGCGGGCTGGCGCTCGCGAGCCTTGCGGCGCTGGCGCTGCTGCTGGCGGGCGGTGTGATGTTCTACCGCACCTATTTCGCCCCCGGCCTGACCCCACCCCCGCTCACGACGGAAACGGTCGCTGCCCGCCCGACCGGCGCGCCTACAGCCGGCGGTGCGGCGCCCGCAGCCGCCAGCGGCCCGGTGGTGTTCACAGCCGAGGATGACGGGGTGTGGGTGCGGTTTTACGATGGCGCCGGCACCCGGCTGATAGAAAAGGAACTGGCCCGCGGCGAAAGCTATACCGTGCCGCCCGGCACCGACCGGCCCCAATTGTGGACCGGCCGGCCCGAGGCGCTGGCAATAACGGTGGGCGGCCGGCCGGTCGCCAAGCTGGCCGACCGGCAGCAGGTGATGCGTGATGTGCCGGTTGACGCGGCCTCGCTCGCGGCCCGCCGGGCGCCCGGTCCGGTCAGCGCTGGCGGTGCGCCGAGTGCGGCAACGCCGGCCGCGCCCATGCCGGGGACAGCACCGTCGCCAACCTCGGACGGGCGGATTTCCCCGACCACGTAGCACCCCGTTCTCGACAAGCGCTTGCGCGCCCGGCAGCAAGGCACACGGATCGTTCAGCCGCTGTTCGGCCCTCGCCGGCGATGGACAGCACCGGACCAGAGGGATTGAAGAGATGAAGTTCAAGACTATCAGCCGCCTGCTGGCCGCCGGTAGCGCGCTGGCGGCACTGCTGACGGCGCCCGTGCCGGCCTTGGCACAGGACGCCAATGCTGAGGCGCGCCTGCGCCGGATCGAACAGGAAGTGCGCGCCCTGCAGCGGCAGGTCTTTCCCGGCGGCGACGGGCGCTATTTCGAACCCGAGATCAGCAATGCCCAGGCCCCGCGTCCGGCCGGAAGCACCCCGCCGGCGACCACGGCGGTGACCGACATTCTGGCGCGGATGGACGCGGTGGAAAGCTCGCTCCAGCGGCTCACCGCGCAGAGCGAGGAAAACGCCAATGCGCTGCGCATCCTGACCACGCGTGTCGCCGCGCTCGAAGGCACCGGCACACCGGCAGCCGCCGCGCCGGCGGCCACCACTCCGGCCCCTTCCGCTGCAACACCGGCCCCGGCACCCCAGGCCGCGCGTCCGGCGACGCAACCTGCCGGAGCCACACCGGCCCCCGCCGCGCGGCTCAGCGCCGAACGGTTGGCCCGCGTGCAGGCGATTGCCAAGCCGCAGACCGGCGATGCCGGCGACGATGAATATTCCTACGGCTTCCGGTTGTGGGAAGCGGGGCTGTTTCCCGAAGCGCAGCAGCAATTGACGCTGTTCGTCGAACGCTATCCCAGCCACGCGCGGATCAGCTTCGGGCGCAACCTGCTCGGCCGGGCCTATCTCGACGATAACAAGCCGCGCGAGGCGGCACCGTGGTTCCTGCGCAATTACCAGAGCGACCGGAACGGCGCGCGCGCGGCCGACAGCCTGCTGTTCCTTGGCGAATCGATGATCGCCATGCAGGACACCAACCGCGCCTGCATCGCGCTCGCCGAATTCAGCGAGAATTATCCGGCGGTCGCGGCAGGCCGGCTGGCGAGCCAGTATCAGGCGGCGCGTGGCCGGGTCCGCTGCCCCGCCTGATCTGCTGCCAGCGGCGCTGGTCAGCCGCTTCGCGGGCGATCTTGCGCCACTGAACCCGGCCGATCCGCCCGGCGCGCGCGTCGGCTTGGCGGTGTCGGGTGGGTCTGACAGTGTGGCCATGCTGCTGCTGGCCGCCGCCGCCATTCCCGGGCGCATCGCGGCGGCAACCGTTGACCACGGCTTGCGTGCCGAGAGCGCCGACGAAGCGGCGCTGGTGGCCGAATTGTGCGCCCGTATGGGCGTGCCGCACCGGACGCTCGCCGTCTCGCTCGCACCGGGCAACACGCAGCAAGCGGCGCGGCAGGCGCGCTATGCGGCGCTGGGCGAGTGGGCGGCCAAACTGGGCCTTGCTGCGATCGCTACCGCGCATCACGCCGACGACCAGGCCGAAACGCTTTTGATGCGGCTCAATCGGGGCAGCGGGCTTGGCGGGCTCGCCGGCATCAGGCCGGCGGCTTGCCTGGCCGGGCCGGTGCCGGTGGTGCGCCCGTTGCTCGGCTGGCGGCGGGCCGAGCTCGCGGCGGTTGTGACCGACGCTCAGCTCGAGGTGGTGGACGACCCGACCAATGCCGACCTGCATTACGACCGCGCGCGGATGCGCGGGCAGCTGGCCGCTGCCCCGTGGCTCGATGCGGCGGCGCTGGCGCGGTCTGCCGGGCATCTCGAACAGGCGGCGGCGGCGCTCGCGCACTATGCCGATGCCGAATGGCGGGCCGAGGTCAGCGCGCCGGCGCCGGGGCGGCTGTTCTACCGCCGAAGCGATGCGCCGGCCGCCATCCGCCTGCTGGTGCTCGAACGCGCGCTGGCGCAGCTTGGCGGGCGCACCGTCCTGCCGGGCGATGTCGCGCGGCTCGATGCGTCGCTGGTGCCCGGTGCGCGCGCGACACTGGCGGGGGTGATCGTCACCCGCACGGCGACCGGGGATAAGATGATGGTGGAACCGGGCCGGGTTAGAGGATCGACTGCCCGATCCCCAGCTTCGCCCCGCGCGTGATGATCACCTTGTCGCCGACATTGGCGACTTCGAACAACCGGCTGGCAAGGCCATTGGGGATCGCCACGCAGCCATGGCTGGCATAGCCGTTCTCGACCTCGGCTCCGCCGTGCATGGCGATCCCGTCATTGGTCAGCCACAGCGACCACGGCATCGGCGCGTTGTTATAAGTGCGCGATTGATAATGGCGCGATTTGCGCAGGATCGGGAATGTGCCGAGCGGTGTCGGGTGATCATCGGTGCCGAGCATCGCCGCCGCCGCACCGATTTCATAGCCGTTGCGAAAGACCGACACGACGCGCGCCTCGAGATCGACGGTGATTACCAGCGGCCCATCGGGCACGCCTTCGTCGTCCCAATGCCATTCGCCATATTTGATCGGACCGGTAATCGGCAGCACCCGCTTGACGACGAACGGGCTATCGGATGGCGCTGCGGATTGCGCGGGGGTGGGGGCCGTTATCGCACCGGGTGTGGGCGGGGCGACCGGGGGGAGCGCTCCTTGGGCCCGCGCCGGCAACGGATTGGCGGGCGGGGGATCGTCGGTCATCAACACCAGCGCGGCAAAGCCCGCGACCACCAGCGCGCTCGCCCCGCCGATCCATTTCACCGCATCGTTCATGCAATCGGGAATGGCAGAATGCCGCAGCCTTTGCCAGATGCTGCCCCGTGCCGCCCCGCTGCGGGACTGGCGGCGGGCGGCAGGTTAATGGTCAGCCCTGGTCATTGGTGCGGCCGTTGATCGTCACCGTCTTGCTGAGGAATTCGGTCGGCCCGAAGCTGCTCATGAAGCTGACATCGGCGGCATCGCGGCCGACGCCGATCTTCACGATGTTTTCCGGCTGCGCCATGCCGGTGGCATCGACCAGATACCATGCGCCGCCGCCGGGCGTGGTCGGATCGGCGAGGAAGACCTCGGCCACGGCGTGGAAATCCTGCGGCGTGACGCCCGGGGCAAAGCAGCTGACGAACCGCGCCGGTATGGTCGAGGCGCGCGCCAGCATCACCATGACATGCGCAAAATCGCGGCAAATGCCGTGGCGTTCGACAAAGGTGTCGAGCCCGGTCGTGTTGGCATCGCTGACCCCGGGGGTGTAGCTGATGTTCTCGGCGATCCAGTCGTGCATCGCCATGATCCGCTCGCCGCCCTGCAGGCTGCCGAATTCGGCCTCGACATAAGGCTGGAAGCGCCCGGCCGGGCAATAGCGCGAATCGAACAGATATTTGACCACATCGCCCGGCAGATCATGCGGCTCGACCCGCTGGAGCGGCCGGATTTCGGTCAGCAGCCGGTTGACCTCGACCTTGGCCTTGTAACTCACATCGTAGCGTCCGCTGGCCCGGATCCAGATGCGTTCGCCGATCAGATCCTGCGCTGGAACGCGGGCGAAATGTTCGCCCCTGGTCACCCAGGTATCGGTTTCGAGCAGTTTCTGTTCGGGTATGACGGCGGCTTCGAACTGTAGCAGCACGTCCACCGTTTGCGGCATGGTGAACGAGAATGCGAGGTCGATGTCTATGGCCATGATTGCCCCATGCGCCAGCGGCGAGGGATTTTCCACCCGATACTTATCGAGCGCGGCGGGCGTGCCCATATCGTGCGTCATGAGCGCTCAGCACGACCTGTTCGGCGTAGCCCCAGCCCGCCCGGCAGGGCTGACGCTTGTCACAGAGGCGGTCAGTCATGAAGAGGCCGCCCGTCTCGAAGGCCTGGTCGACGCTGCCCCGCTCGCGCCGTTCCGGTTCCAGCGATGGACCGGCAGGCGCCTCACCGCGAGTTACGGCGCGGCTTACGATCATGCCGCTGGCCGGCGGGTAGAGGATGCACCCTTTCCCGCCTGGCTGCGCCGCCTGGCGCAAGAGATTGCACCGCTGGGGGGTGTGGCCGCTTACCAATGCGTGCAGGCGCTGCTGATCCGCTACGATCCGGGTGCGGGCATCGGCTGGCACCGCGACCGGCCGCATTATGGCGAGGTCCTCGGCCTGTCGTTGTCAGCGCCCGCCACCATGCGGTTCCGCCGCCGCAGCGCCGCCGGGTTCGACCGTGTCAACGTGCCCCTGCCGCCACGCTCGCTCTATCGGCTGTCGGGTGAAGCGCGCGAGGAGTGGGAGCATTCGATCGCGCCAATGGAGGTGATGCGCCGGTCGATCACGCTGCGGACGCTGCGCTGATCACGCCGTAGAGGTCGTGCGCGTCGGCATCCTCGACATGGACAGAAACGATGTCTCCGGCGACCAGCGTTGACGGCACATTGCGCAAATAGACTGCACCATCGATTTCTGGCGCATCGGCCTGGCTGCGCCCGGTGGCGCCGATATCGCCGTCCTCGTCAGGCTCGCCGACCGCGTCGATAATCACCGGCAGCGTGCGCCCGACCTTGGCCGCGAGCCGGGCGGCGCTGATCCGCTCGGTCACCTCCATCAGCCGGGCGTAGCGTTCTTCCTTGACCGGCTCGGGGACATGGCCGGGCAGGTCGTTGGCCTGGGCGCCCGCCACAGGTTCGAAGCGGAACGCGCCCACCCGGTCGAGTTGGGCTTCTTCGAGCCAGTCGAGCAGATAGCGGAAATCCTCCTCGGTCTCGCCCGGAAAGCCGACCACGAAGCTCGAACGGATGGTGAGGTCGGGCGCGATGGCGCGCCAGGCGCGGATCCGTTCAAGCACGCGCGCCTCGTTCGCGGGGCGCTTCATCGCCCGCAGCACCGCCGGGCTGGCGTGCTGGAACGGGATGTCGAGATAGGGGGTCAGCAGCCCTTCGGCCATCAGCGGGATCACCGCATCGACGTGGGGGTAGGGATAGACATAATGCAGCCGCACCCACGGCACCGCACCCTGCGGCGTGCGCAACTGGCCCAGTTCGCGCGCCAGATCGGTCATGTGCGCGCGCACCTCGCGATCTTGCCAGCGGCGCGCCTCGTGGCGGATATCCACCCCGTAGGCGCTGGTATCCTGGCTGATCACCAGCAATTCGCGCGTGCCGGCCGCGATCAGCTTTTCGGCCTCGCGCAGCACCGCATCGACCCGCCGGCTGGCCAGCCGCCCGCGCAATTGCGGGATGATGCAGAAGGCGCAGGAGTGGTTGCAGCCTTCGGAGATCTTGAGATAGCTGTAATGGCGCGGGGTCAGTTTGATGTCGGGTTGCGGGATCAGATCGACAAAGGGCCCCTGGCTGGGCGGCGCGGCCTCGTGCACCGCCTCGACCACTGCCTCATATTGATGGGCACCTGTCACCGCGAGTACCTGCGGGAACCGGGCGCGGATTGCCTCGGCCTCCTCGCCCATGCAGCCGGTCACGATCACCCGGCCATTTTCCACGACCGCCTCGCCAATCGCCTCCAGGCTTTCTTCCTTGGCCGAATCGAGAAAGCCGCAGGTGTTGACCAGCACCACGTCCGCGCCGGCATAATCGGCGCTCATCGCATAGCCATCGGCGCGCAGCCGCGTCAGGATGCGTTCGGAATCGACCAGCGCCTTGGGACAGCCGAGGCTGACCATGCCGACTTTCTTCTGATCGGGAAGGGTCACGGGAGGGGTTGGCACACGCATCGCGCGCCGCCCCTACACGACGCGGCGCAAAACCGCTACACGCTGCGGTGAACGGGGATTGTGATGGGTCTGGTCGACTGGAGTGCTGTAATGGTCGCCGCGCTCAGTGCCTTTGCGCTGGGCGGGGTGTGGTACGGCCCGCTATTTGGTGAAGCCAAGCGCGAATATGCCCCGCGCATCGCCGAAGCGCGGCGCAACAAGGTGGTGACGCTGGGCACCACGCTGCTGCTGATGCTGGTATCGGCGACCATGCTGGGCCATTTCTTCGCGCGCATCGGACCTGTCGTACTGGCGCAGAAACCGTGGCTGTATGCGATGCAGTCGGGCGGGGTGGCGCTGGCCTTCGTGGTGCCCGCGCTGTGGACCAGCTATATCCACCAACGCCGCCCGCTGCGGCTGGCGCTGATGGATGGGGGGTACTGGATTGCGTCCTATCTGGCGATGGGTGCAGTGTTCTGGGCGCTGTCGTGAAGCGTCGGAACGATCGCCAGCACGATGTCGCCTTCGCGAATGACGGCCTCGTCCTCCTCCCAGAAGCCGATTTCGTCGCCGCCGCGGAAAATCCGCAAACCGCGCGCCTTGCCGGGCAGATCGCTTAGCGAGCGGCCGATATCCTGCGGCCCGGCTTGCCGTTCGACCAGCTGCACCCGGCCCTGTGCCGAGGCAAGATCAGCCATATATTCAGCGACATGGCTGCCCTGGGCGGAACCGGCCAGCAGCAGTCCGGTGAAGCGTACCGGGTTGATGACATTGTCGGCCCCCGCCTGCCGCGCGAGTAGTTCGTTATCCTCGGCCCGGATCACGACGCTGATCGGCACGTAAGGGGCCAGATGACGCACGGTCAACACCAGCAGGATGGACGTATCGTCCCGGCCAGCGGACACCAGCACCCGGCATGCCCGATCGATATTGACGGCTTGCAGCGTCTCGTCCCGTGTGGCGTCGGCGGTCATCACATTGCAGCCGAGCTGTTCGGCTTCCAGCGTGCGTTCCTCTTCCGGGTCGATCACCACGATGGCCTCGGGCGGTGTGCCCCGCTCGATCAGTTCGCCGACGCTCTGCGAATTGGAGATGCCGTAGCCCAGCACAACGATGTGGTCGGCCAGCTGCTGCTGTATCCGGCGCATGCGAAATTTCTCCCAGCTCCGCTTGATGATGAAATTGTATGCCGCACCGACGAAAATGAACACGACGGCGAAACGGATCGGCGTGACGATCACCGCCTCGACCAGCCGTGACCGGTCCGAAATGGGGGCGATGTCGCCAAATCCGGTGGTGGTGACAGAGATCATCGTGAAATAGATCACGTCGAGAAAACTGATGTGGCCGTCGTGATTGTCCACCAGACCGTCGCGGTCCCACCAGTGGATCATCACGACAATGAAGATCAGCCACAGGGCCAGGCCGAGGCGGATGCCCAAATCGCCCCAGACGGGCACTTTGAGCGCGCGGCGCAGCGGTTGGAAGGCGGGTGCGCGCTTGCGAGGAAAGCGGTCAGCCATCGCCCTTGCCGTTAGCGCCGCCCCAGCAACGGTGCGGGGTCAACCGGCTGCTGGTTGCGGCGGATTTCGAAGTGCAGCTGCGGCCGCTCAGCCTCGCCCGCCTGCCCGGCCAACCCGATCCGCTCGCCCGCACGGACGATTTCGCCCTGGCTGACGGTAACGCGCGCCAGATGTCCGTAAAAGCTCGTCCAGCCCTGACCGTGATCGATTGCCACCACCCGGCCATAGCGGCCCGGCACCGCGCCCGCCGAGACCACCGTGCCGCCGGCTGCCGCGCGAACCATGTCGCCGGTATGAACTGCGTAATCGACCCCGTCATGGCCGCCGCCATCGGCCCGGCTTGTATAGCCGAGGCGCACCGTCCCATCATGGGGCCGGCGAAAATACGGCCGATGCGGGGCCGCCGGGGCATCGGCAACGGCTGCTGCGGCGGCGACTGCGGCGGCAGCACGGGCGGACGCAGGCAGGACCGCCGGGATGATCAACGTCTGCCCCGGTCGCAAGCGGTATGGTTCGACAAGGTTGTTGGCGATTGCCAGTTGGCTCAGCGTTACGCCGTTGCGGTGCGCGATGCCGAGCAGCGTTTCCCCCGCGCGCACGCGGTGCGCCCGCTGGCGCGGAATGAGCAGCCGCTGCCCCGCGCGAACATCATAAGGTTCGACAAGGCCGTTGGCGGCGGCAATCGCTGCGGCCGGAACGCCCGCCCGGTTGGCAATGCCGCCCAGCGTTTCGCCCTCGGCCACGACATGGCTGCTCTCCCTCGCCGGATCGCCGGCTGCGGCCATCACCAGCAGCGCCAGAGGCGCGATCACGGCAGCGCGGATCATGCGCCGAACCGGTCGGCCAGATTGCCGAGCGAGGAATGGTGCGTGAGGTCGAGCTGCAAGGGCGTCACCGCGACATAGCCTTCATCGATCGCCTCCAGATCGGTGCCGTGATCGAGCGTGTGCTCGATCGCTTCCAGCCCGAACCAGTAATAGGTCTGGCCGCGCGGGTCACGCCCTTCGACCACCGAGCCACGCGCATAGTCGTGAAAGCCCTGGCGCACGGCGCGGATGCCCTTGACCGCGTCGGCTGGCACCGGCGGGAAGTTCACATTGACCAGCGTGCGCCGGGCCAGCGGCGTATCGAGCAGCGGGGCGAGCACCTTGGCACCCCAGCCGCGCGCTGCGGAGAAAATCTCGTGATTGCCCCCGCCGCGCCCTTCATGCGGCATCACCTGGCTCAGCGCGATCGAACGGACCCCGGCCAGCGCGCCCTCGATCGCGGCCGAGACGGTGCCCGAATAGGTAATGTCGTCGGCCAGATTGGCCCCGCGATTGACGCCCGACAGGATCACGTCGGGCGCCGTATCGAGCGCCTTGCGCAGACCCAGCGTGACCGCGTCGGTCGGCGTGCCGCTGACCGAAAAGCGCCGGTCATCGTGGCGCTTCATGCGGATCGGCCGGGTCAGGGTGAGCGCATGGCCCATGCCCGACTGCTCTTCGCTTGGCGCGCAGACCCAGATATCGTCGGTGAACTGGCGGGCGATTGACTCCAGCACTTCGAGGCCGGGGGCGTAAATGCCGTCGTCATTGGTGATCAGGATGCGCATCAGCCGGCCGGCTCCAGCCGTGTGACGCCGCCCATATAAGGGGCGAGGGCAGGCGGCACCGAGATGCTGCCATCGGCCTGCTGATAATTTTCCATCACCGCCACCAGCGTGCGCCCGACTGCGAGGCCCGAGCCGTTGAGCGTGTGGACAAAGGCGGTGCCCTTCTCGCCCGCCGGGCGGTAGCGGGTGTTCATCCGCCGCGCCTGAAAATCGCCAGTGTTGGAGCAGGAGGAGATCTCGCGCCAGGCATCCTGGCCGGGCAGCCAGACCTCGAGATCGTAGGTCTTGCGCGCGCCGAAGCCCATGTCGCCGGTGCACAGCAGCATCGTGCGATAGGGCAGGTCGAGCGCTTCCAGCACGCCTTGGGCGCAGGCGAGCATCCGCTGGTGCTCCGCCTCGCTGTCTTCCGGGCGGCAGATGCTGACCAGTTCGACCTTTTCGAACTGATGCTGGCGGATGAACCCGCGCGTATCGCGCCCCGCCGCGCCCGCCTCGCTGCGGAAGCACAGCGTATGCGCAGTCAGGCGCATCGGCTGGGCGAGCTCGGGCAGGATCTGGCCGGCGACCGATGCCGTCAGGCTGACCTCGGAGGTCGGGATCAGCCAGCGGCCATCGGTCGTGCGAAACGAATCCTCGGCGAATTTGGGTAGCTTGTCGGTGCCATACATCGCCCCGTCATTGACCAGCACGGGCGGGTTGCACTCGGTATAGCCATTGGCGTCAATATGCCGGTCAAGCATGAACTGGCCGAGCGCGCGGTGAAGGCGCGCAATCGGGCCGCGCAGGAAGGTGAAGCGCGCGCCGGACAATGCCGCCCCGGTTTCGAAATCCATCCCCAGCGCCGGGCCGAGGTCGGCGTGTTCCTGCGGCGTGAAATCGAACTGGCGCGGTGTGCCCCAGCGGGCGATCTCGCGATTGGCCTGCTCGTCCGCGCCTTCGGGAACGTCATCGGCGGGCAGGTTGGGAACGACCGCCAGCGCCGCGTCGAGCGCCGCGCCGGCGTCGCGCTCTTCCGCCTCAAGCTCGGGGAGTTGTTGCTTGATCGCGGCAACTTCGGTCTTGAGCGCTTCGGCTTCGTCCGCTGCGCCGCTGGCCATCGCCTGGCCGATCGCCTTTGACGCCGCATTGCGCCGGTTCTGTGCCTCTTGCGCCTCGGTTGCCGCAGCTCTGCGCCGCTCGTCGAGCGCGATCAGTGCCGCTGCCTGTGGTGGCAGACCCCGCCGCGCGAGCCCTGCATCGAACGCTGCCGGATCGTTCCTGATGGCTCGAATATCGTGCATGGGCGGCGCTATCGGGCCAGGTTCATTCCTTGTCCAGTATGGAACAGCCACCAAGCAGACGATTGAATCGCGCCCGTGCGGTGGTTATCGCGCGGGGACGGGCCAGCACGGGGGGGCAATGCAGAGCAGCGAAAGCCAACCCCCGCGGCGAACCCCGTTTATCTCGCTGCTGGATGCCGGCCTGCGCGCGGGCCGCGCGACCGGGCTGATGCGCTCGCCGGTGCTGGAACGCGAGGCGCTGATGGCCGATGCGGCGCGCGTCGCCGGCCTCGACGATTTCGGCGACGCTTGGTTCACCGGCCCGTTCGAGGTGCTGCTCGATGCCGTCCGGCACGAGGCGCGGCTGAACGCTGCGGGCGAATTTGCCGCCATTCAGCAGTTTCGCAAGGTGCTGGTGGACCGGCTGTGGGCGCAGCAATGGTTTGCCCGCCATCCCGAGATCCTCGCTCGTCCGCTCAAGCGGCCGGTGGTCATTGTCGGCCCGATGCGCTCGGGCACCACGCGGATGCACCGGTTGCTCGCGGCCGACAGGCGGTTCAGCCATCTGCGCAGTTTCGAGACAATAAGCCCGGTGCCGCGCCCCGATTTCGAAGAGGTTCTCGCCGGGCGCAAGGCCGATTTTCGCCCGGTACTGGCAGCGCGGATCATGCAGGTCGCGCGCCTTGCAAATCCGCGCACGCTGTCGATCCACCCGACCGGCCCGTACGAACCGGAAGAAGAGCTCGGCCTGCTGGTGGCGAGTATGTACGGGATGAAGCACGAGGCGCAGTGGCAGATCCCTGCCTATGCGCGCTGGTGCGAAGCGGCCGATGCAACGCCCGCCTATGCCTATCTCGCAGATCTGCTGCGGCTGATCGGCTGGTCGCAGCAGGTGTCGTCGATAAGGCCATGGATATTGAAGACGCCGCAACATATGCTCGACCTGCCGGCGCTGCTCGCCGTGTTCCCAGATGCCCGTCTGATTTTCACGCACCGCGCGCCAACCGCCATCGTCGGCAGCGCCGCATCGCTCGCCTGGAACCAGACGATCATTTACTCGAACCATGTCGATCCCGCGCAGATCGGCGCGGAATGGCTGCGCAAGACGGGCCTTCAGATTGACCGGATGCGTGCCGCTCGTCAGGCTGTCCCCGCACACCGCCAAATCGATGTCCAGTACGAGGATATGGAGCGCGACTGGCGCGGGACGATGAACCGGGTCTATCGTTTCCTCGAACTCGACATCGGACCCGCCGTAGCCGGGATGGAGGCCTATATTGATCGTTCGCGCGCGCTGAAGTCGCGTCCGCACAGTTACAATCTCGGTCAGTTCGGCCTCTCGCGTGAGGCCGTGCGCGCGCGTCTGGGTGACTATGCAGACGAATTCGGCGTTCCCGAGGAAGGCGGGGCGCACGCTGCCGCCTGTTCGCCGCGCCACGCCGGAACATGCCTGGCCACCGCGTGTTGTCGTCCCGAAGGAGATTACACGTGATTGGTAAGATTATCGGTGCCTATGTCGGCGACAAGATCGCCCGTCAGACTCACACTGTCGGCGGCCCCGCCGGCGCGGCCTTGGGTGTCGTAGCAACAACCATGCTCCGCCGCATGAGCCTCCCGGCGATGATAGCGCTCGGGGCGGGCGGCTATGTCGCCAAGCGTTTCTTCGACCAGAAAGAGCGCGAAGGCGCTGGTCAAGCTGGCGTGAGCGGCCGGGCACCCGTCATCAAGCCCGCGGAATGAGCAAACCGGGGCGGCCCAAAGGGTCGCCCCGCTTTGATGTCTGAAATGGTGGGCGCGGCAAGGATTGAACTTGCGACCCCACCCGTGTGAAGGGTGGGAATAACGCAAATCTGCGGTTTTTCGAAATGAGAAAATCTAGTAAAAACAGCGGATAGCGCCCGTCGATGTTCGCTGCTGTCCACCCAAGTTTTTCATGTTTTTTTCATGGATTTTAGGATAGCGATTCCGGATACCAGATTTGAGCCGCATTGGCATCGTCTACGCCAAGGGGTCTACCTTGGCTATAGGCCATCGAAGAAGACCGACGGCGGCACGTGGTTTGCTAGATTTTACGACGCGGACCGCAATCGCAACCAGCGCAAGCGGCTCGGCGATTACGGCACGCTTACCGGTCATGACGTCTTCAAGCAGGCCAAGAACGACGCTGAGGCGTGGGCGGCAACTGTGGAGTCCGGCGGCGAACTCGCCCGCGATATGGTGACGGTGAAGGATGCCTGTCTCGCCTATCTGGAGGAGAGGCCCAATTCCATCGCTGAAGGTGTGTTCCGAAGACATGTCTACGATGATCCCATCGCCAAGGTGAAGCTCGACAAGCTTCGGCGGCACCACTTGCGCAGCTGGCGCAAGCGGCTGGAAAAGGCGCCCGCCTTGTTGACCCGGACCAAGGAAGGTGAGAAGCGCTGGAAGGAACGAGCGAGATCGACGGTGAACCGCGACATGGTGCCATTGCGCGCGGCGCTGGGGCGTGTACTCACGGTCGGCTCCCCCAATACCGATGCAGCATGGCAGGAGGCCCTTAAGCCCCCCAAGGGTGCCGACAAGCGCCGAGAACTTTATTTGGACAAGGCTGAGCGCAAGAGACTGATCGATACCGCCTGCGCGGAAGTGCGGCCGTTCCTAATGGCGCTATGTCTCCTGCCATTGCGTCCCGGCTCGCTTGCAGGCCTGGTCGCGCGTGACTTTAACAAGCGCACCCGGACACTAACAATTGGCAAGGACAAGAACGGCAGCCCGCGGCAGATTTCGTTACCACAAGTGATTGCCAGTTTCCTTGCCGCTCAGGCGAAGGGCAAATTACCAACGGCGCCGGTCTTTGCTCGGCCGTCGGGCGACGCCTGGAACAAGGATACTTGGAAGCACCCAATCAAGGATGCTGTAAGGGAAGCCAACTTGCCGGATGCCGTGTCCGCTTACACATTACGCCATAGCGTAATCACGGATCTTGTGCGCGTGCGCTTGCCGATCCTGACAGTTGCCCAATTGTCAGGAACAAGTGTCGCGATGATCGAGAAGCACTATGGCCATCTTGTGCGCGACGATGCCGAAGACGCGCTGGCGACCTTATTCCTCTAGCATGAGGCCAGCCGACAAGAATCCAGATAGCATCAGTACATTGGACTGGGAGAGAGGATTCGAGACCAGAATAGCTCTCACCCAAAACCACGGAAATCCGCGGTTTTGCAGGATTGCTGTGCCTCTGTGAATCCGTTTTTTGCACCTGTCCAATGCCTATCCTGCATCGGCAGCTTTGCGCCCCGATGTCGGACGTAGCCACCCGAGTTCTTAGCTCCTCAAAGCGGACATTGTCTGGGGTCATTCTGACCTTATCTCAGCCAAGCAGAACAAACCCAGTTGCCGCTCCGGCAGCGACAAGCATCGGGACCACCCAAGCACCCTTTAGCTTCCAGGCGGCAGCCAGCGCGACTACGAACATTGTAGCGATCATGGGCAGGTTGGATGCTCGATTTGCGAGGCTCCCGGCCAGATCGAAAAAGGTGCCCGCAATAATGCCGAAGATGATGCCGCTCACGATACGGCGATCATCGACCCGCGGAATGCCGTGCGACAGAGGGAAATAGGGCTCGATCCGGCGCATCTGCGCCTCGCTCAACAACCACAGATCTGACAACAGCACCACCTCCTCCTTGATGCTGCCATTGAATCAACCGATTGCCTCCCGCGCAAGCGATTTAATGGGTCCTGAACCTAGTTGTCAGGCTACCTTTGCACCAACCAAACGCTCGATGCTTTCGACCGTGATCAGAGTTCGTCTGCCGACTTTTTTCCTGACCAGCGTGCCATCTCGCATAAGCTTGTCGATTGTCGTCCGACCCAACCCAGTCGCCTGTTCGGTCTGAGCGACTGACGCGGTAAGATCGCCGGACCTGATCGGTTGCACGTCTTCCTTCTTTGCCTCGGAAACTTCGATGGATGGAGCGATGCTTTTCGTCATAGCGTGCGCATCGCAGCCGCTAGATTGCTCGGAGGCACAGGCCGGTAAACCCACGCAATACCTATCGAGAACCTTGACGAGCGCAGCTTCGGAAAAGCTGATTCCGGTTATGAGGACTGACGGCAAGCCCCCTGTAGAGGCGATCCTTCTAGCCGAACCGTTCCACCGTTTAGGGCGGCATGAATTTTTCTGATGCTACAATCCTTTCCCAATCTTGGGTCGGAATCTGAGCATCGCGCACTACCTTGCTCGGACCCCCAGCGGGGTCTTATTTCTCGCACGAGAGCATAGGTTTGATCAGACCGGCCGCAGCGAAATCGGCTAGCAAATCATCAGCTTTTTCGAGATTTCTGGACTTAACGAGCTCAATGGCCTTGGCCGGAAGGACTGGTTGATGGGCTGACATGCTTTCTCTCGAGTTTGACGGGGCATGTTTGTCAGCCAATCGTGAAAATGCGGTAACCCTCTGGTTCGCTGCGGCTATGCAGGTCGATCGAGTTGGCGATTGCTTGAAGACTCATCGCGCCGAGGTCCCCGCCGATGTTCGCGGATGTCCACCCAGGTTTTTCATGTTTTTTTCATGGAAACGCTGCCCATCTCTTTTAAGTCATTGAAAAGATGGTGGGCGCGGCAAGGATTGAACTTGCGACCCCACCCGTGTGAAGGGTGTGCTCTACCACTGAGCTACGCGCCCGCCGGCCAGCAAGGCGGCAGGGGCGCGCCTTTGCCATGTACCCGGTGCTTTGGCAACCCGCCGATGACAGGCAAATCATTCAAGCCACAGGCGCTTGAATATGGTCAGTGCATCCTGCGGCGCGTTTACCTTTCCTGGCTGCGGCGGCATCGGGCATTCGAGACAGTATGCTTGCACCCCGCGGCGCGAGAACACTAGCCGCACATCGTCGGCCAGCCGTTCGAGCGCTGCCTGTTCACGCCCTGCCACCAGCGCGAACAGGTCACGCGCCCCCGCATTCTCGCTGCTGTCGCGCATGACCAGGTTTTCCAGCAAGCTGTCGAAGGTCGGCAGGCCGTCGCCCAGATACGTCACCGCATAACCATCCTTGTCCAGCTTAGCCTGCGCAGCCGCCCAGGCGATCGCATCATCGAGATCGCCATACTGATCGACCAGGCCGATCTGGCGGGCGGCGCCCCCATCCCAAACGCGGCCCTGTCCGATCGCATCGACCTGCGCCGCACTCATCTTGCGCGAATAGGCCACCCGGCCGAGGAAATCCTGATAACCATTGGCAATCAGACTTTGCAGCATCGCGTCCACTTCGGGCGTGAACCCGCCGACCAGATCGGGCTGGCCGGACAGCGGCGTGGTCCGCACGCCATCGGCGTTGACGCCCCATTCGGCAGCCAACCGCTCGAAGGTCGGGACGACGGCAAATATGCCGATCGAGCCGGTGATCGTCTCAGGCTCGGCAAAGATGCGCTGGCCCGGTGTCGCCACCCAATAGCCTCCGCTGGCCGCGACATTGCCCATCGATACCGCGACCGGGATCCCGGTCCGCTTGTGGCGCAGGATGGCGAGACGGATCTGCTCGCTGGCAAGCGCCGAACCGCCGGGCGAATCGACCCGCACGACGAGCGCCTTCAAATCATCGTCCAGCGCATCGTCGAGCAATTTGGCGATGCGCTCGCCCCCCGCCGTGCCGGGCCCGGCATCGCCATCGACGATCGTGCCGGCGATTGTCACAACGCCCACTTTGTCGCCTGTTGCCGATGGCTGGGTATCCGCCAGCCAGGGATCGAGTTCCGTGTGGGCAAAGGCGCCCGGCGCATTGTCCCACTCGTCATCGCCAACCAGCCGCGCGACGCGGCGACCGAAATCGACCTTGGTACCGATTTTGTCGACCAGACCGGCCGACAACCCGGCCGTGGCAAGATCGCCTTGGGCGCTGTCGACCCACTCGGCCGGTTGGCCGGTCACCCGTGCCAGATCGGCCTGCGGCCGCACTTTGCGGAAATTGGCCTGCCATTCCTCCCACAGCGCGCCGTTCAGCGCAGTGTAGTTCTCGCGCGCCTCGGGCGACATGTCGCTGCGCGTATAAGGTTCAACGGCCGACTTGTAGGTTCCGACCTTGTAGACCCTGGCATTGATCTTCAACCGGTCGAACAGGCCGCCATAATAGAGGTGCGAGCCGCCGGGTCCGGCGATCATCGCGCCGCCCAGCGGATCGACCCAGATCTCGCTCGCATGGGCGGCAAGCGCCAATCCGTCATCGGCATAGGCCACCGCCCAGGCAAGCACCGGCTTGTTCGCCGCGCGCGCCCGGCCCAGCGCCTCTCCGATATCCTGCAGATGCGCCTGCCCGCCGCCGGTAAATTCCGACAGATCGAGCACGATTGCCTTGATCCGCGCGTCACCCGCCGCGGCATCGATGGCGCGGACCAGATCGCGCGCCTGGAATTCGCGCGCCGGCGCGCTGTCCGACATCAGCACGGCCAGCGGGTCGATCCGTGACTTTTCCTCGACCACCGCGCCATTCAGCCGCAGCAGCAGCGCGCCCTCGCGGACCGGCACCGGGCTGGGCCGCGCGGTCAGCACGGCATAGAGCAGCAGGAAGAACAGCAGCAGGAACACGAGGCTCAGCCCGTCCTTCACCGCAACCAGAAAATGCCATACCTTGCGCGCAAAGGACATCGGACAACCTTTAGAACAGCACTGATCGCCGGCGTATGCGGCGGCAGCGATGCGCGCTACCCGAAACCGCTTGAGCGGTCCATGAGGCTCGATTAAGGGCGTGGCTTTAATGGACCTGCCGCCACCTCCCGCCGCCGATGGCCGCTATCCGGCAGGAGGGCTGGCTTTCCCGCACCGCGACCTGCTGGGCATCGGCCATCTGGCGCGCCATGAAATCCTCTATCTGCTGGACGAGGCCGAACGCTGGGTCGCGCTGAACCGGCAGGCGGCCAAGCGGGTCGATCTCCTGGCCGGCCTCACCATCATCAACGCGTTCTTCGAAAACTCCACCCGCACGCTGCTGAGCTTCGAGATCGCCGGCAAGCGGCTGGGCGCCGACGTGGTCAACATGCACGCCGCGCAATCGAGCGTGAAAAAGGGCGAGACGCTGATCGACACGGCGATGACGCTCAACGCCATGCGCGCCGATGCGATCGTCATCCGCCACGGCTCGAGCGGTGCGGTCGCGCTGATCGCGGACAAGGTCGATTGCCCGGTGCTCAATGCCGGCGACGGGCAGCACGAGCATCCGACGCAGGCGTTGCTAGACGCGCTGACGCTGCGCCATGCGCTGCGCGAGCGGGGCGAGACGGCGGATGATTTCACCGGCCTCAAGGTGACGATCTGCGGCGACATCCTGCACAGCCGCGTGGCGCGGTCGAACATCCTGGCCCTGACCGCACTTGGCGCGGAGGTGCGCGTATGCGCGCCGCCGGCGCTGATGCCGGCCGCGGTCGATCGGCTGGGCGTCATTCCCTACCACGATTTCGCCGCCGCGCTGGCCGGGGCCGATGTGGTGATGATGCTGCGGCTTCAGAGCGAGCGGATGAGCGGGCAGTTCATCCCGTCGGCGCGCGAATATCGCTATCTTTACGGGCTTACGGGCGAACGACTGGCGCTGGCCGCACCCGGCGCGCTGGTGATGCATCCCGGCCCGATGAACCGCGGGGTCGAGATTGACAGCGACGTGGCCGAGATGGACGGCATCTCGCTCATCACCCGCCAGGTCGAGATGGGCGTTGCGCTGAGGATGGCCTGCCTCGACGTGCTGACCCGGCGGGCGCGCGGATTGCCGGGCTGGGGTGATCCGGCGCCGGGCACGGAGCAGTGGGTATGATCGCCGCCCCGCTGACCATTACCGGCGGGCGGCTGGTCCTGCCCGGCGGCATCGAAGACGGCGGCGTGCGGCTGGAGAACGGTCTCATCGCCGCGCTGGGGGAAGTGGCCCCGGCCGAGGGGGACGAGCGGGTCGATGCGCGCGGCGCGCTGATCGCCCCGGCGCTGGTCGATTACGGCACCTTTGCGGTCGACAAGCCGGCCTTCCATTTCGGTGGCATCGCGCGCGCGGCGCTGATGCCCGACCAGTCGCCGCCGCTGGATCACCCGGCACGGGTGCGCTTCGCCGCGCAGAGCGGCAAGCCGGGGCTGTGGGTCCATCCGCTGGCAGCCGCGACGGTGAACCTGGCTGGCGAGCATCTGGCCGAGATCGCCCTGATGCGCGAGGCCGGCGCGCGCGGAATTGCCACCGGGCGCAAATGGATCGCCGATTCCGGCGTCATGCTGCGCCTGCTGCGCTATGCCGCGATGCTCGACCTGGTGGTCGTCACCCATGCGGAGGATGGCGGGCTGGCGGGGACAGCAGCGGCGACCGCGGGCGAAATGGCGACCCGGCTGGGCCTGCCGAGCGCGCCGGCCGAGGCCGAGGCGCTGGCCGCCGCGCGCGACATAGCGCTGGCGGAAATGGCCGGCGCGCGGCTGCACTTGCGGCAGGTGACGACGCGCGCCGCGCTCGATCTGGTTCGCGCGGCCAAGGCGCGCGGGGTCGCAGTCACCGCCGGGGTAACGCCGGCGCATATCATGCTGTCCGACCTCGCGACGGGCGGCTTTCGCACCTTCGCCCGGCTCTCGCCGCCCTTGCGCGCCGAAGACGATCGCCGCGCCGTGCTGGCGGCGCTGGCGGATGGGACGATTGACATCGTCGCCAGCGGCCACGATCCGCGCGGGCCGGAAGACAAGCGCCTACCCTTTGCCGATGCGCTGCCGGGCATGGCCGGGGCCGAAACGCTGCTGCCGGCGGTGCTCGGGCTGGTGCGCGACGGCACGATCACGATGGCGCGCGCCTTCGACCTTGTCGCCGGGGCGCCCGCGCGCTTGCTGGGCGTCGATGCCGGCGTGCTGCGCGTCGGCGCCGCTGCCGATATCGCGCTGATAGATCCCGACCGCCCGTGGGTGGTCGACAGCCGCAAGATGGCCGCCAGTGCCGGCAATACGCCGTTTGACGGGCAGCCGGTGCAGGGCCGGGCAACCGCCCTGTTCAAGGGCGGCGCACGGCTGGTCTGACGGCGCTTAGCGGCGTGCCATGCGGGCCGGCGCGGCGCGCACCGCACCCGGCAGCGGGCTGCCTTCGCGCCAGGCGATGCAGCCGCCGCCTGACGCGCGCACGGTACCACAAACCGAGCGCACGGCGGCCTGGTGCAGCCCGCCGGCCGAGACGCGGTAATAGTTCCGGCCGTTCACCTCTGCGCGGGTTATGACCATCCGGTAATCGCGCAATTGCGGATATTGCCGGCTGTAAATGCCCCAGGCGCGGCGCGCACCCTGTTCGCTGGCGAACGAGCCGAGCTGCACGAGATGCTGGCCGCCCGCGGCGGCAGGCGCAGCGGCGCGCGGCACCGGCCGGACCACGCGGCGCGGCGCAGCGCTCTGCGATGGGGCAGGGGCCACAGTCGCGGCGACGCGAGCTGGCAATTCGCGCATTGCGGGCGCGGCAGCGATCCGCAACGCCTCGGCGGTCTGGGCAGCGAGCGTGGCCGCCGGCTGCGGGGTCGGCATCGCCGGAGCGGCCGCCACCGTGGTGTCGTCAAACTGCGGCACGGGGGCAGCAGGGGCATAAGCGACGGCCGCCAGTTGCGGCGCGGGCGCGGGCGCTTCCATGGGCACCGGCGCGGCAAGCGCGGGCAGTTCCCCGCCCGCCATCTGCGCGGTCGCCGGTTCGCTCGCCATCGGGGCGCCCTGTGCGGCGGCCTCGGCGACCAATTGCTCCATCGCCGGATTATTGGCGAGGGCGAGGCGCGCGGGTTGCCCGGCATCGGCCGTTACCGGCACGTCGAGCAGGCCGGCCATGCGGGCCTGAAACGCTTCGGGCTGGATGGTCCGCGCCCAATGTTCGATCCGCTGGTCAACCTCGCCGGCGGGCAGATCCTGCGAAGCCATCAGCCGCGCGGCGCGCCAATCTCCGGCAAGGGCGTAGGCATAGGCGAGGTTCTGCCGGGTTTTCGGCGTCGCCGCGCCATTGCGCACCGCGTCGGACAGAAGCCCGACACCCTGCCGTGCATCGCCGGCCAGCGCGAAAGCGAGGCCGAGATCGGACGGGTCGAGTTGATCGCGCCAGTCGGTCAGGATCGCGTGCGCACCCTGTCGGTCGCCTGCGCCGATCAGTGCCAGGGCGAGGCTGATCGCGGTGCGCGGGCTGGCATCGCCAAGCGCCATCGCATCGGTGAAGCTGGTCGCCGCCGAACGGAACCGGCCGGCGTCCAGATAGGCCGCGCCGAGCGTGGCGCGGAAGGCGGCGTTATGCGGCTGGGCCTGCACGGCCGCCTCGGCATGGCGCACCGCCTGGCCGGTCGAACCGCGGGCCAGGGCCGCTTCGGCGCGGGCGGCCGAAAGGTTCGCCGGCGGGGCCGCTTTGATCGCGCAGCCGGTCAACAGCGTTGCGGCCAGCGCGGTCGAGGCAACCAGCGCCGTGCGACGACGTGCAAGGCTCTTGTCGGTGGTCCGGGTCATGGTCTGTCCCCCTCTCGAAAATCGGTCAGTCGCGCTTCATGCGCGCGGCAAGTGCGTCGAGTTCGACAAACTCCGCCAGCACCCGGTCAAGCGCCTCGGTCACCAATTGCTGCGCGCTGCAGCCGCGGATCGTCGCCGCAAGACGCAGTCTCAGATGCCGGTCGGCATCGAGCCGAAGGGTGAAAGCGGCGCGGCGCCCGCTGGACAACGCCGAACGGCGAACCGGCGCGGGAGCCGGTGTCGGAGCGGGTGCCGGAGCCGAAGAGAGAGCGGGCGCGGCCGGTTGATCCTCGACCCAGCGTGCCAGCGTTTCGTGCTGACGATGCACCTCGGGCTGCTGAATGGTGGGCTCGGCGGTTAGCGGCTGCTCCGCTGTTTCGGGCTCGCCATAGAAATCGTGCACCGCTTCGGCCGAAGCGGCGTGCGGATCGGGCGCGGGCGTCAACTGCAGCGGGACGGGGTGCTGGCGCGGCTCGTCATCGCCCATGTCGTTCCAGCCCAAATCCTCCAGATTGGCACCTTCGGGAATTGCGCCGCTCAGCGCGGCCAGCGTGGCGTGCTGCGGGCGCATCGCGGGGCGCGCGCCGCCCTTGCGGGCGAGCAGGGCCGAGCTGAGCGAGGCGAAAGCGGGTTCGTTCATGGCCGGTTCGTCGGATTCGGGCACCACCGCCTCACTGCGCGACGCGGCGGCCGAAGCCCCCGGCCGGACGGTGATGCAGGCCGGCGATCGGCGAGGACGCGGCAGGCGCCGCAAACACGGTCCGGCGGAAATTGCGTTCCAGCCGGTCGTAAATATAGTTCCACAGCGCCGCGATCTCGGCCGCGCTGCGGCTTTCGGGATCGACTTCCATCACCGTACGGCCGTCGATCATCGAAGCGGCGAAATCGGTCCGGTGATGCAGCGTGATCGGCGCCACGGTGCCATGCTGCGACAGCGCGACCGCCGCTTCCGAGGTAATCTTGGCCTTGGGCGTGGCGCCATTGACGATGAACACCAGCGGCTTGCCGGCGCGCTCGCACAGATCGACCGTCGCGCCCACGGCGCGCAGATCGTGCGGGCTGGGGCGGGTCGGGACGACGATCAGCTCGGCCACGGAAATCACCGACTGGATCGCCATGGTGATCGCGGGCGGGGTGTCGATCACCGCCAGCTTGAAGCCCTGCTGGCGCAGCACCTGGAGGTCGCTGGCGAGACGCGAGACGGTGGTCTGGGCAAAGGCGGGCAAATCCGCCTCGCGCTCGTTCCACCAATCGGCCAGCGATCCTTGCGGATCGATGTCGATCAGCACGACCGGCCCGGCCCCGGCGCGCTGCGCCTGAACTGCCAGATGCCCTGACAGGGTGGTCTTGCCCGATCCCCCCTTCTGCGAAGCCAGTGCCAATACGCGCAAGGCCGATACCCCCTGAATGTCCCCATCGCCCGCATCCTTGTGCGGGGTCAGGCAGGGAATGCGCCGGATACCCCTAATTTTGGGTTAACGCAGTCTGCCCGCACGGGCCGTTCATTCGGCAAGGTTTCGCTAATGCCCGGTTGACTATAGAACGACGCAAGCTTGAGGATTCCTGCCATGCTGCCGCGTCATTCCATCGTTCCTGCCCTGCTTGCCGCCGCCTTGCTGGCGGCGCCGGCGGCGGCCGATGTGCGGCGCGGGGTCGATGCGTGGAGCGCGGGCGATTACGTTGCCGCCGTGCGCGAATGGCGCGGCTCCGTTGAGGCTGGCGACCCCGATGCCCAGTTCAATCTGGCGCAGGCCTACCGCCTCGGGCGCGGGGTGGCGGCGAATCTGGCCGAGGCCGAGCGCCTGTATGATGCCGCCGCTCGGCAGGGCCATGTGCAGGCGGCGGACAATTACGGCCTGCTGCTGTTTCAGAGCGGCCGGCGCGAGCAGGCGCTGCCCTATGTGAGCGCGGCGGCCGAACGCGGCGATCCGCGCGCGCAATATCTGCTCGGCATCGCCCATTTCAATGGCGACCTCGTGCCGCGCGACTGGGTGCGGGCCTATGCTCTGCTGACGCTCGCCCAGTCTGCCGGGCTGCCGCAAGCCGCCTCGGCGCTGCAGCAAATGGATACGCATATCGCGCTAGAGGATCGCAGCCGCGCGCAGGAATTGTCCAACCAATTGCGCCAGCAGGCCGATGCGCGGCGCGCGAGTGACCTGGCCGCCGTGGATCTCGCGCTGGCCGGGCTCGATCAGCCGTCGGTGCGGACTGCGCGCGCGGCCACCGCGCCGGTGGCCGCGCCTCGACCGGTGCGCGCCCAGCCAGCGCCCGCCCAGCCAGCGCGCGCGCCTACGCCACCCGCCACCGCCAGCGGGCCGTGGAAGCTGCAACTGGGCGCCTTCGCCGTGCGCGGCAATGCCGAGGCGCTGTGGCAGCGCGTGGCGGCCCGGCCGGAGCTGGCCGGCAAGAGCCGGCAATTCGTCGCGCAGGGCCGCGTCACGCGGTTGCTCGTCGCCGGCTTTGACAGCCAGCAGGCCGCCGCCTCGGCCTGCGCCGGATTACGGCGTTCCGGACATGAGTGCCTGGTGACGCGCTGACGCCGGTCGGGCGCGCGCGGCCGCTCGGCGATAGGGGCTGCCGCCGCGCCCGCGTCTGCGCTAGACGCGCGGCAAGGGGGATCTCGCAATGAACGACACCGCGCCGCCAGGTGCTTCGCTCGCAACGCCCGACCAGCCAGCAATGCCGGCTCCGGCAAGCGGGGCGCAGCGGCTGACCAGTCTCGATTTTACGCGCGGCATTGCGGTGCTCGGCATTCTGGCGGCCAATATCGCCGCGTTCGGTCACCCGGTAAATGCGGCCTTCTGGCCCGGCGCCTTTCTGACCGCGCATGACCGCCTGTCCGACTTGCTGTGGGCGGCGCAGTTTGTGCTGATAGACGGCAAGATGCGCGGCCTGTTCACGCTGCTGTTCGGGGCCGGGCTGGTGCTGTTCGTCACGCGCAAGGATGCGGCCGCAGGCGACGGCACCGAATTGCAGGTCCGCCGGCTGATGTGGCTGCTGGTCTTCGGCATGGCGCATTTCTTCCTGCTGTGGCGCGGCGATATCCTGACGCTTTATGCGGCGTGCGGCTTTATCGGCCTCGCCGCGATAGGCTGGCGTCCGAAAAAGCTGCTGCTTGTCGCGGGCCTGGCCTATCTGATCGGCACCTTCCTGCTGTCGCTGATGCTGGGGAGCATGGCGCTGATGGAAGCGGGCGGCTTGCCCGGCGGAGGCGAGGCGACCAACGAGCTGACCAAGGCGGTGAACGAGCTGATCAAGGATGGCCGCGCCGAGCAGGCGATCATTCTGGACGGCAACTGGTTCCAATATGTCGCGCATAATTTCACCAAGCATGGGTCTGACGTCGGCACGCAGCTGATCTTTGCGCTGTTCGAAACCGTACCGCTGATGATGGCCGGGATGGCCCTGTTCAGGCTCGGCCTGTTCGACGGGCGATTGAACCAGGGGCGGCAGATGCGCTGGGGGCTGGCCGGGATCGCGCTTGGCCTGGCGTTGCAGGCGCCGCTCGCCTGGTGGGCGCTCGATCAGGGGCTAGACAAGTTCTATCTGATTAATTTCATCATGGTCGGCATCGGCGGGCTGGCGCGGCTGCCGATGATACTCGGCCTTGCCGCCGTGCTGCCGATTATCGGCGCGCGCGTGCATGGCTGGCTGGGCGAGCGGCTGGTCGCGGCCGGGCGGATGGCTTTTTCCAACTATCTCGGCACGTCGCTGCTGATGCTGTTCGTGTTCCACGGTTGGGCAGGTGGCCTGTATGGCCAGCTGACCCGGCCAGAGCTTTATGTTGTCGTGCTGGGCGCGTGGGGCGTGATGCTGCTGTGGTCGAAAGCCTGGCTCGACCGGTTCCGCTACGGCCCGCTCGAATGGCTGTGGCGCTGCCTGACCTACTGGCAGCGTTTTCCGCTGCGACGCTGAGGAGCCAGCGGCCCTACTCGCTTGCGTGATCGGCCCCGCGCCGCAGGATCGCGCGCGAGATGCGGCGCCGGTCGCGCGGGCTGGCAATGGCGGCGCGCGTTTCCAGCAGGAACAGCAGCAGAGCACCGATGATGAGGCCCATGGTGACGATCCACAGCACCGCCACCAATGTGCCCAGCGGCGGCCTGACAAAGGCGCTGATGAACAGCAGGGCGACCACGCAGCAGATCGTCAGCGCCGCCGAGGCCGAGAGGTTGACCGCCCCTTGCGCCCAGCCGCGCCGCCGGCGAAGCGCCGGCAGTTCCTCGACCAGCCGTCCACCGCGCCCGTCTTCGGCGAGGCCCTCGATCCGGTTGACCCGGTCAACAATCCAGATGAGCCGCGAATTGACCACGTTGAGCAGCGCACCGATCGCCGCCAGCAGGAACACCGGCGCGAGGCTCAGCTCGACGATTTCCTGTACGCGCGCGGTGCTCGACGTGCGGGCGATCAGATCGCCGGCAAGGGACAGCATGTCGAGCATCACTGCGACGCGTAGGGGTTCTTGGCGCTTTTCATCACCACCCGGATCGGCACGCCGTCAAATCCGAGCTCGCGGCGAATGCCGTTGACCAGATAGCGTTCATAGCTGGCGGGCAGCGCATCGAGCCGTGTGCCGAACACCACGAAGCGCGGCGGCCGGACCGAGGATTGGGTAATGTAACGCAGCTTGATCCGCCGCCCGCCCGGCGCCGGTGGCGGATTGGCTGCCAGCGCATCGTCGAACCAGCGGTTGAGCGCGGCAGTCGGCACGCGCTTCGACCAGACCTCGCGCAGCGCGAAGGCGGCGCCAACCAACTGGTCGATCCCGCGCCCGGTGCGCGCCGACACCGACAGCACCGGCACGCCGCGCACTTGCGACAACCCGTCTTCCAGCGCGCGCTTGATCCCGTTGAACAGGGCGCTCGGTTCCTCGGCAATGTCCCATTTGTTGATCGCGATGATCAGCGCGCGCCCTTCCTCGAGTGCGTGGGCGGCGATCTTGAGATCCTGATGTTCGAGCCCGCGCGTCGCGTCGAGCAGCAGCACGACGACCTCAGCGAAATCGACCGCGCGCTGGGCATCCGCGACCGACATTTTTTCGAGCTTGTCGGTCACCTGGGCGCGTTTGCGCATCCCGGCGGTGTCGATCAGCTTGACCGCGCGGGTCTCGCCCGTAGCCGGGTCGGTCCACGTCCAGTCGACCGCGATCGAATCGCGGGTGATGCCCGCCTCCGGCCCGGTCAGCAGGCGATTTTCGCCCAGCATCCGGTTGATCAAGGTCGATTTGCCGGCATTAGGACGCCCGACAATCGCCAGTTGCAGCGGGCCGAGCGGCGCGTCTTCCTCACCTTCTGCCACCGCCTCGGCGCGGGCCGCTTCGGCGGCTTCGAGCGCTTCGGCCTTGTCGCGGATGATCGGCCACAACGCGCCGAAGAGGTCGGCCACGCCTTCGCCATGCTCGGCGGACAGCGCCACCGGCTCGCCAAAGCCGAGGCCATAGGCTTCGAACACGCCGGCCTCGCCCGCGCGCCCTTCGGCCTTGTTGGCGACCATCACCACCGGCACGCCCTGTCCGCGCAGCCAGCGGGCGATTTCCTCGTCAAGCGGCGTGATGCCCGCCCGTGCATCGATCACGAACAGGGCCGCGTCGGCCCCCTCTAGGCTGATCTCGGTCTGCTGGCGCATTCGGCCGGGCAGAGTATCGGGATCGTCATCCTCCCACCCAGCCGTATCGACGATGTCGAATTTCAGGCCTGCAAGCTCGGCCGCGCCGACCCGGCGGTCACGCGTGACGCCGGGCTGATCGTCGACCAGCGCCAGCTTCTTGCCGACCAGCCGGTTGAACAGCGTCGACTTGCCGACATTGGGGCGCCCGATAATGATGACTTGCGGCTGCTGCATGGCAGGTGCGCAAGTGGGCGTTGGCGCGCGCAATAGCAAGCGCACATGCTTATACCTGCGTTAACCATTGCCGGCGAGGTGATCGTAACCCTGTGCCGCCACCTTCGGCCGCATGACCCGCCGCTGGACAGTCTTGGCCCCCATTGCCGCCGTGCTGCTCGCCGGCGCTACCCCGGCGGCCGCGAGCGAACTGCCGCCCTATCTCGAATGCGTCCCCTATGCCCGTGCACAAAGCGGCATCCAGATTTATGGCGACGCGCATACCTGGTGGGACCAGGCCGCCGGCCGCTATGACCGCGGGCGCACCCCGCGGGTCGGCGCGGTGATGGCCTTTCGTCCGCACCGCAACATGGAACTGGGCCATGTGGCCGCGATCAGCCGCGTCGTCGATGCCCGCACCGTGTTGCTCCGGCACGCGAACTGGTCCCCGATCAACGGGCGGCGGGGGCAGATCGAAAATGACGTGATGGCGATCGATGTCTCGCCCGCTAACGACTGGAGCGAAGTAAAGGTGTGGTACGCGCCGCTCCAGGCGCTGGGCACGACCGCCTGGCCAGTGCATGGCTTCGTGTACAGCCGGCCCGGGCGTGGGAATGTACCGGCGGCCAGTCCCGTGCCCCTGGGCGGCCCGACGCGGATTGCTTCGGCAGCACCATCCGCACCACTCCCGGTGCCGTCCGCCGCGGCCAATGCGCGCCCTTCGCGGGCCTTTGCCAGTGCCTTTTCGGGGGCTTTTGGGCGGCCCGCGCCCGCGGGTCACGCGGCCCAGCGTGCTGCTCCTGCCCCACGCGCAGCCGCCGCGCCGCGCGCCGCCGAACGCCGTCAGGGCGACCCGGTGGCCTCCGCCATCGCGCTTTACGACGGGCGGTAGAGCTCAGGCGCGGGCGACGGGTGCATCCTCGCCCAGATCCTCGAACCAGGCTTCGACCGGGCCATTGAGCTTCAGCATCAGCGGCTGACCCTTGCGATCAACGGTCTTGCCGGCCTGCACGCGGACCCAGCCTTCGGAAATCGAATATTCCTCGATGTCGTGGCGCTGGCGGCCCTTGAACCGGATGCCCACCCCGCGGCGCAACACGGTCTCGTCGAAATGCGGCGAGTTGGCGTGCACGCACAGCCGATCGGGCGGCGCGTCGAGGCCGGTGGCGGGGGTGTCGGCTTCGGCCGAAGCCGGCTGGTTCTCATCGCTCATGGCGCGCCCGTTAATGGTCCCGCGCGCCGGCCGCAAGGGGTAGGCCGGCGCGCGGCGAGTCGGCGTTCAGATGCTCTCGATCGCGCCGCCATCGGGGCTGCCGGTGTCCGGCTGCGGAATCTCGATCGGCGCGCCATCGGGATTATCGACGCCCGGCTGGGGCGGGACGATCTCGTCGGGTTCGCGCACCGGGTCTTCCTGCGGCGCCTGTGCAGGCAGCTTTTCGGGTGGCGATTGCGGCTTGATCGTGTCGGGCTTGGGGGGGTGGCTGGCCATCGTGGACGCTCCTTTGCGGGGTGGGCGACCTCAGACCGTGGTGTTGCCTGGGCGCTCCTATCCTGAACGACCCGCCGCGCCGCCCGTTCCGGCCCACGGCGCTTGCCCTTTGGTCAGGGTTCTTCTAGGGGCGCGGGCTTGCCGTGAGGCTCGCCCTCGCGCGGCTTCGTTCGGGTTGCGGGCGTGGCGGAACTGGTAGACGCGCTGGATTTAGGTTCCAGTATCGCAAGATGTGGGGGTTCGAGTCCCTTCGCCCGCACCAGCCCGGCCGCGCCGCGAACCACCGGCAGACAGACAGATTTGACGAGAAGGCAGCAGTTCCCGCCATGCAGATTACCGAAACCGCCAACGATGGGCTGAAGCGCGCGTACCGGCTGACGATCCCGGCTTCCGAAATCGAGGACAAGATCGCCGCCGAGGTCAAGAAGATCGCCCCGCAGGTGCGGATGGCCGGCTTCCGCCCCGGCAAGGTGCCAGCCAATCTCGTCCGCAAGATGCATGGCGAACAGCTGCACGCGCAGGTGGTCAATGATGCGCTGCGCGATTCGGTCGATGCGCTGATCAAGGACCAGCAGCTGCGCCCGGCGATGCAGCCGCGCCTGACGATGGGTGACGGCTACGCACAGGGCAAGGATGCCGAGCTTGATGTCGAGCTCGAAGTGCTGCCCGAAGTGACCGCGCCCGACCTGTCGGGCCTGAAGCTGGAAAAGCTGACCGTGCCCGTCACCGACGCGCAGGTCGACGAGGCGCTGGGCAATATTGCCAGCCAGCAAAAGAGCTATACCGACGCCAAGAAGGGCCACAAGGCGGCTGACGGCGACCAGCTGATCATCGATTTCACCGGCTCGATCGACGGCGTCGAATTCGACGGCGGCAAGGCCGAGGGCGCGCCGCTGGTGCTGGGGTCGGGCCAGTTCATCCCCGGCTTTGAAGAACAACTGACCGGTGCCAAGGCGGGCGAGGAGCGGACCATTACCGTGACCTTCCCGGCCGACTATGCGGCGGAGCATCTGGCGGGCAAGGAGGCCCAGTTCGCGATCACGGTCCAGGCGGTCAAGATCGCGGGCGAAAGCAAGCTGGACGACGATTTCGCCAAGTCGCTCGGCATCGACAATATCGAGGTGCTGCGCGGCCTGATCCGCGGCCAGCTCGAGCAGGAAACCGCCGGTCTGACCCGCACGCAAATGAAGCGCCAGCTGCTTGATATGCTTGCGGCCGGCCACGATTTCGCCGTGCCGCAGGGCATGGTCGAGGCGGAATTCGAGCAGATCTGGCAGCAGCTCCAGCAGGAAGCCGCACGCGACGAAAACCCCGCCGAAGCGATGAAGGAAATCGAGGCCGAGAAGGACGATTATCGCCACATCGCCGAACGCCGCGTGCGGCTGGGCCTGCTGCTGTCGGAAATCGGCCAGCAGAACGGGGTCGAGGTTTCCGGCCAGGAAATGTCGATGCTGATCCAGCAGGCGGCCCAGCAATATCGCGAGGAAGACCGTCAGCGGTTCATCCAGCTGATCCAGTCCGAACCGATGGCCGCCGCCCAGCTGCGCGCACCGCTCTATGAGGACAAGGTGGTCGATTTCCTGTTCGACAAGGCCGAGGTGAGCGAACGGGAAGTGACTCGCGAGGAGCTGGAAGCGGCGATTGAGGCCGAGGAAGGCGCCGCTGCCGCGCCGGCCAAGAAGGCGCCCGCCAAGAAGGCTGCGGCCAAGAAGCCGGCGCTCAAGAAGACTGGCGGGGACGAAGAGAGCACCGGCAAGGATGCCGCCCCGGCGGCGGACAACCCAAAGAAGGCGCCGGCAAGGAAAACGGCACCCAAGGCCGAGGCCGACGACGTCACCGCGGCTGCGGCCAAAAAGCCGGCGGCGAAGAAAACGGCCGCCAAGAAACCGGCGGCAAAGGGCTGACGCGTGCGAGCGGGCGGCGGCCGGCCACCTCGCCGGCCCGCCGCCTGTGGCTTTCCTAGCGAACCCCGCAGGTATTCATCCCCAGCAAGTGGTACAGCGGGCAGAAGCCCACCAGCCCGGTCAGCAGCGGGACGATACCCAGCCAAGTCCACGGCGTATATTGCCCAGTGATCGCCAGATAGAGCAGCACCACGCCGACAAGGATGCGCAGCATCCGGTCAATCTGTCCTGTATTGCGGGTCATTGCGTGCCTCCTGCCTGTTGCTGATACCGAGCCGTAGCAGGGGCGGCCGCCCAGCGGCAGACGGTTAATGCCCTTGCGCAATCGCATCCGAGCCCCGACATAGGCGGCCCATCTTCAAGAGGACTTTTCATGATCGATCTGTTCGGCGGCGACGCTTACGGCACCCAGGGCCAGTTCACCCGTGACCCGGTCACCGGCGCGCTGGTGCCCGTGGTGGTGGAACAGACGAGCCGCGGCGAACGCAGCTTCGACATTTTCAGCCGCCTGCTGCGCGAACGGATCGTGTTCGTCACCAATCAGGTCGAGGACGGCATGGCCAGCCTGATCGTGGCCCAGTTGCTGTTCCTCGAAAGCGAGAACCCGTCGAAGCCAATCTCGATGTACATCAACTCGCCCGGCGGGGTGGTGACGGCCGGCATGGCGATCCATGACACGATGCAGTATATCAAGCCGCGCGTGTCGACCGTGTGCATCGGGCAGGCCGCCAGCATGGGCAGTTTCCTGCTGGCCGCGGGCGAGCCGGGAATGCGCATCGCGCTGCCCAATGCGCGGATCATGGTCCACCAGCCCAGCGGCGGGGCGCGCGGGATGGCCTCGGACATCGAAATCCAGGCCCGCGAAATTCTGCGCATCCGCAAGCGGATGAACGATCTCTACGCCAAGTATACCGGCCGTACGCTGGAGGAGATCGAGAAGGCGATGGATCGCGACACCTTCCTCGAAGCGGAAGAGGCGAAGGAATTCGGCATCGTCGACAAAGTGTTCGAAACCCGCCCCGAAAGCGAGACGACGGGCGAGGGTGACACGGCCAGCGGTGATGCCGGCACCGGCGGTGCGCCCCAGGCTTGAGCAGGCGGCAACCGCCAGACACCAGCAAAACTTTGCCGGGAAAGAGGATTTCCCCGCAGGTTGATTAATGACTCCCCGGCTATAGAGTCGGGCCAGTCCCTGATGCCCTGACGGGCGCGGGATTCGGGAAACGGGATATGACGAAGTTGAGCGGTACCGATAGCAAGAGCACCCTTTACTGCAGCTTCTGCGGGAAGTCGCAGCACGAGGTGCGTAAGCTGATTGCCGGCCCGACCGTGTTCATCTGCGATGAATGCGTCGAATTGTGCAACGACATCATCCGCGAGGAAACCAAGGCCGGGATCGCCGGGCGCAAGGAAGGCGAAGTGCCGACCCCGCTCGATATCTTCACCACGCTCAACGACTACGTCATCGGGCAGGACCGGGCGAAGCGTGTGCTGTCGGTGGCGGTGCACAACCATTACAAGCGGCTGAAGCACAGCGGCAAGGCGGGCGACGTCGAACTCGCCAAGTCGAACATCCTGTTGGTCGGCCCGACCGGCAGCGGCAAGACGCTGCTGGCGCAGACGCTGGCGCGCACTTTCGATGTGCCGTTCACCATGGCCGATGCGACCACGCTGACCGAAGCGGGCTATGTCGGTGAAGATGTCGAGAACATCATCCTCAAGCTGCTGCAGGCGAGCGACTACAATGTCGACAAGGCGCAGCACGGCATCGTCTATATCGACGAGATCGACAAGATTACCCGCAAGGCGGAAAATCCCTCCATCACCCGCGATGTCAGCGGCGAAGGCGTACAGCAGGCGCTCCTTAAGCTGATGGAAGGGACCACTGCCAGTGTCCCGCCGCAGGGCGGGCGCAAGCATCCGCAGCAGGAATTTCTCCAGGTCGATACGACCAACATCCTGTTCATCTGCGGCGGCGCCTTCGCGGGGCTCGAAAAGATCATCGCTGATCGTTTGCAAAAACGTTCGATCGGGTTCGGCGCGCATGTCGCCGATCCGGACAAGCGGCGCGTGGGCGAGCTGCTTGAAAAGGCGGAGCCCGAAGATCTGCTCAAATTCGGCCTGATCCCCGAGTTCGTCGGGCGCCTGCCGGTGATCGCTACCTTGCGCGATCTAGACGTGCCGGCGCTGGTTCAGATCCTCAGCGAACCGAAGAATGCGCTGGTCAAACAGTACCGCAAGCTGTTCGAGCTTGAGGATGTCGAGCTGACCTTCACCGACGATGCGCTGGAAACGATTGCCGAGCGCGCGATCAAGCGCAAGACCGGCGCGCGTGGCCTGCGCTCGATCGTCGAGGGCATCCTGCTCGATACGATGTTCGACCTTCCCGACATGGACGATGTGACCGAGATTGTCGTCGACAAGGATGTGGTCGAAGGCAAGAAAGACCCGATCCGTGTGGTCGGTGGCACGGCCAAGGAAGAAGCCGCCTGATCGGCGCGCCGGTTCCGCTGCTGGCGGCTGCGCTGATTTTCATAGGCGCGCTGCTCGCATCGGGCTGGTGGGCGAACCGGCGCTACCGCCGGTTTGCCCAACTACCGGGGCACTTCGACTGGGCGGGGCGCGCCAGCAATATGACGCCCCGGCGGATCATGGCGTGGCTGCTGCCTGGCATCTTTTCGCTGATGTTGCTGGCGATTTCCGTGCCGCCGGAGATGCAAAACGGCGATCCGCTGCACGGTGTGTTGATTGCCGGCGGCGCCTTTATCCTGGCGCAGGCGCTTATTCTGTGGCTGACCGAAAGGTGGGCGCGCACGCAGCCCTGATTTGCCGTGCTGGTCAACAGGCCGCCGGGCACCCTTCCGCACTTTCGATCTGCAAGGTCGCGTGGGCGATGCCGTGCTGGTCCGAGAGCACTCCTGCCGTTTGCCGCAGGAACGCGTCGCCCGGGTGGCCTGCCGGCATCACCAAATGGGCGGTCAGCGCGGTTTCGGTGGTGCTCATCGGCCAGATATGGAGGTCATGCACTGCCGCTACGCCCGGGCGGCCGGCGAGAAACGCGCGCACCGCGTCCGCGTCGATGTTTTCGGGCACCGCGTTAAGGCTCAGTTTCACACTGTCCTTGAGGAGGCCCCAGGTACCCCACGCGATCACACCGACGATGAGGATGCTGGTAAGGGGGTCGATCCACAGCGCGCCGGTCCACCAGATCAGCGCGCCGGCGATCACCACGCCGAGGCTCACCAAGGCGTCGGCCATCATGTGCAGATAGGCCCCACGCAGGTTCAGATCGCGCTTGCGCCCGCGCATGAACAGGAGCGCGGTCAAGCCGTTGATGACGATGCCGATCGCGGCCACTGCCATCACCGTGCCGGCAGCGACAGGCTCCGGCGACGCCAGCCGGCGCAGCGCCTCGACCAGGATCATGCCCACCGCGATCAGCAGCAGCATCGCATTGGCCAGCGCGGCGAGGATCGTTGAGCTCTTATAGCCGTAGGTGAAGCGACCACGCGCCGGACGTTTCGCTGCCACCGCCGCACCCCATGCCAGCAGCAGCGCCAGCACGTCGGCCAGATTGTGCCCGGCATCGGCAATCAGCGCCATCGAGCCGGCCAGCCAGCCATACACCGCCTCGACCGCGACAAAGGCTGAATTTAGCACCACCCCGACCAAAAAGGCGCGGCCGAAATCGGCGGGCGCGTGCGCGTGCCCATGCCCGTGTGCATGAGTGTGCCCGTGCCCGTGGTCATGATGGTGATGATTGCCGCTCACCCGCCGACCTGTTGCACGGCGCCCGGCGGTGGGCAAGCAGGCGCCGCTAACCGAACTTGTCATCGCCATGTCACAGCAATTCGCTGGCGCAGAGCCCGCCGCGCGGCTAATCTGCCAGGCACAACAGGAGGGACCATTCATGCATCGACCGAACCGGATGGCCGCATTTGCGCTCGGCACCGCGCTCTTCGCCTACGCGCCGTTCGCACAAGGCCAGGATTGCAGCGCCGCCGGGGCGCAAGGGATCACCATCGGCACGGTGATGGCGGTGCCCTCAGGAGCGGCGCGCAGCTATGGAGTGAACCTGCAAGCTGGCGAAGCGGTGATCATCGATCTGGCGGTGCTCGAGAGGTCTGACTCGGAAGCCGGGGATGAGGAAGCCAACCACGAGGCAGGAGCGACCCCGCTGCGCGTATGCCGCGCCTCGGGCAGCGCGCTCGCGCCCTCGCCGGCTGACATCTTCAAGCAGGGCGGCGAAGCGGAGTGGACCCCCGATGGCCCGCGGACGCGATTGGTCGCGCCCGAGGCGGGGCGCTACATCATCTCGGTTGCGGCGGCCGACAAGGAGCGCGAATTGCTGGTTCGGCGGCGGCCGGGTGCCAGCGTCGCGGCGCCAGTGACGGCCACCAGCATCGGCGACACGGTGAGCGGGCGGGTTTCGGGCGAAATGCCCACGATCCATTCCTTCACCGGACAGGCCGGCCAATGGGTGCTGCTGCGCGCGACGTCGGACAACGACACGGTGCTCCGCCTTGCTGCGCCCGACGGCAACGGTGGCTACAGCGTGATCGCGGAAAACGACGACACCGACGGGCTCAATCCGGCGATCCGGCGCCGCCTGCCCGTCAGCGGCACCTATTACCTGCAGGTCTCCTCGCTGACCCCGGATGCCAATGATTACAGCCTGTCGCTGACCCGGACCGCCGCCCCGGCCCCGCCGGCCCCGCCGGCAGCGCTGGCAATCGGCCGCGAGGCGAGCGGACGGCTGGCCGACCAGACCGACAACGATCTCTACGCGATCCAGGTCGGCGCGGGCCGGTCATATCGGGTGGAACTGACAGCCAATTACGATGCGGTGGTGGCCATCGGCCTGCCCGATCCGACCGAGCCGGAAAACAGCGAGAATGCCAGCAGCGCGGGCTTTGCCGCGCTACGGTCCGAAGATCGTAATCTGACCGGGACCGAGGTGTTGAACTTCACTGCGCGGAGCGATGGGCCGCTGCTGGTGATGGTGTCGAGCTTCGGCATCGGCGACACCAACGGGGTCTATACGCTCAAAGTGGTCGAGGTGGCCGACTGAGCGCCGCCGCCAGCGGGCGGGCGCCTAGCGATAAACGCAGGCGTCCAGCCCCTGGCGGCGCACCACGCCCATCCGCGCGGCAATCGAATTGCCATAGCGGCGGGTGAACCCTGATGGGTTCGTCACCGCGCGTTCCTTTGGCAGCGGCAGCGCGGCGGCCATACGTGCGGCCTGCATCGGCGTCAGGCTGGCGGCCGAACGGTTGAAATAACGCTGCGCCCCGGCCTCGGCGCCATAGGTGCCAATGCCGGTCTCCGCGACGTTGAGATAGACCTCCATGATCCGCCGCTTGCCCCACAGCTTCTCGATCAGGAAGGTAAACCAGGCCTCCAGCCCCTTGCGGAAATAGCCGCCACCCTGCCACAGGAAGACATTCTTGGCGGTCTGCTGGCTGATCGTCGAGCCGCCCCTGATCCGCCCGCCCGACAGGTTGCGGCGCAGCGCCTGTTCCATCGCGTCGGTGTCAAAGCCGTTATGCTGGCAGAATTTGCCATCCTCGGCCGCGATCACCGCGCGCACCAGATTGCGGTCGATATGGCTGAGCGGCTGCCAATCGTTGGTCAGCGGGTTCGGGTCCATCAGCATCGTCGCGGTGACCGGCACCGGCACAAACCGATAGAGGCCGACAAACAGCAGGCTGAGGGCGACAAACCCCAGCACGATCTTGACCAGCAGACGCGCGGCAAACAGCATGGCCAGGTCCTAGCGATGCACGCGGCCGCGAGCCAGCCCCGCCAGTCCGATCGGGCCGGACCGATCAGGCCGGCGCGGGCAGCAGCTTTTCGCTGGCGATGCGTTGCATGGCCTTTTGCAGCTTCTCGAACGCGCGCACCTCGATCTGGCGGATCCGTTCGCGGCTGACATCGTAGACCTGGCTCAGCTCTTCCAGCGTCTGTGGATTGTCCACCAGCCGCCGTTCGGTGAGGATATGACGCTCGCGTTCGTTGAGGCTGTCCATCGCCTCGACCAGCATGGCGCGGCGCACATCGGCTTCCTCCGCCTCGGCCACGACCACGTCCTGCAACGGGCGGTCGTCCTGCAGCCAGTCCTGCCACTGGCCGCTGCCTTCCTCGTCCGACCGCATGCTGACATTGAGCGAGCTGTCTCCGCCCATCAGCATCCGCCGGTTCATGTTGACGACTTCCTGCTCGGGCACGCCCAGTTCGCGGGCGATGGTCGCCACATCGTCGGGGTGGAGGTCGGTGTCCTCATACGCGTCGAGATTGCGCTTCATCCGTCGCAGGTTGAAGAACAGCTTCTTCTGCGCGGCGGTGGTGCCCATCTTGACCAGACTCCAGCTGCGCAGGATGAATTCCTGGATCGACGCCTTGATCCACCACATTGCATAGGTGGCGAGACGAAAACCGCGATCGGGCTCGAACTTCTTGACGCCCTGCATCAGCCCGACATTGCCTTCGGAAATGAGGTCGCTGATCGGCAGGCCATAACCGCGATAGCCCATGGCGATTTTCGCCACCAGGCGCAGATGGCTGGTCACCAGCTGCGCGGCGGCTTCGGGGTCCTCGTGCTCCTGATAGCGCTTGGCGAGCATGTATTCCTGCTCGGGCGTGAGGATCGGGAATTTCTTGATCTCGGAGAGATAGCGGTTGAGGCTCTGCTCTCCACTGAGCGCGGGGACGCTCATTCCTTTTGGCTTGCTCACTTTGTATCCTGACCTTTCCCGGTCGGCCGCTTCCGCCGGACCCGCTGAAGCATCCGGCCATCGGGCCACCGTCCCATCCTATAGCGCAGAACTGGCCTGCTCTGCAGCGAACTTCATCGATTTGAACGAGAGGTTTCGTCGATTAGTTCCCGCATATCGGCCGGCAGCGGGGCCTCGAACAGCAGCGGTTCGCCGGTGACCGGATGGACAAAGCCGAGGCTTGCCGCGTGGAGCGCCTGGCGGGCGAAACCGAGGCGTGCCAGCACCGGTTTGAGCGCGGCGGGTGTCCTGCGATAGACCGGATCGCCCAGCAATGGATGGCCGATATGCGCCAGATGCACGCGCACCTGATGCGTGCGGCCGGTTTCCAGCCGGCATTCGACCAGCGCCGCGCTCGCCAGCGCCTCGAGCGTGCGATAATGCGTCACCGCGTGTTTGCCGCGCGCTGCATCGTCCGCCAGCACCGCCATCTTCTTGCGATCGCGGTCCGACCGGCCGAGCCGCGCGGTGATTGTCCCGGCGGCGGGGCGGGGATGCCCGGCCGTCACTGCGAGATAGGTCCGCGCAATCGAATGGTCGGCGAACTGGCGCGCCAGCCCCTCATGCGCGGCATCGGATTTGGCCACTACCAGCAGGCCCGACGTATCCTTGTCGATCCGGTGGACGATACCCGGCCTTGCCACGCCGCCAATGCCGGACAAGCGCCCGCGGCAGTGGTGAAGCAGCGCATTGACCAGCGTGCCATCGGCATTGCCGGCCGCCGGATGGACGACGAAGCCGGCAGGCTTGTCGACCACGATCAGGTCGGCATCCTCGTGCACCACCACCAGCGGAATATCCTGCGCGATTGCGGCCAAGGGCGCGGGCGGCGGCAGCGCGATGACAAAGGCACTGCCTGCCGCCAGCCTGGCCGACGGGCTGGCCAGCGCGCTGCCGGCGACAGCCGCGCGGCCTTCCGCAATCAGCGCCTGCACCCGCGCGCGGGACAAGCCGCTCGCCTCGGCCAGCACCTTGTCGGCCCGCCCGGCTTGCGCGACTGAGCCGGTAATGGTTTGCTCCTCGGCCATATCAGGCGTTCTTTGACCGATGCAGATGCACATCACAATCTCGGCCTACCGGGCAATGCTGGCTCACGGCGGCAATGGCGCGCCGCTGGAGGTGTGCGGGCTGTTGTTCGGTACAGCGGACCAGATCCTCGAGGCGCGGCCTGCTGCCAATGTGCATTCGGCGCCTGCCACCCATTTCGAACTCGACCCGGCGGCGCTGATTGCGGCGCATCGCGCGGCGCGGGGCGGGGGGCCGCAGCTGCTTGGCCATTATCATTCGCACCCTTCAGGCCGTCCCGAGCCATCGGCAATCGATCGCGCCGCGTCGGCAGGTGACGGGCGGATCTGGGCAATCATCGCGGCAGATGCGGTGGCGCTGTGGCGCGACACGGCGGACGGGTTCGAACCGCTTTGCTATCGGTTGACGAGCGGGTAAGGACACGGCCGTTGCTTTCATCATCGCGGAACCACCACGCTCTCATGTCCGATACCAAAGCCGCCCTGGACCTTGCCAGCCAGCTCTGTTCGCGGCTGTGCCACGATCTCCTGTCTCCGGTCGGCGCGCTCAATAACGGGCTGGAATTGCTGGCCGACGAACGCGATCCCGAAATGCGCGCGCGGTGCATGGAGCTGCTCGAACAGAGCGCGCGGACCAGCGCGACCAAGCTGCGCTTTTTCCGCCTCGCCTTCGGTGCGGCGGGCGGCTTTGGCGAAATGGTCGAAATGGCCGAGGCGCGCCAGCTGGTCGATGCACTGGTGGCAGCCAATCCGCGTGTCACCGCCAATTGGGCCCTCAACGAACAGCATCTGCCCAAGCCGGCGGTCAAGGTTCTGCTCAATTTCGCGCAGATGGCGCTCGATGCACTGGTGCGCGGCGGCACGCTGGACATCGGAGCCGAACTGCGCGCCGGCGCAGCCGAAATCGTCATCCGCGCCAGCGGCGAACGGGTCGCGTTTGACGAGACGATCGGCCGCGCGCTTGAAGGCCGGCTGGCACCGGGCGAGTTGTCGAGCCGGACCGCTGCCGCACAGATGCTGGCGCTGGTGGCCGAGCAGGCGGGCGGCGGGCTGCAATATCAGCTGACCCGCGATGCGCTGCTGCTGGGCGCGGTCATCCCATACGACGCCGGCGGAATGATCGGCTGACGCGATGGGCGACGAGCTGGTCCACCGCGAGGCGCCCTCTCCCAATTTCAACGACCGCGCGCTGCCGATTACCATGGTGGTGCTGCATTATACCGAGATGCTCGGCGCCGAGGCCGCCTGCGCGCGGATGTGCGATCCGGCAACCGAAGTCAGCGCGCATTATCTGATTGCCGAGGATGGCGAAGTGACCCGGCTGGTCGCGGAGGACAAGCGCGCCTGGCACGCGGGGCAGGCCTATTGGCGCGGTATCCGCGACATCAATTCAGCCAGTATCGGGATCGAGCTGGACCATCCCGGCCATGCCAATGGCTATCGCGCGTTCAGCGAGCCGCAGTTTGAGGCGCTGGTCCCGCTGCTGGCGCGGATCGTCAGCGCCTACGACATTCCGCGCGCCAATGTGGTCGGCCATTCGGACGTCGCCCCGTTACGCAAGATCGATCCGGGCGAGCTGTTCCCGTGGGAGCGGCTGGCGAGCTATGGCCTGTGCCTGCCGCGGCCGGCCATCGCGCTGGGCGACCCTTACGACAATGACGGCACGTTCTATCTCGCGCTCGAACGGTTCGGCTATGACATTACCGACGGGCACAAGGCGGTCGAGGCGTTCCAGCGCCGCTGGCGGCCCGAGCGGATCGACGGGCAGATCGACGGGCAGATCCGGGCGATGCTGTTCCAGCTGCTGCTCGACCGCGACCGCGGCGTGACCCGCTAGGGATTTTCAATTCGGTTCTGAGATGATGATGCGCAAATTGGGGGCCGAACCGGTCTGCACCTTCTGGCTGGTGTTCGGCGGCTGTGGATCAGCGGTGCTGGCGGCGGCGTTTCCGGAATTGGGGTCGGCTTTGCCGGCATCTCTCTCGCCTTCGGCCTGACGGTGCTGACCATGGCCTATGCGGTCGGCGGAATTTCGGGCGGGCATTTCAATCCGGCCGTGTCGCTGGGGCTCGCCGTGGCCGGAAGGTTTTCGTGGGCCGAGCTCATTCCTTATAGGGTCGCGCAGGTGATCGGCGCATTCATCGCGGCCGGTGCATTGTTCGTGATCGCTTCGGGCAAGGCCGGGTGGGAGCCGGGCGGGTTTGCCTCAAACGAGTTCGGCGCGCTGTCGCCGGGCGGTTACAGCATGGGGGCGGCGCTGGTGATCGAGATGATCCTCACCGCCGGGTTCCTGATTGTCATCCTCGGCGCCACCTCGCGCAAGGTGCCCGGCGGGTTCGCACCGATCGCCATCGGCCTCGCGCTGACGCTGATCCATCTGATCTCGATCCCGGTGACCAACACCTCGGTCAATCCGGCGCGCTCGACCAGCGTGGCATTCTATGCGGAAACGGGCGCAGTGGCGCAGCTTTGGCTGTTCTGACTCGCGCCGCTGGCGGGCGCCGCGATCGGTGCGCTGATCTGGCGCTTCCTCGCGCCTGAGGAATCGCTCGCTAACCTCGGCGGTGACGGGGCGGACAGGACCGACACCCACGCCTAGCCGCAGAATAATTGCGCCGGCCCCTGATCGCGCCTATATCCGCACCGTCAGGGGGCCGGGCAGCCGCGTGGCACGGTTCTGTGCCGCGAGGAAAGTCCGGGCTCCACGAAGCGAGGGTGGCGGGTAACGCCCGCCGTGCGCAAGCACAGGGAAAGTGCCACAGAGAGCAGACCGCCCGCCGGATGCGTCCGGCAGGTCAGGGTGAAAGGGTGCGGTAAGAGCGCACCGGAGGGCTGGTAACAGCCCTCGCATGGCAAACCCCACCCGGAGCAAGGCCAAATAGGGGTGCCGCGCCCGCGCCGCCGCAAGGTGCCCCGGGCAGGGAGGTTTCGTCCCGAGGCACCCGGGTTGGCTGCTAGAGCGGCGGAGCGATCCGTCGCCCAGATGAATGGCTGCCCCCGGCGATACTTTCCGCGCTCGCGGATAAAGTCGGCGGGACAGAACCCGGCTTACAGGCCCCCTGACATTCCGTTCGCCGCCGGCGAGCCCCGGCCGATGCTCGAATAGGCAAAGCCCTTGGCGCGCATATCGGCGGGATTGTAGATATTGCGCAGGTCGACCAGCACCGGCGCCTTGGCGATCGCCTTGACCCGGTCGAGGTCGAGCGCGCGGAAGGCGTCCCATTCGGTCACGATCGCTACCGCATCGGCGCCGTCGATCGCGGCATAGGGATCGTCCGCCATGGTCACTTGAGGCAGCAGCGGCCGTGCCTGCTCCATCCCTTCTGGATCGTAGGCGGTCACCGCGACTCCGGCATCGGTCAGTGTCTGGGCAACCGCAATGGCGGGCGAATCGCGCATATCGTCGGTGTTGGGCTTGAACGTCAGGCCGAGCAGCGCGACCTTCTTGCCGCGCGCCTGCTCCAGCCCCCCCAGAGCGTCGATCACCTTGCGACCCATCGCGCGCTTGCGCGTGTCATTGGCCTTGACCACCGCCTCGACGATCCGCGTCGGGCTGTCATAATCCTCGCTGGTCTTGAGCAGAGCCAGCGTATCCTTGGGAAAGCAGCTACCGCCATAGCCTGGTCCGGCATGGAGGAATTTCGGCCCGATGCGGTTGTCCATCCCGATGCCGCGGGCGACATCCTGCACATCGGCGCCGACCTTCTCGCACAGATCGGCCATCTCGTTGATGAAAGTGATCTTGGTCGCGAGGAACGCGTTGGCAGCGTATTTGATCAGCTCGCTGGTGCGGCGATTGGTGAACAGGATCGGCGCCTGGTTGAGGAATAGCGGGCGATAGACCTCGCGCATGATTTCGCGGCCGAACTCATCCTCGGCGCCGATGACGATGCGGTCGGGGCGCTTGAAATCACCAATCGCCGCCCCCTCGCGCAGGAATTCGGGGTTGGAGACCACGCTGAAGCGGTGGCCGCGCGCGGCTGCGCCGCTATCGGCAATGATCCGCTCGACCTCGTCGCCGGTGCCCACCGGCACGGTCGATTTGGTGACCACCACCGCGTCGCCTGCCAGCGCCTCGCCCACCTCGCGCGCGACGGCGTGCACGAAGGTAAGATCGGCATGTCCGTCGCCGCGCCGGCTGGGCGTGCCGACCGCGATGAAGATCGCCAGTGCGCCGGCAATCGCGCTGGGCAGGTCGGTGCTGAAGGTCAGCCGCCCGGCCTTGACGTTGGTATCGACCAGCGCGTCGAGCCCGGGTTCGTAGATCGGCATCACCCCGCGATGCAGTGCGTCGATCTTGGCCTGATCCTTGTCGATGCAGACCACGTCATGGCCGAAATCGGCAAAGCAGGCACCGGATACCAGGCCGACATAGCCCGAGCCTACCATCGCAATTTTCATGTCCGATCCCCTGTTTCGATGGCGATCCGCCCATCGGTTTCGACCGCCTGAATCAATCGGCGAGCAGTGCCTTCGAGCGCCAGCGCCGTCAACCGGCCCGTGCGATAGGCGCCCGTATCGATCCCCATGCGGTTATGCTGCTGGTCAATCGTCTCGCTGATCGTATGGCCGTGGATCACGTAATGGCTGTGCGGCGCATCGTGCTCGATGAAGCGGCGGCGGATCCACAGCATGTCGCTGCGCTGCTGCTCATCGAGCGGCACGCCCGGCTGGATGCCGGCATGAACGAACAGGTAGTCGCCAGCTTCGACGTAGCTTTCAAACCCCTCGACAAAGGCGATATCCGCGGCCGGGATGTGGTCCGCCATGAGCGCCTGGACCTCGGGCAGGGTGGCATCGCGGTAGATATCGGGATCGATCCCGTAGCTCAGCACCGTTTCACGCCCACCATGCTTGAGGAATTCGCGCAGCACCTCGGTCGAGCCAAAGCTTTCGAGGAACATCTGTTCGTGATTGCCGGCGAGAATCCGCACCGGGCGCCGCTGCTGCCAGGCGCGCGCATAGGCGATGACCCCGGCGCTGTCGGCCCCGCGATCGACCAGGTCGCCCAACAGGATCACCGTGCTGCGGGCGCTGCTGGTGGAGGCATCGGCTTCGATCGCCTCGGCAAGCGGTGTCAGCAGGTCGAGCCGTCCATGAATGTCCCCGATGACGTAATAGCGCTCGCCCGCCGGCACTGTCGGCCTGGCGGCTTCGGGTCGGGCACGGAACATCTGGCGCAAGGGAGCGAACATCGTCATCGGCTGATTGTTGATGGGGAGCGGGGCGCATAGGCCAGCGGGCCTTTCTGCGCAATGTATGCACACCGCGCCGGTTCCCGTAGTCAAGCATCTGCACAAGCCCGCTTGTGCAGTGCAGCAAGACATGGCATCCCTGCCAAATCCGGCAAGGCAGCGCGCAAAGCCGCGCCGTGCCGGGTAGGCGGGACGAAGCGACCTTCGAGCGGGAGATTTCGTCATGATCACATCACGCATTGTCGGCCTTGGCCGTGTCCTGACCCTATCGGCTTTTGCCGTGCTCGCTATCCCTCTGCCAGCGCAGGCGCAGGATGCGGGGGATGCGGCGGTCGGGCCGCCAGCCATCGACCTGTCGGGCAATGTCGCCGTCGTCAGCGATTACCGCTTCCGCGGCGTGTCCCTGTCCGCCGGCGACCCAGCGCTCCAGGGGGGCATCAAGGCCAGCCATGCCAGCGGCTTCTATGCTGGCGCCTGGGCATCGAACCTCGACGCCGGCGCGGCTTATGGCGATGTCGAGCTTGACCTCTATGCCGGATGGAGCGGGCCGCTGAGAGAGGGTCTGAACGCCGATATCGGCGTGCTCTATTACGCCTATCCCGATGGCGCGCCGGGCGGCAACGTCGATTATTGGGAGCCTTACGCGGCGCTGTCGACCACGCTCGGCCCGGTCGAGGCGCGGTTGGGCGCGGCATGGGCGCCCAAGCAGGACGAGCTGGGTGGGCGCAGCAACCTCTATCTCTCGACCGACCTTGCCGCAGGCATCCCGGCGACGCCGCTGACGTTGAAGGCGCATTTGGGCTATACTGACGGGCCGCTGGCCCCGGCGTTCCTCGCGGGCACCGCCGACCGCACCGGGCTCGACTGGTCGCTTGGTGCAACCTCGGTCCTCCACGGGATCGAGTTCGGGCTGGCCTATGTGGGCACCGAGGGGCAGGCGGTGAACGGGTTGACCGACGACACCATCGTCGGCTCGATCGGCTTCAGCTTCTGACAGGGACAGGCGCGATGACACGGTTTCTGCACACCATGATCCGGGTCACCGACATTGCCGCAACGGTGCGCTTCTTCGAGCTGATCGGGCTCGAGGAAGTGCGCCGCTTCGATAGCGAACAGGGCCGTTTCACGCTGGTTTTCCTCGCGGCCCCGGGCCAGGCGGGGCTGGCCGAAATCGAGCTGACCCATAACTGGCCGCCCGCCGACGGTTCAGCGCCGGAACAGTACACTGGCGGCCGCAATTTCGGGCACCTCGCCTTCGAGGTGGCGGATATCTACGACACCTGCGAGCGGCTGATGGCGGCGGGCCACACGATTCACCGCCCCCCGCGCGATGGGCATATGGCGTTCGTCAAATCGCCCGACGGCATCTCGGTGGAATTGCTGCAGAACGGACGGCTGGACTCGCGCGAACCGTGGGCCAGCATGGCCAATAGCGGCAGCTGGTAGGCCCCTAGTCGCCCTTCAGCCGGGCGACGCGCTGCTCGTCTTCGGCGAGATTGGCCGCGTAGGACAAGGCCTCGGCATCCTCGTCTTCGGGATGAACCTTGGTCAGGCGCAGCACCGTGTAGCCCATCAGCGCGGAAATCAGCGAGCCGCCGAGGATGCCGATCTTGGCTTCGTCGAGCAGTTCGCGGTTTCCGGGGAATGCCAGTTCGCCGATGAACAGCGACATGGTGAAGCCGATGCCGCACAGGATGGCCACGCCCCACACTTCGGGCCAACTCGCCCCTTCGGGCTTGAGTGCGAAGCCCGAGCGGTCGGCCAGCCATACCGCCGCGAGGATGCCGACCTGCTTGCCGATTACCAGGCCCGCGGCGATCGCCAGCGGCAATTCGGCAAACACTCCGTCGATCCCGATACCGGCGAGTTCGACCCCCGCATTGGCGAAGCCGAAGATCGGCACGATAAAGTAGGCACTCCACGGCGCGAGGCCGTGCTCGACGCTTTCGAGCATATCCTCGCCCGTCCGGCGGTACATCGGGATGGTCAGGGCGGCGAGCACGCCGGCGATAGTTGCGTGCACGCCCGAATTGAGCACGCAGAACCACAAGATTATGGCGAGCGCGAGATAGTGCCACAGGGTCGAACCCCCGCGCCGGTTGAGCGCCACCATCGCTGCGAAAACCACCGCCGCCGCTGCCAGCCAGAGCAGTTTCAGCCCGGTAGTATAGAACAGGGCGATGACCATCACGGCGCCAATATCATCGACGATGGCCACCGTTAGCAGGAACAGGCGGAGCGAGGCTGGGACGCGGTTACCGAGCAGCCCCAGCACACCCATTGCAAAGGCGATGTCGGTCGCCGCCGGGATCGCCCACCCGGCCCGCAGGGTTGGATTGTCGCCGGCGATAGCAAAATAGACAAGCGCCGGCATCGCCATGCCCGCCACCGCTGCGATCAGGGGCAGCCGGCGCTGGGCCGGATCAGCCAGTTGCCCAGCCACCAGCTCGCGTTTGACCTCGAGCCCGACGAGGAAGAAAAACGCCGCCATCAGCGCATCGTTGATCCACAGGTGCAGCGTATTCAGCTTGAACGTACTGGCCGCCCAGAGCGGCTGGTGAAACAAATCGTGATAGGCATTTGCCAACGGGGAGTTGGCGACAACCATGGCCGCAAAGGCCACGGCGATCAGCAGGATGCCCGCAGCCGAATCCCGGATAAACAGTGCGCGCACCGGTGCGAACAGCGCGCCGAGGCCGCCCGGGCGCGGATCGCGGGTGAGTTGGGGAGCGTCCATGCGCCGCGCTTTCGGCCAATGGCGGCAAGCTTGCAACCCTTACTGCCATCTGGTACCGCCGCGCGTGAGGGTCGCACTTGCATTTCATGGACTTAAACGCCTGGCAATGGCTGGCGCTCGCCGAGCGCGAACTGCTCCTGTTCGCTGGCATCTTTTTCCTGCTGGGGACGCTCGACGAGCTGGCGGTCGATCTGACCTGGCTATGGCTGCGCTTGACGCGGCGCGCTGGCTCGCGACCCTTCGCTGACGCCATCGTACCAAGCGCCCGCCGGATGGCGGTGTTCATCCCGGCGTGGGAAGAAAGCGACGTGCTGGCGACGACGCTGCGCCACATGCTCGCGGCCTGGCGCGAAGCTGACGTTCAGCTGTGGGTCGGCACCTATCCGAACGACCGCGCAACCGCAGCCATTGCGGCTGAAGCGGCGTACGCCAATCCGCAAATCCGCCATGTGGTCCTGCCGCATGATGGCCCGAATACCAAGGCCGATTGCCTCAACCACCTCTATCACGCGCTGGTCGCAGCCGAACGCAGCGAGTGTCCGGTCGATTACGTGCTGGTCCATGATGCCGAGGACATGGTCGATCACCGTGCGCTGACGGTGATCGGGCAGGCGCGCGATGCGGGCGCCGACATGGTACAGCTTCCCGTACTGCCGATGCCGGTCACTCGCTCCCGCTGGATTGCGGGGCACTATATCGACGAGTTCTGCGAAAGCCATGCCAAGGCGATGGTAGTGCGCGATGCGCTGGGGGTGGCGTTGCCCTCGGCCGGGGTGGGGTGCGCGATCGGCCGCGAGTGGCTCGACCGGCTGGCGGCGAGCGCGTCGTCAGGCGATCCGTTTACGCCCACCAGCCTGACCGAGGATTACGAGCTTGGCCTGCGACTGGCGGCGATGGGTGCCCGCAGCCGCTTCGTTCGCCAGCGCGGCGCCGACGGCCTGCTGGTGGCGACGCGGGCGTGCTTCCCGGCCAGCCTTGGCGCCGCCGTGCGGCAGAAGACGCGCTGGATGCACGGGATTGCCTTCCAGGGATGGGACAGGCTCGGCTGGCATCGGCGCCCGGCGGAAATCTGGTGGCGGCTGCGCGACCGGCGCGGGCCGCTGACGGCCTTGACCCTCAGCGCCGCCTATCTGCTGCTGGTGCTGGCAGCGGCGAGCTGGCTGGCACGGCTCGCCGGGGGCGGGGTGAGCGTACCGCTGGACCCGACGATAAAGCTGCTGCTTGGGGTCAATCTCGCCAGTCTGCTGTGGCGCGCGGCCAACCGCGCCGCCTTCACCGCGCGCGAACATGGCTGGAACGAGGGCGTGCGCGCGGTGCTGCGCATCCCGGTGTCTAATATCATCGCGATCATGGCCGGACGCCGCGCGCTGAACGCCTATCTGGCGGCGCTCGCCGGCCGGCCTGCACGGTGGGACAAGACCGAGCATCTCGATCACCCGGCGCTTGCCGCGCCATGAACGGCCGCCCACTGATTGCTTTCGTGCTGGTCATGGCCGCCTGGACAGCGGCGCGGGTAACCCTATGGACCTCGCCCTTCGCGGTGCTGGAAACATCGCCCACAAACCTAGTGACGGCGCCGCAAGACCAACCGCCGATGGTGTCGGCACCGTCAGCGACATTGGCCTCGGTCGGTGCAAACACATCAACGCCGCTTCACGGAGCAGGCGGGCCTGACGGACCCAGTGCGGCCCGTCATCGGAGCGACAAAGGTTCGAAAGTAGAAGACCTGCGCAGCGAGCGTCCCGTCGCCGCCGCGTGGGCCGTTGCAGCTTTATCGCACAGCGCCGATTCTGGCGCTGCCCCATCACCCCGCAGGTCTGTGCTAGCGGAGCAGAGAGCGATTGTGGGTCCGCCCACTTTGCCCTTGGTTCCACGCCGTTGGTTGGCCGAGAGCTGGTTGCTCTACCGGCCTGGCAAGGCCGAGTTCGGGATCGCCGGGCCGGGGTTGCTCGGAGGTAGCCAGGCAGGCGTGGCACTACGCTATCGGCTGGGCGCGGCAGACGGGCACCACCCTGCGGCTTATCTCCGAGCCAGCGGGGCGCTGCAATTCCGCCAGCAGGAGCTTGCCGCGGGACTGTCAGTGCGGCCCGTCGCGACCTTGCCCGTGCGCTTCCATGGCGAAGCGCGCGCCGTGGCGGACGGCGGCGGAATGCGCGTGCGGCCAGCGGCGTTCATCACCAGCGAACTGCCGCCAGTCCGGCTGCCGGCCGGAACGACCGGAGATTTCTATGTACAGGCCGGCTATGTCGGCGGGCGCGACGGGACAGCGTTTGTCGATGCGCAGGCGCAGGCGATGCGGGACATGGTTCGGTTAGGGGCAGCGCGTATCGAGGCGGGCGTCGGCGCATGGGGGTCGGCGCAAGACGGGGCCAACCGGCTCGATTTGGGCCCTTCGCTCGGCATTGCAGGGGGCATCGGCGGCCAAACGATGCGTTTGCGACTGGACTACCGTAAGCGCATTGCCGGCAACGCCCAACCGGGATCGGGGCCGGTCGTTACGCTGACCCACGGTTTCTAGGCGGGGACACTGCGCCCGGCCGCCTTTCCCGCGCGGCCCGGCTGGGCTAGGCGGGGGAGGCGATGGACGTCTATCTTCCCATAGCCAACCTTTCAGTGAATGGTCTGGTGATCGTCGCGTTGGGCGCGCTGACGGGGATATTGTCGGGCTTGTTCGGCGTGGGCGGCGGGTTCCTGACCACGCCGCTGCTGATCTTTTACGGTATCCCGCCGACCGTCGCCGCAGCTTCCGCCTCGACGCAGGTGACGGGGGCGAGCGTTTCGGGCGTGTTCGCGCATCGCCGCCGCGGCGGGGTCGATTACCGGATGGGCGGGGTGATGGTCGCGGGCGGCGCGGTGGGCTCGCTGATCGGCGCGGTGCTGTTCAAGTTCCTCCAGTCGGTCGGCCAGATCGATACGGTAATCAACGTGCTGTACGTCTTGCTGCTCGGGACGATCGGCTCGCTGATGTTTCGCGAGGCGCTGGGCGCAATGCGCGCGCGCAAGGGCGGGGCGCCGCCACCGGCGCGCAAGCGGCGCCACCACCCGCTGATCGCCGCGTTGCCGATGCGCTGGCGGTTCTATCGCTCGGGCCTCTACATTTCGCCGCTGGCGCCGCTGTTGCTTGGCATGGTGACCGGCGCGCTGACCATGCTGATGGGAGTCGGCGGCGGGTTCATCCTGGTTCCGGCAATGCTCTACATCCTCGGGATGAGCGCCGGCGTGGTGGTGGGCACCAGTCTGTTCAACATCTTGTTCGTTACCATGGTGACCACCATGATGCACGCGCTGACGACCCATGCGGTCGACCTGGTGCTCGCCGCGCTGCTCCTGCTCGGCTCGGTATCGGGCGCGCAGATCGGGACGCAGCTCGCCGCCAAGGTCAAGCCCGACCTGCTCCGCCTGGTTCTGGCCAGCCTGGTGCTGGTGGTCGCGCTGAGGATGCTGTGGGGTTTGGGCGTCCGCCCGGACGAGATCTACACGGTGACGCTGCTGTGAGGCGGATCGCGCTGCTGTTGCTGGCTTTCCTCGCGCTGAGCGGGCAGCGTGACCCGATCCTGGTGCCCGAAGTGTCGCAGCACGAGGTTCGCGTGCGGCAGGGCTTTACCGGGACGGAGCTGTTGTTTTTCGGCGCGATCCTCGATCCTGCCGGCACCCGCGCGCCGGCCGAATACGACGTCGCGGTGGTGTTGAAAGGGCCGACCGCGCCGATCCGCGTGCGCGAGAAGGCCAAGGTCGGCGGCATCTGGGTCAACAGCCAGAGCGCCACCTTCCGTTCGGCGCCCAGCTATTTCGCGCTCGCCTCGTCGCGCCCGGTGGCCGACATCGTCGATGAACGCACCGCGGCGATCTACGAGCTCGGCACCGAGTTCATCCAGCTTTCGCCCAGCGGCGCGATCGACCCGGCCGAGCAGGCCCGCTTTTCAGCCGGGCTGGTGGACCTTCAGTCGCGCTCGGGCCTCTTCGGCGAACGGCAGGGCGGCGTGACGATCAGCGAGGGCGTGCTGTATCAGGCGCGGTTCTATCTCCCCTCCAACGTCACCACCGGCACCTACACGGCGGAAACCTTTGCCATCTCGAACGGCCGGGTGATTGCCTCGGCGATTGCCGAGGTCGAGGTGAAGAAGGTCGGCTTCGAACGCTTCGTCGAACAGTTCTCCCGCCGGCAGGCATTCTGGTACGGGCTGTTCGCGGTCAGTCTGTCGGTGTTCATGGGCTGGCTCGCCGGGCGGGTCTTTGCGCTGATCTGACGGCCGATTGACCGCATCTTAACCACTGCCTCCCTAGCACCGCCGCATAAAAGCATAACGGGGCTGGCAAATGACGGATCTGGGGCAGCAGGAATTTGCGCGGCAGGGAACAAGCGGCGGCGACCAGTCCGGGCGCGGTCCGGCAACGCAGCCGGTCGCGGCGGCGAAGAGCGATAACGTCGACCAGCCGATCGGCGTGGTGCTCGAAGTGTCGGGCGCCGGCTCGCAGATCGCGCTCGATCTCCAGCGGCTCACCGATTGCATCGCCGATGCCGACCCTTCGATTGCGCTGGCCGGGCAGGTGGGGAGCCAGGTCAAGGTGCGGGTGGGCGATGCCTGGCTGATCGCCAATGTCCGCAACCAGAAGCAGGACCGGCGCGCCAACGGCGGCATCCTCGCCGATATCGATTTCCTCGGTGAAGGGCAGGAAGAACGGCTAACCGGCCGCCTGCACGGATTCCGGCGCGGGGTGACGCGGTTTCCCGTACCGGGCGCCTATGTCTATCCCGCCAGCACCGCCGATCTGCGCCAGGTTTATGCCAGTGACGGGCGGGCCAATATCCAGATCGGCACCGTCTATCCGACCAAGGATATCCGCGCCGGCCTCTATGTCGATGCCATGCTGGGCAAGCATTTCGCACTGCTCGGTTCGACCGGCACAGGCAAGTCGACCAGTGCGGCGCTGATCCTTCATCGGATTTGCGAGGCCGCGCCCAACGGCCATATCGTGATGATCGACCCGCACGGGGAATATGCCGCCGCATTCCGTAATACGGGGATCATCCTCGACGCTTCGAACCTGCAGATGCCGTACTGGCTGATGAATTTCGAAGAACATTGCGAGGTGCTACTCACCAGCACCGGCAATGATCGGCAATGCGATGCCGACATCCTCGCCAAGTGCCTGCTCAAGTCCCGCAGCAAGAGCCGGCTCGCCGAGCAGTTCGGCAAGATTACCGTCGACAGCCCGATCCCCTACCTCCTGTCCGACCTGTCGAACACGTTGCAGGACGAGATGGGCAAGCTCGACAAGGCGACCTCGACTGCGCCCTATATGCGGATCAAGACCAAGTTGGACGAGTTGAAGGGCGACCCGCGTTACCAGTTCATGTTTTCCGGGATGCTGGTCGGCGATACGATGGTCGACTTCCTGGGCAAGATCTTCCGGATGCCGGGCGATGGCAAGCCGATCGCGATCATCGACGTGTCCGGCGTGCCGAGCGACATCACCGCGACGGTGGTGGCGGTGCTCAGCCGGTTGACCTTCGATTTCGCGATCTGGGGCCGCGAGGAAAAGCCGCGCCCGATCCTGCTGGTGTGCGAGGAGGCGCATCGCTACGTCCCGAACGAGAAGAATGCCGATGGCAGCTCGGTCGGGCGGATTCTCAGCCGGATCGCCAAGGAAGGGCGCAAATACGGCATCAGCCTCGGCCTGATCACCCAGCGACCGAGCGATTTGGCCGAAGGCGTGCTGAGCCAGTGCGGCACGATCATCTCGATGCGGCTCAACAACGATCGCGACCAGGCCTTCGTCAAGGCAGCCATGCCCGAAGGCGCGCGCGGCTTCCTCGACAGCATCCCGGCGCTGCGCAACCGCGAATGCATCATCTGCGGCGAAGGCGTGGCGATCCCGATCCGCGTCGGTTTCGACGCGCTGGAAGAGGTAAAGCGCCCGGCCTCCGAAGATCCGAGCTTCGTAGAGCTCTGGCAAGGCAGCGGCGGCGAGGAAGAGACGGTCAAGCGCATCGTCCACCGCTGGCGCGCGCAGGGCTGAGCGTCAGGCGGTGACTGCGGGAATCGCGACGCCTAGGATCAGCCCGGCAAGAGCGCAGACCGCCAGCGTCAGCGCGACCCCGCGGTTGAAGGCGAAGATCAACACCGCCCCGAGCATTGCGATTACCCCTGCTCGCCAGTCGAAACTCGCCCAGACCGGCCAGTCGAACCGGAGCGGCCCGGCGCTCACGGGCTGCAACGCGGTGAACAGGACGTGGAGCGCGAACCACAGGCCAAGTTGCGCGATGACGCCGACGATCACTGCGGTGACCGCCGCCAACCCGCCGCGCAGCGCCGGCGCACGTTCGATCTTGTCGAGCCACGGCGCAAGGGCGAAAATCCACAGGAAACACGGGATAAAAGTCACCCACAGCGTCATCCCGGCCCCCAATATGCCGGCGATGAGCGGGCTGAAGGGTTCGGGCGCGCGGAACGCCGCCAGGAAGCCGACGAATTGCGTCACCAGGATCAGCGGCCCCGGGGTGGTTTCGGCAAGGCCCAGCCCGTCGGCCATTTCGGGCGCGGCGAGCCAGCCAAAACCCGCCACTGCGTCTTGTGCGAGGTAGGCCAGGACGGCGTAGGCTCCGCCGAATGAGACCAGGGCGAGCCGGGCGAAAAGGCGGCCGATATCGGCCAGCACATGGTCGGAGCCAAGAAAGGCGATCACCAGCGCCAGCGGCACCAGCCAAAGCGCCCCGAACACCGTCACCGCGATCACGCTGGTACGCCAAGGCGGGGCAGCGGGAGGAGCGGTTGTGTCGAGTGGCGGGGCCAGTGCCAGCCTTGCCGGGGCCATTATGCCGACCACGCTGCCCATAGCCAACGCCGCGACGACCACCAGCGGAAACGGTGCGCCCAGCAGGAATAGAGCGGCAAATCCGCCCGCCGCCAGCGCGCCCTGCAACGGTGTAACCAGCGCGCGGCGGGCGATCCGCAGCAGCGCCTGCGCAATGATCGCCAGCACGGCCGCCTTGATCCCCAGGAAAAGGGCGGCAAACCAGCTCAATCCGGCGGCGTACGCGTAGAGTATCGACAGGCCAAGCATCACCAGCGCCCCGGGCAGCACGAACAGCCCGCCCGCGACCATCCCGCCGCGCCAGCCATGGAGGCGCCAGCCGGCCCAGGTGGCCAGTTGCTGCGCCTCGGGGCCAGGCAGGAGATGGCACAGGTTCAGCGCATGGAGAAACTCGCGCTCGGCGATCCACCCGGTACGGTCGACCAACTCGCGGTGCAGCAGAGCGATCTGTCCGGCCGGTCCGCCAAAGCTGAGGCAGCCGATCCTTGCGCTCACCGCGACAAGCTGTCGCAGCGTTGGCGATACCGGTTCAGACACGGCCTGCCCCGCCACCTCGCTGTGCCGGCACGCGCCGCCAGCGGCCTCGGCGATAGACCCACAGGATGATCACCAGCGACGCGATCGAGCTGACCAACTGCGACACCCATAGCGCATCCGAATTCATCACCGGATAGAGCGCATAGTAGGCACCGAGCCGCAGGATATACATCGATACGAACAGCGTGATCAGCTGCACCCAGACCACGCCATAGGCGCGCAGCGTGCCGAACAGGACGATGGTGATGCCGAACGGCAGATAGCTCCACAGCATGATCGACTGGATGTGCAGCGCGATGTCCACCGCCGGGCTATCCGGCCCGAGAAACAGTCCGAGGGCGAGCCGTCCGAACGCGAACAGGGCAGCGACCAGCATTGCGGTCATCGCTGTGTTGATGATCGCGCCGCTGCGGCTGATCGTGTGCACCCGCGCATCCAGCCCCGCGCCGATATGCTGGCTCATCATCGCGGTTACCGCCGCGCCGATCGCCAGCGCGGGCATCTGGACGTAATTGAACAATTGCAACAGCGCGCCATAGGCCGCAGCCGTCATCAAGCCCTCGCGATTGACCAGCGCAATCATTACCAGCCCGGCGCCGGCGATGACCAGCATCTGTGCCCCCATCGGCAAGCCCTTGGTCAGGAGAAAGCGCGTCTCGTCAGCGCGTGGCCGCAGCAGGACCAGTTCCGCGCCGCGCAGGCGCAGCGGAAGGTCGCGCCAGTAAAGCCAGAAAACGATCCCGACCAAACCGACGCTCGTGGCGATCACACTGGCCCAGGCAGACCCGGCAATGCCCAATGCCGGCAGCGGCCCGATACCAAGGATGAGGAGCGGGTTAAGCGCAATGTCGAGTACCGCCGTCAGCACCATGAAGATCAGCGGTGAGGTCGCATCGCCAATGCCCCGCAGGCCCATCGCGATCATCGCCGTCAGCATGATCCCCGGCGTCCCGAGGAAGATGATCCGCAAATAGGTCAGCGCCTCGCCGCGCGCCTCGCCGGGCGTTCCGAGGAGGTCGAGCAGGGCAGGCGCGGCCAGCCAGCCGGTCGCCGCCAGCAGCAGCGCCAGCCCGCCGGTCACCCCCAGTGCTGTCCCCAGCGTGCGCCGCGCGGCTGCAATGTCCTGCGCCCCAAACGCCTGCCCGATCCGCACCGTCGCCGCCATGCCGAGGCCAAAGGAGAGCGCGAACAACAGGAACATGACTAGGTTGGCATTGGCGGTGGCGGCCAGCGCGCGTTCGCCCAGCAGCCGGCCGACCCAGATCGCGTTGATCGAACCGTTCAGCGTCTGCATCACATTGCCGGCAATCTGCGGCAGCGCGAACACGAGCAGCGTGCGCGCGATCGGCCCTTGTGTCAGATCGCCGCGACGGCGCGGGCCGGCGGCTCTCATGTCGCGCGCGTATCGCCGTAGAGATGGATGTGCAGCCGGTCGGACAGGCGCAGGCCGTGCTCCAGCGCCAGCGGGGCCAGCCAGCACTCGCGCTCGCGCAAGGTCGCACTGTCGGTGCCTTCGGGCATCAGCATGATCCGTTCGCGCGGGATGGCGTAATTCTCGGCCAGCGCCAGCACCTCGGCCAGATCGTCAGGGGTGGCGATGACGAATTTGAAGGTCGCACGCGGCTCGGCGGCCCAGGCGGTCAGCCGTTCGGGGGGCAGCGCGAGATCGGCCGGGTTGCCCGAATGGGCGAGCTTGGGGCTGATGTTGTACTGGGCTACCTGGCCGTCGAGCGCCGGGTGCGGGGCGACGGTGCCGTTGGTCTCGATCTCGATCCGCATATCGGGCAGCAGCGCCGCCAGCCGGGCCAGCGCCGCGCCCTGCAACAGCGGCTCGCCACCGGTGATGACGAGGCGGTTCTGCCCCAGCGCGAGGATGCGGGCGGCCGCCTCCTCTTCGCTGAGCACCAGCTGGTTGGCGCGCCGCTCAAACACCAGCCCGTCACGGTGGGGGCGGTTATCGCCGGTAAAGTGCCAGGTATAGGCCGTGTCGCACCAGTGGCAGGCGAGGTTGCAACGGCTGAGCCGGATGAACGCACAAGGGTATCCCGCGCTCGGCCCTTCGCCCTGGAGCGAGGCGAAAATTTCTGGCTCCGCCAGAGCTCCGCTTCCCGGCTCTCCCTCGGCCTGGGTAGCAAGCGTCAGCATCGCAGGGCGGCACCTCGAGACGCCTCGCCGGGTGACAAAGTTGACACCGTGTCACCCGGCCGTGGGTTGCTGGAAAGGCTCACCCCAGCCGCGCCAGCGCCGCCGCGAGCCGCTCCGCTTCGGCGGTGTGATGGGCGTGATCGGCGCGCGCCTTCTCAATCGCTTCGGGCTTGGCCTTTTCGACGAACGCCGGATTGCCCAGCCTTCCGGCAAGCGACTTCGCTTCCTTCTGCGCCGCCTCTAGCGCCTTGGCGAGGCGCGCCCGTTCGGCGGCGATGTCGATCACCCCTTCGAGCGGGACGATGATATTGGCATCCCCTGCGCCGATCTGCATTGCCGCGCCCTCCGGGGCCGGCTCGAAGCGAATGCCGCCAAGCCGCGCCAACCGCTCGATCGCCGGGCCGTTGCGCTCGATAATTGCGCGGGTCGCCGGCGACGGATCGGGCAGATAGGCCTCGAGCCGCGCGCCGGGCGCGATGCCCAGCTCGTTCTTCGCCGCGCGCACATTGCCGACCAAACCGATCAGCCATTCGACCTCGCGCTTGGCCGCCGGATCGACGGTGGCGGCGGGTTGCGGCCATTCGGCGGTAATCAGCGGATAATCCGCCCGCGCGCCCATCTTCGACCACAGTTCTTCGGTGACGAACGGCATGAACGGGTGCAGCATGACGAGGATCTGATCGAGCACCCATCCGGCAACGGTGCGGGTTTCTTCGTCGAACGAACCCTTCACAAGCTCGATATACCAATCGCAGAACTGGTCCCAGACGAAGTGGTAGATCGCGTTCGCCGCCGCGTCAAAGCGCAGGTCGGCCATCGCCTTGTCGAGTTCGGCGAGGGTTTCGACCACTTCGCCGATGATCCACCTGTTGACCGCGCTGCTGGCCGCAGGCGCTGCCAGTGTCTGGCTCGCGCCAATCCCATTACTCTGGCAGAACCGCGCCGCGTTCCACATCTTGGTGGCGAAGTTGCGATAGCCTTCGACGCGCCGCTCATCCATCTTCACGTCGCGGCCCTGGCTTTCCATCGCCGCCATGAAGAAGCGCAGCGCGTCGGCGCCGTACTTGTCGATCAGGCCCAGCGGATCGACGACGTTGCCCTTGGACTTGCTCATCTTGGCCCCGTCCGCCGCGCGCACGAGCCCGTGGAGATAGAGCCGCTTCCACGGGTTCTCGCCCGTCATCGCCTGTCCCATCATCATCATCCGCGCATCCCAGAAGAACAGGATGTCGAAGCCGGAGATGAGGAGGTCGTTGGGGTAGTGGCGGGCGAGGAGCTCGGTCTGCTCCGGCCAGCCGAGCGTGGCGAAAGGCCACAGCGCGGAGGAGAACCAGGTGTCGAGGACGTCCTCGTCGCGACGCAGGGTGACCGTGTCCTGATCTACTGGCTGCGCTCCGACGTCGCAGACGCTCCCAACCCAACCGATTTCGCGAAAAGCAACTGACACCGATTTGGCATCGATGAACTCAACTCTCAACTTGCGTCCGGCCTCGCTCTGGTAATGATCTAGCGCTAGTTCACCCGCGCTTGCTTCGTTTTCGGCAACGAAGATTTTCCCGTCAGGACCAAACCACGCCGGAATCCGGTGCCCCCACCATAGCTGCCGCGAAACGCACCATGGCTGGATGTTCTCCATCCAGTTGAAGAAGGTCTTCTCCCAGCTTTTCGGCACGATCTCGACCGCGCCCGAGCGGACGGCGTCGAGTGGCTTCACGGCCATCTTCTCGGCATCGACGTACCACTGGTCGGTCAGCATCGGCTCGATCACCACGCCGCCGCGGTCGCCGAAGGGCTGCATGATCGGCTTGTCTTCGACCATGACCATCAGGCCTTCGGCGTCGATATCGGCCACGACGCGCTTCCTCGCCTCGTAGCGGTCGAGCCCGCGATATTCGTCGGGGACGAGATTGAGTGCGTCGACCGCATTGGCGTCGGGCGCAACCTCTCCCCGCGCGATCCGCATCGCCTGTGCGCTGGCTTCTGCGTAGGGGGCGCCGTCGGCGCGCATTGAAGCGACCTCGTCCATGAGGCGATACATCGGGATGCCGTTGCGGCTAGCGACGCCGTAATCGTTCTCGTCATGCGCGCCGGTGATCTTCACCGCGCCGCTGCCGAAATCGGGATCAGGATAGTCGTCGGTGATGATCGGGATCAGGCGGCGGTGTTCCTTGGGCCCCACCGGGATCTCGCAGAACTTGCCCACGATTGCGGCGTAACGCGCGTCCGAGGGATGCACCGCCACCGCACCGTCGCCCAGCATGGTCTCGGGACGGGTGGTGGCGATCGAGATGTAGTCGCGCTCTTCCTCCAGCGTCACGTTGCCATCCGTGTCTCGCTCGACGTAGGTGTAGGTCTCCCCGCCCGCGAGCGGGTATTTGAAGTGCCACATGTGGCCCGGCACCTCGCGGTTCTCGACCTCGAGGTCGGAAATCGCGGTCTTGAGCGCCGGGTCCCAGTTTACCAGCCGCTTGGCGCGATAGATCAGGCCGCGGTTGTAGAGGTCGACGAAGACCCTGGTCACCGCCGCGCTGAAATGCGGGTCCATGGTGAACTGTTCGCGGCTCCAGTCCATCGAGCAGCCGAGGCGGCGGAGCTGGCGGGTGATCGTGCCGCCGCTTTCGTGCTTCCATTCCCACACCTTGTCGACGAACTCTTCGCGCGAATAATTGGTGCGCTTGTCCTGCCGCTCTTCCATCTGCCGCTCGACCACCATTTGCGTGGCGATGCCGGCGTGATCGGTGCCGACCACCCAGAGCGCATCCTTGCCGCGCAGCCGCTCGTACCGGATCACCACGTCCTGCAACGTGTTGTCGAGCGCGTGGCCGATATGCAGGCTGCCGGTCACATTGGGCGGCGGGTTGACGATGGTGAAGGGCTCCGCGTCCGGCCGGTGCGGACGGAACAGGCCGTTATCTTCCCAATAGGGATACCACTTCGCCTCGATCGCGGCGGGGTCGAATGTCTTTTCAAGCTCTCTTTTCATCGCCCCGCGCCCATGCCAGCCGCGCCCCGCCGGTGCAATCGCGGCTTGTCGCGCGCGCAAAATCGCCGCATAGCCCGCCGCTATGCCAGAAGGCGCGGGCTATACAATCGAGGGGGAACAGGGCGGCGCCGTGCGACTGGTGCTGACCGGGCCCTATCTCGTTTCCACCATCGGGGTGATCGATCAGGACCTGCGCGATCTGCCCGGCCCAATTGCCGAGGTGGACCTGTCGCAGACGACCGAGCTCGACACGGTCGGCGCGTGGCTTGCCTGCCATATCGCCACGCGCCACCAGGCGAAGATCATCGGCAAGGACGAGAACGCCGAACGGCTGCTGAAGGCGGTATCGGTCGGCGATGCCCCGGCCGAAGTCGCCGCGCCGCGCCTGCCGCTGACCACCCGCGTGCCGGTGGCGGTGGGGGAGAAGCTCTATAACGCGCGCGCAGCGATCGTCGCCGTGGTTGGCTTCATCGGCCAGATGGTACTCGCGGCGGCGAGCGTCATCCGCCATCCGCGCCGCTTCCGCACCAATGCGCTGGTCCGCCAGATGGAGCTGGTCGGCGTGTCGGCGCTGCCGATTGTCGGATTGATGAGCTTCCTGATCGGCATCGTCATCGCCCAGCAGGGCGCGGTGCAGCTGGCGCAGTTCGGGGCCGAGACCTTGACCGTGAACCTCGTCGGCCGGATTACCTTGCGCGAACTGGGCGTGCTGATGACCGCGATCATGGTCGCTGGCCGCTCGGGCAGCGCGTTTGCGGCGCAGATCGGCACCATGAAGCTGACCGAAGAGGTCGATGCGATGCGCACCATCGGCATTTCGCCGATGGAGGCGCTGGTGCTGCCGCGCATCCTTGCCGCGGTACTGATGATGCCGCTCCTGGGCTTTTACGCTTCGCTGATGGCGATCATCGGCGGGGCGACGATCAGCGAGCTTTCGCTCGGCATTCCGTTCGCGACGTTCCTCGCGCGCATTCAGGAAGTGGTGCCGACCTATGACCTGTGGGTCGGATTGATCAAAGCGCCGATATTCGGCCTGATCGTCGCGCTGGCCGGCTGCTATCAGGGAATGCGCGTCGAAGGCAATTCGGAAGAAGTCGGCCTCAGGACCACCAATGCGGTGGTCTATGCGATCTTTGCGGTGATCGTGCTCGATGCGTTCTTCGCGGTGTTCTTTACCAAAGTGGGCTGGGCATGACCGGCGACCTGCCCCCGGAAACCCCGCTGCCCGAGGATGAGGAGCACGAGGATCTCGCCGCCGCGATCGAGCGGGGCGAAGCGCCCGGCCGGTTCGAGAAATTCCACGGCGCGCATCCGATTGTCATCAGCGGGCTGGAAAACCGCTTCGGCGAGCAGGTGATCCACGACAACCTTTCGCTCAAGGTCAATCGCGGCGAAATCCTCGGCGTGGTCGGCGGGTCGGGCACCGGCAAATCGGTGCTGATGCGCTCGATCATCGGGCTGCAGCAGCCGACGGCGGGCAATATCGAGGTGTTCGGCCGCTCGATTACCGAGGCCGAACCCGACGAGGCGATCGGCGTGCGCAATCGCTGGGGCGTGCTGTTCCAGGGCGGGGCACTGTTTTCGACCCTGACGGTGGGCGAGAATGTCGAGGTGCCGATCCGGCAGTTCTATCCCGATATCGAGCCCGATATCTTGCACGAGATTGCCCGCTTCAAGGTGCTGATGTCGGGCCTGCCGGCCGATGCGATCAACAAGTTCCCGAGCGAATTGTCGGGCGGGATGAAAAAGCGCGCGGGCCTCGCGCGGGCGCTCGCGATTGACCCAGAACTGCTGTTCCTCGACGAGCCGACCGCCGGGCTCGACCCGATTGGCGCCGCCGCGTTCGACCAGCTGACCAAGGATCTGCAGGCCACGCTCGGACTGACGGTGTTCCTGATCACGCACGATCTCGATACGCTCTACGAAATCTGCGACCGCGTGGCCGTGCTGGCCGACAAGCGAGTGATTGCGGTGGGGACGATCCCCGAGCTGATCGCCACCGGCCATCCGTGGATCGAGGAATATTTCAACGGCCCGCGCGGGCGCGCGGCGCTCGGCACCAAGGAACGTCTCGACGCCGCCGCCGCATCTGCCGCGTCAACGGCGATGGACAAAGCGCCGGCCAGCGGGGCATAGGATCGAAACGGTTATGGAAACACGCGCCAATCACCTCTGGGTCGGGATTGTCACGCTGGCGCTGCTCGCGGGGCTGGCGCTGGCGATCGTGTGGATTGCGCGGCTGGGGCAGAGCAACCTCAACGAATACGACATCTTCTTCAAGCAGTCGGTCTCCGGCCTCGCCAAGGGGTCGCAGGTCGATTACGCGGGCGTGCCGGTGGGCCAGGTGGCCGATATCGAGCTGTGGCAGAAAGACCCGCAATTCAAGCGTGTGCGGATCAAGGTGGAAGGCGATGTGCCGATTTTGGTCGGCACCACCGCCACCATTCAGGGGTCTTTCACCGGCGTATCGACCATCATGCTCGATGGGGCGCGCCGCGGCGCTCCGCCGCTGACCTGCGGCGAAGGCGAAGGTACGACCGCCTGCCCCGAAGGCGTGCCGGTGATCCCGACCAAGCCCGGAGGATTGGGCGAATTGCTGTCTAATGCGCCGCTGCTGCTCGAACGGCTGGCGACGCTGACCGAACGGCTGACGATGCTGCTGTCCGACCGCAATCAGGGCGAGATTTCGGGCATCCTTGCCAATACCAACGAGATGACCGCCGCCCTCGCGCAGACCGCGCCGCAGACCGAACGCACGCTGGCCGAGTTGCAGGTCACCTTGCGCGAAGCGTCGCAGGCGCTCGATTCCTTTGAACAGGTCACCCAGTCCACCGACCGCCTGCTGAATCAGGAAGGGGGCGCGCTGGCGGCCGAACTGCGCCGGACCCTGTCGGAAGCGAGCGGTGCGGCCAATGCGCTCGAGGGTACGCTGCAGGCTGCGCGCCCGGCGGCCGAGCGCCTCAACACGCAGACGCTGCCGGCGGCCGAGGCGACGATCGAAAGCGCGCAGGCGGCGATCCGCGACGTCCAGGCGACCAGCCGCGCACTGCGCCAACTGACCGAGAAGATCGAGGCCCAGGGCGCCGGCGGCCTGATCGGCGGCCAGAAACTTCCCGATTACGAACCATGAGGGCGATGATGCCGACATTTACCCGCACCCTGCGCGGCGCCGCGCTCTCCGCTTTGGCCGTGTCGCTCGCCGGCTGCGTCAGCCTCGGCGGCAAGGTGCCTGATACGCTGCTGACGCTGACGCCCGATGCCGCGGTGCCCGCCGGCAATACCGCCAGTTCCGCAGGACGCACGATCGCGGTGATCGAACCGTTCGCCGCCCAGCGCCTCGCTGTGACGCGGGTGCCGGTGCAGGTCAATGCGGCCAATGTCGCCTATCTCAAGGAGGCGGTGTGGGTCGAACGCCCGGCGCGTCTGTTCCGCAACCTGCTGGCGGAAACGATTCGCAGCCGCACCGGGCGCATGGTGCTCGACAATGACGACACCGGTGTTGCCCCCGAAATACAATTGCGCGGCGCGCTGCGCGATTTCGGCTACGACGCGCAGACGTCGTCGGTGGTGGTGCGCTATGATGCAATCCGCGAACAGGGCGGCACGGCCACGACCCGGCGGTTCGAGTCGGTAATTCCCGGCGTGGCCCCTGAAGCAGCACCCGTGGGGGCAGCGCTCAACCAGGCGGCCAATGACGTCGCCCGGCAAGTCGCCGACTGGGTGCAATAAGCGCGCTCAGCTGGCGCGCGCGGCGGCCAGGAAGCGCGCCGCGGCGAGGAACTCGGCACGCTTGGCCGCGCGGCGCTCCTCCGCCTCGTCATCCCGGCCCCACAGGTCCGCCTGCCATTCCTCCTCGAGGGTTGCCGCCTCCCACAGCATCGGCACATCGGCCCTCGGTTCGGCCACGGCCATTGCGATCGTCAATGATGCCGCCAGCGATGCGAGCGTCTGCACGGCAGCCAGCGAGAACGGATCGAATTTACCGAGCCGCGCCCGCAAGGCGGCGAGCGTAGCCTCGGGCTGGGCGCGGTAGCCAACCCCGCTTACGCGGTGCATCACCACGCCCTCGCGCGCTTCGAGCGCTGCCAGTAGCGGCTCCCACACCGCCTGCTGGTGGCGATACAGCGCGTCTTCGGGATCGGCGCGGTAACATAGCGTATCGGTCTCCGCGAACCGGATGAGCTTGGCGATAGCGGCGGCCGGATCGGGCGCGACGATGTCGATCGCGTAATCGGCCAGATCGCGCATGGCAAAGGCGCGCGGGTCGATCACAGCGCCCTGCGCCGCCCATTCCGCCGCCAGCAATTCGGCCAGAGCGCGTTGCGGCACGATCTGCGGCGCGCCGCCGGCCGTGCGGATGCCGCGCCCGTCAAGCATGACCTGCCAGCCGCCGGCCACTTCGGCCACGGTCACCGCCTGGTAAAACCGCTTCATTGCCGTGGGCTCTGCCATTGGCGGGCGAGCAGGATGGGGGCGATGAATGCCTCGGCCACGCCGACCAGCAGAAGCACCACGCCAGCAGCGCGCGGCAGTTCGACCTTGCCGGTCAGCACCGCCAGCCCCGCCAGCATGAACACGATGCCCGACAGCCGGGTGAGCTGGATCAGCCAGAACCGCCCACGGGCGGGATCGGCGGCAGGGGTAGGGTTCTCGTTCATCGCTCCAGCAACTCCGCCAGTTCGGCCGGAGTTGCCGCCACCGCCTCGGCGCCATCCGCCAGCAGTTCGGCCACGCTGTGATAGCCCCAATCAACCCCGAGCGGGCGGACCCCGGCAGCCCGCGCCATCGCCATGTCGAAGCCGGTGTCGCCGATCATCACGGTTGTTTCCGGGGTTGCCCCCGCCTCCGTCATGGCCGCTTCGAGCATCGCGGGGTGGGGTTTGGATGGGTGGCGGTCCGCCGTCTGGAGCGAGACGAACAGGCCGGCAATGCCATGCGCGGCGAGGCAATGGGCGAGCCCGCGATCGGATTTCCCTGTCGCCACCGCCAGCGACCAGCCATTCCCGGCGAGCGCGTGGAGCAGTTCGGTTATGCCGGGAAACAGCGGCTCTTCCAGCGCGCCGGCTTCGCGCGTGGTGCGGAAGGTCGCCTTGTACGCCGCGACCACCACCTCGCACTGCTCTTCGCTGGCATCGGGCGCCAGCAGACGCACGGCTTGCGGCAGCGACAGGCCGACGATCCGGCGGATCGCGTGGCGCGCAGGCGGGGCAAGGCCGGCGGCGGCGAACCCCGCTTCCATCGCAGCGCAGATCGCTGCCTGTCCATCGACCAGCGTGCCGTCGCAATCGAAAACGGCGAGGCGGATCATGCGGGTGCTCCCGACACGTCCCGCAGCCAGCTGGCAAGTTCGGCATTGCCGGTAAGCCCGTGCGCGACGGCTATGGTTTCGCGCACGGCCGCTGGCTTGTTCTGCGACAGCTTCACCGTCGGCCGAGCGGCGTCCACGATCATCTCGAACCCCGCGAGCGCCGCGCGCATCCGCGCCCAGCTGCCCCCATCGATCTCGCCCGGCGACCACGCCTCGCCATCGGCGATCGCGGCCTCCGCCTGCTGGCCGAGCGCCCTCAGATGCGTCTCAAGCTCCGCCTGATCGAGCGCGCGGACGACCCCTTCCAGCTCGAGCGCGACATAATCCCAGGTGGGCACGGTCGCCCGGTCGGCGTACCAACGCGGGCTGACATAGCCGTGCGGGCCATTGACCACGATCAACGCGCGGCTGTTCGCCAGATGCGGCGCGAGATCGTTGCGGCGGGCGAGGTGGAACTGGATGCGCTGCGCCCCTGCTGGGAGCAACGCGGCATGGGCCACGCGCGGGCCTGCTGGCGTCTCGGCAAAGACCATGCCGAACCCTGCTCCGTCCAGCAGGCGCGCTGCCAGCGCGTCAGCATCGCAGCGGAACAGCGGGTTGGGGTGCACCCCGCTTCAGCCCCGGCCGCGTGGCTTGCCTGTCGGGCGCGCGGGCGGCCGGCCAACCGGCGCCTTGCCGCGCGCTGGCCGCGCGGGTTTGCCGGCCGCCTTGACAGCACCCTTGGCGCCCGGCCTGGCGGGGCGCTTGGCCGGTCCGGCGCTCTCCGGGCCGCGCGAGCGGCGCTCCCCCCGGCGTTCCTTGCGCACCTGCTTGGCATGGCGGCGGGCCTGCTGCTTTTTCACCGCGCGCGGCGCTTCGGGCGGGCCTTCGGCAGGGGACGCATCGCTGAGGCTCTGGTCGAAACCCAGTTGTTCCATGCTGGCGGCGAAATGGTCCGGCAGGTCGGCCATCGCGTCGATCCGGTCGCCATCGGGATGGTCGATAATGAGGCGCCGGGCATGAAGGTGCATCTTGCGGCTGATCGACCCGGTGAGGAACGCCGCCTGCCCACCATATTTGCCATCGCCAACGATCGGATGGCCGATCGCCGCGCAATGGACGCGCAACTGGTGGGTGCGGCCAGTCAGCGGCTCCAGTTCGAGCCAGGCCGCGCGGTTGCCGGCGCGCTCGACCACGCGGTAGCGCGTCACCGCCCGCTGGCCGTCGGCTTCGTCGATATGCATCTTCTCGCCGCCGGTGCCGGGCTGCTTGGCCAGCGGGGCGTCGATCGTGCCGGCATCGACATCGGGCACGCCGACCACTAGTGCCCAATAGATCTTGCGCGCCGAGCGGCCCGAAAAACGCTTGGAAAAGAACGCCGCGCTGCCCGGCGTGCGGGCGATCAGCAGCACCCCGCTGGTATCCTTGTCGAGCCGGTGGACCAGCCGCGGGCGCGGGCCCGTCTCGCCGGCGAACGCATCGAGCAGCCCGTCAACATGGCGGGTCGTGCCGCTGCCGCCCTGCGTGGCGAGGCCCGGCGGCTTGTTGAGGACGATCGCCGCGCGGTCCTGCTCGATCACCATCGCTTCGGCTTGGGCCAGTTCCTCGGGCGTCGGGATGCGGCGGGGGCGGGCGGTCTTGCCGCTGGCAGGCTCTGCCCCGCCCGGCGGTACGCGCAGGCTCTGCCCGGTGACGAGGCGATCCTCGGGCTTGGCGCGCTTGCCATCGACCCTGAGCTGGCCGGTGCGCGCCCAGCGGCTGATCGTGGCAAAGCCGATTTGCGGCAGGTTACGCTTGAACCAGCGGTCGAGGCGGACGCCGTCATCATCGGGGCCGACCGTGAACTGCCGGACATTGAGTTCCGGATCGCTCATGCCAGCCCCCGCATCGCGGAAACGCCCAGCCACAGCCCGGCGAGGCCGGCCGCGACCGACACCAGCGCATAGGCCAGTGCGAGGCCCGGCGCGCCGCGCTCGATCAGGCTCAGCAATTCGAGGCTGAAAGCCGAAAAGGTGGTGAAGCCGCCGAGCAGGCCGACACCCAGCAGAAGCCACCATCCTTCCGCGCCATCATGCCGTGCAAGCCAGCCGGCGAGCAACCCCATGGCAAAGCTGCCCGTGACATTGACCGCCAGCGTCGCCCAGGGGAACGCCGCCGCAGCCGATGGCCCCAGCCAACGGGCAACCGCGCCGCCCGTCTGATAGCGCAGCACCGCCCCGAGAGCGCCGCCGAGCGCGACCTGGAGGCTGGCGGCAAGAGGGTGCGCGGCGTGCATCGCCGGGCCTTAGCCCCGCCATTCCGCGCGCGAAAGCCCCGCTGCTACAAAAGCCGGTGCGCGGTTGCGGCGCGTCAAGGCTTGCCTTTTACCCCGCCCATAGCTAAGCGCCGCTCCGATTGAGCCGATCCGGGACGGATTCGGCGCGAATCCCTTTGATAGATCGTGGGTGCATCCCCGCACGCAAGCGGGCTTTTGCACCTTTGCTGTGAGGTGTTGGAATTTATGCAAATCATCGTTCGCGATAACAATGTCGAGCAGGCCCTGCGTGCGCTCAAGAAGAAGCTGCAGCGGGAAGGTGTCTATCGCGAGATGAAGCTGCGCCGCCACTTCGAGAAGCCGAGCGAGAAGCGCGCTCGCGAAAAGGCCGCCGCCGTCCGCCGCGCCCGCAAGATGGAGCGCAAGCGCGCCGAGCGCGACGGCGCCAAGTAAGCGATGCGACCAGGCGGGCACGATCCCCGCTTGAACCCACAGCGAGCATAAGCCATCAGGGCGCGGATCACCTCCGCGCCCTTTTGCTTGCGCGCCCGCCCAGTCGAGGATTTTGCATGACCGAGATTACCCGAGTTCCGCTGCAACCGATCGCGCGCGGATCGCTGACGAAATTGTGGCTGGGCGTGATTGCCGCGGTGCTGCTGGGCGCGGGGATTGCCTGGGCGGCGGCGCCTAAGGGCGTCGAACTGACGGAAATGACCGCCGGCACCGGGGCCAATCCCACGGCCGAAGATGTCATCCTGGTCAATTACAAGGGGATGCTCGCCGATGGCACAGTGTTCGATCAGGGGCAGGGGGTCCCGCTGCCCCTGCAGGGTATGATCCCCGGTTTCACCGAAGGCGCGCTCAAGATGCAGAAGGGCGGCAAGTACCGCATGGTGATCCCGGCCGACAAGGCTTACGGCGCCGAGGAGAAGCGCAATCCGATGACCAATCAGGTTGTCATCCCGGCCAATAGCGACCTCACTTTCGAGGTCGACCTGATCGACTTCATGCCTGCCGCTGCCTTCGAGCAGCGGATGCAGGCGATGCAGCAGATGATGCAGCAGCAGCAGCAGCAGAGCGGCGGCGGTGGCGGAGGCGGAGGCGCGCCGGCGCCGGGCGCGCCCCCGCGCTAAGGAGCGCTGAGCCGATGAACGAGACGCCCGGCCGCCTCAGCGCGCTTGAGCCGCCGCATGGCTACGGCGCCGATTGGCCGATGCGCGAATGGCTGCTGGCGCTGCTGGGCGCGGCCGCCGGGCTGGCGTTCTATTTCCTGGTCAAGGGGCCGGAGAACGTGCCCTGGCGGATGGCGCTGGCGACCTTCGTGGTTGCCGCGCCGCTGACCGCCGGGCTGACGCTGGAGCCGCGTCGCTGGCAGGAAAGCGCGCTGTTTTCGGCGCTGGCCGGCGCGGTGCTGGCAGGCCTTGCCTGGCATGTGGTCCGGTCGGAAGGGCACGTCGCGGCGGGCGAATTTGCGTTTGCTGCTGGCGTCGTCGCGGCGTTGATTACGATCCCGCTGTTTCAGGCGGGTTTCCACCGCACCCGCTGGGCAACGCCCTATCGCGACCTGCATTATTTCGCCTGGACCGACGCGATCAGCGGCGCAGGGGCACTGGTGTTCACCGGCCTCGCCTGGGCGGCACTGGCGCTGCTCTCGGCGCTGTTCCAGCTGCTCAAGATCAACGTCCTCAGCGAACTGATGAACCAGGACTGGTTTGGGCCGACTTATTCGGGTCTGGCCTTCGGCGCCGCGCTTGGGCGGTTGCGCAACCAGCTGGCGACGCTTGGCACATTGCAGGGCATTGTCGCGCTGGTGCTGAGCCTGTTGGCGGTGCCGCTGGCAGTGGGGCTGGTGGTGTTCCTGGGTGCGATGATCGTGTCTGGCCCGCAAGTGTTGTGGGAGGCAACGCGCAGCGCCACACCCGTGCTGCTGGCCTGCGCCGCGGGCGCATTCCTGCTCGCCAATGCCGTCATCCGCGACGACGATGTCGATATCACAGGCAACCGGCTGGTGCGGCTGGCGGGCCTCGTGCTGGCGCTGGCGATTTTGCCGCTGACCTTCTTTGCCGCCATCTCGCTCGGCACGCGGATCGCGCAATATGGCCTCAGTCCCGAGCGGCTGTGGGGGATTGTCGCGATCGCCGTCGCGGTTCTGTGGGGCGCAGCCTACTGGCTGGCGGTTATCCGCGGCCGGCGCACGGGCTGGACCGCCCGGCTGCGCGAAGCGAACATGCATCTGGCGCTGGTGGTCAGTGCGATTGCGCTGTTCCTGGCGCTGCCGATCCTCGATTTCGGCAGCATCGCGGCGCGCAGTCAGGCCGCGCGCCTCACCAGCGGCAAGGTAGCGCCGGGCAAATTCGATTTCGACGCACTGCGCTGGGATTTCGGAGATGGCGGGCGGCGGGTGCTGGCCAGGTTGCAGCGTTCGCCCGATGCCAGTGTCGCGCGGCTCGCCAGAGAGGCTGCCGAACGCACGCAGCGGCCGATATTTCAGGCCCCCAGCGCCGAACAGCGCGACGACATGGCGGCCAAGGCCCGTTTCCGCTTTGACGACCCGCAATTACGGCGCTGGGCGCTGGATCACCTTGCCGCCAATCCCTGGTTCTGCCAGCCGGCCTGTCTGGTGTTCGATATGGGGCAGGCGCCGCGCGGACACGAGGTCGCCTTCGTTACTGCCAACATGGTCCACCGCGCGCGCTTCGATCGAGAGGGGCGACCGGTCGCGCCGCCGCCGCAGCCCGCCTCGCCTGAAATTCTCGATCCGCGCGCGCTGGACGGGCGGGTCGAACAACGTACGCAGACAGTTACGCGCTTCTTCGTCGATGGCCGGGAACTGCCCGAAGCGCGGTAAGCGCGCTTGAAGCCGCAGCCCTGCCCGGCTAGGGCGCGCGCCATGTCTGTCGACAAGGAAACCGTGGCCCGGATCGCCAATCTTGCGCGCATCCGGATGGATGATGCGGCGCTTGACCGCATGGTCCCCGAACTCAACAACATCCTCGCCTGGGTAGAACAGCTGGGCGAGGTCGATTGCAGCGGGGTCGAACCGATGACAGCGGTCATCCCAAACACGCTGCGGCTGCGCGACGATGTAGTCAACGCCGATCCGCTGACCGGCGGCGGGGTGCGCGATGCGGTGCTGGCCAACGCCCCGGCACCCGAACACGGCTTCTTCGGCGTGCCCAAGGTGATCGAATAATGACCGAGCTGACCGATCTCGGGATCAAGGCCATCCGCGACGGGGTGGTGGGTGGCAGCTTCACCGCGGTTGAAGTGGCCGAGGCGTTCAACGCCGCCGTCGCCGCGGCCAATCCGGCGCTCAACGCCTTCATCGTCACCACCCCCGACCACGCGCTGGATGCGGCGCGGCGCGTCGATGCGCAGCGGTCTGCTGGCGAGACGCTCGGCGCGATGGCCGGCGTGCCGATCGGGATGAAGGATCTGTTCGCCACCAAGGGCGTGCAGACCACCGCGGCGAGCCATATCCTTGAAGGCTTCGTCCCGCCCTATGAAAGCACTGTGTCTCAGAAGCTGTGGGATGCCGGCGCGGGGATGCTGGGCAAGCTCAATCTCGACCAGTTTGCGATGGGCTCGTCGAACGAGACCAGCTATTTCGGCAATGTGATTTCGCCCTGGCGGCGGGCCGATGGCGGCAATGCCCCGCTCGCGCCGGGCGGTTCGTCCGGGGGCAGTTCGGCGGCGGTCGCGGCGCGGATCGCGGCGGCAGCAACCGGCACCGATACGGGCGGCTCGATCCGCCAGCCGGCGGCCTTTACCGGAATTACCGGGATCAAGCCGACTTATGGCCGCTGCTCGCGCTGGGGCGTGGTGGCGTTTGCCTCTAGCCTTGACCAGGCCGGGCCGATGGCGCGCGATGTCACCGATTGCGCGATCATGCTGGGGGCGATGGCCGGGTTCGACCCCAAGGATGCGACCAGCCTCGACCTGCCGGTGCCCGACTGGGCGGGCGCGCTCAATGCCGATTTGCGCGGGGTGAAAGTCGGCATTCCGCGTGAATACCGGATGGACGGGATGGATGCCGATGTCGCGGCGAGCTGGGACCAGGGGATCGCCTGGCTGAAGGATGCGGGCGCCGAGGTGATCGATATCAGCCTGCCGCACACGCATCATGCGCTGCCGGCTTATTACATCATTGCGCCCGCGGAAGCCTCGTCCAACCTCGCCCGCTATGACGGGGTGCGCTACGGTCTGCGCGAGCTGCCTGAACCCGGATCGGGGTCCGGGACAAGCGGCGCTGGCTTGCAGGACATGTACGCCGCCACCCGCGCCGCCGGCTTCGGCGACGAGGTCAAGCGCCGTATCCTGATCGGCACCTATGTGCTCTCCGCCGGGTTCTACGACGCCTATTACACCCAGGCGCAGAAGGTCCGCGCGCTGATCGCACGCGATTTTGAACGCGCCTTCGAACGCTGTGACGTGATCCTCGCCCCGACCTGCCCGACCGCCGCCTTCGGCCTCGGCGAAAAAAGCGCCGATCCGCTGGCGATGTATCTGAACGATGTGTTCGCCGTCCCCGCCAGCCTTGCGGGCCTGCCCGCAATGAGCGTGCCCGCCGGATTGAACCGCGAAGGGCTGCCGCTGGGCCTCCAGCTGATCGGCCGCGCCTTTGACGAACAGAGCGTCCTCAATGCCGGCCTGGCCATCGAGCAGCGCGCGGGGTTCAACGCCAAGCCGGAGACATGGTGGTGAGTTCGTACCGCATCCAGGGCGCCACGGGTGAATGGGAGGTCGTCATCGGCCTCGAGGTTCACGCCCAGATCACCACTCAGGCCAAGCTGTTTTCGGGCGCGGCGACGGCGTTTGGGGCGGAGCCGAATACGCAGGTCAGCCTGGTTGACGCGGCGATGCCGGGAATGTTGCCGGTGCCCAATGCCGAATGCATCCGCCAGGCGGTCCGCACGGGCCTCGCGATTGACGCCGCGATCAACCGCTGGAGCCGGTTCGACCGCAAGAATTATTTCTACGCCGATCTGCCGCAGGGCTACCAGATCAGCCAGCTCTATCACCCGCTGGTCGGTGAAGGGTCGCTGACCATCGATGCGGACGAGAAGGCCGGCATTCCGGCGGACAAGGTAATCGGCATCGAACGCATCCATGTTGAGCAGGATGCCGGCAAGCTGATGCATGACCAGCATCCGACGATGAGCTATGTCGATCTCAATCGCAGCGGCGTCGCGCTGATGGAAATCGTCAGCCGCCCCGATATGCGCAGCCCGGCCGAGGCGGGTGCTTATGTGCGCAAGCTGCGCGCGATCCTGCGTTATGTCGGCAGTTGCGACGGCAATATGGAAGAAGGCTCGATGCGGGCTGACGTCAATGTCAGCGTGCGCCGCCCGGGCGAAGAATTCGGCACCCGCACCGAAACCAAGAACGTCAATTCGGTCCGCTTCGTGATGCAGGCGATCGAGCACGAAGCGCGCCGCCAGGTCGATCTGATCGAAGATGGCGGCACGGTGGTGCAGGAAACCCGCCTGTTCGATCCCGGAACCGGCACCACCCGCGCCATGCGCAGCAAGGAAGACGCACACGATTACCGCTATTTCCCCGATCCCGACCTGCTGCCGCTGGAACTGGACGAGGCGTTCATCGCCGAATGCCGCGCCAGCCTGCCCGAACTGCCCGATGCCAAGCGCCGGCGGTATGAAGGCGAGCTGGGGCTGTCGGCCTATAATGCCGGCGTGCTGACCGCCGAGGTCGAAACGGCGGGCTGGTTCGAGGAACTGCTCGCCGCCAGCGCCGCCAAGGCCGGCAAACCCGAAGCCGAGCTGGCCAAGCCGGCCGCCAACTGGCTGTTGTCCGAACTGTTCGGCGCACTGAACAAAACCGGCACCGCGCTGGCCGATTCGCCTGTCACGCCCGCCGCCGGGGCCGAATTGCTGGCGCTGGTCGCCAAGGGCACGATCTCGGGCTCGATCGCCAAGCAGGTGCTCGAAAAGATGCTGGCGAGCGGTGACGGTGCCGAGGCCATAGTCGAGCGCGAGGGGCTGATGCAGACCAGCGATACCAGCGCGATCGAGGCAGCGGTGGATCAGGTGCTGGCCGCCAATGCCGACAAGGTGGCCGAGTTCAAGGCCGGCAAAGAGGCGCTGTTCGGTTTCTTTGTCGGCCAGACGATGAAGGCGATGCAGGGCAAGGGCAATCCGCAACTGGTCAACCAGGTGCTCCGCCAGAAGCTTGGCTGAACAGGTTTTTCACTAGGCATTCAGCCGCTTGCTGCTGTAGCCTGCCGCTTTCTGGCGCGTGATCGCGCGCGTCCGCGGGGAGCAGGCGATGAAACGATGGATGACCGCCGCCATGGCCGCGATGCTGGCGCTGGGCATGGCAGCGCCGGCGCACGCGCAGTTCGGGGCGGGCGAGGCGAGCGCGGTGCGCGAAGATTTCGTGCTGCCGCAGGGCGAGGTGCGGATTCTTGTTTTTCGCCCGGAAATCCGCGTCGGCGCGCAGACCATGGGCGGGATGCACGAACCGAACGCTGAATGGACCGAAACGGCCAAGGGCAACATCATGGCCGCGCTCGAGGCCGAACAGGCCGCGCGCGGGACCTCGCTGGTGATCGTCCCGGAACTGGACGGCGAACAGGGCGAACTGGTCGCTGATTATACCGCTTTGTTCCAGACCGTCGCCGGCGAAGCATTCCAGCACAAGCTGTTTCCCGGCAACCGCCTGCCGAGCAAGCGGCACGACTTCGACTGGACGCTGGGCGCCGAAACTGAGCAATTGCGCGCGCTTGGCGGCGATTACGGACTCTTCCTCGTCACCAATGACAGTTACGGCTCGACCGGGCGCAAGGTGTTGCAGGTGCTCGGCGCCGTGGCCGGCGTCGGGCTGGTGCCGTCAGGCGTCCACATGGGCTATGCCGGGCTGGTCGATCTGCGCACCGGGCACCTCGTCTGGCTCAATGGCGATCTGCAGATGGGCGGCGATGTCCGCACCGCCGAAGGCGCGCAGAAGCGGGTGGCGCAATTGCTGGAAGAATTTCCGCTGCGCGCGACCGGCCAGCCTGCGCCAGAGCGCGCGCGCGAGGTCACCGTGACAGGGGAAACCCCGGCGGAGCCGAAGCCATGATCCGCCGCGCTGCGCTGCTTGCCGCGGCCGCAATGCTGGCGCCGCTGCCGCTGGCGGCGCAAGATGCCGCGCCCGCGCCGGCAACGACCGCCACCCCGCTCCCTTCGGCGCACGGCTACCAGCCGCAGGACGAGCTTGAGCGCGGGCTGTGGTACGAAATGGCCGAGCAGGAGCGCCTGCTGCGCCAGTCGCATTTCCTCGTCGATGACCCGGCGCTCAATGCCTATGTCCGCGGTGTGCTGTGCCGCACGGTGGGGGCAGAGCGGTGCGCGGCGACGCGGCTCTATCTCGTGCGCACGCCGTTCTTCAACGCCAGCATGGCGCCCAACGGGGCGATGATCGTCAATACCGGGCTGTTGTTGCGGATGCGCGATGAGGCGCAGCTGGCAGCGGTGCTGGGCCACGAATTCACCCATTTCGAACAGCAGCACTCGCTGCGCCTGTTCCGCAACATGCGGACCAAGACCGACATCCTGTCGATCTTCAGCCTCGCGCCCATTCCCTACGCTGCCGGCATGGTCGGGCAGATCGCGATTCTGTCGTCGGTATTCGGCTTCAACCGCGAGATGGAGCGCGAGGCCGATGCCGGCTCGATCGCCGAGCTGGCCCGCGCCGGTTACGACCCGACAGCGGCGAGCACCATCTGGCAGCAATTGGGTGACGAGATGGACGCCACCGCGGCCGAGCGGCGCCACCGCAGCCGCCGCAACAGCAATGGCGGCCTGTTCGCCACCCATCCGCGCACGACCGAGCGGATGGAAACGCTGGCAGCCTTGGCTACGCAGGCCGCAGCCAGCGCCGGCGCTGCCGAGAGGCGGGCGGCCGAATATCGCAGCAACCTTCACGCCTGGTGGCCGCAACTGATCGACGACCAGGTTCGGCTCGCGGATTTCGGCGGGACCGAATATCTGCTCTCCACGCTGGCCGGGCCGGAACCGGATGGCTGGACCGCCGACCTCCTGTACGCGCGCGGAGAGCTTTACCGTGATCGCGGGCGCGAGGGGGATTTCGCGTCGGCCGCGACCTTCTATCGCCAGGCGATCGATCAGGGCGGCGGGCCGGAGGAAAGCTGGCGCGGCTACGGCCTCGCGCTATTGCGGCAAGGTCATGCGGCCGAAGGGCGCGCTGCGCTCAGAACCTACCTCCAACTGAAACCGCAAGCGCACGATGCCGCGATGCTTGGCGCCATGGCGGCGGAGCCTGTGACATGAAGCTGACCGCGATCCGCACCATGCTGCTGGCGCTGGCCGCCTTGCTGGCGGTGCAGACCACGCCAGCCGATGCGCAATTCCTCAGCCAGTGGCGGATCGTCGCCGCCGGCCAGCCGCGCGAGGTCGGCAATAGCGAATTGCTGGTGACCCCGGTCAGCGACTGGAACCGCTCCACCAACCGCCCGACCCGCTACAGTGAGGCGTGGACGCAGGACGGCATGGCCCTGAATGAACTCGACTTCATCGTCGCGCTGAAAGAGGGCAAGCCGCTGTTCCGTGAGCGCAATCGCCGGCGCGATCCGCTGCCAAAATTCGACGCCGATTTCCTGCCGACCGACATTGCCGAATTCTTCGAGAACAGCGCGCAGGTGGTGCTCGGCGGGTCGCTGTTCACGGTGACCGAAGTGCGCCCGGCGCATCTTGCCGGATATCCCGGCGTCCATTTCGCTTATACCTATACCGGCGGCGACAATGTTGACCGGCGGGGCGAGGTGCGCGCGGCGATCATCGACAAGAAGCTCTATCTGATCAATTTCGACGCGCCCAGGATACACTATTTCGATGCCTCGATCGGCGAAGTGCGGCAGATGATGGACGGGGCGCAGTTCCGCCGCTGACACGAAAAAGGCCGGCGGATCGCCCGCCGGCCCCTTCCTGATCCCGAGGCGATTGCTCAGGCCTTGGCAGCGTCCGAACGGGTGCCGGTCATCGCCATCGAACCGAACGCGCCAGCATTGACCGAACCGGTCAGCGTGTCGCCGTCAACCGTGGCGCTGCCTTCGAGCGTCATCGGCATCGGCACGGTCATGTTCATCTTCCAGGTGAGGTTGTTGCCATCGACCTTGCCATCTTCGACCTGCATCGAACCCATCTGGCCGGCATTGTTGCCGGTGAAAGTACCGTCGCCATTGTCTTCGATAGTGAAGACGCTCTTCTGGTCACCCATCGGGGTCTTGGTGACGCAATCATAGGTACCGGAAACGGACATCATTCACTCTCCATCTTTGGCTGCATCGGTTGATCGTGCGCAGGCGTGCATTGCCCCTGCTGACAACCCTGTCAACAGGGGGCGCGCCGGTCAGTTCCCGCCCTGCGCTCCGGCGGCGGGGCGCACTTCCACCGGCAGGCCGAGCCGTTCAAGCTGCGGCCGCACCACGCTGGCATCACCGACCACGACATAGACCAGATCATCGCCCCGCATCGCCCCGCTGGCGACCTGGCCAAGCTGCGAGCTGGTCAGCCCGCGATAGCGCGCGGGCAGGGTGGTCCAGTAATCATCCGGCAGACCGTAATTGACCGTGTAGGCGATGCCGCTCAGCACGCTGGCATTGGTCTCGTACCGGCCCGGTAATGCGCGTACCTGGCTGTTGACCAGCCGGCCCAGTTCCTGCTCGGTTACGCCACGAGCGCTGGTGTAATCTGCCAGCTCGCGGCGCAATTCGGTGATCGATTCGCCCGTCCGGTCAGCCTGCACCGGGGCCGAGATGATGAAGGCGTTGCGATCGAGCGGCTGGGTGACGCTGCTGCGCACGCCATAGGACCAGCCTTTCGTCTCGCGCAGGTTCATGTTGATCCGGCTGAGGAAGTTGCCGCCATAGACGTAGTTTGCCGAATCGAGCGGCACCATGTCATCGGTGCCTTTGCCGTCCAGGACGCGGCCGGCCATAATCACGCTCTGCGGCGACGAGGGCCGGTCAATCAGCACGATGCGCGAAGATTGCGTGGGGATGGCCGCGCCAAAGGCCTTCGCCGGGAGAGGCGTCGCCGGGGCCCGCCAATCGCCGAAGCTCGCTTCGAGCAAGCGCGTGACTTCGCCCAGCGATGTGTCGCCGACTACGAAGATGCGCGCATTGTCAGGGCGAATCCATTGCTGGTGGAAGGCGCGCAACTCGTCCGCGCTGGCGCTTTGCGCGACTTCGGCATTACCCGTCCCGCTCGGCGGCACAGCGTAAGGGTGCTGGCCGTAGAGCGTCGCCATCAGTGCCCGCTGCGCTAGTGCGTTGGGATCGTTGAGTTCGTTGCGGATGCGGGTGACCTGCTGCGTCCGCACCCGCTCCACAGCTGCGGGGGCGAAGGCCGGGTGGCGGATGTAATCAGCCAGCAGGGCGAAGCTGGCGCCGAGGTTAGGCGACAGCGCATCGAGCGAGAAATTGGTCGTGTCGGCATTGGCCGATGCGCTGATATTGGCGCCCAGCCGTTCCCTGGCGATGGCCAGTTCTTGCGGGTCGAGCGCGGTGGTGCCTTCGTCCATCGCCGCCAGCATCATCGACTGGATCCCCAGCCGGTCGGCGCGGTCGGCCGAATGCCCGGCATTGAAGGTGATCCGGGTGGAGACCACCGGGACCCCGCTGCGGCGGGCGAAATACACTTCCATCCCGTTCGACAGGGTGGCGCGTTCGACCGCCGGGAATTCGAGCGGGCGCAACTCGCCAACCGGCGGCAGGGTCGAACGGTCGGCGGCGCTGACGGCGCCTGCCGCGCCCTGCGTGCCAAGCACCGGGTCGGCGTAGAAGGCGGGCCGTGCACCCAGCCCTTCGGGGGCTACGATGAAGCCGCCACGGTTCTCGCCGCCCTCGCGGCGCGTGCCAGGCTCAACCGTCAGGGCGAATACGGGCCGCGAGGCCCAGCGGGCGAACACGCTGCGGACCTCCTCGGGCGTCAACCGGGCGGCGCGTTCGAGCATCACGCGGTATTCGGCCGGATTGCCTGAATAAAGCAGCCCTTCGGCCAAGGTCGGCGCCTTGCCCGAAAAGCCGCCGACTCGTTCGAGGCCGCGAATTTGCTCGGCGGCAAAGACCGTCGCGGCGCGCTGCAATTCGTCCGCGGTCGGCCCCTGCGCGATGAACCGCGCCAATTCGGCATCAAGCGCGGCGCCGAGACGCTGCTGGTCAATGCCAGGCTTGGCATCGGCCGAAAACACGAGCTGGCCGGCCTGCGCATAGACGTCGGCGCTGCCAGTGACGCGCACGGCCAGTTCCTGCCCGCGCACCAGCGCGTTATCGAGCCGCGAACTGGCAAGACCGCCGAGCACGCTGGCCCCCATGACCAGCGGCAGATAGTCGGGATTGTCGAGCCCGGGGACCGCCCACATCCGGTAGATGCGCGGCGTCGCCACCTGGTCATAGATCGTTTTGGCGAGCGGCGCGGAAAGCGTCGGCACAGGCGCAGCCACCTGCGGCACGGCGGGGCCGGCCGGAATGTCACCGAACCAGCGTTCGACCTTGGCCCGCGCGGTGGCCGCGTCGATATCGCCGGCCAGCACCAGGATCGCATTATTGGGGCCGTAATTGTCGCGGAACCACTGCTTCACATCATCCAGCGTCGCGCCCGACAGATCGTCCATCGAGCCAATGGTCGAATGGTGATAGGGGTGACCCGAGGGGTAGAGGTTCTCGAGCTGCTCGTATTCGATAAGACCATAAGGTTGGTTATCGCCTTGGCGCTTCTCGTTCTGGACGACGCCGATCTGGTTATCGAGCTTCTCCTGCGTCACCGCGCCGAGCAGATGGCCCATACGGTCGGATTCGAGCATCAGCGTGCGGTCGAGCGCGCCGGTCGGCACGGTCTGGAAATAATTGGTCCGGTCGAACCAGGTGGTACCGTTGAAATCGGTCGCCCCCACTTCCTGCAGCGGCTCGAAGAAATCGCCGGGCGAATTTTCGCTGCCATTGAACATCAGATGCTCGAACAGGTGGGCAAAGCCGGTCTTGCCGCGCGGCTCGTGCTTCGAGCCGACGCCATACCACATCGACACTGCAACGACGGGCGCCTTGCGATCCTCGTGCACCAGTACGGTGAGGCCGTTGGCCAGCTTGAACTGCTGGTAGGGAATCGACACCCGCTCGACCAGCTCGCTCACCGGGGCGGCGGCGAGGGCGTTGGCTTCGGGCGCGGGCGGGGCGCTCGCAACCGGGGCGGCCGGTACTGTGGCACAGGCGCCCAGCGCAAGCGCGAGAAGGCTGGTAGCGGCGAGGTGGTGAAGGCGCATCTTGGTCCCCGATTGATGATATTCAGCGGCGCGCAGGAGCATTTGTAACCCGCTTGCGCGACACAGTATTGGCCAGAATATCCGCGCGCCAGAAATGCACCGGCTTCAAGCGGTGCTGGACGAACAGCGTTGACTGGTCGGTGAAATGCATTGAGCCGGGCCGGGTAGTCGCCGCGCCGAACGGCTGGATCGACTGCGAGCGCACCTTTTGCCCCGGCGCCCATTCGGCGAACATCACGAAGCTGTCGCCGTGGCGCACAGCCAATCGCCCGTCAGGCTCGACGTCCCAGGTGGTGGACGCGCGCAAGGTGTCGCTCCCGCCATCCAGCGGCAAGTCGACCGCGTGCGGACCCGGCTTCTGGCGCAGGCGGAGCACCTCGCTCATCGGGGGATCGATCCGGCCGAAATGGCGCATGAGGTGGGCGGCTGCTTCGGCCAGTTCTTCGCGCGCATCGGGCCATGGCTTGTTCTGATATTCGGCCGACATGAAATCCTTCAGCACGAGCAGCGCCAGCGCGTCGGCTCGGCCGATATTGTCAGCGGTGAGATCCCACCTTGCCAGCAGCGCCTGCGCGGCTGCCAGTCGCCGATCCCCGCGCGGGTCGAGCGCGGCGATCTCGTCCAGCGCGCGGCCGACATAACCGCTGCGTTCGTAGCCAGTATCGTATTTGATGCGCTCCAGCGTGGGGCGGTCGATCACATCTGCTTCGGCCATCAGCCGCGCGGCGCGGCGCGCGCGGTTGGTGGATTTTGCTTCGATCCCCAGCACCGGGTCGAAAGCGGATTGCGCCAGATCGCTGCCCGGCCCGGCAGCGGAAAAGGGCGCGTTGTTGGCGTTGAACAGCCAGCCCGAGGCGGGGTTCACATAGCGCGGGAGCGCCTCATAGCGCACCGGCCCGCGCCAGATCGCCGCGCTGATATCGCCCGGCAGGATGCCGCGCCAGTCAAAGCCGCGCGGCCGGTCGGGCAGGGCGGCGTTATAGACATAGGCGACGTTGCCCGCGGCATCGGCATAGAGGAAATTGGTCGAGGGGATTGCCATGCGCGCCAGCACCGCCTCCCACTCGGCCAGCGAACGCGCCTTGTTGAGCCGGTAATACGCATCGAGCTGGGCAAGGCTCCCCATCCCGGCATAGCGGATGGCAAAGGCGCCCTTGCTGTTCCTGATCACCGGGCCGTGGACGCTGCGATAGATCGTCCGGCGGATCGGCAAGGTCAGCGGGCCGACCTTGACCGGCAGGGTGATCGTCCGGCTGGCAAGCGGCAGCCAGCGGCCGTCAAGCCGGTAATGCGTGCCCGCCTTGTTCAGTACCAACCGGTAGATGTCGATCAGGTCGGGGCGGTTGACCGTGTTGGTCCAGCCAAGGTGCTCGTTATGCCCCAGGAACGGATAGGGGCTGCCCGGAAAGCTCGCCCCGGCGAAATGCCAGCCTTGGCCGCTTTCGACGCGCAATTCGTACCACGCCACCCCGCCGCGCCACGGCTGATGCGCGTTGGAGACCAGCCGCGTCACCCCGTCGCCCGATTTCTTCGGCGCGATGGCAAAGGCGTTCGATCCGGCGAGCGCGCCATCCTCGCCGCCCGGCAGCGGCAAAGCGAGCGCGGTCTGGCGTGCAGGCGTGAGGCCCGGGATTGGCAGCGCGCTTTCGGGCCGCAAGGGCTCGCCCGCCACCAGCGGCCCGATCACTTGGTCGAGCCCGAAGAAGAAGGGCTGGCGCAGGGCGAATCCTGCCGCGACATCGACCCCGCTGATCGGAAACAGCCGCCCCAGTTTGACCTCGCGCGGATGCGCTGCGGCATAGCGATTGAGCCCGGCGGCATAGGCATCGAACAGCGCGCGGGTATCGGCCGGCAGCCTTGGGTATTCGCGCTCTGCCGTGCCGCGCGCGTCGAGCAGGTGATACGCGTAATCGACCTGCGCGCCTTTTTCTCCGGCAATCGCGCCATAGCGGCCGCGGGCCATCGCCAGCACGTCCTGCAGGGTGAAGAAATCATCCTCGGCATGGGCAATGGCGATGCCGAAGGCGGCGTCGGCATCGGTGCGCCCGCTGATATGCGGCACGCCGAATTCGTCGCGGATGATCTCTGCGGAATAGGCGCGTGCGGGCGGCGGGGCGGATGGCGCAGCGGCAAATGGCTCCCATGTCGCGAGCGCAACAAAACCCGCGAACAGAAGCGCCGCCAGCCCGCCGCCGAGCCATGTCAGCACCTTGCCGGCGCGGCTTTGCTTGACCATCGTCGACATCCCTCACCCCTTCGACCGGCTGCGTGCTTGCGCCTGCGGCCGAGGGGCGTCAACACAGCCGGCGACAAAACCGTTTGCGGAGAGAGACATGAAGACAGCTTTGATCGCCGCGCTGCTGGCCGGCATTGCCCTCACGCCAGCCCCCGTGACCGCGCAGACCGTCGGGTCAGGCGTTGCGGCCACAAATGCGCAGAACAGCGCCGAGCGGCCGATCCTGTTCGCTGCCAGCGCGCCGGCCGATGCGGCGCTGGCAATCGTCATGACCGGCGCCGCGCTGCCCGGCGACTTGCCGGTGGATGCCAGCACGCGCACGGCGCTTGAAGCGGCGATTGCGGCCGAGAAATTTACCGGCGAGGCAGGCGACAAGCTGTTGCTGCGCGGGTTCGGCGGGCGACCCTCGGTGCTGCTGATCGGCACGGATGCCGCCCGGCCCGATTGGGCGACGGCTGCCGGCACCGCCGCGCAGGAACTGTCATCAACCAACGCCCCGGTGGCGGTGGCCGGCGCGCCTGACAGTACGGCGATGGCACAAATGGCGCTGGGCTACACGCTGGGCCAATACCGTTTCGACCGGTACAAATCGGGTCGCGAAGATCGTCCGGCCGCACCGGTCACGATCGTCGGTGCAGGCGCCGATGCGGCCCGCGCTGAATGGACGGGCCGGCAGACGCATCTGGCCGAAGCGGTCCGGTTCACGCGCGATCTGCAGAGCGAGCCGGCCAGCGTCATCTATCCCGCAAGCTTCGTTGAGCGTACCCGCGCCGCCTTTGCCCGAGTGCCGGGCGTGACCATCGAAGTGCTCGACGAGGCAGCAATGCGGCGGCTCAATATGGGCGCGCTGGTCGGCGTCGGGCAGGGGAGCCCACGTGGCTCGCGGCTGATGCTGGTCACCTATCGCGGCGCAGAAGGCCCGCCGCTGGCGCTGGTCGGCAAGGGGATCACCTTCGACAGCGGCGGCATCTCGCTCAAACCAAATGCCGGGATGTGGGCGATGAAGGCGGATATGTCGGGCGCGGCAGCGGTTGTCGCCACCGCTCTGTCGCTCGCCAAGAGCCGCGCACCCGTCCACGTTGTCGCAGTGGCTGCACTGGCCGAGAATATGCCCGGCGACAATGCCCAGCGCCCGGGCGATGTGGTCCGCACGTTCGGTGGGCAAACAATCGAGATCCGCAGCACCGATGCCGAAGGGCGGCTGGTTCTGGCTGACGCGATCCAGTACACGATCGACCGCCGGCAGCCGTTTGCATTGGTGGATATCGCCACGCTGACCGGATCGGTCGGGGCGGCGCTGGGTAGCGAATATGCCGGGATGTTCGCGCGCGATGACACCACCGCCAACCGTCTTGCAGCTGCCGCCGAAACCAGCGGCGAGGCGCTGTGGCGGCTGCCGCTGCATCCGACCTACGCCAAGGCGATCAAATCGGACATTGCCGATATCAAGAACTCCGATGCCAGCGGCGCGCCGGGGGCCAGCGCGGGGGCCCATTTCATCGCGCATTTCGTGCCCGAAACGCTCCCCTGGGCGCATCTCGACATTGCCGGGGTGGATTGGCGCGAAAGCAGCGCGCCGTTGACCCCGGCGGGCGCATCGGGCTTCGGCGTGCGCCTGCTCGACAGCCTCGCGCGCCAATGGCGGCCCGGCGAATAATCGTTCGCACCACCTTGTGTTGCCAAACAGCAACACTATCTCGGCGGCTGACAGGAGAACCATCCAGCCATGAACCTCGAAAAATTCACCGACCGCGCCAAGGGCTTCCTGCAGGCTGCGCAGACCATTGCCATCCGCATGAACCATCAGCGGATCACCCCGGCGCATCTGCTGAAGGCACTGGTCGAGGATAATCAGGGTATGGCGGCGGGCCTTGTCACCCGCGCCGGGGGCAATGCGCGGTTGCTGGAGGACGAGGTCGATGCGGCCCTCGCCAAGATCCCCGCCGTCAGCGGCAGCGGCGCGCAGGCCACCCCCGGCCTCGACAATGACAGCGTCCGGGTGCTCGACCAGGCCGAACAGCTGGCGACCAAGGCCGGCGACAGTTTCGTGCCCGTCCAGCGGCTGCTCCAGGCGCTGGCAATGGCGAGCGGGACCAATGTTGCGGCCGCTTTTGCCGCCGCCAATGTCGATGCCAAGGCGCTTGAACACGCGATCCAGGACCTGTCGGGCGGGCGCAACGCCGATTCCGCCAGCGCCGAGGAAAGCTATGACGCGATGAAGAAATATGCCCGCGACCTGACGCAGGCAGCGCGCGATGGCAAGCTCGACCCGGTGATCGGACGCGACGAGGAAATCCGCCGCACGATCCAGATCCTCGCCCGCCGGACCAAGAACAACCCGGCGCTGATCGGCGAACCCGGCACCGGCAAGACCGCGATTGCCGAAGGGCTGGCGCTGCGCATCGCCAATGGCGACGTGCCCGACAGTCTCAAGGGCCGCACGCTGATGGCGCTCGACATGGGCAGTCTGATCGCCGGCGCCAAATATCGCGGCGAGTTCGAGGAACGGCTCAAGGCCGTGCTCGACGAAGTGAAGGGCGCGGATGGGCAGATCATCCTGTTCATCGACGAAATGCACACGCTGATCGGCGCCGGGGCGTCGGAAGGCAGCATGGATGCGGGCAACCTGCTCAAGCCTGCTTTGGCACGCGGTGAACTGCATTGCATCGGCGCGACCACGCTCGACGAATATCAGAAATATGTCGAGAAGGACCCGGCCCTCCAGCGGCGGTTCCAGCCGGTGTTCATCGCCGAACCCAGCGTCGAGGATACGATCTCGATCCTGCGCGGGATCAAGGACAAGTACGAGCTGCATCACGGGGTGCGGATCACCGACGGCGCGATTGTCGCCGCAGCGCAGCTGTCGAACCGTTACATCCAGGACCGTTTCCTGCCCGACAAGGCGATCGACCTCATGGACGAGGCCGCCAGCCGCATCCGCATGGAGGTGGAGAGCAAGCCCGAGGAGATCGAGGCGCTTGACCGGCGGATCATCCAGCTCAAGATCGAGGAGCAGGCGCTGCAGAAGGAGAGCGACGCCGCCTCGCAGGACCGGCTCGCCAATCTTCGCCGCGAGTTGTCCGACCTTGAGGAACAGAGCGGCGCACTGACCACGCGCTGGCAGGGCGAGCGCGACAAGATCCAGGCCGAGAGCCGAATCAAGGAAGAGCTCGATGCCGCGCGGGTGGAACTGGAGCAGGCCCAGCGTGCCGGCGACCTCGCCCGCGCGGGCGAACTGTCCTACGGCACCATTCCGGCGCTCGAACAGCGTCTGGCCGAAGCGGTCGGGCAAGCAGGCAATGCGCTGCTGCGCGAGGAAGTGACCGAGGACGATATCGCCGGCGTCGTCAGCCGGTGGACCGGCATCCCGGTCGACCGGATGATGGAAGGCGAGCGCGAGAAGCTGCTCCAGATGGAACAGACGCTGGGCCAGCGGGTGATCGGCCAGGAACAGGCGGTCGCCGCCGTATCCAAGGCTGTGCGCCGAGCCCGGGCCGGCTTGCAGGATCCGAACCGCCCGCTCGGCAGCTTCCTGTTCCTCGGCCCCACCGGCGTCGGCAAGACCGAGCTGACCAAGGCGCTCGCCGGGTTCCTGTTCGACGATGACAACGCAATGGTGCGCATCGACATGAGCGAGTTCATGGAGAAGCACGCCGTTGCCCGGCTGATCGGCGCGCCCCCGGGTTATGTCGGCTACGAGGAAGGCGGCGTGCTGACCGAAGCAGTTCGGCGCCGGCCGTATCAGGTGGTGCTGTTCGACGAGGTCGAAAAAGCCCATCCCGACGTGTTCGACATCCTGTTGCAGGTGCTCGACGATGGCCGGCTGACCGACGGGCAGGGCCGCGTGGTCGATTTTTCGAATACGCTGATCATTCTGACCTCGAACCTCGGCAGCCAGTATCTGGCGCAGATGGAGGACGGGCAGGACGTGGCCAGCGTGGAACCGCAGGTGATGGAGGTGGTGCGGGCGCATTTTCGCCCGGAATTCCTCAACCGGCTGGACGAGATCATCCTGTTCCACCGCCTCGCCGCCGAGCACATGGCACCGATCGTCGACATCCAGGTCGGGCGGGTGCAGAAGCTGCTGGCCGACCGCAAGATCACGCTCGAGCTGACCGATGCGGCCAAGCGCTGGCTCGGCCGGGTCGGTTATGATCCGGTCTATGGCGCCCGCCCGCTGAAACGCGCGGTGCAGCGCTATCTTCAGGATCCGCTGGCCGAGATGATCCTCGGCGGCGAGGTGCCCGATGGCAGCACGGTACAGGTCGATGAGGGCGACGGTGCGCTCGCGATGCGGGTGGGGTAGCGCGCCTAGTCAGCCGCTGTTGCAAATTGGTGACAGCGAGGAGACAAATAACGCTACACCCCCGAGAGAGGGGCATTTTCTGTCGCGCCGATGAACGGCGTTTGCCACAAGGGCGGCGTATTTTGTCCAGGGTCTGGGAGTTTTCAATGATCACCTCTTACAAGCACCGCTTGCTATTCGGTGCGGCGTTCGTCGCCGGTCTGGCGCTCACGCCGCAGATGGCAGTGGCTCAGGCTGCGCCGGAAAACCCGGCTGCCCCTGGCTGTGTCGACGATAATAATGACGGCGTTTGCGATACCGATATTGCTTCGGCTGATGGATCGCAGAACAACGGTGAGATCGTCGTTACCGGTTCGCGCCTGCGTCGGGACCAGTTCAACACGGCCGATCCGATCCAGGTGATCACCCGCAACGAAACCACGCAGGCCGGGTTTACCAACACCACCGACGTTCTTCAGTCCACCAAGGTCACTGGCGGCACCTCGCAGATCAACAACCTGTATGGCGGGTTCGTGGTCGACGGCGGCCCCGGTGTGAACACCGTGTCGCTGCGCGGCCTGGGCACCTCGCGCACGCTAGTTCTGCTGAACGGCCGCCGCGTGTCGCCGGCTGGTTCGCGCGGCGCGGTCGGCGTTGCCGATCTCAACGTGCTGCCGAACGCAGTGCTCGAACGGATCGAAGTGCTGAACACCGGTGCGTCGTCGATCTACGGGTCGGACGCAATCGCCGGCGTCATCAACATGGTGACCCGCCGCGACCTCAACGGCGTCGAATTCGACGCATCGGTCAGCGTTCCGGGTGAAGGCGACGGCATTTCGCAGCGCGTGGCGCTGCTCGGCGGCTTCAATACCGACCGGCTGCATGTCCTCGGCTCGCTGGAATATTTCCGCCGCAGTGCGATCGAGTTCGGTGATCGCGAATGGGCCAGCTGCCCAACCGGCCTGTACGGCACCAACGGCTCCGATTTCGGGGCGGGCGACTACATCGATCCGCGCACCGGCCAGGTGAAGTGCTTCCCGCTCGAAAATGGCGGTGTCACGGTCAACACGATCGGCACGCCGAACCTTGCCGGCGGAACGGTCGTTCGCGCCCCGGGCGTCCCGGCTGGTTACACCGGCGTTTGCAACCGCTTCCGCCCGCTGCCTGGTGCCGGCGGCGCTGTCCCGGGCTATGAATGCGTCGGCGGCGGTGCGCTCAGCACCAACATTCGCGACACGTTCTCGCCGGCGTTGTTGAAGGAAGACCTGCTCTCGCCGGTCGAAACCTTTGGCGCGTTCGGTCAAATCCGTTACGATCTCGACATTCTCGGCAATGCCGAAATCTACACCGAATTCCTGTTCAACCGCCGCAAATCTAACCAGGACGGTCAGCGTCAGTTCACGCTGGACTATCCGCTGGGCAGCCCGCTGATCCCCGTGGGGCTGCGGTTCCCCGGTGCGGTTGGCGCCGCAACGCCGACCACAAACGGCGCGCCGATCGGTATTCGCGTGTTTGCCGATTACGGCATCTACAATAACCGTCAGGAGGTCGACTATACCCGCGTCAACGGCGGTATCCGCGGCGATCTGCCCTACAACTGGCGTTACGACCTGTTCGCCGGCAAGAGCTGGTCGGATGCCGAATACACGACGGATCTGATCCTGACCGATCGTCTGGCGCAGAGCTTTGACGTCGTGGCGAACCCTGATGGCACCTTCCGTTGCCGGATCAATATTTCCGGCTGTGTCGCCGCTCCCGTGCTGACACCGGCGGTGGTTGGCGGGCAGTTCCCGGCTGCATGGTTCGACTTCGTTACCGATCCGGTGACGGGCACGACCAAGTACACGGAAAGCACCTTTGCCGCGAACATCGACGGTCCGCTGTTCCGCCTGCCGGGTGGTGAAGTCCAGCTTGCGCTCGGTGCGGAATATCGCAAGGCGCGTATCGATGACACGCCGGGTCCGGATAGCCAGCGCAACAACCTTTACGGCTTCACCTCCTCGACCCCGACCCGGGGCACCGATTCGGTGTGGGAAGTGTTCGGCGAAATCGAACTGCCGCTGGTGCGCGAATCGTTCATCCATGATCTCACGATCAACGCCTCGGGCCGTTACACGGAATATGATTCCTATGGCGGCGACTGGACCTACAAGGTCGGCGCGCTGTTCTCGCCTATCCGGGCGATCAGCTTCCGTGGTAGCTACGGCACCTCGTTCCGCGCTCCGCTGCTGTTCGAACAGTTCCTGGGCCGGACCAGCGGGTTCCTTGGTTCTACGACAGACCCGTGTGCCGATCTTGCGGCGGTGACCAATCCGCTCGTGCGCGAACGCTGCCTTGCGGACGGCCTGCCGGCCGACTTCATCCAGCGCAGCAGCGTCACCTCGATCGGTGTTGGCGGTGCCGAGGCAGGCCTGGCGGCCGAAACCTCGACCGCGCTGACCGGCGGGATCGTCCTGCAGCCTTCGCTGGGCCGGTTCGGCCTGTCGCTGTCGGCCGATTACTTCGATATCAAAGTCGATAACGGTGTTGCCCGCCTGACTGCAGCCAACGTGCTCAGCCAGTGCTACAACAACCCGGAACGCACGACGTGCCGTCCGGAGCTTATCAGCCGTGATGCCAACAATGCCCTGACCGTGGTCAGCAGCTATGTGAACATCTCGGATGCGCGGGTCCGCGGGATCGACTACAACGCCCGCTTCACGGCTCCGCTCGGCAGCGGCCAGCTGCGCCTCAACGCGGCGGTGACGCAGTTCCTCGAGCGTTACTCGCGGACCTTCCCGACGCAGGACATCCTCGATGTGGTCGGGCTGATCAGCAACCCTGAATGGACCGGCCAGTTCGATGCCACCTTCGGCATGGAAGACGTGTCGCTGCGCTATCAGGTCGAGTGGATCGGCGCGACCGACTCGCAGGATTATGCCGAACCGTTCGGCTATGACCCCAACGAGTATCTGCTGCGCACGAAGGACTACTTCCTGCACACCGCATCGGTGTCGTTCGATGTGACGGAACAGTTCGGCATGACCGTGGGCGTCCGCAACATCTTCGACAAGAAGCCCCCGCGGATCTCGGCAGACTACACGAACCTGATTGGCAACGCGCCGCTGTATAGCGGGTTCGACGTCGTGGGTCGTTCGTTCTTCCTGGGCCTCAACGCCGGCTTCTGATCGGCGATCAGGCAAAGAAAAAGGGCCGTCCGGTTCGCCGGGCGGCCCTTTCTTTGTCTCTCGCTTGCTTTGGCCGGCGCCGCTTCGGCGGGCGCTGCGCCCGATGTCGCGCAAACTCTGACTGGCTGTCGGCTGCCATGACGGTGCTCAAGGAGGCTTGCCTCGAGCCGAGTTGGTGCAGGCCCTCTGCGGACAAGCGCGGGCGCTGCGCTTCAATTTGCGTCGTAACCTATTCCACCCGGCGGCCACGCACGCCCGGCTGTCCGTTGATCGACACGAAATAGCTGCCGAGGGAGGCCCGGCGGAATTCGACCGGTTGACCCGCGCGTGGGGTCATCAGGCGGCTGGGAATCTGATCGAGCTGCCAGACCATGCCGTCTTCCGTGCGCAGGATCATCGTTCCGCCCGGGCCAGGACGGGCCGAAGTCAGCGTCGTCGCGAGGGTGGTGATCTCTTCCTCGTCCGCGTCGTTGTCGCCGTCGCCACCGCCGAAAATGTTGATTTTCGGCAGAGCCAGACCGAACAGGCGGCGCCGCGTCTCTCGGATCGTCGCCCGGTCGATCACCCGCACATTGCCGGCGTCGGCCGCGGCCACGAATTGCGGTACCTGGGTATCGTAGCAGGCTAGCCGTGCGGTCGGGTCGGCGATTGCGCGGCAATCCCGCAAAGCCGCGACATGGGTAGATGCGCCGGATTCATTATCACGGTCCTGAGCGGACGCCGCGACCGGCAAGAATGCTGTGGCTAGGGCCGCGAGGCCCACATATCGTCCGATCATGAAATAACCTCTCCATCCATGCCAACATGATGCCACAAACTCGGCGGCCGGTGCCACCCGTTTCTCAGGACGGCCGCACCGGGGCATAACCCAGCCTGTCCACCCAAGGGTCGAGCCATTGCGCCACCTGGTCGAGATGATGGCGATAGCGCAGCCACCGGCCGCTCGCGCGCTGGTAGATCGGTTCGTGAATCTGGGCGTAGCTGGCTGTCCTGACCCGGCCGCGCTCCCGGGCGGTTGAAGTATGATCGAGCATCCGCTCATTCCAGCTCAGGCCAAGCCAGTCGATCACCTGTCGTAACTCCCCTTCCGGATCGGTGACCAGCGTCTCGTAGCACGCCGTGTGGTAGGGGATCGCCAGCCGCTCGGTCGCCTCGGCCCAGCAAGACAGCACCGCATCATAAGTGCGCGCGGCCTCGGTCAGGTCGAGGAAGCTGCGCATGGCAAAATTCGGTGCGAAATTGGCGATGTAGCAGCTCAGCACCACGTCATAGGGGTGGCGCTGGACGAACAGCAGCTTTGCTTGCGGGAACAACCGGCGGATCAAGGCGGCCCGGGTCATGTTCAGCGGGTGCTTGTCGACCAGCTGGCGCGTCCCGTCCCATCCAAACTCGCGCGCGTGGCCGAAATATTGCTCGCGCAAGGCGGGCAGCTGATCGTCGGCAATAGCCCACGGCGAGCCCGTCTGTTCGCCCAATACGGTCGTCAGGCGGGCCATCATCGGCCGCTCTTCGAGGATCTGGAGGCCCGGCTGCCCCATCAGCATGGTGTCGATCAGCGTGGTGCCCGATCGGGGGAAGCCAACGAGAAACACCGGGTCCGCGTGTTCGTCGATTGCCCTGGATGCCGGCATAGCCAACGGCGTAATGTGGGCGAGCAGGGTCGTCCGTCGTTCCACCTGCTCGCGAAAGGTCTCGCCTGCCGGCGCGGGGGCGTCGGCAGCAATGGCCCGGTTCATGGCGCTGAACGCCGCGAAGGCGCGGTCGGCGTCGCCCAGCCGATCCACAATCAAGCCACGCAAATGGGCTGCACGTGCAGGGGCCACGGTCGTGGGTATGGCCCGAGCGAAAGTGTCGGCGTCATCCATCCGGCCTTCGCGTAGCGCCAGCCAGGCACGGATATAGGCCGCCTCCGGGGCGTTTTCAGCAGCATAGCGGTCCGCCAGCGCACGCAGATCGGCGAGCCGACTTTCCGCCTCGTAGATGCTCGCCAACTCGACCTGCGCCGCACCGAACGGGGCGCCCAGCGCGATCGCGCGCAAGAGAGTCTGCTCAGCCTCGCCCAGTTCCTCAAGCGCGGTTTGCGCAAGGCCAAGTTCGGTCAGCACCCGCACATCGTCTGGCGCAATTGCCGCGGCGTCCGTTAGAACCTTGCGCTGCGCCTCGTGCCGACCCAGCAGCCGCAGGCTCTCTGCAAGATTGAGGTACGCACCGGGTTCGCGGGGGGCGAGGGTAATCGCGTGCTCGAACGGCGAGATCGCCTCTTCGTGACGGTCGAGAGCTGCGAGGCTGCTGCCGAGATTGTTCCAGCTCGCCACGTCGCCCGGTTCGGCTGCAACTGCCTGCCGGTACAGCGTTGCCGCCTGATCATACTGTCCACTGTGCTGGTGAACATAGCCGCGGATGCGCAGCATGGCCGGCTCTTCGGACGAGGCGGCGACTTGCATGGCATCGTCGAACCGGCCGGTTTCGATATAGGCGTTTGCCAGGTTGAGCCGCGAAGCCCGGTCGGCGGGATGTGTCTTGAGCAATTCCTCCAAGGGGGCGATAGCCCGTTCGGGCAAGCCCGCGCGCAAGGCGGCGAGGCCGGCCAGCGCCAGGAAGGGCGTGCGTTCGCCCACACGGTCAGCCAGTGCACTTTCGAGCACGCTCAGCGCACCCGCCGGGTCGGCGCGGCGCAGACGCTCCATTGCGGCAAGCAACTGCGGTGGCGGGGTACGCGAAGATGATGGATCGGTCATGTCGTGCCCTGTAGCGGCCGAGCGATGTCGAACGCCACCGTCATTCGTTCGCCGGCTGCGAATGGCCGGGTGCCGTGCCACATCGTCGACGGGAACAGGACCAGCCGTCCTAGGCGCGGTTCGACCAGCCGCACGGGCGCGAGCGCGGGCACGAGGTCGCGGCTTTCGCCCAGCGACAGCCAACCTGCGTGAGTGTCCTGTCCGGCCGCTTCAAGGTCGGGCACGACGAGATACAGGGCAGAACTGAACCAGCCCCGGCCATGAATGTGATCGGTATGATAGCCGCCATCCGTCAGCCGCACCGACCATGAGCCGGCGATCCGCAGTGGCTGGCGGCGGGGCAGCAGGGTCGGATGATCCGGCACAGCGGCCGGCAAACTGGCAATGTGGCTGGCCACCGTTTCGAGCAGCACCGCGCGCAGTGCCCGGATCGGCGGGTCATCGCGCAGCAGCAGGTTGCCATCGGTCTGTGTGCCCCCGCGGACTGATTGGTCGAGCGGCTGGGCAGTCGCGAAATGCAGGCTGCGCAGATGGTCCACCAAGCCGGGAATGGCGGTAATCCGTGCGCCCAGATCATACACTCCGACCAGTTCGGGCGTTCCCTCCAGCCAATGCCCGCGGGGATCGCCGATGCTCCGCCAGGCGAGCGACAGATACGGCCACAGCAGATGCCGATGATCGCGGGCAATATGCGGCTCAAGCAGCGTTGCAGCCTCGTCTGCCCGCCCGAACCGCAACAGATGCCGCGCGCGCAGCGACAGGGCCGATGGCGCATCACTGGCGCCGGCAGCGGCGAACAGCCGTTCGGCCTGGGGGCTGTCGCCGGTTTCGCTGGCGATATGGGCCGCGGTGAAGGTGAACCATGGGTCGGTGAATTGCGCACAGGCAGCTTGAGCGTAAGGCGCGGCGCGGGAGGGTTCGTGCGCTTCGAGACACGTCGTGATGACGAGCCGATGCAAGGCGGGTTCGTTGGGAAACCGGGCCAGCGCGGCAGCAATCGGCTCGATCGGGTCGAGCCCGAGCTGTGCGCGTAGCCGGGCAAGCGCAGCGAGGCCGTCGGTCCAGAGTGGATTGCCGTTTATCGCCTGGCCGAGCGTGGTCATCGCCGCCTGCGCGCCCTGTTCGCCGAGTTGTGCGGCGACATAGCCAAGCAGGACGTCGCCGTCCGACGGGTTTGCGCGAAAGGCCCGGTCGAACAGTGCGAGTGCAGGAGAACCGGCTTCGAGCGCGGCGCGGGCGTGTGAATGGGCGATGAGAACATCAGCGGGAGCAAGAGCCGCTGCCCGCGCAAACGCGGCGGTCGCCTCGCCCAGTTCCATCGCGTCGCGCGCAGCAAGGCCGTGCAGTTGATGAAGCTGCGCGGCGGCCGGATGCTGTTGCGCGAGATGGCGCAGGGCAGGCAGTAGGCGTTCGGCATACCCAGCCTGCCACAGCCGTAATCCAAGGTGATAGGCATCGCGCGCGGGCAGTGCGCCAAGCCTGCCGATCGCCGCCATTGCATCCCGCTCGGAGATCGTCGTCTGCCCCATCGCTGATGCGGTAACGCGTGCGCCGGAAAAGAAAATGGCGGACCTTGCGGCCCGCCATCTTCGTGTCAGCTGGTGACGCTCTTAGAAGTCGAGCGTGACACCGGCATAGATGTACCGGCCGAGCGCGTCGTACACCTGGCTGAAGGTATTGCCGTTACAGCTGCCGGCTGGGCAAGCCGAACCACCCGTAAGCGGCGGTTCCTTGTCCAGGATGTTGTTGGCACCCAGGCGGAAGTTGTAGTGGTCGCCCACTTCCCAGGTCAGCGCGAGATCGAAGTAGTTCTGCGCGTCAAACGTGCGGACCGCAGGGGCAGTCGTCGGGCTCAACCCGTCGACGTCTACCGAGCCGAAGTGCCGCCAGCGGACCGAGGCACCAAAGCCGTCAGCGAAGTCGAAGCCGACCCGCATCTGGTGGCGCCATTCGGGGTTCGGCGTACCGCAGATCGGACCGTAACGACCGACGCAGTCAGTATCCGCCACGCCCGGAACGCCCGGGTTCGACACCAGCTCTTCGAGCCAGGTACCGACGAAGCTCAGGCTCAACCGGCCGAGATCGCCGATCTCGCGGTTGTAGCCAGCCTGAACGTCGATACCCGAGGTGGCCAGCTTCCCGATGTTCTGCGACAGATCGGTCACGTAACCGTTCGACGAGCGCCACAGCGAACCCGACCCATCACGCTGCACCAGGCCGCAGAAGAACGGATCCGCGACAGTGCGGCTGCACTGCTCAAGGATCGTATCAGCACCGATACCCTGAATGGCGCCTTCAACAACAATGTCGAAGTAATCGATGCTGGCGCTGAAACCGGGCAGGAAGCGCGGCGTCAGGACCGCACCGACCGTCCAGGTGTCGGCCGTTTCCGGACCGAGTTGAGGGTTACCGCCGATCAGACCGTTATACTGGTCAGCCGGGTTCGGCGCCACGACCTGACCAACGCGGAGGCCGGTGGCCAGACAGCCGACATCGGTTGCCGCGATCGGAGCGCCCGAGCACGGATCGGTCGAGCCATCGAGCGCAACCCGCTGCGGCGCGAACAGATCCTGCACCGTCGGCGCACGCACCGCGCGGTTAAAGCCACCGCGGATACGCAGATCGCGCGTCGGCGACAGTTCGCCCTGAATCTTCCAGGTGTCGGTGCTGAAGCCGAGGCTGTAGTCCGAATAGCGGTAGCCGGCGGTGATGGTGAAATCGTCGATGAACGAATCGCGCACCAGCGGCAGGCTGACTTCGGTGTACAGTTCCTTGACGTCGTACGAGCCGGCAACCGGCAGCGTCGGCGCACCCTGGCCGGCAAGATCGCCGGTCTGGAATGCGGTGTCGGCGTTGAATTCAAGGTTTTCCTTGCGATATTCCGCACCGAGCACCAGCCCGACGCCATCAGCCGACCACGGCGACTTGATGCCGTAATCGCCCAGCAGACCCGACACATAGGCCGAAGCGACCTGCTGCGTCACGATCCCGCGGCTGAAGCCCGGAGTGGCAAGATAGTTCACCGAAGCCGCCGAAGGCGTAACCGTGCCGGGCGAGAAGATGTCCCACGGCACGCAGTTCGGATCGGTCCCATCGGTCGCCGAGCGGCAGACGATGTTGCCGCTCGCATCGCGCACGATGTCGATCGCCCGGGCCAGACGCGTGACCGAGAAGTCGTTGCGATAGGTTTGCGCGAAATTGGTCCGGCCGTACTGATAATAGGCATCGTACGTCCACACCGGGCTCAACTGCCCGCGCGTACCGATGACCGCCCGGTAGCTGGTGTGCTGCAGATCGTCCTGACGCCCGCCACCTTCGACGTTGCGGCGCAGGATCTGGGCAAACCCGCGATTGTAGGTGCGCCCGGTCGCGGCATCGATGAAGTTGAACGCCGGATCGCCGGTGTTGCCGACTACATCGAACGCATTGTCGGGGTTGGGGCTGACGAGCAGGTTTTCGGCATCGCACAGGATCGCGCGCTGCTGGGCCGACAACAGCGGGTTGTCGCAGTTGATCGACAGCGTGTTGCCGAAGTTCCCCGACGGAGCGATCTGGGCGACCGTGCGGTCGTCCATGAACATGAACTCCATGTAGGGGTGCAGCGCTTCGGAGATTTCATAATCGGCGAAGACGCCAGCCGTGTAGCGCTCGTCCGGACGCTGATAATAGTTCAGCGGCGCGAAGTTGTAGAGCGTACGGCCGGGAAGCAGCGTGCGGTTGGGGCCAAACTGCAGCGTCACCGAGGTGAAGTCTGCCGGATCACCGCCGGAATCGAACGCATACACCGTTCCCGTAGGCGACGTACCAGAACCGCCGCAGTCATAAGGGCGGAGGGTTGCATTGGCGACACTGCGAGGTGACAGCGAACAGGCCGAATAGTCGCGGTCGCGCTGGAGCACGGCGTTGATCTTGCGATAGCCGACATAGGCGGTCGCATGGCCGCGGCCATCGTCGAAGCTGGTGCCGAAAGCGAGCGTCGCATCGATCGCGCCGCCATCGGCGACCATGCCGGTCGGGTAGGCGAAGCGACGCGCGTTGAGCGCATCGACATAGGCCGCATCACCGCGGTTGTCGTGATTGTAGAGCGAATACTGAGCGTCGAGCTTGAAGCCTTCGAACTCGGTATCCATCACGAAGTTGACGACGCCCGATACGGCGTCCGCACCGTATACCGCCGACGCACCGCCGGTCAGCACGTCAACGCGCTTGATGATCGCAGCCGGAATGACGTTAAGGTCGGCAGCAGCCGAGCTCGGGTCGCCCGGGACCAAGCGGCGGCCGTTGACCAGCACCAGGTTACGCTCCGAACCGAGGCCACGCAGGTTGACGGTCGCGGTACCGGTCGAGCCGTTCGACACGGTCGAACCCTGCCCAGCGAACACCTGCGGCAGCGAGTTGATGAGGTCTTCCACGCGGGTCGTACCCGTCTGGGTGATTTCAGCCGCCCCAACCACAGTCACCGGGCTGGCCGATTCCAGGTTGGGCTGCAGGATGCGCGTGCCGGTGACGATGATCACATCGCCCTGTTCGGCGGTCGGCGTATCGACCGATTCAACCGGGCCGACGCCGACGTCCTCTTCGGTCGTCTGCGCAAAGGCGGGTGAGCCCGCAAGCGCCAGACCAAGAGCCAGCGGCGCAGCGCTGACCTTCAGCATGGTAGACTTTTTCATCAGGATTGATCCCCTAGAGCGGCCCATCGAGGGCCATTTTCTGTTGCCGCACCCCTCCGCAAACCCAGGCAGGATGGACCAGCAAGGCGCCCCCATGCGACAATCGTGTGAAAATGGCAACGCCGCGCCGTGGACGGTCAAACCGATATGAAAACACCTGTGTCACCCGCGCCACAGACTGCAAAGCGCCCATCCCGCTTGACCGCCCCCGCGCCGGTTTCTAGGCCGGTGGCAAATCGCAACGCGAACACCGGGAGAGCGCACATGCCCGCAGCCTATATCGTCGATGCCGTCCGCACCGCCGGGGGGCGCCGCGGGGGGCGGCTGGCCGGTGTCCACCCGGTTGACCTTGCCGCAACCTCGCTCGACGCGATCGTCTCGCGCAGCGGAATCGATCCGGCCGCAGTCGACGATGTCATCATGGGCTGCGTCACCCAGGCAGGAGAGCAGGCGATGCAGGTCGGGCGCAATGCGGTGCTGGCCAGCAAGCTGCTGCCGCAATCGACCCCGGCGGTGACGATCGACCGGCAATGCGGTTCCTCGCAGCAGGCGGTCCAGTTTGCCGCGCAGGCGGTGATGTCGGGCGTGCAGGACGTGGTCATCGCCAGCGGCGTTGAAAGCATGAGCCGGGTTCCGATGGGCTCGAACGCCATGTTCCACATGAAGGAAGGGCTGGGGCACTACAAATCGCCTGGCCTCGAGGAGAAATATCCCGGCGTCCAATGGTCGCAGTTCATGGGCGCGGAGATGATCGTGAAGAAGCACGGCTTCACCAAGGAACAACTCGACGCCTTTGCCCTCGCCAGCCACCAGAAGGCCAAGGCTGCGACGGAAAGCGGGGCGTTCGCCGCCGAGATCGTGCCGGTGGAGATCGAGACGCCCGATGGCCCGGCCGTGCACACCGTTGATGAAGGCATCCGCTTCGATGCGACGATGGAGGGGATTGCCGGGGTCAAGCTGCTGAGCGAGGGCGGCGCGTTGTCGGCAGCGACTGCCAGTCAGATCTGCGACGGCTCGTCGGCCGCGCTGATCGTGTCGGAAGCGGCATTGAAGGCGCACGGCCTGACCCCGCTGGCCCGCATTCACACGCTGACGGTGACGGCGGGCGACCCGGTGATCATGCTCGAGGAACCGCTCTTCGCCACCGACAAGGCGCTCGCCCGCGCGGGGCTCAGCATCGACGATATCGACCTCTATGAGGTGAACGAGGCGTTTGCGTCATTGCCGCTCGCCTGGCTCAAGCATACCGGCGCCGATCCGGCGCGGCTCAACGTCAATGGCGGGGCAATCGCGCTCGGCCATCCGCTCGGCGCCAGCGGGACCAAGCTGATGGCGACGCTGGTCCATGCGCTGAAGGCGCGCGGCAAGAAATACGGCCTGCAGACGATGTGCGAAGGCGGCGGCGTAGCCAATGTCACGATCGTCGAGGCGCTCTGACCAACCCTTTCAACGAACAAGGAAGCTGACTTATGCAGATTGGTGAAAACACTCCGGCCGTGGTCACGGGCGGTGCTTCGGGCCTTGGCGCTGCGACCGCGCGGGCGCTGGCGGCCAAGGGTGCCAAGGTCGCAATCTTCGACTTACAGGCCGAAAAGGGCGAGGCGCTGGCTGCCGAGATCGGCGGCATCTTCTGCGAGGTCAACGTGACCAGCGACGAAAGCGTTGCCGCCGGTTTCGCCAAGGCGCGCGAGGCGCACGGGCAGGAGCGCATCCTGGTCAACTGCGCGGGCACCGGCGCGGCGATGAAGACCGCCAGCCGTTCGAAGGAAGACGGCTCGATCAAGCATTACCCGGCGGCTGCGTTCGACTGGCTGATCCAGATCAACCTCGTCGGCACGTTCCGCTGCATCGCCATGTCGGCGGCGGGCATGATGACGCTCGACCCGCTGGAAGACGGCGACCGCGGGGCGATCGTCAACACCGCCAGCGTCGCCGCAGAAGACGGGCAGATGGGCCAGGTCGCCTATTCGGCGTCGAAGGCCGGCGTGGTCGGCATGACGCTGCCGATCGCGCGCGACCTGTCGGGCGAGAATATCCGCATCAACACCATTCTGCCGGGCATTTTCGATACCCCGCTGCTCGCCGGCGCGCCGCAGAATGTGCGCGACGGGCTGTCCGCCTCGGTGCCGTTCCCCAAGCGTCTGGGCGACCCGAGCGAATATGCCAAGCTCGCCGTGGCGATGATCGAGAACGGCTATTTCAACGGCGAGGATGTGCGCCTCGACGGCGCGATCCGCATGGCCCCGCGCTGAGCGATAAGCAGCGGGGCGCTGCCGATTGCGGCGCCCCGCGACCTTCACCGGGAGAGTGCGGGTGAGTAAGTATACGCAGATCAGGCTGGATATTGCCGAGGGCATCGCCACGCTGACGCTCTACCGGCCCGACAAGATGAACGCCTTCACGCGCACCATGATGGCCGAGATCATCGACGCGATCGACCGCACCGATGCCGATGACAGCGTGCGCGCGGTGATCGTGACGGGGCATGGCGAGCGCGCCTTCTGTGCGGGCGCCGACCTGACGCCTGAGGGCGGGGGGCACGTCTTCTCCGACCCGACGCAGGTGGACGATCTGTCGGACGAGCGGGTGCGCGATGGCGGCGGGCGGCTGACGCTGCGGCTGTTCAATTCGCAGAAGCCGCTGATCGGCGCGTGCAACGGGGTCGCGGTGGGCGTGGGCGCAACGATGCAATTGCCGTTTGATATCCGCCTCGCGGCCGACAATGCGCGGTTCGGCTTCGTCTTTGCCCGTCGCGGGATCACGCCCGAAGCCGCCTCGAGCTGGTTCCTGCCACGGCTGGTTGGCCTGCCGACCGCGCTCGAATGGTGCATGACGGGGCGCATCTTCGGGGCGGAGGAGGCGCTGGCAGGGGGCCTGGTCCGCTCGCTCCACCCGCAAGGCGAACTGATGGACGCGGCCCGCGCGATCGCCCGCGAGATTGCCGACAACACCTCCGCGGTGTCGGTTGCGATGACCCGGGCGATGCTGTGGCGCCTGTCAGCCCTGCCGCATCCGATGGACGCGCACAGGATCGACAGCCGCGCCATCTACCGCCTCAGCCGCAGCGGTGATGCGCGGGAAGGGATCGCAAGCTTCCTTGAAAAGCGCCCGCCAGCCTTCCCCGACCGGGTGAGCAGCGCGATGCCCGATTTCTATCCCTGGTGGGACGAGCCGGGCTTTTCATGAGCATCGCCCCGCCGCGCGAAGCCTGGCATCTCGGGATTATCGGCGGTTCGGGCCTCGCCGCGATTGACGGGCTGGAAGATGCGCAGGAGATCGCAGTTGCATCCAGTTTCGGCGCGCCCTCCGGCCCGGTGGTGACCGGGCGGCTCGGCGGGGTCAGGGTGACGTTTCTCGCCCGGCACGGAGCAGGCCATCATCTGCCGCCCGCCGCGGTCAATTACCGGGCCAATATCGACGTGCTCAAACGCTGCGGGGTGAGCGATGTGCTGGCGATTTCGGCGGTCGGATCATTGCGCGAGGCGATGGCGCCGGGCGATCTGGTGCTGGTCGACCAGTTCATCGACCGTACCAGCGGCCGCGCCGCCAGCTTCTTCGGGCCGGGCTGCGTCGCCCATGTCGGCTTTGCCGAGCCGGTCTGCCCGCGCCTGTCGCGGCTCGTCGGGGCAGCAGCTAAGCAGGCTGGTGGCACGGTGCATCGCCCGGCGACCTATATCGCAATCGATGGGCCACGCTTTTCCACCCGCGCGGAAAGCGCGCTCTATCGCCGCTGGGGCGCCGACGTGATCGGCATGACCGCGATGCCCGAGGCGACGCTGTGCCGCGAGGCGGAGCTGCCTTACGCGCTGCTCGCACTGGTCACCGATTATGATGGCTGGGATGCGGGCCGCCCGCCAGTTGATGCCGCCACAGTGTTGGCGCAGGTCGCCGCCAATGCCGCGCTGGCGCAGCGCACGCTGAAGGCGCTGGTCGCCAACCTGCCGGCCGCGCGTGCGCCGGTGCCAGCCGATACGGCACTCGAGCACGCATTGATGACCGCACCGGCAGCGCGCGATCCGGCGCTGCTGGCGCGGCTCAATGCCGTCGCTGGGCGAGTAATGAACGGGGCGGGGGTGGGCGCGCTTTCGGCAAGCGGCTAGGGCAGGGCATGGCCAGAACACCGCGTCTTGATGATTTCCTGCCCTATCAGTTGTCGCTCGTGACAAATGCAGTGAGCGCGCGAATTGCCGAAAGCTATCGCGACACCTTCGGGCTCAAGGTCACCGAATGGCGGGTGATGGCGGTGCTCGGCGATGGCGGCGCGCGTACGCAGCGCGACATTGCGCGCGCGACGATGATGGATAAGGTGGCGGTCAACCGCGCCTGCAAGGCGATGGCCGCGCGCGGGCTGCTGACGCGGGCGCCCAACCCGGCCGACGGGCGCTCGCACCATCTGGCGCTGACAGCCGAAGGGGCGGCGATCCACGCGCGGATCATGCCGCACGCGCAGGCGATCGAACGCCGCCTGTTCGCGGTGTTGACGGCCGAGGAGCAGACGAGCCTTCGCGATCTGCTGGCCCGCGTGCGCGAGCAGGCTGATGCGCTCGGCCCCGATGCCGATTATGGCGGCATCGGGGACTAGAGCGGGCGGTCAGTCGCCCCCGCCGCCGCCGGCCGCGCCGCCATCGCTGAAGGCGTCGGTCATCGAACAGGCAGCCGGGCCCAGAATGACGATGAACAGCACCGGCAGGATGAACATGATCAGCGGAACGGTCATGATTGCCGGCAAGCGCGCGGCCTTTTCTTCGGCGCGCATCATCCGCTCGTTGCGGAATTCTGCCGACAGGACGCGCAGCGCCGAAGCGAGCGGAGTGCCGTAGCGTTCAGTCTGGATCATCGTCGTCACCACCCCGCGCACCGAATCGAGGTTGACCCGGTAAGCAAGGTTCTCGAACGCCATCCGCCGTTCGGTGAGGAATGACAATTCGATCGCGGTCAGCGCGAATTCGTCGCCCAGTTCGGGATAGGCCCGGCCCAGTTCGCGCGCCACGCGGTTGAATGCCGCATCGACGGTCAGCCCCGCCTCGGCGCAGATGACCAGCAGATCGAGCGCGTCGGGCAGCCCTTTGCGGATTTCGCCCGTACGCTTGGTCGCCTTGTTCTTGAGGTAGGTTTCCGGCCCCTTGTAGCCGATCGCCAGCATCGCTGCGAAGGCGCCCAGCCGCTTGAAGCTGCCCCAGTCGGGGAACATGTCGGAAATGTAGAACAGATAAAGCCCGATCAGGCCCAGCACGATCGGCAGGATCATCCGCGCGAACACGACATAGACTGCCAGTTCCTTGTTGCGATAACCCGCCCAGGCGAGTTTCTGCTGGATTGTCTCGAGCTGGCTCTGTTCGAGCACCTTGAGGCCCGAGAGCGTATCCTTGACCTTTTCGGTCTGGTCGGTCTTGCGCACCAGGCTCTGGCGCTTCTTGGCGGTCGATTTCTGGATCCCCGCCTTCAGCTCCTCGCGCCGCGCATTGAGCGCCTTGACCCGCTTGGTCATCGGGTCGCGCACGGTAATCGCGGCATAGACCGCGAACATCACCGCCAGCGCGGCGACGCCGGCCAGGATCGTGCCGACAAAGATCATGTCGACACCGAGCAGGGTCGGACCGGGGGGCTGGTTGGTCATTTTCCGTATGCTCCCCGTCAGATTTCGAAACTGATCATCTTGGACATGATGAAGGCGCCGATGCTCATCCACACCATCCCGCCCATGCCGGCGATGATGAGGCGGTCATCGGTGAAAAACCCTTCCATATATTCCGGGTTGATGAACCAGATCACCGCGAACACCATGAACGGCAGCGCGCCGATGATGTAGGCCGAGGCCTTCGATTCCGAGCTCATTGCCTTGATCTTGAGCTTCATCTGCGCGCGCTTGCGCAGCACGTCGGCCAGGTTCGACAACGTTTCAGCGAGGTTGCCGCCGGTTTCGCGCTGGATGGCAAGCGTGATGCAGAAGAAGTTGAATTCGGGGATGCCCAGCCGGTCGGCGGTTTCCTGCAACGCTTCTTCCATCGTGCGGCCGATGCGGATGCGTTCGACGATGGCCTTGAATTCCTCGCCCACCGCGCCAGGCACCTCCTGCGCGACCACGGCCAGCGTTTCGGTGACCGGCAGGCCCGACCGCAGGCCGCGCACCAGCAATTCGATCGCATCGGGAAACTTGGCGTTGAAATTGGCGGTCCGCTTGTTGATCGCCCGGTTAAGTGCCAAGTGCGGGAAGCCGGCGCCGACGACCAGCCCGATCAGCAGCGACATCAGCACCGCACCGGAGCGGAAAAAAATCAGCAGCGCCACCGCGAGCGCAATGCCCAGCGTAGCGTAAAAATACTGGGTCAGCGTCCAGCCCTTGCCCGAGCGGTTGAGCCGCACCTGCAACGCCTCGATCCGCGAGTTCGAGCCGGCGACCGCGTGCATCTTGGGCTTGCGCGCCGCGATCGCCTTCTTGAGCTGCGATTCCATCTTGGCCGAAGCGCTGTCAGAATGGCGGAAGCGGACGGCTTGCAGCCGGCGCTGGCTTTCCTTGGCCGCCGACGGCCCGGCCAGCAGGGTGTAGCCAACCACCATCAGCGCCATCAGCCCGGCAGCCACCAGCAGGATCTGGAACATTGTCATCGCATGGGCCCGCCTTCATCCATCACGGGGGTGGTGCCACCGGCCATCAGGCGGCCGGCGCGGCTTCGGCTTTGGCGCCGCTCTTGGCGCCGCCTTTGCCCTTGCCGGCGAGCAGCGACTTGAGGTCGAGCCCGGCGAGCAGCGATTTCTTGCCCGGTACGCCGGTTGGAGCGGCGTCGGCATCGTCTTCGCTGGCACCCAGCACCATTTCCGCCAGTTGCCGCAGCGCGGCGCCGGATTTGGTCGCGTGATTGGCTTCGGCAAAGGTCTGCCCCAGCTTGGCCGCATTGCTTGCCGCCTTGATGTCATAGGGGATGACAAGGTCGATCTTGTGTTCGATCGAGGCTTCGAAATCGGCCTTGCTGATCTCGGCGGTGCCGGCCTGCATCTTGTTGGAGACGATCACCGGCCGGGCATTGGGCGCATTAGCCTTGAGCCAAGACAGGATGCGGATCGTGTCGCGCGCCGATGCCAGCGTCAGCTCGGTCGCCAGCACGATCACGTTCACATCGGCGAGGAGGTGCGGGAAGTTGATCAGCATGTTGCGTGGCAGATCGATCACCGTCATCTCGAAGGCGTTGCGAAACTCCTCCTCGAGCTGGACGAAGGCGGACCCGTCGGTCAGCAGCGGTGCGTTGATCGGCGCCTCGGCCGACAGAATGGCAAGGTTCTCGTTCGCGCGGATCATTGCGCGTTCGATGAAGAGGCCGTCGATCCGGCTCGGGTTTTCGATCGCATCGGTCAGCCCGCGCCCCGGTTCGAGGTCGAGCGCCAGCGCGCCAGTGCCGAAATGGATGTCGAGATCGAGCAGCGCCGTCGGCTGTTTGTGCTCGGTCGAGAACAGCCAGGCGAGCGAGGTCGCCAGCATCGACGCACCGACCCCCCCGCGCGTGCCCACAACGGCGGTCGTGATATGGCGCCTGACCGCTTCAGCATGGCCGGCGCGCGGGGCGGCGAACACCGCCTGGGCGTTGGTCAGCGCCTCGCGCAGTTGCGCCACCGATAGCGGCTTGAGCAGATAATCATGGATCCCGCTGGCGAGCAGGTCGCGGTAGAGCCGCACATCGTTGACCTGCCCGGTGGCGATCACCACCGTGCCCGGCTCGCACACCTCGGCCAGCGCATTGATGTCGTTCAGCGGATCGCCGCTTTCCGACAGATCGACCAGCAGGATATTGGGGCTCGCAGCCACCGATAGCGACTGGACCGCATTGCGGAGGCCGCCGCGAGCGCATTTTTCCGGCTGCCAGCCCATTTCAACCACTACCGGGCGCAGCACGTCGAGCGCGGCATCGTCGCAGACGAAGGCGGCAAACGGGTCGCGATTGCCGGGCATGGAAGATTTCCAGGGCGCGTTCATGGCTCAGTTACCCCCTTCGGTGCTGCTGGTCTGGCTGAGGCCAGCCTTGCCGGTCGGTTCCGCTTCGCGGTAGGTCGAGATCGCCTTCGACGCGCTCATCACCGTCGTCTGCCCGGTGCCGCGCTGGCCGTTGACCAGATCTTCCGGATTGGCGACCATCGCCGCCATGTTGGCGTTCACGGCGCAGCCGTAGTTCGAATAGGTCGCGTTGTTGAGGTTGGTATCCGATTGCGCTGCCCAGTCGGGGCAGCCGGGCACCGCGGCGCTGCTGCGGGTCACGACCACACGCGCCTGCCCCGGGGCGAGCTGCCCTTCGGTCACCGGCGCGCTGTCTGCGAGGAGGATGCCATAGCGCTTGGCGATATTCGCCACCGCATCGCGGGTCGCGCCGCTCATCGCCGGATCGTCAATCGCGACGCGGTCGCCATAGCGCAGGCCGATCGCTTCGAACCAGCCGGCCAGTCGCATCTGTTCGGCAGTATCTAGCCCGCCATACCCGGCATTGATGTCGAACGCGTAATTGCTGCGTTCAATCACCGGCTGGTGGATCGAGTAGAGGCTGCGATTGTCGGCCATCCCGCCACAGGCAGTGAGGGCGAGACCAAGCGAGAGCGCCGTCGCGGAGGCGAGCAGGCGGCGATGCGTGCGTGCGTGTGTCATGTGACTGTCCCCTCAGGCGATCAGAAGTTGAAACCGGGTGCGGCCGCGGCCTCGGCCTGGCGGTTACGATTGCGCGCATCGGCAGCGGGCGGCGGCGGTGCCCCCGCATCCTGCGCACTGATCGCGGGCGCTGCCGGTGCGGCGCCCGCTTCGCCTGCAACGCGCGGGCCGGGGCGCAATTCGCCGCTGCGGCCGGCATTCTCGCGGAAGCCGAGCAGGGCCTCGCCCTCGCTCGAAGTGCGGAAGCCATCGGTCGGCAGGCGGATGTCGCGTTCGTTGACCGGGTTCACCAGATAGGGCGTGACCACGATCACCAGCTCGGTTTCGCCGCGGCGGAAATTGCGCGAGCGGAACAGATTGCCGAGGATCGGCACGTCGCCCACGCCCGGCGCCTTGTCGATCGTCTGCTGCGCGCTGTTGCTCATCAGCCCGGCGATCATGAAGCTCTGGCCCGAACCCAGCTCGACCGTGGTCTCGGCGCGGCGGATGGTCAGCGCCGGCACCTGAAAGCCATTGAGCGTCACCGCCCCCTGGCTCGACAGTTCCGACACTTCGGGCCGCACGCGGATCGAGATGCGGCCATTGGCCAGCACGGTGGGCGTATAGGCGAGGCTGACGCCGAACTTCTTGTACTCGATCGCCGTGGTGCCGAGACCCTGGCTGATCGGGATCGGAAATTCGCCGCCGGCGAGGAAGTCGGCCGTCTCGCCCGACAGGGCGGTGAGGTTGGGGTTCGACAAAGTCGTTACCAGCCCGTCACGCTCGGCAAGATCGAGCGCACTGAGGAAATCGAGGCCAAGGAACTTGCTGGCAAGGCCGAGCGTTGTGCCACCCGCAATGGGGTTGATCGACGTTCCGTCAACCTCAATCAGCGGTGCGTTCGCGCCCGTCGCTGGCAGGCTGGGATTGAAAACAGGGTTCGGCACCCACACTTTGGTCTGGTTGCCAATCCCTGTCGCGCTTCCCGGACGAAAGGTCGGCGCCCATCCAGCGCGCCCTTGACCGACACCGATTTGCATTCCGCTGCTGCCGTCAATCGTTGAAAGATTAACCCCGATCGCGCGGACCAGCGAACGGCTGACCTCGGCAAAGCGGACTTGCAGATTGACCTGCAGCGGCGTTGCCATGCGCAGGCGCGAGATGACGTTGCTGTTTTCGCCCACGAATGCTTTGACCAGCCGTTCGGCTTCGGCAGCATCCTCGGGCGCGGCGACGGTGCCGGTCAGCAGCACCGTGTTGGTGCCCATAGTCGACACCGCAATCTGCGCCTCGGGCATGGCCAGCGCCAGCATCTGGTCGATGCTGTCAATGTTCGAGCCGACGCGGACATTGGCTGCCCACACCACCTGGCCGGCGGCGTTGGACGCATAGACGGTGGTTTCGCCGCCCGCCTTGGCAAACACATAAAGCTCGTTGCGCGACTTGACCTGGACGTCGGCTACTTCGTCATTGGCGACGAACACGTCGGCCATTGCGCCGGGCACGGTGACCAGCTCGCCCCGGCCGATCGACAGCACGATCGACTGTGCCGGGCGGACGACCTGCTGGGCGTGGGCGGGTGCGACCGGGACGGTGGCCAACGGCAGCACGGCGAGGCCGGCCAGCAGCAGCGATGCGGTAATGCGAGGTTTCAAGGCTTTGCCCCCCTTGGGCATCCGGGCTGCGCCGGTTGCGTTCAGTATGTGTTGATGCGCGACCATTTCAGTTTCTTCCCACCTCGACGGCGGTGGTTTCCTTGCCGCGGGTAACGCGGACCACCGGACCGGACGGGGCCGCAGCGGCGGCTCCGGCGGCAGCCCCGCCACCAGTGGCCCCGGCGAGCCCGGCAATAGCCGTGGTCATCGAACCGATGGCCTGCTGCGCCTGCGCCTCGCGTTGTGCCGAGCTGCGGCGCGGCGGGACGGTGCTGCGCTGGAAACGCGAGACGTCGCCGCCGGTGACAAAGGTGGTGCCCCGGTCGATCGGGCGCGACATCGCTTCGCGCAGGATGCGGGCCTCTTCTTCGGGCGTGGCATTGTCGGGGATGGTCACTTCGCCGGCGGCGATGGCCTGTTCCAGCTCGCTCTGATTGTCAGCGATCGAGCGCAGCGACAGGCTGAGCGTGCCGATGGTCTGCGCGACCGAGACCTTTTCGGCGATCCGCGGCGTGACCTCGAGCGTGACGGTACGGAATTCCTTGACCACCGTCTTGCCTTCTTCGGTTTCCTGTTCGGTCGACTGGTCGGTCGCCAGCACGCGCAGATTGCGGATGATGGTTTCGGAAGTTTTCAGCTCGGCGCCTTCATCGCCGCTGATCGACTGGGTCAGCACCAAGTCCACCCGGTCACCCGGGAAGACGAAGCCGCCGACCCCGGTCTTGGCCGACACCGGCACGGTCACGGCGCGCATCCCCGGCCCAAGCGCGGCGGCGAGGAAGCCGCGGTCGCCGGGGGCCACCAGCGACCCTTGCGTCACCGGCTCGCCTGCCGTCACCGGATAGCGGACCACAGTGCCGAGCAGTTTCGACATGTCGGCCTCGCCGTCGAGGAAATAGGCGTCCTGCACCAGCTCGCTCGGCCATTGCTGGAAGCCGATGGAATCGGCGGTGATGATCGTGCCTACGGGCAGGCCGCGCTTGGCAACCAGCACCTTGGGCCCGACGGGCTGCGGCGCCGCGGCCTGGGACTGCGGGGCGGCGGCCCCGGCGAACATACTCCGCGCGGCAAGGGCGGTCCCGATCGCGATGATCAATGCCCCCAGCAGCAGAACCAGCTTCTTCCTGTCCATGGCTCAATCGGCCCCCTCATTCGGCTGCCGGTCTGAAAAGCCGGCGGCAATCCTCGGTGTTGCTACGGTGGAAATGGTTAAAATCGGGTTCACCCCGCCTGCGCGGCGGCGAGGCTGGCGGCGGGCAGATATTGCGCCCCCAGCACCCAGATGCCGGCTGCGGCGATGGCTACGCCATAAGGGATTTGCAGCCGGTCGCGCTGGCGGCGTGCAACGTGCCACGCGCCCATCACGATCGTCAGCACGCCGCCAACCAGCGCCATGACCACCAGCAGCTTGAGGAACCAGCCCGGCTCGATCCACAGCGCCAGCGCGGTCAGCAGCTTCACATCGCCGCCACCCATCGCGCGCAGCGCGAACAGGCCGGCAAGGACCGCAAAGGCGGCCAGCGCAACCCCCAGTTGCAGCGCCACATCGGGCCACAGCGACAAGCCGCTGGCCCACCAGAACGCCGGCGCGGCAAGCGCGATTCCCGCATTAAGCCAATTGTCGATCTGACGGCGGCGCAGATCGGTAAATGCTGCCACCACCAGCGCGATTGCCAAGGCAATCAGCAGACCATATTGGACCATCGCGCCAGTCATAACCGCCCCCCAACTTTGCGGGGTCGGTGCTAAAGGCTATGGCTTACCAAATAGTAACCAACCGCAGGAGGGCGGTATTAGTTATCATCAGCCCGATCGCGACGCGCATCGCAGCCGTTCGGGGGTCGACCGCCGGTCGATCCCGGCCTTCGCACAGGAAGACTGGTGGACAGCGACCGATGGACACCAGATCCGCCGGATCGACTTTGCCGCACCCACCGCCGCATCGCGCAACGCGGCCCCGCCGCGCGGCTCGCTGCTGTTCCTTCCCGGGCGCGGGGATCATTACGAGAAATATCTCGAAAGCTTCGCCGAATGGCACGATGCGGGTTGGCGCGTAACCTCGATCGACTGGCGCGGGCAGGCGGGGTCTGGCCGGCTTGGGGCGGACAAGGTCACCGGGCATGTCCGTGACTTTGCCCAGTGGATCGACGATCTCGCCGGGTTCTGGGAAACATGGCGCAGCGTCGGTCCAGGCCCCTATGTCCTGATCGGCCATTCAATGGGCGGGCATCTGGCGCTGCGGGCGCTGGCCGAGCGGAGGGTCGATCCCGATGCCGCTGTGCTGTCGGCGCCGATGCTCGGTTTCTCCGCCCCCAACCTGCCGCTGCCCTTGGCCCATCTGGCGGCAAGGGTGATGGCCGCGCTCGGCCCGGCGACCCGTCCGGCTTGGAAATGGAGCGAAAAGCCGGGCGAAATGCCGGCTGACCGCGCCAACCTGCTGACCCATGATGCTGCCCGTTACGAAGATGAGTTGTGGTGGCGGCAGGTGCGGCCCGGGCTGGTGATGGGGCCCGGCAGCTGGGGCTGGGTCGAGCGCGCCTATGCCTCGATGCGCGCACTGGAACAGCCGGGCGTGCTGGAACAGGTGACGACCCCGGTCTTGCTGTTCGGCACCAGCGCTGACCGGCTGGTCAACTGGGCCGCGATCCAGCGGGCCGCGCGCCGCCTGCCCAACGGCGAACTGGTCGCCTTCGGACCCGAGGCGCGCCACGAAATCCTGCGCGAGATCGATCCGGTACGTGACCGGGCGATGGGCGCGATCGCCGGGTTCCTCGATCGGGTGGCCCCGGCGCAAGGGTGATGCTGACAGCCGACATCGCGATCATCGGCGCCGGAATCGCCGGGGCCAGCCTCGCCGCCGAACTTGCCGCGTTGCTTCCGCAGGAGCGGATCGCCGTGTTCGAGGCGGAGCCGCAGCCCGGCTATCATGCCACCGGCCGCTCGGCCGCGTTCTGGGACGAGTGCTATGGCGGACCGCAGATTGTCCCGCTGACGCAGGCGTCCGGCCCGTATCTCGCCGAGTGCGGCGTCCTCGCGCCGCGCGGCGCGCTCTACCTCGCACCGCCGGGGGAGGATGCGGCCGTGGCGAATTTCCTCGCCGCCTACGCCGGCAGCGGGGTAGCGCTGCACCCGTTGAACCGGGCGCAGCTCGCCGCGCGGGTGCCCGGACTGCGCGAGGGGTGGGATGAAGGGGTGTGGCAGCCGGCCTGCGCCGATATCGACGTCGCCACGCTGCACGCGCACTACCTCGCGCGCGCGCGGGCGAGCGGCGTTACGTTGCATCCGAATGCGCGAATTGATGAGGTTACGCGCACCGCCGCGGGCTGGCGGCTCGCCGGGCGCGGGGTGGCCGCGGAGTGCGGCACGCTGGTCAACGCGGCCGGGGCCTGGGCCGACGAGGTCGCGCGCCTTGCCGGTATCGGGCAGCTTGGCATCACCCCGCTGCGGCGCACGATGGTGCAATTGCGCGTCGATCCGCCGCCGCCGCCCGATCTGCCGCTGGTCATCGGAATGGATGGCAGTTTCTATTTCCGCCCCGATGGCGCGCGGCTGTGGCTCTCGCCGCATGACGAAACCCCGTCCGCACCCTGCGATGCGGCGGCGGAGGAACTGGACGTGGCGCTCGCCCTCCATCGTTTCGGCGAGGTGGCCGACTGGCCGGTCGCGGCAATCGAGCATCGCTGGGCAGGACTTCGCAGCTTTGCCCCCGACCGGCTGCCCGTCTACGGCCGCGACCCGCGCGACGGGGCGTTCGTGTGGTTTGCCGGGCAGGGCGGCTTCGGCATCCAGACCGCGCCGGCGGCCGCCCGGCTGACCGCGCAACTTCTCGCCGGTGCTCCCCGCGACTCTCTGACCGACCGGCTCGATCCGGCGCTTTACGCCCCCGACCGGCTAGCCGCGTAGTGCCGCCTGCGCTTCGGCCGCCGCACTGGCGAGCGTGTCGACGCGTTCGTTCTCGGGGTGCCCGGCATGGCCCTTGACCCAGTGCCAGTGGACCCGGTGACGCCCGGTCTGTTCGATCAGTTCGTGCCACAGATCGGCATTGCGGACCGGCTTCTTGCTGGCATTGACCCAGCCATTCTTCTGCCAGCCGTGCACCCAGCGTGTGATCCCGTCGATCAGATATTTGCTGTCGGTGTGCAGCGCAACCTCGCACGGCTCGATCAGCGCGGCGAGCCCGCGAATGGCGGCGGTCATTTCCATCCGGTTATTGGTCGTATCGCGCTCGCCGCCCGACAGTTCCTTCTCGTGGCGCCCCATCCGCAGCAGCGCGCCCCACCCGCCGGGGCCGGGATTGCCCTTGCAGGCACCGTCGGTGAACAATTCGACCTGTTTCATCGCGCCGCCCCTTAGCCCGCGCTGGCGGTCAGGCGAAGGCCTGTGCGCCGTTTTCGGCATAAAAGCGCCAGCGCCGGGCGAAATCCAGCGGATCCTTGCGCGCGACCTGCGCGCTGGTGGGAGTGTCGAGCCAGTCTTCTGCCCGGCTGGCGACAAAGCGCAGGCACGCCCCCTCGGCTAGCAGCGGCAGGCACGCCCGCTCGTGCGGCTCCAGCGGGCGCCGGCTGTCATACCCCGCGATTAGCGCGCTCCCCAGTTCGGGTTCAAACCGCGTGCCGGCGGGATCGAAGCACCAGGCCGCGTGCGTGACCGCGAGGTCATAGGCCATCGCCTCTTCGGCAGCGAAATAGAAGTCGATCAGCCCGGCCACATCATCGCCGCGCAGCAGCACATTGTCGGGGAACAGGTCGGTATGGCAGATCGAGCGCGGCAGATCGTGCGGCCAGCGCGCCGCCAGCCCTGCCGCGGCATCGGCAAGGCCCGCCAGCGTCGGGTCGATATTGCCTAGCGCCTGCGCCCCGCAACGCTCAAGCGCGCGCGCAGTATGCGTAATATCCAGCGCATTGGCCCGCCGCAGCGGGAAATCCTGCGCCGCCAGATGCACCTGCGCCAGCGCCGCGCCGACCGCATGGGCCTGCGCCGCATTGGGCCGGGTGGGCGAGATGCCGGGCAGGAACTCGATCAGCGCGGCCTTCTTGCCCGCCACCTCGCGGATCGCCGCGCCGGCGCGGTCATGGATCGTCGCAGGCACCGGGCAGCCTTCGGCCGCCAGATGGTCGAGCAGGCCGAGGAAGAACGGCAGATCGGCGAGGTCGATGCGCCGTTCATAAAGCGTCAGAATGAACCGCGCGCCCCTGTTGGCCCCAGCGCTGTCCGCGCCCGTCGTCTCGATCAGCCAATTGGAGTTCGACACCCCTTCCGCGATGCCCTTGGCCGAAACCAGTGCGCCGATATCGTAGGCGCCAACCAGCGCGGCGATCGCTTCCGCGCCGAGCTGGGTGTAAACCGCCACCGCTCAGTCGGCGAGCTGGCGGGGCAGCTTGAAGGTGATGCGCTCTTCTGCGGTGACAATCTCGCGCGTGATGACGGTGCGCCACAGCGCCAGCCGGTCGAGCACCTCGCGCACCAGCGCCTCGGGCGCCGACGCGCCGGCGGTGAGGCCAAGCGTGCCGACCCCCGCCAGCCATTCAGGCGCGATTTCGTCCGCGCGCTGGATCAGGCGCGCCGACGTGCCGCACCGTTCGGCCACCTCGACCAGCCGCAGCGAGTTGGATGAATTGGGCGCACCGATCACCAGCACGAGATCGGCCGCCGGAGCGATCTGTTTGATCGCCGCCTGACGGTTGCTGGTGGCATAGCAGATGTCATCCGCCTTCGGGGCGACAATCGCGGGAAAGCGCGCGTGCAGCGCAGCGATAATGTGCGCGGTATCTTCCACCGACAATGTAGTCTGGGTCAGGTAGCCAAGCGGCGCATCGGAGGCGAATTCCAGCGTCGCCACGTCACTCTCGTCCTCGACCAGCGTGATCGACCCGGCCGGCACCTGCCCCATCGTCCCGATCACCTCGGGATGGCCGGCATGGCCGATGAACAGGATATGCACGCCTTTTTCGATAAGCCGTTCGGCCTGGCGGTGGACCTTGCTGACCAGCGGGCAGGTCGCATCGAGCCAGTCGAGCCCGCGCCGGTCGGCCTCGGCCGGGACTGCTTTGGGTACGCCATGCGCGCTGAATACCACCGGCGCGCCATCGGGCACCTTGTCGAGCTCATCGACAAACACCGCGCCCTTGGCCTTCAGCGTATCGACCACGAAACGGTTGTGGACGATTTCGTGCCGCACGAAGACCGGCGCGCCATACCGGGCCAGCGCGCGCTCGACGATCTCGATCGCCCGGTCGACCCCGGCGCAAAAGCCCCGCGGCGCGGCCACCAGCACCTCGAGCGCGGGGCGCGCAGCATCGCCATTATGGTCCGCTTGGGGCAGGGGCAGGGCGGCAGGAGTGAAGGCGGCGTTCATACGCCCCCCTCTAGCGTAGCGGCGCGGCGCGGGCTAGGGCTGCACGCGAACTGCGCCGGGGCCCGAGGCCGCCGCGCTCAATAAAGGGATTGCTGATGACAATGCGTATGGTCGGGTCAGGGCGTCTGGTCGGGGCGGGGCTCCTTACCCTCACCATGCTGGCAGGCTGCGCCAAGCCGGGCGAGCTGGTGCTGTCGGACGGGGTCGGCATTACCGCGGTCCGCACCGCCTGCCCGGCGGTTGGCATTCCCGACTATACCGGCGACATCACCACCTTCCGCAGCCCTGCTGCGGGCGCCACGGCCGACAATATCGACGTGGTCGCAGCGATGACCAATGTCCGCCCGACGTGCAACGAATCGGGCGACAAGGTCTATTCGCAGGCGAGCTTCGACGTGCTTGCGCGGCGCACCGACACGCGGGGCGCGCGGCGGGTCGAACTGCCCTATTTCGTCACCGTGCTGCGCGGCGGCAGCGCGGTCGTGTCGAAGCGGGTGGGCACTGTGGTGCTCGACTTCGCCGACGGCCAGGAACGCGCCCGTGCCTCCGCCCAGGCCGGCGCGTATATCGACCGCGCCGAAGCCACCCTGCCCGCCGAGATCCGCGAACGCATCACGCGCGAACGCCGCGCCGGCGACCAGGAGGCAGCGGTCGATCCGATGACCGAACCCGAAGTGCGCGCCGCGCTTGCCCGCGCGAGTTTCGAACTGCTGGTCGGCTTCCACCTGACCGACGCGCAGCTGGGCTATAACGCCACGCGCTGAGGGGGCAGCCGGCCCCTTTCCCGCGCGCGCGCAATCGGCTACCGGCGCGGGCCATGTCCGAGCCAGCCGAAAGCGCCGCCCCCCAGACCCTGTTCGCCGCCTTCACCGCGCGGCTGCGCACGGTATTGCACGCGCTGGAAGCGGATGGCGTGCTGCCGGCGGGCGTCGACCTTGCCGCCGTGACGGTCGAACCGCCGCGCGATCCGGCGCATGGTGACCTCGCCACCAACGCGGCGATGGTGCTGGCAAAGCAGGCCGGCACCAATCCGCGCGCGCTGGCCGAAGCGATCACCACACGCCTCGCCGCCGACCCCGATGTGGTCGAAGCGAGCATTGCCGGCCCCGGCTTCATTAATCTGCGACTGGCGGACGATGTCTGGCAGCGCGAACTGACGGCTATCGCCGCGCTGGGGGCGGATTATGGCCGCTCGGCGCTGGGCGGGGGCAGTACGGTCAATATCGAATATGTCTCGGCTAATCCGACCGGGCCGATGCATATGGGCCATTGCCGCGGCGCGGTGGTGGGCGATGCGCTCGCCAGCCTGCTCGAATTTGCCGGGCATCGGGTGATCCGCGAATATTACATCAACGATGCCGGCGGGCAGGTTGATGTGCTCGCCCGCTCGGTGCATCACCGCTACCGAGAGGCGTTAGGCGAGACGACCGGTCCGGTCGGCGAAGGGCTCTATCCCGGCGACTATCTAGTGCCGGTAGGGCGCGCGCTCGCCGCCGAGTTCGGCGATCGCTATGCCACCGCCCCCGGAGGCGAATGGCTGGCGCTGTTCCGCGCGCGCGCGGTGGACGCGATGATGGCGATGATCCGCGACGACCTGGCCCAGCTTGGCATCTCGCATGATGTCTTCGCCTCCGAAGCGGCGTTGCACGCGTCGGGCAAGCCGGCCGAGGCCGAGGCGTGGCTGCGGGCGCATGATCTGGTCTATGATGGCGTGCTCGAAGCGCCCAAGGGCAAGGTGGCCGAGGATTGGGAGCCGGTCGAGCTGCCGCTGTTTCGCTCGACCCGTTTCGGCGATGATCAGGACCGCCCGATCCGCAAATCGGACGGGAGCTGGACCTATTTCGGGGCCGATCTCGCCTATCATTTCCAAAAGGCACAGACCGCCGATGCGCTGGTCGATATCTGGGGCGCGGATCATGCCGGAACGGTCAAGCGGATCAAGGCTGCGGTCGCGGCGCTGACCGGGGCGGACGGCGCCGCGCCCAAGCCGTTCGAGGTCAAGCTGGTGCAGATGGTCCAGCTGCTGAAGGGCGGGCAGCCGTTCAAGATGAGCAAGCGCGCGGGCAATTTCGTGACGCTGGCCGACGTGGTCGAGATGGTCGGCAAGGATGTCGTGCGCTTCACCATGCTGACGAGGAAGCCCGACGCGCAGATGGATTTCGATTTCGACAAGGTCGTCGAAGCCTCGAAGGACAATCCGGTATTCTACGTCCAGTACGCCAGCGCGCGGGTCCATTCGACCTTGCGCAAGGCCGCCGCAGAGGGGCTGGCCCCTGACGGCGCGTCGGCGGGCCTTGCGCGGCTGGGGGCCGGAGACTGGGCGCTGGTGCGCGCCGCGGCGCAGTTTCCGCGCGTGGTCGAGGCGGCCGCGCTGGCGCGGGAGCCGCACCGGGTGGCGTTCTATCTCTACGATCTCGCGGCTGAGTTCCATGCCTTCTGGAATGCCGGGAATGACGATCCGGCGCGGCGGATGATCGTCGCCGATGATGCCGAATTGACGCGCGCACGGCTGTTCCTCGCCGCGCAAATCGGGCAGATTGTGGCCAACGGGCTGGCGATCCTGGGCGTCGCCGCGGTGGAGGAGATGTGATGATGGGCGACCCCTACAACACCGAAAGCCGGCTCGACCTTGCAGACGATGACGCCGCGCTGCCGTGGCTCGATACGGGTGATGACGAGGTAGAAGCCCGCAGCCCGTCGATCCTGCCCTACGCCCTCATGGCCCTCCTCGCGCTGGCGGCGCTGGTTGGCGGAATCTGGTGGGCGACCAACCGGAGCACCGCCAGCGAGGTGGTGGCCGATGGCAGCGTCGTCGCCGCGCCGCCGGGGCCGTACAAGGTCCGGCCGAGCGATCCGGGGGGCAAGGAATTCGCTGGCACCGGCGATGTTGCCCCGGTTATCGCCGAAGGTGGCACGCGCGAAGGCCAACTTGCCCAGCGCGACGCGCCGCGCCCGGCGATCGAGCGGGCCACCGCCAGCCCGGCCCCCACCGCCGCGCCGAGTGCAACCGAGGCCCCTGCCGCGCCCGGTATCGGGGTGCAGGTCGGCGCCTATTCGAACCGCGAGACGGCCGAAGCCGGCTGGGCCAGCCTTGTGCGGCAGACCGACGCGCTGGCCGGTGTGCGCCACCGCATCGTGCAGGGTCAGGCCGATATCGGCACTGTCTACCGGCTGCAGGCGGTGGCCGGCAACGAGGCGTCTGCGCGCGCCCTGTGCGACGCGCTCAAGGCGGACGGCATCGCCTGCCAGGTGAAGCGCTGAGCCGTTTTGCACAAGCCCCACCGCGCCTGCACTTGCCGCTGAGCGGGCTTGCTGCGAGCTTGCCATGATGACACCCGCCATCTTCGGCCTCGCCTCGACGGTGATGAACGCCGACGAACGCGCCTTCTTCCGCGAAGCGCGCCCGGCGGGCTACATCCTGTTCGGCCGCAACATTGCCGACCGCGCGCAGGTGCGGGCGCTGACCGACAGTCTGCGCGAGCTTCACGGCACCGATCACCTGTTTATTTGCATCGATCAGGAGGGCGGCCGGGTGGCGCGGATGAAGCCGCCCGAATGGGCTGCCTTTCCGCCCGGGGAGCTGTTTGACCGGTTGTACGATGTTGCGCCGGCCAGTGCGATTGAAGCCGCGCGGGCGAATGCGGAACTGCTTGGCCGCGACCTCGCCGAGGTCGGCATCACCGTCGATTGCCACCCCTCGCTCGACGTGCGCCAGCCCGGCGCACACGACGTGATCGGCGACCGCGCGCTGGGTTCAGAGCCGTTGCGCGTGGCGGCGCTCGGCCGCGCCATCCTCGACGGGCTGGCACGGGCGGGGGTTGCCGGCTGCATCAAGCATATGCCGGGCCATGGCCGGTCGCTGGCCGACACGCACAAGGAGCTGCCCCGCGTGACGGCAAGCGCGGAGGAGCTGGAAATCGACCTCGCCCCGTTTGCCACACTGCGCAACGCGCCGGTGGGGATGACTGGGCACCTGCTGTTCACCGCCTGGGACGACGCTCTGCCCGCCACCCTGTCGCCAACCATCATTCGCGGCATCATCCGCCAGCGCATCGGATTCGACGGGCTGCTGCTGACCGACGATATCGATATGGAGGCGCTCGACGGGACGATTGCCGAGCGGGCCGTGCGCGCGCTCGCGGCGGGGTGCGATCTGGTGCTCAATTGCTGGGCGAAGATGGCAGATATGGCAGCCATTGCGGCCGATTGTCCGCCTCCCACCGACGAAACCAGGGCTCGCCTTGATCGGGCGCTGGCGGGCACGGGCACCGCGCGCGAAACGCCCCCCGCCGAAGCATTGCTGGCAACCCGCGATGCGTTGCTGGCCGCTGCGGGGCTGAAAGCATGAGCGAGGACACGGCTCTTGCGGCGCATGGTGAGGACTCCGATGCGCCGCTCTGGCCGCGTCCGACAAATAGCGACGATGCGCTGTATCTCGAGCTTGACGGATGGGAGGGACCGCTCGACCTGCTGCTCGATCTCGCGCGGCGCCAGCGGGTCGATTTGCGGGCAATCTCGATCCTCGCCCTAGTCGATCAGTATCTCGACTATATCGAGCGGGCCGAGGCTTTGCGATTGGAACTGGCGGCCGATTATCTGGTGATGGCCGCCTGGCTCGCTTACCTCAAATCCGCCATGCTGCTGCCCAAGGAGGAGCAGGAGGACCCCAGCCCTGAAGAGCTGGCCTTGCGCCTGCAACTCCGCCTGCAGCGGCTGGGGGCGATGCGCGAGGCAGCGGCACGGTTGATGGCGCGCGACCGGCTTGGACGCGATGTCTTTCTGCGGGGTGCGCCCGAGGGTTTGCGGACCGACCGCAAGACCAACTGGTCGTGCGACTGGTTTGCGCTGGTGCAGGCCTACGGGCACGTTCGCGCGCGCACCGCCCCTGCGGTCCACATGGTGCGCGAGCGTCCGGTGATGACGCTGGAGACCGCGCTCGAGCGGGTTTCGGCCATGCTGGGCGTGCGCGTGGACTGGATCCGGATCGAGGAGTTCCTGCCGACCGCCGGCGACCCACGCCTGCGCAAATCGGCGCTCGCGTCCAGCTTCGTCGCGATGCTCGAACTGGCGCGGCTGGGGCGGGCAGAGATCGCACAGGACGCTCCGTTCGGGCCGCTGGCGCTGCGCCGGGCGGTGGCATGATCGACGCGCCCGACGAACTTGCCCGCGCCATCGAGGCGGCGCTGTTCGCCAGCGACCAGCCGATGAGTGTCGAGGCGCTCGCCGCCCATCTGGGGGATGCCCCTCCGGCAAGCTTGCGGGCGGCGCTGGCCGCGCTGGCCGATGATTATGCCCCGCGCGGCATTCATCTGGTCGAGCGCGGCGGGCGCTGGCATTTCGAGACCGCCGCCGATCTCGCTCATATCCTGCGCCGGGAACGCGAGCACAACCGGCGGCTGAGCCGGGCGGCGACCGAGGTGCTGGCGATTGTCGCTTATCACGAACCTGTCAGTCGCGCCGAGATCGAGGCGATTCGCGGGGTGCAGACCTCGCCCGGCACGCTCGACGTGCTGATGGAGGCGGGATGGGTCCGGCCCGCCGGGCGGCGCGAAGTCCCTGGGCGGCCGGTCATCTATGCCACGACGCCCGCCTTTCTCGATCATTTCGGGCTCGAAAGCCGCCGCGACCTGCCGGGGATCGAGGAATTGCGCGCTACCGGGCTGCTCGAACCGATTGATCAGACAATGGCCAGCGTGCTGGGCGATGACGATGCTGGCAATCCGGCTGATGAGCGCCTAGATTGAGCGCATGCAACGCCGCGCTCTGCCCGCGGCCCGGAGGTTATCATGGGTTTCAGTTCCATCTGGCATTGGCTGATCGTTCTCCTGATCGTCCTGGTGCTGTTCGGCCGTGGGCGCATTTCCGAAATCATGGGTGATTTCGGGAAGGGTGTGAAAAGCTTCAAGGACGGGATGGGCGACGAGGCACGCGCCGACCCACCCCGCGAGCCCGCGCGACTGGAAGGCCCCGTGCACGATGCCCCTGCGCCCGACGCCCGCCAGAGCGCGGTGGCTGGCGAGACAGTGGATCGCAGCACACCGCCGCGCTGATTGGCCCGCATTCGGGCCATGTTCGATATCGCCGCCAGCGAGTTGCTGCTGATAGCCGTGGTCGCGATCCTGGTGATCGGGCCGAAGGATATGCCACGCGCCATGCGGCTGGCGGGGCGCTGGATGGCCAAGGCCCGCCGGGTATCCGGTCATTTTCGCGCCGGACTCGATACGATGATCCGCGAGGCGGAACTCGAGGAAATGGAGCGCGAATGGCGCGAGCAGAACGCGCGCATCATGGCGCAGTTTCCCGATCAGGCCGCCACCAGCGATGGCCGAGCTGGCTGGGCGCCAGATGCGGACGATCCGGCGCCAGCACCCTCGGCGGCGGAAGCGCGACTTGCTCCGCTGGCGCAAGATGTGGGCGCCGGCGATAGAGACAAGACGGCGAGCTGATTCAAATGGCGCTGAAATTGAGGGATATCGATGAAACGCAGGCGCCGCTGCTCGACCATCTGATCGAACTGCGCACCCGGCTGCTGCGCGCCGTGCTGGCGCTGGCGATCGCCTTTGCCGCCTGCTTCTATTTCGCGGACGAGATCTTCGGCTTCCTGGTGCGCCCGCTGACGGCGGCATTTCCGGCGGGCGAGGGGCGGTTGATCTATACCAAGCTGTACGAGGCGTTCTTCGTGGAGCTCAAGGTGGCGCTGTTTGCTGCCTTCTTCGTCAGCTTCCCGATCATCGCCAATCAGCTGTGGGCGTTTGTCGCGCCCGGGCTCTATGCGCGCGAAAAGCGCGCTTTCCTGCCGTTCTTGCTGGCGACTCCGGTGTTGTTTCTCGCTGGGGCGGCGCTGGCGTACTATGTGGTCATGCCGACCGCGTTCCGCTTCTTCCTCAATTTCGAGGGTACGCGCGGTGGGCTTAGGATGGAGGCACTGCCAGGTACGGGGGACTACCTCGATCTGGTGATGCAGTTCATTTTAGCCTTCGGAATCAGCTTTCTGCTGCCCGTGTTGCTGTTGCTGCTCAACCGGGCGGGGATCGTCAGCCGGAGCCAGCTGGTGGCGTGGCGGCGATATATGATCGTGGCCGCCTTCGTGATTGCGGCGGTCGCCACGCCGCCCGACGTCGTGTCGCAATTGATGCTGGCGGTGCCGCTGATCCTGCTGTTTGAAGCGGCTTTGCTGATCATGCTGGTGAGCGAAAGGCGCGAACAGAACAGCGCCCAAGATGAACCAAACAACGCCAACACGTGATCAAGGCGCGTTAGAGACGCACCCTGCCGGGCGCTCAACACGCACAAAAAAACGGGGCCGCGAAGCGACCCCGTCTTCTATTCGCTAACGACTGAAATCAGGCGCTGATGGCGTCATCTTCGCCGTCGTCGAGCAGCAGGATGATGCCGCCGATGAACAGGGCAACCGCAGCGATCGCAAGGATCGCGCTCGAGCCGCGGCCCATTTCGCTTTCACCTTCGACCGGAGCCGAAACCGGAGCAGCCTGAGCAACAACCGGAGCGGCAGTCAGCGTGGCAGCGGCAAGGGCCGCAGCAACATTGTTGAACTTCATAATCATTCTCCTGAGCCTTGAACCTTCGAATCTCAACAGGGTCTTACGAAACTCGGCCTGCTGACGCAACCACTAATCCGAACCATTGACTGGTTTTCTCAATCCCTACGATCAGGCGCTGATCGGATCGTCTTCCTCGTCTTTTGCCAGCAGCACAATCGCCGCAATCACCACAGCAATGCCGACATAAAAGAACAAGGAATTGCTATCGCCCAGAGCGTTGGGCTGTTCAACGGGGGCGCTCCGGGGAGCAGCCGTAGCCGCCACCGGGCTGAACGCCAGCGACAACGCCGCAAGACTGGCCGAGATTCCCCGCACGATCATTATCCTTCCTGTAAATGCGCCTTTGCACGCGCGTTCCTTAACCTGCGGTAAACGACGCCCGCCACCGGGGTCAGCGCGTCGATGTGGATGATTGACGCGCAGCGTCAAAGACTTTTTCTCCGCCCACCCAGGTTTCAAGCACGCGCGTGCCGCGCAACTGATCGGCGTTGATGGCGAGGGGATCCCGGTCGACTAGCAGGAAGTCCGCCTGTTCCCCGGCAACCAGCCGTCCGAAGCGCCCATCGGCGAAGCCGGCATAGGCGGCGCCGGCGGTGAAGCCGGCCAGCGCCTGTTCTGGCGTCACGCGCTCCTGCGGCTGCCAGCCACCGACCGGCTGGCCATCCGCGCCGACCCGGGTGATCGCTACCGCCCACCCGGCAAACGGATCGGGCGATTCGACCGGTGCATCCGAGCCGAAGGCCAGCCGCGCACCTGTTCGGGCGATGCTGTTCCAGGCATAGGCGCCGGCGAGCCTTTGGGGGCCCAGCCGCGATTCGGCCATCAGCCGATCGCTGGTCTGATGGACCGGCTGCATCGAGGCGATGATCCCATGGCGGCCGAACCGTGCGAGGTCCGCCGGGTCGACCACCTGAGCGTGTTCGATCCGCCAGCGCCGATCGCCGCGATAGGTTTCGGCCATGTCCTCGATCGCGCCGAGGATCTCATCGTCCGCCGCGTCGCCGATCGCGTGCACCGCGACCTGATAATTCTCCATTGCCGCGCGGCTCATGATGTTGCGAAGTTGCGATGGAGTGTAGAGTGCCAGCCCGCGATTGCCCGGCGCGTCGGCGTAAGGCTGCTTGAGCCACGCCCCGCGCGAACCCAGCGCTCCGTCAAGCAACAGCTTGATCCCGTTGAGCCGGAGCCGGTCGCCATAGAGCCACCGCGTTGGGCCGGAGCCACCGATCAGCGTCATCGAATCGAGCGAATCGGCATAGGCCATGATCCGCAGCTTGAGCGTGCCATTGTCGCCCGCGCGGCGGAAGGCCTGCCAGTCATGGATCGAGACGCCCATATCCGCCACCGCCGTGATGCCGAGCCGAAGCAGTTGCTGCTGGGCGGCGAGCAGCGCGGCATCGCGGTCCGCCGGCCGGGGCGGGGGCACCGCCTTGCCGATCAGCTCCATCGCATTGTCGACGAACACCCCGGTCGGCGCCCGCCCGGGCCCGCGCTCGATCCGCCCGCCCGCCGGATCGGCGGTTTCGGCGGTGACACCTGCTACCGCTATCGCGCGGCTGTTGGCCCAGGCGGCATGCCCGTCGACGCGGGATAACCAAACCGGTCGGTCGCCCACCGCCCGGTCGAGTTCGGCGGCGGTGGGGAAACGGCCCAGGCCCCAGCGCTCCTGATTCCAGCCGCGTCCCACGATCCACGGCCGGCCGGGATTATCGCGGGCGAACGCAGCGATTTTCGCCAGTGCCTCGTCGAGCGAGTTGGTGTCGCTGAGGTCGAGCGTGAGGCTGGCAAAACCGAGATTGAGGACGTGGGCATGGGAATCGATCATGCCCGGGATCATCACGCGTCCGCGCCCGTCCACCCGGTATGTGGTCCGCTGCGGGCGGCGGTCGCCGCGGTCGAGCACCTGCCGGATGGTCCCGTCATCGGCGATCCACAGGCCGGTGAAGCGATCGACCTTGCCATCAGCGGTGATGGTGATGCCCTGGACGTTATCGACGAGCACGTCGGCATGAGCTGTCGCCGGCAGCGATGCCGTGGTGGACAGCAAGGCGACAAGCAGTGTTCTGAACTTGGTCATGCGCGGCTGGTTAGAGACAAAAGCCGTGCTTGAAAATGTCCAACCAAAGCTGGCGGGCTGCACGGTTTCAACGTCGGCGCTTTTCGCCTAACTGGCCGCGATGACCAGCACCTCTGCAACCCCGCCCGGCCTCGCGCCGCTGACCCTCGACGATGTGCGCAGGGCGGCTGAGCGCATCGTCGGGGCCGTGGTGCATACGCCGACGCTGCGCAGCGAAACGCTGTCGCGGATCACCGGCGCGGATATCTGGCTAAAATTCGAGAACCTGCAATTCACCGCGGCCTACAAGGAACGCGGCGCGCTCAATGCGCTGCTTCAGCTTACCGAGGAACAGCGCGCGCGCGGGGTGATTGCTGCCTCGGCCGGGAACCACTCGCAAGGGCTCAGCCATCACGGCACGCGGCTGGGGGTTCCGGTGACCATCGTCATGCCGCGGACAACCCCGACGGTGAAGGTGATGCAGACCGAGAGCGTCGGCGGCAAGGTGGTGCTGGAGGGCGAAACCTTTGACGAGGCCTATGCCCATGCGCGCCAGCTCGAACGCGAACTGGGCCTGACCTTCATCCATCCGTTCGACGATCCGCAAGTCGCCGCCGGCGCGGGGACGGTGGCGCTGGAGATGCTGGCGGCGGTGCCCGACCTCGAAACGCTGGTCATTCCGATCGGCGGCGGCGGGCTGATTTCGGGCATGGCGACGGCCGCCAAGGCACTCAATCCGGGGATCGAGATCGTCGGCGTCGAGGCGGAGCTGTTCCCCTCGATGTACAACCGAATCAAGGGCACCCAGCTGCCCTGCGGCGGCGATACGCTGGCCGAAGGGATCGCGGTCAAGGAGCCGGGCCGCTTCACCGCCGCGATCATCGAGCGGCTGGTGGACGATATCGTGCTGGTATCCGAACAATCGCTCGAATCGGCGGTTTCGCTGCTGCTTCAGATCGAAAAGACCGTGGTTGAAGGCGCCGGCGCGGCGGGACTTGCCGCGGTGCAGAGCTGGGGCGAGCGGTTTCGCGGCCGGCGCGTCGGGCTGGTGCTGTGCGGCGGCAATATCGATACGCGGCTGCTGGCAAATGTGCTGCTGCGCGATCTGGCGCTGTCGGGCCGCCTGGCGCGGCTGCGGGTGACGCTGCAGGACCGCCCCGGCGCGCTTTACAAGGTGATGGGCGAGTTCCAGGCGCACAATGTCAACATCATCGAAATCTATCACCAGCGCATCTTCACGACCTTGCCCGCCAAGGGGCTGGTGACCGATATCGAATGCGAAGCGCGCGACAGCGAGCAGATCGACGGGCTGATCGCCGCCCTGCGCGCCAAGGGCTATACGGTCAGTCAGGTCGAGCTCGCCTGACGTCGCCCCTTTCGCAGGTGGCGGATATTTTTGTGGTTAATCCACTTTAACGCTTGGCCCGGCTGGGCCATACAGGGCGTCCCGCAACGGCGGCAGAGGATCAGCTTCGCCCGTGACAGCACCTGTTCGCTTCCCGCGCTTCTTCGTCACCAGCCTGGCGCCATGCCCCTATCTGCCCGGCCGGCAGGAGCGCAAGGTGTTCACCGAGTTGAAGGGCGAGCAGGCCGACCAGCTGCATGAGGCGCTGGGCCGGATCGGTTTCCGCCGCAGCCAGACCGTCGCCTATCGGCCAAGCTGCGTGGACTGCCAGGCCTGCGTTTCGGTCCGCGTGGTGGCATCTGCCTTCCAGCCGTCGCAGAGCCAGCGGCGGGCCATGAAGGCCAATAGCGATCTGGTGGTCACCGAATGCCGCCCTTGGGCGACCGAAGAACAATATGCGCTGCTCCAGCGGTATCTCGCCGCGCGGCACCCCGGCGGGGGCATGGCGGCGATGGATGAACTCGACTTTGCGGACATGGTGGAACATACGCCGGTTACCAGCTATGTGGTCGAATACAGGGAGCCTGGAGAGGGGTCGCAGCCGGGGCGCTTGGTGGGCGCCTGTCTGACCGATCGCCAGGCGGACGGGTTGTCGATGGTCTACAGTTTCTACGACCCCGAACATGAGGCGCGGTCCGGGCTTGGAAATTTCATTATTCTCGACCACATCCGGCGCGCCGCCGCCGACGGATTGTCCTATGTCTATCTCGGCTACTGGGTCGAAGGTTCGCCCAGCATGCAATACAAGGTCCGCTTCCGCCCGCTCGAACGGCTCGACCGGGGTGGCTGGCGGCTACTGTCATCTGACGAACAGGATGCTCTCATTGCCGATGCCAGCGCGGGTGGGCGCGGGCTGCGCGGGGGTTGCGGTGCAGGCAAGGAAACCCACCATTCCCGTTATCGCATGGCAGACTAGCCGCCGCCGCAAGCTGGCCGCCGGGCTCGCCGCGATCGCCCTGCTGGCGAGCGAGGCGGCCTATGCGCAAAGCCAGAATGCCCGGCTCGAGGACCTGATCCCCGACGAGGCGGTGGCCAATCCCGATGCCTGGGCGGCGGAGGGCGTCACTCCTGAAGCGCAGGCTGCCGAACTGGCCGGTCCTGAACTCGAAGCGGATTCGCCGCTGGCCGAATTGCCCGAATTGTCGGTGCCTTGGCCCGATGACACGCCGCTGCCCGAACTGGTCGAACTGACCCCCGAAGACGATATCGAATTTGCCGAGCTGGACCCGCAGGTGGCGCCGCCGGCGCCCGAACTCGAATTGCGGCAACTGGGCCCGTCGCTCGCCATCGCCTATCCCACCACGGCCGAGGATTTCCCGCCGCGCGACGATTTCCTCGCCCGCTTCGAAGCGCTGTCGAGCATCGAGGAATACGACAACGCCGACACCAATGTCGCGCAACTCGCCGCGCGCGCACGGCAGGACGAGGAACTGCTCAATACCTTGCTGCGCATCTACGGCTATTATGATGCGCAGGTGACGCGCACGATAGGCGAGCTGCATCCCGGCGAGGATAAGCCCGAGCCGCGCGGAGTGCGCTTCGACATCATTCCCGGCCCGCGCTACGCCTTCGGGCAGATCGATCTCGGTGCGCTCGATACCGCTCCTGACGCGGCGGCGCTGCGACGCGCGTTCGAGGTTACGACCGGGCAGGACATGTCGAGCGATCTGGTGATCGAGGAGCAGGCCGATCTCGATCGGATGCTGGGCGAAACCGGCTACGCCTTTGCCAGTATCGAGCCGCCCGAATTCCTCGTCGATCACGCGCGCCGCGAAGGCGATCTGACGATGCGGGTCGATCCCAAGGGCAAATACACCTTCGGCGAAGTGACCAGCAGCGATCCGGCCTTTCTGCCCAGCCGGCACCTGGCGCGGATTGCGCGGTTCGAGCCGGGCGAAATCTACCAGCGAAGCCTGTCGCTTGACTTGCGACGGGCGATCACCGCGACCGGGCTGGTCTCGGGCGTGACCATCGCCGAACGCGAGGTGAGCCCGCCCAGCGGTGACCAGCCGGGCGTCGTGGCGATGGACGTCAATTTCACCCGCGCGCCGGTGCGCACCATCGCCGGCGCGATCGGCTATGGCTCGGAAGAAGGGTTCCGGCTGGCCGCCAGCTGGGAGCACCGCAATCTGTTTCCGCCCGAAGGTGCGCTGCGGCTGCGCGGGGTGTTGGGGACGCGCGAGCAGCTTGCCGGGATCACCTTCCGCAAGAACAATTTCCGCGGTCGCGCCCGGGTGCTGACGCTCGACGCCTATGCCAGCACGCTCGGCACCGGCGCCTATGAAGCGCGCACGGCCTCGCTCGTCGGGACGTACGAGCATCTGTCGAACCTCCTGTATCAGAAGCCGTTCGGCTGGAGCGTCGGGCTGGAAGTCTTGGCGACCAGCGAACGGCCGCGTCCGGTCGTTCCCGAGGGTGTCGATCCCGACACGCTGCCGCTGCGCCCGCGCGAGACCTTCTTCATCGCCGCGCTGCCGCTTTATGCGCTGATCGACACCTCGGACGACCTGCTCAATCCGACCAAGGGATTCCGCCTTGGCGCGCGGCTATCGCCCGAAGCGTCGCGGACCAACTCGGCCAATTCGTTCTATCTGCGCAGTCAGGTCGATGCGACCTATTACCGGCAGATCAACGACCGCATTGTCATCGCCGGGCGCGGCGCGGTGGCGGCCATTCCCGGTGCAGAGCTGTTCGACATCGCCCCGTCGCGGCGTCTCTATGCCGGTGGCGGCACGTCGGTGCGCGGATATGGGTTCCAGCGGATTAGCCCCGTCAATGCGCTGGGCGAACGGACCGGCGGGCGTTCGCTGGTCGAGGGCTCGATCGAAGCGCGCGTCAACACGCCCTGGTTTGGCGGGGCGCTGCAGGTGGTGCCGTTTGTCGATGCCGCGTCCGTCAGCACCGATGTCGTGCCCGACTTTTCCGATATCCGCATCGGCGCCGGGGTCGGGGTGCGCTATCTGACCGGCTTCGGCCCGATCCGCGTCGATGTCGGCGTGCCGCTCAACAAGCGCGCCGACGATAATTGGGTCGCGGTTTATGTCTCGCTTGGCCAGGCTTTCTGATGGACGAGGTGCTGCCCGCCACGCCGGATTATGAGGTGTCGGAAACCCCGGCACGGCGGCGGTCGCGATTGCGGCAGATGGGGCGCCGGCTGCTGGTGCTGGTCGCCGCGCTACTGGCGCTGGTTGCGATCGGTGTGGCGGTGTTCAACAGCCCGATCGGCCATCGCTACGTGGTCGATCAGATCGCCCGGGTGGCGCCGGCATCGGGCCTGCGCTTCACCGTCGGGCGGATCGACGGCAGCCTTTATGGCCGCGCGCGGCTGCACGATGTGACCGTTTCGGACCCCAAGGGCGCGTTCATGACCGTGCCGCTGGTGGAACTGGACTGGCGACCCTTCAACTGGCTGCGTAGCGGGCTCGACGTGCGCGAACTGGTGCTCCATCGCGGGCGGCTGATGCGCGTGCCCGAGCTGTTGCCGGGCGATCCCGATGCGCCGATCCTGCCCAATTTCGACATTCGGGTGGACCGGTTCCAGATTATCGACCTGACCGTTGCCGAAGGGATTGCCGGGCCGCAGGCGCACCGGCTGAACCTGGCGGGCAAGGCGAATGTCCGTGACGGGCAGGTGGTCGCCCGGCTCGACGGCGCGGTGGGCGACAAGGACCGCGTACATCTCGCCCTCGATGCCCGGCCCGATGACGACAAGTTCGATATCGACCTCGATTACGACGCTCCCCGCGACGGCGTGATCGCGGCGCTGGTGGGAGGGGATGCGGCCTATCGCGCAATCGTCAGGGGCAATGGCAGCTGGCGGGAATGGCGCGGCCTTGCCTATGTCGCGCGCGATGGCGAGCGGTTTGCCGCGTTCCGCCTCGCCAATCGCGGCGGCCGCTATACCGCGCTCGGCCAGCTGCGGCCGGCGCCGGCGCTGTCGGGGTTCCTCGGCGACCTTGCCGGCGAAACCGTCTCGCTGCACACCACCTTCACGTTGAAGGACAGCGTGGCGAACGGCGTGTTCATCACTCGTATGGGCGGCGCGGATGCGCGCGGGACGGGTGCGGTCGATCTGGCCAATAACCGGTTCACCGCGCTCAGGGTGGAGACGCTGCTGCGCAAGCCCGATCTGTTCGGCAATGCTGCCCGGCTCGACAATGCCCGCGCGCTGGCGACGCTCGACGGGCCGTTCCGCGAATTGCGGCTGCGTCACACGGTCAGGGTCGGCCGGGTGACGGTGGGGACGACCATGCTGGACGATGTCTATCAGGACGGTCTGGCGCGCTATAACGGGGCCCGCTGGCTGATCCCCCTCGAAGCAAGGGTCGGCCGGGTGACCACCGGCAATGCTATGCTCGATCCGCGGCTGGTCAACGGGCGGATCGCGGGAACGCTGGCCTATACCGGCCGCCGGCTCGATTCCGACCAGCTCACTCTCAGCTTCCCGACCGCCAATGCCCGCCTGTCGCTGCGGGGCGACCTTGATGCGGGGGCCTTTGGCCTTGCCGGGCCCGTCAATGTCCGCAACCTGCAACTCGAGAACCTCGGCACGGTCGAGGGGCGCGGCGATATCGTGCTGCGGTATGGCCGCGGCGGCTACGATCTTCGGGCCCAGGTGAACGGGCGGATGCCGCGGGTCACCAATGCGACGCTGGCGAACCTTGCCGGCGGCAATATCCGCTTCTCGGGCGGGGTCGGGATGGGCAGCGCTGGTCCCCTGCGGTTCCAGAATTTCCGCCTCGCCGCCACCAAGCTGCAGCTGACGCTGGACGGCCGCGTGACCGATCGCGGGACCACGCTGGCGGGGCGCGGGCGCCATGTCGATTACGGTCCTTTCACCGTGGAAGGCGAGGTGACGCAGAGCGGCCCACGCGCCGTGCTGGTGTTCGCCAATCCCTTGCCGGCCGCTGACCTGCGCAATGTCCGCGTAGCCATCGCGCCCACCGCCGGCGGTTTCAGGATCGATACGCGCGGCGGTTCGATGCTGGGGCCATTCGACGGTCAGCTCGACCTGTTTGCCCCGGCCAATGCGCCGGTGCGCGTGAACATCCGGCAAATGACGATCTCCAGCACGGCCGTGACCGGCAACCTCGTGCTGCTGGGCAATGCAGTGCGCGGAAATCTGGCGCTGTCGGGCGGCGGGGTGGACGGCACGATTGCGCTGGCGCCGCGCGGGCGCGGGCAAGGTTTCGACGTCAAGCTGCTGGCGCGCGATGCGAGCTTCGGCGGCGAAACCCCGCTGACCGTCGCGTTTGCGGATGTCGATGCCAGCGGCATCTGGGCCGGCGGCAATTATTCGGTGCAGGGAACGGCCCGTGCCGAGGGGCTGAGTTATGGCACGCTGTTCCTTGGCCGCATGGTAGCGCGCGCCAATGTCGTAAATGGCGAGGGCACCTTCGACGCGCAGATGAGGGGCAGCCGGGGCAGCCGCTTCAACTTGCAGGTGACCGGCAATGCTTCGCCCCAGCGCATTGCGGTGGCCGCGCGTGGCTCGATTGCCGGGCGCCCGATCACCATGCCGCGGCGGGCGGTGCTGACGCGGCTGCGCAATGGCGGCTGGGCACTCGCCCCGACGCAAGTCAATCTCGGTCGCGGCGCAATGATTGCCGAGGGCCGCATTGGCGCCGGCGCCCCGCAAATGCGGCTGCATTTGTCGCAGATGCCGTTGTCACTCGCCGATCTTGCCGGGCTGGAGCTGGGGCTGGGGGGCACGGCATCGGGTATCGTCGACATGACCAGCGGGGCGCGCGGCGTGCCGGTCGGCGAGGCGCGGGTGCAGATTGACAATCTCGTGCGCTCGGGTCTGGTGCTGACCTCAGCACCGATCGACGTGGCGCTGGTGGCTCGGTTGACCGAGCGCACGCTCGAAACCCGCGCCATCATCGACGAGAATGGCCAGCGACGTGGGCGCCTTCAGGGCCGTATTACCGGGCTACCGGCAACGGGCGGTCTGGCACAGCGCCTGCAGCGCGGCAGCCTGTTCGCGCAATTCCGCTATGGCGGTCCGGCCGAAGGGCTCTGGCGCCTGGCGGCAATCGACGCATTCGACGTGACCGGGCCGGTCAATGTCGCCGCCGATATTACCGGCACCCTGGCCGACCCGGCCGTGCGCGGTTCGCTCGCTAGCGACAATCTGCGCGTGCAAAGCTCGCTGTCGGGGACCGATCTCAGAAATGCCACAATTCGCGGGAATTTCTCCGGTTCGCGGCTACGGATTACGCGCTTCACCGGGACGGCCCCCAATGGCGGAACGGTGTTGGGCAGCGGCACCGTCAACCTGAGCAATATCGGGGGCGGGCGGGGCCCCGGGCTCGATCTGCGTGTGTCGGCGCGCAATGCACGGCTGCTCGACAATGCCGGACTGGTGGCGGCCATCACCGGGCCATTGCGGATTGTGTCCGATGGCGTTGGCGGGACGATCGCGGGCCGCGTCGCGATCGATCGAGCAAGCTGGCGACTGGGCACCGCAGAGCAGGATTTGCGCTTGCCGAACATCCGCACGCGCGAGATCAATCAGGCGATTGATCGCCCCGTCGCGACCGCGCCGGCAGCGCCGTGGCGCTATCTGATCAATGCCCGGGGTGATGACCGGATCGAGGTCGACGGAATGGGCCTCGATAGCGAATGGGGCGCCAACATCATCCTGCGTGGCACGACCGACGATCCGCGGATCGGCGGTACCGCGCAAGTTGTGCGCGGTGAATATACCTTTGCCGGTGCCCAGTTCGAACTGACGCGCGGCCGCATTGCCTTCGACGTCGGCCAGCCGATCAATCCGCGGGTCGATATTGTCGCGGAAAGCGAAGCCGACGGGCTTGACGTGACCGTCCGCGTGCAAGGCAGCGCGATGAGCCCCGACATTACCTTCACCTCAGTCCCCGGGCTGCCCGAGGAGGAAATCCTTGCCCGGTTGCTGTTCGGCGGGTCGATCACCAACCTCTCGGCTACCGATGCGCTGCAACTGGGCGCCGCGCTCGCGTCATTGCGAGGCGGCGAAGGCGGCGGGCTTGATCCGATCAACCTCCTTCGCACGGCGATCGGGCTGGATCGATTGCGAATCGTCAGCGCGGATCCCGCCTTGGGCCGGGGCACGGCCATTGCGCTGGGTAAGAATCTCGGCCGGCGGTTCTATGCCGAAATCGTCACCGACGGGCGCGGGTATAGCGCGACCAATGTCGAGTTCCGGGTGACGAGCTGGTTGTCCCTGCTTGGCTCGCTGTCGACGATCGGTCGCGAGTCCATCTCGGCGGAAATCAGCCGCGACTATTGAGCGGGCGGTGCGTTCGTCGCTGGCCCCGTTACCGGCGCGCTCAGCATGCGATCGATCGGCAGCAACACGCCGTTGGTCGCCTGCCGGCCCGGCCCGGTGATCCGGGCGCTGCGGCCGGTTTCACTATCCGTCACCAGCAGCCTGTCGCCGTCGCGCGAGAAACGCAGGGTGGCGCTTCCCAGGGTTCGCATCGTGACTGCGCCGTTCGTGTCAGCAATGGCTTTTTCGATGGCATCCCGGGTGACACTGCCCGGCAGGATGTGATTGCGCAGCGTTGCTGCGACCAGCGCCCGGCGTCCGGCATCACCTGCCGCGGTGGGTAAGCCGCCGGCCCCCGCTAGAAGCGTATAGGCACCCGGTCCGTCGAACACGGTGTTGAGCCCTGTCTGATCGAGCGCGGCCGCAATCGGCGCGTGGGCATCATCCTGGGCGATCATGGCAGCCAGGGTTTCGCCACTCGGTTCGGCGAGCGTTTGGATCGGCACACCCCCGGCCTTTTCGCCATCCGCGTTGTCACACGCGGCGAGGGCCAGAGGTACAAGCGCGAAGACCCATCTTGCGCGGCCCGTCATGACAGCAACTCGATTGCGGCCTGGATCAGGCGCGTTTCGGGGTCGAGGCGATAGACGCGGCCATCGGCGTAGCGATAAGCCGCTTCCGGGCTATCGTAATACCGGCTCTGATACGGCGCAGGGACGTTATAGACATCATACCCAACCGGCATGGCCTGGCCGACGACGAAGCTGTCGCCTGTCATCAGGGCGGCCACTGACTGGATCGCTGCGGTCTCCGGCTCCAAGCGATAAACGACATTGTCGGCGTAGGCGTAGCCGCTCGGCGCGCCGAGATTGTAGTAATCCTGATAATAGGCTGGAAGCGGTTGGCGGGTGTACGTGGCCGGCCAGACATTGCCGATGCCAAGCGCACCGGCGAGCAACGGAATGAAGCCAGTCACCCTGTCCCCGTCGCCAAGCCGATACAGGTAGCCATCACCCAGCAGATAACGCCCGGCCTCGCGATAGCCGAAATAGCGGGGATCATCATAGGCGCGCCGTGTATCATGGCGGGCCAGACCCGGCGGCGTGCAGCCGTTGTTTTTCTTGGCGAGGCCCGGAGGGCAGCCGTCGATCAACCCGAATGAGCGAGGATAACGATCATTTTGCACCCGAACATCGCTCTGCGGGCCGAGACGCCCCTCCTTGCGACCATCATGGGCGGCAACGCCTCGAAATTGCTGATCATGGCCGCGCGCCTGAGCGGGGCGGCTATCGCGGCGCGTCTGAGCCATCTCGGCGCCACGGCCATTCGCGCCGTCCCGCCCGGCAGCGGAGTGGCTACGGGCGTCATTCCGGCGAGCTTCGGTCCGCTCGGCGCCGCGTTCGGCATTGCCGCGTTCTGCGCCCGAATGTCCGCGCTGCGCGCGCTCGGCACTGCCAACATTCACCGGCGCGCTGCGCTCGGCATTGCCGTTGCCACGACCATTGCCCTGACCCTTGTTTTCGCCAGGTGCGGCATGAGCGATCCCGACCATGCCGAGTGCGAGCGCGGTGCCGATCATCCATTTGTGCATCATCTGTCTCCTTGGGTAAGGTAAATCGTGGTGGCACCTGAAGTTCCAGCCCGCCGGATGGCGATCAGCCTGACGCGTACAGCGCGGCTTCGGCGGCCCGGCGTATGGCGAGGCCCCGCAAGACCTGTCCACCGGCGCGGTTCCAGCGCGCGAATTCCGCCGTCGCAGCCTCATGGTCACTCGCACGGTGACGGATGGTCAACGTCGCCCGGCCGATTGCGCCAGTATTGTAATGAAACGAGACCAGCGCATCGAACTGCGCCTGCGTCGTTGGTGCATCCCCCAGTGCGGCGGCGACGTCGCTTGCATAGCGCGCCAGATCGCGTTCGAGACGCTCATCGCATTGCTGCTGGCTCCATACCGTCTCCGGCCCGATCCCCCCGCCCGTGCTGCCCCAACCGATGGTCCACGGGGCGCCGCCCGTGCCGGGATCGGGATAAGCGGCGATGCGGCCATCGGGGAGGCGGCGGGCGCACCCTTCGAACCGCTTGATCAGCGCAATACCGGCCGGGCTTATTGCGGTCGGGACTGGGCGTGGCCTGCCCGCCGCGGCGTCGAGCGCCGCGTCCAGCGACCGTACCTCGGCCCGGCGGAACCCGCGCCCCAGCAGCACGCGCACGGCATCGAATATGGGCTTGCGGTTCACGCGCCCCTCCTTCCAGTCTGTCAGTGAAGCTGGCAGGCTAGCGCGGCGGGATGGCTGTAGGACAGCACTTTTTCGCACGCGAAAAGGGGCGCCCGGTCTGGCCGGACGCCCCCTGTCAGATAACGGCGAAGCGGACCGTCAGGCGCTGTAATACATATCGAATTCGACCGCGCTCGGGGTGGTTTCCCAGCGCATCACTTCGGCCCATTTGAGCTCGGCATAAGCGTCGATCTGGTCCTTGGTGAAGACATCGCCCTTGAGCAGGAACTGATGATCGGCCTCGAGCGCCTCGAGTGCTTCGCGCAAGCTGCCGCACACGGTCGGCACATCGGCCAGTTCGGCCGGCGGCAGATCGTAGAGGTTCTTGTCCATCGCCTCGCCGGGGTGGATCTTGTTCTGGATCCCGTCGAGCCCGGCCATCAGCAGCGCGGCGTAACACAGATAGGGGTTGGCCATCGCGTCGGGGAAGCGGAACTCGACCCGCTTGGCCTTGTCGCCCGCACCATAGGGGATGCGGCACGAGGCCGACCGGTTGCGCGCCGAATAGGCCAGCAGCACCGGCGCCTCGAAACCCGGCACCAGCCGCTTGTAGCTGTTGGTCGACGGGTTGGTGAAGGCATTCAGCGCCTTGGCGTGCTTGATCACCCCGCCGATGAAGAACAGGCATGTTTCGCTGAGTCCGGCATAGCCATTGCCGGCAAAGGTCGGCTTACCGTTTTCCCAGATCGACATGTGCGTGTGCATACCCGAGCCATTATCGTCCTTGATCGGCTTGGGCATGAAAGTCGCCGTCTTGCCGTAGGCATGGGCAACCTGGTGAACGACATATTTGTAGACCTGCATCCGGTCGGCGGTTTCGACCAGCGTGCCGAAGGTCAAGCCCAGTTCGTGCTGCGCGGCGGCGACTTCGTGGTGATGCTTGTCGCAGGGCAGCCCCATTTCGAGCATGGTTGCTACCATCTCGGCGCGGATGTCCACCGCGCTATCGACGGGGGCGACAGGGAAATAGCCGCCCTTGACCCGCGGCCGGTGCGCCATATTGCCCGATTCATATTCGCGCCCGGTATTGGTCGGCAGCTCGATATCGTCGATCCGGTAGCCCGATCCGGCATAGCCATCTTCGAAGCGAACATCGTCGAACATGAAGAATTCGGCTTCCGGCCCGACATAGATAGTGTCGCCGATGCCGGTTGATTTGAGATAGGCTTCGGCCCGCTTGCCGGTCGAGCGGGGATCGCGGGCATAGAGTTCGCCCGATGACGGCTCAACGATGTCGCAGCAGATGATCAGCATCGGGGTGGCGCTGAACGGATCGACATAGACCGCGTCCAAATCGGGCCGCAGCACCATGTCGCTTTCATTGATCGCCTTCCAGCCTTCGATCGACGAGCCGTCGAACATCAGCCCGTCTTCCAGCATATCTTCGTCGAGCACGCCGGCGGTCATCGTCAGATGGTGCCATTTACCCTTGGGATCGGTGAAGCGCAGATCGACCCATTCGATCTCCTCGTCCTTGATGCGCTTCAGGATATCGCTCGCACTTGCCATGGATGTCTTGCCTTTCGTGGAACTGGAAAAGAGGTGTCAGATCGCGTCGTCGTCGCGCTCGCCGGTGCGGATACGCAGGGCGGATTCGATGGTGGACACGAAGATCTTGCCATCGCCGATACGGCCAGTCTGCGCGGCGGCGGCAATCGCTTCCACCACGCGTTCGGCGATGGCGTCGGCCACCACCACCTCCAGCTTCACCTTGGGGAGGAAATCGACGACATATTCGGCGCCGCGATAGAGTTCGGTATGGCCCTTCTGCCGGCCGAAGCCCTTGGCCTCGGTCACGGTGATGCCCGACACGCCGACCTCGTGCAGCGCCTCCTTCACGTCGTCGAGCTTGAACGGCTTGATGATGGCTTCGATCTTTTTCACCTGATCCCCCCGCGTGGCCTGTCCGCCAAGATTTCAAGAATCATGCCAGATGGCATCTCCTAGCATTAGGGCATGGGCCGGGCGCGCGAAAGGGTCGGGCCTGCCTGTTTGCGGGGCAGCCTGTGCCCAAAATCAGGGCAGCACCAGGCCGGCGGTTTCGGGCAGGCCGGCCATCAGATTGAGGTTCTGCACCGCCGCCCCGCTGGCTCCCTTGCCAAGATTGTCGAGCCGTGCGACCAGCCGGGCGTTCCACCCGCCTTCATCAGCGAATACAAACAGCTCAATCCCGTCTGACGGACGGGCATCGGGCAGCAACAGCAATTCGTCGCGGAGGCCGGATGGGTGGACCGTGACCAGTGGCGCTTCGGCGTAAAACGCCATCAGGGCATCGCGGAGGGCATCGGCGTGGGGCTGGCATGGCATCGCGCCCAGATGCAGCGGCACTTCGACGATCATTCCGCGATAGACCGGGACCACGGCAGGCGCGAACAGCACCGGATGTTCTAGCCCGGCATGGGCTTGCATTTCCGGCAGGTGCTTGTGCGCAAGATTATAGCCATAGGCGCGAAAGCCCGGCGCGGGGCCGGTTTCGTATCGTTCGATCAGCGCCTTGCCGCCACCCGAATAGCCGCTGACGGCGTTAACCGTGTACGGCCAGTCCGCCGGCAACAGCCCGGCGCGGATCAGCGGTGCGACCAGTGCCAGAAAGCCGGTGGGATAGCAGCCGGGACTGCTCACCAGCCGCGCTGCGGCCACCTGCTCGCGCCCGACCAGTTCGGGAAAGCCGTAGGTCCACCCGGCAGCCGTGCGATGCGCGCTGGATGCGTCGATGATGCGGGTGCGGGCTGTTTCATCGAGCATGGCAACCGCCTCACGCGCAGCATCGTCCGGCAGGCAGAGGATGGCGAAATCGGCCGCATTCAGCGCGTCGCGCCGGGCGGCATCATCCTTGCGCTGCGCCTCGTCGAGAGCGATCAGATCAAATTCACCGCGTCCGGCCAGCCGCTGGGCGATTTCGAGCCCGGTCGTCCCGGCGGCGCCGTCGATGAAGACCCGCGCGCTCATTCCCCGATCGGGGCGAGCTGGGCGGTTTCGACATAACCGGTCGGCCCGTCCGGCCCGAGACAACCCCAGCACCACTTGCCGGCGAAATCGAGCGCTTCGAACATCGTCCCGGGGGCGAGCATCTGGATGGTCTGGCTGTCATTCTGCGGGGCGCACAACAGGCGTGCGCTGTCCGCACCGATGCGGCGCGGCTGCGGCTGGATGTAATGCGGCACCAGATAACGCCCGGCGAGCGCGATATGCGCCAAATCGCCGCGGATCGGCAAAGTGCCGAGTTCTGGGCGCGAGACCGGCCCGGACAGGGCAATCTCCCCCTCTGGCGGCGAGTAGGTGCTGGTGGCGCTCACGCGGCTGGAATACCCCCGGTCTGACTGCCGCGCCGCTTAGCGGCTGGCGCCGTGGCAGGCAAGTTCACCGCCTTGGTCACCCACCATAGCGGGCGCGCAGCATATGGAACACCGCCCGGAGCCCGAGTGGCGCGCCCCCCTTGGGCCGCCCCGGCCTGACCATCGGTTGCCAGGCAAAGGTGTCGATATGCGCCCAGTCGAGCGGGGTACCATCCGGATTTTTCCCGACAAAACGGTCGAGGAACAGGCCGGCGACGCTCGCCCCGGCAAAACCGTTGGTGTGCGAATTGTTTATGTCGGCAATGTCGGTTTTCAGCCACTCGGCATAGGCTTCGGGCAAGGGCAGCCGCCACAGAGTGTCGTCATGGGTCTTGCCGGCCGCCAGCAGTGCCTCGGCCGTTTCGTCGCGGCGGGTCATCAGCGCAGGGAAATCGGGGCCGAGCGCCACCCGTGCGGCGCCCGTCAACGTGGCAAAATCCACGATCAGGTCGGGCGCATCCTCGCTTGCCCGGGCCAGCGCATCGGCCAGTAGCAAGCGCCCTTCGGCGTCGGTATTACCGATTTCCACAGTCAGCCCCTTGCGGCTGGTGAGGATGTCACCGGGGCGGAAGGCGCTTCCCGCAATCGCGTTTTCGGCCGCCGGCACCAGCAGGTGCAGCCGGATATCGAGCCCCGTCTCCATGATCAGGCCAGCCAGTGCGATCGCGTGCGCGGCGCCGCCCATATCCTTCTTCATCAGCAGCATGCCCGATGCCGGCTTGATGTCGAGCCCGCCGGAATCGAACGTCACCCCCTTGCCGATGATCGCCACCAGCGGGGCGCCCTCGCGGCCCCATTCAAGGCGGATCATGCGCGGTGCGTGGTGCCGCGCCGCCGCCCGGCCGACCGCATGGACCAGCGGAAATTCCTGTTCCAGCCGCTCGCCAGCAGTGACGGTGAGCGCGGCCTTGTGCTTCTTGGCGATCTTCTCCGCCTCCGCCTCGAGCGCGGCGGGCCCCATATCCTCGGCCGGGGTATTGACCATGTCGCGCACAAGGTTGGCGGCGCGCGCCTCGGCGCGGGCAAGGTCGAGCGCCTTGGCATCCTTCGTCAACAGGATGCGCGGCCCCTGCGCCGGCTTCTGTTCGAGATAGCGCGCGAAGCGGTACTGCCCGGTCTGCCAGCCGAACAGCGCCGGGCCGGGCTCCCCATTGGCGCGGCGGTAAGTGCCTTCGGGCAGCACTTCGGCGAGGCGGGCCATGCACCAGCTCGACAGATTCTCTGGGTTGGCGACGCCGCCCACGGCAAACCAGCTATCGCCATCGGGCACGATGCCGACCTGATAACCGCTGCCATCGAATTTCTGCGCCCCAAGCGCGGCGCGTTGGCCGGCGGTCAGCGACTTCGCCCATGCGGCATAACCGTCCTTGTCGACGAGGTGGATGGCAACCGCGGTCTGCCCGCGATCGGCTTCGATCAGTTCAACCGGCTTTTTCATGCGCAGCCCCTAGCGCGGTAGGGCCAGGATGTGCGACAGTTTTCGCATGACCATGCCGTGCCGTGCCGTCGTTCTCGTCTCACTGATGCTCGCCGGTTGCGTGCCGGCCGCTGGGCCCGAGCAGCCTGCGCCACCTGCCGCATCGAGCACCGCCGGTGCTAGCGGGGCGCAGGCTGTGGCCGAGGCGAACGGCCTTTAAGAGTTCAAATATAGCTGGCCGGCGGCGGCCGGGGCAGATCCCCGCCTGGCGGCCGAACTGCACCACCGGATGGGGAGCACCCGGGCCGACCTTGCCCGCGAGGCGCGCGCCTTTCAGCGTGACGCGGCAGCGAACAATTTTCCCTTCCGCCCCTATGTCAGCCAGAGCGAATGGCAGGTGCTGGCCGAAGGGCCGCAGCTGATCAGCCTGTCCAAAGCGTTCTACGAATATTCGGGCGGGGCGCACGGGATCAGCGGGCGCGAGGGGCTGGTGTGGGGCAAGGCGGCGGGCCGGCCAGTGCCCACGCTTGACCTGTTCACCACGCCCACCGCCCTCGAGGCCGCGATCCGCAGCGATTACTGCGCGGCGCTTGACGCCGAGCGCAGCAGCCGACGGGGCGCCGATTATCGGCCCGGTGCGGGCGATCCGTTCGCCGCTTGCCCACCGCTTGCCGAACTCACCGTTCTGCCCGAGGCGCGCGGGGCTGGTCGGATCGACCGGTTGACGCTGCACGCCGGGCCCTATGTTGCCGGGCCCTATGCCGAAGGTGCGTATGACATCACCCTGCCGGTGACCGCCGCGGTGCTGGCGACGGTGAAGCCGGCCTACCGCGCGGCGTTTGCCCCGCCACGCTGACGCTCGCAATTTCGTGCGGCACCCGCTAGGGCAGGGCGCATGACCGATTACCAACTCGTCACCGGCGACGAGACCGTCATTCGCGACGGCTCGATCAAACTGCACACCGAAGCCGGCTTTGCCGGGATGCGTCGGGCCGGCGCGCTGGCGGCCGAAATCCTCGACGCGGTGGCTGAATGGGTCGCGCCCGGCGCGACCACCGCCAGCGTCGATGACAAGGTGCGGGCGATGATGCTGGATGCCGGCGCGGTGCCGGCGACGCTCGGCTATCGCGGCTACGAACATAGCTGCTGTATCTCGATCAATCATGTCGTGTGCCACGGCATTCCGTCCGAAAAGACCTTCAAGGATGGCGACATCGTCAATGTCGATGTCACCCCGCTGATGGATGGCTGGCACGGCGACAGCAGCCGGATGTATCTCGTTGGCGATGTCAGCCTCAAGGCGCGGCGGCTGGTCGAGGTGACCTATGAATGCCTGATGCTGGGCATCGAACAGGCGCGCCCCGGCAACCGGCTGGGCGATATCGGCGCGGCGATCCAGGCCCATGCCGAACAGTACCGCTACGGCGTGGTGCGCGAATTCTGCGGTCACGGCCTTGGCCGGCTGTTCCACGATGCGCCCGAAGTGGTCCACGCCGCCAAGGCGGGCACTGGCCCGGTGCTGAAGCCCGGCATGTTCATGACCATCGAACCGATGATCAATCTGGGCAAACCGTGGGTCAAGCTGCTGAACGATGGCTGGACCGCCGTTACCCGCGACAAGAGCCTCTCGGCCCAGTTCGAACATTCGATCGGCATCACCGAGGACGGGGTGGAGATTTTCACCCTCAGCCCGACCGGCCGCGACAAGCCTCCTTACGCCTAACCTTCCCGCGCGGCGCGCACCGCGGCGCCGGCGGCGAAAGGGGCGATGGCGCACAGCACCAGGCTGATCGCGGCGCAAAAAGCCAGCGCGGCCGGATCGCCGCCCGCCAGCGCGCCGGCGCCGAAAATCAGCAGCGGGATCGCCAGCGGCACCAGCAGCAGCCCGGCCAGCGCCGCCCCGCTGCGTAAGGAGGCGGTCAGCGCGGCGATGATGAGCCCGATCGCGGCCAGCCCCGGTGTCCCCGCCAGCAGCCCCAGCACCAGCAGGCGCAGCGTCTCTCCCTCGAGTGCCAGCAGCGCCGAGACCGGCACGCTCGCCAGCACCAGCAGCGGCCCGAAGCTCAGCCAGTGCGCCACCAGCCGGACCGCGCAGACCGCTTCTTCCGCCACGCCGCGCAGTGCCAGCTGGTCGAAGAAACCCGCCTCGATATCGGGCGCGATCAACCGGTCGAGCGGCAGGATCGCGGCGAGCAAAGCGGCGACCCACAGCACTCCGCCACCAGTGCGCGCCAGCAGTTTGGCATCCGGCCCCACGGCGAAGGGGAACAACACCGCCACTGCGCAGAAGAACAGCACCGGCAGCAGCGGTCCGCCGCGTCCATTGCCCAGTAGCAGCGCCAGATCGCGCCGCAGGATCGCCGCAGCCGCACTCATGGCGCATAATCTGCCAGGTCGATCCGGCGCATCCCGGCGAGCGTGAAGGGCTGGTGTGAGGCAATCACCGCCGCCCCGCCGCCGGCACAGAACGCCGCCACCGCCTGCTCCACCCCCTCTGCTGCCGCGCTGTCGAGGCCGTTGAGCGGCTCGTCCAGCAACCAGATCGGCGCGCCCCGCGCATTGGCCTGGAGCACGCCTGCGCGCTTCCTCTGCCCGGTGGAGAGCAGCCGCACCGGCACATCCTCCAGCGCGGTGAGCCCCCAGCGCGCCCGCGCCTCCGCGCCGTAACCGCGCCCGTCGATCCGCTCCCAGAAAGCCAGCGCCCGGCCCAGCGGCAGGTGCTCGTCCAGCGGCAGCCGCCCGTCGAGTAGGGCCACCTCGCCGCCGCGCTCCACCGTGCCGGCATAGGGGCGCAGCAGGCCGGCAAGGATACGCAGCAGGCTGGTCTTGCCGGTGCCATTGGCGCCGACGACCTGCATCGCCTCGCCCGGCAACATCGCCAGCGAGAGGCCGCGAAACAGCAGCCGGTCGCCCCGCCGGCAGGCGAGATCGCGGGCGGCGAGGGCGGCGGGCGGCGGCGCTTGCATGGCCCCGCGCGATAGGCGAAAGCCGCGCGGCGAACAATCGCCCGCGCTGGCCGGGCGCAAGGAGAGACAATGACCGTCCCCCGTCTGACCGATGCCGAGCGCGATGCGCTGCTCGCCGCGCACCCCGACTGGGCGCTGGCCCGCGATGGCGCGGCGATCGAACGGCGCTTCACCTTCGCCGATTTCAGCGCCGCCTGGGCCTTCATGAGCCGGGTCGCGCTGCTCGCCGAGACGCACGATCATCACCCCGAATGGTCGAACGTCTACAACCGGGTGGAGATCGCGCTCACCACGCACGACGCCGGCGGCCTCAGCGCCCGCGACGCGCGCATGGCCGCGGCGATCGACGCGCTGCTGTAATCCTACAGAAGGCGACAAAGGCGACAGTGGTGTCATCCGCCCCACGGCAATTGCAATTGCTTGATAATCAACAATGAATGTATCTTCTATGCCCGCCAGGTGACAGGTTTGCACGAGGGGGCCCTCGCCAGCCCACACGCAATAGCAGCGGTCTAGCGCGCCGCCGGGGATGTAGGACAGCGTAGCAGGCGCGGGCGCAAGTTCACCGGCGCAGATTGCCCTCGCGTGCAAGCGGGCCAAGGTCGTAGAGCAGGCAGCGATAATATAGCCGATCGCGCCCTGCTGCCGCCGCGCCAGGCGTGGTCCGCCAAGCCGTGTCGCGCGTGCAGGGCGCGTCCATGCGGGCCTGCTCCTCCGCGCTGCGCTCAAGCGGAGCCCGTCCGCCGATCAGTCGCTCCGCCTTATACTCGCGGGTCGGCGTGCCATAGAGTGTCCGGAAGGCGTCGAGCGCCATGGGGTGAAATAGCGTGCCATGCGTCTCGCTGTCGCCCACCGGGACATAGATCCATTGCAAACCCGGCGGCGCAGCTTCGCGCAGGACATCGACCAGCCGTTCCATCCCCTCGCGATGCCAGTCGCCTTCATTAGCGACCGTCAGGTAGAGCCGCCGCTCGCCGGCCGGAAAGCGGGCAAACCGATCAGCCGCTTCGCGCGGATATTTCATCTGTTCCCACCACAGCGAAGGCGAAATGGCGATATAATCGTCGAATAAAGCCGGTTCTTCGAACAGCGTTTCGACCACGAACAAGGCCGCCAGGGATTCGCCCATAACCGCATCCTCCCCACTGGTGCGGAGCGATGCGGCGATCATCGGTTTGAGCTCGTCGCGGAGAAAATCGCGATAACGGGCCGAGCCACCTGGCACGGCGCGCAAAGACGCCTGGTAAGGTGCATGATCGACCACCGGCGGCGACAATTCGTGGCGGCGGTTCACGCTTTCGATGCCCACCAGAATGAACGGCGCGAAGCTGGCGTTCATCTCGCGGCTCTGCGCGATACCGGCAATATGCTCGAAATCCTGCTGGGGGCCGCCATCCAGCAGATAGACCACCGGGAACCGCCGTTCGGGTTCGGCCGCATATTCGGCCGGCAGGCGGATGGTGATTCTGCGCTCGCCACCAAGGATGGTCGAGTGCACGCGATGCGTCGTAGCGGTGGCAAAAGGCTGGCCCGGCGGCAGCTGCGATTGCGCGGCGGTCGGTGTTGGCAGCGTTGCGACCAGCGCGGCCAGCGCCGCTACGAGCAATACGACGCGCATCCTCACCGCCCCATCGGGCGCGCGCTGGCGCGGCTCATGCGGCGCAGGCGGGCGGGCATCCAGCGGCTGGCGAAGGCGAGGCGGCGGGCGGTCTTGCCGACCGGCGTGTGCAGCCGCTCGCCATGGACAGCGGCCCAGGCGGCTTCGGCCACATCGCTGACGGGAGTAATCTCCAGCCCGGCATCGAGCACGCGCTGGCGGATGCGTTCGTTGCTGGTCACATTGGGCGCGTGGTCGAGCAGCGGGGTGTCGATGAAGGCGGGCATCAGGCTGCGCACTGCGATGCCATGTTCGGCCCATTCGCCATCGAGGCTTTCGGTCAGCGCGCGGACGCCGAACTTGGTCGCCGAATAGACGCTCGCCCCGGCCGTGCCCCAGATGCCCGCCGCGCTGGCGGTGTTGAGCAGGCAGGAACCGGGGGCGCTGTGGACGAGATGCGGGAACGCGGCCTGCGCGCCAAACAGCGCACCCTTCAGATTGATGTCGAGACAGCGGGTGATCTCTTCGGGCGAATTGTCGGCCAGCGCGCCGCCCAGCGGGATGCCGGCATTGTTGGCCAGCACATCGAGCCGGCCGGCGGCGGCGATGAACTCGGCCAGCGCGCGTTCCCATGCGCCCCGGTCGCGCACGTCGAGCTGGTGCGTCGAGACACGCCCCGCGGGCAGCATGGCGGCGAGCGCCGCCATCCCCGCGCTGTCGATATCGCCCAGCCCGACAAACCAGCCGCGCGCGGCGAACAGCTCGGCGATGGCGCGCCCGATGCCGGACGCGCCGCCGCTGACGAAGATCGCCCGCTGCTCGCTCACCGCCTCGCCGCGCTTAGCGGGTCGACGCCTCAGCCAAGCCGGGGACGTAGCTCGCCCCTTCGACGATCTGCGCGGTTGAACCCCGCACCGTGTCGCCCACCGGCTCGGCCCGCCCGCCAAGGCATTGGGCGAGGAAGTTTTCGGCCACCGCGTTGAAGGCGATATTGTTCGCCGGCTTGGCAAAGCCGTGGCCCTCGTCGGGGAACAGGACATAGGTGACGGGGATGTTATTGGCCTTCATCGCCGCAACGATCTGGTCACTTTCCGCCTGATTGACGCGCGGATCGTTCGCCCCCTGGCCGATCAGCAGCGGGCGCTGGATGCGGTTCGCGCTGTAGAGCGGGCTGCGTTCTTTCAGCATCGCCAACCCTTCGGGCGTGTTGGGGTTGCCCATCCGCTCGTGGAACTGGCGGACCATCGGCTCCCAATAGGGCGGAATGGTCTTCAGCAGCGTTTCGAGGTTCGACGGGCCCACAATATCGACCCCGCAGGCGAATTTTTCGGGTGTAAAGGTGAGCCCGGCGAGCGTGGCATAGCCGCCATAGGATCCGCCCATGATCGCCACCTTGTCGGCCTGCGCCACGCCGCGCTCAACCGCCCAGTCGACCGCGTCGATCAGATCGTCATGCATCGCGCGGCCCCATTGGAGGTCACCGGCCGAGATGAACTCCTTGCCGAAGCCGGTCGAGCCGCGGAAATTGACGCTCATCACCGCATAGCCGCGATTGGCCAGCCATTGATGGGCCGAATTGTAGCCATAGCCGTCGCGCGCCCACGGCCCGCCATGGACCAGCAGCACCATCGGCACCGGCGCATCGGGCACGCCGTCCGCATTGCTGTCGCTGCCCGGCGGCAGGGTGAGGTAGGAGGGCAGGGTCAGCCCGTCGCGGGCGCGGATTTCCAGCGGATGCATCGGCTGGAGCGGCGCCCCGACGAGGTCGGGGCGCGAGGTATAAAGCTCGGTCAGCGTGCCGGCGGTACGATCGTACAGCCAGGTCTTCGCCGGCGCGGTCAGCGGGTCGTTGCCGACGATCCACTTGTCATCGGCCAGCGTTCGCGAGGCGACGCCGAAATCCCCTTCGAGCCGGCTGTCGAGGAAATCGAGCGACGCCTTGATCGCCGGATCGAGCGCGGTCCACTGATTGCGCAGGTAATAGGCCGAATAAGCCTCTACCTCGCCGGTGCGCGGGTTGCGCATCGTGCCGCCGAGATCGGCCTTGGCATCTTCGGCGATCAGCCGCCGCTCGCCCGTCTGCGTGTCGAGCGCATAGAGCGCGGCGGTGTTCCGCTCGCGGCTGTCTATCCAGTACAGCGTGCGCCCGTCGAACGTGTAGCCCGCCGGGCTGGTGGTCAGCGCATCAGCAAGGCCGGTGCTGGCAATCGGCTGGTCGGCGACGCGGCCGTTTTCGATCGGATAGAAGTCGGTGCCGCCTTGCGCGTTCTGCTTGATCGCCATGCGCAGTGCCAGGGTGTCGTCGGCCATGAACCCGGCATAGGCATCATTGCGATAGACTTCGGTCAGCGCGCCGGTGTTGAGGTTGAGCCGATAGACGTCATGATAACGCGGGTCGCGGTTGTTGATCCCCACCAGGATGGTGTCGCGCTGCGTGCTCGATGCGCCGACTATGGTGACGCGGCTGCGTTCGAACGGGGTCAGCGTGCGTTCCGCGCCGGTGGCAACATCGACGCCGTAGAGCAGGAAATTTTCGTCCCCGCCCTTGTCCTGGATGTAGAGTACGCTCTTGGAATCGGGCGCCCAGAAATATTGCCGGATCGGCCGGTCGGTGCTGGCGGTCATTGCCCGCGCGGCAGTGGGGTTGGCGGCCGGCGCGATGAACACGTTCATCACTCCATCCTTGGGCGCCAGCCAGCTCAGCCATTGCCCATCGGGGCTCAATTGCGCGCCCGAGCGGCTCGGATTGCCGTAGATCACGCTGCGCGGAATGAGCGGGAAGTTCGCTACCCGCTCGGCAGCGGTGCGGGTGTCGGCAGTGGTGCTGGTGGTGGTGGCAGCGGTCATCGCGGCTCCGTCGGTGTAGGTAGTGGCGCAGGCGCCAAGCAGCGCGGTGGCAGCAGCCCCGGCAAACAGGCGGGCGGCGGCGGCGGGGAACCCGGTCATATCATCCTCCTCACGCGGCCACTCGGATGGCGGCCCTCATATCAGCGAATGTAGCCGCTACAGCACGCCGCGCAATGCCGGTCGTCGGACGCAATCGCGGTTTGGTGGAGCGGCATACCCTCACACCGGGGCGGCGCTGTGCTGGTAATAGTGCCAGGCGAAGACCGCCATCGCGCCGCGGTAGGGGCGCCAGGGTTCGGCCAGTGCGCGGGTGGCCTTCTCGTCGGGCCGGGCGGGCAGAGCGAGGATGCGGCCGATCGCTTCCATCACCGCCAGATCGCCCGCCGGCCAGATGTCGGGCCGCCCTTCGGCGAACAGCAGATAGATTTCCGCCGACCAGCGGCCGATGCCCTTGATCCGGGTCAGTTCGGCAATCGCCGCCTCGTCATCGGCCGGCAGCGCGTCCAGGGCCAGTGCCCCGTCCACCACCAGTTGCGCGAGGCTGCGGGCATAGGATTGCTTCTGCCGCGACAGGCCGCAGGCGCGCAATTCGTCCTCGGTGCTGGCGAGGAGGGCCGCGGGATCGACGCCTGTGCCGAGCTGCGTCTCAAGCTTGTTCCAGACCGACGCGGCCGAGGCGACGCTGACCTGCTGGCCGACAATCGTGCGCAGCAAGGTCGCGTAGCCGGGCTCGCGGATGCGCGGTGCGGGATAGCCGGCCAGTCCCAGCGCCCGCGCCACCGCTGGCTCACAAGCCGCCACCGCATCAAGCCCGGCGCGCAATTGTTCGGCAGTCAGGCCCATAACGCACTCTCTCCGCAAGGCCGCTTGCCAAGCCGGCTGCCAGCTTTTAGCGAGCACGCCAGCGCGGCTGGTCGCGCCAGTTCACCGCAGGAAAGCAGCGCCATATGCCAAGGCTCATCGTCGTCAACCGCGCAGGCGAGGAAACCACTGTCGAGGCGGCCGACGGCCTGACTGTAATGGAAGCGATCCGCGACAATGGCTTCGACGAATTGCTGGCGCTGTGCGGCGGCTGCTGTTCGTGCGCGACCTGCCATGTCCATGTCGATCCGGCGTTCCTCGATCAGCTGAACCCGATGAGCGAGGACGAGGACGATCTGCTCGAAAGCAGCGATCACCGCGTGGCCAGTTCGCGGTTGGGCTGCCAGGTGCCGCTGACCCCCGCGCTCGACGGGTTGCGCGTCACCATCGCCCCCGAAGACTGAGTTCCTTCCGGCCAAGCGCATCTGCGTTGCCCGCATGGGGCGGCGCGCCTAAAGCGGGGCGATGATGGCCCAACCTGCGCTTTCCGCCACGCTCGACCTTATCGGCAATACCCCGCTGGTGCGGCTCAAGGGGCCGAGCGAGGCGGCGGGGTGCGAGATCTGGGGCAAGTGCGAATTCGCCAATCCGGGCGGCTCGGTGAAGGACCGCGCGGCGCTTGCCATCGTCCGCGCAGCCGAGGCGGCGGGCACGCTCGCGCCCGGCGGCACGATCGTCGAGGGGACGGCGGGCAATACCGGCATCGGCCTCGCGCTGGTCGGCAACGCGCTGGGCTACAGGACGGTCATCGTCATGCCCGAGACGCAAAGCCGCGAGAAGATGGACACGCTGCGTGCACTTGGCGCGCGGCTGGTGCTGGTGCCGCCCGCGCCCTTCGCCAACCCGGCGCACTTCGTCCACACCTCGCGCCGGCTGGCCGAGGAAACGCCGGGCGCTGTTTGGGCCGACCAGTTCGACAATATCGCCAATCGCCGCGCCCATATCGAGGGCACGGCGGCCGAATTGTGGGAGCAGATGGACGGGCGCATCGACGGATTTACCTGCGCTGCCGGCACCGGCGGGACGATTGCCGGCGTCGGGATGGGCCTCAAGGACCGGTCAGACAAGGTGACCATCGCGCTGACCGACCCGCACGGCGCGGCGCTCTATTCCTTCTATGCTTGCGGCGAGTTGAAGGCCGAGGGCAGTTCGGTCGCCGAGGGGATCGGTCAGGGTCGTGTCACCGGCAATCTCGACGGCGCGCCGATCGATACGCAATTCCGCGTCAGTGACGAGGAAGGGCTGGGCTGGTGCGCCCGGCTGCTGCGTGAAGAAGGGCTGTGCCTGGGCCTGTCGTCGGGCATCAATGTCGCCGGCGCGGTGCGGCTGGGCAAGGAACTGGGCGCGGGTGCACGAGTGGCGACTATCCTCTGCGATACCGGCTTCCGCTATCTCTCCACGCTTTACAATCCCGACTGGTTAGCGGCCAAGGAGTTGCCCGTGTTCGGCTGGCTGCAAGGGTCCGATTTGCCTTGAGCGCGGCGCTGCGCTAGATTGCGCGGCGATGGCATTGCGACCCTATGCATCCCCCGCTCCGGCTGAGGCCGTGGCGGAGGCCCCGACCACCACGGACCCGGCGGCCCCGTCCGCCCGCGCCGAGGCCAAACGACGGCTGCAAATCGGTTTTTCGGCGCTCGCCGGGGTGATGCTGCTGGTCAGCCTGTCCAGCGTAATCATGGAACGCGCCAACCGCGCCGATGCCGCCGCGGTGCCCGAAGCGGCGGCAACCGTGGCGCCGACCCCATCCCCGGCGGGCGATCCGCTGGCCGATACGGGGGTCGTCCCCGATCTGCCGCTGGGCGGCGCCGGTAACGATGGGGGCGCTGGCACCGCTCCGTCGACGCCGGGCGATCCGTTGGCCGCTCCGGCCGCCGAACCGGCCCGCTGACAATGCCCCCGTGGCGGGCCGCGGCGGCCGCTGCCCTGCTGCTGGCTGTGCTGCCCGCCTGCCGCGCTGCCGACCCTGCGGCGCCCCCTGCCCGTGAGGACGCTTCGGCCCCTGCCGCGTCTGCGGCGCGTTCGCCGGGGGCGCTGCCATTGCTCGGCCTGTCGACCACGCTGCCGATCTACTGGTCGGAAAGCGGCGACATCGCTCAAACGCTGGCGAGCCCTGCGCCGCCCCATTTCGCCCGCTCCGAGCTGGAGCAAGCCTTCCGCCTGCAACCGCTCGACACGCTCGACGCGGCCAGCCTTGCGCCGTTGCGTTTCCTGTTGCTCGCCCAGCCGCGCGCGCTGACCGGCGAGGAGAATGTCGCGCTCGATGCGTGGGTGCGCGGCGGCGGGCGCCTGCTGTTGCTGGCCGACCCATGGCTGACCGGCCATAGCGAATTCGGCATCGGCGATCGCCGCCGCCCGCAGGATGTCGCGCTGCTTTCGCCGATCCTCGCCCGCTGGGGGCTCGAACTCACCTTTGCCGAGGAGGACAGCACCGAAGAACGCTGGCTCGAAACGCCGGCCGGCCCGCTGCCGGTGGAACTTGCGGGCCAATGGCGGCTGGTCCCCACCGAGGCCGATGCGCCGGCGAGCTGTCGCCTCGCCGCCGACGCGGTGCTGGCCGAATGCACCATCGGGCGGGGGCGCGCGACCATCCTTGCTGATGCAGCGCTGGTCGATGGCGAACGCGGTGATGAACGCCGCGCCGCCGCCTTGCGCGCGGTTGCCCGGCGGGCATTTGCCGGCGAAACCCGGTGAGACCGGGGATGGCACGGGAAAGGGTCGCTAACTGCGGTTTGAACTCAGGCAAATGGTTGATTTTGCTGGCGAGGTTAGGGCGGGGAGCCGGCTTTCCGCCTCGGCGAACTCCCACTGCACTTTCCCGGTACCATAGATGAATCAAGGATTTACCGTTTAATCCCCTAGTTTCCCGTAATTTTCCCTTCCATCCCGCAAGCGCCCGCGATACATCCATGTCCCATCGGACAGGGATTCTCCGTCGCGCGCTGGTTCGTTTCAGCGCGGGGTTGCTCGCACGCGCGGGCGGCTGCGTGGGAGGCGTTTCCGACGTGATGAGCGTGGCTGCGGCCGGTTGGGGGATTGGGGCGAAGTGGCAGGTTCACTTCAGGTTGCATATAACGGACAGGCCTTTTCGCCGGTGGGCGACAAAGGCCGGTTCGTGCTGCCGCCCGCGTTCCGCAAGGCAGTGCGCGACAGTTCCGACGGGCGCATCCTGTGCCTTGCCAAGCATGATCGTTGGCCGTGTCTGGTGGGCTTCGGCCTGTCGCGCCTCCCTGAGCTTGAGCAGCAACTGGACCGCGAAGAGCGGCTGGCGATCGAGCTGGGCCGCGATTTCGACCGCGATGCGCGTTCGCTGGCGCTGTATGGTTTCGAGCAGGTGCCGTTCGACGAAAGCGGGCGGTTCGTGATGCCTGATTATCTGGCGCAACTGGGCCGGATTGCGGACGGCCTGTATTTTCAGGGCGCCGGGCGGTTTTTCACAATCTGGAACCCGGCCGAACTGGCAAAGATGGGCGATGGGTGGGAAAGCGCGCAGGCCGCCTGTGCCAGCCTGGCACAGGAACAATCGACCAGGACCCGCAAGACGTGACCGCGCCGCACATCCCTGTCCTCCTGGATGAGGTGCTCGCCGCGCTCGACCCGCAACCGGGCGATGTAATCGTCGATGCGACGTTCGGCGCGGGTGGATATACGCGCGCGCTGCTGGATGCGGGGGCAATCGTCCATGCCTTCGATCGCGACCCCGATGCGATCGCCGCCGGCAGCGCCTGGCCCGAGGCGTCGTCCAGCGCCCCGCGCCTCGTGCTCCACCCGCGCCGTTTTTCCGAGATGGTCGCCGCTCTGGCCGAAGCCGGGATCGCCCGCGTCGATGGCGTGGTGATGGATATCGGCGTTTCCTCGATGCAGCTCGATCAGGCAGAACGCGGCTTTGCCTTCTCGCTCGACGGCCCGCTCGACATGCGAATGAGCAAGGCCGGCCCCAGCGCGGCGGATTTCGTCAATGAGGCGCCCGAGGCCGAGATTGCCGATGTGCTCTATAATTTTGGCGAGGAGCGCCAGTCGCGCCGCGTCGCCCGCGCGATCGTCGCCGCGCGCCCGCTGACCACCACCGGCGAGCTTGCCCGCGTGGTCAGGAAAGCGCTCGGTTATCGCCCCGGCGCGCCGAAAGATCCGGCAACCCGCAGCTTTCAGGCGATCCGCATCCATGTGAACGGAGAGCTCGACGAGCTGGGCGAGGGGCTGCACGCGGCCGAAACCCTGCTCGGCGAAGGCGGGCGGCTGGCGGTGGTCAGCTTCCACAGCCTCGAGGACCGCATCGTCAAGCGGTTCCTACAGGGCGCGGCCGGGGCGCGCGGCGGCTCGCGCTATCTGCCCGAAACCCATGCCGAGCCGGCCCGCTTCACCGCGATTTCGCGCGCCATCCGGCCGGGCGAAGCGGAACTGGCGCGCAACCCGCGGGCGCGTTCCTCCACCCTGCGCCATGCGCGCCGCACCGCCGCCCCGGCGCGGGAGGCCGCATGATCGCCGCCGGCAGCCGCCTGCGCCAGATCGGCTGGGTGGTGATCCTTGCCATCTGCCTCGCCGGCTTTGTCGCGCTGACCTTTCGGGTCAACGCGGTGAAGAGCGAGGTGCGCCTGGCCGAGCGGCGGATCATCCAGCTCGAGCGCGAGAAGCTGCTGCTCGAAACCGAGGTCGAGACCCGCGCCAACCAGCAGCAGCTGGCCAGCTGGAACGCGCTCGAATTTGGTTACGAGGCGCCGCGCGCCGATCAATATCTCGAAAGCGAACGCCAGCTTGCCGCGCTCGGCACGCCGCGCGCGATCGGTGCGCCGTCGCCGATCCGCGTTGCTCGTGCGCCCGATGCAGGCGAGGCGGGCGCGCCGGCGGCGATGGTTTCGCCGATCACCGGCAAGCCTGTCAGCCCGCCGGAGGATGATGCCGACGATGCCGGCGATATGGCGCCGCTGGCCGAGCGGCTGGCGATGCCGCAGATCGGGCAGGCGCTGGCCGAGGTTCAGCAATGACCGTGCTGACTGCCAGCCAGGCGCTGTCAAGCGGGCGCGGACGGATTGTCACCCTGAGCCGCCGTTCGCTCGAAACCGCGCGGATCCGGGTGCTGCTGATCGCCGGCATCTTCGCGCTGGTGGCGCTCGCCGCGCTGTTGCGGATTTTCTGGTTCGGCCTCACCGATCATGCCGCGCGCACCACCACGCTCGAAGATGCGCTGCTGCCCCCGCGCGGCGAGATTACCGACCGCAACGGCGTGCCGCTGGCCCGCGCCTTCCCGGCCTATGCCTTGTGGTTCAATCCCAAGGCGCTCGGTGACAGCGGCGACCCGCTGGTCAAGGGGCCGCGCCAGGTGGCGGCCGAGCTGGCGGCGATCTTCCCCGACCTCGATCAGGCCGCGTTGGCCCAGCGGCTGGCTTCGGGCCGGCCCGGCTATCTGCGCCGCCGCGTGCTGCCCGAAGATGCCAACGAGGTGCAGGCGATCGGCGAACTGGCGCTCGAGATGCCGCAAGAAAACGATCGCCATTATCCGCAAGGGCGGATGGCGGCGCACGTCCTCGGCTATGTCGCGGCCGACGATCATGGCCGCGTCGGGATGGAGGCGGTCCTCGACAAGCAGCTGACCGACCCGGCGACGCGCGGCACCCCGGTGGCGCTCTCGCTCGATACGCGGGTGCAGGGCGCGCTCGAGGATGAACTGCGCCGCGGGATGCTGTCGACCAATGCGGTCGGGGCGGCCGGGATCGTGCTCGATGTCGATACGGGCGAGGTGCTGGCGCTCGCCTCGCTGCCGGAATTCGACCCCAACCGGATCGACAGCGAAGGTCAGGCGCTGATGTTCAACCGGGTGACCAACCAGGTCTATGAACTCGGCTCCACCTTCAAGCCTTTGACCATTGCCGCCGCGATCGATGCCGGCGTGGTGCGCAATTTCGGCAAGCATTACAATGCCGCCCCGGTCGTCGCCGGGCGCTTCACGATCAAGGACAGCCACCCGCTGGGCGCCTCGCTCAACGTGCCGCAGATGCTGATCCATTCGTCGAACACGGTCACCGCGCGCATCGCCGACGAGCTTGGCCCGGTGCGGATGCGGCAGGCGATGATCGACATGGGCATGAATGAACGCCCCTATATCGAACTGCCGGCGCGCGGCTTTCCGCTGTGGCCGGGCAAGAACTGGGCGCGGCTTCAGGCGATGACGGTCGGTTATGGGCACGGTATCGCCGTCACTCCGCTGCACCTTGCCTCGGCCTATGCGGCGATGGTCAATGGCGGGATCTGGCGCCCGGCGACCTTGCGCAAGGTCGAACCGGGCAAGGCCGCCAAGGGCCGCCGCGTGTTCAAGGCCAGCACCTCGTCAAGGATGCGGCAATTGCTGCGGATGATCGCGCTGTACGGCACCGGCCGCAATGCCGATGCGCCGGGTTACCGCGTGGGCGGCAAGACCGGCTCGGCGGAAAAGCCGGGCGCGGGCGGCTATCGCAAGAGCTCGCTGGTCTCGACCTTCGCCGCTGCCTTCCCGATGGACCGGCCGCGCTATGTCATCATCGCCATGCTCGACGAACCGCAGGGCACCACCGCGTCCTCCTTCCAGCGCACGGCGGCATGGAACGCGGCGCCGGTGGTCGGCCGGCTGGTGCCGCGCATCGGCCCGATCCTCGGCGTGCGGCCCGACGATACGCGCGACGTCGATATCAGCGACCTGAAGCCGCTGGTCGGGGGCGCCAAGTGAGGCTCGCCCGTCTGCTCGATCAGGCCGGGCTGGCGCTGCCCGCCGGCGCCGATGCTGGCGCCGAGGTCACCGGCTTTGCCATTGACCACCGCAAGGTCGCGCCCGGCACCGTGTTCGGCGCTTTTATCGGCAGCACGGTCAATGGCGAGGACTTCATCCCCGCCGCCATCGCCGCTGGCGCCGTGGCCGTGGTCGCCCGCGCGGAGGCTCCGGTGGCCGGCGCCGCGCACATTGCCGACCCGCAGCCGCGCCGCGCCTTTGCCCGGCTCGCAGCGCGCTTCTTCACACCTGTCCCCGCTACCATCGTCGCGGTCACCGGCACCAACGGCAAGACCTCCACCGTCGAGATGGTCCGGCAGATCTGGCGCATGGCGGGCGAGCGCGCGGCGAGCATCGGCACGCTCGGCGTAACCACGCCCGACGAGAGCATTTCGACCGGGCTGACCACGCCCGACATCGTCACCTTCCTCGCCAATATGGCGGGCCTCGCGCGCGAAGGCGTCACCCATGTCGCCTATGAGGCGTCAAGCCACGGCCTCGCCCAGTTCCGCAATGAAGGGCTGGAGGTTGCCGCCGGCGCCTTCACCAATCTCAGCCGCGACCACCTCGATTACCATGCCGACATGGACGACTATTTCGCCGCCAAGGCGCGGCTGGTCGACGAGGTGCTGGCGCCGGGCGCGGCATTCGTGGTGTGGGATGCGGGCGACGCATGGTCGGCCCGGATGATCGAGCGGGCGCGCCTGAGGGGTCTGCGCGTGATGCTCGTGGGCGAGGAGCATGGGTCTGCGCGGCCTGCCGATAGCGGCGACCAGCGCCTCGTGCTCCTCGCTCGCACACCCACCCAATTGGGCCAGGAATTGCGCCTTGGCTGGCAGGGAGAAGAGCGCACGGTCAAGCTGCCGCTGATCGGCGCCTATCAGGCCGCCAATGCGCTGGTCGCCGCCGGGCTGGCGCTGGCCACCGGCACCAGCGCTGGCGCAGTGTTCGACGCGCTCGGCCGCTTGCAGCCGGTGCGCGGGCGGCTCGAACGCGCAGTGATCACGCCGGCTGGCGCGCCGGTCTATGTCGATTACGCGCATACGCCCGATGCGATCGAGGCGGCGATTGCTGCGCTGCGCCCGCATTGCGCCGGGCGCCTGATTACCGTGCTGGGCGCAGGTGGCGACCGCGATCATGGCAAGCGCGCGCCGATGGGCGCGGCCGCCCAGGCCGGGTCCGATCTGGTTATCGTCACCGACGATAATCCGCGCGGCGAGGATCCCGCCGCGATCCGCGCCGCCGTGCTGGCGGGCGCGCCGGGTGCGCGCGAAGTGGCCGACCGCCATGCCGCGATCGCCGCCGCCATTGCCGAGGCCGGGGCAAAAGACATCGTATTGATTGCCGGCAAGGGCCACGAACAGGGCCAGATCGTCGGCGCGGGAGAGCAGATGCGCATATTGCCGTTCGATGATGTCGCCGTCGCCCGCGAAGAGGCCGCGCGATGAGCCCGCCGGCGCTTTCCAATGCGGTGTCGAGCGCGCTGATCCAGTGGCCGCGCGAACCGCGCGATGCGCTCGGCCTCGCTTTGTGGGATGCCGCCGCGATCGCCGCAGCCACCGGCGGCACCGCCAGCGGCGATTTCCAGTGCGCGGGCGTCGAAATGGATTCGCGCGATGTGCGCCCCGGCGATCTGTTCGTCGCCTTGAAAGGAGAGGCGATGGACGGGCACCGCTTCGTCGAGACAGCCTTCGCCCGCGGCGCGGCCGCTGCGCTGGTCGAACGGCCGGTGGCCGGGCCGCACGTGCTCGTCGCCGACACCACCGCCGCGCTGCACGCGCTCGCCGCCGCCGCGCGTGACCGCGCCAGCGCGGTGCGGATCGCGGTGACCGGCTCGGTCGGCAAGACCGGGGTGAAGGAGGCGATTTTCGCCGCGCTCGACCGGGCGAGCCGCGGGCAGGCGCACCGGTCTGTCCGCAGCTATAACAACCATGTCGGCGTCCCGCTCAGCCTGGCGCGGATGCCGGCGCGCGCGCGCTTCGGCGTGTTCGAGATGGGCATGAACCATGCCGGCGAACTCGCCGCACTGGCGCAGCAGGTCCGCCCGCAGGTGGCGGTCGTCACCACTATCGCCCCGGCGCATATCGAGAACCTCGGCAGCGAGGAAGCGATCGCCGATGCCAAGGCGGAAGTGTTCGGCGGGCTGATGCCCGGCGGCACTGCGATTATCCCTGCCGACAGCCCGCATTGCGAACGGCTGTGCGCCCATGCCCGCGCGGCCGGCGCGAAAATCGTGCTGTTTGGCCGCGCCGCGCACGCCGATGTGCGGCTGCTCGATGCGATCCCGGCGGCCAATGGCGGCTCGCTGGTCACGGCTGACATGGGCGATACGCGTCTCTGCTATTCGGTGGCCGAGCCGGGCGAACACTGGATCGCCAATTCGCTCGCGGTGATGGCGGCGGTGCGCGCGGCGGGTGGCGACCTCGCGGCGGCAGGCCTCGCGCTGGGCGAAATGGGCGGGCTGAAAGGGCGCGGGGCGCGCCATCGGATCACAGCGCCCGGCGGCCATGCGCTGCTGATCGACGAAAGTTACAACGCCAATCCCGCTTCGATGCGCGCGACACTGCACCAGCTGGGGCAAACGCCCGCGACCCGCCGCGTGGCGGTGCTGGGGAGCATGAAGGAACTGGGCGATTTTGCGCCGCGTTTCCACGCGCAGCTGGCCGAGCCGCTGGCCGAAGCCAGGGTCGATTACGCGATCCTGGTGGGAGAGGAGATGCGCGCGCTCGCCAGTGCCTTGGGGAAAGGTGCCGCCGGCGCGCTTGCCGGGGGACTGAGCTTCGCCCATTGCGACAATCCTGCCGAAGCGATCGCAGCTTTGGCCGAATACGGGCTGACCGGCGGCGATGCGGTGCTGGTCAAGGGTTCGAATTCGGTCGGCCTCGGCAGGCTGGTGGCCCATTTCGCGGGCGCGGTGTGACGGGTTCCGGGAAGGCTTGATGCTCTATCTTCTCGCCGAGTGGCTGAATTTCGAGGGGCTCTTCAACCTCGTCCGCTACCAGACCTTCCGCGCGGGCGCGACCCTGCTGACGGCGCTGTTCATCGGCATGTTCATCGGGCCGCGCTTCATCAACATGCTGCGTGTGCGGCAGGGCAAGGGGCAGCCGATCCGCGAGGATGGACCACAGACACATCTCGCCAAGGTCGGCACGCCGACCATGGGCGGGCTGATGATCCTCGTCGCGCTGGCGCTCGCGATGGTCCTGTGGATGGACCCGCGCAGCCCGATCGTCTGGGCGTGCCTGCTGGTTACGCTGGGTTTTGGCGCGATCGGCTTCATGGACGATTTCGACAAGGTAACGAAGAAGAGCCATCGCGGTGTGTCGGGCAAGGTCCGGTTGCTGCTGGAATTTGTCGTCGCCGGGGTGGCCGCCTGGCTGATCGTGGGCGAGACGAACACTTTCCTCTACGTGCCGTTCTTCTCGGGACGGGGGATCGAGCTGGGGCTGTTCTATTACCTGTTTGCCGCCGTGGTGATGGTTGGCGCGGGTAATGCGGTCAATCTGACCGACGGGTTGGACGGGCTGGCGACTATGCCGGTGATTATCGCTGCCGGCACCTTTGCGCTGATCGCCTATCTGGTCGGGCGAGCGGACTTTTCCGCCTATCTCGGCATTCCGCACGTGCCGACCGCGGGCGAGCTGGCGATCCTGTGCGCGGGTATCATGGGCGCGTGCCTTGCCTTCCTTTGGTTCAATGCACCGCCCGCCGCCGTGTTCATGGGCGATACCGGCAGCCTAGCCTTGGGCGGGGCGCTGGGTGCGATTGCGGTGGCGACGCAGCACGAGATTGTGCTCGCCATCGTTGGCGGGCTGTTCGTGGCCGAGGCGCTGTCGGTGATCATCCAGGTGTTCTGGTTCAAGCGGACCGGGCGGCGGATTTTCCTGATGGCCCCGATCCACCACCATTTCGAGCAGAAGGGGTGGAAGGAATCGACCGTGGTCGTCCGGTTCTGGATCATCTCGATCGTGCTGGCGCTGATCGGCCTTGCCACGTTGAAGGTCCGGTGATCACCAGCCCCGCCTTTGCCGGCAAACGCTATGCCGTCCTGGGCCTCGCCCGCTCGGGTATCGCCGCGGCCGACGCCTTGCTGGCGAGCGGGGCCGGCGTCACCGTGTGGGACCGCAACGAAGCGCCGCGCACCGCTTTCGCGGGGCGGGCCGAGATTGCCGATCCGCTGGAGATCGACCTGACGGGGTTTGCGGGCGTGGTCGTGTCGCCCGGCGTGCCGCTCAACACCCACCCCATCGCCGCCCGCGCGGCCGCTTTCGGCGTGCCGGTGATCGGCGATATCGAACTGTTCGCGCAGGCGCGCGCCAGCCTGCCGCCGCATAAGGTCGTCGGCATCACCGGCACCAATGGCAAGAGCACCACCACCGCGCTGGTGCATCACATACTGCGCGCGGCCGGCACGCCGACCACGATGGGCGGCAATATCGGCCTGCCCATCCTCGCGCAGGAGCCGCTCACGCCAAATGCCAATGGGGTCGGGGTCTATGTGCTCGAACTGTCGAGCTACCAGATCGACCTGACCTACTCGCTCGATTGCGACGTCGCGGTGCTGCTCAACGTGACGCCGGATCACCTCGATCGGTATGAAAGTCTTGCCGCCTATGCGGCGAGCAAGGCGCGCTTGCTGGCAATGTCGCGCGGCACGCATGTTGACTTTACGCGAGGCGATACTTCTCCGTCCCTCGTCACCCCGGCCACCGGGCCGGATTCCAGCTTTCTCTCGGCTCAAGCTGGCTGGCCTTCGCTGCAAGGGCCGCACAATGCACAGAACGCCGCTGCGGCCATCCTCGTCGCGCAGGCGCTGGGCGTTGCAGATGTCATCGACCAGGCTCTGCGCACCTTCACCGGTCTGCCGCACCGGATGGAGCGGGTCGCCACGCATGACGGCGTATTGTTCGTCAATGACAGTAAGGCGACCAACACCGACAGCACCGCGCCTGCGCTCGCCGCCTATCCGCCCGAAAGCGGCCAACCGCGCATCCACTGGATCGTCGGCGGGCTGCCCAAGGAAGACGGGCTGGGCGCCACCGAACAGCATCTTGCCAACGTCAAGGCCGCCTACACCATCGGCGAGGCGGGACCACGCTTTGCCGAATTGCTCGAGCCCTGCGTTCCCGTGACCCGCTCCGAAATGCTGTGCGAAGCGGTGCGGCAGGCGATCGCGGCGGCGGTGCCGGGCGATGTCGTGCTGCTGAGCCCCGCCTGCGCCAGTTTCGACCAGTTCAAGGATTATGAACAGCGCGGCGACCGTTTTCGCCAGTTCGTCGCCGCGCTGACCGAAGAACCGGGCATCGACCCGTGCGCCGGAGCTCGCGCGGCATGAGCCTGGCCCCGACCTATATCCCGCGCCGGAGCGAGCGTCTGGTCGGCAGCCCTCGCTATCGCAGCACCTGGCGCAGCGAACTGAAGATTTGGTGGCGCGAAATCGACCGCGTGCTCCTCGGTGTGATCCTGACGCTGATGGCGCTTGGCACGGCGGCGGTAGCGGCCGCCTCGCCCGCCAGCGCCGGACGTCTGTCGACCGCGGCCAAGGACCTGCCCGACCTCTATTTCTACTGGGCGCATATCCGCTGGCAGGCAGTGGGCCTCCTGGTGATGCTGGGCGCTTCGATGCTGACCAAGGACAATGCCCGCAGGCTCGGCATCGTGCTCGCCGTAACCATGCTCGGCTTCCTGCTGCTGGTGCCGGTGATCGGCAGCGAGGTGAACGGGGCCAAGCGCTGGATCAATCTGGGGATGCGGTTTCAGCCTTCGGAGTTTCTCAAGCCTGGCTTTGCCATTCTGCTGGCCTGGATCGTCAGCTGGCGGATGCGCGATCCGGGGCTCCCGGTGCTTGGCATCGTTACCGCGTTGATGATGCTGATCGCCGGGCTGATGATGGCGCAGCCCGATTTCGGCGGCACGATCCTGTTCGCCGGCGTGTGGTTCGTGATCCTGTTGCTGGCGGGCATTCCGCTGCGCCGCGTGGGCGCAATGGCAGCTGGCGGGATGGTCGCGGTGGTGCTGACCTATTTCCTCTACGACAATGCGCGCCACCGGATCGACAGCTTCCTCGGCGGCGGCACTGCGTTTGACCAGGTCGATCTCGCCGCGCGCACGCTGCTGGCGGGCGGGTGGACCGGCAGCGGCCTGTGGCTCGGCGTGCGGAAGATGGCGCTGCCCGAAGCGCATACCGATTATATCTTTTCGGTCATCGGCGAGGAATTCGGCCTCTTGGTGTGCGGGCTGATCGTGATGCTCTACCTTGCACTGATGGTCCGCGTACTGGTGCGGCTGGCCGAGGAAGAGGACCTGTTCACCCTCCTCGCCGGGGCCGGGCTGGCGGTACAGATCGGCGGGCAGGCGTTCATCAACATCCTCGTCAATTTGCAGCTGTTCCCGTCCAAAGGGATGACGCTGCCGCTGGTCAGCTATGGCGGATCGTCCACCATCGCTGTGTGCCTGACCGTCGGGTTGCTGCTGGCAATTACCCGGCGCAACCCCTTCCTCCACCGCGAAGCGCGTGGGCTGGCCGGGCTGATCGCGGACCGCCTGCCACCGCTGCCGGGCGAGGTGCGGCGATGAGCGGGGCAAACCGCCATTTCGTGCTCGCCGCGGGCGGAACCGGCGGGCATCTGCTGCCCGCCTTCGCGCTGGCGACCGAGCTCGATCGGCGGGGCCATCACGTTGCGCTGGTAACCGACGAGCGCGGCGCGCAATTGCCGGGCAAGCCCGATTTCCTCCCCGCCCATGTCATCCCGGCGGGCCGTTTCGGCAAGAATCCGCTCGGCTGGATCGCCGCCGCGCGCGCGGTGGCCGAAGGCCGCCGGATGGCCCTGCGCCTGTTCGACAGCTTCGCGCCGACCGCGGTGGTTGGCTTTGGCGGCTATCCCTCGCTCCCCGCGCTGCTGGCGGCGACATCGGCCAAGGTGCCGAGCGTCATCCACGAGCAGAACGCGGTGCTGGGTCGTGTCAACCGGCTGCTCGCCGGGCGGGTCGATGCAATCGCCACCGCCTATCCCGAGATTCGGCGATTGAAGCCAGCCCATGCGGGCAAGGTCCACCTGATCGGCAATCCGGTCCGGCCCGAAGTGCTGGCGCTGCGGGACGAGCCCTATCCCCATTTCAGCGAGGACGGGTTGCTGCGCGTCTTGGTGACCGGCGGCAGCCAGGGCGCGCGGGTGATGTCCGAAGTGGTGCCCGATGGCCTCGCCATGCTCCAGCCCGCCCTGCGCGCGCGGTTGCAGGTGACGCAGCAATGCCGCGCCGAGGATATCGAGGCGGTGCGCCAGCGGTATCGCAGCCACGACATTCCGGCCGAACTGGGCACCTATTTCGAGGATATGGCCGGGCGGCTGGCCGATGCGCATCTGTTCATCGGCCGCGCCGGCGCCTCGACCATTGCCGAATTGACGGTGGCCGGGCGCCCTGCGATCCTGGTGCCGCTGCCGATCGCGACCGACGATCATCAGGCCGCCAACACCGCCGAGATGGTGCAGGCGGGCGGGGCGCGGATGATCCGCCAGCCGGCCTTCACCGCCAAGGAACTGGCCAAGCAGATTCAGGCGATGGCGCAGCATCCGCAAACGCTGGCCAATGCGGCGCACGGGGCGTGGAATTGCGGTCGTCCGCGTGCGACCGAGGATCTGGCGGATCTGGTCGAAAGTTTCGGCGGCGATGCGCTGATGGACGTCATCCGCGTGGGCGGTGACAGCGCCGAGCGGACGGCGGGCTATGCGCTCGGCACGGCGCGGGATAGCGTGTGATGCGCGGCGTGGGGACCGATATCGGGATCATCCATTTCGTCGGCATTGGCGGTATCGGGATGTCGGGCATTGCCGAGGTGATGCACAATCTCGGCTATCAGGTGCAGGGCTCGGACATGGTCGAAGGGCCGAGCGTCGAACGGTTGCGCAGCCGCGGCATGGCGGTGCATATCGGCCACCGGGCGGAAAACGTCGCCGATGCGGCGGTGGTTGTCACTTCGACCGCGGTGAAGCGTACCAACCCCGAGGTTATCCACGCGCTCGACCACCGCATCCCCGTGGTCCGCCGCGCCGAGATGCTGGCCGAACTGATGCGGCTGAAGCGCACCGTCGCGGTCGCCGGCACGCATGGCAAGACCACCACCACCAGCATGATCGCCGCTCTGCTCGATGCGGGCGGCGTCGATCCGACCGTGATCAATGGCGGGGTCATCAACCAGTACGGTTCGAACGCCCGGCTGGGCGATAGCGACTGGATGGTGGTCGAAGCTGACGAAAGCGACGGCAGCTTCCTGCGGCTCGATGGCGAGATCGCGGTGGTCACCAATATCGATCCTGAACATCTCGACCATTATGGCTCGTTCGACGGGGTCAAGCGCGCCTTTGTCGAGTTCATCGAGAACGTGCCGTTCTATGGCGCGGCGGTGCTGTGCATCGACCATCCGGAGGTGCAGGCGGTCATCTCGCAGGTGCGCGACCGGCGGATCGTCACCTATGGCTTTTCCGCGCAGGGCGATGTGCGCGGCGATGCCATCCGCAGCGAAGGCGGGGCCAACATCTTCGACGCGGTGATCCGCAGCCGCGACGGCTCAGTCCGCCGGATCGAGGGCGTCCACCTGCCGATGCCGGGCCGCCACAATGTCCAGAACGCGCTGGCGGCGGTGGCCGTCGCGCTCGAACTGGGGTGCCCGGATGAGGTAATCAGCCGGGGGTTTGCCGCATTTGACGGGGTCAAGCGGCGCTTTACCCGCGTCGGCGAGGTGCCGGCAGGCGATGGCAGCGCGGTCATCATCGACGATTACGCGCATCACCCGGTCGAAATCCGCGCGGTACTGTCGGCCGCGCGCGAGGCGACGCGCGGGCGGGTGATCGCGGTAGTTCAACCACACCGGTTCACCCGGCTGCGCGATCTGATGGATGATTTCCAGGGCGCCTTCAACGATGCCGACATCGTCTATGTCGCGCCCGTCTATACCGCCGGGGAAGAGCCTATCGCAGGCGCCGATGCGGCGCATTTGGCGCAGGGGCTGCGGGGCCGGGGCCACCGCTTCGCCGCCGAGATTGCCGGGCCTGAAGACCTCGCCGCACGGCTGGCTCAGGAGGTTGCGGCCGGCGACATGATCGTCTGCCTCGGCGCGGGCGACATCACCAAATGGGCGGCGGGCCTTGCCGCCGGCATCGCGGAGGCGCGCCGATGAGCGAGCATCAGCGCGGCGATTTCGCGATGGAGGACGATGGCGGCGCCCCCTATGCCGAGGTCGAGGGTTGCGCGCGCGCGATCCCGAATCTGGCCGGCGTGCGGGGGACAATCACGGCGGGCGCCTCGCTGGCGAAACTCGTCTGGTTCAAGACCGGCGGCACCGCCGACTGGCTGTTCGAACCGGCCGACCGCGACGATCTGGTCAGCGTGCTGGAGCAGTTGGCCGGCGAATGCCCCGTCTTGGCGCTGGGGCTTGGCTCCAATCTGATCGTCCGCGATGGCGGGGTGCCGGGGCTGGTCGTCCGGCTGGGCAAAGCATTCGCGCAAGTGCGCGCGGGCGCGGATTGCGTGGTTGAATGCGGCGGCGGGGCGAGCGGCATTCTGGTATCCTCCACCGCGCGCGATGCGGGCATCTCTGGCCTTGAATTCCTGCGCGGTATTCCGGGCACCGTCGGCGGTTTTGTCCGCATGAATGGCGGCGCCTATGGCCGCGAGGTGGCCGATGTGCTGGTCGATTGCGAGGTGGTGCTGCCCGACGGCGAGTGCATCACGCTGGCAGCCGCCGACCTTGGCTATACCTATCGCCATTCGAACCTGCCTGACGGGGCGGTGGTGATCGGCGCGCGCTTTCGCGGCACGCCGGGCGATCCTGCCGCGATCGGGGCGGAGATGGACCGCATTGCCGCCGCGCGCGAGGCGAGCCAGCCGCTGCGCACCAAGACCGGCGGCTCCACCTTCAAGAACCCGCCCGGCGACAAGGCCTGGCGGCTGGTCGATGCGGCCGGCTGCCGCGGATTGACGCTGGGCGGCGCGCAGGTGAGCGAGAAGCACACCAATTTCCTCATCAACACCGGCACCGCCACCAGCAGCGATATCGAACGGCTGGGCGAAATGGTCCGTGACCGGGTCAAGGCGCATTCGGGCATCTCGCTCGAGTGGGAAATCCAGCGAGTAGGCCGTCCGTGAACGCGCATCAGATCCTTTCCCGCACCTATCATGTCGCCGTGCTGATGGGCGGCTGGGCCAATGAGCGCCCGGTCTCCCTGATGAGCGGGGAGGGGGTCGCCAAGGCGCTGGAGGCGCGCGGGCACCGCGTGACCCGCATCGATATGGACCGGCAGGTGGCCGCGCGGCTGGCGGAAACGGCGCCCGACATCGTGTTCAACGCGCTGCATGGCGTGCCGGGCGAAGATGGCACGGTGCAGGGCATGATGGACCTGATGGGCCTTGCCTATACCCATTCGGGTCTCGCCACCTCGGTCATCGCGATCGACAAGGAACTGACCAAGCAGGCGCTGGTGCCGCATGGCGTGCCGATGCCGGGGGGGCGGATTGTCGACAGCGAAAGCCTCTACGAACGCGACCCGCTGGCGCGGCCTTACGTGCTGAAGCCTGTCAATGAAGGCTCGTCGGTCGGCGTTGCCATCATCACCGAAGGCGGCAATTACGGCCATCCGATCAGCCGCGATACCGCCGGGCCGTGGCAGGAATTTCCCCGTCTGCTGGCCGAACCCTATATTCGCGGGCGCGAACTCACGACCGCGGTGATTGACGGGCCCGCCGGCCCGCGCGCGCTGGGGGTGACCGAACTGGTCCCCAAATCGGGGTTCTACGATTTCGACGCCAAATATACCGAAGGGATGACCGAGCACGTCTGCCCCGCGCAGATTCCGCCCGCGATTGCCGCCTTGTGCGAAAGATACGCGGTCGATGCGCATCGCCTGCTCGGTTGCCGGGGCGCCAGCCGGACGGATTTTCGCTGGGATGACGAACAGGGCGAAGCCGGGCTGTTCGTCCTCGAAACCAACACCCAGCCTGGGATGACCCCGCTCAGCCTGGTGCCCGAACAGGCCCGCCAGCAGGGGATCAGCTACGAGGATCTGGTCGAGATGATCGTCGCCGAAGGACTGCGCGTCCATGGCCGGCTGGGAGGAGCCAGCGATGGCTGAAACGATCCGCCGCCAGGGCAAGGGCGTCCGCCGGGCGGCCGCTGCGCGCAGCCGCGCCGATACTGCGCGCAAGGTCAAAGTGCAGACCGGCCGCGCCGCCGGCACCGCCAAATCCGCGCTGCCCTTCACCGACGAGCAATTGCACGGCGTCTTCCTAGCCATCATCCTTGGCGGGGCAGCCGCGCTGGCCTGGTTCGTCGCCAGTCTTGCAGGGGTGCCGGCGATGGCCGGGCAGCAGGTCGCGATGCTCGCCGCCGATGCCGGGTTCGAGGTGCGCCGCGTCAAGGTCAGCGGCGTTGCGCGGATGAACGAATTGAAGGTTTATGAGCGCGTGCTGGGCGAGCGTGACCGGCCAATGCCGCAGGTCGATCTCGAACAGGTCCGGGCCGATCTGCTGGCGCTACCTTGGGTCAAGGATGCGCGCGTTTCGCGCCACCTGCCCGATACGCTGGCGGTCGATATCGTCGAGCGTACCGCGCATGCGGTGGTCCGCAAACCTGGCCGGCTGGTGCTGATCGATGCGGAAGGGGTTGAACTTGAACCCATCTCGCCCGCCAACGCCAAGGGGATGCTGGTGCTGTCGGGGCCGGGTGTGACCCGGCAGGTGGCGGGGCTGGGCGATCTGCTCGGCGCCGCGCCTGCCTTGAAAAGCCATGTCACCGAAGCCGAATGGATCGGCAATCGCCGCTGGAACCTGACCTTCGACAGCAAGCAGATGCTGGCCCTCCCCGAAGGCGAGCGCGAGGCGGCCAGCGCGCTGGTATCCTTCGCCCGGCTGGACGGGCAAAACCGCCTGCTCGGCGGGCGCGTGGCAACCTTCGATATGCGCACGCCCGAGCGGATTTACATGCGCATCCCCGGCCGCGCCGACGAAGCCCGCGCGCTGGCCGCCGAACGCGGGAGCGCCAACTGATGGGCCTGCCCCGGATCGGCCGCGTGTTCGGCGCGGTGAATGTCGGCTCGTTCCGCATCTCGGCGATGATCATGGGCGTGTCGGAAACCGGCGAACTGGTCGTTCTCGGTTCCGGGCACCGCGCGTCGGAGGGGGTCAAGCGCGGCTATGTCACCGATATGGCGGCGGCGACCTATGCCATTCGCGATGCGGTCGAGCGGGCGGAGAAGAACGCCGGCACCAGCATTTCGAGCGTCTGGATCGGCTGCGCGGGCGCGGGCCTCGCCAGTCGCACCGCCCATGTCGAGATCGACATTGGCGGCCGGCGGATCGAGGATGACGATATCGAGCAATTGCTGCTCGCCGCGCGCGAGACCGTCCAGCCCGACGGGCGGATGGTGCTACACGCGCAGCCGGCGCATTACACGCTCGACGGTGCACACGGGGTCGCCAATCCCAAGGGCCTGCACGCCGAAATGCTCGGCGTCGATATCCACGTGATGCTGGCCGATGGCGCCCCGGTGCGGAACCTGATCGAGGCGGTGCAGAACGCGCATCTCGATGTCGAGGCGGTGGTCGCCGCGCCCATCGCCACCGCCCATGCCTGCCTGACGCCGGAGGAGCGCGAATTGGGCGTCGCGCTGATCGAGATGGGCGGGGATGTCACCAACGTCTCGGTCCATGCCGGCGGGATGCTGCTCGGCCTCAGCGCAGTGCCGTACGGTTCGAACGACATTACCGACGCGATCGCCAGCGCTTTCGGCATCCGCCGCTATCAGGCCGAGCGGCTGAAATGCGTGGCCGGGTCGGCCATTGCCAGCCCGACCGATCACCGCGAAATGGTCGCAGTCAACAGCCCCGGCGACGATGGCGGCGCCAGCCCGCTGGCGCGCGGGGCGGACGATCAGAACCGCATTCCGCGCGCGGCGCTGGTGGCAGTCGTCACCGAACAGCTCGCCCGGATTACCGACCGGGTGGGGAAGGCGCTGAAGGATATGGGCTTCACCGGCGCGCAGGGCGGCCAGGTGGTGCTGACCGGCGGCGGGGCCGAGCTCGCCGGGTTTGCCGAGTTCGCCCAAGGCGCGCTTGGCCGGCCCGTTCGGATCGGCAAGCCGCCCGTGCTGCGCGGCCTGCCCGAAGCGCATGCCCATCCCGGCTTTGCTACGCTGGCGGGCCTGTGCCTCTATGCCGCTGACGATCCTGTCGACCTGCGCTCGCTGGGGCCGCGCCATACCATGACCACACGGCCCGGAGGGCTGCAGCTGGTCAGCCGGATGTGGCACGCGGCGCGGAATTACTTCTGATCGCCTGCATCGCCCCCGCCCTCTTGTGGAAAAGGACACAAGTTCTTTGCCAGCGCGATTCGCTTTGTGTCACTATGGCGCTAACCATCCTTGACGATTTGCTCCCTGAAGGGAAACACGCATGAGCATCACTATCGGCCCTGTCGCGCATGACGATATGCGCCCCCGCATCACCGTGATCGGCGTTGGCGGCGCGGGCGGCAACGCCATCGCCAACATGATCGACGCCCAAATCGAAGGCGTCGATTTCATCGTCGCCAACACCGACGCACAGGCGCTCAGCAATGCGGCGGCCGAACGGCGCATCCAATTGGGCCCCGACATCACCGGCGGCCTTGGTGCCGGCGCCCGCCCCGAAGTGGGCAAGGCAGCGGCCGAAGAAACCGTGTCCGAGATCGAGGATGCGCTTGAAGGCGTGAACATGTGCTTCATTGCCGCCGGCATGGGTGGCGGCACCGGCACTGGCGCGGCACCGGTCATCGCCGAGGCCGCGCGGCGCAAGGGCGTGCTGACCGTCGGCGTGGTGACCAAGCCGTTCCTGTTCGAAGGCACCCGGCGGATGCGCGCCGCCGATGCCGGGATCGAGGAGTTGCAGAAGCACGTCGATACGCTGATCGTCATCCCCAACCAGAACCTGTTCCTGGTGGCGAAGGCGGAAACCACGTTCAAGGAAGCGTTCCAGCTGGCCGACGAGGTGCTCCAGCAGGGGGTGCGCTCGATCACCGACCTGATGGTCATGCCCGGCCTCATCAACCTCGACTTCGCCGATGTGCGTTCGGTGATGGAGGAAATGGGCAAGGCGATGATGGGCACCGGCGAGGGCGAGGGCGAAAACCGCGCGCTCGAGGCCGCCGAACGCGCGATTGCCAACCCGCTGCTCGACGGAGTCAGCATGGCTGGGGCCAAGGGGGTGATCATCTCGATCATCGGCGGCGAGGACATGAAGCTGCTCGAAGTGGACGAGGCCGCCAATCACATCCGCGAATTGGTGGATGAGGACGCGAACATCATCTGGGGTTCGGCCTTCAATCCCGATCTTCAGGGCAAGATTCGCGTCTCTGTGGTCGCCACCGGGATCGACCAGAGCGCCGATCACGCGCCGCGACAGGGCAGCGCCGGGGTGCAGGGCTTCTCGCTCGGCGGGGCGCGCCCGCCCAAGCGCCCGGTGCTCGAACTGCCGGCTGAGCCGGCTGACGAGCCGCTCGGCCTCAGTGAAGCGGATCAATTTGATCTGGCCGACGAGCCGGCCCAGTTCACGCCAACCCCGCAAACGCCCGATCCCTATGCCGCCGCTGCATCCTATGGCGACGAGTCCGATGAAAGTCCTGATGAGGAAGGCGATGTCGACGGCATCGTCGATCCGCTCGCCGGCCTGCGCCGCGACGAAGATGAGCTTGCGGACCAAGCCATTGACCACGAACCGTTCGATCTGACGGCGGCCGATTATGCCGACGCAGCCGAGCCAGCTACCCCGCCCGCGCCGCCGCCTGCCAGCCATCAGGACGATCTGCTGCGCGATGCCGACCGGCTGGCGGCCGATGATCGCCCGCTCGGTGCATCGCTCGGCGGTGGCCGCCGGCGTGGCCTGCTGTCGGGTGACGATCTCGACGCGGCCGGCGCAAGCCAAGGCATTCCGCCAATGCCCCCCGCCCAGGCGCCGCAGTCCGCGCCGCCGGCAGGCTCGGCGCCGGCCGAGCGACCCGCTCCGGCTTCGGGCAGCACGCTGTTCGAACGAATGGCCAATCTCTCGCGCGGTTCGGCCCGTAGCCAGAACGAAGACGATGATGACGGCGACGATGGTTCGTCGCTGTCGATCCCGCGCTTCCTGGGCCGGCAGAACAATCAGTAGGGCGGCTCGCCTGCCCGTGGCTGTTCGCGCCATGTTCAGCCGCGGGGCTTAGAGCGGGCTGCGATGCGGTTGACGATGGAGCGGGTGATGCAGCGACGGCAGGATCGGATGGCCCGAGCGGCCCCGTGCCGCAGGCGCGTTGCGCTTCTGGCGAGCCTCCTGCTGGGTGGAGCATGGGCGGCTCCCGCCCAAGCCCAGCAGGGGCCGACAGCGCCCGTTGTTCAGCGCCCGGTTGTCCAGCAATTGCCTTCGGCAGCCAGCGGCGATCTCAGCAGCGCGCTTCGCCGACTGGCGCGCAATCCGCGCGATCTCGATGCGCTTGTCGATGCCGGAAATGGCGCGATGGGCGTAGGTGATATAGCGGCGGCGATCGGGTTCTACGGCCGCGCCCAGCAGCTTGCCCCGGCCGATCCGCGGGTCAAGCTCGGTCTTGCCGGGGCCTATGTCCGTTCGGGCCGACCGGTGGAGGCGCTGCGCCTGTATGAGGAAGCAGACCGCGCCGGGGCTACGGGCAGCGCAGTGGGCGCCAAGGATCGCGGGCTTGCCTACGACCTTGTGGGCGATAATGCCCGCGCGCAGGCCGCTTATCGCGCGGCGCTGAGCTCTACGGACGACGAAGCCGCGCGGCGGATGGCGATTAGCCAGGCGATCGCCGGCGACAAGGCCGGGTTCGAGCGGACTTTACTGCCGCTGTTGCAGCGGCAGGACCCAGCCGCCTATCGCACGCGCGCCTTCGGCCTTGCGATCCTGGGCGAGGAGCGCGAGGCGGTGCGCATTGCCGAAGCGATGCTGCCGCGCGAAACGGCCGGGCGGGTGACGCCGTATCTGCGCTATATGCCGCGCCTGACACGCGCGCAGCAGGCGGCGGCGGCCAATCTCGGCATTTTCCCGCGCGCTGCGCAGATCGGTCGCGACGATCCCGCGCTCGCCGCCTATGCGCCGCCGGCCCGCGGCCCCGCGCCTCCGCGTGTCGCGGCAGCGTCCCCGGTTGCGGGCGAGGCGGGGGCCCGACTGGCGCCGGCGGGCGAGCCGCTGGGCGCCCGCGCCGTCGCCGCCAGCCAAGCTGCCCGGCAGGTGCAGGCAGCCCGGCCAGCGCCGGCCCGCGCAGCTGCGCCCACGCGCCCAACTTTCGACCGGCGGACCGGCTCGCTCGATCTACGCGAAAGGCAGGCGGCCGCTCGCGCCGCGCGCGAGGAGCGGCAGCGCGCATCGGCCGCTGCTGTCCCTCGGACGGCCGCGGCACCGACCAACGCGGCGCCCCCGGCTCCGGTAATGGCGCAGGTGTCACCACCCGCCGTTCAGCAGCCGGCACCGGTTGCGCGGGAACCGGCCCAGACCATCGTGTTGCCCGATCCGGCGCCTGCGAGTGCTGCATCGGTTAACGCTGCCTCGGCCAGTTCCGCGCAGCTTGCCCGCGCGGAGTTGCCGCCCGCTGCTCCGGCAATCATCCTCCCTTCGCGCACCGATAGCGGACCGGCAAATCCTGTGCTGCCAGCGCCGCCCGTGGTGCCGGCAACGTCGGCGGCCGACGAGCCAAGCCTGTCCGAAGCGTTTGCCGAGTTCGCGCTGCAACCGCCGTCTCGGCCGGCGCCGCAAGCCGCAGAGGGGATCGATATCACCACGATCACACCGCCGCGCGAACGGCCTGCAACGGCCACTCCGGCTCCGGCAGCGACCCCCGCGCCTCAAGACGCGCCGCGTGGGGCAAACCGGCCTGCGCCCCCCCAGCGCGCCGCCGCCGCCGCGCCCACACCGTCCCGCGCCACCCCCGCTGCGCGCCCGGCAGCGCCGGCCCATCCGAGCCGCATCTGGGTCCAGGTCGCCACCGGCCGCGACCGCGATGCGCTCCGCTTCGACTGGCGGCGAATTGCGCGTCAGGCCGGCGATACGCTGCAGGGTAAGCGCGGCCATGTCGCCGCCTGGGGCGACCGGTCGCGATTACTCGCGGGGCCGTTCGACAGCGCCGCCGCCGCGCGGGCTGCCGTCACTGCACTCAAGGAAAAGCAGCTCGACACGCTGGTCTTTACCAGCAGCGCAGGCGAGGAAGTGACGCCTATTCAATAGACTGTGACTCGCGGGGGCAAGTTCTGCACAGGCTTTGAACAGGCCAGTTCAGTTCTCCCCAAGCGTCTCGTGTGTGGCGATTGCTTGCCCCGGCATACACCATGCATCAGCGGCGGATGGACAGATCGGGACCCGAATGATGAGAGCGATCCAGGACGATCCGATCGCTGCGGGCGGCGGGGATGCCCCGCCGGTCGACATGCTGTCCGCCCTGTTCGAAGCGCGCGGCTGGCCGCATCGTATCGTGTCGAACGAGGAAATCTCCGGCGAGGTTCAGGGCAGCTGGGCCAAGTACCAGCTCCGCTGCGTCTGGCGGCAGGACGATCATGTTCTGCAGGTGATATGTCTGCCCGACATCCGCGTGGTGGCGGACCGCCGGGCGGTGACGCATGAATTGCTCGCGCTGGTCAATGAACAGATGTGGCTCGGCCATTTCGACGTCTGGTCCGAAGGCAGTGTGTTGGTCTATCGCCACGGCGCGCTGCTGGGTGATGACGGGCTGCTCAGCCTCGCCCAGGCACAGGCACTGATCGAAACGGCCGTCGATGAATGCGACCGGTTCTACCCCGCTTTCCAGTTCGTTCTGTGGGGCGGGAAGGAAGCGCGCGAGGCGCTTGATGCCGCGCTGATCGACGCTGCCGGCGAGGCATGAGCCCGGCGTGACGGGACATGCGCCGACCTTCCTCGTCTTCGGTTATGGCACGATGGCGGGCGCGATGGTCGATGGCTGGCTGGCCGCCGGGATGCCGCCAACGGCCATCACCGCCTATAATCCGCGCGCCAAACCGGTGCCACAAGGGGTGCGGCTCCTCAAGCAACTGCCGCATCAGCGGTTCGACTACGTGCTGCTGGGAATCAAGCCGCAATTGCTCGGCGCTGTGGCCGACCAGGTGGACGCGGCGGCAGGGCGGGGCAGCGTCGTGCTGTCGCTGCTCGCCGGGGTCGATCTGGCGAGCCTCGAGCGCGCGTTGCCGAGCGCATCAGGCTGGGTGCGCTGGATGCCCAACCTCGCCGCAGCGCGAGGCAAGTCGGCCAACCTGCTCGCCGCAACCGGGCTGACGGCGGCGCAGCGGGCCCAGATCGACGGGCTCGCCCGGATGATCGGCAGCGCCGAATGGCTGGCTGACGAGCGCCAGTTCGACCTCGCCACGGCGGTCGCTGGCTGCGGGCCGGCGTTCCTCTATCGCTTCATCGACGCGCTGGGCGCCGCAGCCGAGGCCGAGGGGCTCGATGGGGCGCTCGCCGCCCGGCTGGCGTTGCAGGCGGTGGCAGGCGGCGCTGCGCTCGCCGAAGCGGCGGAGCAGTCGCCGGCGCAGCTGGCGGACCGCGTGGCGAGCGCCGGCGGCATGACCCGTGCCGGCCTCGATGTCCTCGACCAGGAGCGCGCGCTCGAGCTGCTGCTGGCGCAAACGCTCAGCGCCAGTAAGGCACGGGCGACGGCGCTGTGCGAAGCGGCCGCAAAATCGGACTGAACATTTCCGGTTTTCCTTGAAATCATCGCCACGAAAACCGATATTCCCGCTGTGGGGCGCGACAATCCGCGCCGGATTGAGGAGTAGGTATCAACATGGCAGACTGGAACGACAATCCGCGCAGCTCGACCGGGCTGGGCACGGGTGTCGGCGCCGGCCCCGGTTATGCGGGCGACGTCGCCGGTCGGACCGTGTTCGACGCTGGCCTGCGCCAGCATATGCTGTCGATCTATAACTACATGGCCTCGGGCGTTTTGCTGACGGGCATCGTGGCGCTGCTGACGGCGCGGAGCGGGCTCGCCTACAGCTTCGCCAGCGGGCCGCTGATGTGGCTGGTGGCATTGTCGCCGCTGGCGATCGTGTTCGCGATGAGCTTTGGCGCCAACCGGTTCAGCAAGGGCACGCTCCAGCTGATGTACTGGGCCTTCGCTATCCTGATGGGCCTGTCGATGTCGACCATCTTCCTGGTCTTCACCGGCGGTTCGATCGCGGCGACGTTTTTTGCCACGGCGGCGGCGTTCGCCGGCCTTAGCCTGTTTGGCTACACCACCAAGAAGGATCTGTCGGGCTTTGGCAGCTTCCTGATCATGGGTGTGGTCGGCTTGCTGGTGGCGATGGTGATTAACATCTTCCTGCAATCGCCGACCATGATGTATGTGATCAGCTTCATCGGCGTGCTGCTGTTCGCCGCGCTGACGGCGTATGACACGCAGCGGCTCAAGAACCAGTACGAGATGCTGCGCGGCACCGAATTCGCCGGCAAGGCGGTCATTCTTGGCGCGCTGACGCTGTATCTCGACTTCATCAACATGTTCCAGTTCCTGCTCAGCTTCATGGGCAACCGCGAATAATCGCACGCTGGAATCGCTTTGCCGATGCCCGGGGCGCCCACAGCGCCCCGGGCATTTTCTTTACCATGCATCGCGGTTAGGGCAGGGTCTTGCTTAAGGCTGGCGAAAGCTGGCGCACGACATTGTATCGACGCGTTGACAAGGGGCCGCGCCACATGAACCTGACCGTATCGCCTGTGACCATCCGCAATCTCGGCGTGGCCTCCGCGCTGGCCGTGCTGGCCGCGTGCGCCACTACCCCGCCGCCCCCGCCGCCGCCCCCGCCGCCCCCTCCGCCGGTGGTAGTGATCCCGCCCCAGCCTTTGCCGCCGAGCGGGGCGACCGCGAGCATGCTGATCCCGCAAATCGGACCCGACGGCATCCGCCAGACGGTCAATGCCGGGATCAGCCGCACGCAGCGGCTATGGAACTTGCGTTCGGCGTTGAATGTCGCCGCGCTCAATTGCCTCAAGCCGCAGCATGCCAGCATTCTGCCGGCCTATGCCGGTTTCCTCGACCGGTATAAAACCAAGCTCGCGCAGGCGAACCGCGCGCTGGATGGTGAATTCCGCACCCGTTACGGCGCCGGTTACCGGACCTATCAGGACCAGTATATCACGCAGGTCTACAACTACTTCGCGTTGCCCCCTGTTACCGAGGCGTTCTGCGATGCCGCCACGGGCGTGGCGGGCGAACTGGCGCTCGTGCCGGCCGCCGAGATCGAGAATTTCGCGGACCGCGCCTTGCCGCAGCTCGAAGCGGTGTACGAAAACTTCTTCCGCGCTTACGAGCAATACCGGGTTGATCTGGCAGCCTGGAACGCGCGCTATGGCCAGCATCAGGCGATGGAGGCCCCGACCGTAGTCTATGTGCCGACCACCAATCCCGACGCGCAGCCGGTGATCGGCACCACAGCAGCCGCGGCCGCCGGTGCCGCCCCGACACCGCCCGTGGTGGTCGTTCCGGTCCAGGCCGAACCTGTCTTCGTGCCGGGCACCGGGGCAGGTGCCGCGCCTGCGCCAACGCCAACGCCGACGCCGGCGCCGACCCCGACCATCACCCTGCCCGGAACGCGTTGAGCGGCATCACGCCAAAAACCCTTTGCAGGGGCGGCGCCTTTCGCTAAGGCGCGCGCTCCCGCAAAGGGCGCCTGCGGGCACCGCGGGAGAGTGCTGGAACGGGGCCGTAGCTCAGATGGGAGAGCGCGTCGTTCGCAATGACGAGGTCAGGGGTTCGATCCCCCTCGGCTCCACCAGCATATCCTTCCCCTCAAGAGAGTTTGTGGCGCGCCGCCGGCAAAGCGCCTAACGCGCAGCCATGCATTTTCTCGACCAAGCCAAGATCTTCGTCAAATCCGGTGCCGGGGGGCCGGGCGCCGTCAGCTTCCGACGCGAGAAGTATATCGAATATGGCGGCCCCGATGGCGGCAATGGCGGGCGCGGCGGCGACATCGTGTTCGAGGCGGTCGCCGGCCTCAACACGCTGATCGATTTCCGTTATACCCAGCATTTCAAGGCCAAGCGCGGGATGCACGGCATGGGCCGCGACCGCACCGGCGCCGGGGCCGACGATCTGGTGATCGAGGTGCCCGTCGGCACGCAAATCCTCGATGAAGAGCGCGAGGAGGTGCTGGCCGATTTCACCGAGGTCGGTCAGCGCATCGTGCTGCTTGAAGGCGGGATGGGCGGGCGCGGCAATGCCAGTTACAAGACCAGCACAAACCGCGCGCCGCGCCAGCATCAGCCGGGCGAACCGGGCCATGAAATGTGGGTCTGGCTGCGCTTGAAGCTGCTGGCCGATGCGGGCCTTGTCGGGCTGCCAAATGCCGGCAAATCGACCTTCATCAACCAGGTCTCGAACGCGCAGGCCAAGGTCGGCGATTATGCCTTTACCACGCTGATCCCCAAGCTGGGTGTGGTGCGCCACAAGGGCCGAGAATTCGTGCTGGCCGACATCCCCGGCCTAATCGAGGGCGCGGCGGACGGCGCAGGGATCGGCGACCGCTTCCTCGGCCATGTCGAACGCTGCCGCGTGCTGATCCATCTGATCGACATTGCCGGCACCGACCCGGCCGAGGCGATGCGCGTGGTCGAGGATGAGCTCGCCGCCTATGGCGAGGGGCTCGAGGGCAAGCCCCGGCTGGTCGCGCTCAACAAGATCGATCTGGCTGACCCGGAACTGGTGGCAGGCTTTGCCGAAGAATTGCTCGAAGCCGGCGCGACCGAGGTGTTTGCCGTGTCAGGTGCCACTGGCGCGGGGGTGGAACAGCTCCTTGATGCCGTGCTGCGCCACCTGCCCGACCGGACGAACACCGAAACGGGCGGCGAAGAGCAGGAGACGATCGAGGATGGCGACGGCGAATGGTCGCCGCTCTGATCCGGTGAGCTCTGTGGCAGCAGCGCATCTGGCGCCGATCAGCACGGCGCGCCGGCTGGTGGTCAAGGTCGGCTCGGCGCTGCTGGTCGAAGGCGGGGTGTTGCGGGCCGGGTGGCTCGACGCGCTGGCGGCGGAACTGGCGGCGATGCGTGCGGGCGGGCAGGACCTTGTCGTCGTCTCGTCAGGCGCGATTGCTCTCGGCGCGGCGCGGCTGGGGCTGCCGCAGGGCGGGCGGGCCAGCCTCGCTGATGCTCAGGCGGCTGCCGCCGTCGGCCAGATCGCGCTTGCCGGGGCCTGGGCCGAGGCGCTGGCGCGCAGCGAGTTGGTTGCTGCGCAATTACTGCTGACGCTCGACGATTTGGAAGATCGCCGCCGCTATCTTAACGCCTCGGCTACCTTTGGCACGCTGCTGGCGCAGGGCGCGGTGCCGGTGGTCAATGAAAACGATTCGGTCGCGACCGAGGAAATCCGCTTTGGCGATAATGACCGGTTGGCGGCGCGCGTGGCGCAGGCGGCCGGGGCCGATGCGGTGGTGCTGCTGTCCGATGTTGACGGGCTCTACACCTCCGATCCCGCTGCGCCTGATGCACAGCACGTGCCGGTGGTGGACGAGGTGACGGATACCGTTCGGGCGATGGCCAGTCCGGTTTCCGGCTCCGGGCTCGGCACGGGCGGGATGCTGGCCAAGCTCGCCGCTGCCGAACTGGCCGGGCGCGCCGGGATCGCGCTGGCGATCATCGACGGGCGGCCGGACGCACCGATCGCCCGGGCACTGGCGGGCGGTCGGGGCACGCTGTTCACCGCCGCGGGCGAGGCGCGGGCCTATAAAGGCTGGCTCGGCGCACGCGCGCGGCTTGCGGGCACGCTCGAGGTCGATCAGGGCTGCGCCGTCGCGCTGGCGGGTGGGGCGAGCCTGCTCGCGGCGGGCATCCGCACGGTCGAAGGCAGTTTCCAGCGCGGCGATGCGGTGGGCATCGTCGATCCAGCGAGGCGGCGCATCGCGCAGGGGCTGGTCGAATATGACGCCGCCGAATTGCGCGCCATCGCCGGCCTCGCTCGCGATCGGCAGGAACAGGCGCTCGGCTACACGCCGCGCTCGGCAGTGGTCCACCGTGACCAAATGGTGCTGCTATGACCGTGGCGCTGACCGGGGCGACCGGCTTCGTCGGCAAGGCCGTGCTGGCCGAAGCCGCGCGGCAGGGCGCCGATGTGCGCGCGCTTACCCGGCGTGACAGCGCCGCTCAACCGGGCGTGACCTGGGTGGCGGGCGATCTGGCCGACCGCAATGCGCTTGACCGTCTGGTCAAGGGGAGCGAGGCGGTGCTGCATATCGCCGGCGTGGTCAGCGCGCCGGATGCGGCCGGATTTCAGGCCGGCAATGTGACCGGCACGCTCAACCTGATCGAGGCGGCGCGCGATGCCGGTGTCAGCCGGTTCATCTTCGTATCCTCGCTCTCGGCGCGCGAGCCGCAGCTTTCGGCCTATGGCGCCTCGAAACGCAAGGCGGAGCGACTGGTCATGGCGAGCGGGCTCGACTGGACCATCGTCCGCCCGCCGGCGATTTACGGCCCGCACGATGCCGAAATGTTCGAGATGTTCCGCTCGGCGGCGAAATGGGGCGTGGTGCCCTTGCCGCCCGCTGGCAGACTATCGCTGATCCATGTGGCCGATCTGGCGCGTCTGCTGCTGGCGCTGGTGCCCGGCGGCGAAGGCGTGACCGGCGCGGTGTTCGAGCCTGATGATGGCCATCCCGGCGGCTGGACGCACCGCGAGATGGGCCGCGCGATCGGCTGGGCGGTGGGCCGCCGGCCGTGGACCCCGCATTTCAGCCCCGGCATCCTCGCCAATGCCGCGCGCATCGACGGGATCGTGCGGCGCGGCCGCGCCAAGCTGACTGCCGACCGCGTGGGCTATATGTGCCACCCCGACTGGGTGGCCAGCCCCGCGCGCGCCGTGCCGGCTGAACTGTGGCGCCCGCAAATCGGCCTGCGCGACGGGCTCCGGGAAACCGCCGCGTGGTATCGCGAGGCAGGCTGGCTCTAGGTTAGAACGCCGGCTCGAAGCCGGGCGGCAGATCGCCCGCCGGATCGCCGCCATGAATGCCGCATTCGGTCTTGTCCCAGCCCTTCCACCGGCCCGAGCGCGGGTCTTCGCCCGGTGCCACCTGATGTGTGCAGGGCGCGCAGCCGATCGAGGGAAAGCCCGCCGCGACCAGCGGATGCGGTGGCAGATCGTGGCGGACGATCCAGTCGGCCAGATCGTCCGGTGTCCAGTCGATCAGCGGATTGATCTTCAACCGTCCAACCGCGTCGCTGCGGTCGATTTCGAAGCGGGGAAGGGTCGCTCGCTCGACATTCTGGAACGCCTTGCGCCCGGTCAATGTCGCGGCATAACCCGCGAGGGCGGGCGCGAGCGGGCGGACCTTGCGCAATTCGCAGCAGCCATCGGGATCATAGGACCAGCGCAGCCCGCTGGCATCGCGCGCAACCAGATCGGCCGGATCGGGCGTCAGCACGATTACATTGGTCAATCCAAGCCGCCCGGTCAGCAGTTCGCGATAGGCCAGCGTTTCGGGAAAATGCTTTCCGGTATCGAGAAATAGGACCGGCGTCTTCGGGGCGGCGCTGGCGACCAGATGCAGCAGCACCGCGCTTTCCGCGCCGAAGCTGGATACCAGCGCAACCTCGCCGGCGACCTTGTCCACCAGCAGGGCGCTCAGCAGTTCGGTGGTGTCGGTGCCGCGAAACATGCGGTTGAAACGGATCGCATCAGCCTCGCCGAAGCGCCGTCCCGTGTCGATCCGGTCGCGCAGGCGGGCGGGGTCGGCGTCAGCCATTGGCGGGCGGATGGCGCAGCACCCAGATCGGCTGCGCCCCAGCGGCGGCGGGCTGATAGGCGTGCGGAAACCGTGACATCGCGGCGCGCACCTCGCCATCGTCAAATGGCTGGTCCGGCTCGAACGCGTCAAACCCGCAGCGCCGCATGAAGGCGAGTTGATCGACCAGCACGTCGCCCACCGCGCGCAATTCGCCGGTATAGCCCGCTTCGCGCAAAATCCGCGCCGCCGAATAGCCGCGCCCGTCGGTGAAGGCCGGGAAGTTCACCTCGACCAGCCGGATATGCGCCAGATGCGGGATTAGCGCGCGGGCATCGTCGCCCGGCTCGACCCGGACGGCGGCCGCGTTGGCTTGGCCGCCAAAGGCATCGACGGTGACGGCCGGATGATCGACCGGCTCGTCATCCCGGAAACGCAGCAGCTCAGCCATAAAGCGCCTCCTTGAACGGCTCCATGCCCAGCCGGCGATAGGTGTCGAGGAAGCGTTCGCCCGCTTCGCGCCGGGCGAGATAGAGGTCGGCGACCGTTTCCACGGCATCGACAATGCCGTCCTCGTCAAAACCGGGGCCGGTGATCTTGCCGAGCGCGGCATCCTCCGCCTCGCTGCCGCCGAGCAGCAGCTGGTAATTCTCGGTGCCTTTCCGGTCGACGCCGAGAATGCCGATATGGCCCGCATGGTGATGCCCGCAGGCATTGATGCAGCCGGAAATCTTGAGCTTCAGTTCGCCCAGCGCCGCGCCCTTGCCGCTGGCGGCAAAGCGCTGCGAAATCTTCTGCGCCACCGGGATCGAGCGGGCATTGGCGAGGCTGCAATAATCAAGACCCGGGCAGGCGATGATGTCGCCCACCTGATCGAGATTGGCGGTGGCGAGGCCGGCGTCCGCCAGCCGGGCATACAGCGCCGGCAGATCGGCCTCGCGGACATGGGGCAGGAGAATATTCTGCGTGTGCATCACGCGGCATTCATCCGCCGAATAGAGCGCGGCACAGTCAGCGATCACGCGCATCTGTTCGGCGGTGGCATCGCCGGGAATGCCGCCAATCGGCTTCAGACTGATCACCGCCGCGACATGGCCGGGCAGCTTGTGCGGCAGCACATTGGCGGCGCGCCATTCGGCAAAGGCAGCGGGATCGCTTGGCCCGGCCTGCGCGGTAAGAGGTGGCAATTCGGCGTGGATGGGCGGCCCGAAATGCGCCTTGATCCGCTCAAGCTCAGCCCGCGGGGGTTCGATCCCGAGCGTCAGCAGGTGCGCGAATTCCTCCTCGACCTGACGGCGATATTCATCCGCGCCGAGTTCATGGACGAGGATCTTGATCCGCGCCTTGTACTTGTTGTCGCGCCGACCGTGCCGATTATACACCCTGAGGCACGCCTCGGCATAGGTGATGAACTGATCCACCGGCACGAAGTCGCGGATCAGCGGCGCGATCATCGGCGTGCGGCCCATCCCGCCACCAACATAGAATTGCGCGCCAAGCGTGCCTTCGCGCTCCACCATGCGGATACCGATATCGTGCAGCCGCATCGCCGCGCGGTCTGCCTCGCTGGCGATCACTGCGATCTTGAACTTGCGCGGCAGGGCGCTGAATTCGGGATGGAAGCTCGACCATTGGCGCAGCAATTCGGCATAGGGGCGCGGGTCGCACACCTCGTCAGCCGCGGCACCCGCGAGATGATCGGCGCTGATATTGCGGATGCAATTGCCGCTGGTCTGGATGGCGTGCATCTCGACCCGGGCGAGGTCAGCCAGGATATCGGGCGCGTCGGCCAGCTTGATCCAGTTGTACTGGATGTTCTGCCGCGTGGTGAAATGGCCGTAGCCCCGGTCGTACTGTTCGGCGATGTCGGCCAGCGCGCGCATCTGCCGCGCGTTGAGCGTGCCGTAAGGGATCGCCACGCGCAGCATATAGGCGTGCAGTTGCAGATAGAGCCCGTTCATCAGCCGCAGCGGCTTGAACTGGTCCTCGCTCAACCGCCCGTCGAGACGGCGGGCGACCTGGTCGCGGAATTCTGCCACACGGGCATCGACCATCGCCTGATCGTATTGGTCATAAGCGTACATCAGATCACCCAATTGCCGGCGGCAGGGTCAGCCGGTTTCAGCGTCAGATCGGGGCGCACGGTGGGACCAAGCGCGCGGATGCGGTCCTTGATATGGCCGGGCCGCACGCTGCCATCGGGCCCGCGCTCGCCATCGATCAGATAGGGCGCAACGACGCGGCGGGCGGCTTCCTCGCGGGCGGCAATCTCCTCACCCGCGCTGCCGATATCGGCGGCCTCGGCGACATGGGGCGACCAGTTGCTACCGGTCCACCAGATCACCGCACCGGTTCGCAAATCGTTGCCGGTCAAGAGCTTCATCGCGCGGCCTCCAGCGCCAGCGCGGAAAGCGTTGCGTCTTCCCGCGCCGTGACTTCGCCGATGACGATCAGCGCCGGGCTGACGACAGCCTCGCGCGCCACCAGGTCGGGCAGGCCCGCCAGAACCCCGCGCAACACGCGCATTTGCAGGCGCGCGCCGTTTTCGATCACCGCTACCGGCAGATCGGGGGCGAGCCCGTCGGCCATCAGCTTTTCGGCGATCTGCGGCGCGGTGGCGACACCCATGTAGATCACCAGTGTGCGGCCCTTACCGGCAAGGCCGGCCCAGTTCTGCTCGGCCAACCCCCTACATTGCCCGGCGACGAAGCTGACGATGCTCGACGCCTCGCGGTGGGTCAGCGCGATCTGTGCGGCGGCGGCTGCGCCATTGGCGGCGCTGATGCCGGGCACAATTTCGACCGCGATGCCGGCGGCGCGGCAGGCCTCGGCCTCTTCACCGCCGCGTCCGAAGATCAGCGGGTCGCCGCCTTTCAGCCGGATCACGTCGCGCCCGGCGCGCGCTTCGGCCACCAGCAGCGCATTGATCGCATCCTGCGGCATGGTGTGGCGCGCGCGGGCCTTGGCGACCGAGATCAGCCGCGCGGCAGGCGGGGCGAGCGCCAGCACTTCGGCATCAACCAGCCCGTCATGCACGATCACTTGCGCTGCCGCGATCAGGCGTGCCGCGCGCACGGTCAGCAGGTCGGCCGCGCCGGGGCCAGCTCCGACGAGATAGACTGTTCCTGCCTTGCTCATGCCCGCCAAAATGCGCTGCAACGCAGCATCGCGCGAGCGAGAATGGCTGTCCGACCCGGTAGGCGAACTATTCCGGCCGTTCGGCGCGCAAATCCTCGCGGCGGGCTTCGAGCGCGGCGATCAGGCGGTCGAGTTGGTCGCTGTCGCGCAGGGTAATGTCACGCTGCGGAAAGGGGATTTCGATCCCGTCGCGCTGGAACAGCGTCCACAAATGTTTGAGCACGTTGGAACGGATATTGCCGACCCCTTCTTCGGGGTCGCGGATCCAGCAGTGGATGACAAAATCGACCGAATTGTCGCCGAACTTGTCCAGCCAGACCACTGGCGGCGGATCGTTCAACACCCGCCCGGTCGATCGCGCAGCCTCGAGCATCAGCGTTTCGGCATGGGCGATATCGCTGTGATAGGAGATGCCCACCGGCACCTGGATGCGCACATTGCGCGAGGAATAGGACCAGTTTTCGACCTGATTAATCATCAGATTTTCGTTGGGGATCAGATATTCGCGTTCGTCGCGGGTGGTCACCGAAACCGCGCGAATGCCGATCCGGCGGATCTGGCCAAAGGTCGACTGGCCCGACTGGTCGGCCACTGCGATAACGTCACCCGGCTTGATCGACCGGTCGAGCAGCAGGATGATGCCGGCAATCAGATTGCCGAAGGTCTTTTGCAGACCGAAGCCGATGGCAAGACCAAAGGCGCCCGAAAACACCGCCAGCGCGGTGAGGTCGATCCCCAGCAGGTCGATGCCGACCATCAGCGCGAAGGCCCAGACGCCGATCGACACCAGCTTTTCGGCCAGCACGCTTTGCGACGGGGTCAGCCGGGTCAGCCGCCGCACCGCGCCGCGCGCCAGCTTGCTGGCGAAATAGGCGCCCGCAAGGATACCGACGATCACCATCAGCATCACTGCCGCGTCCCAGGCCGACAGCCGGAAATCACCCACCTTCAGCGCCAGCGCGTCAAGCGCCTCGACGACATCGCCGATGGTGGTGCTCTGCTCGGACACTGCCTGCTTGAGGCCGTCCGCCGCATCGAGTTTGTCGGTATCGGTCGCTGCGGGTGTGCTTCGGGTCATGCGGCTCCCATCCTCGCCAATGCCTGTTCGAGATCGGCGATAAGGTCGGCCGGGTCTTCCAACCCGATCGAGAAGCGCACGCCGAGGCGGCCTGCCGGCCAGCGCCGCGCGGTGCGGATGGAGGCGGGATCGAACGGGATCACCAGGCTTTCAAAGCCGCCCCAGCTATAGCCGATACCAAACAGGTCCAGCGCATCGATGAACCGGGCGCGCGCCGCGGTGTCACGGCTGGCGAGCGTGACGCTGAACAGCCCGCAACCGCCGGCAAAGTCGCGGCGCCACAGATCGTGGCCCGCAGCGCCGGGCAGGAGTGGGCACAGCACCTCGGCAATCTCGGGCCGCGCGGCCAGCCATTGGGCGATCCCCAGCGCGCTCGCCGCCCCGCGTTCCAGCCGCAATGGCATGGTCCTGAGGCCGCGCAGCGCCAGTGCGGCATCGTCGGGCGAGACGACGTGGCCCAGATCCTGCGCCGTCTTTCGCAGCCGCTGATAGGTTGGCCCCTTGGCCGAGGCGCTGCCCATCATAAGATCGGAATGGCCGCCGACATGCTTGGTCAGCGACATGATCGCCACGTCGCAGCCATGCGCCAGCGCGGGAAAGCCGAGGCCGGTCGCCCAGGTATTGTCGATCAGCGAGACCGCGCCATGCTCGCGCGCGATGGCAGCAAGAGCCGGGACATCGCACACCTCCATCGTCAGGCTGCCGGGGCTTTCCAGCATCACCGCGCGGGTCCGCTCGCAAAAGGCGGCGCGATAGGCGTCGAGGTCGAGCGGGTCGAAAAAGCGCGCTTCGACGCCCATCCGCTTGAGGATGCCGGTCGCCATCGCCCGCGTCGGTTCATAGGCATTGTCGGTGACCAGCAGCACATCGCCGGGGCTCAGCACCGCCAGCAGCGCACCGCTCAGCGCCGCGCAGCCGCTGGGATAGAGCACCGTGCCATCCGCGCCCGGCTCCAGCGCGGTCAGCGCATCGGCCAGCGCCCATTGCGTCGGTGCGCCCCGGCGGCCGTAGAAGAACTGCCCGTCGGCGTTGCCATGTTTGCCGGCATCAAGCGCCGCACAATCGGCGTAAAGATGCGTGCTGGCGCGCCAGACTGGCGGATTGACCACCGGCCCGGTCCATTCGGCGCGGCGCCCGGCGGCAATCGCGCGGGTCGCCGGCCCATGCGCGTCATCGCTGCCGCTCATGGGCGGGCCTCGCCAGTTTCCTTTGGGGTTGCGGGATCGGCGCCCCATTCGCTCCAGCTGCCATCGTAGAGCGCATTGTCGCTATGCCCGAGCAGATGGAGCGCGAACAGCAGCACCGAAGCGGTAACGCCGCTGCCGCACGAGGCGATGATCGGCCGGTCTAGGTCCAGCCCGGCGCGGCGAAACTCTTCGGCCAATTCCTCCTGCGGCTTGTAGGTGCCGTCGGCGGCGAACAGGCGCGTGAACGGGAGGTTGCGTGCCCCGGGTATGTGCCCGCCGGGAAGGCCGTGGACCGCATCCGCGACCGCGCCCGAGAAGCGCCCGCCATCGCGCGCATCGACCACCTGTTCGGCCCGGCTGGCGCAATTGGCGAGCATCTCGCTTTTGTCGCGCACGGCTCCTCCCATGGGACCCGGCTGGCGAGCGGACCTAGCGGAGGCGTGGGCATCGCCACTTTCGAGCAGGCGCCCCTCCGCCTTCCACTTGCCCAAACCGCCATCGAGGATCGCGGCCTCGATCCCGGCACGGCGCGCCATGAACCAGGCCCGCGCGGCGGAGCGCACCGCGCTGTCATCGTAGAACACAATCCGTGCCTCCGGCGGCACGCCGAGGTCGGCCAAGCGGGCGGCAAATTGTGTGGGACTGGGCAGCGCGCTCGGGACAGGCGAGCTGCGGTCGGTCAGCGTGGCGATATCGAGGAAGCGCGCCCCCGGAATATGTTCGCGGACGAATTCGGCGGCGGCATCGCGCTCAGCCGATGGGAGATGCAGCGAGGCGTCGAGCACCGCCACGGTTCCCTCGGCAAGCGCGGCCTCTAGCCAGGCGGTGGAGACGAGCGGTTCCATCGCCCCCGGCCTAGCGCGGCGGGCAACCCGCGTCGAGAGGGGCTTCAGCCCAGCGCGCGCTGGCCGATCTGGCTGTAGCTTTGCGGCGTTTCGTCAAGCCGAAAGGGCTGCAAGCGCGTGCTACCCGGCTGGCGCAGGCCGATGACGTAGGTGCTGATGACCGGATCGGCCAAGCCCTCGACGCGCAGCCGCAGCAGGGGCACGAAGAGCGGCGCATTGCCTTGGCGGATCGGCGTGACCTCCTGCAAGGGGAGGCGGATTTGCCCTTCGGCCAGATGGGGTTCGCCCGCCGACAGCGCCCCGATTGTTGACAGCGCCGGCAGCGCCTGCGCCGCGTCGGCCATCTGGCGTTCGACCGGCAGCCCGCCATGTGCGCTGACCAGATCGCCAAGCAGCGTGAGCGGGCCGGTCGTCGCGGGGCCGCGATTGATGAGGCGGATGCGATAATCGACCGTTACCGCCATCAGGCTGCGGGTCAGCTTGACCGCCTCGACTTCGACCCCCAGCCCGCGCAGGACGGGGGCGACCGGGGTCGTCTGGTTAGTGGTGGGGGCTGGCCCTGTGGGCACTGGGGGGCGCGGGGCGGTAGCGGCGGGGACGAATTCGGGCACCGGCAGCGGTTTGGCATCTTGCCGTCGCCACAGCGCATATCCGCCAGCGATCAGCGCCGCGAGAGCCGCGAGCACCGCTAACCACCAGGGAAAGCCGCCTCCCGTCTCCACCGGTTGCGCCGCCCGGCGGGTCACGGCGGGGATGCCGGGCGTAGTCGCCGCGTCGCCCGCGGGGGCCGCGATACCGGCATCGGGGCTGACATCACCCAACGGGTCAGCGATGTCCGGCCCGGTCGGCAACGCGACCGGCGGCGGCGCGGCAACGGGCGCACTGGCGGGCGCGAGAGGCGTGATCCGGGGGGAGGGGGCGGGGACAGTCTGGCGCGGCGCGGGCCGCGCTGTCTCGCGCGGCGCCGGCGCCGGACGCGTTTCGGGAGAGGTGGGGGTCGGCGCGCCTGCGGTCGGACGCGGGGTCGGCGTGGCCGCCGGTTGCGGGCGCGGCGTCGGCCGCGGACGGATCTGCGCGCCTTCGTCCACCGGGCCCTGCACATTGCCCTGGCCGGTCGGCGTCGGCGCCGGTTGCAACTGGAAATCGCGCGGGTCGCTCTGCGCCGCGGCGATCTGGGGCTGAGCGAACAGGCACAACGCACCAAACACGGCGAGGAAGCGGTATCGGGACGGCACAGGCGGACTGGACATAAGGGCAGGCAATGGCATGGGGGGGGCTGAATAGGCGTTTAATCGCATGGCGGCAAAGCCCGCTTGCCCTGCTGCCGCGATCGGGCCATCAGCGCGGCATGGATGACACACCGGACCGCCCCGCCGCCCCGCTGCACCTGGGGCAGGCCAGCACCTTGCCCGCCTCGCCGGACGCGGCGGTGCTCGACTATGTGCCCAATCCGCGCACCGGGACGCTCTATCTGGTGCGCTTTGCCGCGCCCGAATTCACCTCGCTGTGCCCGGTCACCGGCCAGCCCGATTTCGCGCATCTGGTGATCGATTACGCGCCGGGCGAGACGATCGTGGAATCGAAAAGCCTGAAGCTTTTTCTCGGCAGCTTCCGCAACCATGCCGGGTTTCACGAGGATGTGACGGTCGGCATCGGTCAGCGGCTCGCGGAGGAAATGCGCCCGCAATGGCTGCGGATTGGCGGCTACTGGTATCCGCGCGGCGGCATCCCGATCGACGTTTTCTGGCAAACCGGCGCGCCGCCGGCCGGCCTGTGGGTGCCCGATCAGGGCGTCCAGCCCTATCGCGGGCGCGGTTGACCTCAACCGGGCGTTGCCGGAACCCGGCGCGCAGGCGCCGCAAGGCCGACCGGCCGCCCGCAGCGAAGCGAGGAAATCGCACCCCGGACGGGGTGCACACACAAGGATGGTGCCGGCTACAGGATTCGAACCCGTGGCCCCCTGATTACAAATCAGGTGCTCTACCAACTGAGCTAAGCCGGCGCTGCGGCGCTCTTTGCAATATCGGGCGCCGCAGGTCCAGCATCAAGCGCGGCTCAGCGCGCGCCGCCGAAGCGGACGGTGCCGGTGACGAATACCTGCCGCGGGTTGCCGTAATAGGCGGTCAGCGTGCCTTCGCGGCCCAGTGTCGGGACGGGGTAGCCGTTCGCGCCAGTGGGAATCGCGCCGGTAGTGGGGTTGGCCGCGACAAAGGTATAGCCGCTGGTCTTGTATTCCTTGTCGAGCAAATTGCGGCCGTGCAGCCCGATGCTCCAGCCATTGCCGGGCGCGTTATAGACCAGATTGGCATCCCACAGTGCGAACCCGTCCTGATCGAGATAGGGGTTGGGGATTTCGAACTGATAGGTCTTCGACCGATAGGACACGGTGGTCGAGAAGTTCAGATCGCCATCGCCCACCGGCGTCATGTAGGCGAGCGTCGCGCTGCCGGTGAAGCTGGGCGTGTTCTGCACCTCGCGGAATTCGGCCACGTCGGTCGGCCGGCCGCCAATATTGGTAACATATTCGTCATACTGCGCGTCGATATAGCCGGCCGCGCCCGACAGGCTCAGCCGGTCGCCCGGCGTTGCGAGGTCGCGTCCGAGACGCGCGGTGGTTTCCAGCTCCAGCCCCTTGAAGGTCGCCTTGCCGGCATTGGACACGATGCCGCAGAAGCTCTGCACGGGCTGGCCGGCGACAAACACGGTGCAGCCGACCGAACCGGGAATCTGGACGTCGCTGTAATCGGCATAAAAGCCAGCCAGAGCGACATATAGCGCGCCGTCCAGCAGATTGCCCTTGTAGCCGATTTCGTAGCTGTCGACGCTTTCAGGCAGGAAGCTGAGGAACGCTGTGACTTCGGCATCGGTTGGCCGGCCGGGGATGGCCGCCGGCGCGTTGGTGCCGACCCCGCGCGGATCGAACCCGCCGCCCTTGAAGCCCTGCGAATAGCTGGCGTAAAGATTGTGTTCGGACGTCGGCTGGAAGCTGACTGAGGCGCGCGGGGTGAACTTCTTGAATTCGCGGCTGCCCGAGAAATTGGTGCTGGGCGCGCCGGCGGCAATGCCGGCCCCGCCGAAGAACGGCGAGCCGCCGCCGAGATAGCTCTGCCGCAGGATGTCGGCAGTGCGCGTATCCCAGGTGTAGCGCCCGCCGAGCGAAACGCTGAGCTGGTCAGTCAGATCGTAGGTGAGATCGCCGAACACCGCATAGGTTTCGGTATCGACATTGGCTTCGGTGAAGGCGGTGAAGCCGGGTAGGGTGGTGAACAGCCGCACATCGAAAGCGGTGTCGGCGCGCGCATCAAGGTAATAGAACCCAACCAGACCCGACAGCCGGTCGCTTTCATAGACCAGCTGGAATTCCTGGCTGAGCTGTTCGTTGAAATAGGTGCCCGGAACGTCGAGATCGGCTGCGGGGAGCGCATCGAAATCGATCGGGGTGTAGGTGTCGTCCTTGCGCCAGGCGCTGATCGACCGCAGCGTCAGGCTGTCGCTGAGATCGACCGATACGTTCATCGCCAGGCCGAACCCCTCGACTTCCTGTTCGGGGGTCAGGAGCCCGCCGCGCGTGTCGAACACATTGGCCAGCACCGGCGCGCCCGACAAGAGGCCGGGGATCAGCCGGTGGCCGCCGCGCGGTTCGGACGTATCACGCGTCCAGTCGCCTGAAATGCGGATCAGCACCGGCTCCCCATGCCCGCCAAGTTCGAACGTGCCGCGCGCGGCCCAAACGTCCTTGTTGTAGTTTTCGCGCCCGGTGGTGAGGTTGCTGCCGAAGCCATCACGGGTCAGCCGCGCGACAGCGCCGCCAATCCGTACCATGTCGCCCAGCGGGGCGGAGGCCGACAGCACCCCGTCGAGCTGGTTATAGGTGCCGTACGTCGCCCGCGCCGTCAGCGCGAATTCCTGCGGCAACTGGCGGGTAACATATTTGACCGCGCCGCCAATCGTGTTGCGGCCGTACAGCGTGCCCTGCGGCCCGCGCAGCACTTCGATCCGTTCGACATCGTAAATGTCCAGCACGGCAGCTTGCGGGCGGTTGAGATAGACATCGTCGAGGTAGATGCCGACACCCTGTTCGAAGCCCGATACCGGATCCTGCTGGCCGACGCCGCGGATAAAGGCGCTGAGCGTCGAGTTGGTCCCGCGCGATGCCTCGAGCGTGGTGTTCGGGGTGGTCTGCGCAATGTCGGTGATGTCGATCGCCCCCGATTGGGCCAGCGCCTCGCCGCTATAGGCGGTGACGGCGATCGGCACGTCGACAAGGCTTTCCTCGCGCCGGCGGGCAGTGACGGTAATGACGCCGGCATCGTCCGCCCGCTCATCGACATTGGCGACCTGCGTGGCGCTGTCCTGCGCCAGAGCAGGCGCCGCAGCGAATCCGCCAGCGGCGACAAGCGCGCCCAGGCTGGCGCGAACAAACAGGCGGTTACGCGAAATCATGGCTATCCTCCCAGGGTGTGATGCTGTTATGACAGACGTATTATTGATAGTTGAACCAGGTTTCAACTTTTTGTTTGCGCGTGGGCTGCGCGCACGTTAGCGAGGCGGCCATGGAGGGGAGCGCAGCGATCGAAAGCGACAAGCGCCCGCGCACCGAACGCGGCCGGCGCACCTTGCGCAAACTGCTCGACGCCGCAGTTGAGGAGTTTGGTGAGAAGGGCTTCCACGATGGCTCGATCAGCGGGATCACACGCCGGGCCGGTGTCGCGCTGGGCAGCTTCTACACCTATTTCGACAGCAAGGACGCGATCTTTCGCGCGGTGGTGCAGGATTTCAGCGGCCGGGTGCGCGACGAGGCGCGCGGCGCGCAGCATGACGGGCTGACGCCGCCCGAGACCGAGCGCAACGTGCTGGCTGCGTTTCTGGCCTTCGCGCGCGAGCACAAGGAAATCTACCGCATCATCGACGAGGCGGAATTCGTCGATCCGGCCAGCTATCGCGCGCATTACGAATCTGCCGCGCAGCGCATCCATGCCCGGCTGCAGCAGGGAATCGCGGCGGGGGTCTATCGCCCCGATCTGGGTGAGAGCGATGCCTGGGCGATCATGGGCATCAACGTATTCCTCGGCCTGCGTTACGCGGTGTGGGACGACGCGCAATCGCTGGACGAGGTGGCCGATGCCGCCAACGCGCTGGTGCGGCGCGGAATCATGCGCACTCCGGCCTAGTCAACGCGGGGCTTAGCCGACACCAAACGTCCACCCTTCCGTGCGGGCGATGTCGGGGGTCATCCCGGCGGGTTGCCACAGCGACGGATTATGCGCGATAGTTCGCAGCCAGGCCGCGGCGAGCAGCGCGTCTGCGCTGTGATCGTCGATCGGACCTGCCCCCCTGACGCGTGCGCTGCCCAACACGGCGAGCGCATCGCCCAGTTCGGCATGGCTGCGCAGCTTGGAGCGCCCCGCCGGGCGCCCGGCGGCGAGCGCGGCGACCGCGGTATAGATCTCCACCGCGACCGACCCGTGCGAGGGCAGCGGGTCGAACGGCCACAAGGCGAGCCTTCCGCTGACGCGGTGCAGCACGCGCATGCCGGTGAGGCTCGCCTTGCCCACCTGCGCCGCGCCGACAAGGTTGAAATTGCTCGTCGGGCGGCATCCCAGCGCGCGCTGACCGTCATGCTCGGTTACGCGCAAGCGGCCGATACCGCCCCCGAACAGATCGCCCTCGCGTCCGCCATGGCGGCGGAAATGGCGCGCAATCTCCGGATTGTCGACAAAGGCCCCTGCGCCCAGATGCGGTTCGTCGGCGCAGACCCGGTCGATCAGCGCCCATAGGCTGCGCGCATCAGGCGGGCTGTTTTGCCAGCCGGGAAAATATGCCCCGAAATCGGCAAAAGCGAGCGCGCCCGAAATATCTAGCCCCACCAACGTATCTTGGGGCATCGCTTCCGTCAGCCAGTCCGCCACCTCGGCGCGGGACCAGCGGTGTCCGGGGCGGATCAGGCGCGGGGCGGCGGTGCCCGCAGCGCAAATCGCCAGCGCGATGCCCTTATGGCGCTCGCCCGCCGCACCCGACCAGTCGATCGCGGCGAAATGGCGAAACCGGCCGGGCCTCACGCCCCCTGCCGTTCGTCGCGCAGCCGCGCCCAGTAATCGAGCCGCTTCCTGACCTCGCGCTCGAACCCGCGATCGGGCGGGTCGTAAAATTGCTGCCGGCCCAGTTCGGCGGGCCAGTAATCGGCGCCCGAAAATGCGTCTTCGGCATCGTGATCGTAGGCATAGCCCGCGCCGTAACCGGCCTCGCGCATCAGCTTGGTCGGGGCGCCCAGGATGTGCAGCGGCGGCTGGAGGCTGCCCGTCTCGCGGGCGGTGCGCCAAGCGGCCTTGTGCGCCGTATAGGCGGCGTTCGATTTGGGCGCGGTCGCGCAATAGAGGCACGCCTGAACGATCGCCAGCTCCCCTTCGGGCGAACCGAGAAAGTCGTAGGCGTCCTTGGCGGCGAGGCACTGGACCAGCGCTTGCGGATCGGCGAGGCCGATATCCTCCACCGCCGCGCGGACCAGCCGGCGCAGCACGAAATGCGGCTGCTCGCCCGCCACCAGCATCCGCGCCATGTAATAGAGCGCGGCATCGGGATCCGACCCACGCAGCGCCTTGTGCCAGGCGGAGATCAGCCCGTAATGGCCCTCGCGGTCCTTGTCATAGACCGCCACCCGCCGCTGGAGAAACGCACCGAGCGCCGCCGGGTCGAGCGGCCGGGCTAGCTGCGCGGCATAGAGGGTTTCGGCCTGGTTGAGCAGAAATCGCCCGTCGCCATCGGCGCTGGCGATCAGCGCCTCGCGCGCCTCGGCGGTCAATGGCAGCTGCCCTTCAAGCGCCTCCGCCCGCGCGAGCAAGCTGCCGAGCGCTTCCGCATCGAGCCGGTGGAGGATCAGCACCTGCGCCCGGCTGAGCAGCGCGGCGTTCAATTCGAAACTGGGATTTTCGGTGGTGGCGCCGACCAGCGTTACCGTGCCGCGCTCGACAAACGGCAGGAAACCGTCCTGCTGCGCGCGGTTGAAGCGGTGGATTTCGTCCACGAACAGTAGTGTGCGCTGGCCGGCCTGGGCGGCTCGATCTGCGTCGGCAAATACCTTGCGCAGATCGGCAACGCCCGAAAATACTGCGCTGATGGGCTGGTACCGCATCCCCACCGCATCGGCGAGCAGGCGGGCAACGCTGGTCTTGCCGGTGCCGGGCGGCCCCCACAGGATCATGCTCGACAGGCGCCCGGCGGCCACCATCCGCCCGATCGCGCCTTCCAGGCCAGTCAGATGTTCCTGCCCGATGACATCCGACAAGGCGCGCGGCCGCAACCGGTCGGCCAACGGCGCATCGGGCGCGGCATCGTCCAGCGGGCGGTCAGGCGGGGCATCATCGGCAAACAGATCGGCCATGCGCCAACAGATAGGCGGCGGAGCCGCGGATTGCCATTGCCGCGCCGTGCTTTATCCTCCCCGCGGGGGCGCGTGCGACGGGGGATTTGGCGATGGACAGGGACAAACATGGCGCGCGGGGCCGGGCACCGTGGCATCTGTGGCTGGTGGGGCCGCTCGGCCTTGCCTGGAATGGCTTCGCGGCGAACGATTACCTTCAGACGCAGCTCGGTAATGTCGATTACATCGCCAGCATGACCGAAGGGATGAATATCGATCCGGCGGCCGCGCTGGCCTTCTTCCAGTCGATGCCGGCCTGGGCCGATGCGCTGTGGGCGCTGGGCGTGTGGGCTTCGGTGCTGGGCAGCGTGCTGCTGCTGATGCGCAGCCGCCATGCGGTGACTGCCTTCATCGTCTCGCTGGCGGGGCTCGCGGGTTCGACGCTCTATCAGCAGACGATGGAGATGCCCGAGTGGCTGGCGGGCCAGCCGCATCTGCTGATGTCGCTGGTGATCTGGGCGGCGCTGTTGGCGCAGTTTGCCTATGCCTGGATGATGCGTCGGCGGGGCCTGCTGCGCTAGGCCCGGCGCGCGGCGATCAGGCGCAGATAGGTGTCGATCATCACCTGATTGATCGCATCCCATGAATAGGCGCGGGCGCGCTCTTCGCCTGCTGCGCCGTGCTGCGCGCGCAGGGCGCCATCGGCGCAATAGGGGGCAAGCGCGGTGGCAAAGCCCGCGGCGCTCATATCGGCGACCAGCCGGCCGTTAATGCCGTCCTCGACCAGGCTCGAACTGCCGGTCGCCCCGGCGGCCACTACCGGCAGGCCGCAGGCCATCGCCTCCAGCGTCACATTGCCGAAGGTTTCGGTGACCGAGGGGTTGAAGAAGATATCCCCGCTCGCCAGCGCGCGGCCGAGATCGGGGCCGGTCTGAAAACCCGGAAAAGCGGCGTCGGCCGGCAGCGCCTTTTCGAACCAGCCGCGCGCCGGGCCGTCACCGATCACCAGCACGCGGTGCGCCACCCCCTGCCGGCGCAATTCGGCGATGGTGTCGGCAAAAACGTCCAGCCCCTTTTCCATCACCAGCCGCCCGAGGAAAGTGATCGCCACCGCATCGTCAGCAATCCCCAGCGAACGCCGCCAGCCAAGGTCGCGGCGCGACGGGTTGAACACCTCGCGGTCGACCCCGCGCGACCAGATCGAGATGTCGCGGTTCATCCCCTGTTCGCGCAGCGTTTCGACCATGCTGGGCGAGGGCGTCACCAGTGCATCGCACTGGCGGTAAAAACGGCGGATCCATTCTTCCAGCGCGGGCTCGAGGAAACCCAGCCCGTAATAGCGCGGGTAGGTCTCGAACCGCGTGTGCACCGAGGCGAGCACCGGGATGTTGCGTGCCCGCGCCCATTTCAGCACCTTGCGCGCGCTGAAATCGGGCGATGAGATATGGACGATATTGGGCGCAAACGCTGCCAGATCGCGCTCCACCGCCGCGGACAGCCCCATCGGCATCCGGTATTCGCTGCGCGTGGGGAAGGCGAGCGAGGGCAGCGAGACGATCTCGCCCTGCGGCTCGAAGGCGGGCGTGTCGCTGGTCGGCGAATAGACCCTGAGCGCCGCGCCCTGCCGCATGACATATTCGGCCAGCCGGTTGAGCGCGCGGTTCGCGCCGTCGAGCGTCATGTTGTAATTGCCGCTGAACAGGGCAATCCGCAGGTCCGCAGGCGTCATGGGCGCGGGCCATAAAGCGCGCTTTCGCCCTTGGCGAGAGCTTGGCGCCGGAAAAGCTTTGCTTGTGCGCAGCGCGGTTGACTTGCTGCATTGCACCATTAGGGTCCGGCGCGGGCCACGCGGTCCCAACGCCGCGCGTGCTCTCTGCAAGGAGAGACTGACATGACTGGTACACCTGAACCCACGCTCAAGCCGGCGCGGCCGTTCTTTTCTTCCGGCCCGACGGCCAAGTTTCCCGGCTGGTCGCTGGACAAGCTCAAAACCGAATCGCTCGGCCGCTCGCACCGTTCGGCGGTGGGCAAGAGCCGGCTGAAATATGCCATCGATCTCAGCCGCGAGCTGCTCGGCGTGCCGGATGATTATCTCGTCGGCATCATGCCGGGTTCGGATACCGGCGCGCTCGAATGTGCGATGTGGACCATGCTCGGCGCGCGTCCCGCCACCGTCGCGGCGTGGGAAAGCTTCGGCAATGTCTGGATCGAGGACGCGGTCAAGCAGCTAAAGCTGCCCGATCTGACCGTGCTCGAGGCCGATTACGGCGCCATTCCCGATCTGGCTTCGATCCCGCAGGATGACGACGTGGTGTTCACTTGGAACGGCACCACCAGCGGCGCGCGGATCGCCAATACCGACTGGCTGGCAGCCGACCGCGCCGGTATCACCATCAACGACGCCACCAGCGCGGTCTTCGCGCAGGAGATGGACTGGCCCAAGCTCGATGCCACCACCTATAGCTGGCAGAAGGTGATGGGCAGCGAGGCGCAGCACGGGATGCTGATCCTCAGCCCCAAGGCAATCGAGCGGATCGAAAACTACGACCCGGTCTGGCCGCTGCCCAAGCTGTTCCGCATCAAGAAGGGCGGCAAGCTCGACCGGTCGATCTTCGAAGGGGCGACGATCAACACCCCGTCGCTGCTGGCGACCGAGGATTACATCGCCGCGCTCGAATGGGCGAAAAGCATTGGCGGGCGGCAGGCGCTGATCGCGCGGGCCGATGCCAATGCGAAAATCGTCCATGACTGGATCGAGGCAAGCCCGCATCTGCGCAACATGGTGGGCGAGCGCTCGCAGCGGACCAATACCGGCGTGTGCTTCGTGTTTCAGGGCGACTGGTATGATGCCCTGCCCGATGACCAGAAGGCGGCCGTACCCGCCCGCATCGTCAAGCTGCTGGAAGAACGCGGCGTGGGCTATGATTTCGGCGGCTACCGCGATGCCCCGCCGTCCCTGCGCATCTGGTGCGGCGCGACTGTCGAGCAGGAGGATGTGAAGCGCCTGCTGCCGTGGATCGACTGGGCGTTCGAGCAGATAAAGAACGGCTGACGCTTATCCAGCGCATCCCTATCCCCCGTTCATGCTGAGCTTGTCGAAGCATCGCTTCTGATGTCAGGCGGCCCGCACATTCGAGGGCGGCCCTTCGACAAGCTCAGGGCGAGCGGATTTTAGAATTTGCGGAGAATCCCATGACCAAACCCCGCGTGCTCATCAGCGACAAGATGGACCCCAACGCTGCCGCGATCTTCCGCGAGCGCGGCTGCGAGGTGGACGAGATTACCGGCGAAACCGCCGAACAGTTGATCGCCCGGATTGGCGAGTATGACGGACTCGCCATCCGCTCCTCTACCAAGGTGACCAAAGCGGTGCTCGATGCGGCGACCAATCTCAAGGTGGTCGGGCGCGCGGGCATCGGGGTCGACAATGTCGATATTCCCGCCGCCAGTGCCAAGGGCGTGGTGGTGATGAACACCCCGTTCGGCAATTCGATCACCACCGCCGAACACGCCATCGCGCTGATCTTCGCTCTCGCCCGCCAGATCCCCGAAGCCAATGCCCGCACGCAGGCCGGCGCCTGGCCGAAGAACGATTTCATGGGCGTGGAGGTGACCGGCAAGACGCTGGGGCTGATCGGGGCGGGCAATATCGGCTCGATCGTGGCTGCCCGCGCGCTAGGCCTCAAGATGAAGGTTGCCGCCTATGACCCGTTCCTGACCGCCGAACGCGCGGTCGAGCTGGGCGTCGAAAAGGTCGAGCTGGACGATTTGCTCGCGCGGGCCGATTTCATCAGCCTGCACACCCCGCTGACCGAGCAGACGCGCAACATCCTCAGCCGCGAGAACCTCGCCAAGACCAAGCCCGGCGTGCGGATCGTCAATTGCGCGCGCGGCGGGCTGATCGACGAGGCGGCGCTGAAGGAGGGGCTGGAGAGCGGCCACATCGCCGGCGCCGCGCTCGACGTGTTTGCCGAAGAACCGGCCAAGGACAGCCCGCTGTTTGGCGCGCCCAATTTCATCTGCACCCCGCATCTGGGCGCCAGCACCACCGAGGCGCAGGTCAATGTCGCGCTCCAGGTGGCCGAACAGATGGCCGATTATCTGGTCACTGGCGGCGTCACCAACGCGCTCAACATGCCCAGCCTCAGCGCAGAGGAAGCGCCCAAGCTGAAGCCTTACATGGCGCTGGCCGAAAAGCTCGGCAGCTTGGTCGGCCAGCTGGCGCACGGTAATCTCGCGCGGATCAGCATCGAGCGTGAAGGGGCTGCGGCGCAGCTGTCGGGCAAGCCGATCACCGCCGCCGTGCTCGCCGGCCTGATGCGGCAATATTCGGACACGGTGAACATGGTCAACGCGCCGTTCCTCGCCAAGGAACGCGGGCTCGACGTGCGCGAGGTGCGCCATGATCGCGAGGGCGTGTATCAGACGCTGCTGCGCGTTACCGTCGGCACCGAGCAGGGCGAACGCAGCGTCGCCGGCACGCTGTTCGGCAAGGATCAGCCGCGGCTGGTGGAAATCTTCGGCATCGGTATCGAGGCCGATCTGGCCGGCCATATGCTCTACATCGTCAATGACGATGCACCCGGCTTCATCGGCCGGATCGGGACGCTGCTGGGCGAAGCGGGGATCAATATCGGCACCTTCCATCTCGGCCGGCGCGAGGCAGGCGGCGAGGCGATCCTGCTGCTCAGCGTCGATCAGCCGCTGCCGCAGCCGGTGGTCGATGCCGCCTGCCGGCTCGAAGGCGTCCGCACAGTGAAGGCGCTGTCGTTCCAGTGACCGCTTCGCCGCCCGACCTGTTGCCCGAGGGGCTGGCCGACCGCCTGCCGGGCGAGGCCGCGCTGCTGACGCAGGCGATGCGCCGGGCGCTCGACGTGCTGGCCAGTCATTCCTATGCCCGCGTGCGCCCGCCACTGATCGAATTCGAACATTCGCTGGCGCAGCGCATGGCCGGGCTCAGCCCGCAGCGGATGTTCCGCTTCGTCGATCCGCAGAGCCTTATGACGCTGGCCCTGCGCGCCGATATGACTCCGCAGGTCGGGCGGATTGCGGCCACCTCGCTCGCCGCCGCGCCGCGCCCGCTGCGCCTGTCCTATGCCGGCGAGGTGGCGGTCATCCGCGCCGATCAGCTCGACCCGGCGCGGCAAAGGCTGCAACTGGGCGCCGAATTGATTGGCGCAGACACGGTCGCAGCAGCGGGCGAGATCGCGTTGCTGGCGGTGGAGGCGGCCGAGGCGGCTGGCGCGCGCGGGATCACGGTCGATTTCACTCTGCCCGATCTGGTCGATCACCTGGCGGCAGAAGGCGTCCCGGCCGGCGATCTGGCCGCCATCCGGCGCGAGCTCGACGCCAAGGATGCGGGCGGGCTCGCGGTAGCCGGCGGCGAGGAATGGGCACCGCTGCTCCACGCGGTCGGGCCGTTTGATGCGGCGCTCGCTCGCCTGCGGGCATGGGAGCGCGCCCATTTGCTCGCCAGCCGGCTTGACGGGCTCGCCGCGATTGCCGAGCGGATCGGCGCGCGCGCGCGGCTAACGCTCGATGCGACCGAGCGGCACGGCTTCGAATATCAAAGCTGGTTCGGCTTCACGCTCTACGCCGCCAATATCGGCGGCGCGTTGGGGCGCGGCGGCACCTACCGGATCGGCGGCAGCGACGAGGCGGCGACCGGGTTCTCGCTCTATCTCGACCCGCTGGTCGATACGCTCGGCGCCGAGGATCAGGCAGAGGCGGTCCATACGCTGTTCCTGCCGCTCGGCCACGATCCCGCCATTGCCGCCCGCCTGCGCGCGATCGGCTGGTGCACCGTCGCCGCGCTGGACGAAAGCGATAACCCCGCGCGGCTCGGCTGCACGCACCGCTTGGCGGGTGGCGAGCCGGTGGCGGTGTAAGCCAAACGGCCGGCGGATCGCTCCGCCGGCCGCTGGTGTCGTCAGACGATCGAGCGCTTAGCGTTGGCCGAAGGCGCCTTCGGTCTGGTTTGACAGGCGATCGGCCAGGCGTTCGCCCTGCTTGATTTCGGCATGGGCCTGCTGGATCACACTGCGCGTCTGAGCGTCGAGATCGGTATGTTCGAGCGCTTCTTCGAACTTCTTGGCGAGGTAATCCTCGCCTTCCTCAACGCGCTCGACGGCAGTTTTGTCGTCGGTCCCGAACAGGTCGGTGATCGAGGTCCACATGCGGTGCAGCTGGCCGGTCAGCGTGCCCTTGGTCACCAGTTCGCCGCCAACGCGGACCAGTTCGTTGTTGAGCGTATCGAGCGTCTGCTGGCGGCGGCCCATCTGCTCGGTGAACGCCTGCTTGATATGCGGCGCATTGGCGATATCGGCCGCCTTGCGATAGCCTTCAATCGAATCGTGAACGGTATCGATCAGGCTCTCGAGAACGGTGCGATTGGTCGTGGTCATTGTGTGCTCCAGTAAAGCGCGCGCCCGCGGGCGCTACGTCTTCAAAAGCGCCGACCGCCGGCAAGGTTCCCCATCCCTGCAGCCAATCAGCCGAACTGCGCGGGGTCGGGCCCGATGCGCCCGTCTGGGCTGTCGAGCGCGTCGATCCGCTTCATCTGCTCGTCGCTCAGCATCACATCGAGCGCCGCGAGATTGGCGGCCATGTGCGACCGGCTTGACGCTTTGGGGATGGTCGCCAGCCCATGTTGCAGGTGCCACCGCAACAGCACCGCCGCTGGGGTCGTCCCGGCCTGCCGGGCGATCTCGGCGATCGCGGGGTCGCTCAGCAGCGCCCCCTGGCCGAGCGGCGACCAGCTTTGGTTGACGATGCCGAGCTCGGCATGAATTGACCGTAGATCCCGCTGCTGGAATCGGGGATGCAGTTCAATCTGGTTGACCGCCGGGACGACGCCGGTCGCATCGCTCACCGCGCGCAATTCGTCAGAGCGGAAATTGGACACGCCGATCGAGCGCGCCTTGCCCGCATCGCGCAACGCCACCAGCGCCCGCCAGGTTTCGAGATACAACCCGCGATCGGGGCAGGGCCAGTGAATCAGCACCAGATCGACCTGATCGCGGCCCAGCCGGGCGAGGCTCTTGTCCATCGCCCGCAGTGTGCGGTCATATCCCTGGCTGTCGTTCCAGATCTTGGTCGTCAGCCAGACATCGCGGTGTGCCGCCAGCGCCGCGCCGACGCCCTCTTCATTGCCGTAGATCGCGGCAGTATCGACCAGCCGATAGCCAAGGTCGAGCGCCGTGGCGACGGCGCCCTCGGCAGCGTCCGCCGGGATTTGCCAGGTGCCGAAGCCGAGTTGCGGCATGGCGCGGCCATCGTTGAGCATCAGGGTGGTGGCAGCGGTGGGCATGATCACGGTTCTTTGGGGCTGGTACAGGCGGTTTTCCTACTTTCGATGGCCGCGCTACACCGTTGTATCTGCGCTGTCGCGCGGCGCGAGACGGGGCGATCCATCAAAGGTGACACATGTGCGGGGCGGGACATATTATAAGTAGCGGAAAACAAACCTCTGAGTGCCGCGCCTGCAGTTTCGCAAAACACCCGGTTCACTGTCACCCGGCGCTCGGTTGCCCTGTCGGCGCCCTTGGCCTAGGGCGCGGGCTTGATGCGATAGGAGCCGAAAATTGGCCAATGTGACCGTGATCGGTGCCCAGTGGGGCGATGAGGGCAAGGGCAAGATTGTCGACTGGCTGGCCAGCCGCGCCGATGCGGTCGTGCGTTTTCAGGGCGGGCACAATGCCGGGCACACGCTGGTCGTGGGCGAGAATGTTTACAAGCTCAGCCTGCTGCCAAGCGGTATCGTCACCGGGACGCTCAGCATCATCGGCAATGGCGTGGTACTCGATCCGTGGCATCTGAAAGACGAGATCGCCAGGCTGGAGGGGCAGGGGGTGATCATCACGCCCGACAATTTCGCCATTGCCGACAATTGCCCGCTGATCCTGCCGCTGCACCGCGATCTCGACGGTTTGCGCGAGACGGCCGCGGGCGCGGGCAAGATCGGCACCACCGGGCGCGGGATCGGCCCGGCTTACGAGGACAAGGTCGGCCGCCGCGCGATCCGGGTGTGCGATCTGGCGCATCTCGACCATCTCGAACCGCAGCTCGATCGCCTGTGCGCCCATCACGATGCGCTGCGCGCCGGGTTCGGCCAGCCGCCGGTCGACCGCGAGGCGTTGTTGGCGACCTTGCGCGAAATTGCGCCCTTCGTGCTGCAATATGCGCAGCCGGTGTGGAAGCGGCTGAAGAAGGTCCGCAAGGCCGGGGCGCGGGTGTTGTTCGAAGGGGCGCAGGGCGTGCTGCTCGATGTCGATCACGGCACCTATCCGTTTGTCACCAGCTCGAACACGGTCAGCGGCACGGCGGCGTCGGGCAGCGGGCTGGGCCCGTCAGCCACCGGCTTCGTGCTGGGAATCGTCAAGGCCTATACCACCCGCGTCGGCAGCGGTCCGTTCCCGACCGAGCTCGACGATGATACCGGCCAGCGGCTGGGCGAGCGCGGCCACGAATTCGGCACCGTTACCGGGCGCAAACGGCGTTGCGGCTGGTTCGATGCGGTGCTGGTGCGGCAAAGCTGTGCGATCAGCGGGGTGACCGGCATCGCGCTCACCAAGCTCGACGTGCTCGACGGGTTCGAAACAGTGAAGATCTGCACCGGCTATCGCCTCAAGGGCAGGATCATGGACTATTTCCCCAGCCACGCCGCCGATCAGGCCGCGGTCGAACCGATTTACGAGGAACTGCCCGGCTGGAGCGAGACCACCGCCGGCGCGCGAAGCTGGGCCGATCTGCCAGCCAACGCGATCAAGTATATCAGCCGCGTGCAGGAACTGATCGAAACGCCCGTGGCGCTGGTTTCCACCAGCCCCGAGCGTGAGGACACGATCCTCGTGCGCGATCCGTTCGAGGATTGATGCGCGGCGCCGCGCTCCTCTTCGCTGTCGTGCTGGCCGCGCCAGCCTCGGCGCAGGAACGTGCAACGGCTGCAACGGCCGAGCAGGCCGATTTCGTGCTGGTCGACAAGTCGGACCGAATGCTGTGGCTTTATGCCGGCGGACGTGTAATCCGCCAGTATTCCGGGCTGCAATTTGGCGATCAGCCGGCGGGCCACAAGCAGTTCGAAGGTGACGAGCGCACCCCCGAAGGGCGCTACACGATCGATTACAGCAACCCGCAGAGCGGCTATCACCTCTCGCTGCACATTTCCTATCCCAATGCCGCCGACCGCGCCTATGCGGCGGCGCAGGGCCGCCCGCCCGGCGGGCTGATCTTCATCCACGGACAGCCCAACGCCTTGCGCGACGGCCGGGTGGAGGGTGACTGGACCGATGGCTGCATCGCCCTCAGCAATGCCGAGATCGAAGAATTGTGGGCACTCGTCGGCGACGGCACGCCGATCGAGATCCGCCCTTGACAGGCCGGCTGCGTTGTTCCTTATCTGTTCTTAACTCATGGGGGGCGCATGACGGATGATTTCACCTAAGGCAGCGGCAGTTCGGGCCATGTGCGGATTGCAATTGTCGCCGCGCCCGGTCCGCTGCAGGAATTGTGGGCGGAGGAGGCCGGCCTTGCTGGCGCGACGCTGACGACGGCTGGCGATTTCGCGGCACTCGCCGAAACCGGCCGCGCGCCTTCGGCAGACGTGATTATCGCGGAGGTGGGCGAGGCGAACGGCGCGACGCTCGCCGCCCTGGCGCTGCTGGACGAGGAGGCTGCGCATGGCCGGCGCAAGCTGATCGTCGCCACGCCGCTTGCCGCGCTCGAAGCGGTGTTCGCCAGCCTGCCGCTGGCCCAGCCGACGCTGCTGGTTGCGCCCACGCATGGCGAGCGAGTGCTGGCGCTGGGCCATGCGCTAGCCGACCGGCCGCTGGCGCGGGTGCGCGAATTATCGGCCGATGAACGCACCGCTCTGCTGCGGCTGGCGGAACAGGTCGGGCAGATCGCCGCCCGGCTTGAAGGAATCGCGCCGACGCTGACCCCTCCTCTCGCCGCCAGCGCGTCGGCCAATGATCAGCAGGCCGCACCGGCGTCGCACGCGCCGCGCCCGCCGCTGCCCGATCCGCGGCTGGTGCGGCGCATCATCCATCAGCGCGAGCAGCGGGCGCGGTTCTTCGATGGCGGGCTGTTTGCCGATCCGGCCTGGGATATCCTGCTCGACCTCACCGCCGCGCGCGCCGAACACGTCCGCGTCTCGGTCACCAGCCTGTGCATCGCCAGCGGCGTACCGCCGACCACCGCCCTGCGCTGGATCGCGCAGATGGTCGAAACCGGTTTGCTCGAGCGGCAGGAGGATACCGGCGACCGCCGCCGCGCCTTCATCGCCCTGTCCGACCGTGGGGCCGACGCGATGGCATGCTATTTCGCGGCAATCGGCGCGGGCAGCGGCAGCCGGGTGGCTGCGCTCGCCTAGCCGCGTGTGAGGATGACCGTCAGCCCGCTGCCGTCGGGCAAGGGTGCGGCCGTTTGCATGACGATCCGCTCGGCATCGGCGCGGGCGCGGGCGAGGATAGCGGGGGCGATATCGGGCGGGTGCGCCACCCGCTCCGCCGTGCCGAGCCAGCGGGCCTGACGCAGCGTCAGATCGTCGGGGTCATCGCTGGTGAGCGTGATCGTCACGGTCGAGCCGCCGGGCGCGGCATCGGGTGCGGCCAGCCACGCCGCGACCCGGTCCGCCGCGCTCTCGGCCAGCGGGTCGAGCGGGCCTCCCGGCGCCAGCGCCGCATCGAGCGCCTCGCGCCGGGTGCGCGGCTCCGGCCAGCGAGCGCGCAAGCTGCCCCGCGCACCCTCCAGCGTCTCGGCCAGCGCGCCGATGCTGGCCGGCAGCACCCGTTCGAGCGCGAGCCGCACCTGCTTGGCGAGGCCCGCCGAAGCTCCCGCCGTGCCGACCGCAACCACCAGCGGCCCGCGTTCGAGCAGGCTCGGCACGGTGAAATCGCACAATTCGGGCCGGTCGGTCACATTGACCAGCAAACCCCGCCGCCGCAGCCGGAGCGCGCAGGTCGCCGCCTCCGCCGCATCGTCCAGCGCAATGAAGGCAAGCCGGGCGTGATGCGCTTCGTGCTCGCCGCAAGCCACTGCGCCAGCACGCTCGACAAGCCGCCGCTTGGCCGCGCCCGCCGGTCCCTCGCCGACCACTACCACCCGCGTTTCAGCGATGCGGTGGAACAGCGGCAGCGCGCGCATCACAGCCAATCGGGCACGCGCTCGGCGGCCATGATCGTTTCCGGCGCAATCCGATCGGCCACCACGGCGAACCTGCTGCCATCGACCAGCACCTCGGGCACCAGCGCGCGGCTGTTATAGGTCGACGCCATCGTCGCGCCATAGGCCCCGGCATTGCCGAACACCGCCAGATCGCCCGATTGCACCGCGTCACATTCCCGGCCCATGGCGAAGGTGTCGCCGGTCTCGCATATCGGGCCAACGATGTTCGCCTCTATCCGCTCTCCAGAGGGCCGAACTGCGGCGAAATCGTGATACGCCCCGTAGAGCGCCGGGCGCGCCAGATCGTTCATCGCTGCATCGACCACCACGAAGGGCCGGCCCGCGCTGCCCTGCTTGACGCGCACCACACGGGTCAGCAGCACGCCGGCATTGCCGACGATGACGCGCCCCGGCTCGAATGTCAGCCGCACGTCCCAGCCGGCCGTAACCCGCGCCACCATCGCGCCATAATCGGCGGGTGCCGGCAGCTTCTCGCCCGGCTGATAGGGAATGCCGAGCCCGCCGCCGAGATCGGCATGGCTGATCGCATGGCCCGCCGCACGCAGCGCGGCGAGCAGCCGGCCAAGCTTGGCAAATGCCTGTTCGAGCGGGGCGAGGTCGGCCAACTGGCTGCCGATATGCAGCGCCACCCCGCGCATGGCGAGACCGGGCAGCGCGGCCAGTTCATCATAAAAGGCCGGAGCCAGCGCGAGCGGGATGCCGAACTTGTTTTCCGCCTTGCCGGTGGAGATCTTGTCATGCGTGCCGGCATCGACATCGGGATTGATCCGCAGCACGGCGGGCGCCGAAACGCCGCGCGCAGCTGCCAGCGCGGCCAGTTCGCGCCCTTCTTCGCGCGATTCGATGTTGAACTGGCCGATGCCCTTCGCCAGCCCCAGTTCCAGCTCCTCGCGCGTCTTGCCGACGCCGGAAAAGACGATGTCTGCCGGCGCCATGCCCGCCGCCAGCGCGCGCAGCAATTCGCCGCCGGAAACGACATCGGCGCCATAGCCCTGCTGCTGAAGCACCTTGAGCACCGCCAGATTGGGATTCGCCTTGACCGCGAAAGCAACCAGCGGATTGTCGAGCGCGGCGAGCCCCGCGCGAAACGCGGCGGCATTGGCCTCAAGCGCGGCGCGCGAATAGACGTAGACCGGCGTCCCCACCGCCTCGGCAATCGCGGCCAGCGGCACGTCCTCGGCATGCAGCGCGCCGCCGCGCAAGGCGAAGGGGGTGTTCACGCGAGCGGCTCAGGCTTCGGGCGGCAGTTCGAACGGATCGTCCTCGCGCTCTTCCGAGCGGGTCCGCAATTCGACATTGCGTTCGGGCGCGGCCTGCGGGTCGAGCCGCAGCAGGTCCTCCGCATCGGGCCGCACCTCCGAGCCATAGGGCGCGGGCGGCAGCGCCTGTCCCGCTGCCGGTTCGAGCGCGGTCTTGTTGGCGCAGGCCGCTAGCGCGGCAGATGCGCCCAGCGCAAGGATCAGGCGTGCAATCATAGGTCCATTCCCAGGGCGGCGCGGGCTTCGGCGATGCGCGCTTCTACCTCAGCCGGCGCCGTCCCGCCATAGGAGGTGCGCGCCGCGACCGAGGCATCGACCGACAGTGCGGCAAACACCCGCTGGTCAATCCGCGCGTCGATCGCCCGCAAATCATCCAGCGGCAGTGCATCGAGCGCCAGCGCCCGGCTTTCCGCCAGCCGCACCGCCGCGCCGGTGATATGGTGCGCCTCGCGGAACGGCACGCCCGCCTCGCGCACCAGCCAGTCGGCGAGATCGGTGGCGGTGGCGTAGCCCAGTTCCGCCGCCTGCCGCATCCGCGCGGTATCGAACGTCGCCTCGGCAATCATCCCGGTCATCGCGGCGACCGACAGGGCGAGCAGCCCAGCCGCCTCGAACACCGGTGGTTTGTCGTCCTGCATATCCTTGGAATAAGCGAGCGGCAGGCCCTTCATCGTCACCATGAGCGCGGTCAGCGCGCCGACGATCCGGCCCGCATGGCCACGCACCAGTTCGGCGGCGTCGGGGTTCTTCTTCTGCGGCATGATGCTGCTGCCGGTGGAGAGGCTGTCAGGCATCCGGGCAAAGCCGAAAGGCTGGCTTGACCACAGCACCAGCTCTTCCGCCAGCCGCGACAGATGGAGCGCGCACTGGGCGGCCATCATCAGATAATCGAGCGCGAAATCGCGGTCGGATACCGCATCGAGGCTGTTGCGCGTGGGCGCGTCGAACCCCAGCGCGGCGGCGGTCGCGTGCCGGTCGATCGCAAAGCCGGTGCCCGCCAGCGCCGCGCTGCCGAGCGGCGAGACATTCATCCGCGCCCGCGCATCGGCGATCCGGCTGCGATCGCGCGCGAACATTTCGTAATAGGCCATAAGGTGATGGCCCAGCGTGACCGGCTGCGCGGTTTGCAGATGGGTGAAGCCCGGCATGATACTGGCCGCGTGTTCGCCCGCCCGCGTGACCAGCGCCCGCTGGAGCGCGGCAAGCCCCGCATCCGCCTCGTCCAGCGCGCGGCGGACCCACAGGCGGAAATCGGTCGCCACCTGATCGTTGCGGCTGCGCGCGGTGTGGAGGCGCCCGGCGACCGGGCCGATCAGCTCGGCCAGCCGCGCCTCGGTGGTCATGTGAATGTCTTCGAGCGCCCAGTCCTCGGGCACCCCGGTCGCTGCGTATTCAGCGGCGACCTGATCGAGCCCTCTGGTGATCGCGGCGGCATCCTCCGCGCTGACGATCCCTTGCGCCCCGAGCATCGCGACATGCGCCTTGCTGGCAGCGATATCCTCGCGCCACAGCGCCTTGTCGAACGGGATCGAGGCGTTGATTTCGCGCATGATCGCGCTAGGCCCGGCGGCGAACCGTCCCCCCCACATCTGGTTGGAGCCTGCCGTGGCCATTGTCTCGCCGCTATCGTCCAAAACCGCCCTGCCGCTGATTGCCGGGGCGCTGCTCGCCCTGGGCGGCTGCGATAAGGGCCCGTCCACCGAGGCGCAACCCGCCGCCGTTGCCCCGGCAGGCAAGGAATCCTTGACCGGCACCATCGACCGCTCCTTCGCCGGCGAACTGATGCCGGCGGTCAATGTGACCGATCCTGCGGGCCGGCAGCTCAATCTCGGGGTCTTGCAGGGCAAGCCGGTGCTGGTGAACCTGTGGGCCACCTGGTGCGCGCCCTGCGTCACCGAAATGCCGCTGCTCGACGAATTGGCGGGCGAGCTGGCGGGCAAGGTGCGGGTGGTGACGATCAGCCAGGATTTGACCGGCGCGGCCGCGGTGCAGCCCTTCTTCGCGGAGAAGAAGTTCACGCATCTCGAACCTTGGCTCGACCCCGAAACCGCATTGGCTGAAAAACTGGGCGGCGGGGTGCTGCCAGTCACCGTGCTCTACGATGCCAGCGGCCGCGAAGTGTGGCGCGTCGTCGGCGGCTACGACTGGGCCAGCCCAGCAGCACGCGGCGCGATCGATGAGGGGGCTTGGTGAGGATTTGGGGTTTGCTGGGTTGGATGGAAAGCGGTCATTGTGAAGGCACCATTAGCAGGCCCTCTTCGATCAGAGTCGACTGCCGCTTCTCCATGTATGAATCAAACTCATCCTCAGTCAGCCATGGCGACGTCCGTTTGAGCTCTTCGGGACGAAGCACCGCTTCGCCATCCTTGTAGGACAACCGGCCACTCACCGCGAATTGGGCGACCGCCAGGTGACCAGACCAATCTTCCGCTGCGGAGTAGAGGTTTGGAACGGTGTCTGGGTCTAGTTCGATATTCACGCCGCACCGGTAGTCCGTAAAGTATATGCCGCCCCCGTGAGGCCCCATCACGTCGATGATCTCGCCGCGCCACGTCACTTCTACACCCTGCCAGAAATGCCGGTTCTTGGGCATTGCACAAATAGAGGAAGGTGCCGATGAGCATCCGACACACACCGCCAGTAGAAGAGTGAGCAAGGCGTGTTTGCTGAAATTCGCCACATTCCCAGCCTAGCGAACTGATAAACGTCCGCAATGGGGTCGTAACTAGACACAGCTCCCACCCCCTGGTGGGCGCTGACGGGCTCGAACCGCCGACCCTCTCGGTGTAAACGAGATGCTCTACCAACTGAGCTAAGCGCCCCTCGCGGGTGGGGCGCGCCTAGCGTGGCGGTGGGCGAAAGGCAATGGCGCCGGCGCCGCGCCGGGGCTAGGGCGGGCGGGATGAGCGGTCCGCATCTTCATGTCCTCGCCACGGGCGGCACGATTGCCGGGCGCGGCGGGTCGCCCACGCGGCGCGATTACCGGCCCGGCCAGATCGGCATCGACGAATTTCTCGCCCGGATCGAACCGCTGGCGCTGGGCGCCCGGCTGACTGGCGGGCAGGTCGCCAATATCGGGTCGGAGGATATCAGCTATGCTGTTTGGGCGCGGCTCCACGCGTCGGCGAGCGCCGCGCTGGACGATCCGGCGGTCGATGGCCTGATCATCACCCACGGCACCGATACGGCCGAAGAAACCGCGCTGCTGCTGGACCGGACGCTCCCCACAAGCAAGCCGATCGTGCTGGTCGGCGCGATGCGCGCAGCCGATGCGGTCGGCAGCGACGGGTGGCGCAATTTCGCCAATGCGGTGCAGGTGGCGCGCGATCCCGCGGCCGCCGGGCGCGGGGTGCTGGTGGTGATGGGCGATCTGGTCCACGCCGCGCGCGATGTGCGAAAAGCGATCACCAGCGGCACGGGCGCCTTCCGCAGCTTCCCGCGCGGGCCGGTCGCGGCGGTCACGCCCACCAGCCTCGAATGGTTTGCCGATCCGTGGCGGGTGGGCGCAGGCGCGCTGTACCCGTTTCCCGCCGCCATGCCCGAAGTCGCGCTGATCCATTGCTGCGCCGGGCTGGACGGGCGGATTGTCGCGCTCCACCGCGCCGCCGGGGCGCAGGGGTTCGTGGTCGCCGGCTTTGGCGAGGGGACCATGCCCGAACCCCTGCGCACCGCCTTGCGCGAAGCGGCGGCGGCAGGCCTGCCGGTGGTGCGCGCGACGCGAGTGGACGAGGGGCTGGTTGATCGCGCACCCGATGACGATGGCGACGGCTTCATCGCCGCCCGCGCGCTCGGCCCGGCCAAGGCGCGGATTTTGCTGCAAGTGCTGATCGCCGCCGGGTTGCGCGACCCGGCGGTGATCCAGCAAGCGCTCGAGGCGCGCTGACGGATGGGCTCAGGGCGTGACGAGATATTTCTCGCCCGTCCGCATCGCCCGATATTCCAGCGCCGCATCGCGGGTCAGCATTTCTTCCAGCGACACCCGCCGCTTGTAGGTGCTGGCAAAGGTCGTGGTGAGGTTGTCGAGCACCCGCTGGCGCATCCGCAGCACCGTTTCCATCCCGGCATTGGCGAGGAACGGGGTGAGCAGCCAGCCCGACAGCGTCCAGCCAAAGCCGTATGCCGGGGTCAGGATCGTCGGCCCCAGATCGAGCCGGCCGTAAATGTACATCTTCTTCGGCTGGTTCGAACCATAACGATTATATTCGCCCATCTCGGCCGCGGCGACCTGCTCCATCGCCTTGAAGCAGCTATCGACCATCGTTCCGCCGCCGATCGGGTCGAAGCCGAAATAGGCGCCCGTCTCGCGGATCGCGCCGCGCAATTGCGACATGAAATCGGGCTCGGATGAATTGACAACATGAGCCGCGCCCGCGTTTTTCATCAGCGCGACCTGCTCTTCCGAGCGGACGATATTGACCAGCGAGATGCCGTCTTCCTGGCAGATCCGATTGAGCATCTGGCCAAGGTTCGACGCGGCGGCGCTGTGAATAATCGCCTTCGCCCCTTCGGCCTTGGCGGTTTCGACAAAGCCCAGCGCGGTCATCGGGTTGACGAAGGCGCCGGCGCCCGCTTCCGCGCTGTTGTCGCCCAGCGGCAGGCACATCCGCGCATCGGCCAGCGCATATTGGGCATAGGCATTGCCGGGCACACAGGCGACCCGTTGGCCGATCAGCGCCTGCGCCATCGGATCATCGCCTGCCGCGACCACTTCGCCCGCGCCTTCATTGCCGACCGGCAGACGCTGGCCATGGCGCGCCTTGGCCCCGCTGGCGAAAGGTTCGGGCATGGTGGCGACGATCTTGCCGGCGCTGTATTCGGCGTTTTCGAGGTCGGCCGGGCCAAACAGCAGCGCCAGGTCCGAGGGGTTGATCGGCGCCGCTTCCATCCGCACCAGCACCTGCGCGCCGGTGGGGGTGGGCACCGGCACCTCGCCCAGTTCGACCGTCAGCGTGCCATCGGCGGCGAGGGTCGTGAAAATCTGCTGTCCGGTCGTAGTCATCGGGAAAGCTCCTGTGGCGGATAGAGTGCTTGGATGAAGTAGAGCCCATGCGGGGGCGCGTTCAAGCCTAAAGCCTGCCGGTCGCGCGCGGCGAGCGCGGCAGCGACCTGCCCCTCGGCCCAGCGGCCCATGCCGACCAGCGCGAGGCAGCCAACCATCGAACGGACCTGATGATGCAGAAAAGAGCGCGCGGCGGCGTGGACAAGCACCTCCTCGTCCAGGCGCTCCACCTGCAAGCTGTCGAGCGTCTTGACCGGGCTCGCCGCCTGGCAATGGGCCGAGCGGAAGGTGGTGAAATCGTGTTGGCCGACCAGCGCCTGCGCCGCGCGGTGCATCGCGTTTTCGTCCAGCGGCTGCGGCACCTGCCACGCGCGCCCGGCCTCGAGCGCGAGCGGTGGGCGGCGGTTCACGATGCGGTAGAGATAGCGCCGGCCGATGCAGGAAAAGCGCGCGTGCCAATCCTCCGCCACCGCCTCGCAGGCGAGCACCGCGACGGGCGCTGGTCGCAGATGGGCGTTCAGCGCCTCCATCAGCCGGAACGGGGTGAGCGGCGTATCGAGGTCCAGATGCGAGCGCATCGCGCGGGCGTGAACGCCGGTATCGGTCCGCCCGGCGCTGTGTAGCACGGGGCGCTGTCCGGTCACGGCAAAGGCGGCATCCTCGACCGCCTGTTGCACGCTGGGCCCATGCGCCTGGCGCTGGAGCCCCATGAACGGACCGCCATCATATTCGAGCGTCAGCGCAAAGCGGGTCATGCGAGCCTTGTGCCCGCCGGCACCGGCCGCCCGCGCAGGAAGGCGGCGGCGTCCATCGCCGGCTTGCCCGCGCGTTGGATGGTGACGGGGCGCAGTGCGCCCCTGCCGCAGGCGATGGTCAGCGCATCGTCCAACACCTCGCCGGGCCGGCCGGAACCCTCGCCCAGCTCGGCCGTAAGCAATTTGATCCGTTCGCCGCTGAGGTCGAACCACGCGCCGGGCCATGGCGCAAACGCGCGCACCTGGCGTTCGATGGCGGCTGCATCGGTGGTCCAGTCGATCCGCGCCTCTGCCTTGTCAATCTTGGGCGCGTGGGTTGCCAGCGTATCGTCCTGCGTAACCGGCGGGTAAGCGGCGAGATCGCCCAGCACCGCGACCATCGCCGCCGCGCCCATCGCCGCCAGTTCTTCGGTCAGCGCGCCGGCGGTCTTGCCCGCGACCGGGGTCGTCACGATATGCCGCATCGGACCGGTGTCGAGCCCGGCCTCCATCTGCATGATGGTGACGCCGGTGTCCGTGTCGCCCGCCAAAATCGCCCGCTGGATCGGCGCCGCCCCGCGCCAGCGCGGGAGGATGCTGGCATGGACATTAAGGCAGCCATGCACGGGCGCCGCCAGCACCGCGCGCGGCAGGATCAGGCCATAGGCGGCCACCACCGCCGCATCGGCGCCCAGCGCAGCGAACTCCGCCTGCTCGGCCGCACCGCGCAAGGTTTCCGGAGACCGCACCGGAATGCCCAGCCGCTCGGCAGCCAATTGCACGGGCGAGGGCTGCAACCGCTTGCCTCGCCCCGCCGGGCGCGGCGGCTGGGTGTAGGCGGCGACGACCTCGTGCCCCGCCGCGACCAGCGCATCCAGCACCGGCACGGCAAAATCCGGCGTTCCCATGAAAATGATCCGCATGGCGCGGCTGCTCGCCTTTCCAACTATCCGCTCAGGCCGAGCTTGCCCGAGCCCTGCCGTTCCTTCTACTGCCTTTGAAAGAAGTGCGGCCCTTCGACAAGCGTGGGCGGTGAACGGAGGCAAGGGCGGCGATGGCATCGCAGGAAATCGAGACGCTGGCCGCTGCCCTTGCGCGCCTGCCCGGGCTTGGCCCGCGTTCCGCGCGCCGCGCGGTGCTGTGGCTGGTCAAGCAGCGCGAGACGGCCCTGGTCGAACTGCTCAGTGCGCTTGAGACCGTGCGTGACCGGCTGGTCGAATGCCCGGTCTGCTTCAATGTCGATACCGTGAGCCCCTGCGGCATCTGTGCCGATCCGCGCCGCGATCCGCGCGCGATCTGCGTGGTCGAAGATGTCGCGGACCTCTGGGCGCTCGACCGGGCGCGGCTGTTTGCGGGCACCTATCACGTGCTCGGCGGAAGGCTGTCGGCGCTCGACGGGGTGCGGCCCGAAGACCTCGCCATCGGTCCGCTGCTGGGGCGCGTGGCAGCCGGCGGGATCGACGAGGTGGTACTGGCGATGAACGCCACGCTCGAAGGGCAGACGACCGCGCATTATCTGGCCGAACGGCTCGAGCAGTACCCGGTCCGCATCACCCAGCTCGCCCATGGCCTGCCGGTGGGGGGCGAGCTTGACTATCTCGACGAAGGCACGCTCGCCCAGGCGCTGCGCGCCCGCCGCCCACTCGCCTGAGTGGCCCGGCGGTTGCAGCCGCGTGGCCGAGCGCCTATCTGGCGGCGATGGCCATTCGTGAAATCCTGGAAGTGCCCGATCCGCGGCTGAAGACGGTCTCGACACCGGTGACGGTATTCGATGACGAGTTGCGCACGCTTGTCGGCGACATGTTCGAGACGATGTATGACGCGCCCGGCATCGGCCTTGCCGCGATCCAGGTCGGCGTGCCGCTGCGCGTACTGGTGATCGACCTGCAACCTGACGATCCCGACGCCGAGCCGGTCGCCTGCGATCATGACGGGCATCACCATCATCATCAGCCGACGAAGAAGGAACCGCGGGTGTTCATCAACCCCGAGATTCTCGATCCGTCAGCCGAACTCAGCACCTATCAGGAAGGGTGCCTCTCGGTCCCCGAGATCTACGCCGATGTCGATCGCCCCGCGACGTGCCGGCTGCGCTGGCAGGATCTTGACGGCGGAGTGCATGAGGAACAGCTCGACGGGTTGATGGCGACCTGCATCCAGCACGAGATGGACCATCTCGAAGGCATCCTGTTCATCGACCATCTCAGCCGGCTGAAGCGGCAAATGGCGTTGAAGAAGCTACAGAAACTGCGTCAGGCGGCGTAGCCCTACGGTGGGGATAATCGCAGCAAAGGCTTTTCTACAGTGTCCGTTCCGGCTATGTTCCGGCCGATGGATCCCACGCTGATAACGATTCTTGCGCTGGTCGCGGTTGCCTTGCTTGCCGGCGCGATCGGCTGGTTTACCGGTTCGCGCCCGGTCGCCGACTGGCGGGCGCGCCATGCGGAGCGGGACGGCGAAGCGCGCGAACTGGAGGCGAAGCTGGGGCGGATGGTGCCCGAACTCGCCACCATGAGCGAGCGCGCGGCACGCGCCGATACGCTGGCCGCCGAGCTCGATGCCGCGCGCGGCGAGCGCGAGGGATTGCGGGCCGAACTCGCGGCGCTGCGCGAAAAGGCGGCCAATTTCGACGAGCAGAAGCGCCTCTTGGTTGAAGCGCGCGAGGAGCTGCTGAAAGAGTTCCAGAATACCGGCCACGCCGTTTTGTCCAAGGCGCAGGAGGCGTTTCTCGAACGCGCGGGCGAACGCTTCGGCCATGCCGAGAAGGCTAATAAGGAAGCGATCGCCGCGCTGCTCCACCCGGTCGGCGAACGGTTGAAGAGCTACGAGGATCAGGTCACCGCACTCGAAAAGCAGCGCGTCGATGGCTTCGGCCAGCTCGCCGGCATGATCGAAGCGATGCGCGCTGGCCAGGAGGAGGTCCGCCGCGAGGCCCAGCGGCTGGGCAATTCGCTGACCAACGCCCCCAAGGCACGCGGCCGCTGGGGCGAGCGGGCGCTGCAGAATGTGCTCGAACAATGCGGGCTGTCGCAGCATACCGATTTCGCTCTCGAAACATCGCTGGATACGGCCGAGGGTCGCCTGCGGCCCGATGCGATTGTGCGCGTGCCGGGGCAGAAGAAGCTGGTTATCGATGCCAAGGTGTCATTGAACGCCTATCAGGCGGCCTTCGAGTGCGAGGATGATGGCGAGCGGCGGCGCCACCTCGACAGCCACGCCAAATCGATGCGCGGCCATGTCCAGACGCTCGGCGCGAAAAGCTATCAGAGCCAGTTCGACGAAGCGCCCGACTATGTGGTGATGTTCGTGCCCGGCGAACATTTCGTCGCCGCCGCGCTCGAACACGATCCCGAGCTGTGGGATTTCGCGTTCCAGCACAAGGTTCTGCTGGCAACGCCGACCAACCTCGTCGCCATTGCCCGCACGGTGGCGCAGGTCTGGCGGCAGGACCAGATGGCCAATGAAGCTCGCGCCATCGGCAAGATGGGCGCCGACCTCTACGATCGGCTGCGCGCCGCGTCCGAGCACCTGAAGCGCATGGGCGGCGGGCTCGAAAGCGCAGTCAGCAACTACAACAAGTTCGTCGGCAGCTTTGAAAGGAACGTGCTGTCCGCCGGGCGGCGGTTGGCGGAAAAAGGGATCGAAACCGGCAAGTCCGAAATCCCCGAGGTGCCACTGGTCGAAGGGGCACCGCGCTACACGCTCTCCGATGCCGCGGCGTTCGACGATGGGCGGGAGGCGGTGGAGTAGTGGCAGGTCAGACAGACGTTGCGAATTTCATCAGCGCCAGACCGATGATGATCAGCGCCGCCGCGACCAGCCGGACAATCGAAACGCATTCCCCGAACCACAAAATGCCGACCACAAAAGCGCCTAACGCGCCAATCCCGGTCCAGACCATATAGTCGGTGCCGAGCGGCAGTACGCGCATCGACCATGCCAGCAAAAGTACGCTCGCCGCCATCGCCGCTACCATCACCGCTGTCGGACAAACCCTTGTGAGCCCTTGTGACCGTTTCATCGCGGCTGCCCACACGATCTCGAGGATGCCGGCGATTAACAGGATCGTCCACGCTGTCGCCCTGCCGTCCATGCCCTTCGCTTAGCCTGCTCGCCGAAACTCGGCCCGAACGGCGCCCCCGTCCAGTATTAGCGCTGCGCCGTTGACGGTATACGCGGATCGCTTTCAAGTAGGCGGCCGAATTGCTGCTCGGCTTCCATCTTGCCGTCGCAATACATTCGCGTCGCAGCCACTGGGCCGATCACCAGCCGACCCCCATCCGCGCGCTCGCGCAGCCGCCGGCCAACGGTAACGCAAATAGAGCAACGAAGCGGGCGAAGAATGGCAGGCGGTGCATCAGAGGCCTCCGTGAGTATTGTCGGACTTGGGTACTGAACATTCCGTCAGCCGCCCTGCTCCGCCAAGACGCTGACCGCGCGTCAGTCGAGACTCGCCAGCACCTCATACGCCAGCACCGCGCCCGCAATCGCGGCGTTCAAACTGTCGGCGCGGCCCTTCATCGGCATCGTGACCCGCAGGTCGCACGCAGCCTCGTATTCCGCCGGCAACCCGCGCGATTCATTCCCCACCAAGATGAAACAGGGCGCCTGATAGGGTGCGCCGCGATAGGGCACCGCATGGCGCAGCGAGGCCGCGACCAACTGGCCCTTCCCGCTGAGCAGCCAGGGCAGGAATTCGTCCCAGCGGGCCTGCGCAATAGCTTGCGTGAACACCGCTCCCATGCTCGCGCGCACAGCCTCGACGCTGAACGGGTCGGCGCAGTCGTCCAGCAGGATCAGCCCGCCAGCGCCGACCGCGTCGCCTGTCCGCAGCATGGTGCCAAGGTTGCCGGGATCGCGCAGCGCCTGTGCCACCAGCCAGATCGGTGCGGCATCGCGATCGAGCGCGGCAAGGCCCGTCCGCCATTCGGCGAACACGCCGAGCACCGCCTGCGGATTATCCTTGCCGCTGATCTTGCCGAGAATGTCGGGCGTGGTGACGACCACCTCGCCGCCGGCAGCGATAACGTCGGCATCGAGTGCGGCGAGCAGCGGATGCGGGTCGCGCGCCGCGGCCATCACCAGCATTTCGGGCAGCCGGCCACTGGCGCGGGCATCGGTCAGCAACCGCAGCCCTTCGACCAGGAAGCGCCCTTCGCGTCGGCGCGCCTTCTTGTCGCGCAGCGCGCGCAGATATTTGACCGTCGGATTGGAAAACCCGGTAATCTCGCGCCGCATCAGACCTCGCCGAAGCCGCCCGCGACCAGCGCGGTCAGGCTGTCGAGTACGGCGGGGGCATTCGCGCCGCTGACCACCAGCTCGATCGTGTCGCCGCGCGCCGCGCCCAGCATCATCAGGCCGAGTATCGAGCCGCCCGCAGCCTCGGTTCCGTCCTTGACCACGCGCACGCTGGTCCCCGCCGGCAGTTCGGCGACCGCATTGACGAATTTGGCGCTGGCGCGCGCATGGAGCCCGCGCTGGTTAACGATGCCTATTTCGCGGCGTAGCTCGGTCATGCGGTTCGGGCCTCCTGCTTGAGAAGTTCCGATGCGACCGTGATGTAATTGCGCCCCGCCTCGCGCGCGGCGGCAACGGCATCGCCGACTGACATCGCCTTGCGCGCCCCGGCAAGGCGGATCAGCATCGGCAGGTTGATCCCGGCGATCACCTCCACCCGCCCGGCGTCGAGCAGCGAGATGGCGAGGTTCGACGGGGTGCCGCCGAACAGGTCCGTCAGGATAATCGTGCCGGCCCCGCTGTCGACGGCGCGCACGGCTGCTGCGATCTCGGCGCGGCGTTTTTCCATGTCGTCATGCGGGCCGATGCAGACGGTCGAAATCGCCTCCTGCGCGCCGACCACGTGCTCCATCGCCTGGACGAACTCCTCTGCCAGCCGCCCGTGTGTGACCAGAATGAGACCGATCATGCGTTTTCCGAAAATCCTGCCTTGCGCCGCAGGGGAAAGCGGCGCCTCAATGCTGCGGGGCTTCGATCCGGTCGGCCGCCCGCGAGCCGAGATTGCGGTGGATGACAGTGGGAGAAAAACCCGCCTCGCGCAAGGCCTGCGCCATCGCCTCTGTCGTGAACACCGACCGGTGTTTGCCCCCGGTGCAGCCAAAGGCGATCCCGATATGCCCTTTGCCCTGCCGCTGATAGGCCGGGATCAGCGTCAGCAGGAGGTCGCGGATCTGCCCGAAAACATCGGCAAACGCCGGATCGCGGCGGATATGGTCGCCCACCGGGGTGTCGAGCCCGGTCAGTTCGCGCAGGCCGGGCACCCAGTGCGGATTGTCGAGAAAGCGCATGTCGAACACCAGATCGGCAAGCGGCGGCGTGCCACGCGCGAAGCCGAAACTGGTCAGCGTCAGGCTCGATTCGCGCGTGTCGCCGCGGGCAAAGCTCTCGCGGATGGTGTGCTGGAGCTGGTTGGTGGTCAGCCGGGTGGTATCGACCACCATTTCGGCCCAGCGGCGCAAGGGATCAAGCAACTCGCGCTCGGCGCGGATTGCGTCGATTACCGGGCGGCCATGCGCCAGCGGGTGCCGGCGGCGGGTCTCGTTATAGCGCCGTTCAAGCTCCGCGCTCGAACAGTCGAGAAACAGTGTCGTCACGTCGAGGTCGCCGCGGTTATCGAGCGCCTTGACCAGCGCGATGATGTCTGCCGGCACAAAGCCGCGCGTGCGCGCATCGAAGCCGATGGCCAGCGGCGTGGCCGTCGGCTCACTGTTTGGCTCGCCGATAAGACGGTCGAGCAGGCGGACGGGGAAATTGTCGATCGTTTCCCAGCCCAGATCCTCCAGCACGCGCAAGGCGGTCGTCTTGCCGGCACCTGACAGGCCGGTGACGAGCAGCACCTGCCGTGTCGGCCCCGGTGCCGGGGTGTCAGCGGGCGGGGCGGAAGAATCGGCCATGCGGTCAGTCTTGCGGGCAAACGGCTGCGAGGGGAAGGGGGCTCAGGCGGGCAAGCCGAATAGCCGCAGCGCATGTTCAGCCCGCAGCGGCAACGTGGCGGCATCGGGATAGAGCTCAAGCGCGGGGATCGCCTGATCGAGCAGCGTAACCGTCCCTGCCTGCTCGATAAAGCGCGGCGCCGCCCGGTCGAGCCGCAGCAGCAGGCACACGGGCGCCTCCACCGGGTCAAAGCGCGTCAGGCCGAGATTGCGGATTTCGAGCAGGCCGGCCGTGTGCGGCGGTGGGGCGGCCCAGACGCCCCCTTCCGCCCGGCGCAGATTCACCCCGTCGTCACCCACCAACTGCGCGCCCCGGTCAATGAGCGCCAGCGCCAGCGCGGATTTGCCGCTGCCGGGTGGGCCATCGATCAGCAGGCCGCGACCGCCGATTGCGACGCAACCGAACTGGCGGACCAGCGCGCCGCCGCTCATCCCGGCCGGCGCTCAGCCGAGGGGAGCGTCAGCACCAGCCTCGCGCCATTGCCGCCGTCAGCGCGTGACAGCGCGGCGAGCGTCCCGTCATGCGCTTCGGCGATCGTGCGCGCGATCGCGAGACCGAGACCGCTGTGGTTGCCGAAATCCTCTGCATCAGGGCGCAGCGAATGGAACCGCTCGAACACCTGTTCGCGCTTGTCTTCGGGAATGCCGGGCCCATGATCGCTGACCGACAGAATAATGTCGGCGCCCTGTTCGGCGAGCCGCACTTCGATCGGCGCGCCGGCCGGGGAAAACGACACCGCATTGTCGAGCAGGTTCTCGATCACCCGTTCGAGCCGGGCAGGCACACCCATCACGCGCACGGGCACGGGTGGCAGATCGAGCGCGATCAGGTGGCCGGCATTTTCCGGCCGGTTTTCGCGCAGGCCGGCAATGTTGCGGACCAGTTCAGCGAGATCGAAGCGTTCGAGCACCGCACGCGAGATTTCGGCATCTACGCGGCTGGCTTCGGAAATGTCGGTCACCAGCCGGTCGATCCGGCGCACGTCGTGGGCGGCGATATCGGTCAGCTTGGCGCGCAAATCGGCATCGGTGACGCGCGGCAGCGATTCGATGGCGCTGCGCAGCGAGGCGAGCGGGTTCTTGATTTCGTGTGCGACATCAGCGGCAAACTGATCGACCGCGTCGATCCGGTGGCGCAAGGCGGCGGTCATGTCGGATACTGCGCGGGCGAGCGTGCCGATTTCATCGCGCCGTTCGGGCAGGCGCGGCACCTCGACCTGGCGGTCACGCCCCAGCCGCACGCGCATCGCGGCGCGTGCCAATTGCTGGAGCGGGGCGACGATGGTGCGGGCGAGAAACAGCGAAAGGAGGATCGACATCAGCAGCGCCAGCGCCACCCCGCCAATCAGCGTCGTGCGTGCGCGGCGCACCGAATCGGTGATATCGACGGCGTTGCGCGTCGTCAGCAAGCTCGCCCCGCGCAAACCGACGGGGGCTGCGGCGTTGATGACCGGTGTCCCATCGGGCGCATCCCGCAGCTGGATCTGGCTCAGCCCTTCAGCCCGCGCGCGCGCGAGTTCGGGCCACAGATCGGCCTGCGGGATTTCGGGCTCGACATAGTCGGGAATCGGATCGGCCCCGACAACAGTGTCCACCGCGCGGTCGAGCATGCGCGCGAAATCCTCGGTCCACGGCTGAGCGCCGGGATCGTCAAAGGTGAACACCGGTTCGGCCAGCGCAAAGCTGTCAGCCCACAGATTGCCCTCGGCATCGAACATCCGGATGCGCAGGCGCTGTTCCTTGCCGATCTGGGTGATCAGCGCTTCCTGCCGCATCCGCGAGGCCCCGGCGAGCGCCTCGGCGAGGATCTGCGCCTCGATTCGCGCCATCTTGTAGCGTTCGTCGAGCAATTGCTTGCGGTAATTGTCGAGGTAGAAAATCCCGCCGCCAAGCAGCAGCAGCGGCAACAGGTTGACCGCCAGGATGCGGCTCGTGAGCGACACCTTGGTGGGCCAGCGCATCACCGCGTCCATCCGTTCGGCGGCGGCGTGCGCCATGCCGGAACCGGTTTCAGCCATCGGCAAAGCTGTAGCCGGCCCCGTACAGCGTATCGATCGCATCGAACGCCGGATCGACCGCGCGGAACTTGCGGCGCATTCGCTTGATGTGACTGTCGACCGTCCGGTCGTCGACAAACACGTCGTCGGGATAGGCGGCATCCATCAGCTGGTTGCGGCTCTTGATCACCCCCGGACGTACGGCAAGCGCCTCGAGGATCAGGAATTCGGTCACCGTCAGCGAGACGGGCCGGCCATCCCACAGCACCCGGTGGCGTGCGGGGTCCATCAGCAGGCGCCCGCGCGACAGCATCTCGGTCGCCTGGTCGGCGGCAATCGCGGGCCCACCCTTCTGCTCGCCATCCGCACCGCTGCGCCGCAGGATCGCGCGGATGCGCGCCAGCAGCAGGCGGAGAGAAAACGGTTTGGCGATGTAATCGTCGGCCCCCAGTTCGAGCCCGGCCTCCTCGTCCTGCTCGTCATCCTTGCTGGTCAGGAAAATGACCGGCAGGGGTGAGTGTTCGCGCAGCCGCCGCAGCAGTTCGAGCCCGTCCATGCGCGGCATCTTTATGTCGAACACGGCAAGGTCGGGAGGATTTTCGAGCAGCGCCTTGAACGCGGTTTCGCCATCGGAATACAGCCGGGTCGCGTAGCCTTCCGCCTGCAGTGCGATCGACACGGTGGTCAGAATGTTGCGATCGTCATCGACCAGCGCGATCGTGCGCCGGTCGCTGGCGGGCCGGTCTTCGGGCGCGGAATGGTCGCTATCCATTGCGCGGGCCTAGCGTGTGCCACGCGGCGAGACAATAAAGCGGGAGGGGGCGCCCATGGCCGCGCAGGGCCGGTTTGACGAGAATCGCTTTGGCGACTAAGCGCGCACGCATCCGGCGCACCCATATGTGCGCGTGTCCGGCAGGCCGGGATGGCCCGCTCGTTTCTTGGAGACATACGTGAACGCCGCCCTTGCCCAGCCGCTTTCCGCCCAGGGCCTCGACACCGATGCCACTATTTATGCCAATCTCGGCACTGCCGCGCTGGTGGAAGAGGCGCTTAAGCGCGGCGAAGGCCAGCTGACCCGCGATGGCGCGCTGCTGGTCGATACCGGCAAGTTCACCGGTCGCAGCGTCAAGGACAAGTTCGTGGTCCGCGATGCAACCACCGAAGATACGATCAACTGGGGCCCGATCAACCAGCCGATGTCGCCCGAGCACTGGGCAACGCTGAAGGCTGATTTCCTCGCCGAGTTGAAGGGCCAGCGCGAGTTGTTCGTCGCCGACCTGTTCGGCGGCAGCCAGCCGGAATATCGGGTCAATGTGCGTGTCATCAACCAGCTGGCCTGGCACAATCTGTTCATCCGCACGCTGCTGGTCCGCCCGACGGCCGAGGACCTCGCCGGCTTCAGCCCCGAATATACGATCATCAACCTGCCCAGCTTCAAGGCGGACCCGGAACGCCACGGCTGCCGGAGCGAGACGGTGATCGCGGTGAACTTTACCGAAAAGATGATCCTGATCGGCAACACCGAATATTCGGGCGAAATGAAGAAGGGCGTGTTCGGCCTCCTCAATTACCTGCTGCCCGCGCAGGGTGTGATGCCGATGCATTGTTCGGCCAATATCGGCGCGGACGGCAAGAGCGCGATCTTCTTTGGCCTGTCGGGTACCGGCAAGACCACGCTCAGCGCCGATGCCAGCCGCACCCTGATCGGCGATGACGAGCATGGCTGGTCGGACACCGCGATCTTCAATTTCGAAGGCGGCTGCTATGCCAAAATGATCAATCTTTCGGCCGAAGGCGAGCCGGAGATTTACGCCACCACCAAGATGTTCGGCACGATCCTCGAGAACGTGACGATGGACCCGGCGACCCGCACGCTGGATTTCACCGACGACAGCAAGACCGAAAATACCCGCGGCGCCTATCCGATCGAGTTCATCCCCAACACCAGCGAAAAGAACCTCGGGCCGCCGCCGTCAAACGTCATCCTGCTGACGGCTGACGCCTTCGGTGTGCTGCCGCCGATCGCGCGGCTGACGCCCGATCAGGCAATGTATCACTTCCTGTCGGGCTATACCGCCAAGGTCGCCGGCACGGAGATCGGCGTGACCGAGCCGACCGCGACCTTCAGCACCTGTTTTGGCGCTGCCTTCATGCCGCGCCATCCCAGCGTCTATGGCAATCTGCTCAAGCAGCGGATTGCCGATGGCGGGGCCCAGTGCTGGCTGGTCAACACCGGCTGGTCGGGCGGCAAGGCGAGCGATCCGGGCATCAAGCGGATGCCGATCAAGGCGACCCGCGCGCTGCTCAACGCCGCGCTCGACGGCAGCCTCAATAATGCGGAATTCCGCGTTGATCCCAATTTCGGGTTCGAGGTGCCGGTGGCTGTGCCGGGGGTGGACAGCGCCCTGCTCGACCCGCGCGCCGCCTGGGCCGACCAGGAAAAGTATGATCGCACTGCGCAGAAGCTGGTGCAGCTCTTCGTCGATAATTTCGCCCAGTTCGAGGATCATGTCGATCAGAGCGTGCGCGACGCCGCACCGCAGATGGTCGCTGCCTGACCGGTTCTGCCGCTGCCCGCCGAACAGGACAGCCCCCGCCCGGGAAACCGGAGCGGGGGCTTGTCGTTTGACAGGGACAGGCGGCGCTGTGCCGGCCTCACCACCTAGGAGTTTTCCGCTATGAGCCTTGCTCAAATCCTCCAGCAGACCGGCGCGATCGACAGCATGGCCCGCGAGCTCAATGTCGATCCGCAGACCGCGCGGACCGCGGCCGGCGCGTTGCTGCCAGCGATTGTCGCCGGAATGGGCCGCCAGGCGAGCGGTGGGGCGATGGGCGGCGCGGCTGCGGGCGGCGATCCGCTGGGCGGGCTGATTGGCGGGTTGGGTGGCGGCGGTCTGCTCGATTCCGTCCTCGGCACCACCCTCACGCCGACGCAGCCGGGGAACGACATTCTCGGACAGATTTTCGGCAGCAAGGATGTCAGCCGCGGCGTGGCCGACGAGGTTGCCGGGTCGACCGGGCTCGACCCGTCGTTGCTGCGCAAGATGCTGCCGATCCTGGCGATGGCGGCGGCCGGCTATCTCGCCACCCGCAGCCAGGGCGCAGGTGCCGCGCAGGGGCAGGATGGCGGGCTCGGCGGTGGACTGGGCGGTGCGCTCGGCGGTGCGCTGGGCGGCGGAGCCAACAATCCGCTGGGCGGCATTCTTGGCTCGATCGTCAGCGGAATGGCGCGCCGCTGAGCAGGCAGGGGCGGCCAGCGCGCCGCCCCTTTCTCAGGCTGCGCCCGCGATGTACCGCTCGACGTTCTTCGCCAGCACATCGAGTGGCGCATTGCCGCCCTTGACCACGGCATCGTTGAAGGTCCGCCGATCGAACCGCGCGCCCATCGCTGCCCCGGCCCGGCCGCGCTGACGGACGATCTCGCTATGGCCGATCTTGTAGCCGCAGGCCTGCCCCGGCCAGCTGCAATAGCGATCGACCTCGCCGCGCACCTCCTCGGGCTTGGACCCGTTGCGCTGGACGAAAAAATCTACCGCCTGCTGGCGTGACCAGCGCTTGGCATGAAGGCCGGTATCGACCACCAGCCGGCAGGCCCGGAAGGCGAGGCTCTGCAGATAGCCCAGCCGGCCGACGGCAAAATCGTCATAAGCGCCCAGTTCATCGCCCAGTTGCTCGGCATAGAGCGCCCAGCCTTCGGAGAAGGCGTTGAAGGCGAGGATCGAGCGGATCAGCGGCAGGCGGTTCGAATATTCGCCTTCCCACACATGGCCGGGGATGGTTTCGTGGTGGACCAGCGTCGGCAGATCGTATTTGCGGTGCAGATCGGTGGTCCTGAGGTTGATCCACATCTTGCCCGGAATGGTCCCGTCCTTGCTGCCCGCCCCGCCATAGGCGCCCGGCGCACCGGGTTCCTCGGCCGGGGGCAGGCGGCGGACCTCGAGATTGCCCGACACCAGCGTCGAGAAAGCGCGCGGCATCTGCGCGCGGATCCATTCAACGCGCTGCTGGATGAAGGCCATGATTTGGGCGCGGCCCGGATCGCCATCAGCGAATTTATAGCGCGGATCGTCACCCAACGCCGTCATCCTGTCACCGACGGAACCGCTGGCGTAGCCGAGCGAGCGCAGGATCGGGTCCATCCGTCGATGAAGATCGGCCAGCTCGTCCAGCCCCTGCTGGTGAATGTCCTCGGGCGATAGCGTGGTGGTGGTGCTGGCGCGCAGGGCCCAGGCATACCACTCCTCGCCGCGTGGCTGGGCCCACATGCCCGGATCGCTGCGCGCTTCGCTGCGTTGCTGGCGCAGTTCGGCCAGCTGGCGTTCCAGCGCCGCCTTGACCGGCCCGGTGACAACCGCCCGCGCACGGCCGCCCCAATCGCCGGCAAGGCCCGCCTCGGCGGCGCGGCGGGTCAGGCTGTCCACCAGGCTGCCGCCGCCTGCAGCATCGGCAATGGTCCGCTCCATCTGGGGGATCGCCTTGCCGAGCAGGAAATCGGGCGGCACCACGCCCATCGCCCGCGCCGCTCGGATTCGCCCGGTTTCACCGTCGAGCACGGCGGGAAGCTGTCCCAGCCGCGCGAGATAGGCTTCCGCGTCGGTCGAATTGCGCAGCGGATGATCGCTGTCCATGAAGCGCGGAATGTCGAGATAGGTGCCTACATTCTGGATCACCGCATAGGGCGCATTACGCCAGCTGCCGACCGCGACATCGCCATAAGGCAGGGCAAAACCGGCGAGCGCTGTAGCATAGGCGCTTTCGACCACCTCGAAGCTGGTCCGCGTCGCCGCATCGAGGCCGCTCTTGTCATAAGCGCGCACGCGGGCAAGATCGGCGCGCAGGGTTGCGGCATAGGCATCCTGCCCGGCCTGGCTCTGATCCTCGAGCTGGCCCCGCATCCGCGCGTGGTCGCCATTATCGACGCCAAGGCTGGTCGCCCGCTCGGGCTCGTGCCGCAGGAGATTGTACGCGATATCCTCGAGCAACCGCTCCGGGGTGTCCGCAACCGGCGCGGCGACGGTGGTGACGCAGGCCGGCAGCGCGAGCGTGGCGGTGCCCGCGACAGCGCCCTTCAGCGCGGTGCGGCGGGAGAGCGGGAGGGTCGCAGATAAAGTCATGGCGCGACACTGTTCGTGCCGCGCCATGCTGTCAAATCCCCGGATAATGCGAGAGTGGACCGATCAGTCGAGGAATTCGGCCGGAACCTTGCCGCCATTGCGGGCCAGTTCCTGCATCGTCTGGCGATGAAGCCAGAGATTGTCGTCCGCCGAGCCGGCGTAATTCGGCCGGCCGAGTTCGGTCGCCAGTTCCTTGCGATTGGCCATGCTCGGGTCCAAACCAAGCAGCTTCATCAGATCGACGATCGAATTGCGCCAGTTGAGGTTAGCTGCGCCGGGCATCGCATCGAGCTTGGCAGCGACATCGACATCGCTGACGGCGGCGGCGGTTGACGGGGTGGCGGTCGGGCCGGTTGTCGGCTGCCCGGCGGGGGTGAAGGTGCCGCTCGGTGCGGTGGCCGGGGTTTCGTCGTCCTTGCGGCCGAAGATCGCATTCTTGATCGAGCTGAAAATACCCATTGCCGGGCTCCCTTGAATGATGCCGGCGGGCGCCCTTCGCCTGCCGTGCCTATGTAACCGGCCTCTCGCGGGCTGGTTCCGGCGCGCGCGCTGGATTAGGGTGCGATTATGGACCTGGTTCTTTCGGTGGTGATGCTGGCGGCCTTTGCGCTGCTGGCGGGGGCATTCTGGCTGTGGCGGCGCGGCGGCGCGCGCAAGCAGGCAGGGCTGATGGTGCTGCTGGCGGTAATTGCGCTTGCCAATGTGGCGATCTGGATCGTCCCCGGCGAGGACGGCGCCGCGCCGGTCGATCTGGTGGAGCAGCAACCGGCCCGCTGAACGGTCAGTTGGGCAGCGTCCAGGTGACGGTGCCGCTATAGCTGCCCATTACCGCCGCGCCGCTGCTGTCGCGGGCCGGCTCGAACCGCGCGCGCCGGCTGATCAGCGCGCAAGTCGCCTGATCGAGTTCGCTGTGCCCAGAGGGGCGCGTCACGCGGCAGCTGGCCACGCGGCCGTTCGCATCGATCTCCAGCACGAAGCCGACGCTGCCCGTCAGCTCACGGTTGATCCAGCTGGCGCGGTAGTCGTCTTGCGTCACCCAGCCGAGCGCGGCATTGCGCGGGCGGGCGGCGCGCGGCGGGGTGGACGCGGTGACCGAGGGCGAGGGTTGCGGCATCACCGTCTCGCTCGGCCCGGGCGAAGGCAGCGTACCGGAGCCCGGATCGGGCACGACCTCAGGCAGCGGCGGCAGGATGATGGTGCTGCTGTCAATCCGCGGTGTCCGGGTATCCAGCTCCACCGCGCGCGGCGGCTGATAGGGCAGCGGAGCGGCCGCTTCGCGCGGCTCGGCCTTGGCTTCGGGCGGGGTCGGTTCGGGTGGCGGCGTGGTCGGGAAATAGGAGCTCGGCAGCGGCTCATCGCGGGTGATGATGCCCGTGTAGCTGAGCCCCGCCAGCAGGCCGTATGCGAGCGCGCCGTGTACCAGTACGACCCCGGCGATCGCCGCGGGGCGGTCGCGCCAGGTGCTGCTGTCGGTATAGGCCATATCCGTCTCCTCTCGTGTTATGCGCCGGAGTAGCGGGGCGACTCGATGCCCGAACCCGGCGTCGTGTTATACCATCGCATGATGATACAACGTCACGCCAATGCAAGCGCAAATCGCGTTGCATAATGCTACGGATTTGCGGAAATTTGTTGCGTGAGCCCGCGAACTCAGCGGATCGCGCATTCCGGCGAGAGGCGGAAATTGAGGTAATTGTCCACCGAGCGCATCAGATCGTCGATCTCGTTTTCGAAGAAATGGTTGGCCCGCGGGATTTCCTCGTGGTGGATCGTGATGTGCTTTTGCGTGCGCAGCTTGTCGACCAGCTTCTGCACCGCAATCGGCTGGACCACCGTATCGGCCGCGCCCTGGATGAAGATGCCGCTGGCCGGGCACGGGGCGAGGAAACTGAAATCGTACATATTGGCCGGCGGCGCGACCGAGATGAAACCGCGCACTTCGGGCCGGCGCATCAGCAATTGCATCCCGATCAGCGCGCCGAAGCTGACGCCGGCGACCCAGGTCGTCTGCGCTTCGGGATGGATCGACTGCACCCAGTCGAGCGCCGAGGCCGCATCGGACAATTCGCCAATCCCGTTGTCAAAGCTGCCCTGGCTGCGCCCGACGCCGCGGAAATTGAACCGCAGCGTGGCAAAGCCGCGATCGGCGAAGGTCTTGTAGAGGCGCTGGGTGATCCGTTCGTTCATCGTCCCGCCGCCTTGCGGGTGCGGGTGGAGGATCATGGCCACCGGCGCGCGCGGGCGCGGGGCCGGGGAGAAGCGACCTTCAAGGCGGCCTTCGGGGCCGGGGAAAATGACGGAGGGCATTGGGGCTGGCTCGACCTGTCTGTTCGGGGGCACCCGCGCGGCTGGCGCGCGGACAGTCGGGCGCTATATAGTGCGATGATGCAAAATCGCAATTCCATCACGCCCGCGTGATCTATCTCGACCATGCCGCGACCACCCGGATGAAGCCCGCCGCCCGCGCGGCGATGGAGGAAGGCTTCGCGCTGTGGGCCAATCCGTCGAGCCCGCACACTGCCGGCCGCCGGGCGCGCGCCGCGCTCGAAGATGCGCGCGAACAGATCAAGGCGGCGCTCGGCTGGGAGGGCGAGTTGATCTTCACCGCCAGTGCGAGCGAGGCGGCGGCGCTGGCGCTTGGCCGCGCGAACGCCGGCGCGCGGCTGGTCAGCGCGGTGGAACATGATTGCGTGCTGCAGGCCGCGCCCGATGCCGAGCGGCTGCCGGTGCTGGGCGATGGCGCGCTCGACCTCGAGGTGCTGGCCGAGGCCGTGCGCCACAAGCGGCCGCTGCTCGCGGTCCAGCAGGTCAATTCCGAAACCGGCGCGGTGCAGGATCTCGCCGCTATCGCCGCGATCGTGCACGAGGCTGGCGGCCTGCTGCTGGCCGATTGCGCGCAAGGGGCGGGCAAGCTGCCGCTGCCAGCACAAGCCGACATGGTGATCCTGGCGGCACACAAGTTTGGCGGCCCGGTGGGCATCGGTGCGCTGCTGGTGCGCGATTATGCGCTGCTTGCGCCCACTGGCGGGCAGGAGCGCGGCTATCGGCGGGGTACCGAGAACCTCCCCGCAGCGCTCGGCATGGCCGCCGCATTGGCCACGCCCAGCGCCCCGGAAAGGCAGGTTACAGAGCGTTTCGAACAATTTGGCTACACCGCCAGCCAATCGGGCGGAGAGTGGCTGAGCGGGCGTCTGCGGGCTATTTCGGGGCATATCGCGGCGGTTGCCATGCCCGGCATGAGCGCCGAGGCGCAATTGATGCGGTTCGATATGGCCGGCATCGCCGTCAGCCAGGGCAGCGCGTGTTCCTCCGGCACCATGCGCCGCAGCCATGTGCTGACCGCAATGGGCGTGCCGGACGGCATCGCCGCGCGCACCATCCGCGTCAGCCTCGGGTGGGACAGCACCGGGGCCGATATCGACCGCTTCGCCGAGGTCTGGCTGGATCTGGCGGGGCGGTGATGCGCGGGCCCCTCCTTCGTCGCCCCGGACGTGATCCGGTGCCCCGCTTCCTTCCTCGCGCGCGGACGAAAAATAGCGGGATCCCGGATCAGGTCCGGGATGACAGGGGGGTCAGGGGCCGATGATCTATCTCGATTATCAGGCGACGACACCGTTGGCGCCCGAAACGCGCGAGGCGATGCTGCGTTGGCTGGGCGGGCCGGACAGCGACACTTTCGGCAATCCCCACAGCCCGCACCGAATGGGCCGGATGGCCGCCGCCGCAGTCGAGCACGCGCGCGAGGAGGTCGCCGCCCTGTTCCCGCCCAGTGGCCAGGTGATTTTCACCAGCGGCGCGACCGAAGCGGTGCAACTGGCGCTGCGCGGGGTGGGCGGGCCGGTGGCCACCTCGGCGATCGAGCATGCCGCAGTGCTGGATACTGCGCGCGCGCTGGGGGCACCGCACCTCATCCCCGTCGATGCCGAGGGGCTGACCGATCCCGCCACGCCGCTGCCAGAGGGCTTGCGCGCCATCGCGGTGATGCAGGTCAATAACGAGATCGGCACCGTACAGCCCATCGCCGCCTGGCACGAGCGGGCGCGCGCCATGGGCATTCCGCTGCTGGTCGATGCCGTGCAGGCCGCGGGCAAGCTGCCGCTGGCAGAGGCCGATTTGATCGCCATTTCCGCGCACAAGCTGCACGGGCCCAAGGGGATCGGCGCCTTGTGGGTCCGCGACGGTCTGGAGCTATCCCCCGCCAGCCCCGGCGGCGGGCAGGAAGGGGGCTTGCGTTCTGGCACGCTCAGCCCGGCCCTGTGTGCCGGTTTCGGCGCGGCGGCGACACTGGCGCTGGAACGGGGCGAAGAGGACGCGGCGCATTGCCGGGCATTGTGGCTGCGCGCGCGCGACCTGCTCGGCGGCTGGACGCTCAACGGCAGCGCGGCACAACGCTGGCCGGGCAATCTCAATGTCCGCCGCGACGGGCTCGACGTCGCCCGCCTGATGAGCGAGTGCCGGCAGGTGATGCTTTCCGCCGGCTCGGCCTGTGCCAGCGGCTCGGGCCGGCCCAGTCATGTGCTTGCCGCGTTGGGCCTGTCGCCCGCCGCTGCGAAAAACTCCTTACGGCTGGGCTTCGGACGCTATACCAGCATGGCCGAACTGGAGGAGGGTGTGGAAATGATCGCAGCAGCCGCCGAGGCGCAGGGCCTGTGAACGAAGCGCAGGACGCCGGTCAGCCCGTCGAAGTGCGCTTCATCGCGCCCGATGGCACGATCACGCTGGCGAGGAGCGCTGTGGGTGATACGCTGCTCAGCGCGGGGCAGGCGGCAGGCGTCCCGCTCGAGGGGACATGCGAGGGGGCGATGGCCTGTTCGACCTGCCACGTCATCGTCGCGCCCGATTGGTTCGAGCGCCTCCCGCGCGCCAGCGATGAGGAAGAGGATATGCTCGACCTTGCCGCAGGCATCGATGTCACCAGCCGGCTCTCGTGTCAGATCGTGCTGACGCCCCAACTTTCAGGCCTCGAAGCCCGCGTGCCGGCCGAGAGCCGCGACATGCGCCGCGCGCTCTAGGGGCGCTGGCAAGCCAAGGCCCCGCCACCTCGCGGTGACGGGACCCCGGAGGGCCGGCGGTTCAATGCTGGTTGAAATCCACCGGCTAACCTTGCGTGTGCCTCAGGCGGGGACCGTCTGGTCCGCCAGTGCGCCGAGCAACGCCTTGTTGAATGCGGGAATATCCTCCGGCTTGCGGCTGGTGATGAGGTTGCCGTCGGTGACGACCTCCTCGTCCACCACATTGGCGCCCGCATTGCTCAGGTCGGTGCGGATCGAGGGCCAGCTAGTGACTGTCTTCCCGCGCACCAGATCAGCCTCGACCAGCAACCAGGGCGCATGGCAGATGGCCGCGATCGGCTTGCCCGCAGCGCCAAACGCCTTCACCAGCGCGACCGCGCCCTCGTCCATCCGCAGGATATCGGGGTTCATCTGCCCGCCCGGCAGCAGCAGCGCGTCGTAATCGTCGGCTGCGACATTGCTGACGGTCAGATCGACCGGCACGCTGTCCCCCCAATCCTTGTCCTTCCAACCCTTGATCTCGCCGCTCTTGAGGCTAGCGACGGTGGTTTTGTGTCCCGCCGCGTCAAGCGCCTTGCGCGGTTCCATCAGTTCGGATTGCTCGAACCCGTCGGCGGACAGGATAAGGATATGGGCCATTGTTGAAATCTCCGTTCGTTATCCGCCCAACGTGTGGGGATAGCTCTGCGTTCCACTCTTTCTCGCACACGTCGCGCGCTGCTAGGGGCGCGCGATGGCCGACCTGATAGAAGCTGACCGCGACCCGTTTGACGCTATTGTCGATGCCCCGTTCGATAGCGCCCTGTCGGAGCGCTATCTGGTCTATGCGCTGTCGACGATTACCGCGCGCTCGCTGCCCGATCTGCGCGACGGGCTGAAGCCGGTGCATCGCCGGCTGCTGTGGGCAATGCGCCAGCTGAAGCTCGATCCGACGAACGCGTTCAAGAAATCGGCCCGCGTGGTTGGCGATGTGATCGGCAAATATCACCCGCATGGGGATGCTTCGGTCTATGATGCGATGGTGCGCCTCGCGCAGGATTTCGCGCTGCGCTATCCTTTGGTCGAGGGGCAGGGCAATTTTGGCAATATCGACGGGGACAACGCCGCCGCCTACCGCTATACCGAAGCGCGGCTGACGCGCACCGCGATGCTGCTGATGGCCGGGCTGGAAGACGGCACGGTCGATTTTATTCCGACCTATAATGGCGAGGAGGAAGAGCCCGAGATCTTCCCCGGCCTGTTCCCCAATCTGCTGGCCAATGGCGCAAGCGGGATTGCGGTCGGCATGGCGACGTCGATCCCCAGCCACAATGTCGCCGAGGTGCTGGATGCCGCGCTCGAACTGATCGACAATCCTCAGGCCGATCATGCGCGCCTGATGGAGCTGTTTCACGGCCCGGATTTCGCCACCGGCGGGCTGGTGGTCGACAGCGCGGCGGCGATTTCGGCGGCCTATGAAACCGGGCGCGGCGCCTTCCGCGTGCGCGGAAGGTTCCACGCCGCCGAGGCCGAGCGCGAGGAGGATCGCGCCGCCGGGATCGAACGGCTGGGCGGCGGGCAATGGCAGCTCGTCATCTCGGAGATCCCTTATCAGGTGCAGAAGGGCCGCCTGATCGAACAGATCGCGCAGGCAATTGCCGACAAGAAACTGCCGATCCTCGAAGATGTCCGCGACGAAAGCGACGAAACCTTGCGCATCGTGCTGGTCCCGCGCAGCCGCAATGTGGACCCCGATCTGCTCAAGGAAAGCCTCTACAAGCTGACCGATCTGGAGACGCGCTACAGCCTCAACATGAATGTGCTCGACGTGCAGCCGGGGGTTGGTCGCACGCCGATGGTCATGGGCCTGCGCGAAGTGTTGCTGCACTGGATCGCCAGCCAGATCGACATCCTTCAGCGCCGCAGCCGTCACCGGCTGGACCAGATCGCCCGGCGGCTGGAATTGGTCGAAGGCTATATCGCCGCCTTCCTCAATCTCGACCGCGTGATCGAGATCATCCGTACCGAGGACGAGCCCAAGGCCGTGATGATGGCCGAATTCAGCCTGACCGACCGACAGGCCGAGGCGATCCTCAACATGCGGCTGCGATCCTTACGCAAGCTCGAGGAGATGGAGCTGCGGCAGGAACAGGCCGATCTGCTGAAGGAGCAGGACGAACTCAACCGCCTGCTCGACAGCCCGGCGGGCCAGCGCACGCGGCTGAAGCGCGATCTGGCGCGGGTGCGCGAGGAATATGGGCCTGAAACGCCGCTTGGCCGGCGCCGCACGACCGTGGCCGAGGCGGCGCCCACGGCGGTGTTCAGCATGGATGCGATGATCGAGAAGGAGCCGGTCACCGTCATCCTGTCGCAAAAGGGCTGGGTGCGCGGGGCGCGCGGCCATGTCGATCTCGCCAGCGAATGGAAGTTCAAGGAAGGCGACGGCCCTGCCTTCGCCCTCCACGCGCAGACCACCGATAAACTGTTGATTGCGGCCGATAATGGCCGGTTCTACACGCTCGGCGCCGACAAGCTGCCGGGGGCTCGCGGCTTTGGCGAGCCATTGCGGACCATGCTCGACATCGAGGCTGAGGCGCAGGTGGTGGCGGTGCTCGTTCACCGGGCTGACGGGCAGTTGCTGCTCGCCGCCGACACCGGCAAGGGGTTCGCCGCACAGATGGGCGAGCTGCTGGCCGAAACCCGCAAAGGGCGGCAGGTGGTCAATCTCAAACCCGGTTCAAGATTGACGGTGGTGCGCCAGATCGCGCCCGAACACGATCATGTCGCGGTCGTCGGTGACAATCGCAAGCTGGTCGTGTTCCATCTGGAAGAAGTGCCGGTGCTGGCACGCGGGCAGGGGGTGCAGTTGCAGCGTTACCGCGATGGCGGGCTGGCCGATGCGATCAGCTTCACGCTGGCGGGCGGTCTCAGCTGGGCGATGGGTGGCGAGAGCGGTCGCACCCGGACCGAGGCGGATATGTGGCAGTGGAAGGTCGCGCGCGGGGCCGCCGGGCGGTTGCCGCCGCAGGGTTTCCCGCGCAACAACCGCTTCGGCTAGACCCCGCCGCCGGCACGCTTAGCGCGCCGGGCGCGGGCCGCGCGGCGATGCGCCCCGGCCCTGCCCCTGGCCGGGTCCGCGACCCTGACCCTGGGCCTGGCGGGGCGCGCCAAAGGCCTTGCCGCCACCACTGGCGTTACCGCCACCGGCGCCGCCCTCACGGCGCGGCTTGCCGCCCGCCGGCGTGACCCGCGCGCGGGCGTCCTTCTTCGGCGGACGGGCGCGCGCTTCGCTGGCGCGGGCGCGGCGGTTGCGGCTGTACTGGTCCTCGCCATCGCTGGGCGCGCGCTCGGCCCCGGCCGGCGCGCGGCTCGGCTTGGGCAGTGCGGCGGCCGCCTTGAGGAAGTTTTCCGGCAGCGGCACCGGGCTGAGCTTGACACCGGTCAGCTTCTCGATGTCGCGCAGATAGGCTTTCTCGTCGGGCGCGACATAGCTTACCGCCAGCCCGCTGCGGCCCGCCCGCGCGGTGCGGCCGATCCGGTGGACATATTGTTCGGCGACATTGGGCAGCTCGAAATTGAACACCGCCGACACGCCCGGCACGTCGATCCCGCGCGCGGCGATGTCGGTCGCCACCAGCACCGGCACGCGGCCGGCGCGGAAACCGTCGAGCGCACGGGTGCGCTGGGCCTGCGTCTTGTTGCCGTGGATCGCCGCGGCATTGATGCCAGCCGCGACCAGATGTTTGACCACCCGGTCAGCGCCATGCTTGGTCCGGGTGAACACCAGGCAGCTTTCGATATCGCCGTTGGCGAGCCCACGCTGCAACGACAGCGTCAGCAGCGCCTGCTTTTCCGCCTGCGTCACGAAAGTCGCATATTGATCAACGCGCTCCGCCGTGGTCGCCTGCGGGGCGACTTCGGCGCGGACCGGGTTGCGGATGAACCGCTTGCCCAGATCGGTGATCGCCTGCGGCATGGTGGCCGAAAAGAACAGGCTCTGCCGGTCTTCGGGCAGCAGCGCGGCAATCCGGGTCAACGGCTTGATGAAGCCGAGATCCATCATCTGGTCGGCTTCGTCGAGCACGAAGATTTCGACATTGCGCAGCGTCAGCGCGCGCTGATCTACGAGGTCGAGCAGCCGGCCGGGCGTCGCCACCAGCACGTCGCACCCGCCGGCCAGCTTGCGGGCCTGCTGATGCGCGGGCACGCCGCCGAAGATTACCTGCACCGACAGGTTCAGGAACTTGGCGTAATGGCGCATATTGTCGGCAATCTGTGCCGCCAGCTCGCGCGTCGGGCTGAGCACCAGCATCCGGCAGCTCGCATTGCTGCGCGCCTTGGGATTGGCCGCCAGACGGTGCAGCGAGGGCAGCGAGAACGCCGCCGTCTTGCCGGTGCCGGTCTGGGCGATGCCCAGCAGGTCACGCCCTTCGAGCAGCGCCGGGATGGCCTGGCGCTGGATCGGGGTCGGTTCGGCATAGTCACGTTCGGCCAGCGCCCGCACCAGCGGTTCGGCCAGGCCGAGTTCGGTAAAATAAGACATTGTAGTCATTCACTTTCATGCATGGCGTGCGGCATCACTGGCCGCATCGCCAAAAGGGTCGATTGGCGACCCATGCGTGAAAGGGGAAGCTACGAACCCCGCTGCGCCGGCGCGGGACCACGATGGGTTCACGCTCGCAACCGGCCACGCTACACAGCGCCGGGGTGAGGGGCAGATAGGGGAGGCGGCACGAAATGACAAGGCCGGCGCTCAGGATCGGCACGAGGAGCGGCGCGTGACCGGGCCGGAGCCGCACGGCATCAGCGTAATTATCGCGGCGTATAATCGCAGCGCCACGCTCCCGCGCGCGATCGCCAGCGCGCTTCGCCAGAGCGTGCGGCCGGCGGAGATCTGGATCGTCGATGATGCCTCGGACGACAACCCGCAAGCGGTGGTCGACGCCTGCGCCGCGAGCTCGAGCGTGCCGTTGCACTTTATCCGCAGCCCGGCCAATAGCGGCGCGGGGGCCGCGCGCAATCTCGCCATGCGGGCGACGCGCCAGCCCCTGCTGGCCATCCTCGATTCGGATGATGAATATCTGCCGGGTGCGCTCGAAATGCTCCGCGCGCCGTTTCTGCGCGATCCGCAGATTGCGCTCAGCTTTGCCGACGCATTGGTCGCCGGAACCCAGCCGCCGCGGCGACTGATGCAGCCCGCACTCCCGCCAGAGGCGCGCCTGCTCCCGCTACATGACGGCCCGCCGCCAACCGCGCTGCTGGCCAATCCTCACGACGCGCTGCTGGCGACGAGCATGATCCCGACCTGCGCGACCCTGTTTCGCGCGGACGCGGCGCGCCATGTCGGGTTCATGCCCGAATGGCGCTTTGGCGAGGATTGGCTGTTCTGGCTCAAATTAGCGAGCGAAGGCGCATTCGTGGCGACGCTGGCTGATGCCGCGCTGGTCCACCGCGCGGGCGATAATGAAACCGGCGCGGCCTACAATCTGCGCAATGCCACGCTGCAACTGCGCGCGTTGCTCGATGTCCGCGACGGCCGTTATTTCAAGCCCGACGCGGCGCAGCTTGCCCGGCTGGAACGGGAGGTCAACCGGCAGATGGCGGGGCTGCGTTATCATTCATCGCGACAGGGGCTGCGCGCCTACCGGCAGGCGCTCCGATCGCCCGAGGCGGCGCGGGTCGCCTCGCCGCTGCGCCACCTGACAGCGGACCCGCGCTCCCTGCCCCGCGCGCTCTATTGGTCGATACGGCCCGCTCAGTCGTGAACGTCGCGAAGGATTTGCAGCACCCGCTCGCGCGCGGGGAAACCCTCGGCGAGCCAGCGTTCCTCGACGGCGCGCAGGGTGCGGGCGACGGCCGGGCCGGCGGCGCCGGTGAGGGCGACGATCTCGCCGCCTTTGAGCGGCAGTTCGGGCACGGCCCAGCCATCGAGGGCGGCGATGTCCGCCCCTGCGAGCAGCAAACGCCCGCGCGCGCAGGCCACGCTGGTGCGGTAAGCGAGGATACGCGGATTGTCGGCATCAGCCGGCGTGCGCGCGGCGAGGCAGGTCAGCCCTTCGCGCTGGGCCTTCGACAGGCGCAGGCGCGCGGCGATCGTCTCGGCCAGCGCGGGCACGGGCGGCAGCAAGGCCGCGAGGCGGCGGATCGGATCGGGCGCGGCGCCGGCCGCCTGCTCTGCTGCGACCAGAGCGGCGAGCGCCGCCAGTTCCGTCCCATGCGTTTCGGGTAACACCACCGGCAACACGCCCGCCGCGTGCATCCGCGCGGCCGTGGGCGCTGGATCGGGCAGCGCCAGCAGCGCGAGCACTTCCCAGCCAACCCGTTCGCGGCTCAGCCCTTTCAGCGTCGGGGCAAGTGCGGCACAGGCCCGCTCCGCCGCCGCGTCGAGGTCCGCGCCGAAGCGGGCCTGAAAGCGGTAATAGCGCAGGATCCGCAGATGATCTTCGGCAATGCGCTGTTCGGCAAGGCCGATGAAGCGCACGCGGCGCGCGGCAAGATCGGCCAGCCCGCCGAAATAATCGCTGATTTCCAGGGTTTCGGGATGGGCATAGAGCGCGTTGATGGTGAAATCGCGGCGTGCCGCATCCTCGGCCCAGTCGTTGGCAAAGGCGATCGTGGCGCGGCGGCCATCGGTGGCGACATCGCGGCGCAGCGTCGTCACCTCGACCGTACCGGCGGGCAGGATCGCGGTGATCGTGCCATGCGCCAGCCCGGTTGGCGCGTGGCGCAGCCCGGCCGCTTCCAGACGGCGGATCACCTCGTCCGGCACCAGCGGGGTTGCGGCATCGATATCGTGCACATCGACGCCGAGCAGCGTATCGCGCACCGCGCCGCCGACCCAGCGGATATTGTCCGCACCCAGCGCCGCGACGAGCCGCGCCAGATCGGCGCGCCGGGTCCACGGCGCTGCGGGCAAATGATCAGCCATGATCCGGTGCCTCCCACGCGATGCGGCGGGCGAGATTGGCGATGATCGCCGCCGTCACCCCCCAGATGCGGAAGCCTTCGTGCGTATATTCGAGATAATGCCGCTTACGCCCGTCCCAATCGACTTCGTGCTGGGTCCAGCTGGCCCGGTCGAGCAGGACGTCCAGCGGGGCCTCGAACCAGCTATCGACTTCGGCCGGGTTCGCCACCAGCGGCAGATCGGGTGGGACAAGCGCGAGGACCGGGGTAATCTCGAACCCGCTGCCGGTGCGGTAGCGGTCGGTATCGCCGATGACCCTCACTGCGGCAGGCGGCAGGGCCAGCTCCTCCTCCGCCTCGCGCAGGGCGGCGGTGATCGCGTCTTCGCCGGCATCGATCTTGCCGCCGGGGAAGGCGACCTGGCCGGGATGATCGCGCAGATCGGCGCGGCGACGGGTCAGGATCACGCCGGGGCGTGGGCGGTCGGTCACCGCGATTAGCACTGCCGCCGCGCGGGCACGGGGCGCGGTTTCGAACCGTTCGTCGGACAAGAGATCGACGATTGCGTCGCGGTGCCCCTCGTCGAACAGGGTCGTCAGGCGGTCGAACAGCGCGCTCATGGGCTGAGGGCAAAGCGGGCGCCGCCGCTCGCCACATGCCAGCCATCGCCTTCGGCCAGCGCGATCTCGGCCAGTTGCAGCCAGGTCGACCGGTCCAGCCGCGCCTCCAGCCCATCGCGCACGCCGAGATAGAGCGCCGGCGCATCTTCGCTGCCCGCAGCGCGCAACGGGTGCTCGGAGCCGGCCACGACCAGCTCGTCGGTGTTGAGGCGGAACGCCAGATCGGCCCCCTTGCGCGCGACATCGACCGCGATGAACGGTGCATCCTCCACCGCGATGGACAGCTTCTGCACCGGCGTCAGCAGGAAATGTTCCGCACCCTCACGCACCAGCAGGGCGGAAAAGGCGCGGATCATTGCCGGGCGGGTGATTTCGCTTCCCTCGTGATACCAGCGCCCGTCGGCGGCGATCCGCATCAGGCTGTCGCCCTGCTGCCCGGGCGACCAATCGGCTAGCGGCGGCAGGCGACGCGCGGCGACCGCTTCAGCGATCTGCGCCAGCGACAGGGCGGCGAGTTCGGCAGGGGGTTCGTAAGGCATCGCAGCGGGGCGATGCCAGATGCGGCTTAATCCGCCAAGCCTTCGCCCGCAGCGCCCGGCCAGGGGCCGAGCATCCCGGCCGCGGGCAGCACTGCCGGATTGGCGCAGCGCACCAGCAGCCGGGCCGGCTCCCACGGGCCGGGGCAGCGCCAGCCGGCGGTTGGCGCGGCGGTAAAATCCCAGCGGCGGTAATAGTCCGCGTCGCCGATCATCATCTGTGGCAGCGCGGCATCGGGCGCCATCGCCCCCAGCGCGGCGGCCATCAGCGCCTTGCCATAGCCTTCACCCTGCCGTGCGGGCATCACCGCGACCGGGCCCACCATGATCAGCGGATGCGCGCGGCCCGCCGGATCGGTCAGCGCCACCGGCCAGAGCTGGATCGTCCCGGCGAGGTAATCCTCGTCATCGAGCGCGGCAAAACTGAGTGCGGGCAGCCAGTCCGTCCCCTGCCGGATGCGATAGGCGGTGCGGGCAAAACGGTCCGGCCCGAACGCCGCGTCGAGCAGCTCGTCGACCAGCGCAGGGTCGATCGCGGCAAGGGGGACAAGCGTCGGCATGGCGCGCGCGCTTAGGGGCCGCGCGCGCCGCTGTCGAGGCCGGTCGCGAGGTCAGGGGGCGGGCGTCAGCCGCAGCAGCCGCCCGCGCGCACCATCCTCGAGCAGATAGACCGCGCCGTCCGGCCCCTCGGCCACCGCGCGGATACGCTGGCCGAGCGGGTGGCGGGCGAGTTCGCGCGGCCGTTCGCCGTCAAAGCCGACGCGGATCAGCGCCTCGGTCGCCAAGCCGGCAATCAGCGCCTGCCCGCGCCAGCCCGGAAACAGGCTGCCGCGATAGAAGATCATCCCGCCCGGCGCGATCACCGGGGTCCAGCTCAGCGCCGGCGCGGCCAGATCGGGGCGCGAGGAATGCGGCGGGATTTTCGCGCCGCCATAATGCTCCCCTTCCGACACTACCGGCCAGCCATAATTGGCGCCCGCGCGGATCAGATTGAGCTCGTCGCCGCCCGCCGGGCCATGCTCCAGCCCCCACAGGCGGCCGCCCTCGTCGAAGGCGAGGCCAAGGATATTGCGATGGCCGAGCGACCAGACCTGATCGGCCGGCGCTGGCTGGCCGGCAAAGGGGTTGCCCGGCGCGGGCCGGCCATCGAGCGTCAGGCGAACGATCTTGCCGAGATTGCCGGCCATGTCCTGCGCCGGGGCCATCTTCTGCCGGTCGCCGCTGGCGATGAACAGGAATTGGCCGTCGGGCGACAAAGCGAGCCGTTGCGAATAATGCCCGCGCCCGCTGGTCTTGGGGGTCTGACGCCAGATCACCTGCAAATCTTCTACCGCGCACTCATTCGCCACCCAGCAGCGCAGCGTGCCGCGCCCCACCACCGCGCCGCGTGTGTCGCCCGCTCCCGCCTCCACCCAGCTCAGATAGATGGTCCGCCGGTCGAGCTTCGGCGCGGCCTCGCTCGGCAGGAACAGCGCATCCCCCAGGCCGCCCTGGCCGCCGGCATCCACTGCCGGGAGCCCGCTGATCGTCACCAGCCGTGGCGCATCGCTGGACGTGTCGATGATCCGCGCGGTGCCGGCCTGCTCGGTCACGAACAGCAGGCTGGTGCCGGGAATGAACGTCGCCGCCCAAGGCTGCGCCAGTGTCGCCACCTCCTGGGTGCGGAGGGTGGTCGTTGCCGGTTCGGCCGCGGCGTTGGTGCGCCCGCTATCCCCGGTCGCGGCGGTGCCGCAACTTGCAGCAAGCAGTGCCGCGGCTATGGTGAGCGCGGGACGGACGAGACGATTACGGGTCATGCTGGCAGGAACCCCTCATTGCGATTTCGGCGCCGATTGCGGCCCGGTGAAAGTCGGCGTGGACGAGGCCGGGCGCGGGCCGCTGGCGGGCCCGGTTGTCGCCGCTGCGGTCGTCCTGTGCAAGCCCCGGCCAGGCGGGCTGGACGATTCCAAGAAACTGACCGCGCCGCGCCGCGCGGGGCTCGATCTCGCCGTCCGCCGCCGCTGTGCCTGGGGTGTCGGGGTGGTCGAGGTGGACGAGATCGACCGGCTGAACATCTTTGGCGCAACGATGCTGGCGATGACGCTCGCTGTCAGCCGGTTATGCGCCGTGCTGCAGCGCGAAGCCGATGCGGTGCTGGTCGATGGTAATCTCACCCCCGCCGGGCGCACCCCCGGATGGCGCTGGCCGGCGCGCGCCATCGTTGGCGGTGACGCTCGCGAACCGGCAATCTCGGCCGCCTCGATCATCGCCAAGGAATGGCGCGATCGGCTGATGCGCGATGCGGCGTGCACGCACCCGCATTACGGGTGGGACCGCAACAAGGGCTATGGCACGCCCGACCATCTCGCCGCGCTGCACGAACACGGCCCCAGCCCGCTGCACCGTCGCAGCTTCGCCCCGGTCGCCCAGCTCGAAATGTTCTGAAGAACTGGTGGTCGGGGCGAGTCTTTCGCGCCACACCCCCAAGACCTCGCGCCAGCAATGTCTGTGGTTTCGCAACATCTTGTGGCGGACTCCTTGTGTTCCGCCACAACTGGATGCCGACAAATCGAGCGTCGCCGCACTCGCCGCTTGACGTTGCCGCGCAATGGACTCACCCTGTGGATAAGTTGGGATCAAGGGGGCGTTCATGGGGCAGGTCCTGCCGCTGACGAAAGATATCGCGCGCGGCAAATCGAAGGGGGCCAAAGCAGCGGCGGTCAAGGCCAACCTGCCGCTCGGCCGAATCCTTGCGGGCGACTGCGTCGCGGCGATGCGGACGCTGCCCGATGCCAGCGTCGATCTGGTGTTCGCCGATCCGCCCTATAACCTGCAGTTGGGCGGCGATCTCAACCGGCCCGATGGCAGCCATGTCGATGCGGTCACAGACGATTGGGACCGGTTCGACAGCTTCGCCAGCTACGATGCCTTCACCCGCGCCTGGCTGGCGGAGGCGAAGCGGGTGCTGAAACCCGATGGCGCGCTGTGGGTGATCGGCAGCTATCACAATATCTACCGCGTCGGAGCGATCCTGCAGGATCTCGGCTTCTGGATCCTCAACGATATCGTCTGGCGCAAGGCCAATCCGATGCCCAATTTCAAGGGCACCCGCTTCACCAACGCGCACGAAACGCTGATCTGGGCGAGCGTTGGGGAAAAGGCGCGCTATCAGTTCAATTACCGCGCGATGAAGACGCTCAACGATGAATTGCAGATGCGCAGCGACTGGGTGCTGCCGATTTGCGGCGGGCAGGAACGGCTGCGCGAAGCGGGCGGGGTCAAGGTCCATCCGACGCAGAAGCCCGAGGCGCTGCTATACCGGGTGCTGCTGGCGACGACCGAGCGCGGCGATGTCGTGCTCGACCCGTTCTTCGGCACCGGAACGACCGGCGCGGTGGCCAAGCGGCTGGGCCGCGAATGGATCGGCTGCGAACGCGAAAGCGCCTACCGCGCGGCCGCACTGGCGCGGATCGACCGCGAATTGCCGCTGGACGAAAGCGCACTGGCGACGATGCACAGCCGGGCAAGTGCGCCCAAGGTCGCTTTTGGCGCGCTGGTCGAAAGCGGGCTGATCCCGCCCGGAACAGTGCTGTTCGACAAGAAGCGCCGCTGGACCGCCACCGTCCGCGCCGACGGTTCGCTGATGCACGAGCGGCAGGTCGGGTCGATCCACGGCCTCGGCAAGGAATTGCAAGGCGCCCCAAGCTGCAATGGCTGGATGTTCTGGCATTACGAAGCTGGGGGCGAGATCAAGCCGATCGACGCGGCGCGCCAGCTTTACCTGCTGGGCGTCGAGGATTGACCGGGATCGCGGTCAGCCAGAGATGAGCGCACGCCATTACCTGTGGCCCACGGGCCTGGCGTCAAGTCCGCAGGCCGAAGGCGCGGCTATCAGGCTGGCGGGCGGGCTGGTCTATGCCAGCCGTTTCGCCGTGATCACCCGCCAGGGCGGGCAAGTCACCGCGTGCGAGCATTTCTCGGCCCCGGAATTGCTCACGGCCGATCTGCCCGATGCGGTGCAAACCCAGCTGGCCGATCTTCAGCGTAGCCACGCGTCGCTCCAGCTCGGCGCGCGGACCATCCGGCTCGACCAGCCGCAGGTGATGGGCATCCTCAACGTCACGCCTGACAGCTTTTCCGATGGCGGCCAGTTTCTCGACGATCCCGAAGTCGCCCGCGCCCATGCCGCCGCAATGCTCGAAGCGGGCGCGGCGATCGTCGATATTGGCGGCGAAAGCACGCGCCCCGGCGCGGCCGCGGTGTGGGAGGGCGACGAGCTGAAGCGGGTGATCCCCGCAGTCGAATTCTGCGCCGGGATGGGCGCGGCGATCAGCGTCGATACGCGCCGGCCCGCGGTGATGGAGGCGGCGCTCAATGCCGGGGCCCATCTCGTCAACGACGTGTCGGCCCTGCGGCACGATCCGCGCAGCCTTGGCCTGGTGGCCTCGCGCGGCGCGCCGGTGGTGCTGATGCACGCACCGGGCGAGGGCGAGGATCTGCACAGCGGGGCCACTTATGCTCAGGTCGCGCTTGACGTGTTCGACTGGCTTGCGGCAGCGCGCGATCGGGCAGTAGGGGCCGGGATTGCGCGCGAGCGGATCGTGCTCGATCCCGGCATTGGCTTCGGCAAGAGCGTGGCTGATAATCTCACCCTGCTGAACGCGCTGCCGCTGTTCCATGCGCTGGGCCAGCCGCTGATGCTGGGGGTTAGCCGCAAACGGATGATCGGCGCGCTGTCGCACGAGGCGCCGGCGCATCAGCGGTTGGGCGGCAGCGTGGCGCTGGCGATGAAGGGGATGGATGCCGGCGTTCAGTTGCTGCGCGTGCATGACGTCGCCGAAACCGTGCAGGCGCGCAATGTCTGGCGCGGCCTGCGCGACGCGGCATTGACGGATTTCAGCCTGCTACCGCCCAATTAGGCGGCGTTGTCGATGCCGAGATCGGTCAGTTTTCGATAGAGGGTCGAGCGGCCGATGCCCAGCCGGCGCGCCACTTCGGTCATCCGACCGCGATAATGGCCGATCGCCAAGCGGATGATATCGGCCTCGATTTCCTCGAGCGGCCGCAGGTTGCCGTCGGCTGTGTAGAGCGTAACCCCCGCGCCGTCCTGCACCTGAGCACTGGGCGCGAGATGATCGCCGAGAAGCTGCGACAATTGGGGGAAGCTGTCGGCGGTGAGCGCTTCGTCATCGCAGAACACCGCGGCGCGAAACAGGACCGCCTGCAACTGGCGCACATTGCCCGGCCAGTCATAGGCGGCCAGCAGCGCCAGCGCGCTATCCGTGATCGACAGCGCGCGCAGGCCCGGCTGCTGGCCGATCCGGTGGAGAAAATGGCGGGCCAGCGCGGGTATGTCGCCCGGCCGCGCGCGGAGCGGCGGCAGGATGATGATGGTCTGCGCCAGCGCGGTGTAAAGATCGGCACGGAAATGGCCCGCCGCTACCAAATCGGCCAGCGGGATGTTGCTCGCGCTGAGGATCCGCACATCGATCTTGTAACCATGCGCGGCGCCGATCGGACGCACGATCCCGGTGCGCAGCGTCTCGGCCAGCTTTTCCTGCAGCGCCGGGCCCAGCCGGTCGATCTCGTCCAGCACCAGCGTCCCGCCATCGCAAGCCTGGAGCGCGCCCATCTGCCGCTCGAATGCGCCGGGAAAGGCGCCGGGCTCGTGCCCGAACAATGCCGATTCCAGCGCGCTGCCGGGGATTGCGCCGACATTCAGCGTGCGCGTCACCAGCTTGGCGCGCGGGCTGGCGGCCTGCATCGCACGGACGATCATCTCCTTGCCGGTGCCGCTTTCACCCTCGATCAGCACCGCCCCGTGCCCGCGAGCCGCCTTGGCCGCGCGGGCGAGTGCGGCGCGAAACGCGCTATCGGTGCCGATCATCGCGTCGAAATCGACCGCGCCGTCCATCTTCTCGGTCAGCGGCTGCAATTCGTCGCGCGGCGCTTCGAGCCGGGTTGCGCTGGTCAGTGCCCGCATCAGCCGGTCAGGCGCCACGGGTTTGACGAGATAATCGGTTGCGCCAGCGCGCATCGCTTCGACCGCCTGGCGCGGGCTGGCGCTGGCGGTCAGCATCAGGATCGGCAGCGCGGGCCGGCGATCCTTCAATTCGCGGATAAGATCGCCCGCTTCATCGCCCGGCACCCATTGGTCGAGGATGATGGCGGCCAGTTGCATACCCTGGCGCGTTCCGAGCGTCGCGATAGCCGCTTCGGAATCGCGGACGACCAGTGTCCGCCAGCCATCGCGCGCGGCGAGCGCAGTGATCAGCCGGCTTTGCGCGGGCTCATCATCGATCAGCATCAACAGGCGATCCTCAGCACTCGCCATTGCGTGTCATTCCTCAAAACCGTCCCGCCGCGGTACAGTTTGCGATTAGAGGACAACAGTAAAGAGCCGCTTAAGCCTGTGCAGCCAGTGCGCGAGCGGCTTGAGCCTGCGCCGCGGGCAAGCTAACACTCGGCGCGAACCGACCTTTCAGGAGAGCGCCGCATGGCTGCCGATCAGCTCAACCAGTTCAAGAAAACCTATTCGGGCTTCACCGTCCTGCTGAAATGGGCCGTGCCGCTGGCCGTGATCGTGACCTTGCTGGTCGTGGTGATCATCGCCCCGTGAGCTTGCGCATCGCCGTTCTGAAGGAGCGCGCGCCGGGTGAGCGGCGGGTCGCGCTGTCTCCGGAAACGGTGCGCAAATATCTCGCGCTGGGTGCCGAGGTTGCGGTCGAACACCGCGCCGGGCTTGGCGCGGCGGTGCCGGACGATGATTTTGCCGAAGCCGGCGCAACGCTTGGCGACGCCGCCGCGACGATTGCTGGCGCTGACATCGTGCTGGGCGTACAGGCACCCGATCTGTCGCTGTTGGCCGGCGCGAAGCCGGGCGCAATGGTTGCAGCAATGTTCGATCCCTGGCGGGAAACTGAGCGCGTGGCCGCCTATGGCGCAGCGGGCTTCGAGGCGCTGGCGATGGAGTGGATGCCGCGCATCACCCGCGCGCAGAGCATGGACGTGCTCTCCAGCCAGGCCAACCTCGCCGGGTACAAGGCGGTGATCGCCGCGGCCGACGCCTATGGCCGGGCCTTCCCTATGATGATGACGGCGGCCGGCACGGTCAGCGCGGCCAAGGTGTTCGTGATGGGCGTAGGCGTAGCCGGGCTGCAGGCCATTGCCACGGCCCGGCGGCTGGGCGCGCAGGTCAGCGCGACCGATGTTCGCTCCGCCACCAGGGAGCAGATCCTGTCGCTGGGTGCCAAGCCGGTGTTTGTCGAGAATGTCGCCGGGATCGAGGGGGAGGGCAGCGGCGGCTATGCCAGCGAGATGAGCGAGGAATACCAGAAGGCGCAGGCCGAGCTCGTGTCCGCCCATATTGCCAAGCAGGACATCGTCATCACCACCGCACTGATTCCAGGCAAGCCGGCCCCAAGGCTGGTCAGCGACGCGCAGATCGCCAGCATGAAGCCGGGGAGCGTCATCTTCGATCTGGCCGTGGCGCAGGGCGGCAATGTCGAAGGCGCGGTATCCGACGAGGTGATCGAGCGCCACGGGGTCAAGATTATCGGTTACGCTAACACCGCGACCCACCTCGCCGCCGATGCCAGCGCGCTCTATGCCCGCAACCTCTACAACTTCCTCGCCGCCTTCTGGGACAAGGACCAGGGCCGCCCGGTGCTGGACGAGGAAATCGGCAACGCCGTCAGGCTGACGCAGGGCGGTGCGGTGGTGCATGAAAGGCTGCGGGGATGAGGGTGCGTCTCCCCGATCCTCCCCGTACCGGGAAGGCTTTTCGCTAATGGACTTTATCGCCATCTTGTCGATTTTCGTGCTGGCCTGTTTCGTCGGCTATTTCGTCGTCTGGTCGGTGACGCCGGCGCTGCACACACCGCTGATGGCGGTGACCAATGCGATCTCCAGCGTGATCATCGTCGGCGCGTTGATCGCGGCGGCTGCGGCCGAGGTGCCGGGGGCCAAGTGGCTGGGGCTCATCGGCATCGTGCTCGCCAGCATTAACATTTTTGGCGGGTTTGCGGTCACCGAACGGATGCTCGCGATGTACAAGAAGAAGGACCGCCCCGCACCCAAGGGTGAGGGCCGCGCCTGATGGAGCACGCGGCCACCCCCGTCTGGGCGATGATCGCCTATCTCGCCGCCGGCGTGCTGTTCATCCTCGCGTTGCGCGGGTTGTCGAGCCCGGCGAGTTCCCGGCGCGGCAACCGCTTCGGCATGGCGGGGATGCTGATTGCCGTTGTCACCACGCTGCTGACGCACAGCCTGGCGACGTTGCCCGAGATCCTCGGCGCCATCGCTATCGGCGGCGGCATCGGCTGGATCATCGCGCGCAAGATCGCGATGACCGATATGCCGCAACTGGTCGCGGCGTTTCACAGCCTGGTCGGCCTCGCCGCGGTGCTGGTCGGCTGGGCGGCGTATCTCAACCCGCAGGCCTTCGGGATTGCCGACGCGGCGGGCGCGATCAATCCTGTCTCGCGCCTCGAAATGGGCTTGGGCATCGCTATCGGTGCGATCACCTTTTCGGGCAGCGTAATCGCCTTTCTCAAGCTTGCCGGCAAGATGAGCGGCGCGCCGATCCTGCTGCCGATGCGGCATGTGATCAATCTCGGCACGTTGCTCGCGATCCTCGCGCTGACCGCGTATTTCATGCTTGACCAGAGCCTGTGGGTGATCGCGCTCGTCACCCTGCTCGCTTTCGCTATTGGCTTCCTGCTGATCATCCCCATCGGCGGGGCGGATATGCCGGTGGTGGTGTCGATGCTGAACTCCTATTCGGGCTGGGCGGCGGCGGCGATGGGGTTCACGCTGCACAACACGGCAATGGTCATCACCGGCGCGCTGGTCGGCGCATCGGGCGCGATCCTGAGCTACATCATGTGCCGGGCGATGAACCGCAGCTTCCTGTCGGTCATCGCCGGGGGCTTCGGCGCGGCGGACAGCGCAGGCGGCGGCGCGGCGCGCGAGCAGCGGCCGTACAAGCAGGGCAGCGCCGATGATGCGGCCTTCATGCTCAAGCAGGCGGAAAAGGTCATCATCATCCCCGGCTACGGCATGGCCGTGGCGCAGGCGCAGCACGCCTTGCGCGAGATGGCCGACACGCTGAAGAAGGAAGGGGTGGAGGTGAAATACGCCATCCACCCCGTCGCCGGACGGATGCCGGGGCACATGAACGTGCTGCTGGCAGAGGCCAATGTCCCCTATGACGAAGTGTTCGAGCTGGAGGACATCAACAGCGAATTCGCCCAGGCCGATGTCGCCTTCATCATCGGGGCGAACGATGTCGTGAACCCTGCCGCGAAGACCGACAAATCCAGCCCGATCTACGGGATGCCGGTATTCGACGTGGACAAGGCCAAGACCGTGATGTTCATCAAGCGGTCGATGGGCGGCGTCGGCTATGCCGGGGTGGACAATGACGTGTTCTACATGGACCAGACGATGATGCTGCTGGCTGATGCCAAGAAGATGGTCGAAGATATCGTAAAGGCGCTGTGACGATGAACAAATGGGTCATATTTTCCGCTGCCGGTCTGCTGCTGGCCGGCTGCGCGCAGACCATCGCCGAAAGCCGCGTCCGCTCCGCCTTTGTCGATGCGGGGCTGTCCGACACGCAATCGGCCTGCATGGCCGAGCGGATGGTGGACCGGCTGACCATCGACCAGCTGCGCAAGCTCGAAGGGTTGAAGCCGCGGGCGGGCGAACCGCGCCGGCCCGAAACCATGAGCGGCTATCTCGCGCGGGTGCGGCGCGTGGGCGATGCCGAAGTGATCGCGGTGACCACCACCTCGGCCGCTCTGTGCGCCGCCGGCCTTGCCGACGAGGCGCGCCCGCGCTGACCGCGCTTGCAATCGCGCGCGCCCTTGGCACTATCCCGGCAAGGGAGAGCGCGATGAAACATTATCTGCTGGCCGCACCATTGCTGGCCCTTGCCCTGCCGGCATCGGCCAAGACCCTGAACGTCGCTGCCGGGCCGGACGCGCAGACCCGGTTGCAGGAGGCGCTGATCCTCGCCGAACCGGGCGACGAGGTGGTGCTGGGCGCCGGGCGCTTCGTGCTGATCGACGGGATTTCGCTGGATGTGGACCGGGTTACCGTGCGCGGCGCGGGGATGGACGCGACCGTGCTCGACTTCACCGGCCAGCGCGATGCGGGCGAAGGGTTCCGCGTGACGTCCGACGGCGTGACGCTGCGCGATTTCGCGGTCGAAAACCCCAAGGGTGACGGGATCAAGTCCAAGGGCGCTGACGACATCGTCTACCATCGCATCCGCGTTACCTGGACCAATGGACCCGCCGCGAGCAATGGCGCCTATGGCATCTATCCGGTCGAAAGCGCTGGCGTGCTGATCGATGCGGTCACGGTCTCGGGCGCGTCGGATGCCGGCATCTATGTGGGGCAGTCGCGCGCGATTACCGTGCGCAATTCAGTGGCCGAGGCGAACGTCGCCGGGATCGAGATCGAGAACAGCCGCGGCGCGCTGGTCGAGCGCAATTTCGTCACCCGCAATACCGGCGGCATCCTGGTGTTCGACCTGCCCGGCCTGCCGGTCATGGGCGGCGGCAATGTGCTGGTACGCGACAATCTGGTGGTCGCCAACACCACCCCCAATTTCGCCCCGCCGGGCAATATCGTTGCCGGGGTGCGGCGCGGGACGGGGATTCTGGTGATGGCCAATGACGGTGTCTGGGTGGAGCACAACACGCTCTACGACAACCCGACCGCGCCGATCATGGTCGTCGCTTATACCCAAGGGTTCGACGATGCGCGCTACAATCCCTACCCGCGCAACGTGACCATTGGCGCCAATCGGGTGGATCGCGGCGGCACCGATCCGCAACTGGACGGCGCGGCGCAATTGCTGGCCGCCTTTGGCGGGGCGCTGCCGCCGGTGCTGTGGGACGGACTGGCCCAACCGGGTGCCACCGCGCTGCGGGTAGAGCCGGGGCTGGCCGGTTGGTCGCTCAATCTGACCGAACAGGGCAAGGGCCTTGGCGGGGGTAATCCCGGCCCGCTGAACGTGCCCACGCCTGACCGGACAGCGATGCTGACGGGCGTAGGCGCACCGGCGGCGCTGGAGGCGCGGCTCCACCCGTGATTGCGCGCGGGCTCCTGTTGGCCGGGCTGCTGGCGCTCGGCGCAGCTGCCAGCGCGGGGGGCGCGCCGCCGCCTGTCCCGGTGGTGTCGGCAATTACCGGCCCCGCCATGCCCGCCACGCTGGCCGAGTTCGGCTTCTTCGCCGATCCGCGCGCGCAGCTGCCGGCCGCCGGCGTCATCCCGTATCGGCTCAACACCCCGCTGTATTCCGACGGGGCGGAAAAGCTGCGGTTCCTTTACCTGCCGCCCGGCACCGAGGCCCGCTTTGCCGATGACGGCTTGCCCGCGCTGCCGGTCGGGACGGCTCTGATCAAGACCTTTGCCTTTGGCGAGGGCGCCGCGCGCCGGCTGGTCGAAACGCGCGTGCTGCTGCACCGGGCGGAAGGCTGGGTGGCGCTGCCCTATGTCTGGGACGAGGGGCAGAGCGAGGCGCGGCTGGCGCTCGCCGGGGCACGGGTGCCGGTTACCACGCCCGAGGGCCGGGCGATTTCGTACCGCGTGCCCAACCGCAACCAGTGCAAGGAATGCCACGGCCTCAATGGCGCGGTGGTGCCAATCGGGCCCAAGGCGCGCAATCTGTCGGCTGCGTGGCTGGCGCCGTTGGTCGCCGCGGGCAAGGTCAACACTGTGCCCGCCGGCGCCGACACTCTGCCGCGCTGGGAGGATCGCGCCACCGCTCCGGTGGCGGCGGCGGCGCGGGCCTATCTCGACGTCAATTGCGCGCATTGCCATCGCCCCGGCGCGGCGGCGTCGAATTCGGGGCTCGATCTGCGCTGGGAGCAGCAGGACCTCCACGCGCTGGGCGTGATGAAGCGCCCCGTTGCGGCCGGGCGCGGGGCGGGGGCGTTCGAATTCGACATCGTGCCGGGTCATCCCGAACGGTCCATCCTGGTCCACCGGATGCGTAGCGAGGAGCCGGGCGTGGCGATGCCCGAGCTGGGCAAGGCGACCGCCGACGCGGAGGGCACCGCGCTGATCGAACGCTGGATAAGCGCGCTCTGACCGCTTGCATCGCCAGGGCGGCTTGGCCAAGCGCAAGGCCGGCGACGGACGGAGAACGCAGTGCGCAAGCTGGGCTTGATCGGTGGGATGAGCTGGGTTTCGACCCGCACCTATTACGAGCATATCAATCGCATCGTGCAGGCTCGCGGCGCGCCGATGGCGAGCGCGCCGATGCTGATCGAGAGCCTCGATTTTTCCGCCCTCCACCGGCTGACCGAGGCCGATGACTGGCAGCGCGCCGCGGGCGTGCTGGCGGACAGCGCGCGGCGGCTCGAACAGGCAGGCGCGGGCGCGCTGATCATCGGCGCCAATTCGATGCACAAGGTTTATGACGAAGTGGCCGCGGCGGTATCCGTGCCGATCCTCCACATCGCCGATTGCGTCGGCGCGCGGATGCAGGCGGCGGGCGTCACCAATGCCGCGCTGATCGGCACCGCGAACGTGATGACCGAAAGCTTCTATCGCGAACGGCTGGTGGCGCACGGGGTCGATCTGGCACCGCCCGATATGGCGGTGGTCGAACAGGTGGACGACATCATCTATGACGAGCTGATGGTCGGCAAGGTGACCCGCGATGCCGAGCGGGCGATGAAGACCATCCTGACGCGCAAGGAACAGCAGGGCGTCAAATCCGTGGTGCTGGCCTGTACCGAGCTTGAGCTGGTGGTCGATGTCGATGCCAATGTGCTGCCGATCTTCGATTCAACCCGCATTCATGCCGAGGCAGCGGCCGAATGGATTTTGGGCGCGGGCTGAGCCAGGTTCACGCACTGTTCCCGTTGCCGCGTTCGGGGCGCCGCCCTAAGCGCCGCGGACATGGACCGCGCCCCCTACGCCGCCGATCCCGCGCGCTCTCGCGGCCGCGAATTCGCCACCGGCGCTGACGGAGCGCGTGGCCCGCGCACCGCCTTCCAGCGGGACCGCGACCGCATCATCCATTCGATCGCCTTTCGCCGGCTGCGCGGCAAGACGCAGGTGTTCGTCGCGCCCGATGGCGACCATTACCGCACCCGCCTGACGCACAGCCTCGAGGTAGCGCAGATCGGACGGGTGGTCGCCCGCGCGCTGCGGCTGGACGAGGATCTCACCGAGGCGCTGTGTCTCGCGCACGATATCGGACACCCGCCTTTCGGCCATGCGGGCGAGGAGGCATTGTCCGCCGCGATGGAGCGGCATGGCGGGTTCGACCACAATGCCCAGACGCTGCGCACGCTGATGCGGCTCGAAAGCCCTTATTGCGAGCATGACGGGCTGAACCTGTCGTGGGAAACGCTGGAGGGACTGGCGAAGCATAATGGCCCGGTTGCGTCACCGGGCTGGGCGCTGGCCGAACTCGACGCAGCCTTTCCGCTGGAACTCGGCCGCTGGCCGTCGCTGGAGGCGCAGGTCGCCGCGCTGGCTGACGATATCGCCTATGACAATCACGATATCGATGACGGGTTGCGGGCCGGCTTCCTGTCGCTCGACGAGTTGCTGACGCTGGACTTCCTGGCCGAGGAATGGCGCGCGCTCGAACGGCGTTTCCCGCACGCCGCGCGCGAGCGGCGTTTGCGCGAACTGGTCCGCAGTCAGATCGGCTTGATGGTCAACGATCTGATCGCCGCCACCCGCGCGCGGTTGGAAGGTGTTGGCTCAGCGAGCGAGGTCCGCTCGACCGAGGGTGCGTTGGCCGGCTTCTCCCCCGCGATGGCGGCGCGTGAAGCGCACCTCAAGCGGTTCATGTACGAACGGCTTTATCATCACCCCGAACAATTGGCCGTCGCGCGCGTTGCCGGCGGTGTGGTCGCCCGGCTGTACGCCGCCTATGACCAGGAACCGGCCCTGATGGGGGCGGGCTGGGCGGGTATGGTTCCCGGTGAGCAACCCGAGAGGGCGCGCCATATCGCCGACTTCATTGCCGGCATGACCGACCGCTACGCGATCGATCAGTACCGGGCGATCTTCGGCAAGGTGCCCGACGGCCTCACCAACGTCTGACGATCAGGTAGCGCGATCGACCGAATTGGCGGCGGATTCGATGTCCTGACCAACCCCGCGCACGGTGTTGCAGGCGGTCGCCGAAAGGGAGAGGGCAGCAAGGCCGGCGGCAAGGGCAAGTTTGCGGATCATGGCAGTTGGCTCCTGTCTATCGCACCTGAACGCTGCCTGCGACCTCATGTTCCCTGCCCCGGCAGGGGCGGCTTGCGGACGCGCAGCCGCTCGCGCCAGGTGACGATCGCGCCCGAGGCGATGATCAGCGGCGCGCCCAGCCACAGGCTTGCCGGCGGCAAATCCCCAAACACTTCATAGCCATAAAGCACCGCCCAGAGGACCGAGGTATAGTCCATGATGATGATTGTCGCCGCCGAGCCGAAGCGCAGGCTCGAGGTCAGCAGCACCTGCGCAACCGCACCAGCCAGGGCCGCGCCGCCGATCAGCGCCCAGCCGGTCGGATCATGCGCCCGCCAGAAGAACGGCAGCGCCAGGGCGGCCACTGGCGCCGACAGCGCGGCGAACCAGAACACGATCGCCAGCGGATGCTCGGTGCGGTTCAAGTCCTGGATCTGGTATGAGATCAGCGCGACCATGAACGCCGCGACCAGGCCGACGCCGAGGCCCAGCGGGTCGATCGCGCCGCTCCCCGGGCGGGTCGCCACGAGCACCCCGGCAAATCCGAGCGCCACCGCCACCCAGCGCCACCGCCCGATCCGTTCGCGGAACAGAACCATCGCCAGCAGCACGGCAAAGGCGGGCGTGGTGAAGCTGATCGCGGTCGCTTCGGCCAGTGGCAGCAACAACACCGCGCCATAGACGAAGCCCATGCTGAACACGCCCGATAGCGCGCGCACCGTATGCGCGCGGATGCGCTGGGTCCGCAGCACCGCCAGCCGGCCGGCGGCGGCTAGGCCGGCGCCCATGGCGAGGGCGGTCAGCGCCTGCCGCCAGAAGATCAGTTCGGCCAAATGCACCCCGTGTTCGCCGGCGAGCTTGACCAGCATCGCCATGGTCGACAGCGCGCCCGCCGCCAGCAGGCGCACGAACAGCGCCAGCAGCGGCCGGGGGCGGGCGACCGATCCGTCCATCATTCGCCGTGGAGGGTGAAGGCCATCAGCCGCGTCTAGCTCCGCACGCCCGAGCGCGACAGGGGGCACTTGCGGCCTTGCGCCAACGCCCCATATCGCGCTCCGCGATGGAGGTTTTGGCCGATCATTTCCGCTTTGCGAGCGATGCCGAATGGGCGGCCATAACGGCCGGCGCGATGTTTCTCATCGCCGGTTTCGCGTCGTGGGCGGAACGCCGGCGCACCCGCCGCGCGGCCATCGACCGGGTGGGAATGGTGCCGTGGACCGGCATCTTCCTGACCTCGGCAGTGATCGGCGCCGCGCTGCTCGCGCTGGCGATCGCGGGGTTTGCCGCTCCAGCCTAGAGGCAGGCCTCGAGATAGGCCTGATCGAAGCCGAACTGGCGCGCTTTTTCGAGCGTATAGGGCCTGAGGCCCGAGGCGCGGAAATCACCGATGATCTTGCCGTCATCGGTTTCGTCGAGATATTCGAACTTGAACAATTCCTGGGTAACGATCACGTCGCCTTCCATCCCGATCACCTCGGTGATGTTGGTGGTGCGGCGTGAACCATCGCGCAGGCGCTTGACCTGAACGATCAGATCGACCGATTCCGCGATCTGGCGCGAAATCGCCTCCTTTGGGATCTTGATGTCGCCCATTAGGATCATGTTTTCCATACGGCCCAGGCATTCGCGCGGGGAATTGGCGTGCAGCGTGCACATCGACCCGTCGTGACCGGTATTCATCGCGGCGAGCAGGTCGAAGCATTCGGCGCCGCGAATTTCGCCCAGGATGATCCGGTCCGGCCGCATACGCAGCGCGTTCTTGACGAGGTCGCCAATGGTAATTGCGCCCTGACCTTCAAGGTTTGGCGGGCGCGTTTCGAGCGGCAGCCAGTGCGGCTGCTGCAGGCGCAGCTCGGCCGCGTCCTCGATCGTCAGCACGCGTTCGCCCGGGTCGATCATCTTCGACAGGGCGTTGAGCATGGTCGTCTTGCCCGAACCCGTACCGCCGGAAATGACCACGTTCATGCGGCAGGCGCCGGCGATCTTCAATGCGGTCGCCATCTTGTCGCTCATGCTGCCGAAATCGCGCAGCATATCGATGGTGATCGGCTTTTCGGAAAACTTACGGATGGAGATGGCGGTACCGCGCAGACTGAGCGGCGGGACGATCACGTTGACGCGGCTGCCATCCTTGAGGCGGGCGTCGGCCAGCGGCGTAGTCTGGTCGACCCGGCGGCCGACCTGGTTGACGATGCGCTGGGCAATCTGGAACAGATGCTGTTCGTCGCGGAATTTGATCGGCGCGATCTGCAGTTTGCCCTTCTTTTCGATGTAGGTCTGGTCGGGGCCGTTGACCATGATGTCGCTGACATCGGGATCGCCCAGCAGCTCCTCCAGCGGGCCGAAGCCGAGCAATTCGTCGATCAGCACCTTTTCCAGCGCGAACTGTTCGCGCCGGTTGAGATTGATCTTGAGCTCGGCCAGCACCTCCATGATGATTGGGCGGAATTCCTCGGCCAACTCGTCCTTCGACAAGGTGGCGGCCGCCTCGGGGTCGATCCGTTCGAGCAGGCGCGGCAGCACCTGCTCCTTGATCTTGTGGACGCTGATTTCGAACCCGCCGATCTCGGCCTGCTCGTGGACGTTGTTGGCCCGGTCGGCCAGCCGGCTCATCGCGTCGGCGGTGCGGTTCTGCGGTGCGCCTGCCAGCGGGTCAGCGTCGATCGCCAGCCCTTCGCTGGGTAGTGGCGGGAACTGCTCGCCCCCCTGCGGCGCGGGCGCGGCCCGGCTCGGTCCGGACATCGGGCGCGCAACCCCGAACGACGGCCGTGCCCCGGGCGCCATCCCCCCCGGCCCGTTCTTGCGTCCGAATGCACTCATGCCGTGTCCCTCGTCACCTCCTCATCGGTCGGCAAAATTGCCGTTGCCCGATGCGGAAATCCGCGCTGTTTTCAGGCACTGGTGAATATTTTGGAAACCTTGATTTTTCCCTAATCACCGCGCTTGCCGGCATCCGGATACGGATGCGTTCGGCAATGGTGGTGCGCGCCGCACGATATGCTATGTGCGCCCACGCAGCCGTTAATGGCGTAGGGATTGAAGCCTGTATGTGCGGAATTATCGGAATTGTGTCGGATAGCGCCGTGGCCGACCGGTTGGTCGATGGCCTCAAGCGGATGGAATATCGCGGCTATGACAGTGCCGGTATCTGCACCATCCACGATGACGCGCTGGTGCGCCGGCGCGCGCGGGGCAAGCTGGCCAATCTGGTCGCCGAACTTGCCGACAACCCGGCACCCGGCACCATCGGCATCGCGCATACGCGGTGGGCGACGCATGGCGCGCCGACCGAAAACAACGCGCACCCGCACGCCACCGGCGAAGTGGCGCTGGTGCACAATGGCATCATCGAGAATTTCAAGCCGCTGCGCGACGGACTCGTCGAGCGCGGCCGCGTGCTCGAAAGCGAAACCGACAGCGAGGTCGTCGCGCACCTGATTTCCGAGCAGGTCGAAGCGGGCGCCCCGCCCGAGGACGCGGTAAAAGCGGTGCTGCCGACGCTGCGCGGCGCGTTCGCGCTGGCGATTGCCTTTCGCGCGTATCCCGATCTGCTGATCGGTGCGCGGCTCGGCTCGCCGCTGGTACTGGGCTATGGCGAGGGCGAGATGTTCCTCGGCTCGGACGCGCTGGCGCTGGCGCCGCTGACGCAGCGGATCGCCTATCTCGACGAAGGGGACTGGGTCGTCGTACGCCGGGGCGAGGCGCAGATTTATGACGAGGAAAACGCCCCCGTTTCGCGCGAGATCACCCATTCGGGCGCCTCGGCCGCCGCGGTCGAGAAGGGCAATTATCGGCATTATATGCTGAAGGAGATCTACGAGCAGCCGACCGTGGTCGCGCAGACGCTGGGCTCGTACATCCACCAGGCCGAAGCGCGCGTTGCCCTGCCACAATTCGACTTCGACCTGTCGGCCATCCGGCGGGTAACGATCGTCGCCTGCGGCACGTCTTACTATGCCGGGCTGGTGGCGAAATACTGGTTCGAGCATTTTGCCCGCGTTCCGGTCGACATCGATGTGGCAAGCGAGTTCCGCTACCGCGACCCGGTGCTGGAAGAAGGCGGGCTGGCGCTGTTCATCTCGCAGAGCGGCGAAACCGCCGACACGCTGGCGGCGCTGCGCCATTGCAAGCAGCACGGCCAGACGATCGCCGTGGTGGTCAACGTCCCGACCAGTTCGATGGCGCGCGAGGCCGATCTGCTGCTGCCGACCCATGCCGGCCCTGAAATCGGCGTGGCCAGCACCAAGGCGTTCACCTGCCAGCTTGCCGTGCTGGCGGCGCTCGCCGCGAACATGGCGGTGCGTAAGGGGCGGATGGACCGGGCTGAAGAACAGGATATCGTCCGCCATCTGCTCGAAGTGCCCGCCGCGCTCAACGCCGCGCTCGATCATGACGATGATATCGCCGCCATCGCGCCGCTGATCGCGCCGGCGCGTGACGTGCTCTATCTTGGGCGGGGGCAGGATTATCCGCTGGCGCTGGAGGGCGCGCTTAAACTCAAGGAAATCAGCTACATCCATGCCGAAGGCTATGCTTCGGGCGAAATGAAGCATGGGCCGATCGCGCTGATCGACGACCACGTGCCGGTGGTGGTGATAGCGCCCTCGGGTCCGCTGTTCGAAAAGACCGTTTCGAACATGCAGGAGGTGCGCGCGCGGGGCGGGCAGATCGTCCTCATCTCCGACCGCGAGGGCCTTGCCGAGGCGGGCGACGGCTGCCTGGCGACGATCGAGATGCCGGCGGTGCATCCACTGATCGCGCCGCTGGTCTATGCCGTGCCCGTGCAATTGCTCGCGTACCACGTCGCCGTGGTCAAGGGGACCGATGTCGATCAGCCGCGCAATCTGGCGAAGTCCGTGACCGTCGAATAATGGCGACCCGGGGGCAGCCTTTACGCGCAGATAACCTTCTGCGGCTAGAGCAACCCCGATGAGCAGGGTCGCACCTATTCCGACTGACGCGCCAGCGCGTGACGAACCGCCGCTGGCTGTCCTTCTGGGCCTGCGCCAGCAGGATACGGGCGAATGGCTGCAACGCTGTTCGACGCGCTTTGCCCGGCCCGAAAACTTCCGCTGGTATCACGCGCTCATCCATTTCGGGGCTGCGGGCCTCACCGCCTGGCTTTACCGCCCTTTCGTTGCGGATTGGATATTGGTCGGCTGGGCAGGGCTGATCGGGCTGGCCGTTGTCGCGGCAGGTATCAGCCATGTCAGGGTGCAGCAGTTGCTCGCAGCCAACGATTATCGCGGAATCTTGTGGTGGCAGGCGCTCACGGGGGCCGCGACTGGCAGCGCGTGGGGCGCGGGGTTCGTTCTGTTCGCCTTGTCGAACCCGCGCGTGGAACTGTCGATGCTCGGCATCATGGCGATCTGCGTGGTGCTGGCTGCTGCCCGTATGCTCGCCAGATTGCCGCTTGCCGGAATAGCGCTGGCGACGCCGGTGGCGCTCGGCGCGGCTATCGGACTGGCGGTTACTGGCCGTTACGGTGTTGCGATCGGCTCCTTGTGGATGCTGGTCAATGTCGCATCGTTGATTATCGCCATCGCGCTGGTCCATTATGAAGCCTGGCAGGCCGAGGTCGCCGCTGGCGACAAGCAGCAGGTGGTCTCGCTGCTTCTCAACGAAGACGAGGACGAGCGTGCCGACTGGCTGTGGCAGCTCGACAGCCAGCGGCGGGTACGCAATCCGTCGGCGCGCTTTGCCTATGCGCTGGGCCGGGAACGTGGGGAGGTGGAAGGCGAAGCTTTCGTCAGGCTGATGGCGGGCGACGACTGGGACAGCGGTAATTTCAGCCGTAGCCTGCACGACCTTGCCGACCGGCTGCAACGCCGCGAAAGATTTACCGATCTCCTGGTCAAGGTTTCGATCGGCAGCAAGACGCGCTGGTGGGAATTGTCCGGCGCCCCGCTGCTCAGCGATGACGGCGACTTCCTCGGCTTCCGCGGGGTTGGATCGGACGTCACCGACCAGCGCGAATCTTCGGAGAAGATCGCCTATATGGCGCGCTACGACGCGCTGACGGGTCTGCCCAACCGGCTACTCCTCAACGAGACACTGTGTGAGGCGATCCAGCATTCCCAGCAATGGCGCAGCCGCTGTGCATTCATGATGATCGATCTCGACCGGTTCAAGGCGGTCAACGATTCGCTGGGCCATCATATCGGCGATCACTTGCTGGCGCAGGTCGCCGGGCGGCTGAACGGGTTGATGGCACCGGGCGAGGTCTGCGGCAGGCTGGGCGGCGATGAATTCGGCATCGTGCTGCGCGACGGATCCGACCGCCGGCGTTTGGACGAACTGGCCGGTCAGGTTATCGAAACGCTGTCCCAGCCATATACTGTGGATGGCCATCCGCTCTATGTCGGCGCCAGTGTGGGTTCGGCAATCGGCCCGCGTGACGGCAGCACGGTCGAGGAACTGATGCGTAGTGCCGATCTGGCGCTGTATCGGGCGAAGGGCGAGGGCGGCAACGCACACCATGCCTTCCAGCCGCAATTCCACGCCTCGGCCGAGGAGCGTCGACAGTTGGAGTTTGCCCTGCGCGGAGCCTTGGCGGCGGACGAATTCTCTCTGCAATATCAGCCCGTGGTTGACGCGGCGAGCGAGCGGGTGGTCAGCTTCGAGGCTCTGCTGCGCTGGACTCGTGCCGGCCATGGCCCGGTTAGCCCGGCCAAGTTCGTGCCGCTCGCTGAAGAAACAAGGCTGATCGTTCCGATCGGTGCCTGGGTGCTCGAACAGGCGTGCCGCGAGGCGGGCAACTGGCCGCCGGACATCAAGGTGGCGGTCAATGTATCGCCCGAACAGCTTATCGAACCCGGATTTGCCGAAACAGTGGCGACCGCGCTCGCGGCCAGCGGCTTGCAGCCTGCCAGGCTGGAACTGGAAGTGACGGAAAGCATCTTCCTGCGCGATGCCAACATCGCCCGCGCGGCGCTCGAAGAGGTTATCGCGCTGGGCGTCAGCGTGGCGCTCGATGATTTCGGCACCGGCTATTCGTCGCTCGGCTATCTGCGCAAATTGCGTTTTGCGACGATCAAGGTTGACCGGTCATTCGTGCAGGGCGCCGCGCACGGGTCGCCCGAAAGCCTGGCGATCATCCGCGCGGTTGTGGCCATGGCCGATGCCCTCGACATGCAGACCACCGCCGAGGGTGTGGAAACCGCTCAGGAAGCCGCGCTTATCCGCGCGCTCGGGTGCAGCAAGATTCAGGGCTACTATTACAGCCGCCCGGTCGGTGCCGAAGATGCTGCGGCGCTGTTCAAGAAGCCCCGCCGGTTGACCGCGTAAGCGCTGGCCGCTCAGGCAGCGACGACGCTTGCGACGACGCTTTCGAACAAGCGGCGTCCATCGACCCCGCCATGTGCCGCGTCGATCGCGCGTTCGGGATGCGGCATCATGCCGAGCACCCGGCCATTCTCGCTCAGCACGCCGGCAATGTTGCGCTGCGATCCGTTGCACGCCTCGATGTAACGGAAGGCCACGCGCCCCTCCCCCTCCAACCGGTCGAGCGTTTCGGCGTCAGCGAAATAATTGCCGTCATGATGGGCGACCGGGATGCGGATGTCCTCGCCCGCGCGATAGGCCGAGGTGAACAGCGAGCCGGCATTCTCGACCTTGAGCGCGGCGGTGCGGCAGATGAAATTCATCCCCGCATTACGCATCAGCGCGCCCGGCAAAAGGCCCGCCTCGGTCAGCACCTGGAAGCCGTTGCACACGCCCAGCACCGGCACCCCACGGCCCGCCGCATCGACCACCGCGCGCATGATCGGGCTGCGCGCCGCCATCGCGCCTGAACGCAGATAGTCGCCATAGGAAAAGCCGCCGGGCAGGGCGATGAAATCGACCCGGTCAGGCAACGCGGTGTCGCCATGCCAGACTCTCAGGGCCGGAGCGCCGACGACCTGCTCGATCGCCACCGCCATGTCGCGGTCGCAATTGGAGCCGGGAAAGGTGATGACTGCGGCGCGCACAGCCATCAGCCGACCTTCTCGATCCGGTAGTTCTCGATCACCATGTTGGCCAGCAACTGCCGGCACATGCTGTCGAGCGCCGCGTCGGTGGTTTCGTCGGCCACGTCGAGCTCGATCATCCGCCCGGCGCGGACATCGCGCACCCCGTCAAAGCCCAGCCCCTCCAGCGCGTGCTGGATCGCCCGGCCCTGCGGGTCGAGCACGCCGGGTTTGAGGCTGACATGGACGCGGACCTTCATGGCATTTCCTTTGCGCAGCGGAAGCAGACGGCCGGGGCGCGCCGCCAATGGCTGCGCCCCTAGCCGCCTTGCCCGCCGACTTCAATTGGCCGCAGCCGCCCCCGGCCGCAGCGAGGTGTGGACGACGCGCAGTTCGAGCTTGCGCGAAGGGTCGAGGTAGCGCCGGGCCGCCGCCTGCAGCTCGGCCGGGGTGACCGCGCGGACCAGCCCCTCATAGGCGCGCACGCGGGCAAGCCGGTCAGGGCGCAATTGCGCCTCGTCCGCGACACCGAGCCAATAGCCGTTCTCGCGCCGGTTGCGGCTGATCTGTTCCAGCACGGGCGTCCGGGCGCGTGCCAGTGTGTCGGCGCTCACCGGCGCGGCCTTGAGCCCGGCGACGATCTCCTCGACCGCGGCGAACACCTCGTCGGCCTGCTCCGGCTTGACCACGATCGAAGCGCTGAAGGTGCCGAAATCGCGATAGACATCGGACATCGACGAACCCGAGCTGGGCGAATAGGTCGCGCCCAGTTCCTCGCGGATCTTTTCGGTCAGCAGCAGGTCCATCACCCCTGCCAGCATGGCCAGCGTCACCTCCTGCTGCTGGTCGCGGTCGTCGGTGGTCGGCCAGAAAATCTGCGCCAAAGCCTGATCGGGTGCACCGCTGTGATAGAGCGTGGTCGGGCGTGGCTGCGCAGCAAAGCGCGCCTGACGCGACGCCTCGCGCGGATCGGCCACTGCCGCGCGCTGCGGCAGCGCGCCGAAGCTGTTCGCTACCGCCGCGATCACCGCTGCTTCGTCGATGTCGCCGACCACAGCGATCTCGATCGGCGCGTTGGCGAGAGCCGGGGTCAGCGCCCCACGCAGAGCAGCCAGGTCGAGCGCGAGCAGTTCGTCCTTGGCCGGAATGCCGAAGCGCGGATCGCCATTGGCGACAATCCGCCCGGCATCGCGGCCCGCCACCCCTTGCGGTGTGGCGTCCAGCCGGTCGTGGAACAAGGGGATGCTGGCGCGCCATTGCGCCTCGGCTTCGGCGCGGTAGCCGGGATCGGTCAGATAGGCGGCGCTGACCTGCATCTGCAGCGGGAAATCGGCCATCGTCGTCGCCCCGCCGACACCGAAATGATCGCTGTTGGCGGCAAGCCCGGTGGTAACCTGCTTGCCCGCCAGCAGACGGCGCAATTCATCGACCGAATGCTTGCCCAGCCCGGCGGTCGCATAGGTTGAATTCATCAGCAGCGCGAGGCCGGGGCGATCCTGCGGCAGCGCCAGTTCGCCTTCGCCGATGCGGACGGCAAAGCGCACGCGGCCCGCCTCGAAATCGGTCCGCTTCATGGTCAGCATGACATTATTGGCAAAACGCACCGTTCGCAGGCCCAGATCGGCGATCTGGCTGTCGCTGGCGACCGTGCCCGCCGGGCCGAAATTGCTATAGCCGAAGGGCGCATCTGCCACCTGCGCGGGCGGGGTAACCGCCGCGGCGCGGGAGGCGTCATAGGCGGCCAGCACGGCGGCCTCGCCACCTTCGATCGCGGTCTTGGCAGCCAGGTGGATCAGCGGCTCGGAGCCACCGATCTCGTCCCGGAACACGGCCTCGGCAGCGGCGCGGGTCAGTTCGGGCTTCAATGACTGGAACGCGGCATAGCGTGCCGCCGGCGTGGCAAAGATGCGCTGCTGGGCCACCGTTGACAGGATCGCTTCGGCCAATGCCGGATTGCGCCGCGTGGCCGCCTGTTCGGCCGCGGTGCGGAAGGCGGTTTCCATATTGGCGAGTTGCTCGGCAATCTCGGCATCGGTGAAGCCGTGTTCGAGCGCGCGGCGGGTTTCCTGTTCGCCCACCTGGATGGCCTTCTGCCAGTCGCCATCCTTCGCGACCACGCCGATCGAGGTCTGACGGGCGAGCTCAAAGAAATCGCTGACCCCGGTGCTGCCGCCGAGGATCGGCGCGTCGGGCTGATTGGCGATGCGCGAGAACCGGCGATTGAGCGCCCCGGTGCCGAGCGAGAGCAGCAGGCTGCGGCGCATTTCGTCCATTGTCACCGGGCGGCGCTGATAGGGGGCGAAACGGTCGATGGTAACCTGCCAGTTGACAGCCGGATCGACATGAATCGTCGCCGCGCGTGGCCGATCGAAGGCGATCTTCCCGGCGTCTGTTTGCGTCAACGGCCCGCCAGCGGCGCGCCAATCGGCAAAACGCTGGCGGATCTGGCCCTCGACCGTGGCGGGGTCGAAATCGCCGACCACCACCAGCGTTGCATTGTCCGGGCGATAGAACCGGCGATACATCGTCCGCAGCGTTTCGGCCGAGGCTCCGGTAACAGTATCCGAGGCGCGCGGCCCGGGGAAGCGTTCGGCATAGCGGGTGCCGGGCGACACGAAGTCGAAATAATTGCTGAACTGGCGCAGTTGCGGCGTATTGCGCGTGCGCGTTTCGGACAGCAGGATGCCGCGCTCGCGGTCGATCGCGGCCGGGTCGAGCAGCAATTCGGAGGCCGTTTCGCGCATCAGCATCAGCCCGATACCCAGCAGCCGGTCATCCGCGCGCGGCAGGTCGAGCTTGTAAATCGTCTCCTCGAAACTGGTGCTGGCATTTGTATCGGCCCCGAAGGCCAGCCCCTCGCGCTCGAGCAGCTTGATCATCTCGCCTTCGGGCACATTGGTCGAACCGTTGAAGGCCATGTGCTCGATAAAATGCGCCAGGCCGTATTCGCCCTCCGCCTCGTCCATGAAGCCGACATCGAAGCCCATCCGGATCGCCGCAGTCCCCTGCGGGGTGGTGTTGCGCATGATTGCATAGCGCATCCCGTTATCGAGCACGCCGTAGCGGACGGCGGGATCGGCCGGGATGTCATAGACCGGGAAGTTCCACCCGGTGGTGCCGGTGGGCTGAGGCAGGGCGGCGGCCTGCGTCGCCGGTGGCTGTGACGAAGCAGCAGGGACAGTCGCGCACCCGGCCATCAGCAGGGCGATGGCAGACAGGCCCGCCAATGGAGCGGTACGACGAATCAGCGACATAAGGGCGTCCCTTTCGTGAAAACAGGGGGCCGCCTATCCTATTTGCGGGGCTTTGTCCGCAACTTACCGCGATGAAGCGACAGGTCGAGCACCTCGCCCGCGCCATTATCCTCGTTCAGCAGGCCGAGCCGCCTCGCGACCTCTTGATAGGCCTCTTCCTCGCCGCCGAGATCGCGGCGGAAGCGGTCCTTGTCGAGCTTCTCGCCGGTCGCCATGTCCCACAGCCGGCAGCCATCGGGGCTGATTTCGTCGGCCAGGATCACGCGGCTGAAATCGCCGTCCCAGATGCGCCCGAATTCGAGCTTGAAATCGACCAGCCGGATATCGATCGCGGCGAACATCCCGCAGAGGAAATCGTTGATCCGGATCGCCATCGCAGAAATGTCATGCATCTCCTCGTGGCTGGCCCAGTTGAAGCAGGCGATGTGCTCTTCGGCCACCAGCGGGTCGCCGAGCGCGTCATCCTTGTAGTAATACTCGATCAGCGTGTGCGGCAGCGGCTCGCCTTCCTCGATGCCGAGGCGCTTCGAGATCGAGCCGGCAGCGACATTGCGGACCACCACCTCGATCGGGATGATCTCGACCTGCCGGACCAATTGCTCGCGCATATTGAGCCGGCGAATGAAATGCGTCGGAATGCCGATATGGCTGAGGCGCGTGAACACATACTCGCTGATGCGGTTATTGATTACGCCCTTGCCGTTGATGGTGCCGCGCTTCTGCGCGTTGAAGGCGGTGGCATCATCCTTGAAATACTGGATGATCGTGCCCGGCTCAGGACCCTCGTAAAGAATCTTGGCCTTGCCTTCGTAGATTTGGCGACGACGGGACATAGTCACATCCTAAAACTGCGGGGAGACATACGCCACCGACCGGCTGGGGAAGCGGGAAGGCGTGGTGCCCAAGGGCGGGATCGAACCACCGACACTACGATTTTCAGTCGTATGCTCTACCAACTGAGCTACTTGGGCATCGCCGGCCGCGGAGCATCGGGCACCGCCAAGCGATTGAGTGCGCGCCTATGGCGAAGGCACCGCAGCTTGGCAAGGGGGATTGCGTCTATTCCTCATGCGGGGTCGCGGCGAGGTCTTCCGTCTGGGCCGGGCGGCCGGGGACCGCATAACCATCGTTGAACCATTGCGCGAGATCGCGGTCGCGGCAGCGCGGGGAACAGAAGGGTGCATACTCGGCGCTACGCGGCTTCTTGCAGATCGGGCAGGGGCGCTGGCTCATGGGGCGACAATCTGGGCATGGCCGGCGCCAGGCGCAAGGGCCGGGTCGGGACGCAGCATGACGGCCCGGCCGGTGCGGCGTCGCAACTCGGCCAGCCAGTCGCCGGTCAACCGCGCGGCAATGTCCGGATGCGCGTCGATCGCAATCGCACCATGCCCATCCAGCCGCTCGGCCTGGCGCAGCAACAGGCGCGCCGCGGCGCCGGACGGGTAGAGCTGCACAAGATGCAGCAGAGAGGGGCGCTGTGAACGCCGAACGATCTGCACCAATCCGAACCCGTTCATCGCGGTGCGTTCATGGTCAATGTCGGTCATCGCTTGATCCAGCGCGGTATCGAGCAGCTTGCGGTCGGTTTTTGCCGCAAGCGTCGGGAAATCCACCGCGATATTGCCGCCCAGACCAAGCAGACCGATGCCGCGAGCCAACACCGGCACCGCCGCCAGTGCCAGTTCGCGGGGCGGCAAGTGACCGTCCACATCGACAACGGTCATCGCAGGGGTGGGCGCGAAATGCAGGGTGCCGCCCGGGAATACGGCAATGCCGCTGGTCGCCAATGCGTGCGCTTCCTCCCAATCGCCCGCCGGAAAGCCGCGCACGCAGCGGGCGGAGGGCAAGCTTTCGGCGAGGGTCGGCGCTGGCCGCTCCACCTCGTCACAGGGCCGCGCCTGGGCCCGCTTGGTCCGGCCGATTTCGCCCATCGCGGCGCGCGTGATCCGCAGGCGCAGCGGCGCACCTTCGCTCGCCTCGCGCGGGAGCTGGCTGACCAGCGCCTCGGACCCGTCGGCAAACCGCGCCACGCCGCGCGCCGCCCCCCGCGCTCGCTCCGTCAGGATAGCGTCCGCGACCAGCCCCGGTTCGAGCCCACCCGGCCAGCGTATCTGCGTGGCGACTGCGTGGCCTGCGCGATAAAGCAGCGCGCGTTCCTCGCCGATGCCCTGTTCGACCAGCCAGCCATCGGCGGGGGCGCGCTCAGCCAAGGGCAAAGCCGGCCGCTTTCAGCAGCGTTCGGGTCTCATAGAGCGGCAAACCGACCACCCCCGAATGGCTGCCCGATAGCGACACGACCAGGGCCTCCGCCATGCCCTGGATGGCATAGCCGCCGGCCTTGCCGTGCCATTCGCCGCTGGCGAGATAGGCCGCCAGTTCCTCGTCCGACAGCCGTTTGAACCGGACCACGGTGGTGCTCAGCCGCTCGCGCATAGTGCCGTCAGGCGCCCGCAGCGCGATGGCGGACAGCACGCTGTGCCGGCGGCCGGACAGCAGCACCAGGCAGCGACGGGCGGTTGCCTCATCCTCGGCCTTGGGCAGGATGCGCCGTCCCAGCGCCACCACCGTATCGCCCGCCAGCACGTGCGCGCCCTCCGGCGCCGCGGCGTCACGTGCCTTCTCCCGCGCCATACGCAGTGCATAGGGGCGCGGCAGCTCGTCCCTTCTCGGGGTCTCGTCAATATCGGCCGCCACCACGGCTGACGGTGCGATACCGAGCCGGCCGAGTAATTCGCGCCGCCGCGGGCTGGCCGAGGCGAGGACGAGCACGGGTTCGGTCACCGCCCGGTAAACCGGCCGGATTATTGCGGGCCGGGACCGCCGCGGCCCGGCATGAAGCGATAGGTAATGCGCGCCTTGGTGAGGTCGTATGGCGTCAATTCGCACAATACCTCGTCGCCCACCAGCACGCGAATGCGGTTCTTGCGCATCTTGCCCGCCGTGTGGCCGAGCACTTCATGGCCGTTTTCAAGCTCTACCCGGAACATGGCGTTAGGCAGCAGTTCCACCACCTTGCCGCGCATTTCGAGGAGTTCTTCCTTGGCCATCAGGCGAATTTTCCGTGTCGTTCGTCGAACATGGGCGGGCCCTTACGCGTAAGGCGGCCAAAAGGGAAGCGTCGCCGCGTCCGCCCCCCGAGAGACGCGGCGACACACGCGCCCCTGTGCGTTGGTTATGCGTTTGGGGGGCGATAACGCCTGCGACCCGAAGCGGGCTGGCCAGAAGGAAGTTTACGTTGCGTTTCGCTGCTTATTCCCGGTTCCACGGCATTTCCGCCGCCGCGCTTGCCTGTGCATTGCTGCCAGTCGGCGCGGCCCGCGCGCAAGAGGGTGCGGCCAATACCGCACCAGCTGGCGAGAATGCGGAAAGCGGGGATGAGGATGGCGCCGAAATCGTCGTCACTGCCACCCGGCTGCGCGGTGAGGTCGATACCAATGTCCCCCCGATTGTGGAGCTGGAAGAGCGCGACATTGCCGCTTACGGGGCGACCTCCATTGCCGATCTGCTGGCCCAGCTCACCCCGCAGACCGGGTCGGGCCGAGGGCGCGGCGGGCGGCCGGTGATCCTGCTGAATGGCCAGCGGATCGCAAATTTCCGCGAGATGGGACGTTTCCCGCCCGAGGCGATCCGCAAGGTCGAAGTGCTCCCCGAAGAGGTCGCGGTGCGGTTCGGCTATCCGCCCGATGCGCGGGTGGTGAACATCATCCTCAAGGACAATTTCGCCAGCCGCGAATTGGAACTCGATGTCGGGATGCCGACAGGTGGCGGCTATTCCGCGCTTGAGGCCGAGGCGTCGCTGCTGCGAATTGCCGGACCCCGCCGGTTCAATGCGGCGCTGGAATACGCCCGCACCTCGCCGCTGACGGAGGCGGAGCGCGCGATTATCCAGCCGGCCCCGCGCGCGCCTGCGCTGCCCGATTCGCCAGACACGGCAGAATATCGCACGCTGATCTCGCGTAGCGAGCAGGTCGAAGGCAATCTGACGGTTACCCAAGGGCTCGGCGACGAGGGCATGGGCGGCCAGCTCACTCTGAACGGCAACCTGTCGCACGAGGTCACCCGCGGCCTTTCGGGTCTCGAGCAGATCGTGCTGACCGCGCCGGGCGGCGCCGCACTGCTCCGCACGCTCGACACCGACCCGCTGGCGCGGCGGACCAATACGGATAATGCCGCCTTCGGTGCGGGTCTCAACACGCGGCTGGGCACATGGCAATTGTCGAGCACACTCGATACGGCAATGAGCTGGTCTGAAACGCGCTCCGATCGGCGGCGCGATAGTGGCGCGCTGGTGGCTGCCGCAGCAAATGGCCTGCTGGCCATCGATGGCCCGCTGCCGGCGCTCGAGCCGGCCGGTTACGACGATGCGCGCAGCCGCACCTATACGGTCGACGCGCTCACCACGCTGGTCGGCCAGCCGCTCACCTTGCCTGCCGGCCCTATGGGCCTGACGCTGGCGGCTGGGCTGCGGCTGAACGGGATCAACAGCCGCGACAGCCGCAACAGCCTCGGCGAAACGAAGCTCGACCGGCGGCGGGTCGAGGGGTCGGCCAACCTGGCGATCCCGTTGGCGAGCGCGCGCGAAGGGTTTCTCGGCGCGCTGGGCGAGCTATCGCTCGACCTTGGCGGCGGGGTCGAGAACCTCTCGGATTTCGGCACGCTGATCGGCTGGAATGGCGGGCTGACCTGGCGCCCGGCCGAACGGCTTTCGCTTCAGGCCAGCTATCGTGTGCGTGAAATCGCGCCCAGCCTGACCAATCTGGGCGCGCCGGCGATCACCCAGTTCAACCTGCCGCTCTACGATTTCGTGCGCGGCGAAACCGTGCTTGCAAGCGTCACCAGCGGGGGCAACCCGGCGCTGCTGGCCGAAACCCAGCGCGACTGGAAACTCGCGGCCAGCTACGATATCGACCTGTTCGACCGGGCCAATGTGATCGTCGAATATTATCACAACAGCTCGGACGACACGACCGAGAGCTTCCCGGTGCTGACCCCTGCGATCGAGGCGGCGTTTCCCGGCCGCGTGACGCGCGCAGGCGATGGCACCTTGCTGGCGCTCGATCGCCGGCCAGTAACCTTTGCCGAGCGCCGCGCATCGCGCCTTCGCTATGGCTTCAACCTGTTCGGCCGGTTTGGCACGGCGAGCGCGCCGTCGGCCGCGCGGGGCGAGGGAAGGGGGCCGGGCAGCCTGACGAATGCCACACCCGCTCCAGAACAAGCGGGACCGGGGACGGTGGCGGCACCGGGAGCCGGAATGCGCTTTGACCCCGTGCGCTTTGCCGAATTGCGCGCGCGTTTCTGCGCCACTCCAGAGGGGCAGATGCCCGATCTGACCGGCGTGCCCGAAGAGATGGTGGCCCGCCTGCGGGGGGCGGACGGGCAGATCGACCCCGCGCGCGTAGCCATCTTGCGTCAGCGTTTCTGTACCGGCGACGGCGCGCCGCGCGCCTTCGATCCGGCCGCCTTTGCCGCCTTGCGCCGCACACTCGCCTGCGGAATCGAGGGCGGGGTGCCCGATATCGCTTCGCTACCGGCGGCGGTGGCGGATCGGGTCAAGGGGCCCGATGGCCAAGTGGATCCCGCCCGTCTGGCGGCGCTACGCGAACGGGTCTGTGCGGCGGACCCGGCGCGGATGGCGGCGGTGCCGACACCCGCCCCAGCTCCGACGCAAGGCGGTAGCGGGGCCCCGCGCGGCGGGATGATGGGCGGTATGTTCGGCGGACCTGGTGACGGGCAGGGGCGGTTCAATGTCTCGCTCTATCATACGGTCGAACTGGGCAACCGCGTGCTGATTGCGCCTGGTCTGCCCGAACTCGATCTGCTGGCGGGCGATGCGGTCGGCAGCGGCGGGGTCTCGCGCCACCGGGTCGAACTGGAAGGCGGCGCGTTCCGCGACGGGCTCGGCGCGCGGCTGTCGGGCGCCTATGCCTCGCCCACGCGCCTGCGCGGCAGCGGGCTGCCCGGATCGAGCGATCTGCGCTTTGGCGGGCTGGCGACAATCAACCTGCGCCTGTTTGCCAATCTCGAACAGCAACGCTGGCTGGTGGGCGAGGAGGCCGGTTGGCTCAAGGGCACACGACTGTCGCTGCGGGTCGATAATCTGTTCGACAGCTATCAGCGGGTGACCGACGGGAGTGGCACGGTCCCACTATCCTATCAACCCGGCCTGATCGACCCGCGGGGGCGGTTCATCGAGCTCGAATTGCGTAAGCTGTTCTAGGGCGCGCGGCGCAGCGCATCGCCGGCCGCGACCGCGCTCGCCCAGGCCCACTGGAAGTTATAGCCGCCGAGCCAGCCGGTCACATCGACTGCCTCGCCAATGGCATACAGGCCGGGCACACGCCGCGCCTCCATCGTCTGCTGCGACAAGTCGTCAGTGGCGATGCCGCCGGCGGTCACCTCGGCCTTGGCGAAGCCCTCGCTGCCAGTGGGTGTGAAGGCCCAGCTGGCAAGGCGCAGTTCGGCCGTTGCCAGCGCCTTGTCGGGCCAGTTGCCCAGCTCGCGGTTGGGCAACCCGTCCGCCTCCAGCCGCGCCGCCAATGCCTCGGCCAGCCGCTGCGGCAGATGTTCGCGCAAGGCGGTGGGCAGGTTTGTGCGCGGTGTGTGCCGTTTGGCCCCCGCTAACCACCCTGCTGCGGCATCGGGGAGCAGGTTGAGCACGACCGCTTCACCCCGCCGCCAAAATGACGAGACTTGCAGGATTGCCGGCCCGCTGAGCCCGCGATGGGTGAACAAAGCCGCCTCGCGGAAAGCGGGGCCGCGTGTCGCTCGGGCGATCACGGGGGTGGCTACGCCCGACAATTCCCGAAACAGCAGTTCCTCGCCTCCCAGTGTCAGGGGGACTAGCGCCGGACGCGGCTCGGCGATCTTGAGGCCGAACTGGCGTGCAAGGCGATAGGCGAAATCGCTCGCGCCCATCTTCGGGATCGATGGGCCGCCGGTGGCGATGACCAGTTGCGGCGCGGTGTAACGGCCGGTGTCGGTCGTCACCGCATAGCCCGCATCGACGGCGCGGACCGTCTCTCCGCAGCGGAGGGTCACATTGCCGCGCGCACATTCTTCCAGCAGCATCGCGACCACTTGCCGCGCGGAGCCGTCGCAGAATAGCTGGCCCAGCGTCTTTTCGTGCCAAGCGATGCCATGCGCCTCGACCAGCGACAGAAAATCACGCGGAGTGTAGCGGGCCAGCGCCGACTTCGCGAAATGCGGATTGGCCGACAGGTAGTTGGCTGGCCCGGCGCCGAGATTGGTGAAATTGCAGCGCCCGCCGCCGGAAATCAGGATCTTGCGCCCCGGTTCAGCCGCGCCTTCGAGTACCAGCACGCTGAGGCCGCGCTGCCCGCCGCGCGCGGCGCACATCAGGCCGGCCGCCCCGGCGCCCAGCACGATCGCGTCGAAATGCTGCCCGTCCATGCGCGCGCTCTATGCTATTGCCGCGCGCGGGCAACTTCCCTTTTTCGCCGCGCCACCTATCTGTGGCCGCGCATGGTTCGCATCCCTTCCTCTGCCGGCACGCCGCACGATCCGCGCGGCAAGGCGCGGTTCGACGAGACGCAGGCTGCTGCCACCGTCAAGGGCTCGCAGCCCGATATCGAGGCCGGCGTGGCCGCGATCCGGGAGACGGTGCGGACGCTGAAGCCCAAGCCCGGCGTCTACCGGATGGTCGATGCCAAGGGCGATGTGCTCTATGTTGGCAAGGCGCGCGCGCTGAAGAACCGCGTCGCCAATTACACGCAGGTCACGAACCTTTCCAACCGGCTGCGGCGCATGGTCAGCCAGACCCGCGCGATGGAAATTGTCACCACCAATTCGGAAGCCGAGGCGCTGCTACTCGAAGCCCAGCTGATCAAGCGGTTTCGCCCGCCTTACAACGTGCTTTTGCGCGACGATAAGAGCTTCCCGTTCATTCTGCTCCGCGCCGATCACAGCTTTCCGCGGTTGACGAAACATCGCGGCGCGCGGCGGGCGAAAGGCAATTATTACGGGCCGTTCGCCAGCGCCGGATCAGTCAATACGACCATCAATGCGCTGCAAAAGCTGTTCCTGCTGAGAAGCTGCACCGACAGCTTCTTCGCCCGCCGCGACCGGCCCTGCCTGCTCTACCAGATCAAGCGCTGCTCCGCACCCTGCGTCGGGCGGATCGATCAGGCAGGCTATGCCGAACTCGTGCGCGAGGCCAAGGAATTTCTCGGCGGCAAGTCGGGTGCAGTGCAGGCGCGGATGGAACGACAGATGGCCGAAGCGGCAGCCGATCTCGATTTCGAACGCGCAGCGCTGCTGCGCGACCGGCTGCGCGCGGCGACCTTCATCCAGGGCAGCCAGGCGATCAACGCGGCGGCGGTTGGCGATGCCGATATCTTCGCGCTCGCCGCCAAGGGCGGGCAGATGGGTATCCAGGCCTTCTTCGTCCGCGGCGGACAGAATTGGGGCCACCGTGCTTTTTTCCCCCGCCACACCGCCGAGGTGGGCGAGGACGAGGTAATGACGGACGTATTGGCGCAATTCTACGAAGAGGTGCCGCCGCCGCGGACCATTCTGGTCGATCGGGAATTGCCCGAGGCCGCGGTGCTGGCCGAGGCACTTGGCGAAGCATCCGGTCACCGCGTCGAGATTTCGGTCCCCCAGCGCGGCGACCGGCGACGGCTGATGCAACAGGCGCAGCGCAACGCCGCCGACGCGCTCGACCGGCGATTGGCCGAAACCGGCACCAAGGCCGCCCGGATGCGCGAACTCGCCGATTTCCTCGAACTCGACGAACCGCCCGGCCGGATCGAGATTTACGACAACAGCCATATTCAGGGCGACAAGGCGCTGGGCGCGATGGTGGTGGCCGACGCCGCCGGGTTCGTGAAAGGCCAGTATCGCAAGTTCAACATCCGCTCGGCGCAGACCAACGACGATTTCGCCATGATGCGCGAGGTCATCGGCCGGCGGTTCCGGGGGTTGGCGTCCTTCGAGACGGGGCTTCAGCCTGCGGCTTCACCCGCTCCTCAGGACGAACGGGGTGACACAACATCCGTTCGTCCTGAGGAGGTGCGGACACAGTCCGAACCGTCTCGAAGCACAGCCCAGCCCTCGGCCAGCAAACCCGCCGGCCACGAGACCACCTGGCCTGACCTGGTGCTGATCGACGGCGGCAAGGGGCAAGTCTCCAGCGTGATGGCCGTGCTGGAGGAACTCGGGATCGAGGACGTGCCGGTGATCGGCATCGCCAAAGGCCCGCATCACGGGCGCGAAGGGCGCGAGGTGTTCCATTTCCCCGACGGGCGGGAAAAGACCCTGCCGGTGAACTCGCCGCTACTGTTCTATCTGCAAACTCTGCGCGACGAGGTTCACCGCTTCGCCATCGGCGCGCACCGGGCGAAGCGCAGCCGGGCGATCACTGCCAGCCCGCTCGACGAAATCCCCGGCGTCGGCCCGTCGCGCAAGCGGGCGCTGCTGCTCCATTTCGGCACGGCCGGGCGGGTGCGCGCGGCCAGTCTCGAGGATTTGCAGCGCGCGCCGGGTATCAGCGCGGGCGTGGCGCAGAAGGTCTATGATTTCTACCACGCCGGCGGCTAAGGGAAGCGGCATGGCACAGGATCTGCGCGACTGGACGAACGAGGCGGTGCGCCGCATCGAGGCAGACTTCAACCGGTCGGCCGATACCCATCTGATCCGCCTCGACCTGCCGCGCTTTCCGGGCATCGCGCTGTACCTCAAGGACGAATCGGTCCACCCGACCGGCAGTCTCAAGCATCGGCTGGCGCGATCGCTGATCCTCTATGGCCTGTGCAACCAGTGGATCGGCCCCGACACGCTGCTGGTCGATGCGACCAGCGGATCGACGGCCGTGTCCGAAGCCTATTTCGCCCGGCTGCTCGGCCTGCCCTTTGTCGCGGTGGTGCCGGCGGGCACATCGGCGGTGAAGATCGAGGCGATCCGCTTTTATGGCGGCGATGTCCACGAGGTAGCCGACCCGGCACAGGTCTATCATGTAGCGCACGAACTGGCGCAGCAGCGCGGTGGGCATTTCCTCGACCAGTTCACCTATGCCGAGCGGGCGACCGACTGGCGCGGCAATAACAATATCGCCGAAAGCATCTTCGACCAGATGGCGCTGGAAGAGCACCCGGTGCCGCGCTGGATTGCCTGCGGGGCGGGCACCGGCGGCACTTCGGCCACGCTGGGCCGGTTCATCCGCTATGGCCGGTTCGCCACCCGACTGTGCGTGGCGGACCCCGAAGGGTCCGTGTTCCATCGCCATTTCGCCGATCGCAGCGTCACCGCGCCGCCGCCGGGGGAATGCTGCCTGATCGAAGGAATCGGCCGCCCGCGGGTGGAGCCGAGCTTCATTCCCGAGCTGGTTGACCGGATGATCGCCGTGCCCGACGCCGCCAGCATTGGCGCGATGCGCGCGCTCAGCGAACGGCTGGGCCGGCGGGTCGGCGGTTCGACCGGGACCAACCTGTTCGGCTGCATGACCCTGATCGAGGAGATGGCCGCCGCCGGGCAGACCGGTTCGGTGGTGACGATCCTGTGCGATGCGGGCTTGCGCTATGCCGGCACCTATTACGACGATGCCTGGCTCGCCGGGCGCGGGCTGGACATCGCGCCCCATCGCGCGCGCGCGGCCGCGTTCCTCGGCGCCTAGTCGCCATCGCCCTCGCCGGGTTTTCGCTTGGCGAGGCGGATCATCCCTTCCTGTGCCACGCTGGCGACCAGCCGCCCATCGCGAGTGAAGATCTGCCCGCGATTATAGCCGCGCCCGCCGCCCGACCAGGGGCTGTCAGTCGCATAGAGCAGCCATTCATCGGCCCGCGCCTCCTCGTGGAACCAGATCGCATGGTCGAGGCTGGCGCCGACCGTCTCGCCGCGCATCCAGCTGACCCCGTGCGGGAGCGCGGCGGTGCCGAGCAGCGTGTAGTCGCTGGCATAGGCGATAACCGCGCGGTGGATCGCCGGATCGTCGGGCAGCGGCGCGACGGTGCGGAACCAGCTATGCGCGGTGGGCTCGCGCGGTTCGCTGTTCATCCAGTGCAGCTTGTCGCTGGTCCGCATTTCGATCGGGCGCGGGCGCAGGATCATCGCCCGCTGCCCTTCGCTGAGCTTGTCGCCGAGCCGTTCGACAACCGCGTGCCGCTGCTCCATATCGGGGCGCAGGGTATCGGGATCGGGCACATCGGGCATCGGGGCGGCCTGATGGTGAAGCCCGCTTTCCGGGGTCTGGAAACTGGCCGTGAGGTTGAGGATCGGCCGCGCCGCGGCGCCTTCGCCCTGGCTGGCGACCACGCGGCGATTGGCGAAGCTTCGACCGTCGAAATCGCGGGCGATGGTGTAGTCGGTCGGTGGGCCCTCCTCCCCGCCGCGCAGGAAATAGGCATGCAGCGAATGGGCGACCTTGCCCTCGGGGGCCGAGGCCTGCGCCGCCTGTAGCGCTTGCGCGATGACCTGGCCGCCGAACACCCGGCCCTTGCCACCGGGCTGCGGGCGCCCGCGCCAATGATCGGGGCCGGTCTGTTCGACTGTCAACAGCGCGACCAGCGCATCGACCAGTTCCTGCGGCGGCGGGTCGGCGGGTTCGCCGCCCTGCGTGTCACGTGATCCCATCGCCCCCGCTTGCGCGTGGCGGGCGCGCGCGTCAACCGGTGGTCCGCGCAAAAAGCCCCGCCGGGCGTAGGGCCGGGCGGGGCTGATTGTTCACCGCGCGGCGCGCGGCGCGATTACATCACCGAATGACCGCCGGCCAGCGCGGCCAGCAGCAGCAGCGCGACGATGTTGGTAATCTTGATCATCGGGTTGACCGCCGGGCCGGCCGTATCCTTGTACGGATCGCCGACCGTATCGCCGGTCACGGCCGCCTTGTGGGCATCGCTGCCCTTGCCACCGTGATTGCCGTCCTCGATATACTTCTTGGCATTGTCCCACGCGCCGCCGCCCGCCGTCATCGACAGCGCCACGAACAGCCCTCCGACAATCACGCCCAGCAGCAGCGCGCCGAGCGCGGCGAAGCCATTCTGCTGGCCGGCAATCGCTGTGATGACGAAATAGACCACGATCGGCGCCAGCACCGGCAGCAGCGAGGGGATGATCATCTCCTTGATCGCTGCCTTCGTGACGAGATCGACCGTACGCGCATAGTTCGGCCGGCTGGTCCCGGCCATGATCCCGGCATCGGCGCGGAACTGTTCACGCACGTCCTTGACCACGTCACCCGCCGCACGGCCGACGGCGGTCATCCCCATCGCGCCGAACAGATAGGGCAGCAGCGCCCCCAGCAGCAGCCCGACGATGACGTATGGGTTTTCGAGGCTGAAATCGACGTCGACATTGGGGAAGAATTCGCCAAGGTCGGTGGTGTAGGCGGCAAACAGCACCAGCGCGGCAAGGCCGGCCGAACCGATCGCATACCCCTTGGTCACCGCCTTGGTGGTGTTGCCCACCGCGTCGAGCAGGTCAGTCTTTTCGCGCACGCTGTCGTCCAGCCCGGCCATTTCGGCAATGCCGCCGGCATTGTCGGTGACGGGGCCATAGGCGTCGAGCGCCACGACCATCCCGGCCAGCGCCAGCATCGCGGTTGCCGCATAGGCAATCCCGATCAGCCCGGCGAGCTGGTAGGCGATGACGATCCCGCCGACGATCACCAGCGTCGGCAGCGCCGTCGCCTCGAGGCTGATGGCGAGGCCCTGGATGACGTTGGTGCCGTGGCCCGTTTCCGACGCCTTGGCGATCGAGCGGACCGGGCGGTAATTCGTCCCGGTGTAGTATTCGGTGATCCAGATGATCAGCCCGGTGATGACGAGCCCGAGCAGCGAACACCAGAACAGATCCCAGCCGCTGAAGCCGACGACCTGTTCGGCCAGACCCTCTTCCGCCACCGGCTGGCCGGCCGCGACATCGGTCAGGCTGCCGCCGATGACCGTGTTGAGGCCGATCGCTTGGTCGATGCACAGCCAGATCAGCGGCACGGACAGCACCGCGGTGACAAGGAAGCCCTTGTACATCGCGCCCATGACGTTCTTCCCGCCGCCCAGGCGGACGAAATAGGTGCCGATGATCGAGGTGACGATGCACGCCCCGCCGATCAGTAGCGGCAGCGCCATCATCGGCATCAGCAGATCGCCGAGACCTTTCATCAAGAGCGCGGTCAGCACCATGGTGGCGCCGACGGTGACGACATAGGTTTCGAACAGATCGGCGGCCATGCCGGCGCAGTCGCCAACATTGTCGCCGACATTGTCGGCGATCACCGCCGGGTTGCGTGGATCGTCTTCGGGGATACCGGCTTCGACTTTGCCGACGAGGTCGGCGCCGACGTCAGCCGCCTTGGTGAAGATGCCGCCGCCAAGGCGGGCGAAGATCGAAATAAGCGAGGCGCCGAAGGCAAGGCCGACGAGGCCATCGATCACCCGCCGGTCATTGGGCGCGAGGCCATGGCCAAGCGCGCCATTCGACGTGAGATGCCAGAAGAATACCGCTATCGCGAGCAGAGCGAGGCCCGCCACCAGCATCCCGGTGATCGCGCCCGCACGGAAGGCCATGGTCAGCCCTTGCTGCAGCCCGGTCGATGCGGCCTGCGCAGTGCGGACATTGGCCCGGACCGAGATGTTCATGCCGATGAAGCCGGCGACGCCTGACAGGACCGCGCCAATCACGAAGCCGACAGCTGGAATGGTCCCGAGAAACACGAACACCAGCACCGCCACGATCACCCCGACGATGCCGATGGTGGTATATTGCCGCCGCAGATAGGCCTGCGCGCCTTCCTGAATGGCGCCGGCGATTTCCTGCATCTTTGCATTGCCGGCGCTGGAACCCAGCACCTGGCGGCTGGTGACAAAGCCGTACACGACGGCCAGCAAGCCCAGCACAATGGATATGGTAACGAGATCCACCTTTGGTCCCTCCCTGCGGTGAAAACGGCCCCTGTTACGGGCTTCTTGGCCGCCTGCTATAATCGGCAAGGCGGTACTGGCAAGCCTAGCCGTGCAGGAAACCGAGCGTTGCGGGATCGTCCAGCACCGCGCCGTCCAGCACCAGCGCTGGCGCGCCGCGCTCCACCTGGCCGATGCAGGTGGCCGGCACCGGCGGCAGCGCTGCTCCGGCGGGGAGCGTGAACAGCAATTGATAATCGTCGCCCCAGCGCAAGGCCTCGTCGCGGCGAGTGTTGGGCAGGGCAATCGGCACGGCGTTCCTGTCAATCACCAGCCGCGCGCCGCTCGCCTGCGCGATCCGCCAGGCATCGAGCAGCAGCCCGTCCGACGCATCCATCATCGCGCTGACCAGCGGGGCGAGCGCGCGCCCCTCTGCCAGCAGCGGCACCGGCCGGCGATAGGGCGCGCTGGCGGGCCCGGTATCGCCCGCCTTGAGCGCCTCGAACCCGGCGAGCGCGGCGCCGATCGTGCCCGTGACCCACAGCGTATCGCCCGGCTGCGCGCCCCCGCGCGAGGGCACGGGAAGATGGGTTGCCCGTCCAAGCGCCGTCAGGCCATGCACAGCGCCTTTCCAACAGATTGTGTCCCCACCCAGCAGCGGCGCCGAAAAGGCGCTGAGCGCCTCGCTGAGGCCAATCTGGAAGGCATCGTCCGCATCCCCTCCTTGCAGGCTGTAGCCAAGCAGCACGCCCACCGGCTCTGCGCCCTTGGCGGCCAGGTCGGACAGGTTCACCGCCACCAGCTTCCAGGCAATGTCGACCGGGTCTTGGCCGGGCAGCCAATGAACGCTCTCGGCCATCATGTCGTGTGTCACGACCAGCGTCTCGCTGCCCAGCGGGACCACCGCGCAATCATCCGCCAGCCCGCGCGCACCGGGATGGAGGGGCAGGCGTCGCAGCCGCTCGAGAAAGGCGCACTCGCCGGGTTCCGGCATCAACCGGGCCGGACCTGTTTGCCGACCGCATCCAGCACGCCGTTGGCGAATTTCGCCTCGCGGTCGTCGAAGAACGCCTTGGCGACATCGACATATTCGCTGATCACCGCGCCCAGCGGCACGTCGGCGCGGGCGAGCAGTTCGTAGCTGCCGGCGCGCAGGATCTGCAGCATGGTCTTGTCCATCCGCGCGACCGTCCACCCGGCAGCGAGGCGCCCGGCGATCAGCGCGTCGATCTCGTCCCGCCGCGCATCGACGCCGCGCACGATATCGTCGAACAACGCCACGTCGGCGGCGGCAAATTGCGCGTCCTCGATCTCGGCGCCCAGGCGGTGCTGGTGAAATTCGTCGAGCAGCCGCGGCAGGGCGGTACGCTCCATATGCTGCTGATACAGCGCCTGCACGGCGGCCAAGCGGGCGGCCGAGCGGGCCTGGGCGGGGGAGGTCATGGGTTAGGCATTCCTTGCAGGCGCAATTCGACCGAGCGGGCGTGTGCGGGCAATCCCTCGGCATGGGCCAGCGTGATGGCGGCCGGGCCGATTGCGGCCAGCGCCCGGTTATCAAGCGCGATGAAGCTGGTGCGCTTCATGAAATCGAGCACCGACAGCCCGCTGGCAAAGGCGGCGCGGCGGCCGGTGGGCAGGACGTGGTTGGGCCCGGCGACATAATCGCCGATCGCCTCGGGCGTCTGCCGCCCCAAGAACACGCTGCCGGCATGGCGCAGACCCGCAAACAGCGCTTCGGGATCGTCAACCGCGAGCTCAACGTGTTCCGCCGCCAGCCGGTTGGCGAGCGGGACCGCATCGGCCAGCGCATCGACCACGATGATCGCGCCGTGCGCATCCCAGCTCGCGCGGGCGACGGCGTGCGTGACGAGCTGGACGGCGGCGACATCGACCGCATCCTCGACCTGCGCGGCGAAACCGGCATCGTCGGTGATCAGGATCGCCTGCGCGGCGGGGTCATGCTCGGCCTGGCTGAGCAGATCGGCGGCAATGATCGCCGGATCGTTCCGCGCGTCAGCAATGACGAGGATTTCGCTCGGCCCGGCAACCATGTCGATCCCGACCATGCCGTAAAGCTGGCGCTTGGCCTCGGCGACCCAGGCATTGCCCGGGCCGGTGATGACATTGACCGGGGCGATGTTCTCGGTGCCGTAGGCGAGCGCGGCAATCGCCTGCGCCCCGCCGATCCGCCAGATTTCGTCCACTCCGGCGATATGCGCCGCGGCGAGCACCAGCGGATTGACCTGGCCACCCGGCGTGGGGGTGGTGACGACCAGTCGCTCCACCCCGGCAACCTTCGCCGGAATGGCGTTCATCAACAGCGATGAGGGATAAGCCGCCCGCCCGCCGGGCACATAGAGCCCAGCCGCATCGACCGGCCGCCAGCGCGCCCCCAGCCGCGCCCCCGCCGCATCGGTGAAATCGCGGTCGGCCGGCAATTGATCGCGGTGATAGGCGGTAATCCGCTCCGCCGCGAGCGCCAGCGCCGCCGCCAGTTCTGGCGCCAGCGCGGCATGGGCGGCGGCGCAATCTTCTGCCGTGAAGCGCCAGCCACTGCCATCTGTGCCGAGGCTGTGATCGTCCAGTTGCGTGGTCAGCTCGACGAGGGCTTCATCGCGCAGGTCGCGCACCTGGCGCAGGATGTCGGCCACGCCGCGCGCGACATCGGTGCCGCTTTCCCGCCGGTCTGTGACCAGCCTGGCGAAAGCCTGCTCGAACCCCGCATCGCTGGCGCGCAGCAGTTGCATCAGGCCGGCTCTGCCGTGGCGGCGCGGAACGCCTCGACAATCGCGCCGACGCGGGGGTCGGTCTTGAGCGCGGCGCGGTTGACCACCAGCCGCGCCGTCACGTCGAGCACCCGATCAGTCTCCACCAGCCCGTTTTCGGCCAGTGTCCGCCCGCTCGAGACGAGATCGACAATCCGCCCGGCAAGGCCGAGCGCGGGGGCGATTTCCATCGCCCCGTTCAGCTTGACGCATTCGGCCTGAATCCCGCGCGCGGCGAAATGGCGGCGGGTGATGGCAGGATATTTGGTCGCCACGCGCACATGGCTGGCCCGGTCGATGCTGGCCGCGCCCGCCTCCTGTTCGGCGACCGACAGGCGGCACCGGCCAATGCCGAGATCGACCGGGGCATAGAGGTCGGAATAGTCGAATTCCTCGATCACGTCCGAACCGACAATGCCCGCCTGCGCCGCGCCATGGGCGACGAAGGTTGCGACGTCGAACGCCCGCACGCGTATCAGGCGCATATCGACGCGTGTTGTGGGGAAGGTGAGGCTGCGGCTCGCCGGTTCGGAAAAGGCGCTTTCCGGCACGATGCCGGCCTTCGCCATGACGGGCAGCGCCTCGTCGAGAATGCGCCCCTTGGGCACGGCAAAGGTCAGGGGGACAGCACGCGTCACGCCGCCGATCTAGGGCGCAGGGCGGGCAAGGGCAAGGCGGCTCTTGTGCGCTGCACAAAAGGGGCGCAGACCCGAGCCAGCGGCAAGGAGCACGCCGATGAGCGCACCCTACGAGTTTGTCGATATCCAGGCGCGCGGCCCGGAGATGGTCGCGCGCGCATTCGGCAACCAGGTGGAATATTGCCGCGCGGCCGGGGCACCGATCACGGCGCGGGTCGTCGCGGCGCTAGGCGCGCTGGTTGCAGGCGACGCCGGCGGCGCTGTGCTGACCCGCGTGCGCGATTGGCCCGGCGCACCGCTCGCCGACGCGCTGCCGCTGCGGCTGGCAGGCGCGATCCGCGCGCTGCATCTGGCGGGCGAGGAGCCGGCGCTTACCCCCATCTATGCCGACGAACCTGCTGACGATGCGGGCGTGCTCGGCGATCTGCTGCTCCGGCGCGAGGCGGATATCCTGCCCTGGCTCGACGGTCCACCGCAGACCAACGAGGTCGGCCGTTCCGCCGGTTTAATCGCTGCGCTGCTCTGGCTCGCCGATCAGGGCCTGCCTCCGCGTTTCGAATTGCTCGAGATCGGGTCGAGCGCGGGGATCAATCTGATGCTCTCGCGCTATCGCTACGATCTGGGCGGGGTGGTGGTCGGGCCGGACAAGGCCGCGATCCAGCTGACGCCCGAATGGCAAGGCGCGCCGCCGCCGGATTGCTCAATCGAAATTGTCTCCACCGCCGGCTGCGACATCGCTCCGGTCGATCTGACCGATCCCGCACAGGCGCTCCGGCTGAAGGCCTATGTCTGGCCCGAACATCGCGAGCGCTTCGCACGGATCGATGCCGCGATCGCCGAAGCAACCCGCAGCCCGCCTGATCTGGTGCAGATGAACGCCGCCGATTTCGTCGCGCAGCAACTCGCCCGCCCGCAGGCGGAAGGGACGACCCGGGTGCTGATGCATTCGATCGTCTGGCAATATGTGCCGGACGATCAGCAGGCGCGGATCGAGCAGGTCATGGCCGCGGCAGGTGCAGCGGCCACCGCGGGCAATGCGCTCGCCTGGGTCGCGCTGGAGGCGAACCGCGTGGTGCACCATCACGAGCTGGTCGGCCGCCACTGGCCCGGCGACGGCACGCCGCACCGGCTGGCGCGCGCACACCCGCATGGCGCGTGGATCGGCTGGGGCGAATTCGACCGGCTGGTCTAGCCCGTCCGGGTAAGAAACTCGTCCAGCGCGGCATTGACGGCCTCGGGCGCTTCCCAGGGCACGAAGTGACCGCAATCGCGCACCTCGACCACGGTCAAATCGTCAATCGCCGCGTCCAGCCCCGCAAGGTTCTCGGGCGGCAGGGCCAGATCGTCCATCGCCCAGATCACCAGCGTCGGGATGGCGAGGCGTGGCAGCGGCGGCTCGGTCCAGCCATTTGGCAGGGCATAGGGCGCATCGAGCGGCGGCACGTCGACCGGGCTGGCGCGATACCAGTTGAGCATCCCGAAGGCGGCTTCCCGGTCCTGCCAGTCGGCCAGCAGCGCATCGCGCTCGGCGCTTTCCATCTGGCTCGGCCGGTCCCACTTGACCTCTTGCAGCAGAATGCCGGCCAGGCCGTGTTCGCGCACCAGCGCATCGTTCGCCGGATCGCGGAAGCCGCGCATATACTGGCTGGAGCGGCGCTGGGTCTCGTTGGTATAAAGCAGTTTCTGGAACAGCGCGGGATGGGGCGCATTGGCGATCACCGCGCGGGTCACGCGGCCATTGGTCTGCCCGCCGAGCGCGATGCCCCAGGCGATCGCGCCGCCCCAATCATGGCCGATGATGGTGAAGCTGCCGACGCCCAGTGCATCGGCCAGGAGGAAGATATCGCCGATCAGCTTGTCCGGTGTGTAGGCCGCCACCTCCTGCGGTTTTGACGAGCCGCGATAACCGCGCTGATCGGGCGCGATGCAGCGATAACGGTCTGATAGATGCGCGATCTGGTGGCGCCAGGTGCGGTGGCTTTCGGGAAAGCCGTGAAGGAAGATCAGCGCCGGCGCATTGCGCGGGCCGGTATCCACCACATCGAGTTCGATCCCGTTGGCGAGCGTGACGCGCTGCTGATCCATCATCCCTCCTGCTCCATCCGGTCCATGTAACCACCCGCGACCATCGCTGCGATCTGATCGAACAGCGCATCGGGCGTGCGGCGCATTTCGGCCATCTGTGTTTCGATCCCGCGAGCGACGACGATCTCGCGCTCTCCGGCTTCGATCGCATCGATCATGGTGATGGCGGCGTCGGCCGGCAGGATCCCATTGTCGATCGCCTCGTCGCTGCGGCCGCGCTCGGACCCGTCGCGGGTCAGCGCGTTGCGCGACACATCGGTGGCGACCGAACCCGGCACGATCACATGAACGCTGACGCCGTTGAGCGACAATTCCGCGCGCAGCGCATCGGCATAACCAATCAGCCCGAACTTCGCCGCGCAATAGGCTGTGCGCAGCGGCACCCCGACCTTGCCGGCGACCGAAGAGATGAACACCAGCCGGCCGTTCCCCCGCGCCGCCATCGGGCCGATCACCGCCTGCGTCAGCGCAATCGGCGCCAGGAGATCAACCTCAAGGATCCGGCGATACACCGCCATGTCGGTTTCAAGCGCGCGCGACCGCTGCGAGATGCCGGCATTGTTGACCAGCACATCGATCTGCCCGCGCCAGCCATGCGCCTGTTCGGCCGCGCGGGCGAGCGCTGCATCATCGGTGGTTTCGAAGGGCAGGACCAGCGTTTCGCCCGCGCATTCGGCGGCGGTCTCGGCCAAGCGTCGCTCGTCGCGGCCCGACAGGATGATCGTTGCACCGCGCCGCGACCATTCCGCCGCCAGCGCCCGGCCGATGCCCGAGGATGCCCCGGTGATCCAGATAATCGGCGTGGCGGTTTGGCTCATAGGTAACTCACCGTGGTTGGCTGGTCAGGCAGGGGGATGAATTCGTCGCTGTCACCCGGCACCAGCGGAAAGCGGCCTTCGCGCCAGTCATCCGCCGCCTGGCGGATCCGGTCGCGGCTGGAGGAAACGAAGTTCCACCACACATGGCGCTTGGTCGCGAACGCCTCGCCGCCCAGCAGCATCACCCGCCCGCCTTTTGCCGAGGTCAGGTTGATGTCGGCGCCGGGGCGCAGCACGGTCAGTTCGTACAATTTCAGCGCGTGGCCATCGACCCGCGCCTCGCCGCCGACCAGCATCACCGCACGTTCGTCCGCCTCGTCGTCGAGTGGGATCGCTCCGCCGCCCGCCAGCAGGATTTCGGCGTAGATGGTGGCCGCATAGGTGGTGGTCGGCGCGCGCGCGCCCCACAGCTCGCCCATGATTACGGTCGCCTTGGCGCAGCTATCCTCGACCAGCGGCAGATCGCTCAACGCTTCGAAGGCAGGGGCGATCTCCTCGCACCCGTCGGGCAGGGCGAGCCAGGTCTGCATTCCGTAGAGCCGCCCTTCGCCGGTTCGCTCGCTGGCCGGGCTGCGTTCGGAATGGACGATGCCGCGCCCGGCGGTCATCAGATTGACCTGGCCGGGGCGAATGGTGGCACAACTGCCCAGGCTGTCGCGGTGGTCGATCGCCCCGTCGAAAAGCCAGGTGACGGTGGCGAGGTTGATGTGCGGATGCGGCCGCACATCCATCGCCGCCCCCAGATCGAGCTGCGCGGGACCGAACTGGTCAACGAAAATGAACGGGCCGACCATCGTCCGCTCGCGCGAGGGGATCGCACGGCGAACCTCGAACGCGCCGAGATCGTGCGTGACCGGGGTTATGGTCTGGATGATACTCATGCCGGCTCGCCGGGCGCGCGGGCGCGGATGGCGAGGGCGTGGACCCGCTGGCCGGGAATGTCGCCCAGTGCGCGGTTGACCATGCGCTGGCGTTCGAGCCGGCCGACCCCGGCAAAGGCGGCGCTTTCGATGGTGATGGTGAAATGCGATTCGCCGCTGCCATCGTCGCCCGCGTGCCCATGGTGGCGGGCGCTGTCATTGACGATGTCCAGCGCCAGCGGGGCAAAGGCCCGTTCAAGGCGCTCATGCATCTCGTCTGCCAGGGGGCTGCTCATATGGGGGTTCTGGGGGTTCCCAAGCGGCTTGTCCATGACCATCTGGGCCCGAATGGGCAATGCGCGGTTTCATGGCAGGCACGACGGGGCGGGGCAGGTTTGCGCCGCGCCGGGGTGCGGCGAGGCGGGCGAGTTCCGCGCGCCGGGCCCACGCGCAGCCGGCTTCGACGGGCCGGGCGAATATCGCTGGCTGTGCCTTGATCATGTGCGCGAATTCAACGCCGGCTACGACTGGTTCGCGGGAATGAGCGCGGACGAAATCTACGCCGCACAGGCGCCGGGCGCTGCCTGGCGAGAGGGGTGGGCGACCGAGACCCGTTCCTTTCGCGGCGATGGCGGCGTGGGCGACCTGCCGCGCTGGGCCGATTTTGCCGACCCGCTGGAGGCAATCGGCGCGCGCGCGGCAGGTATTCGCAGCCGCACCGAACGCGCCGCGAAAGTGGCGGCAACGGGGCGCTTCACCGCCGCCGAGGCCGCCGCGCTCGAGGTGCTGGGGCTCAGCGATGCCAGCGATCTGCGCGCGCTGCGCCAGCGTTACTCCGAACTGGTCCGCCGCTATCACCCCGACCGCAATGGCGGCGACCGGCGCCACGAGGCCCGGCTGGGCCGGGTGGTTGAAGCCTATCAGACGTTGAGAAAGAGCGCGACGTTCGAATAACTGCCCCGCCTGCGCGCCAGCGATCCACCCGCGCGTTGAGGCCCGCGCGGTATGGATGGCTGGCAGGGCGAGGCGAATCGCCGTTCCTTCTGCCTTGTGCCCTTATAACCAAATCGGTTATATTTGTCAAGGGTAATAACCGAAAATCATTCCGCTTCGTGTTTTGCCTCTCGGACGGCTTCTGCGCGCCTAGTCGGTCCGGCCGCCGACGAGCGAGAACAGCGCGCCTTGCGGATCGACCGCATTGATGATGAAGTCGCCGCCCGGCACCTCGTGCGGGCCGTGCAGCACCTTGCCGCCATTGGCCTCGACCGCCGTCTTGGCCGCATCGAGATCAGGCACGCGGAAGTAATAGGACCAGCCCGGCGCAGGCATTTCGGGCGGCTGGCGCATGATCGCGCCGAGCAGACCCTCGCCGTCCCGCATGAAATCGTATGTGCCGGCCGCCCCCATGTCCATCTCGCCATCCTTCGCCCAGCCGAAGATATCGGCATAAAACGCTGCGGCGCCATCCTTGTCCGGAGTGGCGAGTTCGTTCCAGGCGCCGTGGCCGGGGCGCGGTTTGTCATAGGCAAAGGCCGTGCTCATCGCGTCCGAGGCACCACGCATGATGTAGAAGGCGATGCCTTGCGGATCGGCCACCATCGCGAACCGCCCCACCTCGGGAATATCGGCCGGCGGCATCAACACGCTGCCCCCGGCAGCGGCGATGCGGGCAGCGGCCGCGTCGACATCATCAACCCCGATATAGCCCATCCAGCCCGGCCCCCGCTCGCCCATTTGCGGCGTCAGCGCCATGATGCCGGCCACCTGGCCGCCATCGGCCGCTGTGGCGATGCGGTAATCGATGTCCGGCATTCCCGCTGGCGCGACCGTCCACGGCAGTACCTTGCGATAGAAGGCGCTGGCCCCATCGACGTCGCCAGTCAGCAACTCGTACCAGATATGCGATCCGTGCTGCGTGCTCATCATACCGACCCTTTGCTGTCGAACATGGGGACAAACCCGCCCCAGATCATCCGCTGCCCGTCAAATGGCATGGGGTTCTTCTCCGGGTCCATGCGCGGGTCCATTTTCGCCGGATCGCTCATTGCCTCGTGCATTTGCGCGTGCGCGGCATCGCGGGTGGCTTTGTCGGGCCATTCGATCCAGCTGAAGCACACCGTCTCGTTCCCTTCCGCCCTGACCGAACGGGCAAAATCGGTGCGCTTGCCGGCGGGGACATCATCGCCCCACGCCTCGACGACACGGGTGGCGCCGGCATCCATGAACACGCCGTCGCCCTCGGTCGCATGGGCGATGAAGGCGTCGCGATTGCCGCTCGGTACGGCGAGCACGAAACCATCGACATATCCGGGCGCCGCGCGCGCTTCGCCAAGGTCGAGCAGCGGGACAAAGCCGCCGAAGATCATCCGTTGGCCATCGAAGGGCATTTCGCCAAGTTGTGTGCCCTCCTGCTCCATTCCGGCAAAGCCCGCATCCCGGGTCGCCTTGTCGGGCCATTCGAGCCATGAGAAAACCACCTCCTCGCCCTCCACGGCGGCGACCGCGCGGCGGAAATCGGTCAGCTTGCCATCGGGCACCCGGTCGCCCCACGTCTCGACCTGCCGGAGCGCCCCGTAACGGTTGAACAGCGTCCACGATCGTTGCGCGAAGCCTTCATATGCGGTCCGGCGGTCGCGCTGAACCGCGGCGATGAATCCGTCAATGTAGGGCATGGTTGGTTCTCCTGCGAATCGACTTGCCCCCTGCTGCGCCTATGAGTTACTAAAGGCAACAATGAAGTTACAAAAGGAAACTAAGATAGCCGAGCGGCTGCATGGCCGCTGGTATAATGACGCCTGCGGAACGGCGTTCGGCCTCGAATTGCTGGGCGAGCGGTGGGCTCTGTTGATTGTCCGCGAACTAATGTTTGGACCGCGGCGCTTTTCCGACCTGCGCGCCGGGCTGCCCGGAATCAGCGCCAAATCGCTGACCGAGCGGCTCGACGGGCTCGAGCGCGCCGGGGTGGTCGAGCGCGCGCAACTGGCGCCGCCTGCCGCGATGCGGGTCTACCGGCTGACGGCCTTGGGCGAGGCGGCCGAACCGGTCATCGCCGCGCTCGGTCGCTGGGCCGCTTCGGCGCCGGGGCACGACATCACGCTGCCGCTATCCGCCGCCTCGCTGATGATGAGCTTGCGAACGATGTTCGATGCCCGCGCGGCCGAGTGCGCTTCACTCGTTGCGGCCATCGAAATCGGTCCCGACAGCTTTCGCCTGGAGGTAACGGACGCCGGCATCGCCATCACACGCGGTGAGGCGGTCGACGCCGCGCTGCGCCTGACCGTGGCCGAAGCGCCGGTGCTGGCAGCGTTGATCTATGGCGGCGTGCCGGCTGCCGAGCTGGAGCAGGCCGGCCAGCTGACCATCGCCGGGGACCGCGCGCTGATAGCCATCCTGACGGGCCTGTTCTGCCTGCCCGATAAATTCGGCTAGCGCTGGCGGAAGGCCCAGCGCAGCGTGCCGGCCATCGCCCCGGTGGCGAGGCGCGCGGGCAAGGCGGTAATTCCCGGCGCGGCAAGCCCCAATTGCGCGCGGGCGAACGGCGGCAGCAGATCGACCGCCGCAGTGCCGAGGATATGCTGCACCGCCTCGGCGCCGGTGGCGGCGCTGTCCTGCAGCACCAGCCGGGCAATCTCGCGCGCTGCGGCCGACCCGCGCAATTCGCCGCGCATGGCGCGCGTCAGCGCCTCCGCCTCGGCCCGTGTCTCGGGAACCGGGTCGGCCCCCAGCGCCCGCGCGACTTGCGCGAACTGGCGGAAATATTCGTCCTGATCGCGCCGGGGCATCGCCGGCTGGACGAACCGGCGATAGGCGAGGAGGAAGCTCTCCGCTTCGGCCAGATGCACGAAGGCCAGCGTGCGCGGATCGCGCGCGGAATAGGGTGTGCCGTCGGGCAGCGTGCCGCGCACCTGCTCGTGAATCCGGTTCACCCGCGCGATCGCTGCCTGCGCCTCGTCACGATGGGCGAAGGTTGTGACCGCGATGAAGCGCGCCGTGCGCCGCAGCCGCCCCTGCATATCCTCGCGGAAATTCGAATGATCGAGGACGCCCTGCAGCGCGTGGGGGTGGAGCATTTGCAGCAGCAGCGAACGGATGCCGCCGACCATCATCGCGACGATATCGGCATGGACTAGCCGGATCGGCGTATCACGCGCGAACAATGCGTCGTCGGAAACGGGCACCGGTTGTTCGCCCGCAGCCTGATCGTTGAACACTGCGCGCACCTGCCGCACCAGGCGATCGCGCAGCAGGTCGGCCGGGTTGTGCAGCGGGCGGGGGCGTTCCACCCGCATATGACTAGCGCAAGTGCGTGGGGGACGCAAAATGGCCGGACAGTGCGCGTCGGTGCGATAAGGCATTGCGAGCGCGCGCGCGCCGTGCCACGCGCCGGGGCGCTATGACGCTCGACACCGCGAAGACCCGCCTTGCCGCCCCCGACACCACGATCAGCGCCCGCGAGGTCTTCGGCCTCGAGGTAGACTGGCAGATCCCCGCGTTCAGCGAGGCGGACGAGCGGGTGCCCGATCTCGACGAAAGCTACGTGTTCGATCCGGAAACCACGCTGGCGATTCTCGCCGGATTCGCCTTTGACCGGCGGGTGATGGTCCAAGGCTATCACGGCACCGGCAAATCGACCCACATCGAACAGGTCGCCGCGCGGCTGAACTGGCCCTGTATCCGCATCAATCTCGACGCGCATATCAGCCGCATCGACCTGATCGGCCGCGACGCGATCGTCCTGCGCGATGGGTTGCAGGTAACCGAATTTCGCGAGGGTCTGCTGCCCTGGGCGTTGCAGCACCCGGTGGCGCTGGTGTTCGACGAATATGATGCCGGCCGGCCCGACGTGATGTTCGTCATCCAGCGGGTGCTCGAACAGCAGGGTAAATTGACCCTGCTCGACCAGAACCGCGTGATCCGGCCCGATCCGCATTTCCGTCTGTTCGCCACCGCCAACACGGTCGGTCTGGGCGATACCAGCGGCCTCTATCACGGCACCCAGGCGATCAATCAGGGCCAGATGGACCGCTGGAACATGGTCGTCGCGCTCAACTATCTGCCGGCCGAAACCGAACAGGCGATTGTCGGCTCGAAATTGCCCGAAGCGGACAAGAAGACCATCGCCGACATGATCAAGGTCGCCGACCTGACCCGCCAGGGTTTCATCAATGGCGATATTTCCACGGTGATGAGCCCGCGCACGGTGATCACCTGGGCGCAGAATGCGGCGATATTGGGCGATGTCGGTTTCGCCTTCCGCGTCACCTTCCTCAACAAGTGCGACGAGGCCGAGCGCGTGCTGGTGGCGGAATATTACCAGCGCGTCTTCGGCACCGACCTGCCGGAAAGCATCGTCGGCCGCGGGTGAGCGCCGGGCCACTTTTCAGCCCTGTGTTGTTCGGTTAATACAGTTCGATGGCATGGTTCGGGTTCGGCAAGGGCAAGGGCAAGGACGGTGCGCCGCCGCCTTCGCAGAGCGAACCGGCGCCGCATCGCGGTTATTACCCCCTGCACGATGCGTTCGATGATTGGGACGCGCGGCTCGGCCGCCTTGAGCCACGCCCACCGGCGGGTACAACGCTGGCGCCACCCGCCGCTGCGGGCGCGGCGTATGGGGCCGGCGCGCCGCCGCTCCCTCCGCCATCGCCGCGTTTGGGGTGGCTGGGGCGCAGCCGGGGCTGGTGGATCGGGCGCATCGCGGCGGGATTGCTGCTGGCGCTGATCCTGCTGATCGGGTGGCTGGTGATTACTGCGCCGCTCAGCAAGTCGCTCGAACCGATTGCCCCGCCGCAACTGACGCTGCTGGCCGCCGACGGCACGCCGATCGCGCGCAACGGGGCGGTGGTGGACCGCCCGGTGACGGTGGCCAAGCTGCCGGCGCATGTCACCGAGCCGTTTCTGGCGATCGAGGACCGGCGGTTCTACAGCCATTGGGGGATCGATCCGCGCGGCCTCGCCCGGGCGGCGTGGACCGGCTATGGCGGCGGCAGCACGATCACCCAGCAGCTCGCCAAATTCACCTTCCTGACCCCCGAACAGACGCTGACGCGCAAGGCGCGCGAGATGCTGATCGCCTTCTGGCTGGAAAGCTGGCTGACCAAGGACGAGATCCTCGAACGCTATCTCTCCAACGCCTATTTCGGCGACAATGTGTATGGCCTGCGCGCGGCGAGCCTGCATTATTTCTATCGCCAGCCGGAAAAGCTGCGCCCCGAACAGGCGGCGATGCTGGCGGGGCTGGTGCAGGCGCCTTCGCGCTTTGCCCCGACGCGCCATTACGACCGGGCCAAGCGGCGGATGGATCTGGTCAAGGGCGCGATGGTCGCGGCCGGTTATCTGACCGAGGCCGAGGCGCGGGCCATGCCCTATCCGGCGGTGGACAGCCGCACGCGCAAGGATTTGCCGACAGGCACCTATTTCGCCGATTGGGCGCTGCCCGCCGCGCGGCAGATGGCCGGCAATGGTTATTCACAGCAGCGTCTGACCACGACGCTCGATTCGCGGTTGCAGGGCATCGCCCGCGCGGTGGTGAACCGGCGCGGGCTGGGTGGGGCGCAGGTCGCGCTGGTGGCGATGCGCCCCAATGGCGAGGTGGTGGCGATGATCGGCGGGCGCGACTATGCCGCGACCCCGTTCAACCGGGCGACCCAGGCGCGGCGGCAGCCGGGCTCGACCTTCAAGCTGTTCGTCTGGCTCGCCGCGTTGCGCGAGGGCAAACAGCCCGATGACCGGATCGACAACCGCCCGTTCACCAGCGGCAGCTATCGCCCGCGCAATGCCGGTGATGCCTATTCCGACAGCCTGACGCTGGAGGATGCCTTCGCCCGGTCGAGCAATGTTGCCGCCGTCCGCCTGATGCGCGAAATCGGCAGCGACAAGGTGATCGAAACCGCGCGCGATTACGGCGTTCGCTCGCCGCTGGCCGAAGGCGATCCGAGCCTCGCGCTTGGCACCTCCAGCATGACTCTGCTCGAACTGACCGCCGCCTATGCCGGGGTCGCCGCCAACCGCCATCCGGTGGTCCCGCGCGCCTTCGCCGAAGATGGTAAGCCCTGGTACAAGCGATTGTGGGATTTAGGTGCTGGCGGGCGCGAGGCGGGCTCGGTCCATGCGGGGATCGAACAAATGCTGCGCGCCGCGATCAATCGCGGCACGGGCCGCGCCGCATCGCTCAGCATCGCCAATTACGGCAAGACCGGCACCAGCCAGGATGCACGCGATGCGTTGTTCGTCGGCTATGCCGGCGATCTGGTGGTCGGCGTGTGGATCGGTAAGGATGACAACACCCCGCTCAGCGGGATGTCGGGCGGCGGGATGCCGGCGCAGATCTGGCGCGACTTCATGGTTCAGGCGCTGCGCATTGGCGCCACCCGCCCGGCCGCCCCGCGCCCGACGGTCAGCCAGAACCCCGCCGGCCCCGTCCGCCCGCTCGACCTGCCATCAGGGGCCGACATTCCGCTGGGTGACGGGGCGCACCTGCGGGTGGAAGAAGGCGGCGTCACCGTCACCACCAATGTCGATGGGGTGCCGGTCGATGTCGGATTTGGCGAGGGCGGGGTGCGGATCGATCCGCGCACGATCGAGGCCGGCCGCGCCGCTGCCGCCGAAGCGCAGCGTCAGGCCGAAGCCCGCGCCCGCCGCGCACAACAGNCGATCCGCGCACGATCGAGGCCGGCCGCGCCGCTGCCGCCGAAGCGCAGCGTCAGGCCGAAGCCAGCGCCCGCCGCGCACAACAGCAGGCCGAAGCCAGCGCCCGCCGCGCGCAGCAGCAGGCCGAAATGGACGAAGCCTATCGCCGCGCCCGCGAACGGATGGACGCGAATTAACCCGCGGCGTCGTCTGCGCTGCTGTCATCGATCATCAGCACATTCATCACCGCTGTCGCGATCGGCCGGTGCCGGTCATGCTGCCACGCCTCGACATCGATATTGGCGTTGCGCCGGCCCATCCGCGTGACCCGCCCGATGGCATAGGTCGGCTCGGGCCTGGCGGCGGAGAGGAACTGGACGGTCACATTGATCGGCTTCAGCCGAGCGAGCCGTCCGGCCCGGTCAAGCTCGGTGCGAAGGGCGGCATAGCCAGCGGTTTCCAGCAGCCCACTGGTCGCCCCGCCATGCAGCGTGCCCGGCCGCCCGACGACGATCTGTTCGAACGGCAGCACCAGTACCGGGAGGCCATCGTCAAAGTGCGCCTGGGCAATTCCCATCGCGCGGGCGTAGGGGGTGAGTTCGAAGGTCACGGCAAGCGCATCCCCATGATCGCCATGAAGCAGCCGGCGACATGGGCCACCGGATCGCCCGGATCGCCATCATGCGCCATGCCGCGCACAAACGCGGCCGAGCGGGTTACGCGGTAACATTCGACCCGGCCGATCACCGCATGGCCGGGCCGCGCGGGGCGGACGTAATCGACCCGGAGGTCGAGCGTGGCGATGGCCTTGAACGCGCCCATCTTGATCCACACGCTCATGCCCGAGGCCATGTCCATCAGGCTGACGATCGGACCGGAGGCGAGCACCTGGCGCGCGTCCTCGCCGATCAGATCCGCGCGCCACGGAAGCTCCAGCTCGGCCCAGTCCGGCCCGTGCGCGTGATAGCGCAGCCCCAGCCAGCCGGCATGGCCCTGCGCCAGCATCAGCGCGGCGGCCCTGGCGACATCGAAACCGTCGGCGGCGAAGGTGGGGCGTTCGTCCATCGCTGCCGTCAGAGCACGCCGCCGGCCAGCCGGTCAATCGCCGCCTGCAGGATTACCGCCGCCGCATGAGCGTCGATCCGTTCGCCGCGCCGCGCGCGGCTCATGTCCTGGTCGATCATCGACCGCTCGGCGCTGGCGGTGGACCAGCGTTCGTCCCACAGCAGGATCGGCAGGCCAAGCGGGGCGAGGTTGCGCGCATAGGCGCGGCTGGCCTGCGCGCGCGGCCCTTCGCTGCCATCCATGTTGCGCGGCAACCCGATCACCAGCCCGGCCACGGCGCGCTGGCGGATCAGGTCTTCGAGCGTGGCCCGGTCGCGGGTGAACTTGCCGCGCGGCAGCGTTGCGCCCGGCGAAGCGAAGCGCCAGCCCGCATCGCACAGCGCGGTTCCGATCGTCTTGGTGCCAACGTCGAGCGCCAGCAGCACTCCGCCATTCGGCAGCGCCGCGGCGAAGGCGGCGGCATCATCGGTCACCGTTGCCATCTCAGCGGCGGGCGGCGGCCCAGCCGGCCACGCGGCGGCCGACATCGTCCTGCACGCTCTGCCAGAACAGCGGGATATCATAGACGTGATAGTTGTTGCCCGGCAGCACGGCGTTGCCCATTTCGGGCGGCGGCCCAATCAGTAGCAGGCCGTTTTCGGCGCAGCGTGCCGGCACGAGCCCCGGCGTCAGCACCCCGCTGCTGAGGTCGTCCTGCGGCACCAGCGTGCCGGGATTGGCATCCGCCGGCGCGGCGCCGCCGACCGTGCCGGTCAGCGGGTTGGTGCACAGGATCGGGCTGCCGGCCCGGCGCTGGCCGTCAAATCCGGTCGAGTTGCCATAGGCGTCGAGCACTGCCGAGGGATCGGCTGGCTCGGCATAGCTCGACCAGCTGAGGATGCAGCTGCCCTGCTCGGGCGTGGCGCAGGGGGGGAAGCCGAGCGCCGGCAGGTCGTGCGTGACCGAAATCGGCCAGCCGATGGCGTAAATCGCGGCCACGCGCGCCTTCTGCTCGGGCGCGGCGAACTCCTCGCGCAGCAAACGCAGCAAATGGAGCGCACCCTGACTGTGGCCGACCAGCACGATCGGCCGGTCTGCCGGGACCGTGGCGAGGAAGAAGGCATAGGCTTGCCGCACGTCCTGATAGGCCGTATCGATCGCCTGCTGTGCCGCCGGGCTGTCGCGCAGGAACGCGCCGAAAGTCGCCTGCCGATAGCGCGGGGCCCAGATCTCGGCGGCCTGATTGAACGGCGTCGCCATGCCGCGCAGATAAAGGCGCGCAGTCTCGGCGCTGCCCGTATCGTCGAGCGGCGCATTCCACGCCGCCCGGTCGAGATAGGAGGTCGGGTGCACGAAGAACACTGCGAATGGCGGGTGGCCGTCAGGCACGTTCGAAGGCGCGGGCGTGACCCCCTCCGCCCAGCGCGGCTGCCAGCGCGCGGGATCATCGGTGCCGATACCGGGCCGCGAATACCACATCGCCGGATCGTTATAGGCGTTGCTTTCGAGCGGGTTCTGCCGGACGAATTCGCTGCGCGGGACGAAGGCGAATTCGGTCAGCTGCTTGGACCACAGATTGAGCGCGAACAGCGCGGCCAGCGCCAGCACGATCAGCCCGGCCACGACATAGAGGAACTTACGCGCCAACGGGCAGCTCCTGGGGGGAGGGCGGCGCCGGCGTCGGCTCTTCGGCCATGTTTTCTTCGGAGCGCCGTTCGAGCGCGACCTTGATCATCGCCAGTAGCGGATCGGCCAGGAACAGGCCCATCAGCCCGAACAACACGCCCATGATCAGCTGCATCGCCAGCACCAGGCCAGGGGCAAGATCGACGGTCTTCTTGGCAATCAGCGGGATGATCACATAGCCATCGAACGTCTGCACGAAGAAGTAGACGAAGATCGTGAACAGGCCGGTATTGGTATCGACCGAGAAGCCGACCAGCACCATCAGCGCACCGGAAATCAGCGCGCCGATATTGGGGATGAAGGCCAACAGGCCCGTCAGGATCGCCAGCAACGCGGCCATCGGCACGCCCCACCAGGCAAGCAGCGCATAGGTGAACAGGCCTTCGAAGACCATGCCGACGATCCGCCCGGCCATCAGCCGCCGCATCGCTTCGCCCATGCGGCTGGCGGTCTCATAGAAGGATTCGCGCCGGTCGGCGGGGATCATCCAGGCACTGCCGCGCTCGTACAGATGCGGTTCGACCGCCAGGTAAATCCCGATCACCATGATCAGGAACAGCGTCGTCAGCCCGCCGAAAATCCCGCCGATCGCACGGGTCACGGTGCCGATGCCGTCCATCGCCTGCGCGACGTAGCCTTCGATATCGCCTTGATTGATCGCAAAGCCCTGCTCGCGCAGCCAGGCGATCAGCCGACCGGCCTGCTGATAGATCGTGGTCGGGAATTGCGCCGCCTGCTGCGATATTTGCGATCCGGCAAAACTGGCCAGCCAGACGAAGAACGCGGTCGCCAGCAGCAGCACCAGCGCGATGCGCCACTTGCGCGCGATCGGCAGCACCCGGCCGAGCAGGCGTGCGCCGCCATCGATCAGCGAGGCGAACACGAACGCGCCGAAGATCACCAGCAATGACGACGCGATATAGACCGACAGCACCGCCAGTCCGACAATCGCCACCCAGACCATCGCCTTCTTGGCTTCGAACCGTAGGGCCGGGTTCGCGATGCGGGTCGGGCTGGCCGCAATGGGATCAGCCGCGCTGTCCGGTTCGGGGGGGGCGGGGACCTGATCTGCTCCGCCCGTTGCGCTGGTCATGGCCGCTGCCCCCCTCGTTTCGCGATCGCCGGGCGCAGGGTGGTCCACGCACGGCCCGCGCGCAAGGATTTATACCAACTGGCCGGGTTCCAGCCGGTCGTTCCGTCGAGCGAAAAGGTGATGAACTCGGCCCGTCCGCCGACATCGGCCAGCGGCACCGGACCGTCGAGCCCGCCACGCCAGGCCTCCTCGCGGCTGTCGGCGGATTCGTCGCGGTTGTCGCCCATCAGGAAGACGTGCCCGGCCGGAACGGTCAGCTCGGCCATGGTGTCGAGCCGCTGGTTCTGGTGGTCGATGACGAGATAGGTCGCCCCGTTCGGCAACGTCTCGCGATAGACCGGCAACTGGCAGACTGCGCCGCCCGGCGTCATCTGCCGGGCGCCTGGGTAGATATAATCCTCGCAGCGGGCGTTGGCATCGACTGGCAGGTCGATCGGCGGTTCCACCGCTTGCGGCACCGGCTTGCCGTTCAGGACAATCTGCCCGTTGACCAGCGCGATGCGGTCGCCCGGCAGGGCAACGACCCGCTTGATATAATCCTCGTCGCGGCCGGGCGGCACGGCGATCACGATATCGCCATATTCGGGCGTGCGCGGTAGCAGCCGCCAGTCGCCGCGGGGCAGCAGGTGGAAGCTCGCCGACACCCAGCTCCAGCCATAAGGATATTTGCTGACAACCAGCCGGTCGCCGACCAGCAGGTTGGGCATCATCGATTCGCTGGGGATATAGAACGGCTTGGCGATGAAGCTGTGAAAGCCGAGCACGGCGAGCAGCATCAGCGCGAGGCCGCGCAGTTCCGCGCCCCAATTGATCGGCGGGGCTGGTTCGGTTGTTTCGGGGGCAGGCACGGGGGCGGAAATACTCAGAGCGGGCGCGCCTCGATAATGACGAAGGCTTGCGCAAAAGGGTGATCGTCGGTCAGCGTCAGGTGAATATGCGCCTCATGGCCTGCCGGAACCATCTCGGCAAGCCGCGCGGCCGCCCCGCCGCTCAGCGCCAGCGTCGGCGCGCCCGAGGGGGCGTTGATGACGCCGATGTCCTTCATGAACACGCCACGCTTGAAACCTGTGCCGACCGCCTTGCTGAACGCCTCTTTCGCCGCGAACCGTTTGGCATAAGTGCCCGCGCGGGTCAGCGGGCGGCGGGCGGCCTTGGCCTGTTCGGCGGCGGTGAACACTCGCTGTTCGAAGCGCGCGCCAAAGCGGTCGAGCGAGGCCTGGATGCGCTCGATATTGCAGAGGTCCGAGCCGAGGCCGATAATCACCGCGCCGCGTCCATCAACGCGCGCATCCGCCCGACGCTCGCCTCAAGGCCGACAAACACCGCTTCGCCGATCAGATAATGGCCGATATTGAGCTCTGCCACTTGCGGGATGGCGGCCACCGGCTGAACATTGTCATAGGTGAGGCCATGGCCGGCATGAGGCTCGATGCCGTTCTTGGCGGCCAGCGCCGCCATGTCCGCGAGCTTGCGCAATTCGGTTGCGCGCTCCTCGTCGCTGGCATGGGCATATTCGCCGGTATGCAGTTCGACCACCGGCGCGCGCAGCCGCAAGGCCGCCTCGATCTGGCGTTCCTCGGGGGCGATGAACAGGCTGACGCGGATGCCCGCATCGGTCAGCCGCGCGACGATCGGGGCGAGGCGGTTGTGCTGCCCGGCCGCATCGAGCCCCCCTTCGGTGGTGCGTTCCTCGCGACGTTCGGGCACGATGCAGGCGGCGTGCGGTTTGTGGCGCAGGGCAATCGCCAGCATCTCTTCCGTCGCGGCCATTTCGAGGTTGAGCGGCAGATCGGTCGCTGCCTGGATGCGCGCCAGGTCGTCATCGCGGATGTGCCGCCGGTCTTCGCGCAGATGAGCGGTGATGCCGTCGCCGCCGCAAGCCGCGACGATTTCGGCCGCGCGCACCGGGTCGGGATGCTCGCCGCCGCGCGCGTTGCGGATGGTCGCCACATGGTCGATATTGACCCCAAGCCGCAGAGGGCGGGAAAGGCTCACGCCGCGCGGCTGCCGGGCTTGGTCACCGGCATGGCGGCGAGATCGGCCGGCACTTCGCCTTCGCCATAGGTCGGGAAGTTGAGCGCTACGAGCGGATAGAACGGCACGTCGAACGCCGCTTCCCCGCCGGAGCGATCGACGATGCTGGCGAGCGCAATCACTTCACCGCCCGCCGCCGCCACCGCCGCCATCGCCTCGCGGCTGGACAGGCCGGTGGTAACGACATCCTCGACCATCAGCACCTGGTCGCCCGGTTCGAGCGAGAAGCCGCGACGGAATTCGAAAGTGCCGGTGGGTCGCTCGAGGAACAGCGCATCGCGGCCCAGCGCGCGTCCGACCTCGTGCCCGATAATGATCCCGCCCATTGCCGGCGACACGACCTTGTCGATCCGCGCCCGCAATTCGCGCGGCATGGCCTGGACCATGGCAAAGGCGATGCGCCCGGCGCGTTCAGGGTTCATCAGCAGGCGCGCGCATTGGAGGTAATTGGCGCTGTGCCGGCCGGAGGAGAGCAGAAAATGGCCGGACAGGAGCGCATCGCACGCGCGAAATTCGGCGAGAACCTCGTCTTCAGTCATGTTCAGTCAAAACTCTTCAGCGGCCCGGCGCCTTCGGCCATCAGCCCGGCGCGGAGCCTGTCGAAAAATCTCCCTAGAAGCGCTTGAGGCGGGGGGCAAGCGTGCGTATAGGCCCGACAGATTGCCTCATTGAGGGGGGCTCTGCCGCGCCGCGCCGCGCGGTGACAACCCGAGAAGCGAAAGCGCCGAACACGATGATTCTTGGTGACTCCATCCAGCGGACCATGCGGGCCATGATGCCGCTGTGCGCAGCCATGCTGCTGGCCACCGCGCCGCAGGTCGCGCTCGGGCAGGCTGCTGCTGCGCCGACTGCGGCCGCGACGGCAGCGCCGGCCGGCCCAGGTGCCGCTGCCGCCACGCCAGCGCCGTCGGCAACGCCGGCTGAGCCTGCGGATGATGTCGTCACGGCCAGTGGTCCCGAGGCGGCGGGTGCGGACCCGACCGCGGCCGCTTCGGCCACTGCGCCGGCCGGCAGCTACACGCCGCTGGGTCCGGACATGATCAAGGGGCAGCCGATCGACGGGCGGATCAATTTTCAGGACCAGTATTCGCCAAATGGCCAATATGCGCTGTGGATGCACAACGCGGTGTTGATGCCGATCATCACGCTGATCAGCCTGTTCGTGCTTGCGCTGCTGCTGTGGGTGGTGATGCGGTATCGCCGCGGCGCCAATCCGGTGGCGTCGAAAACCAGCCACAACACGCTGATCGAAGTTATCTGGACGGGCCTGCCCGTGCTGATCCTGCTGGGCATCGCGATCCCGTCGATCTCGCTGCTGGCCAAGCAGTATGAAAGCGCGCCGGAAGATGCGGTGACGATCAAGGTCACAGGTTATCAGTGGTACTGGGGTTATACCTATCCCGACAATGGCGGGTTCGAAGTGATCTCGAACATGCTGCCCGAAGCTGACGCGCTGGCCGCGGGCGAGCCGGCCCAGTTGGCGGTCGACAAGCGGATGGTGGTGCCGGCCGGCGAATGGCTGCGCATCCAGACTACCGCAGCCGATGTGATCCACTCCTTCGCCGTGCCCTCGCTGTGGTTCAAGCTCGACGCGGTGCCGGGGCGGCTGAATGAGAAGCGCCTGTTCATCAAGGAGCCGGGCATCTATTACGGCCAGTGTTCGGAACTGTGCGGCGTGCGCCACGGCTACATGCCGATCGCGGTCGAGGCGCTGCCCCGCGCGCAATGGGAGGCGTGGGTACGTACGCAGCCCGGCGGTACGGTTGGTGCGCCCGAACCGGCTGCCGCTGCCGCGCCCGCGCCGGCGGCGACTGCCGCCGCGCTGCCGGCCGGCGCTGTCTCCGCCGAAACGCCGGGCATGGATGCCGCCCAGCGCGAGGGCGAAACCGTTGCCGAAACGCCGACGACCTGACATTCGATTTAGCGAAGAACGAGACCTCTCATGGCTACTACCGCCGAAACGTTCCAGGCCCACCATGGCGATCACGCGCATCATGACGCGGATCACAAGCCCGGCTTCTTTGCCCGTTGGTTCATGTCGACCAACCACAAGGATATCGGCACGCTGTACCTGATCTTCGCGATCTTCGCCGGCATCGTCGGCGGGGCGATTTCGGGCATCATGCGGATGGAACTGATGCACCCCGGGATCCAGTATCTCGGCTGGTGGGTCAATTTCATGGGCGGCGAGGCCGGATTCGACCAGAACCTGCACCTGTGGAACGTGCTGATCACGGCGCACGGCCTGATCATGGTGTTCTTCATGGTCATGCCGGCAATGATCGGGGGCTTTGGCAACTGGTTCGTGCCGCTGATGATCGGTGCGCCCGACATGGCGTTCCCTCGGATGAACAATATCAGCTTCTGGCTGACCTTTGTCGCGTTCTGTTCGCTGATGTTCAGCACCTTTGTGCCGGGCGGAACGGGCAACGGAGCGGGCACGGGCTGGACCGTCTATGCGCCGCTTTCGACCACGGGTTCGCAGGGGCCGGCGGTCGATTTTGCGATCTTCGCGCTGCATTTGGCGGGTGCCGCCTCGATCATGGGGGCGATCAACTTCATCACCACCATCTTCAACATGCGCGCGCCAGGCATGACGCTGCACAAGATGCCGCTGTTCGTGTGGTCGGTGCTGGTCACCGCCTTCCTGCTGCTGCTGGCGCTGCCGGTGCTGGCGGCCGCCATCACCATGCTGCTGACCGATCGCAATTTCGGCACGACCTTCTTTGATCCCGCCGGCGGCGGCGACCCGGTGCTGTATCAGCATCTGTTCTGGTTCTTCGGCCACCCCGAAGTGTATATCATGATCCTGCCCGGCTTCGGGATGATCAGCCAGATCGTCGCGACTTTCAGCCGCAAGCCCGTGTTCGGTTATCTCGGGATGGCCTACGCGATGGTGGCGATCGGCTTTGTCGGGTTCATCGTCTGGGCGCACCACATGTATACGGTCGGCCTCGACGTTAACACCAAGATGTACTTCACCGCCGCGACGATGGTCATCGCCGTGCCGACAGGCGTAAAGATTTTCTCGTGGATCGCGACGATGTGGGGCGGCAGCCTCGAATTCAAATCGCCGATGGTCTGGGCGCTGGGCTTCATTTTCCTGTTCACCATCGGCGGCGTGACCGGCGTTGTGCTCGCCAATGGCGGGATCGACGACAACCTTCACGACACCTACTACGTGGTGGCGCATTTCCACTACGTGCTGTCGATGGGTGCGGTGTTCTCGCTGTTTGCGGGCTTTTATTACTGGTTCCCGAAGATGAGCGGTCGCTGGCACAGCGAGTTGCTGTCGCATCTCCACTTCTGGACATTCTTCATCGGCGTGAACGTGATCTTCTTCCCGATGCATTTCCTCGGCGTGCAGGGGATGCCGCGCCGCTATCCGGACTTCACACCGGCCTACAGCTATTTCAACGAGATGGCGTCGTACGGCTACATGATCATGGCCGGCTCGATGCTGATCTTCTTTGTGAACATCGGTTACGCCCTGTTTGCCGGGCGCAAGGCAGAAGGCAATTACTGGGGCGAAGGGGCGACCACGCTAGAGTGGACGCTGCCGAGCCCGCCGCCTTACCACCAGTTCGAAACGCTGCCGGTGATCACCGAAGCCAACGACTATCACAATCACCTGCCGGCGGGTGAACGCCCCGCGAACGCCTGAGGCGGCAGGAACACGCGAGTAAGGGGAGGGCGCGCCGCAAGGCGCGCCCTTCGTCTGTCACAAGGACAAGCTGTTGACCATTGGTGCCGTTCAGACCCTGCCGGCCGATTGGCGCGATTTCTTTGCGCTGACGAAGCCGCGGGTGATGAGCCTGGTGATTTTCACCGGGCTATGCGGCCTGCTCGCGGCGCCGGGCAGCATCCACCCGGTGATCGGCTTTGCCGCGATCCTGTGCATTGCCATTGGTGCTGGCGGCGCGGCCGCGCTCAACCAGTGGTGGGAAGCCGACATCGACGCCGGGATGAAGCGGACGGCCGCGCGCCCGCTGCCCTCGGGCCGCTTGCAGCGCAAGGATGCGCGCGATTTCGGCATTGCCCTGTCGGTTGCCTCGGTGGCGATCATGGGGCTGGCGGTCCACTGGCTGGCGGCGGCAATCCTCGCCCTGTCGATCCTCTATTACGCGGTGATCTACACCATCTGGCTCAAGCCGCGCACGCCGCAGAACATCGTGATTGGCGGCGGTGCGGGGGCGTTCCCCCCGCTGATCGGTTGGGTGGCGGTCACCGGCGAAATCACCCTGACGCCGGTGCTGCTGTTCCTGATCATCTTTACCTGGACACCGCCGCATTTCTGGGCGCTTGCGCTGTTCGTCCAGTCCGATTACGCCAAGGTCGGCATCCCTATGATGCCGGTGGTCCGGGGCGAGCGGTCCACAAGGCGCCAGATCCTGCTCTACAGCCTGATCCTAGTTCCGGTCGCGGTGGCGCCGTGGTGGATCGGCGGCACCGGCTGGTTTTACGGCATTGCAGCTGCCGCGCTCTCGGCCCTGTTCGTCGCTTTCGCCGTGCCGGTAGCGCTGCGAAGCAGCACGCCGGGCGACGGGATGCGCCCGGAAAAGCGGCTGTTTGGCTACAGCGTGTTCTATCTCTTCGTGCTCTTTGCCGCGCTGGTTGCGGACCGGACCGTTTCCGGCCTAGGAGGGACCGTATGACACCCGATCAGCAGGCCGAAATCCGCCGCCGGCAGAAGTCGCGCAATCTGGCGCTGGGCGGCGTGCTCGTCTTTCTGGTGATTCTGTTCTACGCCATTACGATTGCGAGGATGGGATGAGCGCGACGCCGGCTTCGGCCTCTACCCCTCTCGACCGGCGCAATGCCCGCGTGGGCGCAATCGCGCTGCTCGCCGCGCTGGCGATGCTGGCGCTCGGCTTTGCCGCGGTGCCGCTCTACCGGTTGTTTTGCCAGGTCACCGGATTTGGCGGCACGACGCAGCGCGCCACCGAGGCGCAGGCGAGCCTTGCCGCCCTTCTGGGCCAGCAGGCGGGCGCACCGCGAATTTCGGTGCGCTTCGACGGCAGTGTGGCGCGCGACGTGCCGTGGACCTTCGCGCCTGAACGCACGACGCAAACCGTCCGTATCGGCCAGCGGGACATGGCGTTTTATGTCGCGCGCAACAATGCGTCGGTCCCGGTCACGGGCACGGCGACGTTCAATGTCGAGCCTGAGCAGGCTGGTCGTTATTTCCAGAAGGTCCAGTGTTTCTGCTTTACCGAGCAGACCCTGCATCCAGGACAGGAGGTGCGGATGCCGGTGCTGTTCTACATCGATCCCGCCGCGCTCGACGATCCGAACATGAAGGGTGTTGAACAGATCACGCTCAGTTACACTTTCCACAAGAGCCTTACGGCGCCGCAGTAGGCTCTGGACCGGCGCACGCCTGCCCGATAAGGGCAGCGGGCGCGCGGGCAACACGCGATACAGAACGAGGGAACCATGGCCGGAACCGCCAACCATCAGTTTCACATCCTGCCGCCCGATATCTGGCCGCTGATCGGCTCGCTGTCGGCGTTGACGATGACCAGCGGGCTGGTGATGTATATGCATCCCGACGTGTTCAGCATGGGCTGGCTGGTGCTGGGGCTCGGCATTGCCGGGTTGATCGCCACCTTCTTCAGCTGGTTCAGCAACATCGTGAAGGAAGCTGAGGCAGGGCACCACTCGCCAGTCGTCCAGTTGCACCTGCGCTACGGGATGATCCTGTTCATCGCCTCGGAAGTGATGTTCTTCGTCGGCTGGTTCTGGTCGTGGTTCAGCTTTGCCCTGTTCCCTGACCAGCTGTCGGAAGTGATCGGCGGCACGTTCCCGCCCAAGGCGATCGAAGCGGTGATGGACCCGTTCGATCTGCCGCTGCTCAATACTCTCATCCTGCTGTGCTCGGGCACGACGGTCACCTGGGCGCACCATTCGCTGATCCACGGCGATCGTGACGGGCTGAAGAAGGGGCTGTGGCTGACTATCCTTCTCGGCCTGCTGTTTACCGCCATCCAGGCCTATGAATACAGCCATGCGCCGTTCGACTTTGGCGGCAATACCTACAGCTCGGCGTTCTACATGGCGACCGGCTTCCACGGGTTCCACGTCATCGTCGGGACGATCTTTCTGATCGTTTGCCTGATCCGCGCCTATAAGGGGCACTTCACTCCGCGCCAGCATTTCGGCTTCGAGGCGGCAGCCTGGTACTGGCACTTCGTTGACGTGGTGTGGCTGTTCCTGTTCGTCTCGGTCTATGTCTGGGGCAGCTGGGGCGCGACAATCCATTGACCGGGCCCGCCGCACCGGCGCCGGAAAAGGGGCAGCCTTCGCTTGCGGAGGCTGCCCTTTTCGGTTTGTGCCCGTCGTGCGGCGCGCGCACGCTGTTCGCCGGCGCCGCGCGGTTCGCCCCGCGCTGCCGGGCGTGCGGGCTCGATTTCGGGCAGTTCAATGTCGGCGATGGGCCGGCGGCGTTTCTGACACTGGTGATCGGCGGGGTGCTGGTCGGGCTCGCTCTGTGGCTCGAAGTCGCGGTGCAGCCGCCCTTCTGGGTGCACCTGATACTGTGGGTGCCGCTGACGATTGGCGCGGTGCTGGGCGGATTGCGCCTCGCCAAGGCCGCGCTACTAACCGCTGAATATAGCAACCGCGCTGGCGAAGCGCGGCAGAGCTCGCATGACTGAGCCGGCCGCGCGCCTGCCTCTGCCCGTCCTGCCGACAATTCTCGTGCTGGCAGCAGCGGCGGTGATGGTCGCGCTCGGCATCTGGCAGTTGCAGCGCGCTCACGAGAAAGCGGCGCTGATCGCCCAGGCGCACCAGGCGCAGACGCTTTCTTCGGTGGCTGAATATCCGCGCGATCCGGCGCAGCTCGACGCGGTGCTCTATCGTCGCACCGAGGTGCTGTGCGAACGGGTGATCGGGCGCGAGCAGCGGGCCGGCACCGCGGCCGATGGGCGCAAGGGATGGGAACATCGCGCGCTGTGCCACCTAGATGGCGGGCAGACGGCGACCATCGCGCTCGGCTTTGCTGCCATGCCCGATCCGCCGGCATGGGATGGCGGGGCGGTGCAGGGTATCATCGCGCCAGGTGGGCGGATCGTCGCTGCGCCCCCGCTCGCCGGGCTCGCGCCGCTGGCCCCGCCTGATCCCGATGATCTGCCCAACAACCATCTCGCCTATGCCGGGCAGTGGTTCTTCTTCGCGCTGACGGCACTGGCGATCTATTGGCTGGCGCTGCGCCGCCGGCGGGATGCCGCCACGGCTTGAGCGGGGCCAAGCCGCGCTTGCTTGCGCCGTCGTTGCCGCGCCGCTACCCGCCGCGATGATGGATTACATCTCGACCCGCGGCAGCGCGCCGGTGCTTGATTTCGAAGGGGCGACGCTGGCCGGCCTCGCCAGCGATGGCGGGCTTTACCTGCCCCGCGCCTGGCCACGCTTCACACCAGAGGATATCGCCGCTATACGCGGGCTTCCCTATCCCGAACTGGCCGCGCGGGTGATGCAGCCCTTTGTCGGCAGCAGCATAGCGCCCGAACGGTTGCTGGAACTGTGCCGCGCGGCTTACGGCCGCTTCGCGCATCAGGCGGTGACACCGCTGGTGCAACTGGATGAACAGCACTGGCTGCTTGAGTTGTTCCACGGGCCAACGCTGGCGTTCAAGGATGTGGCGCTGCAATTGCTCGGCCTGCTATTCGAGGAATTCCTTGCCCGCAGCGATGCGCATTTAACGATTGTCGGCGCGACCAGTGGAGACACGGGCAGCGCCGCGATCGACGCGGTTGCCGGGCGCGAGCGGATCGACATCTTCATGCTCCACCCTGAGGGGCGCGTGAGCGACGTGCAGCGCCGCCAGATGACTACCGTGCGCGCGCCGAACGTCCACAATATCGCCATCGACGGCAGCTTCGACGATGCCCAGGCCCATGTGAAGCGGATGTTCGGTGACCCGGCGATGACCGGCCGCTTCCGCATCTCGGCAGTCAACTCGATCAATTGGGCGCGGCTGATGGCGCAGGTGGTGTATTATTTCGTCGCCGCGCTGCAATTGGGTGCTCCGGAGCGCAAGGTCGCCTTTGCTGTGCCAACGGGCAATTTCGGCGATGTGTTCGCCGGTTATGTCGCGCACGCGATGGGCTTGCCGGTCGAGCGGTTGATCGTAGCTACCAACGTCAACGACATCCTGCACCGCGCGCTCTCCGAAGGGGATTATTCCGCCGGCACCGTTACCCCCACTGCCGCGCCGAGCATGGACATTCAGGTCAGTTCCAATTTCGAGCGGCTGCTGTTCGATTGCGGTGGGCGCGACGGGGCGGCGCTGGCGGCGCAGATGGCCGGGTTCGAGAAGACGCATGCGATGCGGTTGACAAATGCCCAGCGAGCGGGCGCCGCCGCTCTGTTCACCAGCGCCCGGGCCGATGAAGCGCAGATGGCGCGGGCGATGCGCTGGGCAGCGGACCGGGCCGGCGAAGCTATCGATCCGCACACCGCCATCGGGCTCCACGCAGCGCGCTCTGCCGATATCTCCCGCGATGTTCCGGTAGTAACCCTGGCGACGGCGCATCCGGCCAAGTTCGGCGATGCCGTCGAACGCGCCACGGGAATCCGGCCCGCGCTTCCCGCGCGCATAGGCGATCTGTTTGCGCGCGAGGAAGCCTATACCTCGCTGCCCGGCGATTACGACGCGATTGCCGCCTTCGTGGCCGAGCGGGCCACCCGGTCGGCCTGATGGCGCAGCTCAGCGAACAGCCGATCCTGCTGACCGGCACAGGGTGGGCGGATTACGGTCTCGTTGACAGCGGCGATGGGCGCAAGCTCGAACGCTATGGCCCGCACGCATTCATCCGCCCCGAACCGCAGGCCATGTGGCGCCCGCGCCGGGCCGACTGGGCTGCGGATGGCGAATTCGTGCCGGGTTCCGACGAAGATGGCGGCGGCCGCTGGGCTTTCGCCCGGCCGGTTCCGCAGGGCGGCTGGCCGCTCGACTGGAATGAGGTCCGCTTGACCGCGCAATGCACGCCGTTCCGCCACCTCGGCTTCTTTCCCGACATGGCGCCGGTCTGGCAATGGATGGGCGCGCAACTTGCCGGGCGGAATGATGCGGAAACGCTCAACCTGTTCGGCTATACCGGTGTCGGCACGCTGGCCTTGTCCGGGTTCGGGCGGGTGACCCATGTCGATGCGTCCAAGAAATCAGTCGCGCAGGCACGCGCCAATGCCGAATTGTCGGGCATGGCAGAGCGCCCGGTGCGCTGGCTGGTGGAGGATGCGGCCAAGTTTGCCGCGCGCGAGGTGCGGCGTGGCCGGCGCTATGACGGGATTATCCTCGATCCGCCCAAATTCGGTCGCGGGCCAGGGGGTGAGACGTGGCGGTTGGAGCAGGGGCTGGCACCGCTCGTGGCGGATTGCGCGCGGTTGCTGGATGCGGGCAGCCGGTTCCTGTTTCTGACGGTCTATGCGGTGCGGATGTCGAGCCTCGCGCTCGCCGGGCTGCTGACCGAACACTGCGCACATCTGCCGGGACTGGTGGAACATGGCGATCTGGCCGTGCGCGAGGAAGGAGAAGGGGGGCGCCTGTTGCCGACCGCAATTTTCGCCCGCTGGTCAAATCCACGCTAAGGGCGCACGCGATGGATCACGATTCGCTCATTCTCGAGGTTGCGGACTTCGAAACCGATGTTCTGACCGGGATCTATTCCGAGGAAACCGGCCAGCCTCAGCCGCTGCGGATCAGCATCGCGGCGCGGCTCAAACTGCCGGCACATTTCGCGCCCGATACCCCGCTTGAGGCGAGCAAGAACTACATGGATCTCAAATTCGCGGCGACCGAGGCGCTGCCGCCCGGGGTCCATTTCAAACTGATCGAAGCGGTTGCCGACCATATTTGCGAGACGCTGTTCCTGCAGGATGAGCTGGTGGAGGCGGTGACGGTCAAGATCGTCAAGCTGGCGATCGCGGAGGCTGGCGAAAAGATCGGCATCACGCTGACCCGTGTGCGGCGATGAGCACAGCGACGCTTGTGATTGACGATTTGCCCGTTGCCCCGGGCGAGGCGGCGGCGCGCTATTATGACCGCTGGGCCGGTGAAGCGCTGCGGCTGGCCTTGGCGCCGGACACCGAACTGCTGGTGGTGCTGTTCGGCGCGGGCGATTACACGCACGCGGAATGGCGGCGGGTCGCTGTCGCGGCGCTGGCGCGACAAATTGCACCGCGGCGCGTGTGCGCGCTTGCCGGTGGAGGCGATGCGGCGCGCGCGGACGCGCTCGCTTTCCTCAGTCGCGCGCCCGGCGTGACCGGGCAATATCTCGAGTTGGCGGATTAGCGGCCCAACTGGCCGCGCAGCCGAGCCAGTGTGGCGTCCTCGGCCCTGACCAGCCCCAGCACCTCGCGGCGCGCGGCGGACAGCGTGTCAGACGGCACACCGGCAATGGCCGCCTCGGCGTGGAGTTGCTCGAGATCGGCCAGCGGCACGGCGGTCTGGCTGCGGGCGGATTCGAGGCTGGCGAGGGCTACCTGCGCCGCTGCCCAGGCATCCGAATCGCGATTGCCGCCGCGCCCGGCCGCGACCAGCCGCTGCGCTGCCGCCACCTGCGATTGAAACCTGCCATGCGCGCCGCGCGCCGCGGCGGTCAGCGGGCCGACCCGACCCAGCGCCGCAGGATCGAAGCTCGCAGGAGAGGGTAACGGCGTCCGCTCGGGAATCAACGGCGCCGGAGGCGCGGTGGCAAGCCCGATTCGGCCGGCCATCGCTGCGCGTTCGGCATCCCGGATCGCCAGCGAGGGATAATCGCCGGCCGTCGCGCAGGCGCCAAGCGCCGGGAGCATGAGCAGCGCGCCTGTGCGGGCAAGAAGGACGTAACCGGGCATCATGCGGGCATAGCAGCTTCACAGTCCGGCGCCAGCACCGCCGCACCTGCTGTCTGTGACGCGCGTGAGGCGTTGACTTGGCGCGGGGGTTTGTCTAACGGCGCACTTCTTTCCCACCTCGCCATCGCATCGCGGGCGGGAGGAACGCGCCGTTTCGCCGAAGCGGCACAGCACAAGATTGGAAGTGAAGGCACCATGTTCGCAGTAGTGCGCACGGGCGGCAAGCAATATCGGGTTGCCGCCGGAGACAAGATCGCGGTCGAGAAGCTGGCCGGTGAAGCGGGTGATACGGTCACCCTGGGCGACGTGCTGGTCGCCGGCGAAGGCGATTCGCTGGCCGATGCCGCGAAGGTGACCGTTTCGGCGGAAATCATCGCGCAGGCCAAGGGCGAGAAGGTCATTGTCTTCAAGAAGCGCCGCCGGCACAATTATCGCCGCAAGAACGGCCACCGCCAGCAATTGACGCTGCTCCGCATCCTGTCGGTCGGCGACAGCAAGGCGCCGGCGAAGAAGGCTGCGCCGAAGGCTGAGGCAAAGGCCGAAACGCCCGCCGACGCGGCGGCAGCGCCCGCCAATAAGGAAGCAGCGGCCAAGGCCGCGCCCAAGGCGAAGGCGGAAACAGCCGAAGCCAAGCCTGCGGCGGCCAAGAAGGCGCCGGCCAAGAAGGCCTCACCCGCCGAGGCTGAAGAGAAATAAGGAACCCGAACGATGGCACATAAGAAAGCAGGCGGTTCATCCCGCAACGGCCGCGACTCGGCCGGCCGTCGCCTCGGCGTGAAGAAGTTCGGCAGCCAGGAAGTGGTCGCCGGCAACATCATCGTGCGCCAGCGCGGCACCAAGTTCTATCCCGGCACCAATGTCGGCATCGGCAAGGATCACACCCTGTTCGCGCTGAGCGACGGCCGCGTGCGATTCCACCAGGGCAAACTCGGCCGCAAATACGTGTCGGTCGATATGCCGAGCGTAGCTGCCGAATAACGGATGGTGCGTACCAGGCGGCCATCCACCGGGATGGCCCCGCCGGAGCGTTATCCGGTCGCTTGAGGGAGATGGGGCTTTCCTGACTGGTCAGGGGGTCCGTCTCCCTTTTTGCTGTCTCCCTCGTCCCGCGCGACCATTTACGGCCGCAACGACACTGTCACGCGGCCTGTCTAGGGGCGGCGCGACATATGGAGAGAGCGAGATGTTTCATCGCAGCGCCAACCTGTTCCTCCGCCCCGCCTGGGCCGAGGATGCCGGGTCCATTCATGCGGCGATCGCCGATCCCGCAATCGTCCGCAATCTGGCCCGCGCACCCTGGCCCTATACGCGCGCCGATGCGGAGGCGTTTGTCGGACTGCCGGCCGAGCCGTTTCTGCCATGTTTCCTGATGACCCTGCCCAACGCGGAACCCGCGCAGATCGTGGGCGGGGCCGGGCTCGGGCGTGACGAGGATGGACAGGTCCAGCTCGGCTATTGGGTGGCCCGCCCGTTCTGGGGGCGCGGCTTCGCGACCGAAGCGGCCCGCGCGCTGGTCGGCCTCGCGGCCGCGCTGGGCCACCACCGGCTGGTGGGTTGGCATTTTCTCGACAACCCTGCTTCGGGCCGGGTGCTCGCCAAGGCTGGCCTGTTACCGACCGGCCAGGTCCGCCCGCTCGGTTGCCGGGCGCGCGGCGAACGGGTCATGGCGGCCGAATTCGCCCTGACCCTGGCCGAAGAAGGGCCGCTGCGAACGGAGATGCGCGCCGCCTGATCGGGCGGCGCGCATCGTTTTGTCATTCGGCGGCCGCGGGCAGCAGCGCGTCGGCGAACTCGCCTTCATGGCGGCCGATCAAATGGCGGTCGTCATGGTTCCAGGGATGGAAGCCGGGCAGGAAATAGGCCGCCCATTGGGGGGCGATGCGCCGCAGGAAACCTGGCCGCACCAACAGATAGCTGGCGATCCGCAATTGCCATCTGGCGCCGGTCAGCCCGTCCTGCCCCAGCAATTGGGCGGTTTCCTGCCAGCGATGCTTGATGAAGCGCACGGTCACGAGCAGCATCATGATCGATTTGACCCGCCAGCGCCGCCAGCGGCTCCAGTCGCGGGTGGCGTGGAGCCAGGTATCGTAAGCGACGCCCTTGTGCTCGATCTCCTCGATCGCGTGCCAGCGCCACAAATCGGCCAACTCCGGATCGGCCCCGTCGAGCAATTGCGGGTTGGCGAGCAATTCATGGCCCAACATGGCGGTGAAATGTTCGAGCGCCATCGTCGCCGCGAGATTGAGGATCTGCGGCCGACCCTTGAGCTGGCCAAGCAGTCCCTCGACGCGGCGATCGATGAACGAGATGTCGTAGCCAGCGCTCTCTGCCAGCTTGTTGAACACAATATGTTCGCGGGTATGGTTGATTTCCTGCCGGACAAAGGCGCGGATTTCGGCCTCGAGCCGCAGGCTGGCACCCTCGCGGAAGGCCTTCACCGATTCGATAAAGAACGCCTCGCCACGCGGGAAGGTGGCAGACAGGGCGTTCATCCATGCGGTGGCGACGGGATCGTTATTCAGCCACCAACGCCGGGGCGTGTGCGCACGGGCAAAACGGCGATCACGCACGCTGATCGTCAAATCGGCGGGCGTGGCAGTTGTGGAACTTGTATCGAAACGGGCGGGGGCATTCATCGAAGCGGGCTCCGGGCTGCAACAATCGCAGGCCATATTGCGGCTACTGACATTGATGTCAATAAGCGTGTGCGGGTTGCGGAGCGCGTCCGCCGGCGATAGGCCGCCGGGCTTGGAACAGGTAAAAACCGCTGCCCCGGTGCGCCGCCGGCTGTCGCCCGAACAATCGCGAACCGCCGCGCTGGAAGCGGCGCGCGCCCTGCTTATCGAAACCGGACCGCAATCGGTCACGCTCAAGGCCGTCGCCGCGCGCATTGGCCGCACGCACGCCAATCTGCTGCATCATTTCGGCTCGGCATCGGGGCTTCAGCGCGCGCTGGCCGAACATCTCGCAACGGCGGTGTGCGAAACGATCAAGCAGGCGGTGCGGGCGAGCCGTGCCGGGCTCGGCACGCCGCGCGAGGTGGTCGATCTCGCCTTTGACGCCTTCGGCCGCGAAGGGGCGGGTGCGCTGGCAAGCTGGATGCTGCTGAGCGGCAATGAAGACGCGCTCGACCCGATTGTCGAGACGATCCACGCGCTGGTGGACGAACTGGCGAGCGAAGAAGCCGCGCATGGCGGCGGCGTGACGGCGATCCACCAGACCACGCTGACCTTGGTACTGCTGGCACTGGGTGATGCGCTGATGGGTCCGACGCTGGCCAAATCGCTCGGCCTGCCGGATCATGCCGCCCGCGACCAGGCCGAACGGCTGCTGACCGAGGCTATCGACAAGGCGCCCGGCTGCTAGGCCAGCACGCTTTCCAGCCAGGGGGGTGCCGTCCCGGCTGGAATATCCTCAACCCGCAGGTGATCTACGGCTAGCGCAAGCTCGGAGTACGCCACCCGCTGGCGCTTGGGGTCGGATGCGGCCAGCGGCACCACCATCAGCCGACGGTTGACCTTGCTGCGCCAATTCATCCGCGCGGTATTCTCCTGCCCGATATAGCAGCCCTTGGTGAAGCTGACCCCGTTGAGCTCGGCGGCGTTGGTTTCCAGCCACAATATGTCGGCCAGCTCTGCCGCTCCTTCGCATACGCCCAGCGCCAGCCGGTGCTGCCGCCACGCGCCGCTGGCATCGCCGCCGGCACCGGCTGGCGCCAGCCAGCGCCGGCCAAGCTCGGCCAGCCGCGGATCAGGCACGCCGGCGTCGCCTGCGGGTGCCCAGTGCGCCGCCATTTCCGAAACCGGTTCGATCACGATCTGGCGGCGCAGGCGATACAGCGTCAACCGCTTGCACAGCGCTTCGGCACAGATGGCCTCGCAATCGATCAACAGCCCGCCAGCGCCATCGGGCCAGACCAGCAAATCGAACAGCGTCTTGCCCTGCGCGGTCAGCAGCCCGCTCCACACCGGCAGCGCACCGGTAACGTCCTGGGTCACCAGACCTTGCAGGAAACCGGCCGGGTCGTCGCCCGAAAGGCGGATCAATGCGCGGTCGGCGAGATGAGTGGGGGTGGTGCTGGTCATGGGTGACAGATAGGGCGCGCGCTCGCTAAGGCCAATGCATGACCCAGATTGCACCGACCAGCCTGACCCTGCGCCGCCCAGATGACTGGCACGTCCATCTGCGCGACGGGCCGATGCTGGCTGCAGTGGTGCCCTATACCGCGCGGCAGTTCGCGCGGGCGATCGTAATGCCCAATCTTGCGGCCCCGGTGGTGACAGCTGCCGACGCGGCGGGCTATCGCGCGCGGATCGAAGCTGCATTGCCCGCCGGCAGCAATTTCACACCGCTGATGACGGCCTATCTGACCGACGGCACCGAGGCGGCCGATCTGCTGCGCGGCCATGCCAATGGTGTGCTGACTGCCGCCAAGCTTTATCCCGCACACGCAACCACCAATTCCGCCCACGGCGTCACCGACATTTTCACGCTGATGCCGGTGCTGGAGGCGATGGCGGGCACCGGGATGCCGCTGCTGGTGCATGGTGAGGTGACCGATGCGGAGGTGGACATCTTCGACCGCGAGGCGGTGTTCATCGACCGTGTTCTCGCCCCCTTGGTGGCGCGGTTGCCCGAACTGAAAGTCGTATTCGAACATATCACCACGCAGCAGGCGGTCGACTTTGTCGACGCGGCGCCGGCCACTGTGGCGGCGACGATTACCCCGCAGCACCTCCACCTCAATCGTAACGCGCTGTTCGCCGGCGGCTTGCAGCCACACGTTTATTGCCTGCCGGTGGTCAAGCGCGAGCAGCACCGGCTGGCGCTGCGCCGGGCGGCGGTGTCGGGCTCGCCGAAATATTTCCTCGGCACCGATACCGCGCCCCATGCCCGCAGCGCCAAGGAAGCCGCCTGCGGCTGCGCGGGAATTTTCAACGCGCCCTATGCGCTCGAATCCTATGCCGCGGTGTTCGAGGAGGAAGGCCGGATCGACCGGCTGGAGGGCTTTGCCTCCGAACATGGCCCGCGCTTCTACGGGCTGCCGCTCAACGAGGGGCGCGTCACGCTCGAGCGCGTCTCGCAGCAGGTCCCCGCCGAGCTCCCTGCGGGCGAGGTGCTGGTGCCATTCCATGCGGGCGAAACTCTGGGCTGGCAGCTACGCGTCTGAGGGGTCGGTTTGCCGGCGCACCAGCATATCCCACACGAATACCGCCAGCGCCGCCCAGATCAGCACGAAACTGGCCAGTTGAATGGGCCGCAGTTCTTCGCCGAAGACAGTCAGGCCGAGGATGAAGACGATGCTCGGCGCGAGGAACTGGATGAAGCCCAGCGTCGAATAATCGAGCCGCCGCGCGGCGACCGCGAACAGCCAGAGCGGGATCGCCGTTACCGCCCCGCCTAATGCGATGGAGGCGGTGAGGCCAATGGAATTGTCGATCGCGCTGCCCGCCGGGCTTGCCGCATACCAGACGGCGATACCGGCGGCGGGTAACAGTAGGATCAGCGATTCGATGGTCAGGCCGGGCAGCGCCCCCACCGCCACTTGTTTGCGGACCAGGCCATAGGCACTGAAGCTGAAGGCCAGCGTCAGGCTGATCCACAAGGTCGTCAGCGCGCCGCCGAGCAGCAGTGCGACACCGGCGCCGGCGAGGCCGACCGCGATCCATGCGCGCCGGCTCAGCCGCTCGCCCAGAAACAGCGTGCCGAACACGACATTGACCAGCGGGTTGATGTAATAGCCGAGGCTGGCCGCGAACACGTTACCGCGCTGGATAGCCCAGACATAGACCAGCCAGTTGACCCCGATCAGTAGCGCGCTGCACCCCAGCATCAACATTGCCCGCCGGTCCGCGATGGCACGCCGGATTTCCGGCCACTGGCCGCGCAGCGCGATGATGAGGAGACAGATCGGCAGGGTGAAGATGATCCGCCAGCCGACGAATTCGGTCGGCGGAACGGCGCGCACCAGCAGCAAGTAGAGCGGCAGGAACCCCCAGATCAGATAGGCCGCGATCGCTGCGGGAAAGCCGGATTTCTGCCCGCTTGCGTCGATGCTGCTCATGCCTGCCCCTATGGCGTGGGGCGGCGATGTGCAAGCCACGCTTCGTCGCAACAGATCAACGGTTCGGCGCGGAGAGTTCAACCTGACAATCAGGTTGCGCGTGGTTCATATTCTCACCGATAAACCTGAACAAGACGGACGCGGTTGCCACTCAGACTACGCCCGCAACACGGTTTGAGGAGCATGAACATGATCGACCTTATCAGCAAGAAAACCGCCGCGATGCTGGCTTTGCCGGCAATGGCACTGGCCAGCCCTGCCGCGGCGCTCGACCTGCCGGCCCCGCAAGCCGCGCATCACCCAGCCGTCACCGCCGCTGCGCCGCAGGGCGATGTGGTGGCCCAGCACAATCGCGGTCGCCATCGCGGTCATGCGCGTGACCAACGCTATACCAACTACAACCGCTATGATCGCCAGGCCTACGGGCAGAACTATTATGGCGAGCCGGTCTATCAGAACACCCGCGTGTGGCAGGGCGATGACGGGCGCTATTATTGCCGCCGCTCGAACGGCACCACCGGCCTGCTGATCGGCGGTGCGGCGGGTGCGCTGCTCGGCCGCGAGGTTGCCCGCGACCGCACGCTCGGCGCGATCCTCGGCGGTGCCGGCGGGGCGCTCCTCGGTCGGTCGGTCGATCGGGGCCAGTCGCGCTGCCGCTAGGCGCACAGCAATTCCATTCGGTCACACCCACCATGTGACCGGACGCGGCGCCACCGAGCCGCGGAAGGCGTCCCGGCACTCTCCGTGCCGGGGCGCCTTTACTTATGCGCCTGGCTTTTCCCGCGATGGGACAGAGGGGAGGCGCGGCGCCGCCAGCCCTTGTCGCGTCGCACCGGCGCAGTATCCTGCAGGCTCTTCCGGGAGAGCCTACCATGCGTTTTGTGCCTCAATCCTCATCCACACAGACTATTGCAGCGGTGTTGGCGCTGGCATTGCTCGGCGCTTGCGGCTCGCGTGCGGACAACGGCGCGACCACCCAAGCCGACCCGGCGAGCGATGCCGCGCTCAACGATCAGATCATGGTCGATCCCGATCTCGCCAATCAGAACGAGGGCAGCGGCGCGCTGACCGGCGCGGGCGAACGCTCGATCCCGGTCGCCGACCGTTCGCCGCAGGCGATTGCCGCGGCAAAGCGCGAGGCGGCGGCGCTGGTCGGCGGCGAAGGCGCCTTGCCCCCGGTTCCGGCCGCCCGCGAGGTCGCCGGCGAAATTCCCGAATCGGCAACGCTCAGCGCCGCCTCGCGCGCGGCCCTGTCGCCGGGCGGCGCCAATTGCGGCGACGGGGTGCAATATTCGGCGGGCTGGGCGGCGCGTCTGCCCGAGGCGCTGCCGGTCTATCCGCGCGCGGCCACGCAGGAAGCGGCCGGCAACGATACGGGCGGCTGTTCGCTGCGGGTGATCAATTTCATCACCCCGGTGCCGCTGCCCGATGTTCTGGCCTTCTATCATGCGCGCGCAAAGGGTGCCGGATATTCGGCCGAACACCTCCGCAAGGATGGCGACAACATCCTCAGCGGGACCAAGGGCGGCGCGGCCTATGTGGTCTATGGGCGGACGGTGGCGGGCGGCCTGACCGAAGTCGATCTGGTGACCAGCGGCCGCTAGCGCGGCTTCCTACGCCGTTCCTCGCGGATACCGACGCCGATGCTGGCGCGCGGCTGCTCCATCTCGGTGCTTGCCACCGGATAGGCGCAATAATCCGCTGCGTAAAAAGCCGCCGGGCGGTGATTGCCCGACAGGCCAATCCCGCCAAACGGCTGCTTGGACGATGCGCCGCTGGTCGGCCGGTTCCAGTTGATGATGCCCGCGCGGATATTGGCCCAGAAGCGGTTGTAATCCTGCGGGCTGCCGCCGATCAGCGCGGCTGACAGGCCGAAACGGGTATTGTTCGCCTCGACAATCGCCTGGTCGAAATCATCGACCTTGATGATCTGCAGCAGCGGGCCGAACAGTTCGACATCGGGCCTTTCGGCCATTGCAGTGGTGTCGATCAGCGCCGGCGAGACGAAGGGCAGATTGTCGTCGGGCCGGGTCATGTGCTTGATCGCGCGGCCGCCATTGGACATCAGGTAGAGGAAGCTTTCGGTCAGTTGATCGGCGGCATGATTGTCGATCACCGGGCCCATGAAGGGCGCGGGTTCGGCGAAAGGTTCGGCGTAGAGGATGCGGTCGGCGAGGTTCTTCACTTCGTGGACGATGGCATCATACATGCTCGCCTTGACGATCAGCCGGCGCGCGGCGGTGCAGCGCTGACCGGCAGTAGTGAACGCCGACTGCACGATGGTTATCGCCGCATCCGACACCTTGGGTGTATCGATGACCACAATCGGGTTGTTGCCGCCCATTTCGAGCGCGAGGATCTTGCCCGGATTAGCCGCGAGCTTGCGGTTGATCGCGATCCCCGCCTGCGCCGAGCCGGTGAACAGCACGCCATCGATGCCCGGATGCGCGACCAGCGCTTTGCCCTGCTCCGGTCCGCCGTGGAGCACCTGGATCACCGCCGCCGACACACCCGCCCGGTGAAAGCAGCCGGCGAGGAATTCGCCGACCGCCGGGGTCTTCTCGCTCGGCTTGAACACCACCACATTGCCGGCAATCAGTGCGGGAATGATATGCCCGTTGGGCAGATGCGCCGGAAAGTTGTAGGGGCCGAGCACCGCCATCACCCCATGCGGCTTGTGCCGCACCGCCGCCGTCCCGCCGAGCGCCGAATCGAGCTTCTTCTGCCCCGTCCGCTCGGCATAGGCGGTGACCGAGATATTGACCTTGGCGATTACCGATTCGACCTCGGTTCGGGCTTCCCACAAGGGCTTGCCGGTTTCGCGCGCAATCAGTTCGGCGAAGCGGTCGGATTCCTTGCGCACCTCGTTGGCGAAGCGGCGGCACAGTTCGATCCGGGTGGCCAGCGGCTGCGCGGCCCATTGCGGCCATGCCCGCCGCGCGAGATCGATCGCATCATCGACATTGCCTGCGCGCCCTTCCCACAACAGCTGCCCGGTGGCAGGTTCGTAGGATGTCATGATGTCAGGATGCACTGTCGCCTCTCGCGCTCGCTTGGCGGCCTTCTAACAATGGCGCCGGGCGCGTCAAATGGCGCCGTGTCCGGCCGGGACCGGCGGATCGCCCAGCGCATCGCCAAAGGCACGCACGGCGGCGATTTTGCGCGCAAACGGTGACCAATCGTCACGTTCGGCGATGGCCGACCAGATCGCCTCGACCTCGTCGATCAGCATCGCCTCAGGCGCAGCGGGCCACTCACCGGCAGACCCTGTCGGTTGATACAGGGTGAGCGCATCGGCCAGGTCGCCACTTGCCTGACCGCCCCCGCGATGACGGTGGAAGAAGGCATCCGGCCCGATACCTTCAGCGCGCATAGCGGTGACACTGGCTGCAAGCAGCTGCGTATCGCCCTCGGTCCCGCGCGGCGCCACGCCGAGGCGCCAGCACCAGCGGCGCAGCAATGCCGCCTCGTACAGCCCGGCGAAGCGTTCGAGCGCGGCGCGCAGCGGGGCGGCGTCGGCCAGCAGCCGCAGCGCCACGGCAAGTTGCGCACAGTTCCAGTGCAGCGCCTCCGCCTGCCGCCCGAACGCATAGAGCCCCTGCTGATCGAAATAGGCGGCGGTGAAGCCGGGCTCCCACAGCGGGGCAAAGCGCCACGGGCCGTAATCGAAGCTCTCGCCGGTAATCACGATGTTGTCCGTATTGAGCACCCCGTGCACGAAACCGGCGACCATCCAACTCGCGGCGAGATCGGCGCACCGTTCCACCACCTGATGCAGCAGCATCACCGCCGGTTCCTCCTGCGCAGGTGCATCCCCGAGCGGGGGCGGGCCGGGATAATGGCGCAGGCAATAATCGACCAGCGCCGCCATATGATCGCGTTCCTCCAGCACCAGCAGCCGCTGGAAGGTGCCGATGCGGATATGCGAATGCGACAGCCGGACCAGCACCGCCGAACGTGTGGGCGAAGGCTCATCGCCGCGCCACAAGTCCTCGCCCGTTTCGATCACCGAGAAGGTTTTGGACGTATAAGCCCCAAGCGCTTCGAGCATTTCGGTCGCCAGCACCTCGCGCACCGCGCCTTTCAGCGTCAGCCGTCCATCGGCGGTGCGGCTGTAGGGCGTGGTGCCCGAACCCTTGGTGCCGAGGTCGAGCAGGCGCCCCGCGCCATCGCGCAACTGGCCGAACAGAAAGCCGCGCCCGTCGCCGATCTCCGGATTGTACACGCGGAACTGGTGGCCGTGATAGCGCAGCGCCAGCGGCTGCGGCACATTGTCCGGCAGCGGTTCGAACCGGCCGAAATGGCGGACCCATTGCCCATCATCCATGGCCGCGAGGCCGACCGCGCGATCCCACCGGCGATTGCGGAACCGCAGCTCGGTGCGCGGGAAGGCGGCCGGCTCGACCGGGTCGCCCAGCCAATCGGGAAGGTCGAGGATCGCGGGATCAGGCCGATAGCCGGCGGCTTGCGGTTCGGCGCGCATCCGGCGATAGTGGGCGCAGACGCCGCCTGGCACAAGCCGCGCTGGCGTATCCCGGCACGAAGGACAGCGTATTTCCCGATGGAGCACCTCTACACGGACCGGACGTGGACCACGGCCGACGATCTGACGCTGCATTACCGCGATTATCCCGGCCGCGATGACCGGCCGCCGATCGTCTGCATGCACGGGTTGACCCGCAATGCGCGCGATTTTGCCAATCTCGCCGCGCATCTGGCGGGCGAATGGCGGGTGATTGTCCCGGTGATGCGCGGGCGCGCCGACAGCGATTATGCCCGCGACAGCAGCAGCTACAACCCGCTGACCTATGTCGCCGATGTCGAAGCGTTGCTGGCCGATCAGGGGATCGACCGGTTCGTCGCCATCGGCACCTCGCTGGGCGGGCTGATGACGATGCTGCTCGCGCTGCGCGGGCCGGAACGGATCGCCGGTGCGGTGCTCAACGATATCGGCCCGGAGCTGGAAACGGGCGGGCTGGACAAGATCCGCTCCTATGTCGGCCAGGCGCGCAGCTACGAAACCTGGATGCACGCCGCCCGCGCGCTTGAGGAGGTTCACGGCGCGGCGCATCCACGGTTCGAACTGGCCGATTGGCTCGACATGGCCAAACGCTGCATGGTGCTGGGCCAGAACGGGCGGATCGCCTTCGACTACGACATGGCGATTGCCGAACCCTTCGCGCAGAGTGAGGCGGTGGCTCCGGTCGATATGTGGCCGGCGTTCGAGGCGCTGGCCGGCCGGCCGGTGACGCTGATCCGCGGCGCCCTGTCCGAACTGTTGTCCGAAGCGACGGCTCAGCAAATGGCGCGGAGGCTGCCGGGGATGGAACTGGTCACCGTGCCCGATATTGGCCATGCCCCGCTGCTCGACGAGCCTGAGGCACGCGCCGCCATCGACCGGCTGCTCGCGCAAGTCGCATGAAGCCGCCTGCCGCGCGCGCTCCGGGCGCCATGCCGCGCATCCTGCACCTTCATTCGACCTTCGCCGCCGGCGGCAAGGAACTGCGCTGCACCCGCCTGATCAATGCCTTCGGGCCAAAGGTCGCGCACAGCATCGTGTCGGCCGAGCCCGAGCAGATGGATGCCGCGGCCGGGATCGCGCGTGGGATCAAGGTGGATTATCCGCGCGACTTTCCGCCGCTCAAAGGGCGGCCGACGCCGGGGCGCCTGCAAAAGCTGGCGCGCGCGATGCAGGGCTACGATCTGGTGCTGACCTATAATTGGGGCGCGATGGACGCGGCCATGGCGCATACCCTGTTCGGCGAAGCCATGCGCCTGCCGCCGCTGATCCACCACGAAGACGGCTTCAACCAGGACGAGCTCACCCGCCTCAAGCCCACCCGCAACTGGTATCGCAAGATCGCGCTAGGTCGCTCGGCGGGGCTGGTGGTCCCGTCCGAACGGCTCGAGGAAATCGCGCTGACCGCCTGGGACCAGCCACTCGGCCGGGTGAAGCGGATTGCCAACGGCATCGACCTTGCCGCCTATCGCCACCGGCCCAAGCCCGATGCGATGCGCGGGATTATCAAGCATCAGGGCGAACGCTGGGTCGGGACGCTGGCCGGGCTGCGGCCGGTCAAGAACCTGCCCCGGCTCGTGCGCGCCTTCGCGGCGCTCCCCGAGGATTGGCAGCTCGTTATAATCGGCGAAGGGCCTGAGCGCGAGCGGATCATTGGCGAGGCCGCGCGGCTGAATATCGGCCACCGGGTGCACCTGCCCGGCCATGCGGTCGATCCCGCCAAGGTGATCGGACTGTTCGATATCTTTGCGCTGTCCTCCGACAGCGAGCAGCAGCCCGTTGCGCTGATCGAGGCGATGGCGGCTGGCTGCGCGGTGGCGGCGACCGCGGTGGGCGACGTGGCCGAGATGGTGGCCGAAGAAAACCGGCCGTTCGTGGTGCCGGCGGGCGATGAGCGCGCGCTAGCTGCCGCGCTCGGCGCGCTGACGGCAGACGAGGGGCTGCGCGAGCGGCTGGGCCAGGCCAATCGTGCTGCCGCCGAGGTCGAATTTTCCGAGCAGCGGATGATCGATACCTATCGCCGCCTCTACGCCTCGGCGATGGGGCGCCCGGGCTTGCCCTGATGGGCGCGCTTCACCGGCGGTTCACGCCGCGCCCAACAAAAACAGTCAGCATGGTGACGAAGGTGGTCAGGGCATTGCGGAGCACGGGTGCCGGCCCTAAAGACGCGCGATTGCCCCTGTCCGGCGCGCCGATGCGCCTCTTCCAGCAAGGATCGATCACCGCGTGGCCCTGACACCTTCTACCAACCAGAACAGGGAAAATGTCCTCGCGCAGCGCCGCGCCGCGGAAGAGGATGTGCTGCTGCGCGAGGTCGATGACGCCGTCCGGCAGGACCAATACAGCACCTTTGTCCAGCGTTACGGCAAGCCATTGTTGGCGCTGATTGCTGCCTTGCTGCTCGGCTTTGCCGGCTATCTCTTCTGGGATCACCGGCGCGAACAGGCGCTTGAACGCCAATCCGAAGAATTCATGACTGCGATGGACAAGGTGGAGGCGGGCCAGCTCGATGCCGGCAACACCGCGCTCACCCCGCTCGCGGCGAGCAGCGACGCGGGCACGCGCGCCACGGCGGCGCTGCTGCAGGGCGGGATCGCGCTCGAACAGGGCCAGCGCGAACGCGCAGCCAAATTGTTCGCCGCAGTCGCTGCCGACAGTGCCGCACCCGCCGAACTGCGTAATCTGGCGCTGATCCGCGAAATCGCGGTCAACTTCGACACCCTTCCGCCGCAGCAGGTGATCGACCGGCTGAAGCCGCTGGCGGTGCCTGGCAATCCTTGGTTCGGCAGCGCCGGCGAGCTGACCGCGATGGCCCATCTCGAAGCGGGCAACCGCGAGGCGGCAGGCACGCTGTTCTCCGCCATCGCCAAGGCCGACGATGTGCCCGAAACGCTGCGCTCGCGCGCCCGGCAGGTCGCCGGTCTGCTGGGGGTCGACGCGATCGAGGATGTCGATACGCTGCTCAAAGAACAGGGCATCACCAACGGGGCCAGTGCCGCCCCCGCAGCCGCCGGTGCGCCGGCCGCAGCGGCTGAATGACAGGAACACCATACTTCATGACCCGCCAGCATCCCGCTCTTCTCTATCGCGCGCCGCTTGCCGCTCTCCTGGCGGTGTCGTTGGCTGGCTGCGCCACCGGCCTGTTCGGCGGCAAGGACAAGGATGGCACCCCCACCGTCGGCAATCGCCAGCCGATCCTGTCGCGGATCGAAACCGGCGCGCAGGTCGATCCCGCGCTGGCGGGCATTGCGGTGGTGCTGCCGCCGGCGGATGCCAATGCCGACTGGCCGCAGGCCGGGGGTCCGCCCAGCAACGCGCCCGGCCATCTGGCGCTGCGGGCCGACCCGCAGCCGGCCTGGATCGCGCAGATCGCCGGGTCGAGCCCGCGCGCGCGCCTAGCCGCGACGCCGGTGGTCGGCGGCGGCCGGGTCTATGCGGTCGATACCAATGCGATGGTCCACGCCTTTGACGCCGCCACCGGCGCGCGGGTGTGGAATTATCAAATGGAGCTGACCCGTGACCAGCGCCCCTCGGCCTTTGGCGGCGGCGCCTCTTTTGCCGACAACAGGGTCTATGCCACCAACGGCGCGGGCGAGGTGGTCGCGCTCGACGCCGCGACCGGCGCGCTGGTCTGGAAGGTCAAGCCCGCCGGCCCGCTGCGCGGCGCGCCGACCGTGGCGTTCAACAGCGTCTTCGTGATGACGCAGGACAACCAGATCTTCTCGCTTAACGCGGCCGATGGCGCGCAGCAATGGCAGGAATCGGGGTCGCAGGCGCAGTCGGGCGTGTTCGGGGTGGCGGCACCCGCCGCCGCACAGGGCACGGTGATCGCCGGCTACAGTTCGGGCGAACTGGCGGCGTATCGCTATGAAAACGGCCGGACGCTGTGGGCCGATGCGCTGGCGCGGACTTCGATCTCCACCCAGGTCGGCTCGCTAACCGACATCGACGCCGATCCGATCATCGCCGACGGCCGCGTCTATGCGCTGGGGCAGGGCGGGCGCATGGCCGCCTACGAATTGGTCACCGGCCAGCGCATCTGGGAACTCAACATTGCCGGCATTTCGACCCCGGCGATCGGCGGCGAATGGCTGTTCGCGCTGACCGACGATGCACGGATGCTGGCGATTGCCCGGTCGAGCGGCAAGGTCCGCTGGATTGCCGAACTGCCGCGCTGGCGCGATGCTGAAGACAAAAAGGGGCCGATCTTCTGGCGCGGCCCGGTGCTCGCCGGCGGCAATCTGTGGGCGGCCAATTCGGAAGGCGGGCTTTATCGCGTTTCGACCGTCGATGGTACGGTCACGCCCTATGGCGAGGTCGGCACGAGCGTCAGCCTGCCGCCGGTGGTTGCGGGCCAGACTCTGTATATCCTCGACGATCGCGGCCGCATCACCGCTTATCGCTGAGCGATTGGGCCTAACGCGCACTTAACCGATATGCGATAGGTGGGCGCGGTGAGCGATACCGTGCCCGACTCCGCCCCGCGCCCCGCGAGCGATGTCTCGGCCGGGGTCGGCTTTGCCGGCCTCGCGGGATTGCTGGGTTGGATCGCATTCTGCCGATCGTACCCCGCATTGGCCGACCAGTTCGGTTGGGCGGGCCCGCATCAGCCGCTATCAGGCCCGCTCGCCGCGTTGTCCGCGCTGCTGTTCTCCTCGCTGCCGATGATCGCCTGGTCGCTGTTGGTAGACAAGGTCCATCGCCGTCCCTCGACCGGGATCGACTGGGCGCTGGCCCGCCCGATGCCGCAGCGCCTGCCGGTGAGCCTGGTCAAGTTGGTCGGGCTGTGGGCGACCTGGGCGATCATCGCGGGCCTCTATTGCCTCGCCCGCTGGTACTGGAACGGCAATTATCTGTTCGCAATCGAGGTGCTGGCGACCGCGCTGGTGCCGCTGGTCGCGCTGTCGATCCCTTATGTCCTGTGGCTTGACGGCAAGCTGACCGAACCCCGCGATCATGCATGGCATTTCGGCGCCTTCCTGCTGCGCCGTGATGGCTGGCACGGGGAAGAGATCAAGCGGCACTGGCGCGCGTGGATTATCAAGGGCTTCTTCACTGCCTTCATGATCTCGATCCTGCCGCACGGTTTCGCGGCGGTGGTGAACGCCGATTTTGCCGCCATCGCGGACGACCCTATACGACTTGGCCTTGCGCTGTTCGAGCTGCTGTTCGTGATCGACGTGCAGATCGGGACGGTGGGTTACCTGCTCACGCTGCGCCCGCTCGACGCGCATATCCGCAGCGGCAACCCGTTCCTCGCCGGCTGGGTCGCGGCGCTGATGTGTTATCCGCCGTTCGTGTTCGCCTTCATGGGCGGGCAGGGGGCCCTTGGCGGGCAGTACGGGGTGCTCGCTTACGAGGTGAACGCGCCCGGTTGGGGCCACTGGCTGGCCGGCATCCCGGCGCTGGCCTGGGCGTGGATGATCGTCCTGGTGGTGCTCACCGCGATTTATGCCTGGGCGACCGTTGCCTTCGGCATCCGTTTTTCAAACCTGACCTATCGCGGGGTGATCACCAACGGGCCGTACCGGCTGACCCGCCATCCGGCCTATGTATCGAAGAACCTGTTCTGGTGGCTGTCGGTGCTGCCGTTCCTCACCACCAGCGGCTCGATCGTCGATATCGTGCGCAACACCGTGTTTCTGGGCTGCGTCAGCGGCATCTATTACTGGCGGGCGCGCACCGAAGAGGCGCATCTGCTTGGGGAGGACGCCAAATATCGCGCCTATCACGCCTGGGCCGCAAGCCATGCACCGATAACCCGCGCGCTCGGATCAGTCGCGGCGCTGCTGCAGCGCTGGTAGGCGTCAGAAGCTCTGCTCGTAGACGCGGCTGATATCGCCCTGCCATTCGCCGTGATAGGAATCGAGCAGGCGCTGGGCCGGCACCTTGCCGCTGGCGGCAATCTCGTCGAGCGCTTCGAGAAAACCCGTTTCATTATCGCCGCCGGAATTGAACCGCGCGCGTGCGGATAGCCCGCTGCGGGCAATCGCCAGCACCTCAGGAGCGATATCGCCCAGCTTGCGCCCGCCCGGTATCGGCGCGTCGAGCGCCAGCCGGGGCACGGCGCCGCGCAGCGCCTCGCGCTCTTCCATCATCCAGTGCTTGACCAGATCCCACGCCGCATCGAGCGCACCCTGATCGTAAAGCAGCCCAACCCAGAAGGCCGGCAGCGCGCAGATGCGGTTCCACGGCCCGCCATCGGCGCCGCGCATTTCGAGAAAGCTCTTCAGCCGCACTTCGGGAAAGGCGGTCGACAAATGATCCCACCAGTCGCTCTGCCGCGGCCTCTCGCCGGGCAGGGCAGGCAGCCGGCCGTCGAGAAAATCGCGAAAGCTTTGCCCCGCCGCGTCGATATATTGCCCGTCGCGGAAGACGAAATACATCGGCACGTCGAGCATGTAATCGACATAGGCTTCATAACCGAAGCCCTCGTCAAACACGAAGGGTAGCATCCCGGTGCGCTGCGGATCGGTATCCGACCAGATATGGCTGCGATAGGACAGGAAGCCGTTGGGCCGCCCTTCGGTGAAGGGCGAGTTGGCGAACAGCGCGGTGGCCAAGGGCTGCAAAGCCAGGCTGGTGCGGAACTTCTTCGCCATGTCCGCTTCGCTTGAATAATCGAGATTGACCTGGATGGTGCAGGTCCGCAGCATCATGTCGAGGCCCATCGTGCCGACCCGCGGCATATGCCGCATCATGATCGCATAGCGCCCCTTGGGCATCACCGGCAGTTCGGCGCGGGTCTTGTCGGGCCACATGCCGAGGCCAAGGAACGACAGGCCGAAGCGCTCGCCCACCTCCTTCACCTGTTCGAGATGGCGGCCGGTTTCGGCGCAGGTCAGGTGCAGGTTTTCAAGCGGCGCGCCCGATAGTTCGAGCTGTCCGGCCGGTTCGAGGCTGACCGTGCCGTCGGCCCCGCTCATTGCGATGACCTGCCCGTTTTCCTCGACCGGCGTCCAGCCAAACTCGCCCAGCGCCAGCAACATGTCGCGGATGCCGCCCGGCTCGGCATAGGATGGCGCGGCATGGTCGGCGCGGCGATAGACCAGCTTTTCATGCTCGGTCCCGATCCGCCAATCGGCCGGCGGCTTCTCGCCCTTGGCCATCGGTTCGACGAGCTGATCGCGGCTTTCGATCAGCGGGTCCGCTTGGTCGGAGGCCTGGCGCGTGCTCATTTGGGTGGCGATACGCAACGCAAACGGGCGTGGGAAGCGGTAATTGCGGTGCCTATCCGCGCCAGTCGCCCGCCAGCGCCATGAACAGCGCCGTAGCGGCCAGCGCGGCCGTCTCGGCGCGCAGGATACTCGGGCCGAGGCTGATCGGGCGAGCTTGCGGAAGTTGGCGGATAGCCGCTCGCTCGGCATCGTCAAAGCCGCCTTCCGGGCCGACGAGGATTGCCGCCATTTCGCTCTCGCGCAGCGCGTCCCCGACAGGCGCGCCGCCCTGCTCGTCGGCAAAGAACAGCAGGCGCCCGGCGGGCCAATCGCGCAACAGCCGATCGAGCGGGGCGGGCGCGGCCAGGTCGGGCAAGGCCGTGCGGGCACATTGTTCGGCGGCTTCGACCACCACCGTTTGCGCGCGCTCGAGGTTGAGCTTGTCCACCACGCTGCGCCGCGTGATCACCGGCACGATGCGCGCCGCGCCCAGTTCAGTCGCTTTTTCGAGCACCATGTAGAACCGGTCGCGTTTGATGAGGGCGGGGCAGAGCCAGAAATCCGGCACGTGCTCGCGCCCGCGCATTTGGCGTATCACGCGCACTTCAACGTGCCGCTTGCCCGCATAAGCCACTTCAGCGGCCCACTCGCCGGTGATGTCGTCGCACAGGATCACCGTATCGCCGGCCGCAACCCGCATCACGCGGGCGAGGTAATGCGCTGGATTGCCCTCCAGCGTCACCATCGCGCCCTCGGCCAGTTCGGGCACGACGAACAGGCGCGGGGCGCTCCGGGGCGGCCAGGCGGGTGTTGCAGGCATGGCTAGGCAGGTGCCACGCGCGGCGATAGGGGGCAAGGGTGAGCGCCGCTGCCCCCCAGCCCGAAATCGTCCCCGACACCGAGCATCGCGGGCTCGTCGCGCGGCTGCCGCAGCCCGTGCGCGATCTGGCCCAGCTCGCCCGGTTTGACCGCCCGGTCGGCTGGTGGCTGCTGTTCTGGCCCTGCGCCTGGGGCGTCTGGCTGACCGGCGCGGGGGCGCAATGGGCCCTGGTCGGTTGGCTGCTGGTGGGCGCGATGGCGATGCGCGGCGCGGGCTGCGTCTATAATGACATCGTCGATGCCGATCTCGACCGGCAGGTGGCGCGCACGGCCAGCCGCCCGGTGGCAAGCGGGCGGATCAGCAAGCGCACCGCATGGGGCTGGCTCCTCGTGCTGTGCTTTGTGGGGCTGGTCGTCCTGTTGCAACTGCGCTGGCAGGCCCAGCTGGTCGTTTTGGCGAGCCTTGTGCTGGTCGCAGCCTATCCGTTCATGAAACGGCTGACCTGGTGGCCGCAGGCCTGGCTGGGCTTGGTGTTCACCTGGGGCGTGCCGGTTGGCTGGGTGGCCTTGCGCAGCGACCGGTGGGAAGTGCTGGCGGCGCTGTATGCGGGGGCGGTGCTGTGGTGCGTCGGTTATGACACGATCTACGCCCTGCAGGACCGCGAGGATGACGCGCTGGTCGGCATCCGCTCGAGCGCATTGCGGCTGGGCACACGGGTGCGCGGCGGCATCGGCGCGTTCTACGCTGGCGCGGTTGCCCTGTGGGCGCTTGCCTTCTGGCTGCTGCGCGGCGACTGGGTGGCGCTGCTGACGTTGCTGCCCGCCGCGCTCCACCTTGGCTGGCAGGTCGTCACGCTCGACCCTGACGATCGGGACAACCCGCTCGCCCGGTTCCGCGCAAATCGCTGGACCGGGGCACTGGTGGCGGCCGCCTGTTTCATCACCGCCAACTCGTGAGAAGCTTAGGCGGTGACCACTTCCTGCTCGATCGCGCCGAAGATCGAGTGCCCCTCGGCATCGCGCATTTCGACCCGGACCGTATCGCCGGGCTGCATGAACGGCGTTTTCGGCGCGCCATCGGCGATGGTTTCGATCATGCGGATCTCCGCAATGCACGAATAGCCGTCGCCGCCGGCGGCCACCGGCTTGCCCGGCCCGCCATCGGCGCCCTTGTTCGACACCGTGCCCGACCCGATGATCGACCCCGGCCCGAGCTCGCGGGTCTTGGCGGCGTGCGCAATCAGATCGGCGAGGCTGAAGATCGCATCACGCCCGGCATTGGCGCGGCCGAACGGCTGGCCGTTATGGTCGACCATCAGCGGCAGGTGGATGACATTGCCCTGCCAGGCATCGCCCAGCTCGTCCGGCGTCACCGCTACGGGCGAGAAGGCGCTGGCGGGCTTCGACTGGTAGAAGCCGAACCCTTTGGCCAGTTCGCCGGGGATAAGGCCGCGCAGCGAAACATCGTTGACCAGCATCAGCAGCTTGATATGGCCAGCCGCATCGGCCGCCGAGACGCCCATCGGCACATCGTCAGTGATGCAGGCGATCTCGCCCTCCATGTCGCAGCCCCAGGTGACATCGCCCAGTGGGATCGGGTCACGCGGAGCAAGGAAGCGGTCTGACCCGCCCTGATACATCAGCGGATCGTGATAGAAGCTCTCGGGCACCTCGGCCCCGCGCGCCTGCCGCACCAGCTCGACATGGTTGATATAGGCGCTGCCATCGGCCCAGTGATGCGCGCGCGGCAGCGGCGAATGCGCCTCGCGCTCGTGGAACCGTTCGCACGGCACCGCCTGATGTTCGACATCGCGGTAGAGGGCCTCCAGCCGCGGCGCGACTTCCCCCCAATTGTCGAGCGCGGCTTGCAAGGTGGGCGCGATGTTGTCGGCGGCGCAATAGCGCGTCAGGTCCTTCGAGACGACCACCAGCCGCCCGTCGCGGCCATGTTTGAGCGAGGCGAGTTTCATGGGCGCTGGTTCTCCGGATTGTCGGGCTGGTTGTCGGGATGGGCGGCGATAAAGGCGGGCAGCGGCAAACACGCCGCCTCGATCCGCGCGAGGTGGGGGTAGGGTGCCATGTCAAAGGCGAAGCGCCGCGCATTGTATAGCTGCGGGATCAGCACAGATTCGAACAAGCCGGGCTGGTCGAGGAGGAAATCACCCGCGCCGGTTTGCGCCAGTCGCGCCTCGACCCCGGTCAGCGTGCGGGCGAGGAAGTGGCGGTACCACAGGTCGATTTCGTCCTGCGAGCGGCCGAATTCGCGTTTGAGATAGGTCAGCACCGGCAGGTTGAGGGGCGCGTGCAGCTCTGTGGCGATGGCGTAGGCCAGTTCGCGCACGGTGAAGCGCGCCTCGATATCGGCAGGCAGCAGCGGCGCCGCGGGATATGCCTCGTCGAGCCATTCGAGGATCGCCATGCTCTGTGCTCGTTCGCGGCCATCGGCCTCGAGCATCGGCACCCCGCCGAACGGGTTGCGCGCGGTGAATTCCGGCTCGCGCTGCTCGGCAGCGAGCAGGTTCACCGGGACAACCGAATATTCGAGCTGCTTGAGATTGAGCGCAATCCGCAGCCGGTACGAGGTGGAGCTGCGGTAATAGGCATGGAGGCGCATCAAAATGCCGCGATCCCCGTGATCGCCCGGCCCAGGATCAACGCATGGACATCATGCGTGCCTTCATAGGTGTTGACCGTTTCGAGGTTCACCATGTGGCGGATGACCTGATAATCCTCCGATATGCCATTGCCGCCATGCATATCGCGCGCAGTACGGGCAATGGCCAGCGCCTTGCCGACATTGTTGCGCTTGACGATGCTGATCATCTCGGGCGCGAAGGCGCCTTCGTCCATCAGCCGGCCGACGCGCAGGCTGGCTTGCAGGCCCAGCGCGATGTCGGTCATCATGTCGGCCAGCTTGAGCTGGAAGATCTGCTTCGAGGCCAGCGGCACACCGAACTGGTGGCGTTCAAGGCCGTAGCTGCGCGCCGCGTGGAAGCAGAATTCCGCCGCGCCCAACGCGCCCCAGGAAATGCCGTAGCGCGCCCGGTTGAGGCAGCCGAACGGCCCCTTGAGCCCCTGCACATCAGGTAACAGCGCGTCTTCGCCCACCTCGACATCGTCCATCACGATCATCCCGGTGGTACTGGCGCGCAGCGACAATTTGCCCTCGATCTTGGGCGCGCTCAGCCCCTTCATCCCCTTGTCGAGCACGAAGCCGCGAATGCCGCCGCCATGCGCCTCGCTCTTGGCCCAGACGACGAACACATCGGCAAAAGGAGAATTGGAGATCCACGTCTTGGAGCCATTGAGGACGTAGCCGCCATCCACCTTGCGCGCGGTGGTGTTCATCCCGGCGGGATCGCTGCCGGCATCGGGTTCAGTCAGGCCGAAGCAGCCGATCAGCTCGCCCCGCGCAAGACCGGGTAGATATTTGCGCCGCTGCTCTTCCGAGCCATAAGCGTGGATCGGATACATCACCAGGCTCGACTGGACGCTCGCCATCGAGCGATAGCCCGAATCCACCCGCTCGATCTCGCGCGCGATGAGGCCATAGGCGACATAGCTTGCGCCGGCGCCGCCATATTCTTCGGGCACGGTCGCGCCGAGCAGGCCGGCTTGTCCCATCAGCGGGAACAGTTCGGGCGCATCAACTTCCTCGCGGAAGGCCTTGATCACGCGCGGTTGCAGCTCGCTTTGCGCAAAGCCGTGGGCCGCGTCGCGGATCATCCGCTCTTCTTCGCTCAATTGCTGGTCGAGCTGGAACGGATCGTCCCAGGCGAACGGTGCCATGCCGGCCATAAAGTCTCCTTTGCAACCAGCCATTGCAGGGCCGCGCCGCCGCCGCAAGGGGGGCGATGCGGGCGGCGGCCGCCTATTGGTGCGCGGCCAGCGCCAGCACGCGCTCAGCCTCGCGCAGATGGAGCAGTTCGACCATCGCACCCTCGTGCCGGATTGCGCCCTTGCCGGCGTTTTCGGGCGCGGCGAAGGCGGCGACGATGCCTTGGGCGCGGGCGATTGCGGCGGCATCGGGGGTAAAAGCGGCGTTGATCGGCCCAAGCTGCGCGGGGTGGATCGCGGTCTTGCCGTCAAATCCCAGCGCGGCGGCCTGGCGCGCTTCATGGGCGAGACCGGCTTCGTCGTCGAGACGGTTGAATACCCCGTCCAGCACCGCCAGCCCATGCGCCCGCGCGCAGACCACGGCCTGCGTCAACACCGGCAACACGGCGCTCCGCTCTGCATCCAGCGTGCAGCGCATTTCGAGCGCGAGGTCATTGGTGCCCATCAGCAGCGCGGCTAAACCGAGCGCGCGCCCCTCGCGGCAGATGGCGGCGAGATCAAGCATGGCTGCGCAAGTTTCGACCATCGCCCACAGCGCGATATGGGCCGGCAGCACAGCGCGCGCGGCGGTAAGGTCGGCCGGGGCGGACACCTTGGGCAACAACACGGCGGCGACCGGCGCGTCTGCCAAGGCAGCGAGATCGGCCGCGCCCCAGGCCGAGCCGCCACCATTGGCGCGCACGACCAGCAGCCGGCTGCCAAACCCGCCCTCGGTTGCGGCGGCCATGGCTGCTGCGCGCGCCTCGTCCTTGGCTTCGGGCGCGACGGCATCCTCCAGGTCGAGGATTACCGCATCGCACGGCGCAGCCCGCGCCTTGGCCGCTGCCGAAGCGCGATTAGCCGGCAGGTAGAGCGCAGTGCGCAGCGGCGGCATCATCCGCTTGTCTGCCGATTGGCCAGCAGATCGTCCACCACCGCCGGATCGGCCAGCGTCGAAATGTCGCCCAGATTGCCAATATCGCCCTCGGCAATCTTGCGCAGGATACGCCGCATGATCTTGCCGCTGCGGGTCTTGGGCAGAGCGGGGGCGAACTGGATCACGTCAGGCGTGGCGATGGGGCCGATATCCTTGCGCACCCACTGGACCAGTTCTGCCCGCAAGGCATCGTCGGGCGCGGCGCCCTCCATCGGCGTGACATAAGCGTAAATGCCTTGGCCCTTCACATCGTGCGGCATGCCCACCACTGCCGCCTCTGCGACTGCCGGATGTTCGACCAGCGCGCTTTCGATTTCGGCCGTACCCATCCGGTGGCCCGAGACGTTTATCACGTCATCGATCCGCCCGGTAATCCAGTAATAGCCATCGGCATCGCGGCGGCAGCCATCGCCGGTGAAATAGGTGCCGGGGAAGGTGGTGAAATAGGTCTGGAAGAAACGCTCGTGATCGCCGAACACGGTGCGCATCTGGCCGGGCCAGCTGTCGAGGATAACGAGCGCCCCCTCGGCCACACCGTCCAGCACCGTGCCATCGCTGTCGACCAGTGCCGGCTGCACACCGAACATTGGTTTTGACGCGCTGCCTGGCTTCAAGTCGGTGGCACCCGGCAGCGGGGTGATCATCGCCCCGCCGGTTTCGGTCTGCCACCAGGTATCGACGATTGGGCAGCGCCCTTCGCCGACCACGCGCCAGTACCACTCCCAGGCCTCTGGGTTGATCGGTTCCCCCACCGAGCCGAGCAGTTTCAGGCTCCTGCGGCTGGCTCTTGTCACGTAATCATCACCTTCGCGCATCAGGGCGCGCAAAGCGGTGGGCGCGGCGTAGAAAATCTCGACCTGGTATTTGTCGATGATCTGCCAGAACCGACCGTGGTCGGGATAGCTGGGGATGCCTTCGAACATCACCTGCGTCGCGCCGTTCATTAGAGGGGCATAGGCGACATAGGAATGGCCCGTGACCCAGCCGACATCGGCAGCGCACCAATAGACCGGCATCCGGCTATCATCGCCCGGCTGGTAATCGAACACATATTGGAAGGTCATCGCCGTCCACACGGCATAGCCGCCAGTGGTGTGGAGCACGCCCTTGGGCTTGCCGGTCGAACCGCTGGTATAGAGAATGAACAGCGGGTCTTCGGCGTCCATCGCCTCGGCCGGACAGTCGGTGGATTCGCTGGCGACGATATCGGCCCACCAGCGGTCGCGGCCCTCGACCATCGGAACCTGCGCGCCGGTATGGCGCAGCACGATGACGTGATCTGCGGCCACCTTGTTCAGCGCGGCATCGACATTGGCCTTCAGCGGCACCGGCTTGCCGCCGCGCCGCCCCTCATCCGCGGTGATGACCACGCGGCTGCCGCAATCCTCGATCCGCCCGGCGAGGGCATCGGGCGAAAAGCCGCCGAACACCACCGAATGAACCGCGCCGATCCGCGCGCAGGCGAGCATGGCGATGACCGCCTCGGGCACCATCGGCAGGTAGATCGTCACCCGGTCGCCGCGCGCCACGCCGAGCCGCTTGAGCGCGTTGCCCAGCCGGCATACTTCGGTGTGAAGCTGGCGATACGTCAGCGTGCGCCCCGGCGCTGCCGGATCGTCAGCCTCCCACAGGATCGCCGGCTGCTCGCCGCGCTCTGGCAGATGCCGGTCGAGGCAGTTCGCGGCGATGTTGAGCTGCCCGCCCTCAAACCAGCGGATGCGGAAATCCTCGGCAGCGAAGCTGGTGTCCTTGACGGTATCGAACGGGCGCAGCCAGTCAATCCGCTGCGCTTCCTCGCGCCAGAACCCGTCGGGGTCAGCGACCGAGCGGCGCCAGCGTTCGGCGTAACTATCGCGCGAGATCAGGGCCCGATCGGCCCAGGCGGCGGGAACGCGGTGCGGCTCGTGAAACATGGGCGGCCCTTCGCTGGGAATGTTACCCCAGCGATAGGCCGCGCCGGCGCGCAGGGTCAATGCGCCTGCAACGCCTCGTCGATCAGGGCAATCATCTGCGCGGGCGGGCACGGCTTGGCGCAGGCCAGCGCATCGGGGAACCGTTCGTGCACCTCGTCCACAGTGACTTGTCCCGAATGGAAGATCACCGGTACATCCTGCGCCATCAATTGCTCGGCCAGCGGAAACACCTCGCCGCCCCCCAGCCGGATGTCGAGAATCGCGAGGTCAGGTGCCTGATAGGCGGCCGCGCGCATCGCTGATTCGACGGTTTCATGCGGCCCCTCGACGACAAACCCGGCTTCGGCCACAGTGTCGCACAGATCGCAGCCGATGATGAATTCATCTTCGGCAACCAGAATTCGGGGGGCAGGGTCGGCTATAGGCACACGAAATCCTTTCGATCCGAGGCGCGACCGAACTGATGCAACGCCGCACATGGCGTTGAGTTCCCGCTGGCTCACAGACGCCCGTAGCGTTCCTCGTAAGCGGCCCGGTCAGCTTCCGCCAGCAGCCGGGCCTGCGTCACCCAGTCATCGCGGCGGATGCGGCCCTGAAAGCGGCCGAGTTGCGCGTCGATCCGGTCGATCGCCGCATCATCCCAGCCGGCGATCTGCGCATAGGAGGTCACTCCCAACGCACCCAATTGCTCGGCCAGCTTGGGCCCGAGCCCCTTGATGCGGGTGAGATCGTCGGCGGTACTTGCCGAAGCCACCGCCGGCGTCGCAGCGGGGGTGGGGGCCCTTGTCGGCGGCGCAGCGGCGACCGGCGGGGCATCGATCAGCGCCTGGTTGCGCTGAGTCGGTGCAGCCCCTTCGTCGAGGACATCGCGCCGGTCGGTATCGACGCGCGTGCGGCGCGTGGCGGTAAAGGCGAACCAGGCCACCCCCAATCCCAGCAGCAGCGCGGCCAACAGCACCGGCCAATTGGCTTCCATCAACTCGATCACAGCTCGTCCTCCTCTTTCTCGTCAATCTCGGCAGTCGGGTCGCGGCTCCAGAGCAGCCAGCCGGCCATTACCCCGACCGCATAGGCCAGCAGGGCGAGCAGTGCGGTTTCAACCACGATCGGCATGGTCAGCGCGCCGCCGGGGTGTCGATCGGCGTCGGTACGATCGGCCGAGTCGAGACGACCGCGAATTCGATCCGCCGGTTGGCCGGGTCTTCGGGCTTGAGCCCTTGCACTGGCGCGCGCGCCCCGACGCCGCTGGATCGAAGGTCGCTGCCTGCAATGCCGCGCGCAATCAGCGCCTGCCGCACCGCTTCCGCGCGCGCTGCCGATAGCGCGAGGTTATCGGCTTCGGCTCCTGAATCGTCGGTATGGCCGATGATCGAGATCACGCTGCCGGCACACGGCCGGAGCGCATTGGCAACCTCGTCGATCAGCGTCCGGCTGACCATGTCGAGCTGGCTACTGGCCGCCTCGAACCGGATTGTGCGCGTCTTGAGCAGCGCGTTGACATCGGCCTGGCAATCGATCGGCGGCGGCGCCGCAGCTGCCCGCGCGCTGCCATCGGCCCACATCACGCTGGCAACGCCCGGCACTGCGCGCACGGCGCTGGCCGCGCGCAGGCGCAACGGGTCGGCCAGCCCCTCGCCGCCGGCAAGGGTCGGGTGCCGGGTCGGCCAGCCGCCATCGGTGCGAAAGGATGCGCTGATCTGCGGCGTCCCCGTTGCAACGACCGCCTGCGCGCTCGCTTGTGCCAAATGGTCCGCCAGCGCCGGGCCGCTCACCCAGCCCGACAGTGCGCCCAGCAGTGCGGCGCCGGCGGCACCGGCCGCGATCGACAAGGCAGGGTGCAGCTCCATCGCCGGCCTCCTAGCGCGTGGTCCGGCGCGGGTCCACCGGGGCCCAACCGGCTTGGCAAGGACCGCATCCGGCCTCTAAGGGGGAGGCGATGTCTGCCGCTGCTGCCAACACTATCCCTGCTCCGCTGGCCCCTGCCTGCGCCGCCTGTGCGGTGCGCAACCGCGCGATCTGCGCCGATCTCGAGCAGGATGAACTGGCGGCGCTCAACGCCATCGGCCGGCGCCGCGACGTCGCAGCGGGCGAGCAGCTGTTGTGGGAGGGCGACGAGGCCGCACTGGTGGCAACCGTGGTCGACGGGGTGATGAAGCTGTCGAGCCAGACGACGGACGGGCGCGAGCAGATCCTCGGGTTGGTGTACCCGTCCGATTTCCTCGGCCGTCCGTTCGGCGAGACCACGCCCTATGGGGTGGAGGCGCTGACGGACGCACGGGTGTGCGTCTTCGAACGGCGCGACTTCGACCGATTCGCGCGTGAACATCCGCGGCTAGAGCATAAGCTGCTGGAACGCACGCTGGCCGAACTCGACCGGACGCGGCGCTGGATGTTGCTGCTGGGGCGGATGAATGCCGAACAGAAAATCGCCAGTTTCCTGATCGAAATGGCCGACCGGCTGGGGCACACTCAAGACTGCGGCGCGGGCTTTGCTGCGGGCGATGGCGCACCGCGGCGCATCGAGCTGCCGATGACACGTCAGCAGATCGCCGACGTGCTTGGGCTGACGATCGAGACCGTCAGCCGGCAGCTGACCCGGTTGAAGCGTGACGGGATCATCGATCTCCCGTCGCGCCGGGAAGTAACGATCCTCGAGCGCGCGGCGCTCGAGGATCGCGCAGGTTGACCGCTCAGAAGCGGAAGGCGACACCGGCGCTGACAACCCACGGGTCGAGCTGGTGTTCAGTTTCGATGACCTTGGTCCCGCCGACATACCAGCTGGCCGTGGTATCGACGAAATACCGCTTGGCATCGAACGTCACAGCCGTGCTGCCGTTGACCGGCACGTCGACACCGGCTTGCAGAACCAGGCCGAATTCGTTCGACAGTTCGGTGTCGGTCACGCCCAGTGGCAGCGTCGCCGCGCCCGGATCGACATCGACCCACAGGAAATACGTCGCCCCGGCACCGACATAGGGGCGGATACCGCCGGCATTGAGGTGATATTTGGCGGTCAGCGTCGCCGGAATCAGCTTGGCATCCGACACCAGTTCGGCGCCCGGCAGGCCGGTCGTCGCGGTGACGTCGTGCTGCGTGATGCAGCAGATCGTTTCGAGCGAGAAATTGTCCGACACGAAATATTCGATTGCGGCAGTCGGCACGTAATTGTCGTCCGCCTCGGTCTGCAGCGTGGCCGGCAGGCCCGGCCCGTTGGTGACGACTTCGGTGATCTTGCCATCGGGCAGCACGGCCGTGCCAAGCAGCTTGACCTGCACGGTCCCGGTGCGATCCTGCGCGGCGGCAGGATTGGCGATCAGGGTCAGGGCCCCGATCGCGGCGGCGGCGGTAACGAATTTCATCTGTTGTATTCCTGGCATCATGCCGGTCGCCCCACGCGGCCGGTCTGCACGATGCGAGCGCCAATTTACGGAGGCGCCGGGTCCGTTCATTGATCCTGGTCAAAGACGCGCAACGCTTTTGCGCGCATGCCCGGGCAAACGATGAACAAGACCGAGACATTGGAGCCGCTGCTTACCGCGCTGTGCGGTGCGCCCCCGCCAAGCCAGCTGGCGGGTCATCTTGCCGCTTTGGCGCAGGAGGTGCGGGTATCGCGCGGCGGCAGTGCGCCACTCGATCACCGGCGCGACCTGTTTGTCTATATCGCGCAAGGTTCGACCAAACTGGTGGCGAGTGCTTCAGCCGGGCGCGAGCAGATCGTTGCGTTTCATTTTGCCGGCGACATCGTCTCGGTTCCGGCGCACTCGCTGCACAGCTATAGTCTGAACGCGCTCGAGCCGACGCACCTGCTCATCTTCCCCGCCAGCGAGATGCACGCGGCGATTGCCGGTAATCCGGCGGTCCTCACCGGGCTGTTGCAACGCGTTCTTACGGCGCTGCACCGCTGCCGCGACAAGGCGGTCGGGCTGGGACGAAAAAATGCCGGCGAACGGGTTGCCAGCTTTCTCGTGGGCATGGCCGAGCGGATCGGGCACGCCGAGGGGGGCGAGATCACCCTCGACCTGCCAATGTCGCGCCGGGACATTGCCGACAGCCTCGGCCTGACGATTGAAACGGTCAGCCGGCAATTCAGCGAGATGCGCAGCGCCGGATGGCTGAGGACACAAGGCCGCGCCCATGTCCGTCTGTTGCAGCCGGCTACCTTGGCTGCCCATGCGGGCCATGTAGAATTGCGTTCGCCGTAAATTTGCCGATTTTGTTCTGGATCAATGCAGGCACTTGCGGCGCGTCTTAGAGCGCTCGGGGCAAGGAGATTATTTTCCCATGGAATCGACGCTTGGACGCGTGGGGCTCTGGTTCGGGCTGCTGATTGTCGCAGTGCTGGCCGTGGCTGCCGCCAAGGATACCGGCTTTGCCATTCACATGGCGATTGTCGGCGCTGCTGCCTTCATCCTGCTGTGGGTGACCGCCGGCAATTACAACCCGCTCGCCCGCGCGCAGAGCATCTTCCACATGCCGGAAGGGCCGTCGCGGTATGATGACGATCCGGTGCGCTGGGGCGTGCTCGCGACCATGTTCTGGGGGATTGCAGGCTTCCTGGCGGGGCTGTTCATCGCGCTCCAGCTGGCGTTTCCACAGCTCAATTTCGAACCATATTTCAATTTCGGCCGCGTGCGCCCGCTGCATACATCGGCGGTGATCTTCGCGTTTGGCGGTAACGCGCTGATCGCGACCAGCTTCTATGTTGTGCAGCGGACCTGCCGCACGCAGCTCGCCTTCCCCGCGCTCGCCCGGTTCGTATTCTGGGGTTACCAGCTGTTCATCGTGCTGGCGGCGACCGGCTATCTTCTCGGCATCACCCAGTCGAAGGAATATGCCGAGCCCGAATGGTACGTCGATCTGTGGCTGACGATCGTCTGGGTCGCGTACGCGGTGGTGTTCATTGGCACCATCGTACGCCGGCATGAACCGCACATCTATGTCGCCAATTGGTTTTACCTCGCGTTCATCGTCACCATCGCGATGCTCCACATCGTCAACAATCTCGCGATGCCGGTCAGTCTGCTGGGCGCCAAGAGCTACAGCGCGTTTTCCGGCGTGCAGGATGCGCTGACGCAGTGGTGGTATGGCCATAACGCGGTCGGATTCTTCCTCACCGCCGGCTTCCTAGCGATGATGTATTACTTCGTGCCCAAGCAGGCCGAACGCCCGGTCTATTCCTACCGGCTGTCGATCATCCACTTCTGGTCGCTGATCTTCCTCTACATCTGGGCCGGCCCGCATCACCTCCACTATACCGCGCTGCCCGACTGGGCGCAGACGCTCGGGATGGTGTTCTCGGTCATGCTGTGGATGCCCAGCTGGGGCGGGATGATCAACGGTCTGATGACGCTCAATGGCGCGTGGGACAAGATCCGCACCGATCCGATCATCCGCATGATGGTGATGGCGCTCGCATTCTACGGGATGAGCACCTTCGAAGGTCCGATGCTGTCGATCAAGTTCGTCAACAGCCTGTCGCATTATACCGACTGGACCATTGGCCACGTCCATTCCGGCGCGCTGGGGTGGAACGGGATGATCACCTTTGCCGCGGTCTATTATCTCGTGCCGCGCCTGTGGAACCGCGAGCGGATGTATTCGCTGCGGATGATCAACTGGCACTTCTGGCTCGCAACCATCGGGATTGTGTTCTACGCCTCGTCGATGTGGGTCGCCGGGATCACCCAGGGCCTGATGTGGCGCGAATACGGGGCTGACGGCTATCTGGTGAACAGCTTCGTCGATACCGTCGCCGCGCTGCACCCGATGTATCTGATGCGCGCGTTTGGCGGGCTGCTGTACCTCGGCGGTGCCGGGATCATGGTCTACAATATGTGGCAGACGCTTGCCGGCCGCCTGCGCGAGGAAGCGCCGATGCGCGACGCGGCCTATGATCCGCAAGCCGACCGCCCGATCACCACTGCCGTTCCGGCCGAATAGGACCTGCCGCCATGAGCATGACCGAGCGCCACAAAAAGCTCGAGCGCAACATCACGCTGCTGGGCGTCGCGACCTTCGTGGTCGTGGCGATCGGCGGGATCGTGGAAATCGCCCCCCTGTTCTGGATCGACAACACGATCGAGAAGGTGGACGGGATGCGCCCCTACACCCCGCTCGAACAGGCGGGGCGCGACATCTATATCCGCGAAGGCTGCTATACCTGCCACAGCCAGATGATCCGTCCGTTCCGTGACGAGGTCGAACGCTACGGCCATTACAGCCTGGCTGCCGAATCGATGTATGATCACCCGTTCCAGTGGGGCTCGAAGCGGACCGGGCCTGACCTTGCCCGCGTGGGCGGCCGCTATTCGGATGAATGGCACGTCCAGCATTTGCGCAACCCGCAGAGCGTGGTCCCTGAAAGCATCATGCCCCAATACAGCTTCCTCGCCGAACGCGATGTCGAAGACCTCGACCAGGCCGCAAAGCTGCGCGCGCTGACCCGGGTAGGCGTGCCCTATACCAAGGCTGATATCGCCGCCGCTAACAACGATCTGCGCGCGCAGGCCGATCCGGACAGTGATGCCGGCGATCTGGCGCAGCGTTATCCCAAGGCGCAGATTCGCGACTTCGACGGCAATCCCGGCCGGGTGACGGAAATGGACGCGCTGGTTGCCTATCTCCAGATGCTCGGCACGCTGGTCGATGTGAACAGCGCCGCCGCGCAGGAAGAGCTGGCGCAGGAGCGCGGGCGGTGACGACATATGACAGCCTGCGGCATTTCGCCGACACCTACGGGCTGGCAATCATGGTGGTGATTTTCCTGGCACTGTGTCTGTGGCCTTTCCGGCCAGGCGGGCGCAAGCACAGCCAGGCGGCAGCCACTTCGATCTTCAAGGACGGTAACGATGGCGAATAAGCCCGGATTGAACCAGCGGATCGACGAGCCCACGGGCACGCAAACGGTCGGCCATCAATGGGACGGGATCGAGGAACTCGACACGCCGATGCCGCGCTGGTGGCTGTGGCTGTTCTACCTGACCATCCTGTTCTCGATCGGCTATGTGATCGCCTATCCCGCCTGGCCGCTGCTGAGCAAGGGGACCGAAGGGGTGCTCGGGTGGACCAGCCGCGGGCAGCTTGCGAACGAGCTGCGCGTAGCCGACGATGGCCGTGCCGAGTTTCGCAATCAGCTGGCGATGATCCCGATCGAGCGGCTCCCCGAAAACAGCCAGCTGATGCAGCAGGCGGTGGCCGGCGGGCGCGCGGCGTTCCTGGTTAATTGCGTCCAGTGCCACGGCTCGGGCGCGGCGGGCAGCCCTGGTTATCCCAACCTCAACGATGATGACTGGCTGTGGGGCGGCGACCTCAAGGCGATCGAATACACGCTGACGCACGGCATCCGCCAGCCAGGTCACGAACAGACCCGGATGAGCCAGATGCCCGCTTTCGCCGGCGCACTCGACGATGGCCAGATGAATGCGCTGATCGACCATGTCCTGTCGCTGAGCGGCAAGGGCAAGCCGAACGCGGCCGGCGCGCAGTTCTATGCCGACAATTGCGTTGCCTGCCACGGCCCTGCCGGCGAAGGCGATCGCGCCCAGGGTGCGCCGCGGCTGAACGATGCGATCTGGCTGCGCGGATCGAGCCGCGAGGCACTGCGCGAACAGATCCTGCAGCCGCGCATGGGCATGATGCCGATGTGGCAGGGCCGGCTTGACCCGGTTACAATCAAGATGCTGGCTGCTTATGTACATTCGCTCGGGGGCGGGGAAGACTTCGTGGAGGTCGCCGAAAACCCGGCGGTACAGGTAGATGAACAACCCTGACGATCCGATTGTTGCTGATGGCGTCGTCAAGACGCAGCAGCCGGTCAGTAGCGCGATAGCCGAGCCCGAGGCGACGACCGAGCGTCACGCCCCGGCCGAGCCCGCCCGGCAGACGCTGCCGGAGAAGCTCTACGCCAAGCGCGAGGTGGTGCATAACCAGCGGATCGACGGGCCGTTCCGGCGGTTCAAGTGGTTCGTCATGTTCGTCACGCTGGCGATCTATTACGTAACGCCGTGGATCCGCTGGGATCGCGGGCCCTACGCGCCCGATCAGGCGGTGCTGGTCGATCTGGCCAACCGCCGCTTCTACATGTTCGGCATCGAGATCTGGCCGCACGAATTCTATTTTGTCGCCGGTCTGCTCATCATGGCCGGGATCGGCCTGTTCCTGGTTACCAGCGCGGTCGGCCGGGCATGGTGCGGCTATGCCTGCCCGCAAACCGTGTGGACCGATCTTTATCAGCATATCGACCGGCTGGTCGATGGTGACCGCAACGCCCGTATCCGCCTCGACAAGGCACCCTGGGGCCCGGCCAAGATTGCCCGCAGGGCGTTCAAATGGTCGATCTATGTGCTGGTCGGTCTCGTCACAGGCGGGGCGTGGATCCTCTATTTTGCCGACGCGCCGACACTGCTGCGCGATTTCTTCACCGGGCAGGCGGCGCCGGTGGCCTATATCACCGTTGGCATCCTGACCTTTACCACGGTCGCGCTGGGCGGCTTCATGCGCGAGCAGGTGTGCATCTATATGTGCCCGTGGCCGCGCATCCAGACCGCGATGCTTGACGAGAAATCGCTGATTGTCACTTATAAGGACTGGCGCGGCGAGCCGCGCGGCAGCGTCAAGAAGGCCGAACGCAATCCAACCGCGTTCGGCGATTGCATCGACTGCCGCCAATGCGTCGCGGTGTGCCCCACTGGGATCGACATCCGGGAAGGGCCGCAGGTCGGCTGCATCACCTGTGCGCTATGCATCGATGCCTGCGATCGGGTGATGGCCGAAGTCGGCCGCCCGCGCGGGCTGATCGATTATGCAACGCTGGAAGATTGCGAGCGCGAGGCGGCGGGTGCCGAACCGAGGCCCGTCTGGAAGACGCTGCTGCGCCCGCGCACGCTGATCTACACCGGCGTGTGGGCGGCCATCGGCCTTGCGCTGCTGTTCGCGCTGGGCGCGCGGACGCATACCGAGCTGACCGCCTCGCCCGATCGCAACCCGCCCTTCATGCTGATGAGCGACGGGTCGATCCGCAATTCCTACACGCTGCGCATCCGCAACATGGAAAGCCGCCCGAGGACGATGGAGATCGGCATCAGCGGGCTCGACGGCGCGCGGATGTGGACTGGCACCATCCCGGCAGAGCAGGCCGCGCCGACACAGAAGATTGCTGTCGGCCCGGATGCGATCCAGACCGTGCGGACCTATGTCATGGCCCCGGCGGGGACCGCGGCGACGGATTTCAACTTTACGGTCGTCTCGCTCGACGATCAGCGCGAAACCGACAGCGCCGCAACGCGCTTTACCGCGCCGGGCGGCGAGTGATGCGCGGGCCGTTCACGGGCCGCCACATGGCGGTAATCCTGGTGGTGGGCTTCGGCATCGTCATCGCGGTCAATTTCCTGATGGCGTATCTGGCGGCGCGCGATTTCGGCGGCGTGGTTGTCGAAAACTCGTATGTCGCCAGCCAGAACTACAATAGCTGGCTGAAGGAGGCCGACGCGCAGCGCCAGCTTGGGTGGGAGGCGACCCCGCGCCGCCATGCCAGCGGAGCGCTGGAAGTGGCAACCGCAGGGGTACCGGCAGGTGCCGACGTGGTCGCCGAAATCCGCCGCCCGGTCGGCCCGCCCGATGCGCGCCGGCTGACGCTCGCCGAGCATGCAGCCGGGCAGTTCCTCGCGCCTGGCGCGCTGCCGGCCGGCCGCTGGATCGTGCGGGTAATCATCGACAGCGACGGCAAGCATTGGCGGACGGAACGGGAAATCGGCTGATGGGCGCGCTCGCCGCTCCGCCGAAACCTACCGAGACCGTTGCCCAGCGGGTCGACACACGGCTGACGGTGCCCGGAATGCGTTGTGCCGGCTGCATCGGCAAGATCGAGCGCGGGCTGGCAGAAATTCCCGGGATCGACGCCGCGCGAGTCAACTTTTCGGCCAAGCGGGTGGCGGTGCGCCATGATCCGCAGCTGGACGAGGATGATCTGATCGAAGCGCTGCGCCGGCTCGGGTTCGAGGCGCAGGCGGTGGCGGCCAATCCATTGGCGCAGGACGATGCAGAAACCCGCAAGCTGCTGCGCGCGCTGGCGGTGGCAGGGTTCGGCATGATGAACATCATGCTGCTATCGGTCAGCGTGTGGTCGGGTGCGGGCGGGGTCACGCGCGAGCTGTTTCACTGGCTGTCGGCGCTGATCGCGCTGCCGGTGGTTGCCTATGCTGGCCGGCCGTTTTTCGCCTCGGCCGCGATGGCACTGCGCTATGGGCGCACAAATATGGACGTGCCGATCTCGATCGGGGTGATCCTTGCCACCGCGATGAGCTTTTACGAGACGGTGATCGGCGGCCATCACGCCTATTTCGACGGCGCGGTGATGCTGCTGTTCTTCCTCCTCGCGGGCCGTACGCTCGATGCGATGATGCGCGACCGCACGCGCGCAGGCATCGGCGCGCTGCTCGGGCGGATGGGGCGCAGCGCCAGCGTGGTCCAGCCCGATGGCAGCACCCGCCGGGTGGACGCCGACCGGCTCGAACCGGGAATGATCATGCTGCTGGCAGCGGGCGAGGCGCTGGCCGCCGATGGCCGCGTGACCGAGGGGCGCGGCGCGGTCGACAATTCGATGCTGACGGGAGAAAGCCGGCCCGAACCGGTCGGCGTGGGCGCGCTGGTGCACGCCGGGGCGATCAATCTGCTCGGCCCGCTGCGCGTGCAGATCACCGCCGCGGCGCAAGATACTGCGATTGCCGAAATCGCCCGGTTGATGGACGAGGCGGGCCAGTCGCGCAGCCGCTATGTTCGCATCGCCGACCGTGCCTCGCGCCTTTATGCACCGGCAGTGCACACGCTGGCGGCGCTGGCTTTTGCCGGGTGGATGGTTGCCGGGGCGGGCTGGCACCAGGCGTTGACCATCGCGGTGGCGGTGCTGATCATCACCTGTCCCTGCGCGATGGGTCTTGCCGTGCCGGCGGCGCAGGTCGTCGCCAGCAGTGCGCTGCTGCGGCGCGGCCTGATGGTCAAGGACGGCACTGCGCTTGAACGGCTGGCCGAGGTCGATATTGCGCTGTTCGACAAGACCGGCACGCTCACGCTGGGCGAACCGCGCCCCGATCTCGCCGGGCTTGATGACGAAGCGCAGCGCGTGGCTTTGGCATTGGCGCAGACCAGCCGCCACCCGCTTAGCCGGGGGTTGGCCGCCGCGTTGCAGGCGCGCGGGGTCGAACCGGCCCCTGTCAGCGAGATTGCCGAAACCAGCGGCGTTGGCCTGCATGGTCGGCTGAACGGGGAGGAGGTCGCGCTCGAACGCGCGGTGGACGATAGTGCCGCGCTCGCCAGCACGCTGCGCATCGGCGCCCGCCAGTGGACCATCCCCTTTGCTGACGCGCTGCGCCCGGATGCGGGCGACACCATCGGCGAGCTTGCCGCAATGGGCATTGCCAGCCGGCTGCTGTCGGGCGACCGGCCGGCAGCGGTAGAAGACGCGGCGCGCGCGCTGGGCCTTCCGGCAGAGGCCGGGCTGTCGCCGGCCGACAAGCTCGCCGCGCTCGATGCGCTGAAAGCTGCGGGGCACCGGCCGTTGATGGTTGGTGACGGGCTCAATGACGGCCCGGCACTCGCCGCCGCACACGCCTCGATCGCGCCCGGCACGGCCAGCGATGCCAGCCAGCAGGCGGCCGACGCGGTGTTCATCGGCGAGCGGCTGGCGCCGGTCGCGCTGGCGGTGCGGGTGGCCCGCGCGACGATGCGCGTGGTGCGCCAGAACATCGGCTTTGCCATCATCTACAACGTCTTTGCGGTGCCGCTGGCGCTGTTTGGCATGGTTACGCCGCTCATTGCGGCACTGGCCATGTCGTCCAGTTCGCTGGTGGTGGTGGGCAATTCGCTCCGGCTGGCGCGGCAAGCACGATGAGCATCCTTGCTTATCTCATCCCGCTGGCGCTTGGCATGGGGGCGATGGGGCTCGCCTTCTTCTTCTGGGCAATGCGGAATGGCCAGTTCGAAGATCTCGACGGCGCGGCCAATCGCATCCTGATCGATGACGAGGAGGAGCAACAGAGATGAGCGCGCCCGCCTTTGCGCTGCTGACGCTGTTGCCGATGATCGTCGGCCCGCTGCCTGCGGCCGAGCCGGCAGGCGCCGTGCTGACCGCGCGGCTGTGCAATGGCGGCACGATCGAGATCCCGGTCGGCGGGGGCGAGAACCGGCATGATCTGCCCGGTCAATGCACGATGAAGGCCTGCCATTCCGGGCCCTGCCGCAAACGTTTGATCTGACGCAAGGACAGGCCCGCGCCGGGCAGGCACAGCGGCGTCATGTGGCCATATTATCCCGAACTGCTGGCGACCCCGGTCCCGCGCTACACCTCCTATCCCACGGCGGCCGAATTCGTTCCGCTGCGCCGCGAGCCGGTGATCGACGCGCTGTCGCAGGCGCACGGTGACATCTCGCTCTATGTGCATATCCCGTTTTGCGAGCAGATCTGCTTCTATTGCGGCTGCAACACCGCGCGTGCCGGCAAGCGGGCGCGGCTTGAGGCCTATCTCGACGCGCTCCATCGCGAGATTGCGCTGGTTGGCGGCCTGCTACCGCGGAGCGGCGCGCGGGTGACGCGGATTGCCTTTGGTGGCGGCAGCCCCAACGCCATCGCGCCGGTTGATTTCATCAGGCTGGTCGATGCGCTGACCGCGCATTTCCCGCTCGCCGAACCCGAATGGTCGGTCGAACTCGACCCGCGCACCATGAGCGCCGACTGGGCAGCGGCGCTGCGCGGCGTCGGCGTGACCCGCGCCAGCCTCGGCGTGCAGACCCTTGCCGCGCACTGCCAGCAGGCGATCGGCCGTATCCAGCCCGAACCGCTGATTGCGCGCACGACGGGGTGGCTGCGCGAGGCGGGTGTCACCTCGCTCAATTTCGACCTGATGTACGGCCTGCCGCGTCAGACTGCGGCCGATCTCGCCGACACACTCGAGCGGAGCATTGCGCTAGGCGCCGACCGGGTGGCACTGTTCGGCTATGCCCATGTCCCACATATCGTGCCGCGGCAGAAGGCGGTGGCGACAGAGGCGATGCCGGACCAGCGGCAGCGTTTCGCGATGGCGGCGCTGGGTCACGCCCAATTGACCGCTGCGGGATACGTACCGGTCGGTTTCGATCATTTTGCCCTGGCGCATGATCCGCTGGCGCAGGCGGCGATGCGCGGCAGGTTGCAGCGCAATTTTCAGGGCTTCACCGACGATCAGGCGACCACGCTGATTGGGCTGGGTGCGTCATCGATCAGCCAGTTTCCGGGGCTGTTGGCGCAAACCGAAAAGAATAGCGGCCGCTATCGGATGCTGCTGTCGCAAGGGCTGTTGCCGGCCGAGCGCGGGATTGTGCGCCCCCCGGCCGAGCAGGCGCGCGCGGCGCTGATCGCGAATTTGCTCTGCCGGGGAGAGGCGACGCTGCCCGTCGGCGAGCTTGCGGAAAAGCCCGCTGCCCTTGCGCCGTTCATCGAGCGCGGGCTGGCGGCGCTCAATGGATCGCGGCTGGCGATCACGCCAGACGGCCTGCCCTATGCGCGGACTATCGCGGCGTTGTTTGACCCGCACCGCGCGCAGTCGGACCGGCGCTTCAGCTCGGCGGTCTAGGCAAAGCGCCAGCGGGCGAGGCCATCGGGCAGATCGAACGTGATCCGGCCCGCGCTGCCGACCGGTTCGGCCAGCCCGCCGGTAAGCGCGGCAATCGCAACCGTATCGTCAGCCGGCACCAGCGCCAGCGTGCGGGCGCCGGCGGGTGTGCGCGAAACAACGGTGGCGCTGCGCGGGTTGCCGTCGCGGGCGTAATGCACCGTCCAGGTCTCGAGCATTGCCGGGCCTGCGTAGTCCTCGTCAACCGGCGGGGCAGGGCGGCGCGCCGCATCGGCGGCTGCCTGCACGTCGAAATTCTGCGGGAAGCGCGCGGCTCGCGGCTGCCCGGACAGCACCAGCGCGTGGTTGTAGGTCGCATAGCCGCCATTGCCGAACAGCAAGCCGCACCCATCCGTGCCGCGCAGGTGCTCGACCATCGCAGCGACGGCATGGCTCATATAATTGCCGATCGGTCCGCCGCCGAAGGTCAGGCCGCCGAATACCGTTACCGGCCGGTCAACCGGCCAGCCGATCACCCGCCGCGCCATTTTGGGGACGCAGGGAAAACAGCTGTAGAGCTCGGCCGCCGCCGGCCCGTCAGCCGACAGGCCATTGCGGTCGAGTGCCGCGCGCAGGACCAGCTCCATGCTGGCCGAGCTCACGAAATCCGGCCGCTCGAGGATGCTGGCCGGCTCATGCGCGCTGGCCCCGTGGCCGATGAAGATAAGCCGTTCTTCGGGAACCTTGCGCCGGCGGGCCTCGGCAAGGCTGGTGACGATGAACCCCGCGCCCTGATTGACCGCGGCATTGGCGACCTGCAATTTGGTATAGGGAAAAGCGACCGGGCGATTGCGTTCTCCCGGCGCCACAATCTCGTCTGCCGTGCGCTCCTGCCGCAGCCAGGCGTGCGGATTGACCGCAGCGACCGCGGACATCTGCGCCCAGATTGCCCCGCTTTCGGCCTGCCCTTCGGCCAGCGATTGGCCCCACGCGGCGCGGCAGGCATTTTCGTAAAGCGGATAGATGTCGGTCGGGACGGTCAGGCCATAGGTCTGGGCATAGCCCGTCCGGCGGCGATGCGCAGCATGACGTAACGGATCGTGCGCTGTCCCGGCCGTGCGCGCCGCGAGTTGGCCAGCGGTTCGCAGCGCCTCGCCGCCGACTATTGCGCAAATTACCGCTTCGCCGCGCCCGATGCGGTTGGCCGCCTCGCTGAGCATGCGCACTGGGCTGTCGCCATGCGGCAGCGTCTCTTCGACATGGGCGGGCGCCATGCCGAGCCTCGCGGTGAGCTTGGCGGCGACCGGGTTGATCTGCGGCCAGCTGATCTGACCGACAACCGCCAGCGCGTCGCAATCGGCCAACCAGCCGCCTGCGCCGGCGGCATCTCGCTGCGCCAGTTCCAGCGCCTCCGCCATCAGCGCCAGTGAATTGAGCCCGTCCGCCGGATCGTCGGGCCGATCATTGGCCTGCCCCACGCCGACGATCACCGGCACCCGTTCGGCGGGCTCGGCGCTCACGCGGCGCCGAATTCCAGGGCGGCCTGCAGCAAGCCGTCGCCGTAAAGGTAGTCGGCATCGAAATCACCAGCCCGGCAGAGCTCTGCGCGATCCGGCACAAGCACCCGGCCGCGGCGAAAATCCATCATTCCGGCGCGCCGCAGCTCGCCCAGCGAGCGGTTCATGTGGACCGGCGTGGTGCCGCACATATCGGCAAGGTCCGCCTGCGTCAGCGGCGTGTCGAACCCGTTGGCGCGGGCGAGGCCGACCATCTCGAACCGCACCCACATCTCGGCCATCAGATGCGCCACCCGCCCTGTCGCGGGCAATTGCTGCAGCTTCAGGATCCACTGGCGGTGGATCGACGCGTCGAGCAGCGTCGAAAACCACAGGATGCGCGCCAACCGAGGCCAGTCACGCATCACCTCGTTCAGGCGCGCGTGCGGCACGTAACCGACCTTGGCCGGGCCGATGGTGACCACGTCATGGTCGAGCCGCTTCAGCGTATAGCAATGAAGGTCAGCGAAATCGCCCGGCACTTGGACCCCGACGATGAAACGGCGGTCATGCTCGCGCATCCGGCGGATCATGAACCCTTCGATCAGGATGGCGCTGCGATCACACGCGACGCCTCGACGCAAAACCTCGTGTGAATCGGTGAAGCTGACGACCTCCTCGACCAGGCTCTCGAGGACGGTCTTTTCGTCTTCGGTCATCACCTGGCGCAAGCGCCCCATCAGGAACCGCCCGGTAGCCGGATAACGGGCAACTTCTGTCGCAATGTCCATGACCCCGCCCCTGTTACACATTTTTGGCAGTGGTAACCCCGCCTGCGCGTGCTTGCCAAGCAGACAATGTCTTGCCGCCGCAATCGCGCGTCATGAACGCGTCATAAAGCCGCGCCAATCCGATCGCCATGGGAGCGGCGCCGTGAGCGATGTGATCAACATTTTCCTGACCGATCCGATGGCCGAGCAGATGGAGGATTTCGCGCACGATCATCTGCGCTTCACCTTCGCTCTGCTTGGCGCGGCGGGGCCGCGCCGGCTGGTCGAAGGGCCGATGTGGGCGTTCATCGACTGGGTGATGGAAGATTGCGCGGGGCTGGAACTGTGCCGCCGCTTGCGCGCCGACCCCCGCACGGCTGACGCGCATATCACCATGGTGCTCGATCAGGAAAATGACGAGGACCGGCGCCGTGCGCTGCGGGCCGGCGCCGATGATTACATGGTCGGGCCGATTGATCGCTCGCGCATCCTCGATCGGGTGCTGGCGCTGCAAATCCGCCAGAGCCGCTTTCAGGTGCCGCAGCAGGTGAGCGTTGGCCCGCTGGTGATCGACATGGCGGCGCTGCAGGCGCGCTGGGATGGCCGGCCACTGGCGCTGCGGCCGAACGAGTTTCGCCTGCTGCGCTTCTTTGCGGAAAATCCCAACAAGGTGCTGTCGCGCGCGGATCTGATCGCGGGCCTCGGCAAGCAGGAGCCGCCGATCGACGAACGCACCGTCGATGTGTGGATCGGCCGGCTACGCCGCGCGCTGGAGACTGTCGGGGCGCCGCGCCCGCTCCGCACGGTGCGTTCGCTCGGCTACGTGTTCGACATCGCCTGACGGCTGGCGCAAGAAGGGGCCGCCCGAAGGCGACCCCCCAACGGCCCGTCGAGGAGCCCTTCTAGAATTCGATCCCCATCGACAGCGCGACGCTCGGGCCGACCTCATAGGAATTGACCTCGATCCGGCGGTCACCCGCCTGCTGGTATTCCTCGTAATCGCGGCCGAGGATGTTGCGCGCTTCGAGCTTCAGCTCGACCGGGCGGCCGTAGAATTCGACCTCTTCGCGGGCGACGAAATCGAGCCGCACGCCCGGGTTTTCGAGAATATCGGGCAGTCCGGAGGTGCCCCGGCTGGTCACCCGCTCGCTGGCATAGGAAACCATCACGGTAAATTGCTGCACCCGGTCGGTGTCTTCCAGCGAAAGCTGGAAATTGGCCATGTGGTCGGACTGGCCCGTCAGCGGTGCGCCATCGACGAAATAATCGCTCGCCGGGCGGGTGCCGCCGGGGAAGATCTGCGTCGTGTCGGCCGCGGCAACCTGGATTTCGGACTTGGTGTAGGTGTAGTTCGCACCCATCACGAGCCGCTTGCTCGCCAGCCATTCGCCGGTGCCCCAATCCGCCAGCCCGATCCCGTAATTGACGTCGAACTCGGCGCCATAAAGGATCGCGCTCGGCGCGTTAGCGAAGCTGGTCAGCTGGTTGTTGTCCGAAAAGCTTGAATAGGCTTCGATCGGGTTGGAAATATCCTTGTAGAACCCGGCCAGTGTGACCCGGTTGGACCGGTCGAAATAATATTCGGCGCGTGCCTCGGCATTGATCAGCGTGCTGTCCACCAGCAGCGGGTTGCCGTTATACTGGCGATTGGATTCCGGATCGTAATAGGTCTGGAAGATCAGCTCGCGGAACTGCGGTCGGGCGATGGTTTTGGACCCGTGCAGGCGGATCTGCAGGCGATCGGTCGCCTCCCAGGTCAGCGTCGCGGCCGGCAGCCAATATTCGTTCTCGAGCAGCGTGGCGCTGGCCGAATTTGTCGGCGTGGCAAATACTTCGACCGGATCTACCCGCTGGGTGGCGGTCTCGTAACGCACGCCGATGTCGAGCGAGATCGGATCGACGGGGCTCAGCCGCAGCTGGCCATAGGCGCCGTGGATTTCCAGCCCGGCGGAAAAGGCCGGATCGGCCTGGGTCGATTCGATCAGGCCGATCTTGTAGAAATCGACCACCCCGTCGCCGAGCAGATAATCGGGCCGCAACGCGCCCACGCCGGGGACGAAATTGCCGCCGGCGTTGAACAGGAATTCGCGCCGGGTCGATTGGCGGGTGGTGTCGGAATAGGCGTAGCCGATGGTCGCCGTGGCCCAATCAAGCACTGGGTAGCTGAGATCGACGCCGCCGAACCAAAGTTCTTCCGTCAGGTCCGAGAACGATACCTTGCCGCTGCCGCGTTGACGGTCGAGGATGTTGATATAGGTGCTGCCCAGCGGATCGTTCGGATTGTTGGTGCGAACATAGGTGAATTCATATTCGTGCGGCGCCTCGCGCTGGGTCTGCGCCCAGCCGCCGCGCAGATCGAGCGAGAGATCGCCAAACTTGAGTTCCGCCACGACCTGGCTGTCAAGCAGCTGACGTTCAAACCAGCCGGTCTGCTGCGTCGCTTCGGAAAAGCCGCTGCTGAAATCCTCGCCCAGCGCGAGCGAGCTTTGCTTCAGCGTGTCGCGGATGAACAGATTGGTCCAGCGCAGCCGGTGGTCGCCCAGTTCCAGCCCGAAGCCGAGCAGCGCGTTCACCAGCACGCGATTGTCGGTGGTGAAGTCGCGGAAATCGGTATTGAGGTCGAGATTGCTGCCCACCGCGGTCTGCTTGACGATCGAGCGGTTGCGCCAGCGGTTCGAGATCGAGGCGGTGGCAATCATGCCCAGCGTGTTGGCATCGCCGAGGTCGATCGCGGTGCCGCCCGTCAGGCCGAACGACCAGTTGACCGGCAGATTGCCGACCCGCTGGAGGAGGATCTTGTTGGGGTCGCCGAGATCGCGGACAATCGCCTGCTGATCGACGCCCACATCCGACAGGCGCGCGCCGCTGCCGAGGAACGCGGCCAACGCGGGGGGCAGATCGCGTGCGCCATCATCGAACCCGGTCCAGTCGAGGCTCGACCCGTAATAGTCGAACCCATCGTGGCCGAGCGTCTGTTCGTCACCGCTGATCCCGGCACTGAGCTTGAGGAACGGCTCGTCGGGCACGGCGCGGGTGGTGAGGTTGATGACACCGCCGCCAAATTCGCCCGGATAGTTGGCCGAATAGGTTTTCTGCACCAGGCTCGAGGCGACGATATTGGTCGGGAAAATGTCGAGCGGGACCACGCGGCTGAGCGGCTGGGGCGAGGGGAGCGGAAGGCCGTTCAGCATCGCCAGCGAATAGCGATCGCCGAGGCCGCGGACATAGACGAGACCCTGGCCCTGCACGGACAGACCGGTCACGCGGCCCAGCGCGCCGGCAATATTGCCTTCGCCGGTGCGGGCGATCTGCTCGCTGGAGAGGACCGAGACGACTTGGGTGGAGGAGCGGGTTATGTCCGTCCGGCGGCGCGCGGTGACGACGATCTCGCCGCCGGGCGCCGAAATATCGGGTTGGGGTTCGACCGGTTCTTCGCCCGCAGCAGGAGGGGCGGTGGCGGCCGGGTCGGTATCCGCGGCGGCCTGCGCATCAGTCGCGGGGCTGTCGTCGGGCAGCGTGCTCGTGCCGGGATCGGCCGCGCCGGCGGTTCCCTGCGCAAACGCACCATGCGGCGCGGCGAGCGATGTGGACAGCAGCAAGAGCGCGGCGAACCGCTTGCCGGTGGACATGATGACGGGCCCCCTCATTTCAGGTCGGGTCTGGCTTGGAAAAAGATGGGCGGGGGCAGCACGGCGGCTGCCCCCGCGCCGGATCAGTTGTAAATCGGCAGGGCGGTGCAGGCGCTGCCGCTGCCGAAATTGGCGGTGGCGGAATCGCAGGTCCAGCCGCGATACCAGGTGTCGCTCGCATCCTTGACCGCGCCAATGTAGCTGACGGTTTCGAAATAGCTCGACAGCTGCTTGGGATCGAACGCCGGGACCGCGGCTTCATTGGCGCCGTTGATGAAGGTCATCGTAAGTGTGCTGGTGAAGGCGGAGTTGTTGTTGCGGCCCTGGAACAGCGCCGCCGTCTGGTCGCGGGTCACGCCGCTGCCGGCGATGAACGGATCCTTGCAGGTCAGCACGACCGAGGCGAACAGCGGCGGGCCGGCTTCATCCTTGGCCGCGTCAGCCGCTCGGATGGTTTCGGCATGGTCGATGCGGACGCAATTATTGTCGGGCGCGCGCACCACCGAATTGACCAGCGCATAATCCGTGCCGCCGCGCAGGCGGATGGTCGCCGCCGAGGCGGTGTTGCCCATCACAAAGGTGGCGTTCGACACGCGGGTGTTCTGCCGCGGGGTCTGTTCGTAAAGGCCATTGTCGCTGTCCGCCTCGATCATCAGGTCGCCTGCGCCAGCGCGCTGGACGGCGATGACATATTGCAGGTTCGCCTTGACGCCGGTGTCGGTGTCGAGCCCGTCATCTTCTGCGCCGATGATGACCATCCGCCTGGCGTTGACGAAGCCGCCGAAGAATTCGACGCCATCGTCCGAGCTGTTGAAGCTCTGGATGTTGTCGATCTGCGTGCCGGTGCCGGTGCCGCCGGTGGTCAGCGACTGGAGTTCGCTGTTGCCCGACAGGACGAACCCCGAATAGCGGATCTGGACATAGCTCATCCGGCCCGAGCTGTCGTTCTGCGTCGCCCCGCCGAAGAAGGCCGGCTGGGCCGAACCTTCGACCTGGCGCTCGCAATTGACGGTGCCCGGCGTCGCGTTGGGCGCTGCGCAATCGGTCACCGGCGCGCGGCCGGCCAGAACCACGCCGCCCCACTGGCCCGACGAGGTGTCGGTATTGGTTCCGAGCACGTTGGCGCGGCTGGTAAAGACGATCGGGCGGGTCGCGGTGCCGACAGCGTTGATGCGATTGCCACGGTTGACCATCAGGAAGTCGGCGCCGTTGCCGAACAGGATCACCCCCGGCTCGATCGAGAGCGTCACATTGGTGTCGCTCGCGCCGTCCGAATTATCGGGCGCGGGGCCACCATCCGAACCAACGTCGACGCGGCCCGGGAAGGCGTAGAGCACGCCCTTGACATAGGGCAGCGTGGCCGAAGCGGTGAAGCGGGCGGGCATTTCACAGACGCGCCAGGTTCCAGTCGGGCCCGTGATGGTGCCGACATCGGTGAGCGCGGTCGGGTTGGAAATGGTCGGACAGGCGGCCGCCGGTTGCACCGTACCCGTTCCGCCGGTGGCGGTCGGCGTCGGCGTTGGGGTGGGATTGTTGATGATCACATTGCCGCCCGTGCCGGGCGAAGCGATTTCGTCGGCGCCGCAGCCGGCGAGGGCCAGCAGCGAGCAGCCCAGAACGAGCGAGCGATGGAAATTGGTCACGGCGAACGGTCCCCTCAAACCTTGAGACTCGAAGGTGCGGAAATGCCCCTTCGCCCGACCCCGCTAGGCGCCGCCTGTGACAGTTTCTTTGCAGGAATGTCGTTTAATTCGAGCCGCTTAGAATGACGAAACGGTGACGGTTATGACAGTTTGAAGAAGTACCCAAGGGCTAATGTTACAGACCGATGACAATATGACATTTGCGTTGCAGATCGGGCAGGTGGCGCGCAGATTGGCTGACATAAGAAGATTGGGAGAATGCCAATGTCCGTATTTGCTCTTGCCGCGCTGGTCATTGGCGCCCCCGTGCCTGCCACGGCTGCTGCTACGCCCATCGCCCCCACACAAGCCGATAGCGCAGTGATCGCAGTGGTCGCAGGCGCTGATGCACGCGATCCGGCGCGGTTGATCAATGCCGGCATTGCCTTGGCCCGGCAGGGCCAGCACGAGGCCGCACGGGCTCGCTTTGAACAGGCCGCGCTGACGTCGGAGCGGTACAGCCTGGCAACAGCGGATGGCAGCTGGATTGATTCCCGCGCGCTGGCCCGCCGGGCGCTGGCCATGCTCGATGCCGGCGCTTTCCAAGGCGAAGCGCGGATGGCTGCCCGCTAGCAAACCGCGATCTTACCGAGCGCGTTCAGGTTTTTGTCACGCCGCTGTCACTTAGTGTAAGCATTGGCCCCTCGACGGAGGTTCAATGATTCTCGCTAAGCTGCGTTGGTCTGTGTTGCTGGCGGTCGCGTTTGCGGCCTCGCCGGCCCATGCCGACGTGATGGAGATCAATGCCGAAGGGGCCCGCTGGGTCGCCGGGCGGGGGGTTACCCCGGTGGCGCAGCCGGACGCCGCGCCCGCGCAGACCGGGGTAATCGAGCTCGGCGCCGATTATGCGGTTCCGCAAGATGCGGTGGCCGACATGGCCAGCCACGCGCGCGGCGTTCCGCTGGCTTACGGCGCCAAGGTTGCCGAACTGGCCGCGCGTTATGATCTCAGCCCTGCTTTGATCGAGGCGCTGGTGTGGCAGGAAAGCCGCTGGCGCCCCGGCGCGGTGTCGCCTGTCGGCGCGCGCGGGCTTGCCCAGTTGATGCCCGGCACCGCGCGCGAACTGGGTGTCGATCCCCACGATCCGTTTGCCAATCTCGAAGGCGGGGCGCGTTATCTGCGCCAGCAGCTTGACCGGTTCGATGGTGATGTCGAACGCGCGCTGGCTGCCTATAACGCCGGGCCCGGCCGCGTCATCCGCGCCGGCGGCATCCCGCGTATCCGCGAAACCCAGAATTACGTCGCCTCGATCCTGGGGCGCCTCTCCAGCCATACAAGCAAGCCATACAGGGACGACTGACTGACCATGCGCGCGCTGACCCGCCTTCCGTTTATTGCCGGCCTGCTGACGCTTGCCGCCGCGCCTCGCGCTGCGCTCGCGCAAGCCGCCGCCACCGGCGCCAATCCGCAAGGCTCGGGCCCGATCGTCGCCGCGCTCGGCTGGTTGCAGGGCACGCTGCTGGGCAATGTCGCCACTGCGATCGCGGTGATGGCGGTGGCTGCGGTCGGCTTCATGATGCTGACCGGGCGGCTCAACTGGCGTTTCGGCGCCACCGTCATCATCGGGGTGTTCATCCTGTTCGGCGCGGCCAGCATCGTTGCCGGCATCCAGTCGGTCGCCGGCGCGAGCTGACGGGACGGGCCGATGGACCTCATCCGCCATCCCGTGCACCGCGCGCTAACCAGGCCGCAGATGTTCGCCGGGGTGACGTATAACTACTTCATCATAAACGCAGCCGTCACCACCGAGCTGTTCCTGATCACGGGCAGCTTCCTGGCGCTGCCGGCGGCGCTGGTCATTCACGGCGTGGGCTATTTCGCCTGCCTGCGCGAACCACGGGTGTTCGACCTCTATCTGACGAAGGTGTCGAAATGCCCGCGGGTCAAGAACTGGAAGCGGTGGGGCTGCAACAGCTACGCCGCCTGAGCGGGGTGACCTGAAAGGGGTCTGACGCAATGAGCAAGTGGATCGGAGCCGCCGCGTGGAGCGCGAAGGAAGCCCGGGCGGGCGACCGGCTCCCTTACGAACGGCTGATTGACGGCCATACGCTGATGCTGCGCGATGGCAGCGTGATGACGGTCATCCAGGTGCCGGGCCTGCTGTTCGAGACCGAGGATTCGGACGCGCTCAACGCCCATGCGGCGACGCGCGAGGTAATGCTGCGCTCGACCCTCGATGCGCGCTTCGTGCTCTATCACCACGTCATCCGCCGCCGGGTCGAGGTGACGCTCGAGGCGGATTTTCCCGATCCGCTGTCGGCCCATATCGACGGCCGCTGGCGCGAACGGCTGGGCAGCGGGGCGCTGTTCATCAACGACCAGTTTATCACCCTCATCCGCCGGCCGGCGCGTGGCAAGGCGGGGCTGGCGGAACGCGCGGCCAAATTGTGGAACCGCAGTGGCCGGCCCGAAATGGTCGCCGATCCCAAGGACGTGCGTTCGCTGAAGGCGGCGACGACGGGGCTCGTCGCTTCGCTGCAAGCCTATGGCGCGGCGGTGCTGGGCGATTACACGGGCGCGAGCGGGGCGGCCAATAACGAGCTGCTCGAAATGCTGAGCGCGCTCTACAATGGCGAGATGCGGCCGGCGCGCCGTCCGTCGGACGAAACCGATATCGGCCATATGCTGCCCTATCGCCGGGCCAGTTTCGGGCTCGACGCGATGGAACTGCGCGGCTCGGGCGAACCCGATTTCGCGGCCATGCTCAGCCTCAAGGATTATCCCGACGCGACCTCGCCCGGCCTGCTCGACGGGCTGCTGCGGATGCCGTGCGAGATGGTCGTGACCGAAAGCTATGCGCCGTCCGAACGCCAGACCGCGCGCGAGAAGATGGACCTTGCCATCCGCCGGCTCAAATCGGCCGACGAGGAAGCGGTGGCCGAACGCGCCGATATGCTCGCCGCGCGCGACGCGCTGGGCAATGGCGCGGTCGGCTTTGGCGATCATCATCTGTCGGTGCTGGTGCGCGAGCGCGACCTCGCCCGCCTCGACGATGCGACCGCCGCCTGCGCCGCCGCGCTGGCCGATACCGGCGCAATCGTGGTGCGCGAGGATACCAACCTCGAACCGGCATTCTGGGCGCAATTTCCGGGCAACGAGAGCTATATCGTGCGCCGGGCGATGATTTCCTCGGCCAATATGGCGAGCTTCGGTTCGCTCCACGGCTTTGCGCTGGGCAGCGCGGCAGGCAATCATTGGGGCGATGCCGTCACGCTGCTGGAAACGACCAGCGCGACGCCGTTTTTCTTCAATTTCCACCACGGCGACCTCGGCAATTTCTCGGTCATCGGCCCGTCGGGTTCGGGCAAGACGGTGGTGATGAACTTCCTCGCCGCGCAGGCGCAGAAATTCGCCCCGCGCACGATCCTGTTCGACAAGGATCGCGGGGCCGAACTGTTTATCCGCGGGATCGGCGGGCGTTATGACCGGATCGCCAGCGGCGAGCCGACCGGGTTCAACCCGCTGGCGCTGCCCGACAGCCCGGCCAGCCGCGCCTTCCTGCGCGACTGGCTGGCGGTGCTGCTGAAGGCGGACGGGGCGGAAGAATTCGCGCTGATCGCGCAGGCGGTCGATGCGGCCTATGCCAACGACGCGTCGCTGCGGCGGCTGCGCCATTTCCGCGAGCTGCTCTCGGGTGTGCGTCGGCCGATGCCGGGCGATCTGGCTGACCGTCTGGCGCCGTGGATCGCGGATGGAGAGCATGGCTGGCTGTTCGACAATCCGGTCGACCAGCTGGATATGGGCCAGCGCGTGCTCGGTTTCGACATGACCGCGCTGCTCGAAAATCCGCGCCTGCGCACGCCGGTGATGATGTATCTGTTCCATCGCATCGACGAGCGGCTGGACGGGCAGCCCACCATGATCCTGATCGATGAAGGCTGGAAGGCGCTCGATGACGAGGTGTTCGCCGCACGCATTCGCGACTGGCTGAAGACGCTCCGCAAACGGAACGCGCTGGTCGGTTTCGCGACCCAGAGCGCGCGCGATGCGCTCGACAGCCGGATTTCGACCGCGCTGGTCGAACAGACCGCGACGATGATCTTCATGCCCAACGCCCGCGCGCGGGCCGAAGATTATTGTGACGGTTTCGGCCTCACCAGCCACGAACTGGCGCTGATCCGCACGCTGCCCGCGCATAGCCGCGCCTTTCTGGTGCGCCAGCCCGATGCCAGCGTGGTCGTCCGCCTCGATCTGTCGAACGCGCCCGAAGTGCTGACGGTGCTGTCGGGCCGCGAGGCGTCGGTTCGGAAGCTCGACCTGTTGCGCGGTGCGATGGGCGATCACCCGGCCGACTGGTTCCCGGTGCTGACCGGCGCACCGTGGCCCGGTGGGGTGCGCGAAGATACCGGCGCGGTCGAGGAGATCGTCCACTCAACCCGGCTGGCGGCCGAATGAACCCGCAATGCGAACTGCTCGCGGCCGAAGCTGCCAGCGGCGTTGCCGGCGCGCTGCGCGCGGTCGATTGCGTCGCCGGCGGGGTCACCGCGCAGGCGTTTGGCCGGCTGTTCGCGCCGGGCGGCGCGCTGGTGCCGGCGCTGACGATCCTGTTGACGCTCTACGTCGCCTTCTTCGCGATCCGCCTGATGCTGGGGCGTTCGAGCCTCGGCGTGCGCGCGCTGACCCCGCGCTTCCTGACGCTGGGGCTGGTGCTGACCTTTGCCACCAGCTGGGTCGCTTATCAGGGGGTGGTCTGGAACCTGGCAGTGGCGACGCCCGATTACCTCGCCAGCCTGATGATGGGCACGCAAGGTTCGGCAACCGATGTGTTCGCGCAGAAGATCGACCTCGTGTTTGCCGCCGTGCGCGATGCCACCGCGACGCAGGGGAATAGTATCTCGGCCTTTTCGCCGCCGGGCCTTTTGTGGATGGGGGCGACGCTGCTGCTGCTCGGCACGGTTGGGGTGCTGGTGACCGCGCGGATCGCGCTGGCGCTGCTGGTGGCGCTGGGGCCGATCTTCGTCGTCATGGGGCTGTTCGAGGGGACGCGCGGGCTGTTTACCGGCTGGCTCAAGGGGCTGGTGATGCTGGCACTGACGCCGCTCTTCGCGGTGCTGGGCGGCAGCGTTATGCTCGAACTGGCGGTGCCGGTGCTGTCGCAACTGGCGGCAACGCCGGGCGAGATCAACGCGCAGGCGGCAATGGCGTTCTTTATCCTCGGCGCGGTGCACGTCGCGTTGATGGTGATGGTGCTCAAGGTCTCGGCCACGATGGTCGCCGGCTGGTCGGTGTTCGGGCTGGTGCCGGAAAAGGGCGCGGAGAGCGACACGGCCGGTGCGCTTGCCGCCGCCAGCGCCGCGCGAAGTTTGCCCACACCGGCGATGGCCGCGCCCTATGCTGCCGCTGCCAGTGCCGCCGCCGCGAGCGGCATGGCCGCACGGCGGATCGAATTGTCGGGCCACCAGGCCGCCTCGCCCGCCAACGACCCGGCAGGCGCCGCAGCTGCTGCGCGCGAGGGCGGGCGCACGCGGACCACGCGGGTGTTCGCCACCGCCCCGTCAGCGCCCGGTCAGGTGGCCCCGCTTACCCAGTCGCAATCGCGGACCAATGGGGTCGGCAGCCGGTTTCGTGCCGCCGCGCCCCGTTCGACGGAGAAACTGAAATGAACCGTGCGCTGCTTGGCGCGATTCTCGCCGCTGCCACATTGGCCGCGCTGCCCACCCCGGCGCTGGCCGATGCGCGGCTGGTGCAGCGGATGTATGATCCGGGTGCGGTGATCCGCATTGACGGGCAGGTCCGCGTGCAGGCGACCATCCGCTTTGCCGACACAGAGACGATCGAGAATGTCGCGATCGGCGATTCGCAGGCCTGGCAGGTCACCCCGAACAAGCGCGCCAATCTGCTGTTCGTGAAACCATTGAGCCCCAATGCGGCGACCAACATGACGGTCGTCACCGACAAGCGAACCTATTATTTCGACCTCGTCGCCGGGCGCGGGCGGCCGGTCTATGAATTCGCCTTCCTCTATCCGCCCGAGCCTGCGACGCCCGCCCCGCTGCTGGCCTCCGCCTCCCCGGAAGAACTGGCCGCGGCAGAGGCCGCCGCCGCGCCGCCGCCGCCTGATCCCGCCAGCCTCAACTTTGCCTGGGGCGCGCGCGGCGATGCGCGGCTGCTGCCGGTGCGGACCTATGATGACGGGCAATCGACCTTCCTCAGCTGGCCTGCCGAACGCGAGGTGCCGGCGATCCTGATCACCGATGCCGAAGGGACCGAGGGGCCGGTCAATTTCAGTGTCCGGGGCGAAACGATCGTGGTCGATGGCGTGCCGGGCCAAATCGTGCTGCGCTCTGGCCGCGACAGTGCGCGGCTGGTGCGGCAAATTATGCGCGCGTCGGGCGAATTGGCCCGCGATGACAGGGAGCTCCGCTGATGCGTCTCGCCATGCGTCTGCCGAAGAAGGGCGATAGCCCGGCGGCCAACGACATCGACCCGCGCGAACAGGAATCGGCCGAGATCATCGATCTCGCCAGCCGCAACGCGTTCCCCGCCGTGACCCAGCGCAAGGGCCGCTCGGACGGGCTCGGCATGGCGGCCGGCATCGCCTTTATCGGCGCGCTGGGGGCGATCACGCTGTGGGCGATGTCGAGCGCGCGGATGGAGCCGGCCGAGGGCGTCGGGGGTCAGCAGCCAGGCGCACAGGCGGCTGCCGTCCAGCCTGTTACCCCGCAGCCGGTGCAGGAGGTGCCCGCCGCTCCGCCGGTGCCCCCTCAGGCTGTTACCAGCGTCGGTTATACGCCCGCACCGTCCGGTCAGCCGGTCTATGCCGCGCCGCCACAAGGCGCGGTGGCGGCTGCTCCGGCGGCAGATCCCTATGCCAGCCCGACGCTGGTTTATGATAGCGGCCAGCTGGTCAGCGCCGCCCCTGCGCCAACGGCCACGACACCGGCGGCGGGCGACAATGCGGCAGCCGCCGGCAGCGGCGCGGGCGATTTTGCCGCGCGGATCGGCGGCGTCGGTGGCGGCACGGCGCAGGCGCGGGCGATGGTCAATCCGCAGACCACGGTGACGCAGGGGACGCTGATCCCGGCGGTGCTGGAAACCGCGATCAATACCGACGTGCCCGGCTTCGTGCGCGCGGTGGTCAGCCAGGACGTCAAGAGCTTCGATGGCAGCCGCGTGCTGGTGCCGCGCTCGAGCCGGCTGATCGGGCAGTACCAGTCGGGCCTGCAGGGCGGCCAGCGGCGCGCCTATGTCATCTGGACGCGGCTGATCCGGCCCGATGGCGCCTCGGTCAACATCGCTTCGCCCGCGGTCGGGTTCGACGGGACCACCGGCCTTGCCGGCGAGGTCAATTCGCATTTCTTCCGCCGCTTCGGCTCGGCGATGCTGATGTCGGTCATCAGCGGGCTGTCCACACTGGGCACGGGCGGGGCGGGGGTGGTGCTGGGCGGCGGGCAGAGCGCGGCAGCCGCAGCCTTGCAGCAGGACGGTAACATCGCCCCGACCGTGCGCGTGCGTCAGGGCGAACCGATCCGCGTGTTCACCGCCCGCGATCTCGATTTCTCGGCCGTGACCGGCGGTTGACGGGGCGCGGCTGATGAGCGCCGACATTCACGAATTGCCGGCCAGCGCGGCCGATCGCAGCGTCTATCTCGACGCCTATCTGGCGCCGTTTCGGCAATGGCTCGACCGCGATACGGTGACCGAAATCATGGTCAACCGCCCCGGCGAGCTGTGGATCGAGGACGCCGCCAAACCGGGGATGCAGCGCGTCCGTGCGCCGGAGATCGACGACCGGCTGGTCCAGCGGCTGGCCGAACAGGTGGCGCGGGTCAGCCATCAGGGGATCAACCGCGAACATCCGCTGCTCGGCGCGACGCTGCCCGATGGCGCGCGTATCCAGTTCTGCGGCCCGCCCGCGGCGCGCAAGCACTGGGCGATGGCGATCCGGCGGCACCGCCGGCTCGACCTGCCGCTCGACGCCTACGATACGGGCCCGCTGGGGCAGGCCACCGCCCCCGCCATGCCCGATCCGCAAAGCCAGCCGGTGGCGTTCCTGCGCGCCGCAATCGCCGCGCGCCAGACGATCCTCATTTCCGGCGGCACCAGCACCGGCAAGACCACCTTCCTCAACGCCATGCTGGGCGAAATCCCCGCCGGCGAACGCGTCGTACTGGTCGAGGATACGCCCGAACTGCGCCTGCCGGGGGATAACGGGGTCGGGCTGGTGGCGGTCAAGGGCGAGCTGGGCGAAGCCAAGGTGACCGCCAACGAACTGCTCCAGGCAGCGCTGCGGCTGCGCCCCGATCGGATCGTGCTGGGCGAATTGCGCGGCGCGGAAAGCGTCAGCTTCCTGCGCGCGATCAATACCGGCCATCCGGGCAGCTTCTCGACCATTCATGCCAATTCCCTGCGCGGCGCGCTCGACCAGCTGGCGCTGATGGTGATGCAGACCGGCATCGGCCTGTCGCGCGCCGATACCATCGCCTATGCCGCGAGCGTGATCGACGTGATCGTCCAGCTGGGCCGGAGCGAGGGCAAGCGGGGCATCACCCAGATCGCCCGCAGCGCCGATCTCGTTTGACGCGCCTGTCCTACAGGCGGTCCGACGGCTAGACCGAATGGACCGATCTTTCTCATTGCTGAGCCTGCCCTATTTTGGGCATTTTGCCACGCTGCCCCTCTGCCGGGCCGAGCGACGCCTTTACCATATATCCGACAAATCAACCAGTTATGGCAAATATCAAAGGCGACACGGTGTCGCCTTTGTCACCCTGTCGCCCGACGTTCGAAAACTGCTTGTCGCCGCGTTGCCGGGCGGCAATAGCTCGCGGTGATGAGCACGCGGCCAGATCGACGCACAGGCGCAGAGCCCCCTGCATCCGCCGGGCGCAGCGACCGTTATCTCAACCGCGAGCTGAGTTGGCTGGCCTTCAACGACCGGGTGCTGGCCGAAGCCGGCAATCCCAATTACCCGCTGCTCGAACGGCTGCGCTTCCTTGCCATTTCCGCCGCCAATCTCGACGAATTCATGATGATCCGCGCCGCAGGCCTGGTCGGGCAGGTCCAGCGCGGCATTGCCCGCGTGTCGATCGACGGGCGTACCCCGGCGCAGCAACTGGCCGAAGTGCGCGCGCTGGTTGACGATCTGACCGACCGTCAACAGGGCGCCTGGCGCGTGCTGCGCCGGCAGCTGGCCGATAGCGGCATCCACATCGCCGACGAGCAGCGCGTCACCGAAGAGGCCTACCACTGGCTGCGGACCTATTTCGTGGACGAGATCATCCCGGTCTTGACCCCACAGGCGATCGACCCGGCGCACCCGTTCCCGTTTGTCGCCAATCGGGGGATGGGGCTGCTGTTCAATCTCACCCGGCAAAGCGACGGGGCCCGGGTGATCGAAATGGTGCTGATCCCGGCCGCGCTTAAACGCTATGTCCGGGTGCCGGGCCGCGAGGCGATCTACGTCAGCATCGAAGCGCTGATCAGCCGCTTTGCCGACCATATGTTTCCCGGCTTCACCATCACCGGCGGCGGCGCCTTCCGCGTCCTGCGCGACAGCGATATCGAGATCGAAGAAGAAGCCGAGGATCTCGTCCGCACCTTCCGTTCCGCGATCCAGCGGCGGCGGCGCGGACAGGTGATCCAGCTCGAGCTGGAGGAAGGGTTCGACCCGGTGGGCGAGGCGCTGCTGCGCGAACAGCTCGGCGCGTCGGCGGGCACGGTGGTCAAGACCGAGGGGCTGATCGGCCTCGTCGGACTGGAAGAAATCGTCCGCGAAGATCGCCCGGACCTCAAGTTCGATCCCTATACCCCGCGCTATCCCGAGCGCATTCTCGAACATGACGGCGATTGCTTCGCCGCCATCCGCGAGAAGGACATCGTCATCCACCACCCTTACGAAAGTTTCGAGGTGGTGGTCGATTTCATCCGCCAGGCCGCCGCCGATCCGGACGTGGTGGCGGTCAAGCAGACGCTCTACCGCGCGGGCAACCAGTCGCAGGTCATTGCCGGGCTGATTGCCGCCGCCGAGGCGGGCAAGTCGGTCACCGCAGTCGTCGAGCTGAAGGCCCGCTTCGACGAGGAGCAGAACCTCCTTTGGGCAAGCCAGCTCGAACGTGCCGGGGTGCAGGTGATCTACGGCTTCGTCGATTTGAAGACCCACGCGAAGGTGGCGATGGTGGTCCGCCGCGAAGGCGATGGCTACCGAACCTACTGCCATTTCGGCACGGGGAATTACCATCCCGTCACCGCGCGGATCTACACCGATCTGTCGTTTTTCACCGCCGACCCGCAGCTTGGGCGCGATGCCGCCCGGCTGTTCAATTACGTTACCGGCTATGTCGAACCGCGCGGGACCGAGGCGCTGGCGATCTCGCCTATCGACCTGCGCGAAGAGCTGTATTCCGCGATCGACGGCGAAATCGCCAATGCCGAAGCTGGCCGTCCGGCGGCGATCTGGCTTAAATGCAACCAGATCACCGATCAGGGCATGATCGACCGGCTTTACGCCGCCAGCCAGGCGGGGGTGGAGGTCGAGCTGATGGTCCGCGGCATCTGTTCGCTCAGGGCCGGGGTGCCGGGCTTGTCAGACAATATCCGGGTCAAGTCGATCATCGGCCGGTTCCTCGAACACAGCCGCATCTATGCCTTCGCCAATGGCGCGCCGATGCCTTCGGACGATGCGCTGGTGTTCATCTCGTCCGCCGATCTGATGGGCCGCAACCTCAACCGCCGGGTCGAGGCGCTGGTCCCGATCCGTAATCGCACGGTGCACGACCAGGTGCTCAAGCAGGTGTTGCTCGCCAATCTGCTGGACACCGAACAAAGCTGGATGATGCAGCCCGATGGCAGCTATCGCCGCGCAGGCGAGGGGGCCGAGGGCGGCAGCCGCAATTTCAATCTCCACCGCTATTTCATGACGAACCCGTCGCTGTCGGGGCGTGGTGAGGCGCTCGAACGCGGCGAGGTGCCGACCTTGCGGCTGGCGCAGGAACCCCGGTGATGCGGAGGACCCGGCACGAGCGGGCGCTCGGCACCAGCGACGGGCCGGCGCACGCGATAATCGATATCGGTTCGAACACCGTCCGCATGGTCGCTTATGCGGGTGCACCGCGCGCGCCGACGGTGATCCTTAACGAAAAGGTCGCCGCCCGCCTGGGGCGCGAGCTGAACCAGACGGGGCGGATGCCCGATACCGGCGTCGCTCAGGCCTTGGCCGGGCTGGCCCGCTTCCGCTTGCTGCTGGACGGGCTCGGCATCACCGATATCACCACGGTCGCCACCGCCGCCCCGCGCGAGGCGGCCAACGGACCGGAATTCATCGCCGCGGTCGAACGCCTCGGCCTTGCCCCGCGCGTGCTGAGCGGCGAGGAAGAAGCGCGAGCCAGCGCGCTGGGCGTGCTCGGCGCCTTTCCCGGCGCGGCGGGGATCGTCGCCGACCTCGGCGGCGGCAGTCTCGAACTGATCGAGATCGGTGATGACCGGATCGGGCAGGGCGTCAGCCTGCCGCTCGGCACATTGCGCCTGCCCCCGCTGATCGCCAGCCACGGCGATTTGAAGCGACCGGTGGCGAAGGCACTGCGCGATGCGGGTTGGGATGACCCGCGCGGCGGCACGCTCTATCTCGTCGGCGGCACCTGGCGGGCGATGGCGGCGTATGCGCTTGACCGCATCCGCTCCCCGCTGACTGACCCGCATGGCGCGGCGATCGGCGCTGCGGAGGCGGTCGAGCTCGCTGCCGAACTGGCCCGCGCCGATCCCGCAGCGCTGCGCAAACAGCCGCGCATTTCCTCGATGCGCGCGGCCATTCTGCCCGATGCTGCGCGCCTGTTGCAGGTACTGCTGAAGCGGCTGCAACCCGAACGGTTGATCGTGTCGAGTTGGGGTCTGCGCGAAGGGTTGCTGTTCGAGCGGCTGCCAGAAGCTGCCCGCCGGCAGGACCCGCTCATTGCTGGGGTCGCGCATTTCGCTGCCCAGCGCGGTTGTTCCGCCACCCTCGCAGCGCGTGTCGCCGGCTGGACGGCTGCTAGCAGCACGCCGGGCCAGCGGGGGTCGGAACGGCTCCGCCTTGCCGCGACGATGCTGGCGCTCGCCTCGATGCAGGTCGAACCCAATCTGCGGACGCATCAGGGGATCGACTGGGCGCTGCACAAACGCTGGCTGGCGGTCAGCCCGGCCGGGCGGGCGATGCTCGCCGCGACATTGTGCGCCAATGGCAATCAGCTCGAAATGATGGACCTGTTCGGCGGGCTCGCCAGCGCTGAACAGCTGGAGAGCGCGATCATCTGGGGCCTGTCGATCCGCCTGTGTCGCCGGCTAGGCGCCTGCTCGCGCGCTTCGCTCGAAGGCTCTGCCCTGGTGGTGGAGGATGGCACCCTGCGGCTCACGGTGACCGAAGATCTCGCTGCACTCGTCGGACCGCAAAGCCAGAAGGATCTTGCGCTCCTCGCTGCGCGCATGGGCCTCGACCCGATCATCGACGTCACCGCCGGGGGGCAGGATTTCCACAAGGTGTAGCTGGCGCGAGACGCGACAGCGTGGCCGTGACGTAGCGTAACCAGAGCGCTCTGATCCTTCGATGGCGCAATCCTATTGCGCATATCCCGCAAAGGTGACAACTTTCCCTCACAGGCCGCGCCAGACGGCTTATCGAGGAGAGGACGGATGAGGGTGAAAGCTACCCTGCTCGCCGGGATTTGCGCCGGCGCAATCGCATTTCCCGCGCAAGCCCAGACCGCAGACGAGACTGACGACAGGCCGGTCACCGGCAACGAGATCGTCGTCACCGCCCAGCGGCAGGACCAGTCGCTGCAGGAAGTCCCGATCGCGGTCAGTGCCTTCACCGCCGAAGCGCTAGAAGCGCAGCAGATCGAAAACGCCAGCGACCTCCAGCTGACGCTGCCCAACGTCTCATTCACCAAGGGCAACTTCACGTCCGCCAGCTTCACCATCCGCGGGATCGGCGATCTGTGCGTCGGGGTCAGCTGCGACAGCGCCACTGCGATCCATACCAACGGCTCGCCGCTGTTCGGCACGCGCCTGTTCGAAACCGAATATTTCGATCTCGAACGGGTCGAAGTGCTGCGCGGCCCGCAAGGCACGCTGTTCGGGCGCAACGCCACCTCGGGCGTGGTCAACGTCATCACCGCCAAACCCGTGCTCAGTGAATTTCAGGCTGCGGCCGATTTCGAGTACGGCAATTACGATTCGATCAAGGCCAAGGGGATGGTCAACATCCCGCTCGGCGAAACGTTCGGGGCGAGGCTCGCGGGTTTCTACCTGAAGCGGGACGGCTATACCGAGAACCTCTTCGACGGCAGCCGGATCGACGGCCGCGACATGTACGCCGTCCGTGGCTCGCTTCGGTGGGAACCGGGCCCCGACACGACCATCGATGTGATGGGCTATTATTTCCGCGAGGATGACGACCGCCTGCGCATCCAGAAGCAGCTGTGTCAGCGCGATCCGACGGGGGTGCTGGGCTGCCTCGCCAATCGGCTGGACTTCGATTCGACCAATCAGAATTCGACGGTCGCATCCGTTCTGACATCGGCGGAATTGTATCGCATTCAGGGGCTGCCGGCCGGGTTCGGGCTCGGCTCTATCTATGGTCCGGACGGGCTCGCGGGATTCGACAATCCCAACGATGTGCGCGTCGTCAGTACGCCGTTCACACCGGAATATTATGCCGACGAACTGCAGTTCCAGGGCAAGCTTTCGCAGAATATCGGCAACATCAACCTGCAGCTCACCGGCATCTATCAAGAGACGACAGTCGATTCGCGACAGGATTACAACCTCGCGGTGGGCAGCCGGGCGGGGTATGCGCCGGCGCTCAATCAGTTGGCGTTCTTTGCCGCCAATCCGGTGGTGTTCCCCGGCTCGCAGGCCTATTTTGCGCCAATCGCGCAGGCCCTGATCCCGCAGGGACCGAACGGGCCGCTTTGCACATCCGAAACCAACCTCGACAATCGCGGGGCGTATGAAGGGCAGTCGATCTGCTCGAACGTGCCGCTAGCTTTCGATCGCTCCTATGAGGAGCGGAAATCCTGGTCGGTCGAAGGGATTGTCTCGACCGATTTCGACGGGCCGCTCAACTTCCTGGTGGGGGCGATCTACGCCAATTCGCGGGTGGCTGAGAACAGCTACTACGTGAATGCGTTTGGGCTGGACTACGCTGCCGGTATCCTGGGCACGTTCAGCGCGCTGGGTAACCGCGTGAACGGCGTGCCAGTTCCGCTGCCCCCATCCTATCTCGCGACATCGTTCTACCGCAACAACACGCAGGACTTCTCGCTCGACAGCCTGGGCATCTTCGGTGAGGTCTATTTCGACCTCTCCGACCGGCTGAAGTTCACGGCGGGCTTGCGCTACAACAAAGACGAGAAGGAGATCACTGCGCGCACGACGCTGGCGAGCTTCCTTAATCCGTTCTCCAACGACAATCCTTTTTCGTCGCCCTATGTCGGCGCGTTCGACGCGGATCCGGGGACGCCGGGTAATCAGCTGTCGCAGACCCGCGCCGTCTCGTTCGACGAGATTACCGGGCGGGCGGTGCTCGATTACCAGATCACCAACAACAACCTTGTCTATGCGTCCTATTCGCGGGGTTACAAATCGGGCGGGATCAATCCACCGCTGTCACCGATCTTCGCCGTTGCGGAGAGCTTCGGTTCGGAAAGCATCGACGCGTTCGAAATCGGCACCAAGAACACCTTTGCCGGCGGCGCGCTGCAGCTGAACGCGACGGCGTTCTATTACAAATACAAGGATTTGCAGCTCAGCCGGATCGTTGCCCGCACCTCGGTCAACGATACGATCGACGCCAATATCTGGGGTGTCGAGCTGGAAGGCATTGTCCGGCCAGATCCGGCCTGGCTGATCAATTTGTCGTTCAGCTACCTCCATGCTCGCGTGGCCGGCGACCAGTTCTTCTCCAACCCGCGCGATCCGGGGGGTGGCGATCCCAATGCGGTGATCATCAAGGACATCTCGAACGGGGCACATTGCGCGGTTACGGGCGCGGTCGCGGGTGGGGCCAATGCGTTCGTCAACGCGATCAACCCGGCACTTGGCCTGCGCGGAACGACCGCCTTTCCAGCCGATAGCGGGATCGCCTCGCGCGGGGCGTTCAGCATCTGCTCGGCGCTGACCGCACAGGCGGCGGCAGTGGGCGCGGCGTTTGGCGGCATCCGCGTGCTAAGCCCCGGCGTTGAGGTCAATCTGCGGGGCAACCATCTGCCGCAGGCCCCAGAGATGAAGGCCTCGGCGGGGGTGCAATACACGGCCGAATTTGCCGGCGGGATGACGCTGGTGCCGCGTTTCGACATCGCGATGACGGGCCCGCAATATGGCAACGTCTTCAACGGCCGGGTCAACCGGATCGAACCCTTCGTGCAGGCCAATGCCCAGATCTAGCTCAATGGGCCGGATGACCGATGGTATGTCCGCGCCTTCGTGCAGAATATCTTCGACTCGGATTCGGTCACGGGCCTCTATTTGACCGACGCCTCTTCGGGGAATTTCACCAATATCTTCACGCTCGACCCGCGTCGGTACGGGATCGGGGTGGGCGTGCGGTTCTGAGCGCCGCATTGTGCCAACGCAGCCGGGCCTCAGGGCCCGGCTTTTTGTGGCCCTTGGCTGGCCCTGAAACTCGGCTATGAAGCACCGCACGCGCCTGTAGTTCAACTGGATAGAGCACGAGCCTTCTAAGCTTGGAGTTGCAGGTTCGAGTCCTGCCAGGCGCGCCAAATTCCCTAAATCAGCCGCGGCGCAGGTCGGCGATCCGTTCGCGCGTCACCGGGTAGCCGGCATTATCGGGGATCGCCAACCATCGCTCGGCACCTTCATCGACGAAGTGAGGCGTAATGGCCTGGATCGGGGTGCAGGCCGCCTGAGCGCAGGCCGCGGCGAAATCGCCAAACAGCGCAAGGCGTTCGAGATTGCGGCGCGTGGGGAAGATGATGCTGATCTCGCCCCGATCGGCCAGTTCGAGCGCGCCTGCCGCACTGGTCCAGAACAGGTGCGTGTTCTCGGTCTCGTCCACCGCGATTTCGACCGCGCCGGTGCCGAGATCGGCGAGGTAAAAGCGGGTGTCGAAGATCCGGTGATGCTGCATCCCCAGCGGCAGCCAGCGCGCAAACGGAATGAGCGCGCCAAGATCGAGCTGCCAGTCGAATCGGTCGAGCACCGGCGCAAGCTCACCCTGTGAAAGCAGCAGCGCGCGTGCTGCACGCGCTTCCTCGGCCGATACATTCGTAGCGAGGCCGACCACCAGCCCGGCTTCTTCCAGTGTTTCGCGGATCGCCGCCACGCGTGCGGCGCTCTCATCCCGATCAAGCTCGGGCGCGAGGCGATGGCCCAACGCATAATCTGCCGGATCGACCCGGCCGCCGGGGAATACTGCCGCACCGCCGGCGAAAACCATGCTTTGTGCGCGTTCCACCATCAGCAGTTCGGGCGGACCGCCATCGGCCGCGCGGCGGAAGATGACTAGCGTTGCCGCAGGGATCGGCTGTTCCGCGCCAGTCACGCGGCGCACCTGTCGGATTTCCTGACAAAGCGCGTGCGGGGGCAAATCCTGTTAACCATTACATTCCGCCAATTCCGCCGTCTTGTGCCAATTGGCACGCGGGCTGCATCCGCTGCGATACCCTGAAGTCTTCCAAGCGAGGCGGGATCACGGTCTCGATCCCGCCTCCCCGGAAGAACCCTCAATCCGCCCTGGCGACCTGCCGCTCGGTGAGCAATTCCTGCAATTCGCCGGCTTCGAACATCTCGGTCATGATGTCACTGCCGCCCAGGAACTCGCCTTTCACATAGAGCTGCGGGATGGTCGGCCAGTCCGAATAGGCCTTGATCCCCTGGCGGATTTCCATGTCCTGCAGCACGTCCACGCCTTCATAGGCGACGCCGCAATGTTCGAGGATGGCCACCGCGCGGCTGGAAAAGCCGCATTGCGGGAACAGCGGCGTGCCCTTCATGAACAGCACGACATCATTGCCGTTGACGATCTGGTCGATGCGCTGGCGAGTGTCGGGCGAGTCGGCAAAGTCGGACATGGGCATACCCCTTGAGGATGAAACGGTGGATCAGCCCGAAGTGGGGGCCGCAGTGGTCAGTTGCAAGGCGTGGAGCACGCCGCCCATTCGCCCGCCGAGCGCGTCATAGACGAGCTTGTGCTGCGCCACGCGGGTCAGGCCGGCAAAGGCCGCGCTGACCACGCGCGCGGCATAATGTTCGCCGTCGCCCGCAAGATCGGTGATCGTCACCTCCGCATCGGGCAGCGCGGCGCGGATCATGCCGGCAATCTCGTCAGCCGTCATCGCCATGATCGGGCCGCCCTCAGCTTTCGGCCATCAATTGGCGGCGAGCCTCGATGTGCTTTTCTTCCAGCGCGGCACGGATTTCGGCCTCGTCGGCTTCGCAACCGGCCTGGGTCAGATCGCCCAGCAGCTTGCGGATCACGTCTTCATCGCCGGCTTCCTCGAAATCGGCCTGCACGACTGCCTTGGCATAGGCGTCGGTTTCCTCCGCCGTCAGTCCCATGCGCTGCGCCGCCCACTGGCCGAGCAACCGGTTGCGGCGGGCCATGATCTTGAACGCGTTTTCCTGGTCGAAGGCGAACTTGGCTTCTTCGCCCTTCTGGCGGTCGTTGAAATCGGTCATTTTCGTCCTCGTGATGTGATGCGGCGGTGGCCGGAGCGATAGTGGCTGGACCGGGCGGGGGCAAGGGTCCGGGTGACACACAAGCCCCCTCCCGAATAACCTGACCTTGGCGATTATCTGTTACGGCTCAATGACTTGGCGGACATCCTGTCAGTTCGGCTGTGACCTTTCGAGCCTTGGTTGTCACCCGGCCTGCGCCTGCACTGCGAAGGAAGAATAGTCGCTCGCGCCTTTGTAGGACAGGCGGGCGCGCCTACATCGTCACCACCAACTTGCCGATGGCGCCCCGGCTTTCGAGCTTGGCGATTGCCTCGTGCGCGCGCTCGAGCGGATAGGTCTCACTGATCAGCGGGGCGATCTTGCCCGCCTGCCACAAATCGAACAGTTCCTGGATATTGGCCGCATTGCGCGCCGGTTCGCGCGCGGCGAAGGCGCCCCAGAACACGCCGCGAATGTCGCAGCTTTTGAGCAGCGTCAGGTTGAGCGGCATCTTGGCAATCCCGGCAGGAAACCCGATGACCAGGAAGCGGCCCTCCCACGCGATCGCCCGCAGCGCGGGTTCGGAATAATCGCCGCCAACAACGTCATAGACGATGTCCGCGCCTTGCGGCCCGACCGCCGCCTTGAACGCATCGGCCAGCGCCTTGGACGCATCCTTGTCGAACGGCGCGCGAGGATAGATGACAATCTCGTCCGCCCCCGCTTTGCGCGCGGCGGCGGCTTTCTCTTCGCTCGAGACGGCGGCAATCACCCGCGCGCCATAGGCCTTGGCCAATTCGACGCCCGACAGGCCGACCCCGCCCGCCGCGCCCAGCACCAGCACGGTATCGCCAGACTTGATCTGGCCGCGATCCTTCAGCGCGTGGATGGTGGTGCCATAGGTCATCAGCAGGGCCGAGGCCTCGGTCAGGCCGACGGCTTCTGGTACGCGGAACAGCTTGTCCGCCGGAACGGCGATCTTTTCGCGCAGACCCCCTGCGCCGACTCCGGCGAGTACCCGGTCACCCACCTGCCAGCCCGTGACCCCGTCGCCCAGCGCAGCGATGGTCCCCGCGATCTCACCACCCGGCGAGAACGGGCGCGGCGGCTTGAACTGGTAGAGGTCGCGGATGATCAGCGTGTCGGGAAAATTGATCGCGCAGGCGGCGACATCGACCACCACCTCGCCCGCGCCCGCCACCGGATCGGCAATTTCTTCCACGACCAGCGTTTCCGGACCACCCGTTTCCTTGCTCAGCAATGCTCTCACGCCGCTCTCTCCGTTCCCTGTGCCAGCCACGGCATCTGTGCCGCCTGGCGCTGTTCATAAGCCCCGATCGCTTCGGCCGAAGCCAGCGTCAGGCCGATTTCATCAAGCCCTTCCAGCAGGCAGTGTTTGCGGAACGGATCGATGGCGAAGGTGAAGCGATCCTGGAAGGGCGTGGTGACGGTCTGCTCGGCCAGATCGATATACACCGGATCGGTCGCCGCCACCGCCAGCAGCCGGTCAACCTGATCTTGCGGCAGTTCCACCGCGAGGATACCGTTCTTGAACGCATTGCCGCTAAAGATGTCGGAAAAGCTTGGCGCGATCACCGCGCGCACCCCCATGTCGAGCAGCGCCCAGGCGGCGTGTTCTCGGCTCGATCCGCAGCCGAAATTGTCACCCGCGATCAGGATCGGCGCGCCGGCATAGGCCGGATCGTCGAATACATTGCCCGGTTCGGCCCGCACGCTTTCGAATGCACCGCGCCCCAGCCCCTCGCGGCTGGTGGTCTTGAGCCAGTGGGCGGGAATGATGACATCGGTATCGACATTCTTGCGCCCGAACGGAATCGCGCGGCCGGCTATGGTCGAAACCGGCTGCATCAATCGGTTTCCGGCTTCTCGCCCGAAGGGATGGGCGGCAATTGCTGCGGCTCGTTCTTCGGCTTGCGCTTGCTGGCATACATTACGGCAGCGGCGATTGCCGCCGAACCGATCGCGGCACCCGCGGCGATGGCTGCCTTGGAAATCTTGTCGCTCATGCTGCGAGCATGGGCACCGCGCGCCAGCAGCGCAAGGGGTCAGGCAAGGAAATCGGCTAGTCGCGCCCAAAGCCGCTGTTTGTCGGCCAGGGGTATGGCGGCATAAGCGGGCGAGGAGGAGGGCAGGTCGAGCAGGGTGAAGCCTGTCCCGCCAAGCTGGCGGCGGCCGATTGCGCTGGCCTTGCGCCCGTTGAAGGCGACGGCGCGCAGTTGCGGCAGGCGCGCGACAAGATCGGGCAAAGGTGCTGCTTCCTCGTCGCGGATCGCAGCATCGAGGCTGCCCGCGCGCCGGGCCGAGGCGATCGTATCCCACACACCGATCCCGGCCGCCTCAAGCGCGGCCAGCCGCTCGGGATAGGGCAGGTCGGCTAGATCGCGGCCGATCACGCTTCCGACCAGGTGCCAGAACAGGTTGCGCGGATGGGCGTAATATTCCCCCGCCGCGAGCGATGCCTCGCCCGGCAGGCTGCCGAGGATAAGGACGCGCGTGCCCGGCCCGGCATGGGGCGCGAAGGCGTGGCGGCGCATCGGCTCAGCCCGTCAATTCCCGCACGTCGGTCAGCCGGCCGGTTACCGCGGCCGCGGCGGCCATGGCGGGCGACATCAGATGCGTGCGCGCGCCCGGTCCCTGGCGGCCGACGAAATTGCGGTTGCTAGTGCTGGCGCAGCGCTCGCCCGGCGGGACCTTGTCGGGGTTCATGGCAAGGCAGGCCGAACAGCCCGGCTCGCGCCATTCGAAGCCCGCCGCGGTGAAGATCGCGTCGAGCCCTTCGGCTTCGGCCTGCGCCTTGACCAGCCCCGAACCGGGCACGGCGATCGCCCAGCGCACATTGGCCGCCTTGTGCCGCCCGCGCAGGATCGCAGCGGCGGCGCGGAAATCCTCGATCCGGCTGTTGGTGCAACTGCCGATGAAGACATTCTCGACCGGGATCGCGGCCAGCGGGGTGCCGGGGGCGAGGCCCATGTAATCGAGGCTCTTGCGGGCGGCCTCCTGCTTGGCCGGGTCGGCAAAGCGCGCCGGGTCGGGGACGGTGCCGGTGATCGGGGCGACGTCTTCCGGGCTCGTGCCCCAGGTAACGGTCGGCTCGACCGTAGCGGCGTCGATCCGGACAACAGCGTCAAATTGCGCGCCGCGATCGCTCGCCAGCGTGCGCCACCAGGCCATCGCCCGGTCCCACTCGTCGCCCTGCGGCGCGTAGGGCCGGCCCTTGAGCCAGGCGAACACCGTCTCGTCGGGCGCGATCAGCCCGGCCCGCGCGCCGGCCTCGATGCTCATATTGCAGACCGTCAGGCGGCCTTCGACGCTCATCGCCTCGAACACGGGGCCGCGAAATTCGATTACATGGCCCGTGCCGCCCGCCGTGCCGAGCACGCCGATGATGTGCAGCACCAGATCCTTGGGCGTGACGCCGGGGCCGAGCGCGCCCGCCACCTCGACCGCCATGGTGCGCGAGGGGCGCAATTGCAGCGTCTGCGTGGCCAGCACATGCTCGACCTCGCTGGTGCCGATCCCGAAGGCGAGCGCGCCGATGCCGCCATGCGCGGAGGTATGCGAATCGCCGCAGACGATCGTCGCGCCCGGCAGCGAGAATCCCTGTTCTGGGCCGACCACATGAACGATCCCCTGCTCGCGCGCGGTGGCCGGGATGTAGCGGATGCCGAAGTCTGCCGTGTTCTGCTCCAGCGCGGCCAACTGCGCGGCGCTTTCGGCATCGGCAATCGGCAGCAGGCGCCCGGCCGCATCGAGGCGCGGGGTGGTCGGAAGATTATGGTCGGGAACGGCGAGCGTCAGATCGGGGCGGCGGACAGGGCGGCCAGCCGCGCGCAAGCCGTCAAACGCCTGCGGGCTGGTCACCTCGTGGATCAGGTGCCGGTCGATATAGAGGATCGCGGTGCCATCGGGCCGGCTCTCCACCAGATGGGCATCCCAGATCTTCTCGTAAAGTGTGCGCGGGCGGCTGGCCATGGGTTGCTGCTATCGCCGGGCGGGGCGGGCTGGCAAGCCGGGCCGGGCACACTTAATCGCTTGTCACGGAAAGGTAAGCTTTGCATAGGATACTGACAATCATGTCAGCAGTCGCGCCCCACCTTCATCCGATCAGCATCGTGCCCGAAGATATCGACTTCATGGGCCACGTGAACAACGCCCGTTATCTGGGCTGGGTGCAGGATGCCGTGCTGGGCCACTGGAACGCCTTTGCCCCGGCCGAAGCGGTCGCCAGCCGGCTGTGGGTCGCGTTGAAGCACGAGATCACTTACCGCAAGCCCGCCTTCCTCGACGATGAGGTGATCGCCCGCACGGTGCTCGAAAGCACCAAGGGCGCGCGGGCGTTCTATCGCACGATCATCGAGCGCGGCGGCGAGGTGCTGGCCGAAGTCAATTCGAGCTGGTGCTGCGTCGATGCCGCCACGCATCGCCCGGCGCGCATCGGCGAGGATATTGCCCGCTTTTTCTTCCATCGCGACTGAACACGGGCGGCACCGAGCTACGTCGCGCTATTCGTTACGCGTGGCGATCCAGCCGCCAGCGACGACAAGAATGGCGATGGAAATGAAATAATAGGGTTCACCCAGGAAATACCAGGTGAACACCGCGCCGGCCGCCATGGCCAGGATTGCAAGCGTCTTGGCCTTGCGACTTATCGCGCGGCGTTCCTGCCAGTCGCGCACTTGCGGCCCCCAATGCGGATGGTCGAGGATGCGCTGCTCCCATTCGGGATTGGACCGGGCGAAGCAATAGACCGCAACCAGCAGGAACGGCACGGTCGGCATGATCGGCAGCACCACGCCGACAAGCCCGAGACCGAGCGCCAAGAGCCCGCCGGCAAGATAAAGCTGGCGCTTCATCCGCCATCGCCGGCTGAAATGCGCCGGGCGTGGTCCTGCACCAGCGCAATCATGTTGGGCAGCCCCTGCGTCCGATTGGACGAAAGCTGGTTCTTGAGGTCGAACGGGGCCAGCAATTCGGCAATGTCGAGCGCGGCGATGTCTGCCGCCGGTTTGTCCTGCACCGCAGCCACCACCAGCGCGACGATTCCCTTGGTGATCGCCGCGTTGCTGTCGGCCAGGTAGTGGAGCTTGCCGGCATCGCCGGTCGGATAGACCCATACCTGTGCCGAACAGCCGCGCACCAGCGTCGCGTCGGTCTTGAGCGCGTCGGGCATGGCTTCGAGCTCGCGGCCCAGCTCGATCAGCAGGCGATAGCGTTCGTCCGGATCGAGGAAGTCATATTCCTCGGCGATATCGGCAAGCGGGCGCATGGCGGGTCGTCTAACAGATTGAACCGGCAGCGATAGGGTCAGAGATCGACGCCGCTGGCGATGGCTTCGAGCTTGCGGACCCGTTCGCGCAGATCGGCCAGTTCGATCCGCGCGCCGGCGGGCGTGGTCGGCTCACGCGGGGAGGGCACAGCGCCGCGTTCCAGCTCCTCGCGCTTCAGCGCCACCCAATCGCGCCAGCCTTGCAGCGCGGCCAGCGCGACGATGGCGAGGCCGACGATGCAAGTGGCGGCGATGATCATCAGCGGGTCCATGGGCGGCCTCCGGTCCAGAACGCGGCGGCTCAGGGCCGTTCGCGCAATTCCTCGATCTCGTGGCTCAGCCGGCGCGCTTCGCGATCTTCGGTGGCGATCCGTTCGAGCACCTTGACCCGCTCGCGTAGTTCAGCGAGCTCGCGTTGCGCGGCCTCGTCAACCTGCGCGGCGGGGCGTTCGAGCCGTTCATTGCCGCTCCAGTCCGTCACGATACCCTGCCGCGCCTTGTAGGCTTCGACCGCCGCCCAGATGGCGACGATGATGACCATCGCTGTCCAGAAGCTCATTGGCGTGCTCCTTCGCTGATCCGCAATTGTTCGATCTCGGCGCCCAGACGGTAGCCGCCATCGGTGACGATCCGCTCGACATTGGCGAGCCGGTCCTTGACCGAGCCCAGTTCGGCCCGCAGTTCGGCATTCTCCTGCGTCAGCAGGGTGACGCGGCTTTGCGCGTCGCTGGTCATGCCCGGCTTGAGCGATTGGCCCCACATCCCTTCGAGCGGGTAGCCATTCTTGATCTTCAGCCTGGTCGTGTGGACCGAGGCGATGATCCCGGCGGCGCCCAGCGTAAAGGCGCCGGCGATGATATAGCCCAGATAGGGGATGATTTCCGAAAGCTCCATCACACCCGCTCCTTGCTCGCAAAGTCGAGCGCGACGCCCGCATTATCATCTACGCGGCGCTGATCGCGCAGCGCCTCGATCTGCGTCGCCACATCATAGCCCTTGTCGGTGACGATCCGTTCGAGGACGCGGACCCGGTCCTCCAGCGCGGTGATCTGGCTGGCATATTGTGCCGCTCGCTCCGCGGTCTGTTCGGCAGTCACATTGACCGTGGCCTTTGCAATCCGTTCCTTGTGCTTGGTCCAGATCGCGAAGAACGGGATCATCAGCGCGAGGATCGGGATCGACAGCGCCATTACACCTTCCATGATAAAACCCCCTTGTAAGTGGTTGATCCGGCGCTCAGCGCAGCCGGTCGATTTCGGCCGACAGGCGCGGATTGCTGGTCACGTAATAGGTTTCGACCTCGGCCAGGCGGCGGTCGATGTCGCGGAACCGGGCGCGGATTTCACGCGCCGCGCGCTGCGGGCTTTGCCGCACGCCCTGCCAGTAATTGCGTTCGCTGGTGTCGATATAGAGATGCTCGGGCTTCTTGTTGAGCAGAATGCCGGCGAGGAAATAGAACGGGATGGTCGCCCCGCCCGACGCCATGGTGAGGAACACCGTGCCCAGCCGCACCCACAGCGCGTTGACCCCGGTATAATCGGCAATCCCGGCGCAGACGCCCATCAGCTTCGCATTCTGCTTGTCGCGGTAAAGCGTGGTGTGCTGCGTGCGGGTCATGCGCGGGTTCCCTTCTTCTCGGCGAGCAGGCGATCGAGCTCGCGCAGCTTCTGGTTGTCGATCTCATGGTCGTGGACGAGGCGGGCAGGGCGGAATTCGGGATTGTCGCTGGCGACGAGCCGTTCGACCGTTTCCATCCGCTCGTCCAGCCGGCGAGCGAGGTGGTAGAGCTCGTCGAGCAGTACCTCGTCGTCCTGCGTGATGGTGGCGGCGGTCTTCCAACGCGTGATATAGTGCATGATCAGCCACGGCAGGCCGATGGCCACACCCAGCACGCCAATGACTTCAAAGCCGTCCATCGTTCAGCCCTCCTGTTTGTCTGCATCGCCCTTGCCGAGCGCGCGTTTCATTTCCGCGAGTTCATCGTCGATCGCATCGGCGCCTTCGAGCGCGGCGATCTCGTCAGCCAGGCTCGGCGTGCCGGTGCGGCCATCGGCGATGCTCATCGCATCGGCGCGGCCTTCGGCGTAATCGACCCGCCGTTCGAGCTGGTCGAACCGGCTCAGTGCCTCGTCCACCCGCTCGGTTGAGAGCAGCGTGCGCAGCTTGACGCGGTTCTCCGCGCTTTCGAGCCGCGCCGCAATGGCGGTCTGCCGGCTGCGCGCTTCCCGCAGGCGCACTTGCAGCTTCTCGATATCCTGCTCGTAGGCGCGCAGCGCATCGTCCAGCACGGCGATTTCCTGCTTGAGCTGGTCGGCCATGTCGCCGGCCTTCTTTTTCTCGACCAGCGCCGCGCGGGCGAGATCCTCGCGATCCTTGCTCAGCGCCAGTTGCGCCTTGTCGGCCCAGTCGGCCTGCAGCTTGTCAAGCTTGACCGTGTGGCGGTGCATTTCCTTCTGGTCGGCAATTGTCCGCGCGGCGCTGGCGCGGACTTCGACCAGCGTTTCCTCCATCTCGAGGATGATCATCCGGATCATTTTCGCCGGATCGTCAGCCTTGTCGAGCAGCTCGTTGAAATTGGCCGCGAAAATGTCGCGTGCGCGGTTGAAAATGCCCATGAAGGCGGCTCCGGTGTTGAAGGTGTCGAAAGCGGGATCGGGGCGCCCCTGAGTGGGCGTCGGGCTGCGGCGCAGCCGTTCGACCTCGGCGTCCAGCCGCGAGGCCGGGCGCCGTTCAGGGGTCAGCCGATGGTCGAAATCGTCGGGCGCGCTCATGCCAACTCCACGATCAGCGCGCCCTGCGACGCCGGCGCGGCGTGGGCAGGTTCGGCCGCGATCTGCGCGCTCAGCACCACAAACAGGAACATCGCCGCAGTGCTGGCCATGGCAGCCTGTCCCAGACGGATTTGGCGGAATTGACGGTCAAACATTGTCACCCTCCAGATTGGATGTTCACCTATCAGCAAGGGGCGTGCCAATTTCACGATACGGATAAAATGAAAATTGGGCGGGGCGGATATTGCCAAGCTCTGGTGAAAATCGCTAATATTCGGTCGATGGAGCGGGAAACTCAGTTTATCGGCCAATCGGGCGCGTTTCTCGATGCGGTCGAGCGGGCCAGCCGCGCGGCGCCGCTCTCGCGCCCGGTGCTTGTGATCGGCGAGCGCGGGACAGGCAAGGAACTGATCGCCGAACGCCTGCATCGCTTGTCCTCGCGGTGGGACGAACCGCTCGTCACCATGAACTGCGCCGCGCTGCCTGAAAGCCTGATCGAGGCCGAACTGTTCGGCCACGAGGCCGGCGCCTTCACCGGCGCTACCAGAGCGCGCGCGGGAAGGTTCGAGGAAGCCGACAAGGGGACGCTGTTCCTCGACGAACTGGCGACGCTGTCGATGGGGGCGCAGGAGCGGCTGCTGCGCGCGGTCGAATATGGCGAGGTGACGCGGATCGGTGCCTCGCGCCCGCTGCGGGTGGATGTGCGGATCGTCGCCGCCACCAACGAGGATCTGCCGCGCCTGGCCGATCAGGGCAGGTTTCGCGCCGACCTGCTCGACCGGCTGAGCTTCGAGGTCATCACCCTGCCGCCGTTGCGCGTGCGCGAAGGGGATGTCGGCGTGCTGGCCGAATATTTTGGACGGCGGATGGCGGCGGAATTGCGCTGGGACGGCTGGCCGGGTTTCGCCGGCCATGTCCAGTCGCAGCTGGAGGACTATGCCTGGCCGGGCAATGTCCGCGAATTGCGCAATGTCATCGAACGCGCGGTCTATCGCTGGGGCAGTTGGGACGAGCCGGTCGGCCACGTCCAGTTCGACCCGTTCGACAGCCCGTGGAAACCAGCCGAACCCGCCACGCGCAAACCGGCCGAGAGCGAGGGTGCAGCGCCCGGCACGGCCGCAACTGCACCCGCGTTCGACCAGATCGACGATCTGCGCAGCGCGGTCGATGCGCATGAGCGCGCCATTCTCGAACATGCGCTGGGGCGACATCGCTGGAACCAGCGCCAGACCGCCAAGGCGCTCGGCCTCAGCTACGATCAGCTACGCCACGCGATCCGCAAGCACGGGCTGATGGAGCAGGCGGGGGATTAGACCTGTCGGCGCTTGCCATTGCCGGCCAACCGGCCTAGAGGGGCGCCAATCCCGACATTGTCGCGACAATCGAGGGCTGGCGCCGCAAGGGGCCGGCGCCGACCCCGCTTGCAGGAACCTGATGACCGATATTGCCCGCCTGACTGCCCTGATCGAACCCGAAGCCGCCGCGCTCGGGCTGGAACTGGTGCGGGTCAAGATGATGCCGTCGGAGGCGGGTGACGGGGCGCAGGCGTTGCAGGTGATGGCGGAAGATCCCGCCACCGGCCAGCTGGTGATCGACCAGTGTGCCGAACTGTCGCGCCGCATTTCCGACCGGATCGATCCGCTGGAAGAAGCGGGCGAGGAACTGGTCGAAGGCCCCTATCACCTCGAGGTCAGCAGCCCCGGCATCGACCGGCCGCTGACCCGGCCCAAGGATTACGCCAACTGGGCCGGCCACGAAGCGCGCATCGTCCGCGACCGGGGCGCCGAAGGGCAGCGGGTGCTGAAGGGTGTGCTGCAAGGCATTGCCGGCGATCAGGTGACGATCGAGGATCGCAAGGCCGGCACCGTCACCCTGCCGCTGGCCGATATTCATACGGCGCAGCTCGTCCTCACCGACGCGCTGATCGCCGCCACCCGCCCGCTCGACATGAGCGGCGCGGACGAGATTGTAGAGCTCAACGAAGAAGAGAAGGCTGACGACTGATGGCCAGTGCAATTTCCGCCAACAAGGCCGAGCTGCTCGCGATTGCGAACTCGGTCGCTTCGGAAAAGATGATCGACAAGGCGATCGTCATCGAAGCGATGGAAGAGGCGATCCAGAAGAGCGCGCGCAACCGCTATGGCGCGGAAAACGACATTCGCGCCAAGCTCGACCCGATGACCGGCGATCTGCGTCTGTGGCGCGTGGTCGAGGTGGTCGAAGAGGTCGAGGATTACTTCAAGCAGGTCGATCTGGCGCAAGGCGAGAAATTGCAGCCGGGCGCCAAGGTGGGCGATTATATCGTCGATCCGCTGCCGCCGGTCGATCTGGGCCGCATCGACGCGCAGAGCGCCAAGCAGGTGATCTTCCAGAAGGTCCGCGATGCCGAACGCGAGCGCCAGTTCGAGGAATTCAAGGACCGCGCCGGCGAAGTCATCACCGGCGTCATCAAGTCGGTGGAATTCGGCCATGTGATCGTCAATCTCGGTCGCGCGGAAGGGGTCATCCGCCGCGACCAGCAGATCCCGCGCGAAGCGGCCCGCGTGGGCGAGCGCGTGCGCGCGCTGATTACCAAGGTCGAACGCAACAATCGCGGCCCGCAAATCCTGCTCAGCCGCGCGCACCCCGATTTCATGAAGAGCCTGTTCGCGCAGGAAGTCCCCGAAATCTATGACAACATCATCGAGATCAAGGCCGCCGCGCGCGATCCGGGCAGCCGTGCCAAGATCGGCGTGATCAGCCGCGATTCGAGCATCGACCCGGTCGGCGCCTGCGTCGGCATGAAAGGCAGCCGCGTGCAGGCGGTGGTGCAGGAACTTCAGGGCGAAAAGATCGACATCATCCCGTGGAGCGAGGACACCGCGACTTTCGTGGTCAACGCGCTGCAGCCGGCCACGGTCAGCCGCGTCGTGCTCGACGAGGAAGAAGGCCGCATCGAGGTGGTCGTGCCCGACGACCAGCTCAGCCTGGCGATTGGCCGGCGCGGGCAGAATGTCCGCCTCGCCAGCCAACTCACCGGCCACCAGATCGACATCATGACCGATGAGGAGGCAAGCACCAAGCGGCAGAAGGAATTCGCCGAGCGCTCGAAGATGTTCGAGGAAGAGCTCGACGTTGACGAAACGCTCTCGCAGCTGCTGGTCGCCGAAGGCTTCGCCGAGCTCGAAGAAGTCGCTTATGTCGAGATCGAGGAACTGGCCGCGATCGAAGGATTCGACGAGGAACTGGCCGAAGAACTGCAAAGCCGCGCGGCCGAAGCGATCGAACGCCACGAGGAAGCCGCCCGCGTCCAGCGCCGCGAACTGGGCGTCGAGGACGATCTGGCCGAATTGCCGCACCTGACCGAAGCGATGCTGGTGGTGCTCGGCAAGGCGGGCATCAAGACGCTCGACGATTTGGCCGATCTCGCCACCGACGAATTGATCGCCAAGAAGCGCGAGGCGCCCCGTCGCCGCAACCCCGAAGCCGGGCCGCAGCTGAAGCGCGCTGCGCCGCAGCGCGAGCAGGACAAGGGCGGCGTGCTGGGCGAATTCGGCCTTAGCGAAGAGCAGGGCAACGAGATCATCATGGCCGCCCGCGCGCACTGGTTCGACGACGAACCCGACCAACAGGAGGCCGCCGATGCGGACTCCGAACAATGAGCCGCTAGGTTCCGAGACAGACCGGGCCCACCCCCAACCCCTCCCGCCTGCGGGAGCGGAGCAGGGAGCCGACGCGCACCCCCTCCCGCCTGCAGGAGGGGAGCGAGACCTGCTGAGCGCAAGCGAAGCTGGTCGCAGCGGGGTGGGCAAACACGCAGCCGCCCCGGAACGGGGTCGCAGCGGGGTGGGCAAACACGCAGCCGCCCCGGAACGCCGCTGCATCCTGACAGGTGAACACGGCGCGCGCGGGCGTCTGCTGCGGCTGGCCATTTCGCCCGACGGGCTGGTGCTGCCCGATCCGCTGGCCCGCGCGCCGGGGCGCGGGGCGTGGATTGGCGTCAACCGCGCCGACCTCGAAGCCGCGATGGCCAAAGGCCGCTTGAAGGGCGCTCTGGCCCGCGCCTTCAAGGGTGCGGCGCTGACCATCCCCGACGATCTGCCCCAGCGCATCGAACAGGCGCTGGCCCGCACGCTGCTCGACCGGCTGGGTATGGAAATGCGCGCCGGGAAGGTGCTGCTCGGCTCCGACCGGATAGCCGAGCACGCGCGCGGCGGGGCGGTGGCGTTGCTGCTCCACGCCGCCGATGCCAGCACCGATGGCGCACGCAAGCTCGATCAGGCGTGGCGCGTGGGCAACGAACGCGAAGGCACCGGTGATAGCGGCATCAGCTTGCCACTGGACCGCACCGCTCTGTCTGTGGCATTGGGCCGCGAGAACGTCGTCCATCTGGCGCTGAGCGATCCGCGGGCTGCAGCCCGCGTGCGCCAACATGTAGAGCGCCTGTTGCATTTCCTCGAAGGTCCGCCGGACCTTGGCGGTGGTGGCACGGGCCATGCCCGGCAGGGCGCGCGCGCTGCCGGCGGGCAGCGCCGGACGACGAACCGAGATTGAAGGACGATACGAGTTTTTATGAGCGACGACGATAACAAGCCCCTGACCCGCAAGCCGCTTGGTCTCAAGCGCAGCGTGGATGCGGGCGAGGTCAAACAGACCTTCAGCCACGGCCGGACCAATAAGGTCGCGGTCGAGGTCAAGCGCCGCCGCAAGCTCGTGAAGCCGGGCGAGGCTGCGCCGGTCGAGGCGGCACCCGCGCCGGTCGAGGCTGCGCCTCCACCGCCGCCGCCGCCCCCTCCGCCCCCGCCGCCGCGCCGCGCGCCCGATGGCGAGACTCCGCAGGAACGCGTCGCCCGCCTCCAGCGCGAGGCCGAGGAAGATCGCCTGCGCCAGGCCGAAGAAGCGCGCAAGCGCGACGAGGAAGCCGCGCGCAAGGCGGCCGAGGACGAGAAGCGCCGGGCCGAGGATAATCGCCAGGCCGAAGCCGAAGCCGCGCGTGCCGAGGCTGCGGCGCCCACCGAACCGGTCGGCGACGAAGCCAGCTCTGCCGAGCCTGCCCCCGATAATACGGCCCCCGATGCGGGCGACCAGGCGGGCGCTGCTGCACCCGCGCCGCGCCGTTTCACCCCGGTCGCGCGGCCTGAGCCCAAGCGTCCCGAACCGGCCAAGCGGGTGGAGGACAAGAAGAAGCCCGGCCGCACCGAAGATCGCGGGCCTGCGGCTGACAAGCGGCGCTCGGGCAAGCTCACCGTCACCAAGGCGCTGAACGAGGATGAAGGCCGCCGCGCCCGCAGCCTCGCCGCGCTCAAGCGCGCGCGGGAACGCGAACGGCGGATGCATGGGGGGCCCTCCAAGCCGCGCGAGAAGCAGGTCCGCGACGTGGTCGTGCCCGAAGCGATCACCGTGCAGGAACTCGCCAACCGGATGGCCGAAAAGGGCGCCGATCTGGTGAAGGCGCTGTTCAACATGGGGATGATGGTCACCGTCAACCAGACGATCGACCAGGACACCGCCGAATTGCTGGTCGAGGAATTCGGCCACAACATCACCCGCGTCTCGGAAAGCGATGTCGATATCGACACCGCCGAAGATACCGATGCGCCCGAAACGCTGAAGGTCCGGCCACCGGTGGTGACCATCATGGGCCATGTCGATCACGGCAAGACCAGCCTGCTCGACGCGCTGCGCGGGACCAATGTGGTCAAGGGCGAAGCGGGCGGGATTACCCAGCATATCGGCAGCTATCAGGTGAAGACCAAGGGCGGCGATCTCGTCACCTTCCTCGATACGCCGGGCCACGCCGCGTTCACCGAAATGCGCCAGCGGGGCGCTCATGTGACCGATATCGTAGTGCTGGTGGTCGCCGCCGATGACGGGATCATGCCGCAGACGATCGAGGCGATCAATCACACCAAGGCGGCCGGCGTGCCGATGATCGTGGCGATCAACAAGGTCGACAAGCCCGAGGCCAACCCGCAGAAGATCCGCGAACGCCTGCTCGAACACGAAGTCGTGGTCGAGGCGATGAGCGGCGATGTGCAGGATGTCGAGATTTCCGCGCTCAAGGGCACCGGGCTCGACGATCTGCTCGAAAAGATCGCGCTGCAGGCCGAACTGCTCGAACTGAAGGCCAATCCCGACCGTTTCGCCGAAGCGACCGTGATCGAGGCGCAGCTCGACAAGGGCCGCGGCCCGGTGGCGACGGTGCTGATCACGCGCGGCACGCTGAAGCGCGGCGATACCTTCGTCGTCGGCACCGAAAGCGGCCGCGTGCGCGCGATCGTCAACGACAAGGGCCAGCAGATCAAGGAAGCCGGCCCGTCAATGCCGGTCGAGGTGCTTGGCCTTGGCGGGGTGCCGGGTGCCGGCGACCAGCTGACCGTGGTCGAAAACGAACAGCGCGCCCGCGAAGTCGCCGCGTTCCGTCAGGCCAAGGCGACCGAGAAGCGTACCGCGCTGGCGCCGACCAATTTCGACACGATGTTTGCCGGGATGAAGTCGAACGTGGTCGAATTCCCGGTGGTGGTGAAGGCGGATGTGCAGGGCTCGGTCGAAGCGATCGTCACCGCGCTGCACAATTTGTCGAACGACGACATCAAGGTCCGCGTGCTCCACGCCGGTGTCGGCGCGATCACCGAAAGCGACGTGTCGCTCGCGGCGGCGAGCAAGGCGCCGATCGTCGGCTTCAACGTCCGCCCCAATCCCAAGGCGCGCGATCTGGTCAAGCGCGACGGGGTCGAGATGAAATATTTCGACGTGATCTATCATCTGACCGACGAGATCGGCCGCGAAATGGCCGGCGTGCTCGGCCCGCTCAAGATCGAGAACGTGCTCGGCCGGGCCGAGGTCAAGCAGGTGTTCCCCGCGGGCAAGCGCGACAAGGCAGCCGGCCTGCTGGTCACCGAAGGCGCGATCCGCAAGGGCCTGTTCGCCCGCCTCACGCGCGAGGATGTGATCGTTTCGGCGACCACCATCCAGTCCCTGCGGCGGTTCAAGGACGATGTGGAAGAAGTCCGCGCCGGGCTCGAATGCGGCGTGGTGCTGGCCGATACCAACGACATCAAGCCGGGCGATATGCTCGAAGTGTTCGAGGTCGAGGAACGCGAGCGGGTGCTGTAAGGGTTTCGCCGAAAGTGGTACTTTCGGCGAGGAGGTCGGATGCCTGAAAGTCGCAAGCGCAAGAAGCGTCCGGCAGAGCAACCCTCGCGGAAGAGATCGTGGTGGTCGCGCAACTGGCGCTACGTTGACAGCGGCCTTACGGCCGGATGCCTGCCCGCAATTGCCTTGCTCTTCCTCGTCCCCGTGATGATATTGACCTGATGCCCCGCAACCCCGCCACTTCCGAACAGCAATCGGTCCGCGTACTCAAGGTGGGCGAGCGGGTACGGCATATCCTCAGCGAGTTGCTCGCGCGTGGCGAGGTGCATGACGATGTGCTGACCGCGCATTCGGTCAGCGTCACCGAGGTGCGGATGACGCCCGACCTGCGCAACGCGGCCGCCTATGTGAAGCCGCTGCTGGGCGAGGACGAGGGCGCGGTGCTGAAGGCGCTGCGCACCAACACCGCCTTTTTCCAGCGCGAAGTGGCCAAGCGCCTTGGCCTCAAATTCGCGCCCCGCCTGCAGTTCAAGCCCGACGAGAGCTTCGACGAGGCCGAGCGGATCGAGCGCCTGCTGTCCGACCCCAAGGTCGCCCGCGATCTGACCGAGGATTGAGCGGCCTTGGCCAAGCTCTATTTCTATTTCTCCAGCATGAATGCGGGCAAATCGACCACGCTGCTGCAGGCCGATTTCAATTATCGCGAGCGCGGGATGCGGACCATGCTGTGGAGCGCCGCGCTCGACACGCGCGGCGATGGGATGATCCGCAGCCGTATCGGGCTGGAGGCGCCGGCGCACCTCTATGCGCCCGAGACCGATCTGTGGACGGCGATCGGCGCCGCGCACCGCGCCGAGCCGATCCATTGCGTGCTGGTGGACGAGGCGCAGTTCCTTACCGATGCGCAGGTCTGGCAGCTGGCCCGGCTGGCTGACGAGGCGGGGATCCCCGTGCTCTGCTATGGCATCCGCACCGATTTTCAGGGGGCACTGTTTCCCGGTTCGGCCGCCTTGCTCGGCATTGCCGATGCGCTGGTCGAGCTGAAGGCGGTCTGCCATTGCGGGCGCAAGGCGACGATGAACTTGCGCGTCGATGCCGCCGGCGCCGCCGTGCAGCAGGGCGAGCAAACAGAAATCGGCGGCAATGACCGTTATCTTGCGCTATGCCGGCGCCACTTCACGGAGGCGCTCGGGCGATGAACGACACGGTTTTCCAGGCGGTTACGCTGATCATTCCGCTGATCATCGCGATTGTTTTTCACGAAGTCGCGCATGGCTGGGTGGCGCGCGCGCTGGGCGATCCGACAGCGGCGGAGCAGAACCGGCTGTCGCTGAACCCGCTGCGCCATGTCGATCCGGTGGGTACGATCCTCGTTCCCGGGGCACTGGCGCTGATGAAGCTGCCGGTGTTCGGCTGGGCTAAGCCGGTGCCGGTCAATTTCTGGCGCCTGCGCAATCCGCGCGCGGGAATGATGGCGGTGGCCGCTGCCGGGCCGGCGACCAATTTCGCGCTGGCGGCGGTGAGCGCCGTGCTGCTCGGCCTCGCCATTGCCGCGCTGGGCACGCCCGATCAGGTCGGGCTGGGGGCCCGGTTGCTGATCGCCAACCTGGTCAATCTGGTGCTGATCAACGTGTTCATCGGCGTGTTCAATCTGCTGCCGATCCCGCCGTTCGACGGTTCGCATATCGTTCAGGGGTTGCTGCCCCGCGATCTGGCCGAAGCCTATGGCCGGCTGGCGAAATACGGGCTGCTGCTGGTGCTGCTGGTGATCGTGGTGCTGCCGATGATCTCGCCCCAGCTTGATCTGATCCGCGCGGTCGTGGTGCCGCCGGTGCAATGGCTGTCGGGGCAGTTCTTCGCCCTGGCCCAGGCGGTTAGCGGGCGCTGAGACGATGCCGCATGGCTGGATCGTGCTCGACAAGCCGGTCGGGCTGGGGAGCACGCAGGCGGTCGGTGCGGTCAAGCGCAATCTGCGCGAAGCTGGGTTCGGTAAAGTCAAGGTCGGCCATGGGGGCACGCTCGATCCGTTGGCCAGCGGCGTGCTGCCGATCGCGCTGGGCGAAGCGACCAAGCTCGCCGGCCGGATGCTCGATGCGAGCAAGGTCTATGCCTTCACCATCCGTTTTGGGATTGAGACGGCAGGGCTGGATGCCGAAGGGGAGGTGGTGGCGACCAGCCCGGTCAGGCCCACGATGGGCGCGCTGACGGCCATTCTGCCGCGCTTCACCGGCCCCATTGAACAGGTGCCGCCGGCATTCTCCGCGATCAAGGTGGGTGGCCAGCGCGCATACGCCCGCGCGCGGGCGGGCGAGGCGGTGGAACTGGCGGCGCGCGCGGTGACAATCCATGCCTTGTCCGTTCGCCCTGATCCTGTCGAAGGGCCGTCCTGTGAAAGCGATGGCCGGCCGTTGACGGGCGGTGCTTTGACAGGCTCAGCACGAGCGGAGTTGGACGAGATCACGCTTCGCGGCCACGTCTCCAAAGGCACCTATATCCGCAGCCTGGCGCGCGACATTGCCCATTCGCTGGGAACGGTCGGCCATGTCACTATGCTGCGCCGCGAACAGGCGGGGCCGTTCACGCTCGACCAGGCGATTTCACTGGACAAATTGAACGCCATCGGTCAGGGCGCGCCGCTTGAAGACGTAATCCTGCCGCTGGAGGCGGGGCTGGACGACATCCCGGCCCTTTGCCTCTCGCCCGAAGAGGCAGGGGCGGTCCGCCAGGGCCGCGTTCTCACCGGGCGGCCCCAATCCGATGGGCTTTATCTGGCGAAATCCGGCGCTGTGCCGGTGGCGCTGATCGAAGTGCAATCGGGCATGACCAGGATCGTGCGGGGCTTCAACCTACCCGATGTCGCGGAGTAAGTGATATGTCGGTTACCGCCGAAAAGAAGCAGGAAATCATCAAGGACAACGCGCAAGGTGCCACCGATACCGGCAGCCCGGAAGTGCAGGTCGCGATCCTGACCGAACGCATCCGCAATCTGACGGAGCATTTCAAGGATCACCACAAGGACAACCATTCGCGCCGCGGCCTTTTGATGATGGTCAACAAGCGCCGCAGCCTGCTGGCCTATCTCAAGAAAAAGGATGTGGCCCGCTATAACGCGCTGATCCAGAAGCTGGGCCTGCGTAAGTGACGAAATCATTCGGCCCGCTTCGGCGGGCCGTTTAGTATCCGTCGCCCCGGGCTTGACCGGGGGCCCCGCTTGAACTTCGGGCCCATTCGCCGAGGCAGCGGGATGCCGGATCAAGTACGGCATGACGGTCATGAGAACTAACCTGCAATTCGGCAGGGGCGTTCAGGGGCACACCAAGGCCCCGCACCGGACCGGGACGGTATCCCCGGCAGCAAACCCCGCGCCGCATGGCATTGGGCAATAGGGCCCGCGGGTCGAAGGAAACATGGATGTTCGACGTCAAGACTGTAAGCATGGAGTGGGGCGGAAAGACCCTCACCCTCGAAACCGGCCGCATTGCCCGTCAGGCCGACGGCGCGGTCCTCGCCACTTATGGCGAAACCGTTGTGCTCTGCGCCGTCACGGCCGCCAAGAGCGTCAAGGAAGGGCAGGATTTCTTCCCGCTCACCGTCCACTATCAGGAAAAGTTCTTCGCCGCCGGGCGCATCCCGGGTGGCTTCTTCAAGCGTGAACGCGGCGCGACCGAGAAGGAAACGCTGGTTTCGCGCCTGATCGACCGCCCGGTGCGGCCGCTGTTCCCCGAAGGGTTCTACAACGAAATCAACGTCATCGCCCAAGTGCTGAGCTTTGACGGCGAGTGCGAGCCCGATGTGCTGGCGATGATCGCCGCCTCGGCCGCGCTGACCATTTCGGGCGTGCCGTTCATGGGCCCGATCGGCGGTTGCCGCGTGGGTTACAAGGATGGCGAATACACGCTCAATCCCAAGCAGGATGCGGCGCTCGCCGAAGGGCAGCTCGACCTGATCGTGGCCGGCACCGCCGATGCGGTGATGATGGTCGAATCCGAAGCCCGCGAGCTTTCGGAAGAAATCATGCTCGGCGCGGTGATGTTCGCGCATGACGAATGCAAGAAGGTCGTCAATCTGATCGTCGAGCTGGCCGAACAGGCCGCCAAGGATCCGTGGGACGTGATCCAGGCCGACAATTCGGCGATGAAGGCCGAGATCAAGGGGCTGATCGGCGAGGACGTCGCCAAGGCCTATGCCACCACTGACAAGTCAGCCCGCCGCGAGGCGCTCGAAGTCGCGCGCGACAAGGTCAAGGCGCATTACGAGGGCCAGGACGGCCAGACCGTGATGACCGCGATCAAGCTGACCAAAAAGGTCGAGGCCGACGTCGTGCGCGGCGCGATCCTCAAGGATGGCAAGCGCATCGACGGCCGCGCGGTCGATCAGGTCCGCCCGATCGAGGCGATGGTCGGCCTGCTGCCGCGCACGCATGGTTCGGCGCTGTTCACCCGCGGTGAAACGCAGGCGATCTGCACCACCACGCTCGGCACCAAGGATGCCGAGCAGATGATCGACGGGCTCGAGGGGCTGAGCTACTCGCGCTTCATGCTGCACTACAACTTCCCGCCGTATTCGGTGGGCGAAGTGGGTCGCTTCGGCGCGCCGTCGCGGCGTGATACCGGCCACGGCAAGCTCGCCTGGCGGGCGCTGCAGGCCGTGCTGCCGAGCCACGAGGATTTCCCCTACACCATCCGCGTCGTCTCGGACATCACCGAGAGCAACGGCTCGTCCTCGATGGCGACCGTGTGCGGCGGCGCGCTGGCGATGATGGATGCGGGCGTGCCGCTGACCCGCCCTGTCTCGGGCATCGCGATGGGCCTGATCCTCGAAGGCGACGAGTTCACCGTGCTGTCCGACATCCTCGGCGATGAAGATCACCTCGGCGACATGGACTTCAAGGTCGCCGGCACCAGCGAAGGCATCACCTCGCTGCAGATGGACATCAAGGTGGCCGGCATCACCCGCGCAATCATGGAAAAAGCGCTCGACCAGGCCAAAGCCGGCCGCGCGCATATCCTGGGCGAAATGACCAAGGCGCTCGGCACCGCCCGCACCGACGTTTCGAAGCACGCCCCGCGCATCGAGACGATCCAGATCGACAAGTCGAAGATCCGCGACGTGATCGGCACCGGCGGCAAGGTGATCCGCGAGATCGTGGCCGAAACCGGCGCCAAGGTGGATATCGACGATGAGGGGATCATCAAGATCTCATCGTCCGATTCCGACCAGATCGAAGCGGCCAAGAACTGGATTCTCGGGATTGTCGAGGAAGCCGAGGTGGGCAAGATCTACAACGGCAAGGTCGTCAATATCGTCGATTTCGGCGCTTTCGTGAACTTCATGGGCGGCAAGGACGGCCTCGTACACGTCTCCGAGATGCGCAACGAGCGGGTCGAGAAGCCGACCGACGTCGTCTCCGAAGGGCAAGACGTGAAGGTCAAGGTGCTTGAGATCGATCAGCGCGGCAAGGTGCGCCTGTCGATGCGGGTGGTCGACCAGGAAACCGGCGAAGAGCTGGAAGACACGCGCCCGGCCCGCGAACCGCGTGAACCGCGCGGCGACCGGGGCGATCGCGGCGGCGACCGCCGTGGCCCCCGAGGCGACCGTGGCGATCGCGGCCCGCGCCGTGATCGCGGTGATCGGGGTGACCGGGGCGACCGGGCCCCGCGCAATGACGACGGCGGTCGCGACAGCGGCGGCGCCGCGCATATTCCCGACTTCCTCAAGGACTGAGCGGGATCGCGACGCAATCGGGGCCGCCGGGAGCAATCCTGGCGGCCCTTCGCATGTAACCGGAGACACCGATGCTGCCCCGTGAACCGATTGCCACGGCGGAAATTCCCGGCGGCGGCACGCTGACCTTGCTCCGCCACGGGCGCGATCACGTGATCATGCTGGGCCGCGAGGAGTTGATGGGGACGCGGATGCGTTTCTCTGAAGAGCAGCTAGCCGAACTCACGCTCGACCGCGTGACGGCGCCCGCGCCGCGCATCCTGATCGGGGGGTACGGCATGGGCTTTACGCTACGCGCCGCATTGGCGCGGCTTCCGGCCGATGGCAGCGTGGTCGTCGGCGAGCTGGTGCCCGAGATTGTCGAATGGGCCCGCGGGCCGCTGTCGGACCTCACCGGCGACAGCCTGTCCGATGCGCGCCTGACGCTCGAGATCGGCGATGTCGCCGCGCTAATCGACGATGCGGGTGAGGGTTTCACCCGGCATTATGACGCGATCCTGCTCGATGTCGATAACGGCCCCGACGGTTTGGTCCGGCCAGACAATGACGCGCTCTACAGCCGCCGCGGACTCGAGCGCGCGCGCCGGGCGCTCTCGCCGGGCGGGGTGCTGGCGATATGGTCAGCCGCGCCCGATCCAGCCTTTGCCCAGCGCTTCGCCAAAGCCGGCTTTGCAGTCGAGGAACTGACCGTCCGTGCGCGGCCCAACAATAAGGGCCCACGCCATACGCTGTGGTTTGGCCGGCCGTCCTGACCACTCAGCCGGGCAGGCCGACGCGCATCTGGCCCATATAGTCGCGCTTGCCGATCGGCAGCCCCTGCATCCTGAGCAACGCATAGGCCGTCGCCGCGTGGAAATGACAATTCGGCTGCGAGAAGCTGAGCAGGAAATTCTGCACGGTGAAATCGAGCCGCAACGCCTCGCCGATGGTGAACACCATCGGGCGCTGGGCAACATCCTCCAGTGCTTCGGGCGAGACAGCGCGCAGCGACTGCACGCCTTCGTCCAGCAGCGCGCGCAGGTCGCCGACCGAGCGCGGCGGCGGGTCCATATGCGGCGAGAACCGCCCATCGAAGCACCGTTCGACGGCGAGGGCCGAATGCGTCCAGACGCTCTTTACCTGATAGCTGAAGGGCAGCATATCGGGTGCGAGCCGCGCGCTCAGCAGCTCTTCCTCGCCACTCGCGCCGCTCGCCACATGGCTATCGACCTTGTCGAGGAGGCCTCTGACTGCGCCGATGGTCTGGAGGAAACCGGGAATGGTGGCTTCGTGCAGGCTCATCGGCATGGTCAGAGGCTCCTGAAGACGGAATCAACGGACGCGTGGCCCGCCATAAGGCAGCGGCGGAGGGGGGCGGCGGGCACCGCGCGGCAATTGCGCCTGATAGGCCCTCCCGCAATGTTCGACGCAATAGGGAAACCCTGGATTGACCGCTTCGCCGCAGAAATGGAAATCGGCCTCGCCCGGATGGCCCATCGGCCAGCGGCACACCCGGTCCGACAGATCGAGCAGGCTGGTCTTGTCGGCAATTTCGGGGCTCGGTTTCGCCGGGACAAGCCGGCGCGGCGGCGCAGGCGGGATGGGTGCCTGCTGATCGCCCGGCCCCTGTCGCAAGAAGCCGCCCGGGCCGACGGACACAACCTTGGTCAGATCGGCGGTGGGGTTGGGCAAGGGCTGCGGTGCATTCATTTCGGTTGCGGGCGGTGTTGCCGGCACGACCGGAGACGGAGCCGTCGCCGGCCGGCGTTCGGCCCCCGCTGCCGCGGGCCGGGAAACCGGGGGCCGCCGGATTGGCGCCGCGGGCGCCGCGATTGCGACGACCGGCGCCGCAGGGGCGTCCTTCTTTTCGCCTGCCTTGACCGGAGAGGGGCGCGCCTTGAGACCCAGCCGATGCGCCTTCCCGATCACCGCGTTGCGGCTGACGCCGCCCAGTTCGTCGGCAATCTGGCTTGCCGTCGCGCCACCTTCCCACATATCTTTCAACTTGGCGATACGTTCGTCGGTCCAGCTCATCGAAATTCCAATTTTGCGCGCCGGCCCCTGCCAGCTTGCCAGTGAGGGCGCTTCGCCGTAACCGCCGGGATATGGCCGATCAAGCCCACATCCACGCCGCACCAGCATCCGCGCCAGATGGTGAAACAGCCGCCAGGCGGCCCGGATTTGCGCCGCGCGGCCAGCCCGTCATTCACGGGATCAACCGCATCGGCCTGTTCGCGCTCTATATGAAGGAGGTGCGCCGGTTTCTCAAGGTCCAGACGCAGACGATCTGGGCTCCGGCCGTCACCACGCTGCTGTTCTTGGTGATCTTCACCGTCGCGCTGGGGCGGAGCGGGGGGACGGTGCTGGGCGTGCCCTTCGCCAGCTTCATTGCGCCCGGTCTGATCGTCATGGCGATGATGCAGAATGCTTTTGCTAATTCCTCGTTTTCATTCCTGTCAGGTAAGATCCAGGGGACGATTATCGACCTGTTGATGCCACCGCTGTCGGATGGGGAGTTGATGACCGGCATCGTCGCCGCCGCGGTGACGCGCGCGGTCCTGGTTGGCGGGGCAGTCGCACTGGCGATGGCGTTCTATCCGGGTGTCACTCTGGGCGCGGCGCATCCGTGGGCCATCGTCTGGTTCGGCTTGATGGGATCGGTGATGCTGGCGCTGATCGGCTTGCTGACCTCGATCTGGGCAGAGAAGTTCGACCACAATGCGGCTATCACCAACTTCGTGATTGCGCCGCTTTCGCTGCTATCGGGCACATTCTACGTTATCGACAATCTCGCCCCAGCTTTCCAGTCGATCAGCCGGTTCAACCCGTTTTTCTATGTCATTTCAGGGTTTCGCTTTGGCTTCCTCGGGCAAAGCGACATCGGCAACAGCAACATGGCGGTGGTCCATGGCGCCATCGGCCTCGGCGTATTCAATCTTGCGCTCGCGGCAGTGATCTATCTGATCCTGCGGTCGGGCTGGAAGTTGAAGGACTGACGCTTCGCTTGCTCCGGCGGGCTAATGTGTCAGCTTGCGCCGCATTCTGTAACGGCCATTGGTGAATTCATCGAACAACTCGGCGAGTTGCGGGTGTTCGACCGGACCTCCGCCGCTGTCGGCAAGAAGATTCTGCTGGCTGACATAGGCGACATAGCTGCTTTCGCCATTTTCGGCGAGCAGGTGATAGAAGGGCTGGTCTCGCCGCGGCCTGACGTTGGCGGGGATGGCCGCATACCATTCCTCGCTATTGGCAAAGACAGGGTCGATGTCGAACACCACCCCGCGAAAGTCGAACAGCCGGTGACGCACGACGTCGCCGATTCCGAAACGAGCGCTGGCATGACGCGGCATGTCGATCGTGCGCCCAGCCTGCGGGGAAAAGAACTGTGTCCGGTCTATCGCGACAATATAGGCGCCCGCTGCGCCGCCGCAAGCAAGCGCGGGCGGGTGCCAAACGATGTGCAAAGGGCTTGGCAAGCCGCCGCGGCTCGGCTAACCGCGCGGCTCATTTTCGGCCGGGCGCACGGTGCCCATGCACGATCCTCGCGGAGAGGTGGCAGAGTGGTCGAATGCGCCGCACTCGAAATGCGGTGTGCGGGCAACCGTACCGTGGGTTCGAATCCCACCCTCTCCGCCACCGCCAGGTTTCCACAGGGCTGTATCTCCGCACCCGCCCCTTGCTCCGGCGAAGGCGGGATGCTCGGGCACCGTGCGGTTAGATCGGGGCGGGATGATTGACAGCAAGCCTTGGATCAGCAGGCTTTCCCGGAAGCGATCTATGTCATACGCTTGTCTGACAGCAGCTTTGGATGCGGCGGTGGGAATACCCATTGGCGGCTCGGCAGCGGTCCAGTCGGATGCCCTCAAGCTTTATGCGCGAAGCCGGATTGAAATTTCAACCGATATCTCTACGAATGACGCATGGCCGCTGTCAGATCAGCCACTGTTCGACCTCTAAGCCGCGAAGTATCGCAGGCTGTCACAAGGGCCGCGCTGCTTGATGCGGCAGAAGCGATGATCCTCGAATCGTCGCTGGCGGGCCTGTCGCTGCGCGCTGTGTGTGCCCGCGCTGGTTTCACCCAAGGCGCGTTTTACTCAAACTTTGCCTCGCGCGAGGAGCTTCTGCTGGCGCTTATGGAGCGCAACCTGGCCGAACGGGCGCGATCATTGGGCGAGCTGACGACGGACTTCGGCACCGATGACCTAGACGACACGCTGGAGCGGGTCGGAGACTGGCTGTCTACCGTGGCTGGACGACACGAGTGGGCCCGGATGGCGATCGAGCTGCGCCTGGAGGGGCTGCGCGATCCTACTTTCGCGCGCCGGTTGGCAGCCGCCGAAGCGCGGATCGATCGCCTTTTCGCAGCCTGGCTCAGGAATGTCATCGAACACTATGGTCTCGCGCCCAAGTTTTCGCCTCAAGCCATTGTCGAGGCGCTGCTGATCCTGTGGCGCGGCATTGCCTTGCGAGACGAAATGGCGGGCGAGCCGGTCCTGCCTGCAAGGGAGTTATTCATCACTTGCCTTCGCGCCATGCTGGAGACACGCGCATGAGGTACAGCGCTCGCGTTTTCGCGCTCACTTTGGCCGTCGCGATCCCAACCGGCGCGCTTGCTCAGCAACCGCTCGACTTCCGCGCGGCACAGACGGCCATGAATGCCTCCCCCGCCGGCACTGCAGCCGCGGATGCGGAGGTGCGCGCGGCGGAACATCAAGCGGAGGCGGTGGCACACCTTTATCGTCCCACGGTCACTGCTTCGGCCTCGCTCATCGCCTACGAGAAGACGCTCGGGCTCGACCTGTCCGGGTCCAAGATGCGCGTCGAAAGCGAAATCGATAGCTACCTCGCGTCGCTGTCGGGGCAGTTCCCGCCCGCTTTTGCCAGCATAGTCGAAGCCGTTACCGGGCGCATCGGCGCGGCGGTGCCGGGGCTGCTGTCGGCGATTCCCGATCGCTACGATTATACCGCGCGTGACACGATAGTGCGGCCCAACCTTACCGCGGTGATGCCGCTTTACACCGGTGGCGCTCTGGAGGCGGTGCGCGATGCCGCGAATGCACAGGTCGTGCTTGCCATGGGCGTTCGCGACGTCGCGCGGCAGGCCGATACAGTGCGTCTGGCCCAAGTGTATTTCGGTGCCCAGTTGGCCGACGTGCTGGCGGGATCGGCGCAGCAGACGCTGCAATCGGCTGAGCGCCATCTCAACAACGCGCGCGCTATGGAGCGCGAGGGCGTCATCGCGCGTTCGGTCACGCTGCAAGCGATTGTCGCGCGCGACGCAGCCCAGCGCGCCGTCGAGCGGGCGGAGCGCGATCGCGAAATGGCGCGGCTGGCGTTGGTCCGGCTGACCCGCCGACCCGCACAGGAGCTCGCAACTCCCCTGTTCGTCAATCCCGCGCCGGTGCCGGAAAGCGAGGCGACGTCCGGCAGCAACGGACAGGCGCTCCTGACGCGCGGAGCGGAGCAGGCGGCCGCAGCCAGCGAACGCCTGGCGCGGTCAACAACACGACCTACCGCATACGCCTTCGGTTCGGTGAGCGCCTCCCCGCAGCAGTCCATGCCGGTTGATCCCGACTGGGTCGTGGGTGTGACCGTGCGCGTGCCGCTGATGACAGCGGTCAACAGGCGCGAGCTGGTCGCGGCCGCTGTCGCACGGCGCCAAGCGGCACGGCTGCGTGCGGAGCAGACCGACGATCGCGTGGCCGGCGAAGTCGAGAGCAGCCGCTTGCTGGTAGAAAACGCGCGCCGCGCGTTCCTTTCGATGGACAGCAGTCTGGCCGCGGCTGCAGAAAATTTGCGGGTCAACGAGATCGCTTTCCGTGAAGGCGAAGGCACCGCGGCACAGGTCACCGATGCACAGACCGCGCTCGCGCTGGCACAGACCCAGCGGGCCACGGCGGCGTACGAATACGATGTCGCGCTCGCCGCGCTACTGGCGATTAGCGGCTCCCCTGGCCGTTTCGCCGATTTCGCGGAGGATCCTGCAAGGTTGACCATCCCATGAGTAGACCCACTGAAACAGGCCCCGACCATCCCAAGTTGCAATCGTCGGACTCCGCTGCGCTGGCACCGGAGGTTATCCCTCCGGCACCGGCTGTCGAAATGGAACCCACCACCGGCCCGCCGGTCCCACCTTCGGGCGATACAGCCCCAACCGCGACTGCCATCGCCGACGAGCCCCCAGAGCACGGCAGGCGCGCGCCTTGGCTGTTGTGGGCTCTTGCCGCGCTGGCAGTGTTGGCCTTGACGGGGCTGTGGTATTCCTCACGGCCCCAAGCGGTGCCGCTCCAGGGCACAATCGAGGCGCGTGAGGTCAATGTCGCCACGCGCGCGCTGGCCCGCGTCGAGAGCGTTGGCCCTGATGAGGGCGCCATGGTCCGGGCCGGCGACATTCTTGCTCGGCTTTCTTCACCGTTGCGCGACGCGGCCGTCGCCCAGAGCGAGGCGCAACTCGACGCTGCGCGCCAGATGGATGCGATGATCGCCGCCGGGGCGCGCAGCGAGGATGTCGATACGTTGCGCGGGGCGGCGACGGCAGCCCAGGCCGCGGCCGAGCTCGCCTCGGTAACGGCTGGGCGGATGAGCCGGCTCTATGCTCAGGGGGTAGTCTCGGCTCAGCGGCGCGACGAGGCGATGGCCGCTGACCGCGCGGCCCGCGCCAATGCATCCGCCGCGCAGGCGCAATACTACAAGGCGCTGGCGGGGCGGCGGTCCGAAACGCAGGCAATTGCCGACATCCGCGCGCGGGCCGCGCAGGACCGCGTCGACACTGCGCGCCAGCTCGCGCAAGAGGAAACCGTCGTGGCCCCTGTCAGCGGCGAGATCGCGCGGCGGCTGATTGAGCCGGGCGAGGTCGTGGCGCCGGGAGTCCCCCTGTTCCAGATCGTCGACGTCGCAAATCCGCACGTCACACTGCGCGTGTCGGAGAAAGACTACGCAGGCATCAACAAGGGCAAGGTGCTGACCGGGCGCGTGCCTGCGTTGGGGAATGCCGGCGTGCGCTTCCGGGTGACGTCGATTTCGGTGCAGGCCGGCTTCACCAGCGAACGCGCTACGCGCCAGAGCACGGGCTTCGATGCTCGCACCTTCGAGGTGAAGCTCGAGCCGCTGGCGCGGGTGGGCGACCTGCGCCCGGGCATGAGCGTGCTGTTCGACTGGCCGCAATGATGCGGCTGCTCGCCGTCGCCGAGCGCGAAGCACGCTTTATCTTCGGCTCGCGGATCATGCTGGTGGCGCTGATCCTCGTTCCGCTTTCCTCGCTGGTTCTGATCGCCGCCATGCTGTCGCGCGGCGCCCTCGAGGGGCTACCGGTGGCGGTAGTGGACGAGGCACAGAGCCCGGTCAGTCGTTCGGTCACCGCGCTGCTGGCGGCTCGCCCAGAGCTTCGGATCGTTCCCGCCCCGCCCAGCGCATTTGCCGCGGAAGTTGCAATGCGGCGCGGCGAGTTGTGGGCTTACGCGCAGATACCCGCCGGGTTCGGCGAGCCGGCCGGGGCGGCAGACAATCGCCAGCCGGTGCGGATATTTTACAACGCCGCCTATCTCAGCGTGGGTTCGGTGCTCGCGCAAACATTCGAAACCGCGCTGACGGGGGCGATGCGGCAGGAGGCGATGGAGCGCGCGCGCCGCGCTGGGCTACCCATCGATCGCATTGCTCTGCCACAGGTCCAGGTATCAGTGCTGTTCAACCCACAGGCGAGCTTCGAATGGTTCCTGCAGGCTTTGATACAACCTGCAATCTTGCATCTTGTTGCGGCGTGCGTCGGCGTATTCGCGATGGCGCGTGAACTTGACGGGGCGAGCCTCGCTCGGTGGCGCGCTGAGACCGGGGGCGGAGCGGTCGCGCTCGCGGGCAAGGCTATCCCATACCTTGCCATACTGGCATGGTGGGGCGCTGCATGGATGATCTGGCTGGTGGGCGTAAAAGGCTGGCGAATGGCGGGGTCACTGCCCGCGACCTACGCCGCACAAGTGGCGCTGCTGGCGGCGACGCTGGCGATCTCGCTGGCGCTGGTCGCCACATCGCGCAAGGATGTGATCGCCTACTCGGTCAGCGCGCTTTATGCCGGTTCGGCGCTGGCATATTCTGGAGGCTCGCTGCCAATCGATGGCGCGTCGCTGCCAGCGAGAATCTGGCACTATGCGCTACCTTTTACGCATTATCTCGAAGCGCAGATGGATCAGTTCCTTGGTGCGCCGACGGTGTTGGCGATCAGGAGCGTGATATTGCTGACCTTCTACGCGCTCGCCGCGCTCGCGATCGCCGGGCTGACGTCGGATCGGGACCAGATGCCGTGACGGTGCGCACCTCCTTCGTCGACACCTTCCGCCGGATCGCCGCTAGCCGCCAGATAGTGTTGATGATCGTGCTCGCGGCGTTGTTCTACGGCGTGTATTATCCCGCGCCCTATCGACAGGGACACGCGCAGGACGTGGCCATTGCGCTGGTGGACGAAGCACCCACGCCGCTGACGCGCGCCATGGTCGCCCGGCTTGAAGCAAGCGAGGCAGTGCGCGTTGGAGCGTACGCATCCGACCTCTCTGCGGCCCGAGCAGCCCTGATGCGGCGCGAAGTGGACGGCATCGTCCTCTTGCCCGCCGGAACGGTCCAGCGCGCACTGCGCGGCGAAAACAGCGGCATCGCGGTGTGGGTCAATGGCACCTACCTCGTGCGCGCTAAGGCGATAGGCACTGCAGTCGAGGAGGCTTTGACGGACAGCTTGCGCGACGATCTTGGCGCGGGTCGGCGGGCTCCGGTGCCGGAGGCCTCGTTCACCGTGGTCAGCCAACCAATGTTCAATCCCGATCTCGCCTACGATGCCTACATCTTTCCCGCGGTAACCCCGGTGATCCTGCAACAGACCCTGCTGTTCGGCGCGGCGTTGTTGTTTGCCGGTTATCGGCGTGTGCAGCGCAGCGAACTGATCGGGCAGTGGCTCGCTCTCGGCACCATTTCCGCTACTTTGGCGCTGGTCTATTTCGGCTGGTTCTTCGTCTTGCAGGACGTGCCGCGCCAGGCTTCGCTGGCGGCGTTGCTTATCGTGGCGTTGGTCGGCGGGGGAGCGTTCGCCGGGTTCGCGCTGCTGGGCGCATCGCTCTTCCGTTCCCCGCGCGAGGCGCTGCTGGTGCTGATCCCTACCTCGCTGCCGATCTTTTTCCTCTCGGGCGCAACCTGGCCCCGTCAAGCCATGCCGCAATGGATCGAGTGGCTCGGCGGCCTGCTGCCATCGACCCAGATCGGCCGGGCGCTGCTGCTGTTGGACCAAATGGGCGCGCCACTGCCGGCAGCCTCGGACTCCTTGCTGCTCGCTGCGGCTCTTGGGCTGTCTGCGTTGGTGGCCGCAATGGTGACGAACCGAGCGGGCGCGTAATGGGGCCCAATGTCTCGCTAGCGGGGTTGAGGCGCGCTCGGGCACCCTGTCTAATCCGGGACCTGCGGTGACCAAAAAGCTGAACGGCAGTTCCCCTGTGCAGTGCTGCTTGATCCTAGCCTGCTTAACCATGAGGGACTGCAAGCCGGCGGGTCTTCAATTGCTCGTGCAGGGTCGCGCCGGGCGGCAGGCCGGCCAGGCGGAAGTCGAGAGCCGACATCACCCGATAGAGCGTTGCCAATGATCCAAGACCGTCTTCGAGCCGCTTGATCGTCTGCTACGGGAGAGCGCAGCGCATGGCGAGCGCGCGGCGGGAGAAGCCGGCCCCACGGCGCGCCTCGCTCAGCATCCTGACCAATATGTGATCCGCTTTGTGGTCAGATTGTGAGCAGGTATCCACGGGGCCTCCCGCGCCGATGTTGTCGCTGTGATCCGATGGATCAAGCCCATCTGGCGGACGGCCCGGGATCGTCGTGTGCGAGTCGGGCTGCAAAAATAGGGGCGGCTCGCTGAGGGTCGGCCATGTATATAATTTTGACGTTGCTCTGGGGCGCACTGTCGAGCGGTAAGTTCCTCTTCTGAGAGGCGCAGCTGCCTGATACTGCCTCCTCACGCAGCCTGACTCTCCTCGCGCCGGAATCCTGCGAGCGCGGCCAACATCTGGGGGCGGTAGGGCCGTAAGCGCGCCACGCTGTCGGCGATTAGCGCATCGAGCCTCATCCGGTCGGCGCGCAGCTCACCGGTTACCACCAGCCAACGCAGCAGCATGGCAGTGACCGCCACATCGCATTCGCGATGCTCGCGGATTCTTTCAGCTACCGTACCGGACCCCTTCACCGAGGGCCACGGACCTTGCGCAAGCATCCGATCGATCGCTCGACGTTGGGATATGTGTTCAGATGTTATAAAAGCTCCCCAAACCGCTATCGGAAAACGGTTTCGCGGCAGTAAGCGAAAGGCGTGTTCTTAGCCTGAGCCGAACCCAATTTTATAAGGGTACAGTTTGGATCGATGTCCTTTTTGATTTGAACAAGGTGGCGCACTTTTATGGTTGCCTATCTGATAATTGTGAAATCCACCCTCTCCACCAGCGTTATCCCCACACATTCCTGCGAAAGCCGGCGTCACCAGCCAAGCCATGCTGATCGGCAGCTTCATCGACGAGTTTCTCGATCTGCAGCCTGCAGGCGACCAGCCGGGTTAATCTTCCGGTCCGAGCGCGGGATCGAGATCGCGGGGGCGCGCGAAATGGCTGAGCATTGCCGGCCCTTTGCCAAGGCTGGGCCAGTCATCGATAGGTAAGTCGAGCACCGCAAACGCCGCGGTGGGGAACTTGGCCACGGCTTCGTCGAACAGGGCGTTCTCCGCCGCGGGCGGCACCAGCTCGAGCAAGACATCCTGCAGGCCCGGATTGTGCCCGGCGACCAGCACCGCATCCGCCTCGCTTGCCTGTTCGCGCACGATATCGAGGATAGCCGCCGCGCTGGCGAGATAGAGCCGGTCGTCGAAGTGCGGGGACAGGCCCAGCGCCGCCGCCTCGAGCGTGCGCTGCACCCGTTCGGCCGGGCTCGCCAGCAGCAGTCCCCATTTCACCGGATGCGCGCGGACATGGGCGCCCATCAGTGCCGCTCCCTTGCGACCGCGTGCGTTGAGGCCGCGATCGAAATCGCGCTTGTCCGCATCGCTCCAGTCGGATTTGGCGTGGCGCAGCAGGCCCAGCGTCTTCACCGCTCGATCATCCTCTCCGGCGCGCTGTCGGCACCTGTCGGCTGTGCGCAAACACCAGCGGCGACCCGTTGTAAAGCTTCCGCAAGCGGCAGGCGCAAGATCGCGGTGCCGGTGGGAAAGGCGCTGAGCAGGCGGCTCGGGAAAGCGGGCGAGAGCACCACGAAATGCCCGCAATCCTCCTTGCTTCGGATCAACCGGCCAAAGGCCTGGGCGAGCCGCGCGCGAATGATCCGGTCGTCATGCGCCGAGCCGCCATTCGCCGCGCGGCGGGCGCGATGGAGGATCGATGGCTTGGGCCAGGGGATCTGCTCCATTATCACGCAGCGCAGCGACCGACCGGGGACATCGACCCCGTCGCGCAGCGCGTCGGTGCCGAGCAGACTGGCGCGCGGATCGTCGCGGAAAATGTCGACCAGGGTGCCGGTGTCGATCGGATCGACGTGCTGCGCGTAGAGCGGCAGGCCGGCGCGCGCCAGCCGGTCGGCGATGCGGCCATGCACCGCGCGCAGCCGGCGGATGGCGGTGAACAGGCCGAGCACCCCTCCATCGGCCGCCTCGATCAACCGGCCATAGGCACCTGCGAGCGCGGCGAGATCGCCCTTGGCAATGTCGGTGACGATAAGCACTTCGGCGCGGGCGGCGTAATCGAACGGGCTGTCGGCCGCGACAGTTTGCGGCACGGCGCCCAGATGCAGCGCGCCGCTGCGCGCGATCGCGCCGTCCCAATCGGGCCCGGCGGCGGTCCGGTCGCACAGCGTCGCGCTGGTCAGCATCACCCCATGCGCGGGTTCGAGCACCACGCGGGCGAACGGCTTCATTGGGTCAAGCCAGCGGCGATGGATGCCGACATCGAATTCGCGCGCATCGTTGCGATCGACGGCCAGCCAGTCGACAAACTCGGCGTCGGGCAGATGGTCGCCGTCGCAGCCGCCCAGCCGCTCCAGCAAGGCCTCCCAGGCAAGCAGGAGATCGATCCGCCAGGTCAGCGAATGGCGCGCGCCATCGACCCGCGCGCGGCCCTGCGCGTCGAGCCAGTCGGGCGCATCTTCGAGGATCGCGGCGAGCCGCGCGCCGAGCTTCATCAGCGGACGGCGGATCGCGGCCAGCGCCTCTTGCGCATCGCCCGCGCGCTGGATGAACGGGCCGGTGAGGTGCGCGGCCTCGGTCTCGATCCCGTAACCGGCCTCCTGCCCGCCGCTCTCATCGCGCGCATAGGTCAGCCGGCGGACCTCGGCGAACAGTGTTTCGAGCGGGCCAAAGGGCTCGCCATCGGCCAGCCGTGCCAGCCAGCCATCGGCGGGCAGCGCCTGCGCGGCGGCAATCGCCTGCTCGATCGCGGCGCCGCCCGCTTCGTCATAGCTGGCAATGTCGGCCAGCCGCGCGGCCAGCCCCCTCCGCCGCCCGCGCGAGCCCTTTTCCGGCCCCAGCAGCCAGCGGCGCAATTCGATCGTTTCCTGCCCGGTCAGCTCGGCCGCAAAGGTGCTGTCGGCGGCATCGAACACATGATGGCCTTCGTCGAACACAATCCGCGTCGGCCGGTTCGCCGGGTCGCGCGCGCGCGCCGCGTTGACCATCACCAGCGCATGATTGGCGATCACCAGATCGGCCTGGGCGCTCGCCCGGCTGGCGCGTTCGATGAAGCATTTGCGGTAATGCGGGCATCCCGCATAGACGCATTCGCCGCGCTGGTCGGTCAATGCGCGGATCCCGCGCTGGCGGAACAAGGTGCCCAGCCAGCCCGGCAGGTCGCCGCCGATCATGTCGCCGTCCTGGCTGTAGGCGGCCCACCGCGCCACCAGCTGCGCCAGCACCGCTGCCCGGCCGGCAAAGCCGCCCTGCAACGCATCTTCGAGATTGAGCAGGCAGAGGTAATTCTCGCGCCCCTTGCGCACCACCACCGGCTCGCTGCCATCGGGCCGGGTTGCGGGCCAGGCCCGGCGGCTTTCCGCGCGCAACTGGCGCTGGAGGTTCTTGGTATAGGTCGACACCCAGACGGTGCCCTGCGCTGCCTCGGCCCACAGCGAGGCGGGGGCGAGATAGCCCAGGGTTTTGCCAATCCCGGTGCCGGCCTGCGCCAGCAGCAGATGCGGCGCGCCCCGGCTGGCGCGGGGAGCAAACACCGCGCCGGCAGTGGCGGCATAATGGCGCTGGCCCTCGCGGCGCTCGGCCCCTTCGCCGGTCAGCCGGGCGAGGCGCGCGGCGATGGCCTGTTCTTCGATCAGCACCTGCCCGGGCTGCGGCCGTTCCGGCGCCTCTTCCCATTCGGGCAGGCGCGCGAACAGCCAGCGTTCGGCCGTTGCCGGGCGGCGGACATGGGGGCCAAGCACCTGCGCCCAGGGCCAGCGCAGGCGGGCGAGCGATTGCAGCGAGGACCAGGCGCCTTCGCTCTCGGCCCAGTCATCCCCCGCGCAGGTCGCCAGCAATGCACCCGCCGCCTGTTGCAACAATGCGGGCACGGCATCGTCGCTCGCCGGTTCGGCCAGCCCGAGGGCATGGGCCAGCCCCTTGGGCGTGGGCACGCAGAACTTCGCCGGGTGAACGAAGGCGAACAGCTCGAGCAGATCGAGCCCCGAGAGGTCGGGATAGCCCAGCCGGTTGGCGACCAACGGCGCGTTGAGCAACAACAGCGGCGTATCAGCCGCCGCCATGATCGCCTCGCCCTTGGAACAGCCGCGCGTCTCGCCTGCGGCGTCGCGCAGCCAGGTGCCGGCATGGCTGGCGTGCAGGGCGGGGAGGCGGGCAGGCTCGGCAGCGACCATCAGGCCAGTCTAGCGGTCAGACAAACGCCACGATAGCCGCGCAGGTGGCGATCCCCACGACGATGTTCATCGGCACCCCGATCTTGAGGAAATCGACGAATTTGTAATTCGCCGCGCCATAGACCAGCGTGTTGGTCTGATAGCCGACTGGAGTGGCGAAGCTGGCGCTGGCGGCGAACATCACCGCCATCACCAGCTGGCGTTCGTGCAGCGGCACCGCCTCGGCAATACCGAGTACGATCGGTGTCATGATCACCGCCACGGCATTGTTGGTGACCGTTTCGGTCAGCAGGCTGGTGACCGTATAGACCGCGATCAGCAGCAGCAGCGGCGAGGATGCGGTCAGCAGCGGGCGCAGCCATTCGACCAGCAGATCGACCGTGCCGGCATTTTGCAGGCCAATGCCGAAGGCCAGCATCCCGAAGATCAGCACCAGCGTGTTGCCGTCGATTGATCGCCAGGCATCTTCGGGGTCCATCGCCCGCGTGACCAGCACCACGGCCACCCCGGCGATCGCCAGCGCCTCAATCGGAAAGCCGAACAGCGCCGCGCCGATCACCACCATCGCCAGCGTGGCAATGGCGATCGGCGCCTTCAATCGGCGGAACGGGCGGACCGGTGTTTCCGACACATCATTAAGGCCGATATTGGCAAGCAGCGCAGTAACCGCCTCCGATCCGGCTGCGATCAGCAGTCGGTCACCTGCGCGCACGCGGACATTGGCGAGATCAGGCCCGGCCACATGGCGCGGGCGGGACAGGCCCAGCACCCGGACCTTGAGCTTCGACAGCAGCGGAATATCGGCCAGCCGCCGTCCGACAATCGGGTGCGTCGCCGCGACCACCGCTTCGACCATCTTGAGGTCGCTTGGCCGGTCTGGCCCGGCGGTCGCCACCCCGCCGCCGACACCGGTCAGCCCGACGCGGAATTCGCGCGCTTCGGCGAGCGAGGTCAGCTCGACCGGGCTTGCCGCCACCACCATCTGGTCACCTGCGCGCAGCACCTCCTCATCAAGATTGCGGCGGACGATCTCGCCCCCGCGCCTGATGCCGACCAATTTCACCCCAGCCCGCCGAAACAGCCGCAGCTGTCCGGCCGCGGTGCCGATGAAGGCGCGGCCCGCCTCAGCCGGTTGCAAAGTTGACAAATAGAGGTCGCTTTCGCCGCTTTCGTCGAGCGCATGGGCGGCGCGGTCGGGCAGGAGGAACTTGCCGACCAGCGCCATCATCGTCACGCCCGCGGCGGCGGCAACCAGACCTACCGGGGTGATTTCGAACACCCCGAACGGTTCTTCGCCCAGGCTTCGTGCAACGCCGTCAACCAGGAGGTTGGTCGATGTGCCGATCAGCGTCAGCGTGCCGCCCAGGATCGAGATATAGGACAGCGGGATCAGCAGCCGCGTCGGGGCGATCTTGAGCACCCGGGCCAGGCGTTTGACGATCGGGATCATCACGATCACCACCGGCGTATTGTTCATGAAGGCCGACGCGAACATCGAACCGGCGCCGATTTCCGCTGTCGCCAGGAGCGGTTTGCGCAAGGTTCGTTGGATTACCCAGCCTGAGACCGCCTCCAGCGTGCCGGTGCGCAGCAATGCGCCCGACAGCACGAACATAGCCGCGATGGTGATCGGCGCCGGGTTGGAAAACACCGACAGCATCTCGGATGACGAGAGATAGCCGAGCGCCATCATCGCCACCCCGCCGCCGACAGCGATCACCGATGGCGGCTGGCGTTCGCGGGCAAAGGCAACCAGCAGCGCCGCCAGCATGACCAGCCCGATGATGGCGCTGTGCTGTGCGACAAAGGCTTGGAGGGGTGCGAGCATCTATGCGCCACTAGCCGGTTGGCAGGCCGCGCGGAACGGGAAATCGGCTGCGGACGGGCGGTCTTGCGCGGGCCGGGCAAACCGGCGAAGGACGCGGCCATGACCGAATTCGATCCCGCCCTGCTGGCCGCCGCCCAGACATCGAAGGCTTGGCCGTTCGAGGAAGCAAAGAAGCTCCTGAAGCGCTATCCCGACGGCAAGCCCGGCGGCGCGCCGGTGCTGTTCGAAACCGGTTATGGCCCCAGCGGCCTGCCGCATATCGGCACCTTTCAGGAGGTGCTGCGCACCACGCTGGTCCGCCGGGCTTACGAGGTGCTGACAGGCGGCGCGCCGACCCGGCTGTTGGCGTTCAGCGATGATATGGACGGGCTGCGCAAGGTGCCCGACAATGTGCCCAGCCGGGATCGGCTGGAGCCGCATCTGGGCCAGCCGCTGAGCCGCATACCTGATCCGTTCGACGCCGGGTTTGAGAGTTTCGCTGCGCACAACAACGCCATGCTGCGCCGCTTCCTCGACCGGTTCGGGTTCGAATATGAATTCGTCTCGGCCAGCGAACGATATAATTCAGGCGCGTTCGATGCCGCGCTGGTCGGCGTGCTGACGCAGTATCAGGCGATCCTCGATATCATGCTGCCGACGCTGCGCGCCGAACGCGCGGCAACCTATTCGCCGGTGCTGCCGATCTCGCCCGCGACAGGCCGGGTGCTGCAGGTGCCGGTGGAGGTGGTTGACGCCGCCGCCGGTCTGATCCGCTTCACCGACGAGGATGGCCAGGTGGTCGAACAGTCCGCGCTGGGCGGGCAGGCCAAGCTGCAATGGAAAGTCGATTGGGCGATGCGCTGGGTCGCGCTGGGCGTCGATTACGAGATGTACGGCAAGGATCTGACCGACAGCGGCATCCAGTCGGGCAGGATCGCGCAGGTGCTGGGCGGCCGCAAGCCCGATGGGCTGATCTACGAATTGTTCCTCGATGAAAATGGCGAGAAGATTTCCAAGTCGAGGGGTAATGGCCTGACCATCGACCAGTGGCTCGCCTATGGCAGCGAGGAGAGCCTCGGGTTCTATCTGTTCCGCGAACCCAAGAGCGCCAAGAGCCTCCATGTCGGGGTGATCCCCCGCGCGGTCGATGAATATTGGCAGTTCCGCGAAAAGCTCGCCGACCAGCCGGTCGAACAGCAATTGGGCAATCCGGTGTGGCATCTGCTCGGCGCGACCGACCCTGCCCGTGGCGGGGCGGGCGACAGCCTGCCGGTGACCTATGGGCTGTTGCTCAATCTGGTCGGCGTCCTCGGCGCGGGGGCCACGCGCGACCAGGTCTGGTCGTATCTGGGCAATTACATCGCTGATCCCGATCCCGCGCGGCACCCTGCGCTCGACGTGCTGGTCGAACGGGCGCTCGCCTATAATCGCGATTACGTGGCCCCGACACTGGTCCGCCGCGCACCCGCGCCCGGCGAGGCTGCGGCGCTGCGGGCGCTCGACGCGGAGCTTGCCGCATTGCCCGAGGATACGCCCGCCGATGCGCTGCAAACGCTGGTTTACGAGATCGGCAAGCACGAGGAGTTCGGCTTTGCCGCGCTGCGCGACTGGTTCAAGGCGCTCTATGAAACGCTGCTCGGCTCCTCGCAGGGGCCGCGCATGGGCAGCTTCATCGCGCTTTATGGGATCGCCAACACAAGGCGGCTCATTGCTGAGGCGCTGGACGGCGCTGGCTGACGCTCAGGCACCGCCCCAGCGGCGCGTGCGATACCAGCGGGTGATGACGTATTTCACCCCGCGCTCGACCGGCGTTCCGGCGTGGAGCGTGTTCTCGTTCGGGGTGCCGTCGGGCAGCGCGTTGTTCCACACCAGCAGCACGCCGGGCTTTGGCTCGATGGTTATGCCGACTTCGGTAAAATGGGTCGCGCCGCCCGCCTCGACCGGGTTAAGGAACGCCATCGCGGTCCAGCTCCGCTGCCCGCCCTGCTTGCGTTCTTTCAGCCAGTAATCCTCGGTCGTATAGAACCAGTCATTATGGGCGCGGAATTCCTGTCCCGACAGGTAACGCTGCCCCTGAACCGCCTCGCCCGTTTCGCCCGGCAGGCCGAGAAAGTCGTCGATCCGCCGCGCGATGCCCTTCACGAACGGATCGTCGCGGTCGACATTGCCGGAATAGGATGTGCGAAACTGGGCGGCGTAGGCCTGGTCGTAGAGCTCGCTTGGCTGCGCGACGGCGTCGATCATGGTGATGAGCCGCGTGCATTCGGCAGAGGTCAGAAAGCCCCCGATGGCATAGATTTCCGCCTTGTCGGTTGGCACTTTGTACGCTTGCGGATCGGCTTCAAGCCGGCGGCGGACTGTCTCGCCCACCCGGCGCAGCGCGTCCTGATCGGGCACGGTGCTGGTCTTGCTCATGAGACGGCGTGATAACCGCAAGCTGCCTTTGCGCAAGGGGAGCCCGCTTGCTATCCCGTCCGCGAAACCACGCGGGAGGCTTATATGGAACGCATCGACCACGGTCTGGGCACCCAAGGCAAGCGGCGCTATTCTCTAGGCGCGATGCTGTTCCACTGGTTGACCGCAATCGCGGTCATCTGGAACTGGCGCCTGGCGGAAAGTACTGAAAATGCCTCGCGCGAACAGGCAATGGCGCTCATGGCCGATCACAAGGCGCTGGGCATCACGATCCTTGTCCTTACGATCGGGCGCCTGCTCTGGCGGCTTCGCCACCCGTGGCCGCCGCTACCGGCCAACTATGCCGCCTGGGAAAAAGCTCTGGCGCGGTTTACGCACGTCCTTTTCTATGTGCTTTTGATCGCGCTTCCGCTCGGGGGCTGGCTGGCAACGTCCTTGGCCGGGCAGCCGGTGGATTTCTTCGGCCTGTTCACCATCCCGAATTTCCCGGTGAGCATAAACAAAAACCTCGCAGGATCGATTTTCGAGATCCACGCGACAGCTGGGAAAGCGATGCTGTTGCTGGTCGTCCTTCACGTGGTTGGCGCGCTTAAGCATACCTTCCTCGACCGCGATGGGGGCCTGTTCCGGATGCTGCCGTTCGGCAGGGTCTGAACCGACAGAGCCCCCGTCAGCCCAGGCGGGCCGGCGGGGGCTCTCCTTGCTGCCGGGCCACTCAACCCCGGCAGAAACTCACCAGAAGAAATCGTGGATCACGTCGACCACGCGGCCGCTGTAAATGTCGACCAACAGCACGTCGTCGTAATACCGCACCCAGCGATAGGGCCCGTAAACCTCGGGCAGGCGATAGCGCCACGGATCGTTGATCCAATAACGATTGCCGTAATAGGCCGAACCGAGAGTGAAGCCGAGCCCGATGCGGCTGTAGCGGTACGAGCCGAAGGGAGCGTAATAGCGGCCGATCGAGAAGATCGAACGGTTCGACCGGCGATAGTCGTACCAGTTATAGCGATTGTCGCGCCGCCAGCCATAACGGTCCCACGGGTCGTAACGCCCGTAGCGGTCGCCATAGCGGCCGTCATAGCGGTTATCATCACGGTTATCGCGCCACCGTCCGTCGCGATCCCGGTAGCGGCCATCACTGCTCCAGGTGGTGCCACCATTGCGCCAGTCGCGCCCCTGATCTGTCCAGTGCGTGCCATCGCGGTCACGGTCGCGCCGGCCCGTGGTCGGATCGTTGCGATCGACGCCGCCCTGGCGCAGGCGACGGTCGATTTCCTCCTGCTGGCGGCGGACGCCGTCGTCGCCGGGGCGCCAGCCATCCGGGCGGCGGGCATTGCCGCGGTTCCAGTCGCGCCCGGCGCGCTGATCGGCGACCGGCGAGCGGTTGTCGCTACGATTCCACGATGGTCCACCGCGAGCCTGCGAGACGGGGGCAGGGCGGGCCGACACGTCCTGCACTGGCTGCGGGCCGCGCATTTCGCGCTGCTGGACCCGGTCGGGCATGGATGGCCGAGCCGGCCGCGCGGCGCCGCGCCGGTCGCTCTGCGCGCGTGAATAAGACGGCTCGGCGTCATGCGATGCCTCGCTCGCATCCTGCGCCTGGGCGGGCAGGGCGAGCAGCAGGGAAGCGCCGAGCACCCCGGCGCTGGCGGTGCGGAACAGATGGGTCAAACGCATGGCGAATACTCCAGATGCCGCCCCACCAAGCGCGGCATGACCTTTGATTCGCTATCGCTACGCCGCCCCGGCTGTCGCACGCGTGAACCGGCCGGCCGCAGAGAGCGGCCGGCCAATTCACGCTCTGATCAGCGTGTCAGCTTCTTGTAAGCGAGCCGAGTCGGGCGGTCGGCGGCATCACCTAGGCGCCGGCGCTTGTCTTCCTCATAGGCTTCGAAATTGCCTTCGAACCATTCGACGTGGCTGTCGCCTTCGAACGCGAGGATGTGGGTCGCCAGCCGGTCGAGGAAGAAGCGGTCGTGGCTGATCACCACCGCGCAGCCGGCGAAATTCTCGATCGCTTCTTCCAGCGCGCCGAGCGTTTCGACGTCGAGATCGTTGGTCGGTTCGTCCAGCAGCAGGACGTTGCCGCCCTCTTTCAGCATCTTGGCCATGTGCACGCGGTTGCGTTCACCGCCCGACAGCTTGCCGACATTCTTCTGCTGGTCCGCGCCCTTGAAGTTGAACGCACCGACATAGGCGCGGGTGCTCATGTCGTGACCGTTGACCTTCATGTAATCGAGCCCGTCGGAGATTTCCTCCCACACGTTCTTCTTCGCATCGAGGTGGTCGCGGCTCTGATCGACATAGCCGAGATGGACGGTCTGCCCGATCTCGACGGTGCCGCTGTCAGGCGTTTCCTTGCCGGTCAGGATGCGGAACAGCGTCGATTTGCCCGCGCCGTTGGGACCGATCACGCCGACGATGCCGCCCGGCGGCAGCATGAACGACAGGTCTTCGAACAGCAGCTTGTCGCCATAGGCCTTCGAGATGTTGTTGACCTCGATGACCTTGCCGCCGAGCCGTTCGGGCACTTGGATGACGATCTGCGCCTTGCCCGGCTTGCGGTCGCCCTGCGCTTCCTGCAATTCCTCGAACTTGCGGATACGCGCCTTGGACTTGGTCTGGCGTGCGGCCGGCGTCTGCCGGATCCACTCGAGCTCGCGTTGCAGCGCCTTTTGCTTGCCGCTTTCCTCGCGGCTTTCCTGTTCCAGCCGCTTGGCCTTCTTCTCGAGATAGGTCGAGTAATTGCCCTCATAGGGATAGTAGCTGCCGCGATCGAGTTCGAGGATCCAGCCGACCACATTGTCGAGGAAATAGCGGTCGTGGGTGATCATCAGCACCGCGCCGGCATATTCCTTGAGATGGTTTTCGAGCCACTGGACGCTTTCGGCGTCAAGGTGGTTGGTCGGTTCGTCCAGCAGCAGGATACCGGGCTTCTGGATCAGCAGCCGGGTCAGCGCGACGCGGCGCTTTTCACCGCCCGACAGGTCGGTGACGGGCCAGTCGCCCGGAGGGCAGCGCAGCGCTTCCATCGCAATTTCAAGCTGGTTGTCGAGCGTCCAGCCATCGACCGCGTCGATCTTTTCCTGGAGCGTGCCCATCTCCTCCATCAGCGCGTCGAAATCGGTGTCGTCCTTAGGGTCGCCCATTTCCGCGCTGATCGCGTTGAACCGGTCAACCATGTCGGCCACTTCGCGCGCGCCGTCCTTGACGTTTTCCAGCACCGTCTTGGTGGGGTCGAGTTCGGGTTCCTGCGGCAGGTAGCCGACCGTGATGTTCTCGCCCGGCCAGGCTTCGCCGGTGAAATCGGTGTCGATCCCGGCCATGATCTTCATCAGCGTCGATTTACCGGCACCGTTGGGGCCGACGATGCCGATCTTGGCGCCCTGATAGAATTGCAGGTTGATGTTCGACAGCACCGGCTTTTGCGCGCCGGGGAAGGTCTTGGTCATGTTTTTCATGACGAATGCGTACTGGGCGGCCATGGTCGTCCTTCAAGGGATACAGGGTGTGTCAGGATTGGCGCGGCAAATAGGCGCTGGCGCCCGCCGGGGCAAGCCGGCTGGTAGCACAGGTCCGCTCGGACGGCGACAGGCCGCCGGCGCTGGTCAGCCGGGGGCGGACCCCGGCGTCAGGAACCACAATCCGTCGGCGATCTCGCCCGGTTGGCAGATCATGCCGAGGCTGCGATCATCCTGAAGCAATTCGGCGCTGGCGTGTTCGATACACATCCCGGCCTGTTGCAGCGCCATGGCCGGATTGTCCGCCTCGAACCGGATTTCGCGCGGTTCGCGCCCATGGCCCCCGGCAATCTTCACCGTGTATTGCGGCATTGGTCCCTCCTGGCGACTCGGCCCCGATGAGACGATGCTGCCAGTCTAGCGCGACTCCTCGGTTACGGCAAATAGAGGGTTGAATTTCAAGATTATCACTCGGGTTCCCTGGGTGAACAGCTTGCCCAGTTTGCCTATCCGGCAACCGGTGCTTGGCAACGGGCGAGACGCACGATACCAGCACCGCCGTGAAAACCTTGCCCTTTGCGCTAGTCGCACTCGCCGCACTGCCCGCCCCGCTCGCTGCGCGCACGCCGCCGGCGCCGCCCCCGACTGTCGAGCAGCGCGCCGATTCTGCGTTGAAAAACGACCGGCTGGCGTGGGGTTTCGTCGAGGGGATCACCACCGAGGTCGGCCCCCGCCAGGCCGGGACCGAGGCTGAGGCTCGCGGCCGCCAATGGGCAATGGCCTGGCTGCGGGCGCAGGGTTTTGCCAACGTCGCGGACGAGCCGTTCCAGATGGACACGTGGGTTCCCGGCACCATCCACCGTGCAGAGGTCGTCAGCCCGTTTGCCCAGCCGCTGGTGATCCAGCCGCTTGGTGATAGCGCGGCAACGCCCGCCGGCGGCCTCACGGCGCAGGTGGTGATGTTTCGCACGGTGGACGAATTGCGCGCCGCGCCGGCCGGCAGCCTTGCGGGCAAGATCGCCTATATCAGCCACGCGATGACGCCGACACAGGACGGCTCGCATTACGGGTTTGCGGGGCCCGCGCGCTGGGTCGGCGCGGGCATCGCCGCCAGCAAGGGGGCATTGGCGACGGTGATCAAGTCGATCGGCACGGACTGGCACCGCAATCCGCATACAGGGGGCACCAGTTTTCCCGCCGGCGTCGCGCCGACCCCGGCGGGCGCCCTGTCATTGCCCGATGCCGCCAATCTCGAGCGGATGTTCGCCCGGGCCGGCGGACGGCCGATCACATTACGGCTGGAGATGAACCCGCAAAGGTTGGGGCAGACCACCAGCGGCAATGTCGTGGGCGAGATTGTCGGGCGTGATCCGTCTCTTCCGCCGGTGCTGGTGGCCTGCCACATCGACAGCTGGTGGAACGGCACCGGCGCGTTCGATGATGCGGCAGGGTGCGGCATCGTCGCCGCCGCTGCCCGCCACGCCACCGCCGGGGCGCAGCCGCTGCGGACCGTGCGGGTGCTGATGGCCGGCGCGGAAGAGGTGGGGCTCCACGGTTCGGTCGCCTATTCCGCCGCGCATCGCGATCAGCCGATCGCGGTTGGCCTCGAAAGCGATTTCGGGGCGGACCGAATTTACCGCTTCAACAGCAATTTCCGCGCCGCCAACCGCGCGTTGCACGACCGGATCGCCGCTGCGCTGGTCCTGTTCGGCGTGTCGACCTCGGACGAGGTCGCTACCGGCGGGGCCGACATCAACATCGCCCGCGACCAGCGCACCGCGATCATCGACTTACAGCAGGACGGCACCCGCTATTTCGACTTGCACCACACGCCTGACGATACACTCGACAAGATCGACCCGGCGCAATTGCGGCAGAATGTCGCGATATGGACCACGGTGATCGGCATTCTCGCCAATGAGCGCGAGACGATCTTGCCGGCGGGTCAAGCGCCCGGAAGCGGCGGTTCGCGGTAGAATTCGACCTGCATCCGCATCGGCCCATCGGTCTCGACGTGATGGGGCGCAGCCGGCGGGATGGGGCAGGGATTGGCGGCCGTCACTGGAACGCGCCGCTCGGGCATGTCGTGGAATACAAGTGTCACGGCGCCGTCAAGCACACGCAGGAGGCCCCACACGCCTTCCTTTGTGGCGTGTGTGCTGCGGATAGCGGCGGGCAGGGTGTTGTGGTCGAACACCGGGGTGGTTTTGTAAGGCGCGGGTCCCGGCATCACAACGGAACCTTGCGCCCGGGCCGGTAGAACAGGGCCAGTTGCAGACTCTCACCGATCAGGTCCGCCTTGCCCTGCATCGCTTGTGCGGCCGCGGGGGACAGCATGGCATCGGTCACCTCGTGCCACAGCGCTAGCCAGCGAGCGAACATTTCGGGTCGAATAGCCTCGCGGTGGCGCAGATGCGCCTGCATCGGGCTGCCCTTGTAGCGCCCACTGGTCAGCATGACCGACGACCAGAACGCCGTCAGCCGTTCAAGATGGTGAGGCCAGTCGTCGATCGCTTCATTGAACAGCGGCCCAATCAGAGGGTCCTCGCGTACGCGGCCGTAAAAGGCGGGAATTAACCGGGCCAGTTCCTCTTCGCTGGGCAACTCCGCGGTCATTATCCCTTGCCTGCGATCTTGCGCAGGCCCAGGTTCAACGCCCGCCCGGCCCCGTTCAGGTTTCGCAGCCCAGCTCCGACGACGAGCCGCTGCCACCCGCTACCCTGATGGTCCGGATGGACGAATAACACATCCTTATTATTTGGCGTCCCGCGCATCGTCCAGAAGCCTAGCTCGCGCATCCGGTCTTTGACCTGCTCGGTCCCATCGCGCAGCTCCGGATACCAGAAGTCGTGAAACTCGACGGTGAATTGTCGAGCCGACAGCAAGGTTTCGTTGTCCGCTTTGAGAAAGAGATCAATTTCCGCCCCCTCGATATCGACTTTCACTAGATCGACTGTTCGACCCTTCAGTAACCTGGGTAGCGAATATGTTGGGACCGTGATTTTCTCAGTCCGGCCGCGTCACTCAACTCGCTGCCGACAACATCCAAGCCCATAATCGAACCGGTTAGTTCTTTTCCGTCGCCATGAATGAACTCGACCGAACCGTCTTCGCCGGCAGCTGCGGCCTCGATCACTTCGACACCGGCACTTCGCAGATGCTGGGCCAGGGCTGGGGTCGGCTCGATGGCGACGGCATGCCAGCCATAGCGGTTCATCACGCCCAGGGGGAATTCGCCGCGATTGCCACCCAAGTCGAGCACGGTGCTGTCCGCTCGTACCAGAGCGGGCAAGAAGCTGTGCTGACTGATACGCTCCAATCGCTTCATGTTCAGCCTCTCGACGGCTGGCTGGGGTGGCAGGATTCGAACCTGCGCATGCCGGTACCAAAAACCGGTGCCTTACCGCTTGGCTACACCCCAGCAGGCGGCGCCCCTATAGCGCGGTAGGCGCGCAAGGGAAGGGGCGTCAGACATCCTTGCCGGCAAAATCAGCCGGGGAATGGCGCTCGCGCAGCTGCTTTTCCGGGGGCCCGGTGACACGGCCGACCAGCCGGCCCCGTCGCACGGCAGGGCGATCTGCGATCTCGCGGACCCAGCGGTCGACCGCGTGGTAATCCTGGATCGAAAGGAATTCGCGAGCATCGCCATAGGCGGTGCCGAACACGAAGGCGGACAGCCACGGATATGATGCGATATCGGCAATCGTGTATTCGTCGCCGGCGAGATAGCGGCTTTCCTGTAGCCGCCGGTCGGCAACATCGAACAGCCGCTTCACTTCCATCGCATAGCGGTTGATCGGATATTCAAGTTTCTCGGGCGCGTAGTGGTAGAAATGTCCGAAACCGCCACCCATGAACGGCCCCGCACCGACTTGCCAGAACAGCCAACTCAGAACCTCGGCCCGCGCAGCCGCGCGGCCGCCGAATGCGCCAAAGCTGTCGGAAAGGTGCAGCAGGATCGCACCGCTTTCGAATACCCGCACCGGCTGTGGACCGCGCAAGTCCAGCAGCGCGGGGATCTTGCCGTTGGGATTGACCGCGATGAAGCCGGTCGAGAACTGGTCGCCCTGACCGATCTCGATGGTCCAGCCGTCATATTCCGCCGCATGGCCCGCCTCCAGCAATTCTTCCAGCATGATCGACGCCTTCTGCCCGTTGGGCGTCGCCAGCGTGTATAGCTGCAACTGATGCTGGCCCCGCGGAAGCTCGGCCTCGATCCGCGGCGCCGCGGACGGTCGATTGATGCCAGCAAAGACCCCGCCACTGACAGTGTCGGGGCTCCACACGGCGGGCGGAACGTAGGGGTCGGACATGGCGCATCCTGTGCTTGGTTCAACTTTCAAGGGATGCGGCCAAAACAGCCGATCGACAATGGCCGATTTGCGAAGTTGTGCGTTCGCCGATTCATGACCAGCTCCCGCGCCAAGCTCGTTTTCGTCGATGACAGTCTTCCCGGTATCACCCGTCGCCGTGCCGGTACCGGCTGGGCCTATTTCGATGCCACGGGGCAAAAGATCAGCGATCCGGCGGAGCGACAGCGCCTGAACGCCATCGCCCTGCCGCCCGCCTACGTCGATGCCTGGTATTGCCCGGCCGATAACGGGCATATTCTAGCGACGGGCTATGACGCCAAGGGGCGCAAGCAGTACCGCTATCACCCCGATTTCCGGGCCGAGCGCGAGAGCCACAAATTCGATGGCTGCGTCACCTTCGGCAGCCTGCTGCCTCTGGTTCGCAAGCGGGTCGACAGCGAACTGGCGGGCCGCAATGCAACGCGCGAGCGCGCTGTCGCGGGCGTTGTCCGGTTGCTCGATATCGGCATCATTCGCGTCGGCAACGAACAATACGCGAAGACCAACAAGAGCTTTGGTGCGACCACCTTGCGCCAGCGCCACGCCAAGGTCAGCGGCACCAGCCTGCGTCTGCGGTACAAGGGCAAGTCGGGCGTTGTGCGCGATCTGCAACTGTCGGATCGCCGGCTCGCCAAGGTGGTGCGTTCGATGCAGGACTTGCCGGGGCAGAACCTGTTCCAGTATCTCGACGACAGCGGCTTTGCGCAGCCGGTGACCTCGAGCGACGTGAATGCCTATCTCGCCGAGACGATGGGCGAAGCGATCACCGCCAAGAGTTTCCGCACCTGGCACGCCAGCGCTATGGGCTATGGCCTGCTGGCCCGGTCGAGCGAGAAGTTGACGGTAAAGGAGCTTACCACTGCGATCGCGCACGAACTGGGCAACACACCGACCGTCTGCCGCAAGAGCTATATCCACCCTGCAGTGATGAGCCTAATCGACACGCAGGAGGATTTTCGCGCGAGCCTGCGCCTGCCGCGCGCAACGCGCTGGCTGACGCGCGAAGAACGCGGGCTGATCGAATTGTTGCAGGATGCCGGATCGTCGCATGCGCTCATTGCGGCCGCCGCAGCTTGAGGCGGCGCTTGCGCGGCAGCGCGGGATAGGAAACAAGCGCCCGATGAGCAGCGCCCACCCATTCTATCATCTCGCGACGCACGGCATGGTCCGTGTCGCTACTGCGACACCGCAGACCCGCACCGCTGATGTCGCATACAATACAACCGGGATCATCGAGCAGGCGCGCGAGGCGCACGCGGCCGGGGTGGACGTGCTGCTCTACCCCGAACTCACGGTCTCCTCCTATGCGATCGACGATCTGCATCTGCAAATCGCTCTGCTCGACGCCGTCGAAGAGGCGATCGGCCAGATCGCAGCAGAGACTGCGGAACTTGCCCCGGTGCTGGCGTTCGGCGCGCCGCTGCGCCGCAATGGCCATATCTACAATTGTGCGCTGGTGATGGCGCGGGGGAAGCTGCTGGGCGTGGTCCCCAAGATCTTCCTGCCCAATTACCGCGAATTCTATGAAAAGCGCTGGTTCGCGTCTGGACGCGAGACCACGGGGCTCACCATCACGGTTGGCGGGGTGGAAGTTCCCTTCGGCACCGACCTGATCTTTGCGGCCGATGGTTGCCCCGAATTCGTCCTCGGTATCGACATTTGCGAAGATTTCTGGGCGCCGATCCCGCCATCCACCTATGCCGCACTCGCGGGGGCGACGATCCTGCTCAACCTGTCGGCATCCAACGTAACGATCGGCAAGTCGGAAGACCGGCACCTGTTGTCGCGGGCGCAATCCTCGCGCGCGATTGCAGCCTACGCCTATTCCGCCAGTGGGTTCGGCGAAAGCACCACCGACCTGTCGTGGGACGGGCAGGGGATGATCTACGAGCTGGGCGACCTCCTGGCCGAAAGCGTGCGGTTCGATCTCGCGCCCGAAATGTGCGTGGCGGATGTCGATGGCGCGCGCATCCTGTCCGAACGAATGCGCAATGGCACGTTCACCGACAGCGCGCAGCTGCAACCGCGACCCGAGGAAACCTATCGCCGGGTCGGCTTCAAGCACATCCCCGCCGCCGATGATCGCGGCCTGCGGCGCAGTGTCGCCCGGTTCCCGTTCGTGCCGGCGCGCCAGCATGCGCTCGACGAGGATTGCTATGAGGCGTTTAACATTCAGGTCGACGGGCTGGTCCGGCGGATGCACGCGACTGGAGCCAAATCGCTGGTCATCGGCGTGTCGGGCGGGCTGGATTCGACCCATGCGCTGATCGTCTGTGCCAAGGCGTGCGATCTGCTGAACCTGCCGCGCACGACGATCCGCGGCTACACCATGCCGGGCTTCGCCACCTCCGATCATACGAAATCGAATGCGTGGAAGCTGATGCAGGCCATCGGCATCACGGCGGAAGAAATCGACATCACCCCGGCCGCGCGGCGGATGCTGGAAGATATCGGCCACCCCTTTGCCAAGGGCGAGGCGGTGTACGACACGACCTTCGAAAACGTTCAGGCGGGCCTGCGAACCGATTATCTGTTCCGCATTGCCGGGCTGCATAACGGCTTTGTCGTCGGGACGGGCGATCTGTCGGAACTGGCGCTCGGCTGGGCAACCTATGGCGTGGGCGACCAGATGAGCCATTACGGCGTCAATTCGGGCGTGCCCAAGACGCTGATCCAGTATCTCATCCGCTGGGCTACCCGCACCGACCAGTTCGACCCTGCGACGGACGCCGTCCTCGAAGCGATCCTTGCAACAGAGATTTCGCCCGAGCTGGTTCCGGCGGGGGCGAGCGGCAAGGTGCAAAGCACCGAGGATGCGGTCGGGCCCTATGCGCTCAACGACTTCTTCATCCATCACACGATCCGCGCCGGGCAGAAACCGAGCAAGATCGCCTTCCTCGCTTGGCACGCGTGGAAGGATGCCGGGGCGGGGGTGTGGCCAGCGGGTTCTCCCGAGGAGGGGCGGCAGCAATACGATCTGGCGACCATCCGCCATTGGCTGGAAAAGTTTGTCTGGCGGTTCTTCCAGTTCAGCCAATTCAAGCGCAGCGCCATGCCCAATGGTCCGAAGGTGAGCGCGGCCGGGGCGCTCAGCCCGCGCGGTGATTGGCGCGCACCGTCCGATGCGGTGGCCGATGTGTGGCTGGCCGAATTGCGCGCCAACGTGCCCGCCGAATAGGGTCAGCCGATCGGCATCACCCAGCCATGCGGGTCGGGCTGCTCGCCCCTCTGGATAGCCACCAGCCGCGCGCGCAGCTTCTGCGCCAACTGGCCCGGCCCGCCGCTGCCGATGGTGAAATCGCCATCGCGGTCGGCGACCTTGCCCACTGGGGTAACCACGGCGGCGGTCCCGCAGGCGAGTGTTTCAACCAGCCGGCCCGATTGCGCATCGGTCCGCCATTGGTCGATCGCATAGGGCTCCTCGCGCACGATGAGCCCCTCGTCGCGCATCAGCTGGATCAGGCTGTCGCGGGTGATGCCCGGCAGGATCGTTCCGGTCAGCGGCGGGGTGACGACGCTGCCATCGTCGAACGCAAAGAACAGGTTCATCCCGCCCAGTTCCTCGATCCAGCGGCGTTCGGCCGCGTCGAGGAACAGCACCTGGTCGTGCCCTTGGGCGAAGGCTTCGCCCGTCGGCACCAGGCTGGCGGCGTAATTGCCGCCGCACTTGGCCGCCCCGGTACCGCCGGGCGCCGCGCGGGTATAGTCACGAGCGACCCAGATCGACACGGCCGGCGCGCCTGATTTGAAATAGTTGCCGGCGGGGCTGGCGATGACGATGAAGCTGTATTGCCGGGCAGGGCGGACGCCCAGAAAGGCCTCGGTCGCAAACATGAAGGGGCGCAGATAGAGCGAGCCACCCTCAACGCTGGGAAACCAGTCGCGGTCGGTCAGCACCAATTCGCGGCAGGCTGCGATGAACAGCTCTTCGGGCAGTTCGGGCATTGCAAGTCGCCGGGCCGAGGCATTGAACCGGCGCGCGTTCTGGTCCGGGCGGAATAGGGTCATCTGGCCCTGCGCGCCGCGATATGCTTTCAGCCCCTCGAAGATTTCCTGCGCGTAATGCAGCACCGCGCAGGCCGGGTCGAGCGACAGCGGCTCGCGCGGCCCGATCCGCGCCCCGTGCCAGCCGCCATTTTCCGCGTCATAGTCGACCGTGACCATGTGGTCGGTGAAGATGGTCCCGAAACCGGGATTGGCCAGCGCCTGCTCGCGCGTGGCCGAAGGAACGGGCGCGGCGTGCGGCAGACGGTCAAAGGAATGGGCGGCGGCAGGAGTGGTCATCGAACGGCATACCTTGTTGCTTTCATCGCGCGCATAAGGCGAAAGCGTAATGGCGACAACCTGAGCGCGAGGGAGGTCTGGATGAACAACAAGGTGGCGGTGCTGGCCGGGCTGGCAGCTCTGGCGGGATGCGGCCAGCCTCAAGCCGAGCAATCGGAACCGGTCTATGAGACAGCGTCGGTTTCGACGCCCGCCCCTGCTGCGCCTGACGCGGCTGAGCCGGGCGAACTGACCTGTACCAGCCCGATCCGGGCGGATGACAGCGCTGACACGCTGATCGCTCGCTATGGGCCGGCCGCACAGCGGATGACCGTGCCTGGCGCCGAAGGGATGGAAACGCCGGGCGTCGTGCTGTGGGCCAACGATCCAGCGCGCCGGGTCGAGGTGCTGTTCTGGGACGACGCCCTGACCCGCCCGGCCCACATCGCGGTCCCCGCCGGAAGCGCCTGGCGCGTGGTCGGTCTCGCTGCCAATGCGCCGCTCTCTGCCGTGACGGCGGCGAATGGTCGCCCGTTCAAGCTCTCCGGCTTCGGCTGGGATTATGGCGGGATGGTCACCGATCTTGCCGGCGGCGCGCTGGCTTCGGCGGCTGCCCCGTGCAGCGTCGTGCTGCGCTTCACCGTCAGCGCGGATGCTCCGGCAGGCACCATGGGCGACGGCGTTACTCTTTCGTCCGACGATACGCGCCTCGCCGGCAAGGACGTGCAACTGGACGGGATCGGCCTCGGTTTCCCTGCACCCGAAGGAATGGAATAGGCGTAGGAAATGAGAAGGGCAGCTCCGCCCGTGGGGAAGCTGCCCTTCGCATGGTCAGCGGCCGCAAGCGCCGCTCACGAAGCCTTTATCGGTGACGGATGCTTACCGATAATGCTCGCAACGGAAACTGGCCGACCTCTCTGCTGAACCATGAGACATCGGATCACCTCCTTTCGCGCTTGTGAGCCAGAGCGTGCATTTCACCGCCGCCCAAGATCGCGTGTGCCGCCGATCTTGCTGGCAATGTGAGTCTTTCCGCGGCGCAAGACAAGTCTTGCAATAAACTTTTTCCCGGTCACAATCCGGCGCTTGTGACCGCGTCTAGAAGCGGGCATTCAGCCGTTTCGCGCGGCGATGGCGTAGAGCGCGATCGCCCCCGCGTTCGACACGTTAAGGCTTTCCATCGCCGGCGCAATCGGCAGGCGGGCCAGCGCATCGCAATGCTCGGCGATATTGTGGCGCATTCCTTCGCCTTCGGCCCCCAGCACCAGCGCCACCGGCCCGGCGGGGAGGGCATCGGCGAGGACCGCATCGGCTTCGCCGGCAAGACCAATCCGCCAATAACCCGCCTCCGCCATCTGCTCCAGCGCACGGGCGAGGTTGACCACCCGCACCCACGGCACCAGTTCGAGCGCCCCGCTGGCCGATTTCGCGACCACGCCGCTTTCGGGCGGAGCATGGCGGTCCTGCGTGACCAGTGCCGCCGCGCCAAACGCCGCCGCAGAGCGCAGCAGGGCGCCGACATTATGCGGGTCGGTCACCTGATCGAGCACCAGGATCGGCCGGCCATTGTCGGCATCGAGCACCTCGTCGAGATGCAGATCTTCGAGCGGGGCACATTCCAGCACCAGCCCCTGATGCGGCGCATCGCGCGCGACCAGCCGGTCAAGATCGGGCGTATCGGCATATTCGACCGGAAAATCGGCCGGCAGTTCTCCGTCGAGCGACGCGACCCCGTCGCGCGTCGCCCAGAGCTTGCGGTGCTGGCGCGCCGGGTTCTTCAGCGCCGCCTCGACCGCGTGGCGGCCCCACAGGCGCACCTGTCCGGTGCTGGCCCGGCCGCTGCCGCGCCCGCCCTGCATCCGCCCCGCGCGGCCGCGCAAGGCACGTTTGCGATCCGGTCTTGCCACTGTTTGCTCCTGTCGCCGTGCCGAGCGCGGGCCTGTGCCAGCGCGGCGGTTGACAGGCAAGCGCGGCTTCGTCATGGGGGCGCCTCTCGGCTGGCCGGGGCCCTCGTGCCCCGATCATTTTTGAGCGGCTGGCACAGCACGTGGACAGGTGGCCGAGTGGTTAAAGGCAGCAGACTGTAAATCTGCCCGCGCAAGCGTACGCTGGTTCGAATCCAGCCCTGTCCACCACTTTCTCTGGCCCCCAACGGGGCGCGGCGCGCGAGCTGAGCAATGGATCACCCCGTCCCCGTCATCTCGGCCACCGGGTTGTTCACCCCGCCCGAGAGCATCACCAATGAGGAGCTGGTCGCCAGCTTCAACGCATTCGTCGCGGACGAAAATGCCCGCCATGCCGAGCCCATCGCTGCCGGCACGCGCGAGGCGCTGCAACCGAGCTCGGTAGAATTTATCGAGAAGGCGAGCGGGATCAAGGCGCGTCACGTGATGTGCAAGGCGCCCTTACTCGACCCCGCCATCATGGCGCCGCGCTGGCGCGAGCGGGGCAATGACGAACTGTCGTTGATGGCCGAAATCGGCGTTGCCGCTGCCGAGCAGGCGCTCGACCGGGCCGGCCGCCGCGCTGCCGATGTAGACGCTGTTCTGTGCGCGGCTTCCAATATGGAACGGCCCTATCCAGCGATGGCGATCGAGATCCAGCAGGCGCTGGGAATCGACGGGTTCGCTTTCGACATGAATGTCGCGTGTTCCTCAGCGACGTTCGGCATCCAGACGGCCGCCGATTACATCCGCGCCGGCAATGCCCGCAGCGTGCTGGTGGTCAGCCCCGAAATCACCAGCGGGCACCTCAACTGGCGCGACCGCGACAGCCATTTCATCTTCGGCGATGTGGCGACAGCCGTGCTGGTCGAGGCCGCGGACATGGCCCCGGCGGGTCATTGGGAGATCCTCGGCACACGGCTGAAGACCGTCTTCTCGAACAATATCCGCAACAATTTCGGCTTCCTTAACCGCGCGCATCCCGACAGCGCCGGGGCGGCGGACAAGCTGTTCGTCCAGGAAGGTCGCAAGGTGTTCAAGGAAGTCGTGCCAATGGTCGCGGCGCTGATCCTTGAAGAAGCCGAGCGGCTGGCGATCGACCCGCAGAGCCTGCGGCGGCTGTGGCTGCACCAGGCGAATGCCGGGATGAACCGGCTGATCGCGCAGCGCGTGCTGGGGCACGAAGCGAACGAGGACGAAAGCCCGACCGTGCTCGACACCTATGGCAACACGTCGAGCGCAGGTTCGATCATCGCCTTTCATCTCCACAGCGCCGATCTGGCAGCGGGCGATACCGGCCTCATCTGCAGCTTCGGGGCAGGGTATTCGGTGGGCAGCGTGTTTGTGCGCAAGGCTGGCTGACAGCCGGCACCTGTGGGCAAGGGTTGGCAGCACCGGCGCGCTCATCTAGACGTGCCGGCTATGGCCGGTGAGATATTAGACAACCGTGGCCGGGGTGAAGCCAGCTGGTCCTGGCCCCCGATCCACCCCGAAGGACGCAAATTTGGCCTGATCGCGGTCGCGATTGCGCTGGTGTTCCTGCTGGCGCTGGACTGGGAGATTGTCGGGTGGCCTTTGCTGATGCTGTCGGCTGGCGTATTCGCCTTCTTCCGCGATCCCGAGCGCGTGGTGCCGCAGGATGACCGCTTTGTCATCGCCCCGGCAGACGGGCTGGTTTCGCTGATCAGCCAGGTGGAGCCACCGCCCGAAATGCGCGCCGATGATGCGACGGGTCCCGGGCTGGGCGCGGGCCCGGTCACGCGTGTGTCGATTTTCATGAGCGTGTTCGACGTCCACATCAACCGCGCGCCGATCAGTGGCACAGTGCGCCGCGTGGCCTATATTCCCGGCCAGTTCCTCAACGCCGACCTCGACAAGGCGAGCGAAGAGAACGAGCGCCAGCATATCCTGATCGAGCGGGCGGACGGCACGCGGATCGGTTTTACCCAGATTGCCGGGCTGGTGGCGCGGCGGATCGTTCCGTTCGTCAAGCCGGGCGACACGCTGGCGGCGGGGCAGCGGGTCGGGCTGATCCGGTTCGGGAGCCGGGTCGACGTCTATCTGCCCGCGGGCACCGATCCCAAGGTGCTGCTGGGGCAGAAGGTCATCGCTGGTGAGACGATCCTGGCGGAAATCGGGCAGCAGAAGCTCGTCGAAGGCCGGGCGTTGTGAGCGATCAGCCGGCCGAACGGCTCGGCCCCAAATCGGCCGAGGATGAGCCGGTGGCCGGTCGACGTGGCGCGCGCGGCCTGTCGCTTCGCGCAGTGGTGCCCAACGCGATCACAGCCGCGGCGCTGTGCTCGGGGCTGACCAGCATCCGTTTTGCGGTGACAGGGGATTGGCCTGAGGCCATCGTTGCGGTCCTTCTGGCCGGCGTGCTCGACGGGCTGGACGGGCGGATTGCGCGGCTGCTCAAGGCCCAATCGCGCTTCGGGGCAGAACTCGACAGCCTGGCCGATTCGCTCAGTTTCGGCATGGCGCCTGCGCTGATCCTTTATATGTGGTCGCTGCAGGACCTGCCGCGCCTCGGCTGGTTTGCCAGCCTCGCTTTTGCCATTTGTTGCGCCTTGCGACTGGCCCGGTTCAACGCGCAGATCGATGTGGACGAGCAACCCCATAAGTCGGCCGGTTTCCTGACCGGTGTGCCAGCACCCGTCGGCGCGGGCCTGGGCTTCCTGCCTTTCTACCTGTGGATGGCGACGGGGTTGGAGCTGTTCCGCAATCCCGTTCTCGTCGGGATGTGGCTGGCAATAATCGCTTTTCTGATGATTTCGAACATCGCCACCCTCAGTTGGACGTCAATGCGCCCGCGGCGCACCATCAGGCTCGAACTGATTGCCCTGTTCGGGCTCGTATTTGCCGCATTGTTGGTGGAGCCGTGGTGGACGCTGATCGGGATTTGCCTCGTCTATCTGGCGCTGATGCCATTTGGCTGGCTGCGTTATGCCCGCGTCAGGCGGCAGCGCGCAGCGAACAGCGCGGGGTAGACGGCACCGGGACTGCCCGGGCCCTGACCAACGGAACAACCTGCCCCGTGACGGGATGCGACGCGTCGGTAAACCGGACGCGGACCGCCTGGCGCTGCCGAGCGATGTCATGGGCCGGCCGCAACTGGCGCCAGATCGCCCCTGCACGAAGGGCACTGTCGGCGACCACCCACAGCGCCGCCAACGTCGCCAGGGCGAACAGCACAATCAGCATCGAAGCGTGCATGGCAAAGACCTTCTATCCTGCTGTGCACACATCTGTGAACAGACGGTGCACTGGTGTGGAAAACTCCGAATCGTACAATCCGTTCCGGCGTTGTTCCGTGTTCTCTTTTTGTTCCCAACAAGTCAAGCGCAAATTCGCTGCGCGGGCGGTGGGACTAGCCAAAGCCGCGGCGCCCGCCTAAAGCGCGCGCGCCTGCCGGATGATTCGGCAGACAAATCCACATGGGGTGCGCTGACATACCGGTGGCGCATGCGGGTGATCCGCCGCGCTTCCAGCATCCCAGAGGCAGAACCGGAAAGGAATTACCTATGGCGGCCCCGACCGTCTCCATGCAGCAATTGATCGAGGCCGGCGCGCATTTCGGCCACCAGACTCACCGCTGGAACCCGCGGATGAAGCCCTACATCTTCGGTGCTCGCAACGGGGTTCACATCATCGACCTGTCGCAGACGGTGCCGCTGATGGCGCGCGCGCTCGACTTCGTGTCGCAGACCGTTCGTTCGGGCGGGAAGGTGCTGTTCGTCGGCACCAAGCGTCAGGCCCAGGAGCCGATTGCCCAGGCCGCTCGCGCGGCCGGCCAGCATTTCGTCAACCACCGCTGGCTGGGCGGGATGCTCACCAACTGGAAGACGATCTCGCAGTCAATCAAGCGCCTCAAGACGCTTGAAGAGCAGCTGTCGGGCGACACTTCGGGCTTCACCAAGAAGGAAGTGCTCCAGCTGACCCGCGAACGCGACAAGCTGGAAATGTCGCTTGGCGGCATTCGCGACATGGGCGGCATTCCCGACGTGATGTTCGTGATCGACGCCAACAAGGAAGACCTGGCGATTAAGGAAGCCAATGTCCTCGGCATTCCGGTGGTCGCGGTGCTCGACACCAATGTCGATCCGAGCGGCATCGCCTTCCCTGTTCCAGCGAATGATGACGCCAGCCGCGCCATCCGCCTCTATTGCGAAGCGTTCGGCGAAGCGGCGCGGACCGGCAAGGGCGAGGCCGTGACCAGCTCGGGCGCCGATTTCGGGGCGATGGACGAACCGCCGGCGGAAGCTGCGGTCGCCGCGCCGGCGGCGGAAGCCACCGACGCGTAACACGCGCCGTCCACCAGTGACATGGCGGCGCGGCCGGGGCGGGCATCATGCTCCCTCCGGCCGCGCCCATTCCCCCAAGTGAAGGATTGAACAATGGCCGATTACACGCTCGCCGATGTGAAGACCCTGCGCGAGAAGACCGGCGCGGGCATGATGGATGCGAAGAAGGCGCTCGAAGCATCGGGCGGCGATATCGAGGCTGCGGTCGACGCGCTGCGCGCCAAGGGCCTCGCCACCGCGCAGAAGAAGTCGAGCCGCACTGCGGCCGAAGGCCTTGTCGGCGTCGCCGTGGCGGGCACGAAGGGCGTTGCGGTCGAGGTGAACTCGGAAACCGACTTCGTTGCCAAGAACGACAAGTTCCAGGATTTCGTCCGCAAGACCACCGATGCAGCGCTGAATGTCGATGGCGATGATGTCGCCGCGCTCAAGGATGCGGCTTACCCCGATGGCGGCACGGTGGGCGACAAGCTGACCGACAATGTCGCGACGATCGGCGAAAACCAGCAGGTGCGCCGGATGAAGACCGTCTCGGTCGGTCAGGGCATGATCGTGCCTTACGTCCACAACGCCGCGGCGCCAAATCTGGGCAAGATCGGTGTGCTGGTTGCGCTCGAAAGCGATCTCGGCGCCGATGTGCTGGAGCCTTTGGGCAAGGATGTGGCGATGCACATCGCCGCCGCATTTCCGCAGGCGCTCGATGCGGACGGCCTCGATGCCGACGTGATCGAACGCGAACGCAAGATCGCCGGCGAAAAGGCCGCCGAAAGCGGCAAGCCCGCCGAGGTGCAGGCCAAGATGGTCGATGGTGCGGTGGCCAAGTTCGCCAAGGAAAACGCGCTGCTCAGCCAGCTGTTCGTCAAGGACGGCAAGACCCCGATCGCCGATGTCGTCGCCAAGGCGGGCAAGGATGCCGGCGGCACGGTGAAGCTGGTCGACTACGTCCGCTTCCAACTGGGCGAAGGCATCGAGAAGGAAGAAACCGACTTCGCCGCCGAAGTCGCCGCCGCCGTCAAGGGCTGAGGTTTCCTGTCATCTAGAACGCGGCCGCCGGAACGATCCGGCGGCCGTTTTCACATCAGCTCAGCGAATATCGATGACCCAGATTTCCGGCTGGGTGAAAAGGCGGAACGGCACGACGCTGGTGCCAAGACCTGCGCTGGTAATCAGGATGTTACCGTTTTCTCGCACCACGCCGCAGGCATAACGCTGTCCATAGCGGGACATGCTGGCGGGTGCGCCGCCCCATGGCCAAGCAATCTGGCCGCAATGTGTATGACCTGCCAGCACGAGCCCAGTGCGCGGAGGAAGCGCGGGAAAAGGATCGGGGCTGTGGCTCAGAACCACCCCGTGACCGCCCTGCGCCACGAGTGCGGACATGGTCCGCGCAATATCGGCGTGATTGGTAAAATCGTCGTCCAACCCTGCAATCGGCACACCACCGGCTATGGTCACGGCGTTTTGCAACACATCGATGTGCACCTTCGCCAGCTCGCGCTTCAACTCGCCGACGTCGCGCCAATGGTCGTGGTTGCCCGGCACCGCCAGGCCCACTGCGCGCCGGTCAATTTTGCCAAGGGGCGCCACCGATGCCGCTGTCGAATAGTGTCGGCTCGCGGCGCGCTTGTCGCTGACAAAATCGCCGGCGAATAGCACCAGATCGGGCTTCAGCTGGTTCACTTGCGCGACGATCCGGGCCAGCCGCGAAGGCGGCATATCCGGTCCCGCGACGTGCAGATCACTGAGCAGGACGATCCGGCGGGGGTGACGGGCGTCAACCAGCGATCGCGGCACCGATACGGTGCGAACCGCCGGGTCGCGCATCGTATCGTGCCACGCCTTGGCGCCAACCAACGCCGGTGCCGCGCACAGGAGGGGGGCGATGATCCGCCATAGCCGGGGGCGGGGCTTTCCCTTTGCGCGTGTCACGCTTCGTGGCTAAGGAGCGGCAACCTTTGCTGCAACTGGGAAATTCCGTCTCGACATGCCCCTCCCACCGATGAAACGCGTCCTGCTGAAGCTGTCGGGCGAGGTGCTGATGGGCAATCAGCAGTTCGGCATCGATCCGGCCTTCGTCGCCCAGCTGGCCGAGGAGGTAAAGGCCGCCAAGGATACGGGACTTGAAATCTGCCTGGTGATCGGCGGCGGCAATATCTTTCGCGGGATGGCGGGGGCGGCGGCGGGGATGGACCGCGCGCAGGCCGATTACATGGGGATGCTGGCGACGGTGATGAACGCGCTCGCCATGCAGAATGCGCTCGAACAGATCGGGGTGCAGACGCGGGTCCAGTCGGCCATTCAGATGGACGCGGTGTGCGAACCGGTGATCCGCCGGCGCGCCGAGCGTCATCTGGAAAAGGGGCGGGTGGTGATCTTCGCCGCGGGCGTCGGTGCGCCTTATTTTACAACCGATAGCGGGGCCGCTTTGCGCGCGGCGGAAATGCGCTGCGATGCACTGCTCAAGGGCACCAGCGTTGACGGGGTCTATGACAGCGATCCGAAGCGCAACGCATCCGCCAACCGTTTCGACACCGTTACTTACGACCGGGTCCTGGCAGACAATCTCCAGGTGATGGACGCCTCTGCTGTCGCGCTTTGTCGCGACAATGCCATTCCGATCGTGGTGTTCTCGATCCGCGAACAGGGCAATCTCGCGCGTGTGCTGCGCGGCGATGGTGTCCAGACGATAGTGCAGGGAAGCTGATCATGGCGAAATACGACAAGGCCGACATCGAACGGCGGATGAAGGGCGCGGTGGAGAGCCTCAAGGGCGATTTGTCGGGGCTCAGGACGGGCCGGGCCAATACCAGCCTGCTCGATCCGGTGGTGGTCGAGGTGTATGGCGCGATGATGCCATTGAACCAGGTGGCGACCGTCTCTGCGCCCGAACCGCGGATGCTGAGCGTGCAGGTGTGGGACAAGTCGAACCTGATCGCGGTCGAAAAGGGGATCGCCAAATCGAACCTCGGCCTCAACCCGATGATCGACGGGCAGACCCTGCGCCTGCCGTTGCCCGACCTCACCGAGGAGCGCCGCAAGGACCTGGCCAAGCTTGCCGGCGAATATGGCGAGAAGGCCAAGATCGCCATCCGCAATGTCCGCCGCGACGGAATGGAGGCGCTGAAGGATGACGAGAAGAAGAAGGATATTTCGGAAGACGACCGCAAGCGCGCCGAGGACGAGGTCCAGAAGATGACTGACAATCACGTTGCGGAAACCGACACGGTGGTCGCGGCCAAGGTAAAGGAAATCCTCAGCCAGTGATGCCCGGCGCGGCCATGACGAGGTTCCGCACGCAATGACGGCGACGATCGCGCCTGCGCGTGCGCGCCATGTGGCGATCATCATGGATGGCAATGGCCGCTGGGCCAAGCGTCGCCACCTGCCCCGCGTGGTCGGCCATCAGCGCGGCGTGGAGGCGGTGCGCAAGCTGGTCCGGGCAACAGCTGCCCTCGATCTCGAATGCCTGACGCTCTACGCCTTCTCTTCGGAGAACTGGAAACGACCCGAGGACGAGGTCGACGATCTGATGGGGCTGATGCGCAAGTTCATTCGCTCCGACCTGCCCGAGTTCATAGAGCACGGTGTCAGGCTCCACATCATCGGCGACTGGCGTGGGCTGGCGCCGGATATCGTCGCCATGCTCGACGACGCGCTGAGGCAGACGGCCCGCGGCACGCGCACCCTGGCGGTGGCGCTGAACTATGGCGGGCAGCAGGAAATCGCCCGCGCCGCTTCTGCTGCCGCCGCTGAAGGTGCGATCACCCCCGAAGCCATCGCCGCGCAGCTTGATACCGCCAGTCTCCCGCCGCTCGATCTGCTGATCCGAACCAGCGGCGAAGTGCGCCTGTCGAACTTCCTGCTGTGGCAGGCGGCCTATGCCGAGATGCTGTTTGTCGACACGCTGTGGCCCGATTTCACGCCCGAGCACCTGGCGGCGGCGCTCCAGGATTTCGCCACGCGGGAGCGCCGCTATGGCGGACGCTGAGCCAGCGCCGCGGCGCGCGCGCAATTCCGATCTTGGGGTGCGCGTTCTGTCGGCGCTGGTTATGGTTGCGCTTGCAATCGGGGCGGTGGTCGCCGGTGGCTGGCTATGGACGGCCTTCGTGGTGCTGGTCGCGGGCGGAGTGTTCTGGGAATTCACTCGGCTGGTCAACGGTTTCGCGCGCGGTGCGAGCGGGCTTCTCTGGATGCTTGGCGGGGCGATCTACATCGCCGTCGCCGCCGTGATGCTGATTATCCTGCGCCAGGATGACTGGCTGACCCCGCTGATCCCGGTGATCGGCGTCGTGGCCACCGATACCGGCGCTTATTTCGCCGGACGCGCGATCGGCGGGCCGAAAATTGCCCCCGCGATCAGCCCGTCAAAGACATGGGCAGGGTTGCTTGGCGGAATGCTGGCCGCCGCAATCGCGCTGGCGGGCATTGCCGGGTTCGTCAGCTACCTGCTTTCGGCGCTGGGCGGATCAGGGCCGCAGCCATCCGCCTTTTTCGGGCCGGCCACGCTGGCCGGGCTGGGGCTTGGCGCGCTGCTTGCAGTGGTCGCACAGGTGGGTGATTTCTTCGAAAGCTGGATGAAACGCCGGGCCGGGGTGAAGGATTCGAGCAACCTCATTCCGGGCCATGGCGGGCTATTCGACCGGGTGGACGGGCTGCTGGCGGTGCTGTCCCTCTTCGGCCTCGCTCATTTCGCGGGCGTGACGGGATGAGACGGATCAGCATTCTCGGCGCGACCGGCTCGATCGGCGGGTCCACGCTCGATCTCGTCCGGCGCAACCGGGCTGACTGGCAAGTCGCCGCGCTGACCGCGCAAACGAACGTCGCCGATCTGGCTGCCCTCGCTCGCGAATTCAGCGCCGAGATGGCGGTGATCGGCGATGAGGCGCAGCTGCCCGCGCTGCGCGAGGCGCTCGCCGGGAGCGGCGTGACGGCTGCCGGCGGCCCGGCCGCGCTGATTGAGGCAGCCCAATGCCCGGCCGATCTGGTGGTAGCGGCCATCGTCGGCTGCGCGGGCCTCGCGCCGACCATGGCCGCGATCGAGCGGGGCGCGGCGGTTGCGCTCGCCAACAAGGAGGCGCTGGTCTCCGCCGGCAGCGTGATGACCGCCGCGGTTGCCCGGCACGGCGCCACGTTGCTGCCGATGGATAGCGAACACAATGCGATCTTCCAGTGCCTCGCCGGGAACGAGCTCAGCGATGTCCGGTCGATCACCCTGACCGCCAGCGGCGGGCCGCTACGGGAATGGAGCGCCGCGCAACTCGACGCGGCGAGCCCGGCACAGGCGGTCGCCCATCCCAACTGGTCGATGGGCGCCAAGATCAGCGTCGATTCGGCGACGATGTTCAACAAGGGCCTCGAACTGATCGAGGCGCATCATCTGTTCCCGATCCCGCTCGATGCGCTCAAGATCGTGGTCCACCCGCAAAGCGTAATCCATTCGCTGGTCGAATATCGCGACGGCTCGTCGCTCGCCCAGCTTGGGCCATCCGATATGCGCGTGCCGATCGCCTCGTGCCTCGCCTGGCCGGCGCGGATGGAGACGCCGATGGCGCCGCTCGATCTGGCAGCGCTCGGCCAACTCACCTTCTTTGCGCCTGACGAGGTGCGCTTCCCCGCGACACGGCTTGCGCGCGAGGCGGCAGAAGCGGGCGGAGCGGCTCCGGCGGTGCTCAATGCAGCGAACGAAATCGCCGTTGGCGCGTTTCTCGCCGGTCAGATAAAGTTCACCCGGATTGCGCCATTGGTCAGCGAAACCCTCGCTTCGCTGGATCTGGCGCGGCCGGTCACGCTCGACGATGTGTTTGCGGTGGACCAGGCGGCCAGAGCCCGCGCGGCGCACTTGCTGGAGCGTTGCTGAATTGGAATCGCCCCCCTTCTGGCTGTATATTGTCGGTTTCCTGCTGGTGCTGGGGCCGCTGGTGACGTTGCACGAGCTGGGCCACTACCTTGTCGGGCGCTGGTTCGGCGTAAAGGCCGACGCGTTTTCGGTCGGGTTCGGGCGCGAGCTCGCCGGCTTTACCGACCGGCGCGGGACGCGGTGGAAATTGTCCGCCCTGCCGCTGGGCGGTTATGTCCAGTTCAAGGGCGACATGAACCCGGCCAGCATCCCCGACGCGGAGGCGAGGGCCACAACACCGCCGGCAGAGCGCGAGGGTGCGTTTCAGTTCGCGCCGCTGTGGCAGCGCGCGCTGATCGTGCTGGCCGGACCGGTGATGAACATACTCGTCACGGTGGCGATCTTTGCCGGGTTCAACCTTGCCTATGGCAAGCTCGAACCGAACACGGTGATCGGCGGGCTGGCCGAAGGTTCGCCCGCGCTGGCCGCAGGGCTGGAGCCGGGCGACCGCATCGTCGCGATCGACGGGGAGGGTGTGCTCCACTTCAGCGATATTGCCGAGCGCGTGATGCTGTATCCCGGGCGCACGGTGAGAGTCACCTATCAGCGGGACGGTGCTGAAACCACAATCCCGGTCAAGATCGCCACCGCCATCGAAACCGATCGTTTCGGCAATGAATCGCGCCTTGGCCGGCTCGGCATCGCGGCCGCGCGGCCAGACATTGTGCCGGTGGGCCTGTTTGAGGCGACCACCCTTGCGGTCGATCAGAGTGTCGGGCTCGTGCGGATGATGGTGGCCGGCATTGCCCAGATCTTCACCGGCGAACGGTCGGTGCGCGAGCTGGGCGGGCCGCTCAAGATTGCCAAGTTTTCCGGAGAGCAACTCAGCCTCGGGCCGATTGCGTTTGTCAGCTTCATCGCGCTGATTTCAATTAACTTGGCATTCATCAACCTGTTGCCAATTCCGGCGCTCGATGGCGGTCACCTGGCTTTTTACGCGGCAGAGGCGGTACGCCGGAAGCCGGTCGATCCGCAGAAGATGGAGTGGGCCTATCGCACCGGTGTGGGGCTGGTGCTGGTGCTGATGCTGTTCGTTACCGCAAACGACCTGATCTCGCTGCCCTTGCTGGGCGGAAGCTAGGACGAAAGATGGCGATTGCGCCCGGCACTTGCTTGATTGGAGATGATCCATCGGGCACAGGACGCTCTGCGCTGCGTCCGGCGGTCCTGGTATCGGTGTGTGGCCGATTCAGGGAAACGGAATGGATTTTGACGGGAAGACCGTATCAATGAAGGATCGGGTGTTGGCCGGAACAAACCGGATGAACGAAGGCAAGCGGCTGTTCGCCGCCTTGCTCGGCGGAACCATGCTGGCAGGCCTGCCCGCCACGGCGATGGCGCAAACCGCCACCATGCCCGAGGCGCAACCCGTCGCACCCGCACCGCAGGGCGAGGTGATCCGCTCACTCTCGGTGGTGGGCGCCCAGCGGCTGGAGGCGCAGACTATCCTGTCCTACATCCGACTGCGGGTGGGCGACGTCTATACCGAAGCCGCCGCCGACCAGGCGCTGAAGGATCTCTACGCGACCGAACTGTTTGCCACCGCCGCGGTGCGTAACGAAGGCGGCAACGTGGTAGTCGAGGTGGCGGAAAACCCGGTCGTCAATCGCATCATCCTCGAAGGCAACAAGCGGATCAAGGACGACAAGATCCTGCCCGAAATCCGGCTTGCGGCACGGCAGATATTCACCCGCTCGAAGGTCCGCGCCGACGTTGCGCGTATTCTCGAACTGTACAAGCGGCAGGGGCGGTTTGCGGCCACGGTCGAGCCCAAGATGGTCGAGCTGAGCCAGAACCGCGTCGACATCGTGTTCGAGATCAACGAAGGGCCGCGCTCCAAGGTCCGGCAGATCAACATCATCGGCAACGAGGCATTTTCAGACGGCGATCTGCGCGGCGAGATGATGACCAAGCAGTCGCGGCTGACCAGCTTCTTCAGCTCGGGCACCACCTACGATCCCGACCGGCTGGCCTTCGACCAGCAAAAGCTCCGCCAATTCTATCTGACGCAGGGCTATGCCGATTTCCGCGTCGTTTCGGCGGTGGCCGAGCTGACCCCCGACCAGCGGGACTTCATCATCACCTACGTGGTCGAGGAAGGTCAGCGCTACAAGTTCGGCAATGTCTCGGTAGAAAGCCAGATCCGCGATTTCGACAGCGCGCTGATGACCAGCAACCTCGCGTTGAAGGAAGGCGACTGGTACAACGCCAAGCTGGTCGAGGATACGGTCGAGCAGTTCAACGAGCTGGCTGGCACCTTCGGCTACGCCTTTGCCAACGTCCAGCCGCAGTTCCGCCGCAACCGCGAGACGCTGACGATGGACGTCTCCTTCGTCCTCAACGAAGCGCCGCGTGTCTATGTCGAGCGGATTGACGTCAACGGCAACACGCTGACGCAGGACAAGGTGATCCGCCGCGAATTCCGCGTGGCCGAAGGCGATGCGTTCAATTCGCTGGCGGTCAAGCGGTCGAGCAACCGCATCCAGTCGCTCGGCTATTTTCAGGAAAACTTCGAGGTCACGCAGTCCGAAGGCTCCAGCCCCGACCGGATCGTGCTGACCGCCAATGTCGAGGAGCAGGCGACCGGCGAATTGCAGCTCTCGGCGGGCTTCTCCTCGCTCGAAAGCTTCATCCTTGCCGCGTCGGTGCGCCAGCGCAATTTCCGCGGACGCGGGCAGACGATCGGCCTGCAGGCGAACTATTCCCGCTATTCGAAGAATTTCGGCGTCAGCTTCACCGAACCCTATGTGTTCGACCGCAACGTCTCGGCCGGGGTGGACCTGTATTTCCGCGACTACAACAGCTTCAATTATCTCGGTAACGAGCGCAACACGACCTACAAGCAATCGACGCTGGGCGGCTCGCTCCGGCTGGGCGTGCCGCTGACCGAATATATCTCCGCGATCGGCAGCTATACGCTCAACCGTGACAACATCACGCTCGACGAAAACCAGTTCTTCAACGATTTCGACGGCGACGGGGTGGTCGAGTGCGAGCCGCTGCTGGCCGGGCGCTATCTATGCGATGCGCTGGGCAAGCGGACCAGCTCGATCCTCGGCCTGACGCTGGCGATGAGCACGCTCGACAACGCTTACCGTCCGCGCCGTGGCCGGAACCTGTCGTTGACGGCCGATTATGCCGGGCTCGGCGGCGACGTGAACTTTTTCCGCCTGCGCGGGCGCGCGGCGCAGTACTGGCCGGTGCTGAACGGGTTCGTGTTCTCGCTGCAGGGCGAGGGCGGGGTGATCCGCGGGCTCAAGGACCGGGTGGGCGACGATGTCCGCCTGACCGACCGCTTCTTCCTCGGCGAGCCGCAGATCCGCGGCTTCGACATTCGCGGCGTCGGCCCGCGCGTCATGCGCCAGCGGCTGGTCGATACCAACAATGACGGGGTGGTCGAGGTCATCACCGATCGCAAGGAATTGCTGTCCGACGACGCGCTGGGCGGCAATGCCTATTACCTGGGCCGGGCTGAGCTCGAGATTCCGCTGGGTTCGGGCGCACGCGAAATGGGCTTGCGCCCGTCGGTCTTCGTTGATGTCGGGGCGCTATGGAATGTCCGCCGTCCGACGCTGCTGAACAGCCCGTTCCCGGGCGGGATCAACTATCCGCAACGCGACGGCGAAGGTAACGCGCTCTACACCGAAATCACCGGCAAGGATGCGGCGGGCAACAACATCACGCAGATCGTGACCCGTCCGACTTCGCCAGGTGGCGTCGCCAACACCCCGCTGCTGAACAATATCGGACCGTTCCAGGAGGTGTTCCTGGGCGATTCGGCCAGCCCGCGCGTCTCGGTCGGCATCGGGGTCAACTGGAACTCGCCGTTCGGCCCGTTCCGCATCGACATTGCCCATGCGCTGCGCAAGCAGCCGGGCGACGATACCAAGCTCTTCTCCTTCAACGTAGGAACCCAGTTCTGATGAAAAAGATTGTTGCATCCGCTCTTGCCGCGGGTCTCGCCATGGGCGCTGTGCCGGCGCTGACCGTTCCTGCCGCCGCGCAGGTGGTGCGCGGGATCGGCGTGGTCAATTTGCCCGCCATCGTCGCCAATTCGAACGCCTATCGCACGGCCGAACAGCAGCGCCAGGTGACCTACAAGCCGCAGCTCGACCAGGCCGAGGCGCGCCGCGCGCAGATCGCAGCGCAGTTGCAGCCGCTGATCACGCGGTTCAACACTGACCGCCAGGCCGCCAACCCGAACCAGCAATCGCTGCAGCAGCAGGCGCAGCAGATCCAGACGATCGAGCAGAACGGCCAGCGTGAATTGCAGCAGATGCTGGCCCCACTGGCGCTCAGCCGCGCTTATGTTCAGGAGCAGATCGAGGACAAGCTGGAAGCCGCTGTGCAGGCGGCCGCGCGCCGGAAGAACATCACGCTGATTCTCGACCCCAATTCCGGCGCGGTGATCTATGCCGATCAGGCGTATAATCTGACGCAGGACGTGCTGAACGAGGTGAACACGGCACTGCCCGCCGCGCAGCTTGTCCCGCCGCAGGGCTGGGTGCCGCGTGAAATCCGTCAGCAGCAGGAAGCTGCCGCCGCCGCGCAGGCCGCGCAGGCGGGCCAGCCGGCTGCCCAGCCGCAGCAGCCGGCCCAGCCCACCGGCCGTTAAGCCGTATAGCGAGGGGCAGCGCAGATGAGCGAGCAAGCATACGACATCACGCGGGTGCTCGCCGCGCTGCCCCATCGCTACCCGATGCTGCTGGTCGACCGAGTGGAAACCATCGCCCGGGGCGAAGAAATCCACGCGGTTAAAGCCGTTTCGTTCAACGAGAGCTTCTTCCAGGGGCATTTTCCCGGCCGGCCGATCATGCCGGGCGTGCTGCAGATCGAGGCGCTGGCGCAGGCGGCGGGGATTCTCGCGGTCGAGACGCTTGAGCTCGCCGGCAGCGGCAAGCTGGTCTATTTCATGGCCATCAGCGAGGCCAAGTTCCGCGCCCCGGTGGAACCGGGCTGCCTGCTCGATCTGCGCGCCGGCTTTGTCCAGCAGCGCGCCAAGGTGTGCAAGTTCTGGGGCAAGGCCAGCGTCGGCGAGCAAGTGACCTGCGAGGTACAATTCACCGCCATGATCGCCGATCCGCCCGCCTAGGGCGGCGCGGGCTTGCCAAATAAGCGCGCCACGTCTAGGGCGCGCGCTTCCCACGCACAGCTGGACCGGTCGGAACCGTTCCGAAGCTTTGGAGATATGCGCCATGAAGGCCGATACACATCCCGAATATCACATGATCACGGTCCAGATGACCGACGGCACCACCTTTCAGACCCGCTCGACCTGGGGCAGCGAAGGTGACACGCTGGCGCTCGACATCGATCCCACCAGCCACCCGGCCTGGACCGGCGGCAGTCAGCGGGTGTTGCAGGAAGGCGGCCGTGTGGCCCAGTTCAACAAGCGGTTTGGCGGGCTCAGCCTCAAGAAGAAGTAATCGCGCCGCGCCGACGGCGCTGGCGGATCGATGGGCGGTCCTGTGAGGGCCGCCCTTTTTCGTGCGCCGGCGCTCAAACCCAGGGGCGTTCGCGGTACCATTTGGTGATTACATATTTGACCCCGCTGCGAACCTTCATCCCGTGATGGAGCGTGGCGGGGTTGACGGTGCCATCGGGCAGCCGGTTGTTCCACGCCAGCAGCTTGCCGGTTTCGGGCTGGATGGTCTTGCCGATGGTCTTGAACCGGGTTGCGCCCCCCGCAGCCGGTTCGTTCAAATAGGCCATGAACGTCCAGCTGCGCTGACCGGAATGGGCGCAATAGCGCGCGTAATCCGCCCCGTCGGGCGCGAAATAGTCGGTATGCGGCTTGAACTCCTGCCCGACATCGTAGCGCTGGCCCTGCACCGGCTCGCCAAAGGCGGGATCGATGCCCGATATGCGGTGCAGCTGCGCTTCGAGTTCCCTGACCGCCGGTTCGCCCGCCTCGAGGTCGCACGTCTCGCTGGTCCGGAACAGCGCATCGCCATTATCGTCGGCAATGGTCGATGCCCGCCGATGCCGGTCAATCAGCGCGACCAGCCGGGAGCACAGGTCCGGAGCGAGGAATTTGCGCAACTGGAACAGCTCCAGCCTGGCGCTTGGCACGCGCTGCATCCCTGGGATTGCCCGCAACCGCGCAAGATCGGATTCGCCGCTGGTCATCACACGCGCTTCATATCGCCACGATGCGCATCTGCAACCGCGTAACAATCTTGCCGCACACGGCCGCGCCGTCAACTTTTAGCTTCCCTAAAACCGATGGCTGTGCAACAGGCTCGCCGCCTTGCCGGAACCGCTTGACCGGCAGGCGCTTGGCCGTATGGCCCCGGCTTTCCGGGTGTGCGGCCTGGTGTGGCGATCGTAGCTCAGTTGGTTAGAGCGCCGGTTTGTGGTACCGGAGGTCGCGGGTTCGGATCCCGTCGATCGCCCCATTTTCCCCGCACAAGGCCCGTATCCTCCCGAGCACAGGGGTGCGCGATGACGGCTTTCTGGACCCAGCCCGATTACGATGATCACGAAACCGTTCAGCTGGTGCGCGACCGCGCATCGGGGCTGACCGCGCTGATCGGGATTCACTCGACCCATCTCGGGCCGGCGGCGGGCGGCACGCGGTTCTGGCACTATGCGCAGCCGGCCGATGCGCTGCGCGATGTGCTGCGCCTCAGCCGCGGGATGAGCTACAAGAACGCGATGGCGGGCCTGCCGATGGGCGGCGGCAAGGCGGTGATCCTGGCCGATGCCAAGGGCACCAAGACCCCCGAAATGCTCGCCGCCTTCGGCGATGCGGTCGACCGGCTGGGCGGACGCTATGTAACCGCCGAGGATGTCGGGATTTGCGTGGCCGACATGGTCGCGGTGGCCGCCCGCACGCCTTATGTGTCTGGTCTGCCGGCAGAAGGCGACGCGGCGGGCGGCGATCCCGGGCCATTCACCGCGATGGGCGTCTATCACGGGATGAAGGCGGCGGTGCGCTACCGGCTGGGCAAGGACAGTCTCGCCGGGGTGCATGTCGCGCTTCAGGGTGTCGGCAGCGTTGGCGGCGGGGTGGCCCGGCTGCTCGCGCGTGACGGGGCCAAGCTGACGCTGGCCGACATCAACCGCGACCGGGCCGAGGCGCTGGCCGACGAACTGGGCGGCGAGGCGGTCGAAACCGATGCCGTAATGGGCGTCGCCTGCGACGTGTTCAGCCCCAACGCGCTGGGCGCGATCCTCGACGATGAGGGGATCGCCCGGCTGGAAGCGCCGATCGTGGCCGGCGCCGCCAACAATCAGCTCGCCCGGCCCGAACATGGCGACGCGCTGGTAGCGCGCGGCGTGCTTTACGCGCCCGATTACGTCATCAATGCCGGCGGAATCATATCGGTCGCGCTGGAATATCTCTGCCGGCAGGACGGGGCCCCGTGCGACATCAACGAGGTCAGGAAGCGGATCGCGCTGATCCCCGACCGGCTGGAGGATATCTGGCGCGAGAGTGACGCCAGCGGCCAGTCGCCGGCAGCGATTGCTGACGCGATGGCACAGAAGCTTATCGGCCGCTGATAGCGCGGCCGGGATGGGCGGATAGCCCTTGCCCCGCAGCCGGTGCGCTGCCAAAGCGGCCAAGGACGGATCCCCGATGCATGGCTTTGCCAATCCCAAGAGATTTCTGGCTCTCGCCAGCTGGCTGACCCCGTTGCTCCTGCTTGCAGGGCTGGCAGTGACGACGGCTGCGCTGGCCTATGGCTATTTCCTCGTCCCACCCGACCGGCTGATGGGCGACACGGTGAAAATCCTGTTCATCCACGTTCCCGCCGCCTGGCTGGGGATGGGCGGCTGGACCGCGATTGCGCTCGCCAGCCTCGTCCACCTCGTCTGGCGGCATCCGCTGGCGGCGCTGGCCGCGCGCGGGGCGGCGGTGCCCGGCATGGTGTTCACCGCCATCTGCCTTGCCACGGGCTCGCTGTGGGGCCGCCCGGCCTGGGGCACCTGGTGGGAGTGGGATGGCCGGCTGACCTCGATGCTGGTGCTCTTGTTCCTCTATGCCGGCTATATCGCGCTGGCGCAGGCGGTGGAGCGCGACGGTTCGTCGAGCCGCATTCCGGCGATTTTCGGGCTGGTCGGTGCGGTCAACATTCCGATCATCAACCGTTCGGTGGTGTGGTGGAACTCGCTGCACCAGCCGCCCAGCATCACCATCGGCAAATCGGCGATCGACCCGGCTTTCCTGTGGCCGCTGCTGGCGGCGACGGTCGGTTTCTCGCTACTGTTCGGCGGGGTGGTGCTCGCGCGGATGCGCGCGCTGCTGGCCGATATTCAGGCCGAGGCGCGGTTGCGGCGGCAGGCGCTGGCGGCGGCATGATGCGCGAAGGGATGGATCAAGCGGCCTTTGTGCTGGCCAGTTACGGGGTTGGCATAATCGGCACGCTGGCGCTGGTGGTGTGGGCCTGGCTCGCCATGCGCCGTGCCGAAGCCCGCCGCGATGCCGTGCGCGGTCGCGGGCCGGGAGAGCAGCCATGACCGCCGGGGTCAAGGCCAAGCATCAGCGGCTGGTGCTGGTGCTGATCGCGCTCGCGGCGTTGATCGGCGCGGCCCTGCTGGCAGCCTGGGCGCTGCGAAACCAGGCGAGCTATTTTTACGTGCCGAGCCAGATGGCGGCAGACCCGCCCGCGCCGGACCGCGCTGTGCGCCTTGGCGGGATGGTCGAGCGCGGCTCGCTCAAAACGCTGCCCGACGGGGTCACCGTAACTTTCGTGCTGCAGGACGGCGAGGCGCGCGTGCCCGTGCGTTATGCCGGGATCAAGCCCGATTTGTTCGTCGAAGGATCGGGCGCCGTGGCCGAGGGGCGGCTGAGCCCCGATGGCACGTTCGTCGCTGACAATATCCTCGCCAAGCATGACGAGAATTACGTGCCGCGCGAATTGCAGGACATGGACCAGCACCAGCAGGCCCAGGTCGTCGCCGAGACGACCGAGTGAGCGGCGCCAATGATCGCTGAACTGGGTCTTGCGGCCCTGTGGCTGGCCGCAGCACTGGCCGCGCTGCAACTCGCCGCGAGCGTGTTGTCGCTGCGCGCGGGGGAAGGCGGGGAAACGCTGGGCGGGGTGATCCGCCCGACCGCCATCCTGCAAGGCGGCGTGGCGGCGCTGTCTTTCGTGCTGCTGATGTGGCTGTTTATCCGCACCGACCTATCGGTCAAGCTGGTGGCGATGAACTCGCATTCGGCCAAGCCGATGATCTTTAAGCTCGCCGGCACATGGGGCAATCACGAAGGGTCGATGCTGCTGTGGGTGACGGTGATGGCGCTGGCGGGCGCGCTGATCGCCGCGATCGAGCGGCGCCTGCCCGAAGCGACCATGCGCGCGACGCTGGGCGCGCAGGCCTTTGTCGGGCTGGGCTTTTACGCCTTCCTGCTGTTCAGTTCCAACCCGTTCGAGCGGTTGCCGCGGCCGGTGCCCGAAGGGATGGGCCTGAACCCGCTGCTGCAGGATATCGGCCTCGCCTTCCATCCGCCGACGCTTTATTTCGGCTATGTCGGCCTGTCGGTGGCGTTCAGCTTCGCGGTCGGTGCGCTGCTGACGCGGCAGGTGACGCCCGATTTCGCGCGCGCCATGCGGCCCTGGGTGCTGGGGGCCTGGGTGTTCCTGACGATTGGCATCACCGCCGGTTCGTACTGGGCTTATTACGAGCTGGGCTGGGGCGGCTGGTGGTTCTGGGATCCGGTCGAGAACGCCTCGCTGATGCCGTGGCTGGCGGCGACAGCGCTGCTCCATTCGGCCAGCGTGCTGGCCGCGCGCGATGCGTTGCGGGCGTGGACTATCATGCTGGGCGTGATTGCGTTTTCGATGTCGATGGTCGGCACTTTCCTCGTTCGCTCGGGCATTCTGACCAGCGTTCATGCCTTTGCCGTCGATCCTGAACGTGGCAGCTTCATCCTCGCGCTGCTGGCGATCAACATTGGCGGGGCGCTGGCGCTGTTCGGCTGGCGCGCGGGGAGCATTGCCGAAGGGGAACGCTTCGCGCTGGTCAGCCGCGAAGGCGCGCTGGTGGTCAACAATGTGCTGCTGAGCGCGATCCTCGGCGTGGTCCTGCTGGGCACGCTCTATCCGCTGGTGACCGAAGCGTTCGATGTCCGGGTGTCGGTCGGGCCGCCTTATTTCAATCCGGTGTCGGCAATCTTCGCGCTGCCGATGCTGGCGGTGATGGCGCTCGGTCCGCTGCTCCGCTGGCGGCAGGATGCGGTGCGGCGCGTGCGCCGGCCCGCGCTGCTGGCGGCTGGCCTCGCGGTGGCGGGTGCCGTGATCGCATGGCTGATCGCCGGGCCGGCAGGGCTCTTGCCCACGCTCGGCGTGGCGCTGGCGGTCGCGGTCGGCATCGCCAGCCTGCTCCCCCTGCGCGGCCGGAGGCTGACCCGCACCCCGCTGCCGATCTGGGGGATGGTGCTGGCGCATCTGGGCATTGCGGTGTCGCTGCTGGGCATGGCGAGTGAAAGCGCCTGGTCGCAGGAACGTCTCGCCGCCTTGGCACCGGGCGAGAGTGCCGAGGTCGGCCCGTGGCGCGTCACTCTGACCAAGGTCGTGCCCGTCGCCGGCCCGAATTGGACCGCGATCGAGGGCGACATGGACGCGCGTTATCAGAGCGGGTCGCCGATCCCCATTGCTCCGCAGGCGCGCTCGTTCTGGAGCCCGTCGCAGACCACCACTGAAAGCGCGCTGGTGACCCGCTGGAACGGCCAGCTCTATGCCGTGATAGGCGAAGCGGTCGGCGATGGCCGCTGGCAGGTGCGGCTGTGGTGGAAGCCTCTGGTGACGCTGATCTGGATTGGCGGCCTGCTGATCGCTCTTGGCGGCGTGCTGGCGCTGATCGGGCGCGTGCTGGGCGACCTCAAGCGCCGCTCGGTGCTTGCAAAACGCTTGCGCTGGCGTGGGGAGCAGCCCGTATGACCAAATCCTGGCGCCTGTGGCTGCCACTCGCCGTGTTTGCCGCGTTCCTCGGCTTTACCGCCTATCAGTTGCAGCAGCCGAAGGATGATACGATTGCTTCGGCGATGCTCGGCAAGCCGCTGCCGCGCTTTGCCCTGCGCCCGGCGGTGGATGGCTTGCCCGGCGCCGCGCAGACGGACTTTGCCGACGGCAAGCCGCGCCTGCTCAATATCTGGGCGAGCTGGTGCCTGCCCTGCATCGCCGAAGCGCCGCAATTGAAGGCCTTGCAAGAACAAGGCGTCGAGATTGTCGGCATCGCCATCCGCGACAGGCCCGAGGATGTCGCCCGCTTCCTCGCCCAGCATGGCAACCCCTATACGCGGCTGGGGGCTGACGATCTGTCCGAAGTCCAGTTCGCGCTGGGCTCGTCCGGGGTGCCGGAAACCTTTGTCGTCGATGGAAACGGGGTCATCCGCCACCAGCATATCGGCGATATCCGTGCCGGCGATGTGCCCAAACTGCTCGCCAGGCTGGAGGAGGCGCGGTGAGCCGATTGAACCGCATTTGGCTCCTTGCTGCCGCTGCTCTGAGCCTTGGTGCACCGCTTTGCGCACAGCAAAGCCTGCCTCCCGCGCCCTATGCCTATCGCCAGCTGCCCGACCCGGCGCAGGAGCGCGCGGCGCATGAATTGATGCAGACGTTGCGCTGCCTCACCTGCCAGAGCCAGTCGATCGCCGATAGCGATGCGCCGATGGCGGGCGATATGCGCCATCAGGTTCGCACCCGCATCGCCGCAGGCGAAGATCCCGAGGCGATCCGCGCCTGGCTGATCGAGAGGTATGGCGATTATGTCAGCTATACCCCGCACGTTTCGGCGACCACCTGGCCGCTCTATGCCGGCCCGGCCGTGCTGGCGCTGATCGCCGCGCTGCTGTTCCGGCGCCGCCTGGCGAGGCGGGCATGAGCCTGGTGCCGATCATCCTGCTTGCGGCCGCCGTGCTGGCGGCGGCGATCGTGCTGCTGCGGCTGCCGCGCACCCATTGGGCGGTGGTGGGGGCGGCGCTGCTGTTCGGTCTGACCGGCTACACGCTGCAGGGCTCGCCAGGCTATGCCGGGGCCCCGGCGAGTGCCCGACCGGCGCCCATGCGGGTGGATGGTGTCGCGGTGGTCGAAGCGCGGCGCGCGATGTTCGACCCCGAGCAGCCGCCCTCGCGTTTCGTCACCGTGTCCGACGGGTTCACCCGCCGCGGCCAGATGCAGATCGCCGCCAACATGGCGCGCAACGCGCTCAACGATGATCCGAATGATGTTGAAGCGTGGTTGGCGCTGGGCAATGCGCTGGTCGAACACAGCGAAGGCCAGCTGACCCCGGCGGCCGAATTCGCCTATGATCAGGCGCTGAAGGTCGCGCCGGCCCACCCCGGGGCGTCGTTCTTCCGCGGCGTGGCGCTGCTCCGCAGTGGCCAGCCGGTCAGGGCGCGCGAGGAATGGGCCGCGCTGCTAGAACGCGCGCCGGCGGGGGCGCCGTGGCGGGCGGAGCTGGCGCAGCGGATCGCCATGTTAGATGCGCTGATGGCCCGCAGCGAGACAGCGCCGCGCTGAGCCTGTCGTTTCCGTTGCGACCCCCTGATCCCGCTGCTAAGCGCCGCATCCCTGCTGCAGGATCGCCTTCCTTATGAGCGACACCCCCAACGACATCGCCGTCCCGGAACGCGCCGAGGGTGAGGGGGGCGGGCACGGCCATGGCGGTTCGCTGATCGGCCTCAGTATCGGCGCCATCGGGGTGGTGTTCGGCGATATCGGCACCAGCCCGCTTTACGCCTTCCGTGAAACCTTTGCCTCGCACGGCGGGGCACCGGGCATCCAGGTCGATCCGGTCCATATCCATGGCGTGCTGAGCCTGGTGTTCTGGTCGATGATGATCGTCGTCACGTTCAAATATGTGCTGACCATCATGCGGGCCGACAACCATGGCGAGGGCGGTAGCCTGGCGCTGCTGGCACTGATCAACCGCAAGGCTGAACGCAAACGCCGCTGGACGGGCACCGCGGTGCTGCTGGGCGTGTTCGCGACGGCGCTGTTCTATGGCGATTCGATGATCACCCCGGCAATGTCGGTGCTCTCGGCGACCGAGGGGCTGCAATATGTCGATCCGGGGTTCAAGCGCTGGGTGGTGCCGATCGCCATCGCAATCCTGATCGGCCTGTTCGCGATCCAGGCGCGCGGGACGGAGAAGGTGGGCCGCCTGTTCGGCCCGATTATGCTGCTCTATTTCGTCACGCTGGCGACGCTGGGGCTGATGAATCTGGTCAAGATGCCGGGGATCATCCTCGAGACGATAAACCCGCTCAACGCGCTCAATTTCTTCATTACCGACGGGCTGCGCGCCTTTGTCGCGCTGGGCAGCGTGGTGCTGGCGGTGACCGGGGCCGAGGCGCTGTATGCCGATATGGGCCATTTCGGGCGCAAGCCGATCGGGGTGAGTTGGCTGGCGTTCGTGCTGCCTTCGCTGATGCTCAATTATATGGGACAGGGGGCGATGGTCCTATCGCAGCCGACCGCCGCACAGGCGGCAGAGATCATCAAGGATCCGTTCTTCCTGATGATCCCCGACATGGTCCGTATCCCGGTGGTGTTCCTGGCGCTGGCGGCAACTATCATCGCCAGCCAGGCGGTGATTTCGGGCGCCTTTTCGGTCACGCGTCAGGCGATCCAATTGGGCTTCATGCCGCGCATGCAGATCAAGCATACCAGCGCCAGCGCAGCCGGACAGATTTACATCCCGGTGGTCAATTGGGGCCTGATGGCGATGGTCATCCTGCTGGTGTTGTTCTTCCGCTCATCGAGCAACCTCGCCGCCGCCTACGGCATCGCGGTGACCGGCGCGATGTTCATCGACACGCTGCTGCTCGGCGGGGTGTTGCTGACGCTGTGGCGCTGGCCGCTGTGGAAGGCGCTGCCGATCATGGCAACCTTCATGCTGGTGGACGTCGCCTATTTCGGCGCCAATCTCATCAAGGTGCCGGCGGGTGGCTGGGTCCCGCTGGTGATAGGTCTGTTCATCTTCACGCTGCTGACCACCTGGTCGCGCGGGCGGGCGCTGATGCGCGAACGGATGGACGAGGTGACGCTCCCGATCGAGATTTTCGCCAAATCCGCCCGCAATAGTGCCGCGCGGGTGCCGGGGACCTCGATTTTCATGGCCTCCTCCAAGGCAGGCGTCCCGGCCGCGTTGCTGCACAATATGAAGCACAACAAGGTACTGCACGAGCGCGTGGTGATCCTCACCATCCTGATCGGCGACGTGCCCTTTGTGGATGAGAGCAAGCGCGTCGATATCGAGAACCTGGGCGACGGGTTTTACCGGATGGTCATGCATTTCGGTTTCATGGAGGAAACCGACGTGCCCGCCGCGCTCGCCGGGATCGAGGGCCAGTGCGGCGATATGTTCGATATGATGCAGACCAGCTTCTTCCTTTCACGCCAGACGCTGCTGTCATCGGAAGAACCGGGCATGGCGCAGTGGCGCGAAAAGATATTCGCGTGGATGCTGCGCAATGCGGCGACCGCGATGGAGTTTTTCCGCCTGCCGACCAACCGGGTGGTAGAACTGGGCAGCCAGGTAAAAATCTAGCCGCCGGTGGGCGGTTCGTTCTTCACCACCTCGTCCTCCTCGCCCAGTGCCAGCCCATGGCGCATCAGCATCGGGATCTGGGTGAAGGTGAACAGGAAGGTCAGCGGCAGGAACAGCCACAATTTGGCGGACAGCCACTGGCCGAAATCGAGCACCTCGACCAGCACTTGATTGAGCACGGCGAGCGCGAGGAAGAACCAGCCCCAATTGCGCGACAGCTTGAGCCAGCCTTCGTCGCTAAGCCCTTCGAACGCGGTTTCGAGCAGCACCTTCAGCAGCGCCTTGCCGCGCAGCCAGCCCGCCAACAGCAGCACGCCGAACCCCGCATAGAGCAGCGTCGGCTTGAGCTGGACGAAGGCCGGATCGCCGAAAAAGATCGTCAGCGCGCCGAACCCGACGATCAGCGCGGTCGACAGCAGCAGCATGGGCGAAACCTTGCCGAGCCGCCATTTGGACAGCGCCAGCGCGATCACCGCCGCGACCATGAAGGCCAGCGTCCCGCGGATCACTGCGCCAAGTTCGCTCACCGGATCGGGTTCCTCCGGCGAGAAATAGCGATAGGTGAGGAAGAACACGAGCAGCGGCCCGTAATCGATCACAACGTTCAGCCAGCCCGAGCCGCGCGGTTTGCCGGTGCTGGAGGGAGTGCTGGCGGGCGGGGGGGGGTTGGTCTCCATCAGGCAATCCCTGCAATCACGCGCGCCACCAGATCGGGATCGAAGGGGCGCAGATCGTCGATTTTCTCGCCGACGCCGATGGCGTGGATCGGCAGGCCGTATTGTTCGGCAGCGGCGACCAGCACCCCGCCGCGCGCCGTGCCGTCCAGCTTGGTCATGACAAGCCCGGTAACACCCGCAACCTCGCGAAAGGTTTCGATTTGCGCCAGCGCATTTTGGCCGTTGGTGGCATCGAGCACGAGGATCACGTCATGCGGCGCCTCGGGGTTGAGCCGGCCGAGAACGCGGCGGATCTTGGCCAGCTCGTCCATCAGCTCGCGCTTGTTCTGGAGGCGGCCGGCGGTATCGACCACCAGCGCGTCGATGCCGGTGTCGGTCGCCGATTTGACCGCGTCGAACACGATGCTGGCCGGGTCGCCCCCTTCCGGTCCGCGAATGATCGGCACGCCGATCCGCTCGGCCCAGGTGGCCAGCTGGCCGATGGCTGCCGCGCGGAACGTGTCGCCCGCCGCGAGCATCACGCCGTAATCGTCTTCCTTGAGCCAATGGGCTAGCTTGGCGATGGTGGTGGTCTTGCCGCTGCCATTGACCCCGATCACCAGGATCACCTGGGGGCGCGGGAAGGCGGTGATCTCGAGCGGCTTGGCCACCGGGCGCAGGATCTCCGCGATCTCCTCGGCCACCGCCTCGCGCAACTCGCGCTCCGAGATGTCGAGGCCGAACCGCTTGTCCGCCAACCGGTCACGGATGCGCTTGGCCGCCGCGGGGCCCTGATCGGACAGGATCAACGCATCCTCGACATCGTCGAGCGTCGCATTGTCGAGCTTGGCGGTGCCGATGACCCCGGTCAGATTGCCCGACAGGCGCTCGGACGTCTTGCGGAAGCCTCCGAACAGGCGCTCTGTCCAACTGGGCGTGGTCATGCGAGAATTCCCCGGTCGAGCTGTGTCGGCGTAAGCTGGGTAATGGTGCCTGCTGCCGTACCCCCGGGCAGCGCAATGCGGGCGAAATCGGGCGTATAGCCGCAGCCATCCCGCTCTGCGAGGACGGTTTGCGGCCTGCCCAGCTTTTCCTCGAGCCAGCGGCGGCGAACCTCGCTGACGGCGGCGCGCAATTCGCTCGCGCGGCGACGAATGGTATCCGGCGGAACTTGCGGCATTCGGGCGGCCGGCGTGCCCGGGCGCGGCGAGTAGGGAAAGATATGCCCATGCACCAGCGCCAGCTCGCGGATCAGCGAAAGGTTCGCTTGGTGCATCGCCTCTTCCTCGGTCGGGAACCCGGCGATGAGATCCGCGCCAAAGGCGATTTCGGGCCGCGCCGCCCTCAGCCGTTCCACCAGCCGCACCGCGTCGGCGCGCAAATGGCGGCGCTTCATGCGCTTGAGGATCAGATCGTCGCCATGCTGCAGGGACAGGTGGATATGCGGCATGATGCGCGGTTCACCGGCAATCTGTTCCGCCAGCTGCTCGTCGATCTCAATCCCGTCGAGCGAAGACAGGCGCAGGCGCGACAGGCTCGGGAACGCGTGTAGCAAGGCGGCAACCAGCGCGCCTAGCCGGGGCGTGCCGGGCAGATCGTGGCCCCACGAGGTGAGATCGACGCCGGTCAGCACGATTTCGGGCGCGCCCAGCGCCAGATGCTGCTCGACCTCACGCAGGACCGCGCCGAGCGGCTGCGAGCGGCTCGGTCCGCGTCCGGCGGGGATGATGCAGAAGGTGCAGGCGTGGTCGCAGCCGTTCTGGACGGCGACAAAGGCGCGCGTGCCGCTGCGTGCGGTCGAGATGGGGGGGTGCGGCACATTCCATGCGCGCGGGTCGAGCTTGGCGGCATTGGCGATGATGCCGTCCACTTCCGGCATCCCGGACAGCGATGCGCGCTCGGTTTCGGCCGCGCACCCGGTGACCAGCAGGCGCGCGGCGGGCCGTTCGCGGCGCAGCCGGCGGATGGCTTGGCGGGTCTGGCGTACCGCCTCGCTGGTCACCGCGCAGCTATTGACCACCACTACCTCCGGATCGCCCGCTACCAACGCCGCGATCTGTGCGCTTTCCGCCAGGTTCATCCGGCAGCCGAGCGTGACGACCTGCGTGGCGGCTACGCTCACGCGTAATCGCCCCAGGCGAAGGTGCCGCGAAAGCTCTCGGCGGCGGGGCCGGTCATCAGCAGCCGCTCGCCGCCGTCCCAGGCGATCTGCAGCGCGCCGCCCGGCAGGCGGACCTCCACCTCTTGGTCCACCAGCCCGCGCCGCATGGCCGCGACGGCCGTGGCGCAGGCGCCAGTACCGCATGCCCGCGTCAGGCCCGCGCCACGCTCCCACACGCGCAGGCTGATCGCGTTGCGGGAGAGCAATGTGGCGAGATTGACGTTGACGCCGTCGGGAAACAGCGGGTCGCTTTCGATCTCGGGCCCCAGCGTTTCGAGCGCGATGTGCTGCTGATCGGGGACGAAAAACACGACGTGTGGGTTGCCGACGTTGACGGCAGCCGGGCTGGCCAGTTCGCCCCAGGCAACCGGCATGGCCAGCGTATCCATCGGATAGGCGAGCGGAATGGCATCCCAGTCGAACCGCGGGCGGCCCATCTCAACCGCTATGCCAGCATCAGCAGGGTGCGCTGCGATAATGCCGCCAGCGGTCTCGATCCGCAGGGCCCCGCCTTCCATCAGGGCGATGGCCCGACTGGCATTGCCGCACGCGCCGGCCTCGCTCCCATCAGCGTTGAAAATGTGCATGAACAGGTCGGCCCGCGCCGAAGGTTCGAGCACCAGCAACTGGTCGCACCCGATCCCGGTGCGCCGGTCGGCAAGGCTCGCCGCCAGTGCCGGGCTGACCGGTGGCAGATCGGCGCCCCGCGCGTCGAGCACGACGAAATCGTTGCCGAGGCCGTGCATCTTGATGAAGGGGACGCGCATGATGCGCGGCATCTAGGTGGCGCGCGGCCCTGCGTAAAGCGCGCCGAGGGCTACGCCGCTTCGCCCGCTGCGCGCGGGGCGGCAGAGGCGGTGGTTGTCTGCTCGGATGCCGCCAGCCGGGCGCGCACGGCGGCGGCGTTTTCAGGGAAGCCGTAATGATAGCCCTGGCCTTCCACTTGCCCAACATCAGACAGCGCGCGCAGCACCCCGCTGTTCTCGATCCCTTCGACCGTGATGGGTAAGCCCAGCCCACGGCCCAGCGAGATCATCGCCTCGACCACCTCGGCACGCGCGCCTTCGCTCCCCAGTTCGCGCACGAAGCTGCGATCGATCTTGATCCGGTCGAACGGCAGCTGCCGCAATTGCGCGATACTCGAATAGCCGGTGCCGAAATCGTCCAGGCTCACCCGCACGCCCTGATTGCGCAGGCTGAGCAAAGTCGCGTGAACAACCGCCAGATTGCCGTGGAGGCAGTTCTCGGTGATTTCCAGCACCAGTCGCGATGGGGCGATATTGGCTGTCAGCAGGCGTTTGAGGAGCTTTTGCGCAAACCACGGATCGCGCAATTGCACGGGCGATATGTTGATCGACAGCGTCAGATGCGCTGGCCATTCGGCAGCATCGGCCAGCGCCTGCTCGGTCAGCCGGTCGGACAATTCGGCTATCAGCCCGCTTTCTTCGGCAACCGGGATGAAGATGTCCGGTCCCGGGCGCTCGCCTACTTCGGGCAGCCACCGGGCCAGCATCTCGAAACCGACCAACGCGCCCGTTTCGATGTCGATCTGTTGCTCGTAATAGGGCACGAACTCGCCGGCTGCCAGGCCGTGCCGGATGGCCGCCTCAAGTTCGCGGCGGGCGATATGCTCACGCTCCATCATCGGCTCGAACAGCGCCCAGCGGTTCTTTCCGTGCTTTTTGGCGTGGTACATCGCCATGTCTGCGCGATGCAGCAGCGTACGTGCATCAAGGGTCGGCGGATCGTTCGTACAGACGCCAGCCGACAGCGTGACGCGCGCCGCGACAAGGCTGAGGTCAAAGGGCTCGGCCATCGCAGCAATCAGCGCATCGGCCATCGTGGCAAGAAGTTGCCGGTCGCTGTGCGGGACCGGGACGGCGCAAGCAAACTCGTCCCCGCCCAGCCGCGCTATCAGTGATCCGGCGGGGAGCTGGCAGGTGAGCCTTTGCGCGGCCGCGACCAGCAGATCATCGCCCGTCTGATGCCCGTGGACGTCGTTGACGAGCTTGAAATGGTCGAGGTCGATCAGCAGCACTGCAACGGTACCCGGCCGCTCGTGATGCGCCACCAGCATCGCGTCGAAGCGGCGGGTCAAGCTGCTGCGATTGAGGCATCCCGTCAGCGGATCACTATCGCTCAGCCGGCGCGCCTCGGCTTCGGCGGCGATGCGTTCGCGGATTTCATGCGACAGCGCCCGGTGCCGCCGCCAGCCGAACAGCAGCAGGACGATATTGAGCAACAGCGCGTTGGTCAGCAGCGGGTCTGGCGCAGGGCCGCCGCGCAGGCCGTGGATCACTTGCGGGATCACCGCGGCGCCATGCCCGACGAACATGATGATGCTGGCCGCCGCGATGCCGAGCAACATGACATCCGATCGCAAAGATGCGCTGTATCGGCTGTACCCAGTGTCCATTCCCGCCCCCGCCATGCCCCTCGGTCGTCGCATTCCGCCACATAAGGTAAGCGGGAACGCTGAAATTTATCTTAAATCCCGCTTTGCCGGCCGTTGAAAGCGCGGCACAAGCCAATGATGCAGTACTGGCTGATGAAATCCGAACCCGATGTCTACGGCTGGACCGACCTCGTTCGCGAGAAGACGGGCACATGGGACGGGGTCCGCAATTTTCGCGCCCGCAACAATCTCGCCGCGATGGAGGTGGGCGACCAGGCCTTTTTCTATCATTCGAATATCGGGCTTGAGATCGTCGGCATCATGGAGGTGGTTGAAGCGGCCTTCCCCGATCCGTCGGAGCCTTCGGGCAAATGGCGGGCCGTGCGGGTCAAGCCCGTCCGCGAGCTTGCCCGGCCCGTCACGCTAAAAGAGATCAAGGCGGATGACCGGCTGGCCGATATGGAATTGCGCCGGCTGTCGCGACTGTCGGTTTCGGCAGTCACGGCCGAGGAATGGGCCATCGTCCTCGAACTCGCCGGAGAATGATCGTCTGGAACGAACCTGTGCCGCTCCGCGTTGGTCACGCAACAGCCATTCGGGCGCAGAACTGATGGAGAATGAGCATGGGTGAATTCGTCGATAAGGTGAAAGGCAACACGAACGAGGCCATTGGTAAGGCGCGCCAGGCCGTGGGTGATGCCGTTGACAGCAAGGAAATGCAGGCCAAGGGTCTGAAGCAGGAAGCCAAGGGCGAAGCTCAGAAGGCTGCCGGCACTGTCAAGGGTGCGCTCGGCGACGATATCTGATCTTTCCCGGCGTTCGCCAGAACAGGAGGGCGACCTGCGGGTCGCCCTTTTTGTGTCAGCCGCGCTCACGCAAACCCGACACCGTTGCGCCGCCCGCGCTCAGTTGTTCAACGTCGATGACGCAGTGCAGCAGGCGCACGCCGGCCATACCGCGCGCCGTCTCCAGCGCCTGCCGGAACTGTTCCGTCGTTTCCACCCGCTGAGACCAGCCGCCATAGGCCCTGGCGAGCGCTGCGAAGTCGGGATTGGCGAGCCGTGTGCCTGAAACCCGGCCAGGGAATTCGCGCTCCTGATGCATCCGGATGGTCCCATACGCGGAATTGTCGACCACGATGACCAGTAGGTTGGCGCCATGCTGCGCGGCCGTGGCCAGTTCCTGCCCGTTCATCAGGAAGTCGCCATCGCCGGCGATCGCGACAACCGGGCATTCGGGAAAACGCAAGGCGGCCGCCACCGCCGCCGGAACACCGTAGCCCATCGCTCCGCAGGTCGGGGCGAGCTGCGCGGGATAGCCTTCATATTGCCAGTAACGGTGCCACCAGCCGGCGAAATTGCCCGCCCCGTTGCAGATGATCGTCTCGCTCGGATAGACTTCGCGCATGAACCCGACCGCGCTGGCCAGGTCGAGCGGCCAGTCGGCCGGCTTGGGCGTATTCCATTCAAGCCATTGCCGATGCGCCTCGGCCCCCGCGTCGAAGGACAGCAGATCGTCATCCCACAGCGCGACCGTTTCGGCGAATTCGGCCATGTCCGCGCACAGCGCCAGGTCGGTGCGATAGACGCGGCCGAGTTCCTCGGGATCGGGATGGACGTGGATCAGCGTCTGGCCCGAATGTTCGGGATCGGGCAAGACATAGCCATCGGTCGTCGCTTCGCCCAGCCGCGCGCCGACCGCGAGGATCAAATCGGCATTGCGCACCCGTTCGACCAGTTGCGGATTGGGACCGTAGCCGAGATTGCCGGCATAGACCGCGCTTGACGAGGGGATAGCATCCTGCCGGCGAAAAGCGGTAGCCACCGGCAGTCCGATGCGTTCGGCAAACTGCGTGAAATATTCGCGCGCCTTGGCGTTCCAGCCGGCGCCGCCCACGATTGCAATGGGGGTGGCCGCGTCGCCGATCATGTCGATCATCGCCGCGATCGCGCTGGGGCAGGGGGGCTGCGCGGGGCGCACCCATTCGGGGCGCGGGGCAAGACCTGCCGCCACATCGCGGCCCAACATATCTTCGGGCAACGCGAGAACCACGGGGCCAGGCCGCCCGTTCATCGCCGTGGCATAGGCGCGGGCGATATATTCGGGGATTCGGTCCGCATCGTCGATCCGCGCGGCCCATTTGCAGATCGGTGTGAAGAAGGCGGCGAAATCGACCTCCTGAAACCCCTCCCGGTCGCGATTGGCGCTGTCGACATCGCCGACGAACAGGATCATCGGCAGCGAATCCTGCATCGCCACGTGGACGCCAATGCTGGCATTAGTCGCGCCGGGACCGCGGGTGACGAAGCAGATGCCCGGCCGGCCGGTCATCGCCCCGTCGGCGCAGGCCATGAACGCGGCGCCCCCTTCCTGCCGGCAGGTGACGAGATCGATCCCCTCCGCCCCGGTGTGCAGCGCGTCGAGCACGGGCAGGAAGCTTTCGCCCGGTACAGTGAAGATCCGGTCGCAACCTTGTGCAGCGAGGCAATCGACAAGCAGGCGCGCGGCGCCGGGGGTCGGGCGGTCAGAGGCGTCAGTCATGGCCCAGCCGCTTACCCGCGCCGCCCGCGGCCCGCAACGCCCGCCAGCCAGCGGGTGGTCGCTTAACGCGGGTGGTTAACGTCCCGCGCTGCGACAGGCCGGCGATTGTGGGAAGCCAAATGGTTAGCAAAGCGTTAAACCCTGCATCATGAGAAGAGCCCTCGTCCTCACCCACGAAGCCGCCCGTCACCCGTTCCGGGCCAATCTCCCCCGGCATATCTTTACCGCCGAGCCCGCCCAGCCGCGTCGCCCCGACTGGCTGCTGGGCGCGGCCGATATGCGCGGCGTAGCCAGCACCTATTTTGCGACCCTGGTGGCTACGCTGGCCTTCATCGCCTGACATCAGCCGACCGCGCGTTCGGCGCGGTAGAGCAGTTGGGCAAGCCAGGCCGAAACAAGGCACATCGCCGCGCTCAGCAGCAATTGCTGGATGATCGGCACCCCGGCCGCGCTGAGCCCGATGGCCAGCAGCGAGCCGACCGTCATCGCGCCGGAATTGACGATATTGTTCGCCGCAATCGTCCTTGCCGCCTGCGATTTTTCGACGAAGGTGGTCAGGAAGGCATACAGCGGGACGACAAACATCCCGCCCATGACCGCCACACCCAGCAGGCTGAGCAGCAGCGGCACGGCCAGCGGCTGGGCGATGAACTGGCGGACATTCATCAGCCCGTCCTCGGGGTGCGGTATCCAGGCGCGACAGACGAAATAGAACGCCACCACGAACAGACCCATGCCGATCACCGACATCGGGGAATAGCGGGCCGACACGGTGCCCTTCAGCAGCGCGTTGATCGAGATCGAGCCGATTGCCACCCCGATCGAGAAAATCACCAGGAACACGCTGGCGACTTCTTTGCTGGCGGTCAGCACATTCTTGGCCAGCGGCGGAAACTGGATGAACAGCACAGCGCCGATGGTCCAGAAGAAGCTGATCGCCATGATCGCCAGGAACACGCGCTGGTCCTGTGCGGTGTTGCGGATCAGCGCGATCGACGAGCGCAGGATGTGAAAATCGAGCGGCTCGGCAGCGATCTCGGGCGGGGCCGGGGGCACCTGACGGCTGATGACATATCCGATCACCGCCACCGCAACGACGCCGATGGCCGCCCATTCGACGGGGATCCATCCCGCAAGGATCGTGCCCGCGAGGATCGCGATATAGGTGCCTGCTTCGACCAGACCTGTCCCGGCAAGGACCTCCTGCGGGTGCAGGTGCTGCGGCAGGATGGCGTATTTGATCGGCCCGAAGAAGGTCGAATGCACGCCCATGCCGAACAGCGCCGTCAGCATCAGCGGGATCGCCACGCTGTGCACCGCAATCCCTTCGAACGCCATCACCAGCCCCGCCGCGCCGACCAGCATGATGCCGATCTCGGCCGCCTTGACCATCCGGATGATCCGCGCCTTGTCGCGCATGTCGGCCAGCTGCCCGGCGAGGGCGGAGAGCACGAAGAACGGCAGGATGAACACCGCTGAAGCGATCGCGCTGAACTGCCCTTCGGCCTCTTCTGAGTTGTAGATGCTGTAGACCACGAACAGCACCATCGCGTTCTTGAACAGATTGTCGTTGAAGGCATTGAGCAGCTGGGTGACGAAAAGCGGCGCAAACCGGCGGGTTCGTAACAGGTGGGTGCTGGTGGTCATGAATACCCTGCTGGCTGCCTGCTGCTGTTTGCGCCCGTAACGGCAAACCCCGTGTGGACAAGGCAAAACCGCGCTTCCCGAATGGCGCTACGCTGCGCTAAACGCCGGCGCCATGCTTTCGCTGCCCAACCTGCTGACGCTGTCACGCATTGTCACGCTGCCGCTGCTGGCGTTCCTGCTGTGGTGGCCCGATTGGCGGTTCGGCTATCTGCTCGCCTTTCTCCTCTATGCGCTGATGGGGATTACCGACTATTTCGACGGGATGCTGGCGCGGGCGAGCGGGGCGGTGTCGCGGCTGGGCATTTTCCTCGATCCGATTGCCGACAAGATCATGGTTGCCACCGTCATCCTGGTGCTGACCGCACAAGGCTATCTGCGTGGGCCCTATGTGGGCGATATGCACGTGATTGCGGGCCTCATCATTCTGGTGCGCGAGATTGCGGTTTCGGGCCTGCGCGAATTTCTCGGCGGATTGCAGATGTCGGTACCGGTGAGCCGGCTGGCGAAATGGAAAACGACCTTCCAGATCGTCGCGCTGGGGGCACTCATCCTCGGCGGGGCGGTGCATGGCCAGCCGTGCCATTCGGTGGCCGAGGATTGCGGCACGCTGGCGAACCAGTGGATCCACCTTGTCGGCCTCGGCAGCTTGTGGGCGGCCGCGGCGCTGACTCTAATAACGGGCTGGGATTACTTGCGCGTCGGGCTGAAACACATGGATTGAAGGCGACAATCGGCAGGGTCGCCGACGATTTGGCGCTTCTCGAATATATCAACAGATTCAATAGGTTAGGCGCATTTGTGGCATAACGCGTGTGACCTTTCGCGGGCCAGGTGTCACCCTGATTTCGCGGGAGCAGGGTCTCACGCCGATAGACGGATAGTTGGTGCAACATCGCCCCAGCCTGCCACAGGCGCGCAGGTGTAGGACAGCACTGGCGTCGCTGTGGCAATTCACCCCGCGAGGAGTTCTTCGGCGAGAAGGCGGAAATCGGCGGCGCGGGGGGAATGGGGACGCCAGATCAGGGCTATCTCGCGCGTGGCATGGGCCGCTTTCAAGGGGCGCGCTTCGACGCTGGTGTTGCCCAGCAATCCGGCCTCGATCGCCATTTCCGGCAGGATCGTCTGCCCGAGGCCATTATCGACCAGTTGCACCAGCGTGTGCAGGCTGGTGGCGATCATGCTGGTGGTCCGGCGCAATTCGGGGCGGTTGCAGGCGGCGAGGGCGTGGTCGGTCAGGCAATGCCCATCTTCGAGCATCAGCAGCCGCCCTTCATCGAGCAGCGCAGGGGCGACCTGATCGGGCAGCGCGCCCGGGTCGCCGGCGGGGAAGGCGGCGAACAGGCGATCGTCGGAGATGTGCGCCGTCTCCACCTCGCCAGTGGGGAAGGGCAGCGCCAGCAGCACACAATCGGCCCGCCCGTGATGCAGCGATTCGACCGCATCGCCGCTGGTTTCCTCGCGCACACGCAGCTGCAGTTCGGGCCGGTCGCGGGCGAGGCGCGGGAGCAGGCGGGGGAGCAGGAACGGGGCGATGGTCGGGATCACGCTGAGCTTCAATTCGCCGCTTAGCGGGGTGCCGCTGGCGCGGACGATTTCGGCCAGCTCCTCCGCCTCGCGCAGTACGCGGTGGGCCTTGGCCACCACCTGCTCGCCCAGCGGGGTAAAGCGCACCACCCGGCGCGTGCGTTCAACCAGCGTGACGCCGAGCAGCGTTTCGAGTTCGCGCAGCCCCGCCGAGAGGGTCGATTGCGATACGAAGCTGGCCTCCGCCGCGCGGCCGAAATGGCCATGCTCGTGCAGCGCGACGAGATATTGCAGCTGCTTGATGGTCGGGAGGTAGGTGGTCATCGCCCGCAGCTTAGCGCGGCGGGCGGCCCGGCAAAAGCGCTGGTTGGGGTGGGGCGGGATGCTTCGACAGGCTCAGCATGAGCGGGGGTTGGGCGAAAAATTTACCCTCAGACAATCCGCTCGTGCTGAGCTTGTCGAAGCACCGCCTACTCTGCAACCTCGGACGCGGGCACCGCGTCGTCCTCGGGCATGGCCGCATCCGCCACCCGGGTCATCTGCATCTTGCCGTCCTTGACCGCGAAGGCCATCTTGCCTTCGACCAGCGCCAGCGCGTCCTTGCCGAACACCTCGTAGCGCCACCCCTCGAGCACCGGCAGCTTGCGGACCCCGGCGGCCAGGGCCTCCATCTCGTCGGAGCGGGTCAGCAACCGGCTGGCGACGTCGATCTCGCGGCTGCGGATCTTGAGCAGCAGCTTGAGCAGATCGACCACCAGCGCGCCTTCCTTGCCCAGCGGCGCGCCGCGCTTGGCGGTGTCGGGCATTTCGGCTTTGTCGAGCGGTTCGGCCCCCTCCAGCGCGCGCAGCAGGCGCTTGCCGATATCGTTGTCCTTCCACGAAGGCGACAGGCCGCGCACCTTGGCGAGATCGGCCTGCGCCTTGGGCGGATGGCTGGCGATATCGGCCAGCGTCTCGTCGCGCATGATCCGCCCGCGCGGGATGTTCTTGTGCTGCGCTTCGCCCTCGCGCCAGGCGGCGAGCGCCTTCAACCGGCCGAGCACCTGCACGTTGCGGCTGGGCGCACGGATGCGGCGCCACGCCTGGCCTGCATCATTGGCGTAATTGGCCGGATCGGCGAGCTTCTCCATCTCGGCATCGAGCCACGATCCGCGCCCGGTCTTGATCAGCTTCCTCAGCATCCGCGGGAAAATCTTGGCGAGGTGGGTGACGTCGCCGATGGCATATTCGATCTGTCGGTCGGTCAGCGGGCGCCGACTCCAGTCGGTAAAGCGCGCGCCCTTATCCACGTCGATGCCGAGCCAGCTTTCGACCAGGTTGGCATAACCGATCTGTTCCGACTGGCTGATCGCCATCATCGCGATCTGCGTGTCGAAGATCGGGTGCGGGGTCTTGCCGGTGAGGTTGTAGATAATCTCCACATCCTGCCCGCCGGCGTGGAAGACCTTGAGCACGTCTTCATTGTCGCACATCAGGTCGAGCAGCGGGGCAAGGTCGATGCCGGGCGCCAGCGGGTCGATCGCGGCGGCTTCCTCGCTATTGGCGATCTGCACCAGGCACAGTTCGGGCCAATAGGTGTTTTCGCGCATGAATTCGGTATCGACAGTGACGAAGTCGGACCGGGCGAGTCGTTCGCACAGGTCGGCGAGCGTCGCGGTATCGGTAATCAGATCGTGTATTTTCATCGGTTCTTTTCTGGTCGTGCGGCGGAGTACCACCGCTCGGGACGGTCCCACGGGGGCGGGATGCTTGACAAAGCGCGCCCCTTCCCCTGTTAGCCCGCGCGGTGGCAAGAGCGCGAGCGCCCGCGCCCTTAGCGCCGCACCCCCGCTTTGGAAAGAAATTCGATGCACGCCTACCGCACCCATACTTGCGCCCAGCTTGGCAAGGACGATGTCGGCCAGAGCGTCCGCCTGTCGGGCTGGATTCACCGCAAGCGCGATCATGGCGGGGTGCTGTTCATCGATCTGCGCGATCATTACGGCATCACGCAGATCGTCGCGGACGAGGATTCGCCGGCGCTGGAGGTGCTCGACGGTCTGCGTGCGGAATCGGTCGTCACGATCGATGGCGAGGTCAAGGCGCGCGGCGAGGGGACGGTCAACGCCAATCTGGCGACCGGCGCGATCGAGGTGTTCGCCCGCGCGGTCGAGGTGCAGAGCCGCGCCGAGGAACTGCCGCTGCCGGTGGCGGGCGAGCAGGATTACCCCGAAGACATCCGCCTCAAATACCGCTTCGTCGATCTGCGGCGTGAACGCCTGCACCGCAACATCATGCTGCGTAGCCAGGTCATCGCCAGCCTGCGCCGGCGGATGATCGAGCAAGGCTTCACCGAATTCCAGACCCCGATCCTCGCCGCTTCCAGCCCCGAGGGCGCGCGCGATTATCTGGTGCCCAGCCGCCTCCACCCCGGCACCTTCTATGCGCTGCCGCAGGCGCCGCAGATGTTCAAGCAGCTGCTGATGGTCGCCGGCTTCGACCGCTATTTCCAGATCGCGCCCTGTTTCCGCGACGAGGATCTGCGCGCCGACCGCAGCCCGGAATTCTACCAGCTCGATTTCGAGATGAGCTTCGTCACCCAGGAAGACGTGTTCCAGGCGATCGAGCCGGTGCTGGCGGGCGTGTTTGCGGAGTTTTCGGGCGGCAAGCGTGTCACCCCGGCGGGCGAATTCCCGCGCATCCCCTATGCCGAAGCGATGCTGAAATACGGCAGCGACAAGCCGGACCTGCGCAATCCGCTGATCATCAGCGAGGTGTCGCAACACTTCACGCATTCGGGTTTCGGCCTGTTCGAAAAGATCGTCGGCAGCGGCGGGGTGGTGCGCGCGATTCCGGCGCCGGCCACCCATGAAAAGAGCCGCAAGTTCTTCGACGACATGAACGACTGGGCTCGGCGCGAAGGGTTTGCCGGCCTCGGCTATGTTACCCGCAAGGGCGGCGAATTCGGCGGGCCGATCGCCAAGAACCACGGGTCTGACGGGATGGCAGCACTCTATGCCGAGTTGGGGCTGGGCGAAAATGACGGGCTGTTCTTTGCCGCCGGTAAGGAAAAGGACGCGGTCAAGCTCGCCGGGGCGGCGCGGACCCGCGTGGCGGAGGAATTGGGGTTGATCGAGGCCGATTGCTTCAAGTTCTGCTGGATCGTCGATTTCCCGATGTTCGAATATGACGAGGACGCGAAGAAGGTCGATTTCAGCCACAACCCGTTCTCGATGCCGCAAGGCGGGATGGAAGCGCTGGAAACGCAGGACCCGCTCAGCATCCTCGCCTGGCAGTACGATATCGTCTGCAACGGCTACGAATTGTCCTCGGGCGCGATCCGTAATCACCGCCCCGAAATCATGTACAAGGCGTTCGAGATCGCCGGCTACCCGGCCTCGGTGGTGGACGATCAGTTTGCCGGCATGATCGAGGCGTTCAAGCTGGGCGCGCCGCCGCATGGCGGCTCGGCGCCGGGGATCGACCGCATCGTCATGCTGCTGGCCGACGAGCCCAACATCCGCGAGGTGATCGCCTTCCCCTTGAACCAGCGCGCGCAGGACCTGATGATGGGCGCGCCCGCGCCGGTCAGTGCACAGCAGTTGCGCGATGTGCATATCCGCACGCTCGATGCTCCCGCCGCCGGGCCCGCACCCCCGACGGCCCCTACGGCGAGCGGCAACACTGCCGAATAGTCCGGCACTTGCCAGCGCCCCGTGCGTTCATTAGGGCGACAGGAAATTCCACCCCCATTTCGAAGAGGGAACCATCATGAGCGATACCGCCGAGCGCGTGCAGAAGATCGTTGTCGAGCACCTAGGCGTTGAAGCTGACAAGGTCACGCAGGACGCCAGCTTCATCGACGATCTGGGCGCCGACAGCCTCGATATCGTCGAGCTGGTGATGGCTTTCGAAGAAGAATTCGGCGTCGAGATTCCCGACGATGCGGCCGAAAAGATCACCACCGTCGGTGATGCGACCGCTTACATTGAAAGCAACAAGGGCTGATCCCTGTTCGCCACAACCGTCCGTTCGCCGAAAGGCGGACCGGGCGGCTGTGGGAATGACCTCGACTTCGGCCGCTCACCCCGAGCTTGTCGAAGCGTGACAGGCTCAGCCCCGCCGGGTTGGGCCTGTTTCAGTTTTTGGAGAGAAAGATGCGCCGCGTTGTCGTTACCGGTCTTGGCCTTGTCACCCCGCTCGGCGCGGATGTCGAAACCGTCTGGACCAACCTCATCGCCGGCAAGAGCGGGATTGGCCCGATCACTCGCTTCGACGTGTCCGACCAGAAGGCCAAGATCGCCGGCGAGGTGAAGCCCAAGGATCACGCATGGGGCTTCGACCCCGACAAGCGGGTCGATTTCAAGGTGCAGCGGCAGGTCGATCCGTTCATCGTCTATGCCATTGATGCGGCCGGGCAGGCGCTGGAAGATGCCGGCCTGACCGAAATGACGGACGCCGAGAAAGAACGCGCCGGCGTTTCCATCGGCAGCGGCATTGGCGGGCTGCCGGGGATCGAAAGCGAAAGCCTGGTGCTGGCCGAAAAGGGGCCGGGCCGGGTCAGCCCGCACTTCGTCCACGGCCGGCTGATCAACCTCACCAGCGGGCAGGTGTCGATCAAATACGGGCTGATGGGCCCCAACCATTCGGTCGTCACCGCCTGTTCGACGGGCGCTCATTCGATCGGCGATGCGGCGCGGATGATCAAGGATGGCGATGCCGATGTTATGTTGGCGGGCGGGGCGGAAAGCACCATCAACCCGCTCGGCGTTGCTGGTTTCGCGCAGGCCAAGGCGCTCAATATGAGCATGAACGACCGGCCCGAACAGGCGAGCCGCCCCTATGACAGGGACCGCGACGGCTTCGTCATGGGCGAAGGCGCGGGCGTGATGGTGCTGGAGGAATACGAGCACGCCAAGGCGCGCGGCGCGAAGATCTACGCCGAGGTGGTCGGTTATGGCCTGTCGGGCGATGCCCACCACGTCACCGCCCCGCATCCCGAAGGGCGCGGCGCCGAACTGGCCATGCGGATGGCGCTGAGGAAAGCCGGGCTGGAGCCGGCGGACATCGACTATGTCAACGCGCACGGCACCAGCACCATGGCCGATACGATCGAGCTCGCCGCGGTCAAGCGCGTGCTGGGCGATGATCTGGGCGGTGCGTCAATGTCGAGCACCAAGAGCGCGATCGGCCATCTGCTCGGCGGGGCGGGTGCGGTCGAGGCGATCTTCTGCGCGCTGGCGATCCGCGACCAGGTGGTGCCGCCCACGCTCAATCTCGATAATCCGGACGAGGGGACCGAAGGCGTCGATCTGGTGCCGCACACAGCCAAACACCGCGAGGTCAAGGCGGCGCTCAACAATTCCTTCGGTTTCGGCGGGACCAATGCCAGCCTGATCCTCAAGCAGGTCGAGGATTGAGCGCATGAAACGCGCCGGGTGCCTCGCCGCGGGCGGCTTGTTCGCGCTCGTCGCGGCGGCATCCATGGTTTTTTCGTGGGGCTGGTATTCCAGCTCCCCGGTCGACAAGGACACGACCTTCATCGTGCCCGAAGGCGCCTCACTGACGGCGGTGGCGAACAAGCTCGAAGCAGAAGGGCTGATCGCCTCGGCCGACAGTTTCCTGCTGCGCGCCAAGATCCTTGGCAGCCGCGATCCGATCAAGACCGGCGAATTTCCGGTCCCGGCGGGCGCCACCGCATCGCAATTGCTCGACACGTTCCAGCACGGCCAGCCGCAACTGCGCTTCGTCACGGTGGCCGAAGGCGTGCCCTCGGTGATGGTGCATCAGGCGCTGATGGCCCAGCCGCTGCTGACGGGCGATATTCCGGTGCCGGCGGAAGGTTCGGTACTGCCCGACACCTATGATTTCGAACGCGGCGAGACCCGCGCTGCCGTGCTCAAACGAATGCAGGACGCCATGACGCGCTACCTCGCCGAGGCCTGGGCCAAGCGCAAACCGGGCATCGCGGTCAATACGCCCGAAGAGGCCGTGATCCTTGCCTCGATCGTCGAGAAGGAAACCGGCGTTGCGCGCGAGCGGCGGATGGTGGCGGGGCTCTATTCGAACCGGGTCAAGCAGGGGATGAAGCTGCAGGCCGATCCGACCATCATCTATCCGATCACGCAGGGCCGCCCGCTCGGCCGCCGCATCCGCCAGAGCGAGATTGCCGCTGTGAACGGCTACAACACCTACACGATGGTCGGCTTGCCTCGGGGCCCGATTACCAATCCGGGCCGCGAAAGCATCGCCGCGGTGCTCGACCCGGCGGCGACCGATGCGCTGTATATGGTAGCGGACGGGACGGGCGGCCACGCCTTTGCCACCACGCTCGATGAACATAACGCCAATGTCGAAAAGTGGTTTGCCCTGCGCCGTCAGCGCGGCGAGATGTGAGGGGTGGCGGTGGCGCTGATCGTCACCGCCCTGCTTCCGCCGGATATTTTCGCCTGGGCCGAAGGGCTGCGCCGCGCACATTTTCCGCCTGAGCGCAATCTGGTCCCAGCGCATCTGACGCTGTTCCATGCGCTGCCCCCTTCGGCCGAGGACGAAGCGCGCCGCCTGCTCGCCCGCACGGCGCGCGAATGGACGCCGGTGGCCGCCAGCATCAGCCGGCTGCTCGACCTGGGCAAGGGCACAGCGCTGGCGGTGGACAGCGCCGGGATGGATGCGCTGCGCGCCGATCTCGCACACCATCTCCACGGGCTGCTGAGCGCGCAGGACGACCATCCGCCGCGCCTCCATATCACGATCCAGAACAAGGTCGCCAAGGACGCCGCGCGCGCCTTGCAGGCCGAGCTTGGCAAGACGCTGCGCCGGCGCGATTTCCTGTTCGCCGGGCTGGCGCTGCACCGCTATCTCGGCGGGCCGTGGGCGCCGCTGGGAATGTGGTCGTTCAGCGGCAAAAAGCGTGGTTGACCGGGCGGGCAGCGCCCCCTAGATGCGCCACCTGCCCATGGGGCGGAGTAGCTCAGCTGGTTAGAGCAGCGGAATCATAATCCGCGTGTCGGGGGTTCAAGTCCCTCCTCCGCTACCATTCCTTGATCCGGAAGCTTCCACTAGCTTCCGCATTTTTCCAGAAATTGAAAGAAAAGCAGAGGGTTGCGGGTGATTCGCGTCCGCATGCGCCCATGGTCTTCCACATGCAGCCAGATTTGGTGTGGGGGTATTTTGGGGGTATTTTCGCGGAGTATCGGAAAGGAGCGATACCCCCAATGCCTCTCACGGAGATTCAGGCCCGAAATTCCAAGCCACGCGAGCGCGCCTACAAGCTGGCCGACGGGGAGGGCTTATTCCTGTTCGTCCAGCCAAACGGGTCAAAGTTGTGGCGGATGAAGTACCGCTTCGCGGGCAAGGAGAAGTTGCTCTCGTTCGGCGCTTACCCAGAGCTCGGGATAGCTGCCGCGCGCGACAAGCGCACAGCCGCAAAGTCGTTGCTAGCAGAGGGCAAGGATCCAATGAGATCCAAGGGCGAAGTGATTTTGCAGGAGGGAGCGACCTTCTTCGAGGTCGCAAAGCGCTGGCATGAAAATCGAAAGAGCGCGTTGAATGCCGCGCATGCCGACCGCGTCTGGTCGCGGATGGAAAGGGACGTCTTTCCAGCCATCGGCGAGAAACTCGTGCATGAAATCACGGCTCCTGACGTCCTGGCAATGATCCGCAAGATCGAAGCAAGAGGCGCGCTCGATATCAGCCGCCGTGCAAAGCAAGGGGTGGGGCAAGTCTTCCAGTTTGCGATCGCGTGTGGCTTGGCAACGAACGATCCGACGACACATTTGCGTGGGGCGCTAAAGCCGCGACCAAGAGTGAAGCATATGAGCCGGCTGCCGCTCAGCGAATTGCCCGCTTTCATCGACAAGCTGCATGCCTACCAAGAAGAGGGCGAACGACGGTCCGCGATCACCCGTGACGCAGTTCTCTTTGCGCTCTTGACTTGGGTTCGAACCAAGGAGCTCCGCTTCGCCGCCAAATCCGAGTTTGAAGACCTGGGCGGCAAATCACCTGTCTGGCGCATACCAGCAGAGCGAATGAAGATGGGACGAGAGCATTTGGTGCCCCTCTCGCAGCAGGCAACGCACATTGCGAAATCTATGATAGCAGCAGCGCCTGGCGAGTTTCTCTTCCCGGGCAACGGCCCGAACAAGCCGCTTTCAGAGAACACAATGATCTACGCGCTCTATCGTCTTGGATACCACAGCCGCCAAACCGTGCACGGCTTCCGGGGCTTGGCGAGCACCTGGGCCAATGAACAGTTGGTCGAGTTTGGCAAGCCGCCCATGTGGATCAGGAAATACCATGAGGATTGGGTCGAACTACAGCTCGCGCATTCGGAGAAAAACGACGTGCGTGGAGCTTACAATGCCGCTGAATACCTGGCTCCCCGGCGCCGGATGATGCAGGACTGGGCTGACTATCTGAGCGGCGGGAAGGTGATCGACATCAAGAAGGCAGGGAAGCGCGCAGCCTGATAATTATGGCTTCGATCAGACCAGTCCAATCCAGTCTGCGCGCAAACGATCTCGACTTGTGACAACCCCCTCGACAATCACCGCTGATCCGACGAATTCGCATTCGGGTTCTTCGCTCTCGATAATCCAGACGACTTCGTCTGTCGTGGTCAGGAACATCCCGCGACTACCGCGGCTCAAAATTCCCGAGATGCGTATTCGACCAGCGCTCACAACGCCCCCCGTTCAAAAACGCCAATGGCGCAGCACTTCGCGCACATAGGCCGGCGTCTCGCCATTGCGAGGAATACCGCCGGCGCGCTCGACGGCACCTGGACCTGCGTTGTAGGCAGCGAGGGCCAGATGAACCACCCCGAACTTGTCTAGCATCTGGCGTAGGTATCGGGCCGCACCCAAGATGTTCGCCTTGGGATCGAAGCGATTTGAAACGCCAAGGTCCCGTGCTGTCCCTGGCATCAATTGCCCCAAACCTGCGGCGCCGGCCTTGCTGATGGCCAAGGGATTATATCGTGATTCCGTCCATACAAGAGCGTCGAGAAGGCCGCTTGGTAGCGAGTATTGAGCCTCAGCAGCGTAAACATGAGGAAGGTAGCTTGCCCGACGGAAGCCTGACGGCGCGCTGCCTTGGGGCTTTGGGTATCGATAGGGCAGATAGGTTCGACCTGCATCGGCAGCCGGCGGCTCGAACGAGCCCGCTGGAGGCATTCTCCAAATGCCGTGTTCGACGAGAAGAAAGCCATCGGTCCCTTCTGCGACGCGGAAGCCATCAGTCGTCGACTTCGAGGCAACGGTCATCTGAGGGGGCTCCAGTTCCTGCGCGTGAGCGGGGAGGACGAACCCAAATTCTGCCGTTGCCACTGCGGCAATTGCCCATTTCAGTCTCATTCCCGAATCCTTTGTTGGTCGAATCGGGAAAGAACATATATAGAACATATGATGTAGGAAAATGAAACGTCAGCGACGCAGAGCGGAGGCTGCGCGGGTGGAGGTACGTTACGATGGAGATGCCCCCATGGACCAACACCGAACATCCCAATTCCAAGGCATGCAGCTGGAAACCCGCGCACGCAAGATAGTCGAGCAGCTGGGCGGCACCTGGTCGCACTCGCGCGGGATGTGCTGCTGCCCGGCCCACGACGACCGCAATCCTTCGCTAAGCATCACCCTCGGAAAGCGTGCAATTCTTGTTCATTGCTTTGCCGGCTGCGCGAACGAGGCGGTGATAGAAGCCATGGCCGGGAACGGAATACGAATTGCGGACCTGTTCGATGGGACGAGTGATCCGATCGAGACCGAGCCGCGCGAGGAAGTCGCCAATCGTAATGCGCTGAGGCTCTGGCGTGAGGCATCGACCATCGCCGGTAGCCCTGTCGAGCGATACCTCGAGACCAGAGGTATCACGATTTCGTCGACCGAGCTGCGTTTCCACCCGCGCATGCCTCTGGGGCCAAAGGGTGCTGTCCGGTTTCTTCCCGCGATGATCGCGGCCGTGCGCAGTGACGCCGGGATTCTGGCGCTGCACCGCTCCTTCCTCAATCTGGAAAAAAGCAGCTTGGCTTCGTTTGATCAGCCCAGGCGTGCGTTAGGCAGTCCCGGTTCTGGCGCGGTGCGTTTCGCATACCCGGATGAGGGACGCCTTGGCCTCGCAGAAGGAAACGAAACGGCCCTCTCAGCGATGCAAATGTTCAATGTTCCCTGCTGGGCGACGCTGGGAAACGAACGCTTCGGCCAGGTCACAATCCCGGAATCGGTGCGCCAGCTGTATCTCTTTGTCGACAATGACGCGGGTGGGCGCCTTGCTGAAGAGCGCGCGCGAAATGCTTACGCTTGCGAAGGGCGGCTGATTGTCACCAGGCGTCCGCAGCAGACCGGCGATGATTGGAATGATGTGCTCATGCGCTCAGTCCGAGCTGCGGTCTGAATGTCGGTGAGAGGAAAGCGGGCTTGGGGCCTTGTGAGGCCCCCGGACGGATCCATCTGAACGGACACCCGGACAAACCCAGGGCCTCTTCAGGAGGTCTCCCATGTCACACGCAAATTCCGCTTTCGCATTCGCAGATCCCGCCGAGCCGCCAGTGTTGGCAGCGGCGAGGGCGCTGGCCGCGCGGCTCGCTGCAGATCAAGCAATCTCGCGGCTCACCATGAACGCCACCATGGCCGGTCACTTCGGCGGTAGCGACGCCGAAGGACGCTGGTCTGTTCGCGATGCCCATGCCGCACTTGAATTGGCGCAGGTGCTGTTTCTGGCGCAGGCAACTGAATTCTCACCTACGATGTCGTCCAGCTTTGCTGATGCGGCTTTCATGCGCCTTGAAGCTCTGGTCCCAACCCAGTCCAACCGGAGCGACGAGCAGATCGAGTGGCAACAATTCGCAACGCCGCCCCGTTTGGCCTGGATGGCTGCAAAGGCATCCGCGATTGCTGTCAACGAACTGGTTCTCGAACCTTCGGCCGGGACCGGGATGCTGGGCGTATGGGCGGCAAAGGCAGCGGCGCGTCTCGCTCTCAACGAGATATCGCCGCTGCGCCGCGAATGCCTGGGCGCCGTGTTTCCGGACGCGACAGTCACGGGATTTGACGGGGAACTGATCGACGAACTTCTCACGCCCGACGTGGGTCCGAGCGTGGTGCTGATGAACCCGCCCTATTCGCACGGTATCGAGCGCGGCCACGATAGTCGCACTGGCGATCGCCATTTGCGTTCTGCCTGGAAGCGCCTTCTACACGGTGGCCGCCTGGTCGCAGTGATGCCCGAATGGTTCGAACTTCCGAAGTTCCTTGCTGGGATTGCCGGTCCCGTTTCGTTGCGCCTCAACGCGACGATCGAGCGAGGCTTCGTCAAGCAGGGCACATCAATCTCTACCCGGCTCCTGGTTCTCGACAAGGCTGATGATGTTGCCAGCCCGATCATCGCCCAGCCGGCAAACTTTGCCGAGCTTCATCTGCTGATCGAAATGCTACCTGACCGGGTAAGCCTGCCCGCCGAGCCCAGCATCGGCATCAAGCCAGCCTTGCCGCTTCGACTGGTGGCGAACAGGACAAAACCGGTTCCACTTAAGGTCCATCCAGCCGCTGCGGCGCCGTCGATACTGCCGCTCGAATTTACTCCGCTGGACGCACCTGCGCCGATCGAAAGCCAGGTTGGGCATTATTTGCCTTACCGACCGAGCCGGATCTCAATTGCAAATGCGGTCTCCCACCCGACCCCGCTGGTCGAATCCGTCGCAATGGGTTCGATAATCGCACCCGTGCCGGAAGTGGTGCCTCAGCTTCCTTCGAGTATCATTGCTGAAGGCGTCTTATCCGCTGCGCAGGCCGAGACCCTGATCTATGCCGCAAGCGCCCATGCCCGCGATCTGCCGGGCCGGTTCGAGCCCGACGACAAGGGCTGCGCCCTCAAGGCGAGCGCCGAGGGGCACGCCTATCGCATGGGCTACTTTCTCGGTGACGGAACTGGCGCAGGCAAAGGCCGGCAAGTCGCATCTGTCATCCTCGACCGATGGGTGAGGGGTGAACGGCGCCACATCTGGATTTCCAAGAACGAAGCTTTGCTCGAGGATGCCTGCCGCGATTGGAGCGCGCTAGGTGGCCTTCCTATCGATGTTCAACCCCTTGGCCAATGGAAGCTCGGTGTCTCGATCGGGATGCGCGAAGGCATCCTCTTCGTAACCTATCCGACACTGCGCTCGGGCCGCAGCGACGCGACCAGGCTCGAGCAAATTCTCGAATGGGCAGGGGAGGACTTCGACGGAGTCATCGTTTTCGACGAAGCCCATGCGATGGCCAACGCCGCTGGCGGGGAAGGCTCACGTGGTAAGGTCAAAGGATCGGAACAGGGCATTGCCGGTGTTCGCATCCAGAATCTGTTGCCGCGCGCTCGTGTGCTCTACGCATCGGCGACCGGGGCATCCGACGTCAATAATCTCGCCTTGTCCGTCGTCAGAACATTTGGCG